>NZ_JOHO01000003.1 GCF_000719705.1 Streptomyces sp. NRRL S-350 | reverse complement strand
TCGCCCGCCACTCCCCCGCCCGCCGCGCCCCCGTCGGCCGGACGCCGCAGACCCGCCGCCGCCCGGCCCAGAAGCACCGCCGGCACCGCCCCGGCCAGCAGCGGCAACGCCAACGCCACCAGCCGCCACCCGCCCGGGCCGTCGGCCGGGAGCAGGACGAACAACGGGAACTCCGGCACCGGCCCCAACACCGTGCCGGCCGGCGCCACCACCGTCCCGGCCCCCACCGCGAACCCGGGGCCCAGCGCGTACGCCGTCCCCCACAGCACCGCGTTCGGCAGCAGCACCAGCGCGAGCAGCAACAGGGCCACCAGCGCGACGGGCCCGCGCCCGAGCAGCGCCATCCCCCGACCGCCGCCGGCCACCGCGCCCAGCAGCGCCGACACCGCCACCAGCAGCCCGCCCACCGCGACCAGCCCCGCCCCGGCCGCCAGCACGGCGTTCCGCACCACCGGCGCACCGCCGGCCGGACGGAACGGCGGCGGAAGGCGGTCCAACGCGGAGGCGACGGCCCCCGCGGCGCCCGGGCGCTCTGCCGAACGGACGCCGGCGGCCGTCGCCACGGCCGCCACCAGCCCCACCACCAGCACGTCCGGCAGGACCCGGCTGTGGAACAGCCCGGGGCCCGCACAGTGCAGCGCCACCACGACGGCCACCGCGCAGTAGCCCGCCCACACCGCCACCGGGCCGCCCCACCGCGAACGCAGCCCGCGCCGCGCCGCCACCCCGGCACCCGCCCGGTGGAGCCGGACCACCGCCAGGGCACCGATCAGCAGCGGAGTGACCGTCAGCGGGGCGTCCGCGTCGCCGCGCAGCACCGGCGCGCCGTGCCCGAGCAGCCAGAGCGCCCCCGCCAACCGGGTGGCAGCGGCGGCACCGTCGTCCGCGTAGGGCGTCACCACCCAGAGCCCGAGCACCGGCACTCCGACCACCGCCAGGCCGACCAGTGCCGCCCGCACACCCGCCAACAGGTCGGCCAGCGCCGGGCGTCCGCCCAATGCGCCCGGCGTCTCCAGGATCGGACGGCCCATCAGCTGCGTCATGCGCCTCATGGTGCCAAGGCGACTCGCCATGCTCCGTGAAGCGGCAAACCGCCGCCGTGTCCCAGATTATTGGCTTATGCGCATTTTCAGACCCTGCCCCCAAGCCGCCGGCGCCCCGGCCCGGAGCGTCTGATGGCCACGCCGCCCACCGCCGACTCCCCCACCCCGAAGCGCCACCGCGCACCCGCCCGCGCCGACCGCGACTCGGCCCGCCTGCTCCGGAAACTGACCCCCCGTGAAGCCCAGGCCCTCGCCCACCTCGCCGCCGGCCACGACCTTCCGCACACCGCCGCCGCCCTCGGCGTCACCCCCGCCACGGCCCGCAGCTACCTGCAGCGCGCCATGAGGAAGCTCGGCGCCCCCACCGAAGCCGAGGCCGTCACCCGCGCCGCGGACATCCTCGCCCCGGACACCCCGGCCGAGGGCTTCCCCGCCCCGGACACCCCGGCCCCGGACACCCCGGCCCCGGACACCCCAGCCCCGGACACCCTCGCCCCGGACGCCCCGGCCGCGGACCCCCTGCCGACGCCCCCGGCCGCCATCCGGACGAACTTCGCCGGCGTCGACCCGTCCTCCCTCGGGCCCGCCGCCGGTCGGTGGCGCGCACAGTCGGCGCAGCCGACCGGCCCGGAGCGCGCGGCCCCGGCGCACACGCCCCCCGCGCCCGGACGCCCGCCCGGGCCGGAAGCTCCCGCCGGCCCCGGCAGGCGCCACGCGGAGCCCGACCGTACGGCGGCCTCCGACGACGGGCCGGCCGGAGCCCCCGCCTCCCCCGCCGCCACGGCGCGGCGCCCCTCGGTCGCGGGACACCCGGACGCGGGCCATGCGGGCGGGGTGGAGCGTGGCGACGTGGCAGCGCGGGCACGGGCCGCCACCATGGCACAGGGGTCGCAGCACCCCCCCGGCAGCGGATCGGCGCAGGCGGCGCCGGCGGCCCCGGGTTCCACGACGGCGAGCGGGAGCCGACAGCCCGCGGGCACGGAAGGGCACGGCACCATGGCGCAGCTGGCTCCGGCCGCACCAGCCGCAGGCGAGGGTCCGGAGTCGGCACCCCCGGCGCCCGCCGACCGCCCGGCGGGCAGCTTCGAGGAGCTGTACGAGACGGCGTACACCCGGCTGGCACAGCAGGTGTTCCTGCTGACCGCCTGCCGGCACCGGGCCGTGCACTGCGTGCGGCGGGCGTTCGGGGAGGCTCGGCGGGGGTGGCCGGCGGTGGCCGGGTCGGGGGATCCGGAGGGGTGGGTGCGGGTGCGGGCCTGCGAGCTGGCGCTGTCGCCGTGGCACCGGGGCGGCCCCCGGCGGGCGCACGCCTGGGGCCTGCCGCACCGGCGGATCAAGGTGCGCCCGGCCGACGAGTCCCAGGCGGTGCTGCCGGACCACGACCGGCTGACCGACCGGGACCGGGCGCTCCTGAAGGCCCTCCGGCGGCTGTCCCGGCCGCAGCGGCGGGCCCTGGTGCTGCACGACGGGCTGGGGCTGCCGGCGGCGGCGGTCGCGGTCGAGGTGGAGTCGACGCTGGCGGCGGCCGAGGGCCGGGTGTGGACGTCCCGGGTGGCGCTGGCGCAGTGGGTGCCGGACCTGGTGGGGCCGGATCCGTCGGCGCCGGGATTCGCGGACGGCCTCAGCCGGCTGCTGCACCGGGCGGCGGTGCGCGGGTGCCCGGCGCCGCACCGCTCGCCGGTGCCGCTGCTGCGGGCCCGGCACCGGCTGTGGACGGCGAGCCGGACGGGCGCGGCGGCGCTGCTGACGGTGGCGGTGGGCGGGGCGGTGCTGGCGACCCTCGCGGGCATGCGGCCGGCGGCGCTGTTCGGGCCGCCGCCCGCGCCGGCGCCCTCGCTGTGCCTGCCCCCCGCCGAGGAGGACGAGCCGGCCGTACCCCTGCTGCCCGGCGGTGCCCCGAACGGCATCACCAGCCTGTGGTGCAGCCCGGCGCCGGGGCTGGAGGCGGTCGTGGTGGAGCCGCACGGCCAGGCCGCCGCCCGGTGGGAGCTGCCGCCGGCCGCCCGAGGCGCCGAGGCGCCGCCGCCGCAGGGGCCGACGGTCTGCCGGCTGTGGTCGCCGCTGCCGTGCAGCACGGGGCCGAAGGCGCGCTGAAACCGCGAGCGCCCCCGCCCGGGAGGGGCGGGGGCGCTCGTCACGCGCGGGGCGGGGATCAGGCCTGGGCGGCGATGATCTCGCGGGCCAGGCGGGCGGTCTCGGACGGCGTCTTGCCGACCTTGACACCGGCGGCCTCGAGGGCCTCCTTCTTCGCCTGGGCGGTGCCCGAGGAGCCGGAGACGATGGCGCCGGCGTGGCCCATCGTCTTGCCCTCGGGGGCGGTGAAGCCCGCGACGTAGCCGACGACCGGCTTGGTCACGTTCTCCTTGATGAAGGCCGCGGCACGCTCCTCGGCGTCGCCACCGATCTCACCGATCATGACGATGATCTCGGTCTCCGGGTCCTCCTGGAACGCCTTGAGGGCGTCGATGTGGGTGGTGCCGATGACCGGGTCACCGCCGATGCCCACGGCCGAGGAGAAGCCGATGTCGCGCAGCTCGTACATGAGCTGGTAGGTCAGGGTGCCCGACTTGGAGACCAGGCCGATCTTGCCGGAGCTGGTGATGTCGGCCGGGATGATGCCGGCGTTCGACTGTCCGGGGCTGATCAGGCCGGGGCAGTTCGGGCCGATGATGCGGGTCTTGTTGCCCTTCGAACCGGCGTGCGCCCAGAAGGCGGCGGTGTCGTGCACCGGGACGCCCTCGGTGATGACGACGGCCAGGCCGATCTCGGCGTCGATGGCCTCGACGACGGCGTCCTTGGTGAACTTCGGCGGCACGAAGATGACGGTGACGTCGGCACCGGTCTTCTCCATCGCCTCGGCGACGGAGCCGAAGACGGGCACCTCGGTGCCGTCGACGTCGACCGTGGTGCCGGCCTTGCGCGGGTTGACACCGCCGACGATCTGGGTGCCGGAGGCGAGCATGCGGCGGGTGTGCTTCATGCCCTCGGAGCCGGTCATGCCCTGGACGATGACCTTGCTGTCCTTGGTAAGGAAGATAGCCATGGTGTTAAGTCCCCTTCCTTACTTGTTGGCCAGCTCGGCGGCGCGGTCGGCCGCACCGTCCATGGTGTCCACGCGCTGGACCAGCGGGTGGTTGGCGTCGTCGAGGATCTTGCGACCCAGCTCCGCGTTGTTGCCGTCCAGGCGGACGACCAGCGGCTTGGTGACGTTCTCGCCCTTGCTCGCGAGGAGCTCCAGGGCCTGCACGATGCCGTTGGCGACCGCGTCGCACGCGGTGATGCCGCCGAAGACGTTGACGAAGACCGACTTGACGTCGGGGTCGCCGAGGATGATCTCCAGGCCGTTGGCCATGACCTCGGCGGAGGCGCCGCCGCCGATGTCGAGGAAGTTGGCGGGCTTGACGCCGCCGTGCTTCTCACCGGCGTAGGCGACCACGTCGAGGGTGCTCATGACGAGGCCCGCGCCGTTGCCGATGATGCCGACCTGGCCGTCGAGCTTGACGTAGTTCAGGCCCTTGGCCTTGGCGGCGGCCTCCAGCGGGTTGGCCGCGGCCTTGTCCTCCAGGGCCTCGTGCTCGGGCTGGCGGAACTCGGCGTTCTCGTCCAGGGAGACCTTGCCGTCGAGCGCGATGATCTTGCCGTCACCGGACTTGATCAGCGGGTTGACCTCGACGAGGAGGGCGTCCTCCTTGATGAAGACGGTCCACAGCTTCTGCAGGACGTCGGCGACCTGGTCGGCGACCTCGGCCGGGAACTTCGCCGCGGCGACGATCTCGGCGGCCTTCTCCGGGGTGCAGCCCTCGTTGGCGTCGACCGGGATCTTGGCGAGCGCGTCGGGGTTCTCCTCGGCGACGACCTCGATCTCCACGCCGCCCTCGACGCTGGCCATGGCCAGGAAGGTGCGGTTGGTGCGGTCCAGCAGGAACGAGACGTAGTACTCGTCCTTGATGTCCGCGGTCTGGGCCAGCATCACCTTGTTGACGGTGTGGCCCTTGATGTCCATGCCGAGGATCTGCTCGGCCTTGGCGACGGCGTCCGCCGGGTCGGCGGCGAGCTTGACGCCACCGGCCTTGCCTCGGCCGCCCACCTTCACCTGAGCCTTGACGACGGCGCGGCCGCCGAAGCGCTCCGCGATGGCGGCAGCGTCTGCGGCGGTCTCGATGACATCGCCGTCAAGCACGGGCACACCGTGCTTGGCGAAGAGGTCCCTCGCCTGGTACTCGAACAGGTCCACGTGTTTGTCCTTGTTCGTGGTCGCGGATTGTGTCTCTACGAGCGTGCCACGGCAGGATCTTCGCTGCGGGTCGTCGGGGCGGTGCGGGTACGCAGAGGTACGGCCTTGCGGCCCACACAGCCACGGGCGCACACGTCAATCAACACGCGCGTCACGTCCGTCTGGCAGGTTATCCCCGTGGGACGGGCCTGTTCCGCCCGGGGCCTGCCCGGCTTGGGTGAGAACCGTCACAGACAGGCCGAATCGCCCGGGGGGACGGCCGGTCCACCGATCGGGTGGATTCGCACGTCCGGGTGAATCCGTCACGCGCCCTGGTCCGGCACCGGGACGGGGCGCTTCTCGATGGCCGCGGCCATGATCCCGGGGAAGGCGTCCGGGGTGCAGGCGAAGGCCGGCGCGCCGAGGGCCGCCAGGGCGGCGGCGTGCGCGTGGTCGTAGGCGGGCGCACCTTCGTCGGAGAGCGCGAGCAGGGCGATGAACTGGACACCGGCCGCCTTCATCGCGGCCACCCGCTTGAGCATGCCGTCCCGGATGCCGCCCTCGTACAGGTCGCTGATCAGCACCACGACGGTCTCGGACGGACGGGTGATCCTGGACTGGCAGTAGGCGAGCGCGCGGTTGATGTCGGTGCCGCCGCCGAGCCGGGTGGCGAACAGGACGTCCACCGGGTCAGTGAGCTGCTCGGTGAGGTCGACCACCGAGGTGTCGAAGACGACCAGCCGGGTGTCCAGGGTGCGCATCGAGGCGAGCACCGCCCCGAAGACCGCCGAGTGCACGACCGACGGCGCCATCGAACCGGACTGGTCGATGCAGAGGATGACCTCCTTCCGCACGGCGCGCTGGGCGCGGGCGTGCCCCACCAGCCGCTCGGGGACGACCGTGCCGTGGTCGGGCAGGTAGTTCCTCAGATTGGCCCGGATCGTCCGGTCCCAGTCGATGTCCCGGTGCCGGGGCCGGTTGACCTTGGCACTTCGGTCGAGGGCGCCGCCGAGGGTCGCCCGGGTGCGTTCGGCCAGCCGGCGCTCCAGGTCGGCGACGACCTTGCCGACCACCGCCCGGGCGCTCTCCCGCGTGGTCTCCGGCAGCGCGTGCTTGAGCGAGAGCAGGGTGGCGACCAGATGGACGTCCGGCTCGACGGCCTCCAGCATCTCCGGCTCCAGCAGCAGCCGGTCCAGGCCGAGCCGGGTGATCGCGTCCTGCTGCATCAGCCGGACGACGGTGGACGGGAAGTACTCGCGGATGTCGCCCAGCCAGCGGGCCACCTGTGGGGCCGAACCGCCCAGCCCAGCGCTGCGGCGGCCACCGCGGGGTGCCCGGGCGGCCTCCTCGGGCGCGCCGCGGTAGAGCGCGGCGAGGGCGCCGTCCATCGCGGCGTCCCGGCCGCGCAGGGTGCAGCCGGTGCCGTCGGCCTCGCCGCCGAGCACCAGCCGCCAGCGGCGCAGCCGTTCGTCGGTCGTGGGCGCTGCCATCTCGTCCTCCTCCTGTCGTCGGGGTCACTGCGGTGGTCGCCGGGGGGCCGCTGCCGGGCGGGTAAGTCGGGCAGGCCGGGCGGGGTGGCGGGCGGGCCGGGCGGGGTGGCGGGCGCTCAGGTGTTGCGGCCGGCCGCCTGCCGGGGAATCGTCGGGCGGACGCCCAGCAGCAGGGCCACCGCGGGGACGGCGGCATCGGCGCGGGCCCGGTCCAGCTCGCGCGCCGGGGCGCGCTCCGCCGGGAGCTCGCCGAGCGGGCCGGCCGCCACCCGGCTGCCGATGGTGGTGCGCACGCCCGCCTCCAGCCCGGCGAAGGTGCGGCGCAGCAGCGGCAGGACGTCGGTGAAGACCTCCCCGCCCACCCCGGTCAGCCACTCGTCCAGCAGGGCGAGCAGCCGGGGGTCGTGGAGCAGCAGGGCGCCGCCACCGGTCAGGAAGCCCTCGACCCAGCCGGCGGCGTCCGCCGGGGCTGCGGCGACGGACAGGACCAGTCGCAGTCGGCGGCCGGCCTCCTCGGAGTCGAGCCGGCCGTCGTCCAGCAGGAGGCGGACGGCCCGGCCGCGGAGCAGGCCGGGGGCGCCGGTGGCCGGTCCGCCGGACGGCTCGCGGGCGGCGAGGGAGCGCAGGGCGGCGGCCCAGCGGTCGGCCAGGCCGGCCTGGCCGTTCAGGCCGTCGGCCGGTGCGGCGTCGGCGGGCGGTGCGGCGTCGGCGGACTGGGGCCCGGTGGAGCCCAGCAGGCCGATCGCGCCGTGCACCTCGTCGAGGCGGCCGCGCATCGCCGCCGCGCTCTCGGCGTCCAGTCCGACGCAGGCGGGCGGCAGCCCGACGCAGACCCGCTCGGCCAGCCCCGCCGCCGCCCCGGCGAGCGCACCGTGGTCGGTGCCGCGCACGTCGCCGTAGCGCAGCGCGCGGACCAGCGCGGGCAGTGCCCCGGCCAGATGCGCGACATCGGTGGCGAGGGCCGCGCAGTCGGCGAGAGCCCGCATCACGGCAGGCAGCGCGCCGGACAGCCCGGCCAGCAGGCACGTCTCCACCAGGCCGGTCAGCTCGGCGAGTTCGCCGGCGGCGCGGGCGGTGCCGACCGCCTTTCCGGTGGCCGCCTCCTCGACCGTGGTCCCCCACTGGGCGGCCTCGGCGATCCGGACGGCGAACTCCGGCTGCCAGCACAGCCGCCAGCTCTCCCGGAAGGTCCCGGTCGAGTTGACCGACGAGCGGGCGGGCACGCCCCAGTGCACGCCCAGCAGCCGCAGCCGGTGCAGCAGCCGCGAGCGGGCCGCGTCGGTCTCCTTGCGCAGGTCGAGGTCGACGTCCCTCGGCGCGGCCTCGGGCTTGAGCCGCAGCGAGCGCTGCAGCCGGACGAGGTCGCGCTGCAGCGGCACCGCCGGTGCGGCGTCGGGGACCTCGCCGAGCTCGTCGCCGATCACCAGGCGGTCTCGGACGAGCTCCAGGGCGACGTCCGAACCCTCGCAGAGCACCGCCCGCACCGCGTCCAGGGTCTCGGTCAGCCCCGCGAGCGGGCGGCCGCGCAGCACCGCGAGGGCCTCGGCGAGCCGGACCGCCTCGATGACGTGCGCGGAGGAGACCGGGTGGTCCTCGGCGCGCAGCAGCTCGGCGGCCCGGGTCAGCCAGCGCGGCACCGGGTCGCCGTCGGTGGTGAACAGGTGGTGGTACCAGCCGGGCGACTGCACGCCCGCGCCGTAACCGGTGGACTGGGACAGGCGCCGGTGCGTCCACGGCACCCAGGTGATGTCCGTCCGCACCTTCTTCGGCAGCCCGGCGAGCAGCGCCCGGTCGTGCGCGTCGGTGGGCATCGTCTCCAGCGCCGGGACGTGGAAGGCCCCGCAGACGACGGCGATCCGGCGGTGGCCGGCGCGCCGGGCGGCGCGGATCTGCCGGCGCATGTGCGCCTCGCGCAGCAGGTCCCGGCGGGACTCCCCGAGGCCCTCGGCGCGCAGCGCGCCCATCGCCTCGGCGACGGCGGCGAACGGCGCCATCGCGTCGGTGCCGGGCGCGCGGTGCTCGACCACGTCCTCCCACCAGCGCTCCGGGTCGTCGTGCCCGGCCGCCTCGGCGAGCAGCGCCAGCGGATCGGCGGGCCGCCCGCCGGGGCCGTCGGAGCCGGGGGCGTCGTCGGGGCCGGGCGCTTCCTCGGGGCCGGGCGCGAAGCCGTACCCGGCGGGCAGGTCGATGAAGCGGACCGGCAGGTCGTGCTCCACGGCGTGGCGGATCGCCACCCACTCCGGGGAGAACTCGGCGTACGGCCAGAAGGCGGCCTTCGCCGGGTCGTCCACCGCGTGGGCGAGCAGCGCGACCGGCGGCACCAGGTCCTTCCCGGCCGCCAGGTGGACGATCCCGTCCGCCTCCGGCGGCCCTTCGATCAGCACCGCGTCCGGCCGCCACCCGGCCAGCGCGGCGGCCACCGCCCGGGCCGAGCCGGGGCCGTGGTGGCGGATGCCGAGGAGGGCGACCCCAGCAGCGGTCATGCCGTCACCTCGCGGGCGGCCCGGTAGAAGTCCTTCCAGCCGTCGCGTTCGCGCACCACGCCTTCGACGTACTCGCGCCAGACCGCCTGGTCCGCCACCGGGTCGCGGACGACGGCGCCGAGGATGCCGGCCGTGACGTCGCCGGCGCGCAGCACGCCGTCGCCGAAGTGGGTGGCCAGGGCCAGGCCGTTGGTCACCACCGAGATCGCCTCGGCGGTGGAGAGGGTGCCGCTCGGGATCTTGACCTTCGTCCGGCCGTCCACGGTGATCCCGGCGCGCAGCTCGCGGAAGACGGTGACCACCCGCCTGATCTCCTCGGCCCCGCCGGGCAGTTCGGCCAGTTCCAGGGAGCGGCCGAGCTGGCCGACCCGGCGGGTGACGATGTCGACCTCCTCCTCCAGCGAGCCCGGCAGCGGCAGCACCACGGTGTTGAAGCGGCGGCGCAGGGCGCTGGACAGCTCGTTGACGCCGCGGTCGCGGTCGTTGGCGGTGGCGATCACGTTGAAGCCGCGCACCGCCTGCGTCTCGGAGCCCAACTCCGGCACCGGCAGCGTCTTCTCGGACAGGATGGTGATCAGACTGTCCTGCACGTCGGCCGGGATGCGGGTCAGCTCCTCGACCCGGGCGATCTTTCCGTCGGCCATCGCCCGCATCAGCGGCGAGGGCACCAGGGCGTCCCGGCTCGGACCGTCGGTCAGCAGCCGGGCGTAGTTCCAGCCGTACCGGACGGCCTCCTCGGGGGTGCCGGCGGTGCCCTGCACCAGCATCGTGGAGTCGCCGCTGATCGCGGCGGCCAGGTGCTCGGACACCCAGGTCTTCGCGGTGCCGGGCACGCCGAGCAGCAGCAGCGCGCGGTCCGTCGCCAGGGTCGTCACGGCGACCTCGACCACCCGGCGCGGGCCGATGTACTTGGGGGTGATCCGGGTGCCGTCGGGCAGTTCGCCACCGAGCAGGTACGTCGCCACGGCCCACGGCGAGAGCTTCCAGCGCTCGGGGCGCGGACGGTCGTCCTGCGCGGCCAGCGCGGCCAGTTCACCGGCGAAGGCGTCCTCGGCGTGCTGCCGCAGAACGTCGGTCATCGAGACTCCTTCGGGTCGGCCGCCCGGGTACGCGGTGGCCCCGGCGGCAGGGTGATCGGGGGGAGCCGGATCGGCGTCCCGGCCTGTGGGAACCACCCTGCACCGGGCCACTGACATCGACCGCCGACCCCGGACAGGCCCCGCACGGACCCCGGGCGGGGCTCCGGACGGCCAGTCAGCCACTGTCAGTGCCGCCGCCTACGGTCGGTCGCATGGAGGAACGCTGGAGCACCGAACACGTCCTGTCCCTGGCCCCTGACGCCTCGTCGCAGAAGGCGGCGGGCAAGCTCTCCTCGCCCGCGCCGTGGTCGGGCACCGGCACCGACGGCGCCGCGCTGTGGGGCGAGTGCAAGGGCAGCGGCCGCACGCCGTACCGCACCGTGATCGACCTCGCCGGGCCCGCCTACCAGTGCAGCTGCCCCAGCCGGAAGTTCCCCTGCAAGCACGCGCTCGGGCTCCTCCTGCTGTGGAGCGGCTCCGCGGAGGCCGTCCCGGCCGCCGAGCCCGCCGACTGGGCGGCCGACTGGCTCAAGGGCCGCCAGGAGCGCGCCCGGAAGCCGGCCGCGGCCCCGGCCGACCCGGAGGCCGCCCGTCGCCGGGCCGAGAAGCGCGGCGCCCGGGTGGCGGCGGGTGCGGCCGAGCTGCGGCTGCGGCTGGCCGACCGGATCCGGCACGGCCTGGCCGACCAGTCCACCGCCGGGCCCTGGGAGGAGGTCGCCGCCCGGATGGTCGACGCGCAGGCTCCCGGCCTGGCCGCCCGGGTGAGGGAGCTGGACGCCCTCCCGCAGGAGCGGCTGCTGGAGGAGTACGCGATGCTCCACCTGCTCGCCACCGCCGCCACCCGCATCGACGAGCTGCCCGCCGAGCTGGCCGCGACCGTCCGCACCCGGGTCGGCTACACCGTGGAGGCCGCCGAGGTGCTGGCCGGCCCGACCGTCCGCGACCGCTGGCTGGTGCTCGGCAGCCGGGACACGTCCGACGAGCGGCTCACCACCCGCCGGGTCTGGCTGCGCGGCGCCAAGACCGGCCGCCCGGCCCTGCTGCTCGCCTTCGGCCGCCCGGGCCAGGCCCCCGACCTCGCCCTGCCCACCGGCCACCTGCTGGAGGCCGAACTCGCCTACCACCCCGGCGCCCGCCCGCTGCGCGCCGTGCTCGGCACCCGCTACGGCGCCCCCGAGGCGGGCCCGGCCGCCCCGCCCGCCGGGCTCACCGTCGCCGAGGCGGTGGCGGGCTACGGCACCGCCGTCGCCGACGACCCGTGGCTGGAGCACTGGCCGACCGTCCTCACCGGCGTCGTCCCGGTCCGCACCCCGGACGGCTGGTACCTGACGGACAGCCACCACACCGTGCCGGTCCGTGCCTCGGCCGTCCCGGAGGCGGCGCTGTGGCGGCTGGCCGCCGTCTCCACCGGCCGCCCGCTGACGCTCTTCGGCGAGTACGGCCACCAAGGCTTCGCCCCGGTCACCGCCTGGGCCGCCGGCCGGCGCCCGGTCGGCCTCACCAACGCTTAGGAGCACCGAGAATGACGACCGCACAGGACCCCTGGGAGACCCTGCTCACCAGCGCCCTGCTCGGCACCGACCGCCGCCCGCTCCCGGCCACCGCCCTGCCGCTCGCCGACGCCGTGGACCAGGCCGACCCGGCCACCGCCCTGCTGGAGCTGGCCGCCCTCGCCACCGTCCGCCGCCGGGCCGGCGCGCTGCCGGTACCGGCCGCCGGACCGCCCGGCCCGCCCGCGCCGGAGGACACCCGCCCGGAGCTGCCCGAGCCGGCCGGCCGCCGACTGGCCGTCCTGCTGGCCGGCCGGACGGGCGGCAGCAGCGCCGGCGGCACCCTGGCCAACCTGACCGAGCTGCTGCCCCAGTGGCTCGCCACCGCCCGAGCCCGGGGCCTGCGGCCGCCCGCCGCACTGATACCCGGCCTGCTCGACGCCGCCCGGGCCCGCAGCGAACTGCGCTCGGACGCGGTCGCGTTGGCCGGCCCGACGGGCCGCTGGCTGGCCGAGCAGAACCCCGACTGGCGGTTCGTCCTGCGCACCACCACCCCGGAGCAGGTGGGCCGGCACGACGACCCCGCCGCCCACCACCTGTGGCACGAGGGCCTGTTCGCCGAACGCGTCACCCACCTCACGCTGCTGCGCCGCAGCGATCCGGCGACCGGCCTGGAGCTGCTGCGGAGCACCTGGCCCACCGAGCGCGCCGAGGACCGCCTGCTCTTCCTGGACGCCCTCCAGGACGGCCTCTCCCCCGCCGACGAGCCCTTCCTGGAGGCGGCCCTCGGCGACCGCAGCAAGAACGTCCGCGCCACCGCCGCCGAACTGCTCTCCACCCTGCCCGGCTCCGCGCTGGCCCACCGGATGGCCGAGCGGGCGCTGGCCGCCGTCCGCCTCGCCGAGACCGGCACCCACCTGCTGGTCACCCCGCCCGCCGAGTGCGACGCCCGGATGCAGCGCGACGGCATCGCACCCAAGTCGCCCACCGGGCGCGGGGAACGGGCCTGGTGGTTCGGCGAGGTGGTGGCCGCGGCGCCGCTCTCGGTGTGGCCGCGGAGCACCGGCCTGACGCCCGAGCAGCTGCTCGCCCTGCGGGTCGGCGACAGCGTCGACGAGACCAGCAGCAGCTGGGCCGACGACCTGCGGGAGGCCTGGGCGCGCGCCGCCGTCCGCCAGCACGACGCCGACTGGGCCCGGGCACTGCTCGGGCCGGCCCCGGTGCCGCCCGCGCGCGGCGCCGTCCGGGCCCGTACCTCGCGGACCACCGGCGCTCCGGCCAAGCTGCTGGCCGTCCTCCCGCCCGAGGAGCGGGCGGCCTGGACGGCCGCGTTCATCGAGGTGCACGGGCTGGGGGAGGCCTTCCAACTGCTCGGCGCCTGCGCCACGCCGTGGACGCCGCCGCTGTCCACCGCCGTGGTGGCGGCGCTGGCCCGGGCCGCGGCCTCCGGCGCCTACCCGTGGAGCCACAGCGGGGTGCTCGGGATGACGGAGCGCGTGCTCGCCCCGGAGACGGCCGCCGCGGTGGAGGAACTGGCCGCCGGGGCCGCCCCGGACTCCGCCTGGGCGGAGACCTTCGCCCGGTTGGCCGGCACCCTGCGCTTCCGGGCCGCGATGCTCGCGGAGCTGGCGGGCTGACGCGCCGACCGGCCGACGCACCGGCCCCGAGGCTCCGCCGGCGGCCGGCCGCCGGTGACGGCAGGGCGGGCCGGCCCCGAAGGACCGGCCCGCCCGTCGTACCCGAGGTCAGCTCGCCCGCAGGTTGGCCTCGACCCAGGCGACCACGTCCCGGGTGGGCGTGCCCGGGGTGAAGATGTCGGCGACACCCATCGCCTTCAGCTCGGCGATGTCCTCCTCAGGGATGATCCCCCCGCAGAAGACCTTGATGTCCTCGGCGTCGCGCTCCTTGAGCAGCTCCAGCACCCGCGCGCAGAGCGTCATGTGGGCGCCGGAGAGGATCGACAGCCCGATGCCGTTCGCGTCCTCCTGGATCGCGGTGTCGACGACCTGTTCGGGCGTCTGGTGCAGCCCGGTGTAGATGACCTCCATACCGGCGTCGCGCAGGGCGCGCGCAATGACCTTGGCGCCACGGTCGTGGCCGTCGAGCCCCGGTTTGGCGACCACCACACGGATCGGCCCCGACACACCCATCACTGCCTCCTGGACCTCGTCGTCCACCACCCGACCGGGCCTGGTGGGGCCACGGGCGCGGTTAACGGTCAATAACCAACCTGAGGGGAGGTTAGCGCCACCGGGGCCCGTTGGCCGCGCCCCCTCCCAAGAGGAGGGCAAAGTCACAGCTCCAGGACTTTCTACCGGCGAGTACGGACCGTACTGCCCGCAACCTCGGCACAGACCGCCCGGCCGCCCCCTTGACAACCGGAGCTTTTTCCGGGGCGTCGGCCTTCCGGCTACAGTCACGGCTGTTTTCCCCTCGCCCGACGACGTGTCCGAGGCCCACCGAGGAGGCAGCCCCCGATGGCTCCCGAAGCAGCCGCCCGTCCGACCCGCGCGGAACTGCGCCTCGCCGCCCGGGAGCAGTCCCGCGCCCAGCGCCGCGGTGCCGCCAGGGCGGCCACCCGGACGGCGCTGCTGCGGGTCGCGCTCCCGTCGGTGGCCGCGCTCGGAGTCGCCGCCGCCGCGGCGGTCACGGTCCAGGGGGACGCCGACCGGCACGCCCAGGCCGCCGGACGGGTGCCGCCGCGCTCCGCGGGCGCTCCCGAGGACGCGGCCGCCGGGGCGGCGGCCCGGCAGACGGCCGCGGTCGACGGCCAGGCCCAGGCCTCCCGCGGCGACGCCCGTCAGCCGCTGGCCGGCGCCCAGCCCGCCGACGCCCCGACCGGGCAGCCCACCGCCGAGCCGGCCCCGGCGCCGGTCAGGCCCGCGGTGGTCATGCCGGTCGCGCAGCACGGCCTCGGTGAGTTGTTCGGCGCGGCCGGCACCCACTGGGCCAAGCGCCACACCGGCATCGACTTCCCGGTGGACGGCGGCTCCCAGGTCATGGCCGTCGCCGACGGCACGATCCGCACCCAGTGGAACCCGTTCTACGGCTACATGTCGATACTCAAGATGCCCGACGGCACCGAGGCCTGGTACTGCCATCTGCGGGGGTACAAGATCCGCAAGGGGCCGGTGAAGCAGGGCGACGTGATCGCCTTCGTCGGCAGCAGCGGCAACAGCACCGGGCCGCACCTGCACTTCGAGATCCGGCCCGCCGACGGCAGCGGGCCGGTCGACCCGCTGCCGTGGTTCCTCTCGAACGGGCTCGACCCGCGCTGACCTCCGCTACAGCTTCTCGACCGGCGCGTAGCGCAGCACCAGCCACTTGCGGCCGGCCGCGCCGAAGTCCACCTCGGCCTGCGCGTCGTGGCCGGCGCCCTTCATGCCCACCACGGTGCCCAGCCCGAAGCTGTCGTGGGTGACGCGGTCCCCCATCGCGAGGGAGACGACGTCACGCTCGACGACCTTGCCGCCGCGTCGCGCGGACTGCCCCCAGCCCGCCTTCGGCGAGGCCGCCGCGGCCGAGGAGGAGCGCGAAATCCCGCCCCCGGAGGCGGACTTGCCCCAGGACGAACCCGAGGAGAAGCCGCGCTGGACCGGCGCCTGCGCCGCGCCCTTGCGCTTCCACTCCACCAGCGTCTCCGGGATCTCCTCCAGGAACCGCGAGGCCGGGTTGTAGGCCGGCTGCCCCCAGGCGCTGCGCAGCACCGAGCGGGTCAGGTAGAGCCGCTCGCGCGCCCGGGTGAGGCCGACGTACGCGAGCCGGCGCTCCTCCTCCAGCTCCTTGACCTGGTTGAGCGCCCGCATGTGCGGGAAGATGCCGTCCTCCATGCCGGTCAGGAAGACGACCGGGAACTCCAGGCCCTTGGCGGTGTGCAGGGTCATCATCGTGATGACGCCCTGCCCCTCCTGGTCCTCGTCCGGCAGCTGGTCGGAGTCGGCGACGAGCGCGACCCGCTCCAGGAAGTCGGCCAGCGAGCCGACCGGCGGCGTGCCCTCCTCCCCGGCGTCGGGGCGCTCGCCCGGGTCCTGCTCGTATTCGAGGGCGACGGAGGCGAGCTCCTGGAGGTTCTCCACCCGGGTCTCGTCCTGCGGGTCGGTGGAGGACTGGAGCTCGCCCAGGTAGCCGGTCTCCTCCAGGACGGCCTCCAGCACCGCCGCCGGGCCCGCGCCCGACTCGACCACCTGGCGCAGCCCGGCCATCAGGGTGTTGAACTTCTTCACCGCGTTGGCCGAGCGCGCGGCCATCCCGTACGCCTCGTCCACCCGCAGCAGCGCCTGGGCGAACGAGATCCGCTCCCGCGCGGCCAGCGCGTCGATCATCGCCTCGGCCCGCTCGCCGATGCCGCGCTTGGGCACGTTGAGGATCCGGCGCAGCGGCACGGTGTCCTCCGGGTTGGAGAGCACCCGCAGGTACGCCAGGACGTCCCGGACCTCCTTGCGCTCGTAGAAGCGCACCCCGCCGACCACCTTGTACGGCAGGCCGACCCGGATGAACACCTCCTCGAACACCCGGGACTGGGCGTTGGTCCGGTAGAAGATCGCGACGTCGCCGGGCTTGGCCTCGCCCTTGTCGGTGAGCCGGTCGATCTCGTCGGCGATGAACTGCGCCTCGCCGTGCTCGTCGTCCGCGACGTAGCCGATGACCTTCTCGCCGTGGTCCCCGGCCGTCCAGAGCTTCTTCGCGCGGCGGTTGGCGTTGCGCTCGATGACGGCGTTGGCCGCGCTCAGGATGGTCTGGGTGGAGCGGTAGTTCTGCTCCAGCAGGATCGTGGTCGCGTTCGGGTAGTCCTCCTCGAACTGGAGGATGTTGCGGATGGTCGCGCCGCGGAAGGCGTAGATCGACTGGTCGGCGTCGCCGACGACGCACAGCTCGGCGGGCGGCACCTCGGCCAGGCGCCCGGCCGCCGGGTTCACCAGGTCGCCGTCCACGGTGCGCTTGGGCGCGTCCGCGACCGAGCCGCCGGTCAGCTCGCGGACCAGCGTGTACTGGGCGTGGTTGGTGTCCTGGTACTCGTCGACCAGGATGTGCCGGAAGCGGCGCCGGTAGTGCTCGGCGACGTCGGGGAACGCCTGCAGCAGGTTGACCGTCGTCATGATGATGTCGTCGAAGTCCAGCGCGTTGGCCTCGCGCAGCCGCCGCTGGTACAGCGCGTACGCCTCGGCGAGCTTCTTCTCCATCGGGTTGGCGGCCTGGTCGGCGAAGGTCTCCTCGTCGATCAGCTCGTTCTTGAGGTTGCTGACCTTGGCGGTGAAGGACTTCGGCGGGAACTGCTTCGGATCCAGGTCGAGGTCCCGGCAGACCAGCGACATCAGCCGCTGCGAGTCGGCCGAGTCGTAGATCGAGAAGCTGGAGGTGAAGCCCAGCTGCTTGGACTCGCGGCGCAGGATCCGCACGCAGGCGCTGTGGAAGGTGGAGACCCACATCGCCCGGGCGCGCGGGCCGACCAGCGCCTCGACGCGCTCGCGCATCTCGCCGGCGGCCTTGTTGGTGAAGGTGATCGCCAGGATCTCCCCCGGCTGCACCCCGCGGGCGCCCAGCAGGTAAGCGATCCGGTGGGTCAGCACCCGGGTCTTGCCGGAGCCGGCGCCGGCCACGATCAGCAGCGGCGAGCCCGCGTGCAGCACCGCCTCGCGCTGCGGGTCGTTCATCCCCTCCAGCAGCTGCGCCGGGTCGACCACCGTCCGGGCGGCGCCGTTGCGGTACCAGGCGTCCCGCTCCGCCTGCGCGGCGTGGTCGGTCTGGAACAGCCCCTCCGGGATGGCTTCCTCGTAGGCGTCGTACGGAACGTCGTCCTCGTACGGCGGGGGCTCCTCGCCGGCGGTCGCGTCGGGCTGCTTCGACCCGGCGGCGGGAGCCTCGAAGCCGGGGAGCGGAAGGTCGTCAAAGAGGCTATTCATGGCACTGACGAGTCTATGGCCACCCACCGACAAGCCCGCCCGCCCGGAGCGAACCGGCCGGACGGGCTCGACGGGCGTGCGGGCCTGGCGGCCGTGCCGGCGCGGGTCCGACCCCCTCGACCCGCTCGACCGGCCCGCCCGCCCCGGGCTGCGGGCTCAGACCAGGCGGCGGGCGGTGGCCCAGCGGGTGAGCTCGTGGCGGTTGCTCAGCTGGAGCTTGCGCAGCACGGCGGAGACGTGGCTCTCGACCGTCTTCACCGAGATGAAGAGCTGCTTGGCGATCTCCTTGTAGGCGTAGCCGCGGGCGATCAGGCGCAGGACCTCGCGTTCGCGCTGGGTGAGGCGGTCCAGGTCCTCGTCGACCGGCGGGGTGTCGGTGGCGGCGAAGGCGTCCAGGACGAAGCCGGCCAGCCGCGGCGAGAACACGGCGTCGCCGTCGGCGATCCGGAAGATCGCGTTCACCAGGTCGGTGCCGGTGATGGTCTTGGTGACGTAGCCGCGCGCTCCGCCGCGGATGACGCCGATGACGTCCTCGGCGGCGTCCGACACCGACAGCGCCAGGAACTTCACCCCGCCCTGCTCGCCCATCAGCCCGGCCGAGCGGCGCAGCACCTCGACCCCGCCGCCGCCGGGCAGGTGGACGTCGAGCAGGACCACGTCGGGCCTGGTCTCGGCCACCACCCGGACCGCCGAGTCCACGTCGTCGGCCTCGCCGACCACGTCGATGCCGGTCACGTCGGTGCGGCCGATCTCGGCCCGGACCCCCGTCCGGAACATCCGGTGGTCGTCCACCAGCACGACCCTGGCCGTGCGCTCCGGAGCTGCGTCAGTCATTCGTTCTCTCCATCTCCAGCTCGACCTCGGTACCGCCGCCCGCCGCCGGCCGCACCCGAGCGGTGCCGCCGTTGCGCTTCATCCGGCCGATGATCGACTCCCGTACGCCCATCCGGTCCTCCGGCACCGTGTCGGGGTCGAAGCCGGGCCCGTGGTCACGGACGAACACCGACACCGCCCTCCCCTCCACCTCGGCGTAGACCTGGACCGGTCCCCCGCCACCGTACTTGGCCGCGTTGACGGTCGCCTCCCTCGCGGCCTGCATCTGTGCCGCGATGCCCTCGTCCATCGGGCAGTCGCCGACGATCACCAGTTCCACCGGGACGCCGTGCCGGTCCTCGACCTCGGCGACCACCGCGCGCAGGGTCTCCGCCATGGTGTCCGGCGCGGCCTCGGCGGCCGCCTCCGGGCGGTACAGCCACAGCCGCAGCTCGCGCTCCTGCGAGCGGGCCAGCCGCAGCACCTCCTTGGGGTCCTCGGCCCGGCGCTGGATCAGGGTCAGGGTGTGCAGCACCGAGTCGTGGATGTGCGCGGCGATCTCGGCCCGCTCCTGGGCCCGGATGCGGGCGGTGCGCTCGGCGCCGAGGTCCTGCCACAACCGCAGGCCGTACGGGCCGAGCAGCACCAGCACCCCGGCGAGCACCGCGAGCGAGGCCTCGACGACCGAGCCGAGCGTGGAGCCGCTGCCCTGCATGGCGAGCAGCGCGATGGTGCCGGCCACCGCGAGCAGCACGCCGGTGCCGACCCGGGTGTAGGCGCCGCGCCGCTTCTCGCCCTCCTCGATGCCGAACCAGCGCTGCCAGCGCGAGTCGTCGGCCTGCCGCCAGACCAGCGCGACGCCGACGCCGATCGCCAGCAGCGGCCAGGTGTACGGCTTGGCGGTCTGCCAGCCGAGCACGTTGAGCAGGGCGATCAGGCCGATCACGACCATGACCAGCGCGGCGAGCTGGCCGAGGCCGCCCTGTCCGGCCTTGCCGGCCGGCGCCGTCCCCTCGCCCTCGACGGGCGCCGCCACCGGCTCGCCCTGCAGCGTGTGCTGGAGCAGTTGGCGCAGCCGGCCGAGCCACCCGCCGGCGGCGGCGGTCGTGGGGCCCTTGCTCAGCAGGCCGCCCTGCAGCCCGGGCGCGGCCGGGACGAACACGCCGTTGAGGTACACCCACTGGGCGCCGCCGCGCTGCGCGGGCTCGCCGATCCCGATCGGCACCACGAACCAGAACGCGGCGTACAGCAGCGCGCCGATGCCCTGCGCGAAGAACAGCAGCACGAAGGCGATCCGCACCCACCGCACCGGCAGCCCCAGGTGCACCGCCAGGCCGTGCGCGACGCCGCCGAGCATCCGGCCCTGCGGGCTGCGGTAGAGCCGGCGGTACGGCGGTTTGCCGCCGTCGGGCGCGGTGGAGTCGGCGCCGGCCGACGGCACGGCGTCGGGGGCGGTGGTTCGGGGGTCGGTACCGGGGGCTGCCACGCCACCGATGGTTCCACGCGCGCCGCCGCGGGCGCATCAGGGTGTGTCCCTAGCCCGCATCAGGGACAAGTCAGGGTACGGACCGGGGTGCTCCCGGTTGGGCCGGAGCGGCACCTGCCGGAAGGATGGTGCCCATGACCGAGGATCCCCGCATCGAGGAGGCCGGGCCCGCCGCCCCGCCGGAGCCGGAACGCCCGCCCCTGACCCGGGCCGAACACCACCGCGTGGTGGCCGGTGTCTGCGGCGGCCTCGGCCGGCACCTGGACATCGACCCGGTGGTCTTCCGGGTGGTCATCGTGGTGCTCTGCCTCTCCGGCGGCCTCGGGCTGTTCCTGTACGGCCTGGCGTGGCTGATCGTCCCGACCGACGACGAGTCCAAGGGCCGCGGCGGGCGCACCGAGCTCCAGCGGGTGCTCACCGGCCGGGTGGACGGCCAGTCGATCGGCGCGGTCCTGCTGACCGTGATCGGCACCGGGGTGTTCTTCTCCTCCATGGGCAACGGCGACCAGCTGTTCCCGCTGCTGCTGCTCGCGGGCCTGGTCTTCCTGGCGGTGCGCTACGACCCGGACCGCCGCCGCGGCCGCGGCCGTGAGCGCCGGCACGGCGGCCCGTACGACCGCCGGTTCCCCGAGTCCGCGGGCTACGTCTGGCCGCGGCCGAAGGACGACGAGGCGACGCGCACCGGGCACTCCGCCGCAACGGCCCCCGCCGACGGCCCGGCCCCCGGCGCGAGCGGCTACCTGTGGGATCCGCGCCACCCGGAGCGCAACCCGTACGGCGCCACCTCCGCGGCCCCCACCCCCCCGTTCGGCACCCCGGTGCCGCCGGCCGGCGCCCCGGCCCGGCCCTGGTGGCAGCGCGCCGACCTGCCCGAGGGGGATCCGCTGCGCAAGGAGCGCCCGGAGCGCTGCTCGGAGCCCGCCGCCGTGCGGCACCCCCGGGAGCGCTCGGCGCTCGGCTTCTTCGGCTTCCTGCTGGCGATCGGCGCGGGCGCCGCGGTCTGGGCCGCCTCGGCCGACCGCCACGACCCCACCGTGCTGGGCGCGACCGTGCTGGCCACCGCCCTGCTGGTGGTCGGTCTGACCCTGCTGGTCGGCGCGAAGTTCGGCCGTGCCCGCAGGCTCGCGGTGACCGGCCTGCTGCTCACCCTGGCGCTGGCCTTCGTCGGCCACTCGCCGGACTCCATGCGCAACGCCGTCGGTCAACGGGAGTGGACGGTCACCTCGACAGCCGATCTGCACGACCGCTACAACCTCGGCGCCGGGAAGGTCCGGCTCGACCTGAGCGGGCTCGACCCGGCCGGGGCCACCGTCGCCACCAAGGCCGACCTCGGCGCCGGCGAGCTGACCGTCGCCCTGCCGGACGACGTCACGGTGAACCTGACGGCCCGGGTCGGCATCGGCGACGTCAGCGTCCCCGGCGGCCGCAGCAACAGCACCGGACGGCACAGCTATCTGATCGGCCCGGCGAACGGCCAGGCCTCCAAGGGCACGCTCAACCTCGAACTCGGCATCGGGCTCGGCAACATCAAGGTGGTCCAGCAGTGAGGAAGCACCGGCTCGACCTGTTCTCGCTGATCGCGGGCGCGCTGTTCACCGTGCTCGCCGTGGTCTACCTGGTCGCGGCGCTCAACGACCGGTCGGTGAACGGACGGATCGTCATCCCGGTCACCTTCATCGTGCTCGGCGTCGGCGGCCTGGCCGGTGCGGTCGCGGCGGTGGCCCGGCGCGCCCGGCCCGACCGCGAGGAGTAGGCCACGGCCCGGGGCACCCGCCGCCGGCCCGGCCCCGCACCGCCGCCGGCCCCCCGCACGGCCTCGAAGCACCGCACCGCCCCCGGCCCCGGGCCTCAGCTCTGCTGCGGGCCCAGGGCCAGCGTGTCCCCGTCCTTGGTGACCGTGTACTTCGGCAGCGGCTTGACCGCCGGCCCGTTGACCACCGCGCCGGTGGCGGCGTCGAACCGGGAGCCGTGGCAGGGGCAGTACAGCTGGCCGTTCTTCGGGGCGTCCACGGCGCAGCCGGAGTGGGTGCACACCGAGGAGAGGCCGCAGTACTGGCCCGCCTTGGGCTGCACGATGTAGACGGCGTCCCCGGTGGCCGGATCCTTGACCTGCGCCGAGCCGCCGACCGGCACGCTCGCGGCGGGCACCGTGGGGGCCTGCGCCGGGGCGGTGGAGACGGGGGCCGCCGACTGCTTGGGCGCGGCGCCCTTGTCCCGGCCGAAGGTGCGGGTCAGCGAGCCGGTGAGCAGCCCGGCGCCGCCGATCGCGACGGCGGCGATGCCGCCGTCCACCAGTGCCCGGCGCTTGACGTGGTCCTCGGCCAGTCCGCGCGCGCGGTCCCGCCCGGCCCTGCGGGCGAGGTAGCCGTCCACCGACAGGTACGGCGTGCCGGCCAGCACCAGCGGTGTCCAGGCCATCAGGTAGGCCAGGTCGTTGCCGAGGTAGTACGGCGAGACGCTCCAGCTGACGGTCAGCCAGAGGCTGAGGTTGAGCAGCGCGCCGCCGAGCGCGGCGACCCGGCCCCAGAGGCCGAGCAGGGTGCCGAGGCCGACGGCCAGCTCGCCGAAGGCGACGGCGAGCGCGAACAGCGTCGGGTGGTCGAGGGCGGGGCCGAGCAGGAAGGAGATCGGGCTGCCGCCCGCCTTGGCCGCCTGGGTCTGCGAGACGAAGGAGGCCGGATCGCCCGCCCCGGCCAGGTAGTGCGCGTCGGACAGCTTGTCGAGAGCGGCGTACACGAAGGTGACGCCGAGGAAGAGCCGCAGTGGGAGCAGCGCGTACCTGGACGCGATCGTCCGGCGCTGCTCCGCCCGGCCGGCCCGGGCGGCCGCTCCCCCGCCGGCCGGCACCGACTCGCTGGCCTCCGACATCCCTCACACCTTCCCTTTCGGCCTGTCACGCCCTGACAGGTCCGGTCCGCATTCTGCCCGTTCCTGCCCGCTTTCGGTGGGAGGTCCCACCCGGGCAACGGCGCCCGCACCGCGAACGGCCGCGCCGCCGCTCCCTTCAGTACGGGAACGACGGCGCGGCCGTTCAGGCTCCGGCCTCACCGGCCGGCGGGAGTGCCTACTCCCACTCGATGGTGCCCGGCGGCTTGCTGGTGACGTCGACGACGACGCGGTTCACGTCGCGGACCTCGTTGGTGATCCGGGTGGAGATCTTGGCCAGCACGTCGTACGGCAGGCGCGACCAGTCGGCGGTCATGGCGTCCTCGGACGAGACCGGGCGCAGCACGATCGGGTGACCGTAGGTGCGGCCGTCGCCCTGCACGCCCACGCTGCGCACGTCGGCGAGCAGCACGACCGGGCACTGCCAGATCTCACGGTCCAGACCGGCCGCGGTCAGCTCCTCGCGGGCGATCGCGTCGGCGTCGCGGAGCAGGTCCAGACGCTCCTTGGTGACCTCGCCGACGATCCGGATGCCCAGGCCGGGGCCCGGGAACGGCTGGCGCTGGACGATCTCCTCCGGCAGGCCGAGCTCCTGGCCGACCATCCGGACCTCGTCCTTGAACAGCTTGCGCAGCGGCTCGACCAGCTGGAACTGCAGGTCCTCGGGCAGGCCGCCGACGTTGTGGTGGGACTTGATGTTGGCGGTACCGGTGCCGCCGCCCGACTCCACCACGTCCGGGTACAGGGTGCCCTGGACCAGGAAGTCGACCGACTCGCCGTGCTCGCCGGCCTCGGCGATGATCTCGGCCTGGGCCTGCTCGAAGACCCGGATGAACTCGCGGCCGATGATCTTGCGCTTCTCCTCGGGGTCGGTGACCCCGCGCAGCGCGTCCAGGAACCGGTCGGCGGCGTCGACGACCTTCAGCTTCGCGCCGGTGGCCGCCACGAAGTCCTTCTCGACCTGCTCGCTCTCGCCCTTGCGCATCAGGCCGTGGTCGACGTACACGCAGGTCAGCTGGTCGCCGATGGCCTTGTTGACCAGGGCGGCAGCCACCGCGGAGTCCACGCCGCCGGACAGGCCGCAGATCGCGCGCTTGGTGCCGACCTGCGCGCGGATCAGGGCCACCTGCTCCTCGACCACGCTGCCGGTGGTCCAGGTCGGGGCGATGCCCGCGCCGCGGTAGAGGAAGTGCTCCAGGACCTGCTGGCCGTGGTCGGAGTGCAGCACCTCGGGGTGGTACTGGACGCCGTACAGGCGGGCCTCGTCGTTCTCGAAGGCCGCGACCGGCACCACGTCGGTGGAGGCGGTGACCGTGAAGCCCTCCGGCGCCGCCGAGCAGGCGTCGCCGTGCGACATCCACACCGAGTGCTGCGCGGGGACACCCTCGAACAGGGTGGAGCCGGTGCGGGAGACGGTCAGCGGGGTGCGGCCGTACTCGCGGGCACCGGAGTTGTCGACGGTGCCGCCGAGGCTCTTCGCCATCAGCTGGAAGCCGTAGCACATGCCGAAGACCGGGACACCGGCCTCGAAGATCGCGCGGTCGATCTGCGGCGCGCCCTCTTCGTAGACCGACGACGGGCCGCCGGAGAGGATGATCGCCTTGGGGTTCTTGGCGAGCATCTCGGCGACCGGCATGCTGCTCGGCACGATCTCGCTGTAGACCCGCGCCTCACGCACCCGACGGGCGATGAGCTGGGCGTACTGGGCGCCGAAGTCGACCACCAGGACGGGGTCGTTGTCCGGCGCGGACTGGACGGGAATTGCAGAGGACACAGACGGCCTTCCGGCAGCGGTATCGAGGTGTCGCGCGGAACCGCCTCCCCGGCGGGGGGCTGCGGCGGCGGGACGGGTGTGGGGTGTCTGGACACCGATTCTACCGGGCTGTCCGGTTTCACTCGTCTGCCCGTCCAAAGGACCGTGACCGGCCGGGGCCGCGGTTCGTTGCTTCTGACGACCGTACGGCCGCGCCGCGTCCGCCAGACGCGCCGCCCCGGCCCCCTCGGGGGCACCGCCGTACGGCTGCAGGACCACGCGTGGAGCTACACACCAGTCCACCGGCGCACGTGGCGCCGCCGCCCGGCCCCGCCGGGGGCGCGGCTCCGTGGGACCGTGCGCGGGTGCAGCGGCCGACGAGCAGGGGACAGCGAAGCCGGCCGCGACTGGGCCGAGAGGTGGGACGGCCGGAATCCGGGGACGCCCGGGACCGGCCGTCCCCCCTCCGGCCCGCTCGGCGGCCCAGGCCCGCCCAGGCCCGCCCAGGCCGCCCGACTCACGCCGGCCCGCGCCGGGGCGCACCCGGGCGCACCGGCCCGTCCGTCCCGCGCCGCTACGCGCGTCCCCGTGCGCCGCACCGGATGCACCACTACTCACCGTGATCATCGGCGGCCGGGCCGACCGTAAATGGACTGTGCCGAACTGTGCCGAACCGGTTGCAGAGCGAGCCCTCCGTCCAGCACGATGCTCGTTGTAAGCGGTTCTTCCGGCGGCCCGACGGCTCGCCGCGAAGGGTCGGCCCCAATGCTCCGCCGTCGCCGCAGAGGGAGGCGACAGCGGTTTTCACTTCACGCTCCGTGAGCGGAGGGACGGCGCAGCCCCAGCCGCCGACCACCGCGCAACGGGCCCGCGCACCCCGCGCCGCCGGCCACCCGCGCCGGAGCCGCCGGGGCGCCTCCGGAAGCCAACCGACACGACGGCGCTCCTCCCCCGGCGCCGTCACCCCCAGCACCGGCGCGGCCCTGACGCCGAGTGCTGAGCGACAAAGGGCCCCGTTCCCCCGCGGGGCCCTTTGCCCTTTCCGGGCTCTGCCGCTTCCGCCGCCGCTTCCCGCTTCGGCGCCCCGCGCCGGGGCGGTTCAGGGGTGCTCGCGCCAGACGCTCGGGTCCACCGGCGCCTCGGCGGCGGGCCGCGGTGCCTCGGCGGGAGCCGGCGGTGCGGCGGCGGAGGCGGGCGGCGCCTCGTCCGAGCCGAGCACCTCGCTCACCCCGCTCCCGGCCCCGAGGGCGGGCGGCGCGTCGTCCGCCGGGGCGCCCTGCGCCGGCACCCCGGGCACCGGGGCGCCGTGCGGCGTCCGCGCCGTCGACGGTGCCGGTGTCGGTGTCGGCATCGGGGGCGGCGGTGTCGGCCCGTACGGCGCCCCGGCGTACGGAGCGCCCGCGCCGCCGCCGCGGGCGGCCGCCAGCAGCGGCGGCACCAGCAGCGCGCCGACCACCGCCCAGACCGCGTTGGCCGCGAGGACGGTGAGGAAGGTCAGCCCGACCGCGTTCTCCTGGGACACCTCCAGGTCGGAGGTCCGGCTCCAGCCCGCCATGCCGGAGGATCGGGTCATCGTCGCCCCGGCCACCGCCATCAGCCCGGTGAGCGCCACGGCGTACACCGCCGCCAGGCGCAGCCGGTCGGCCGCGTCCAGCTGCCGCCGGTACGCCGTCCAGCCGAGCACGGCCGCCGCGAAGAGCGCCAGCAGGGCCGCCCAGCGCCAGTCGGCGGACACCTCGTCGTGCAGGTCGAAGAAGGAGAGGTCCAGGTCCTCGCCGCGGTCGCGCCAGGAGGTCTCGCCGCCGGTCGTGCCGCTGTGGGCCCGGAAAGTCGCGCCCGAGCCGAAGCCGAGCAGGTTGAGGCCGAGGTTGGGCAGGAAGGCCAGCGACACCCCGGTCTCCGCCCCACCGCTGCTGTTCGCGGCGACCAGCACGAAACCCGCCAGCGAGGACAGGCCCACCGACACCCCCAGCGCCCGGCCCGCGGTCAGCGCGGCGACCGCCCAGCCGCGCACCGACCGGCTGCGCCAGGCGGCCCAGCGAAGCGCGTCGGTGCCGTAGACCGCGAACGCGAGCGAGCCGGCCAGCAGCACGGTCCAGCCGACCGCCTCCAGCCAGCCGGAGCCCGCGGTGATCACCGGCCTGGACAGGTCCTGGCCGGTGCCCGGGTAGTCGGGGACGTCGAAGCTGTCCCGAGGCTGCTGGGTCGTCCCGCCGACCGCCCAGATCACCGTCGTCACCCCGGCGAGGACCAAGGCGGTGCGCAGCGCCTCCCCCGCGGCCTGGCTCCGGGTCAGCTGGCCCGTCACCGCCTTGCGCCGGCGCAGCCCGGCCCGCAGGGCGTACCAGAGGGCCAGGCACCACAGGACGGTGACGGTCATCGGCGCCACCCGGAAGACGAAGTCCATCCGCTCGGCGCGGCCGCCGCTGAGCGGGCTCTGGTAGCCGAGCTTGAACGGCGCGCCGAGCGCGCTCAGCGCCATCGACAGCATCGCGCCGAAGCGGCTGCCGAAGTCGGGCGAGCGGAACCGGTACTCGTACTGGTAGTCGCCGGGGATGGCGGCGATCAGCGCGGCCAGCAGGAGCACGGCGGTCGGCGCGAGGGCCGCCTTGAAGGCGGGGCGCCAGTCGGGCCCCGCCAGCAGGCGCTGGACGGGCGGCTGCCCGTCGTACGGCCTCCCCGCACCCCAACTGCCTGTCGCGGGAGGACCGGGCGGGCCGGACGGCGGGGGCGGCGCGTACCCCGGGGCGGGCGGCACGGCAGGCGCAGCGGGCCCGGCAGGCGCGGCAGGCACCACAGGCAGCGCGGCGGTCGGCGGGGGCGGTGCGGCGGTCGGCGGGGGCGGTGCGAACGGCCGCCCGCACGCACCGCAGGCGGACGCCCCCTCCACCGAAGTCGCCCCGCACGATGCGCAGTTGGCCATGGACTGCTTTCCCCCCGCTCGACGAGTCCCGGGGTCGCCCCAGGGAGCCCGTTTATCCCATCGGACCCGAACGGCTGTCAACCGGCTTCCCCGGCAGGCGGATCGGCCCGCCGGACGGGGTTCAGCCGCGCTTCTTCGGGACCTCCGGGACGGGCAGCAGCGGCAGCCGCAGCGCACCGAACGCGCCCTCCGGCACGGCGGGCCGTACCGGCGCCACCGGGGTGACCCGCCGGTACGCCTCGCCCTGGGCCGGGCGCGGGTCCGCCTCTCCCTTGTTCGGCCACATCGACAGGGCGCGTTCGGCCTGCGCGGTGATGGTCAGCGAGGGGTTGACGCCGAGGTTGGCGGAGACGGCCGCGCCGTCCACCACGCTGATCCCGGGGTGGCCGTACAGCCGGTGGTACGGGTCGACCACGCCGGTCTCGGGGGCGTCGCCGATCGGGCAGCCGCCGAGGAAGTGCGCGGTCATCGGGATGTCGAAGATCTCGCCGGCGGAGCTGCCGGCGAAGCCGTTGATCTCGTCGGCGAGCGCCTGGGCGCCCTGCTCGGCGGCGGGGATCCAGGTCGGGTTGGGGGCGCCGTGGCCCTGGGTGGAGGTGAGCCGGTCCTTGCCGAGCGGGCCCTTCGTCAGCGAGACGGTGATCGAGTTGTCCAGCGACTGCATCACCAGGCCGATGATCGTCTTCTCGGACCAGCGGTGCTGGTTCATCGAGCGGGCGAAGGTCACCGGGTGGAGCACCGAGTTGCCCAGGTAGCGCAGCCAGCGCGGAGCCCGTCCACCGCCCTTGACCTGCGCGACGGACAGCGCACCCATCGCGTTCGAGCCCTTGCCGTAGCGGACCGGCTCGATGTGGGTGTTGGCGTCCGGGTGGATCGAGGAGGTGATCGCGACGCCCTTGGTGAAGTCCGCCTTCGTGCCGTAGCGCCGGTCGGTGGTCTGCGCGCCCACCAGCGCCTCGGAGTTGGTGCGGGTCAGCTCGCCGAGCCGGGCGGAAATCCGGGGCAGGTGCCCGGCGGCGCGCATCCGGTGCAGCAACGACTGGGTGCCGTACGTACCGGCGGCGACGACGACCCGGGCGGCGGTGATGGTCCGTGCGCCCGCCTTCACCCGGTCCGTCCTGGAGCGGGAGTCGGTGCGGCGCACGTCGACGGCGAAGCCGCTGCTTCCGGCCGCGCCGGTGTGCTCCCGGATCCGGGCCACCGTGGTGAGCGGGTGGATCTCCGCGCCGCCCCGCTCGGCCAGGTACAGGTAGTTCTCCGTGAGCATGTTCTTGGCGCCGTGCCGGCAGCCGGTCATGCACTCGCCGCACTCCACGCAGGCCTTGCGGGCCGGACCGGCGCCACCGAAGTACGGGTCGGCGACCTCCTCCCCGGGCGCCGCCTCGGCCGTCCCGTCGGTGTCCTTGCCGTCGCCGAAGAACACCCCGACCGGCGCCATGTGGAAGGTGTCGGCGACGCCCATGCGCTCGGCCGCCGCCTTGAGGTGGACGTCGGAGGGGGTGACGGTCGGGTTGAGCCGGACCCCGAGCATCCGCTGCGCCTGGTCGTAGAACGGCGCCAACTCCTCCTGCCAGTCGGTGATGTGGCGCCACTGGCGGTCCTCGAAGAAGGCCTTCGGCGGCACGTACAGGGTGTTGGCGTAGTTCAGCGAGCCGCCGCCGACCCCGGCGCCTGCCAGGATCAGCACGTTGGCCAGCAGGTGGATCCGCTGGATGCCGTACAGCCCGAGCCGCGGCGCCCACAGGTAGTTCGGCAGGTCCCAGGAGTTCCTGGGCAGCTCCTCCCGGTCGAAGCGCCGCCCGGCCTCCAGGACGGCAACCCGGTAGCCCTTCTCGGTCAGCCGCAGCGCCGCGACCGAACCGCCGAAGCCGGAGCCGACCACGACCACGTCGTAGTCGAACTCCGCCGCACCGCCGGACTCCACCATCTGCCACTGCTCCTTCGCCGGGATGAACGGTCTGAACGGTCTGAACGGTCTGAACGGTCTGAACGGGATAACGCAACGAACGGGACGAACAGGACGAACGGGATGAAGCCGTCCGAGGCAGCCGCGCGCCGGCCCCGTACGAGGCCGGGCCCCGCTGCCGCCGGCGCCCGCCCGGCGCCCGCGGTCTACCGGAGGCGCAGCGCCTTGAGCGCGCGCAGCCCGCCGGTCATCACGGCGGCGAACTGCTTGTCGTCCAGGCCGAACGACGGCGCGATCGGCATCAGCCGCTGGGTCGCGATGGTCTGCGCCTCGGTGAAGCGCAGGATGCCCTCGGCGCCGTGCCGCCGGCCCAGCCCGGAGTCGCCCATGCCGCCCATCGGCGAACCGACCGAGCCGTACGCGGCCGCGTAGGCCTCGTTGACGTTGACCGTCCCGGTGCGCAGCCGCGCCGCGACCGCCCGGCCGCGCCGCCGGTCCCCGGTCCAGACGCTGGAGTTCAGGCCGTACGGCGTGGAGTTGGCGGCGGCCACCGCCTCCTCGTCGGTGTCGAAGCGGTAGACGGAGACGACCGGGCCGAAGGTCTCCTCGGCGCAGACCGCCATCTCCGGGGTGACGCCGTCGAGGATGGTCGGCTCGAAGAAGAACGGCCCGAGATCCGGCCGGGCGCGGCCGCCGGCCACCACGACGGCGCCCGCCTTGACCGCCTCCTCCACGTGCCGGGTGGTGGTCTCCAGCTGGCGGACGGAGACCAGCGAGCCCATGTCCGCGCCGTACGCGAGGCCGCCGCCGAGGCGCAGGGCCCGGGTGCGGGCGGCGAAGCGCTCCAGGAACTCGTCGGCCACCGAGCGGTGCACCAGCAGCCGCTCGATCGAGATGCACAGCTGCCCGGCGGAGGAGAAGCAGGCCCGGACGGCGCCCGCGGCGGCGGCGTCGAGGTCTGCGTCGGAGAGCACCAGCATGGCGTTCTTGCCGCCGAGTTCGAGCGAGGCGCCGACCAGCCGGGCGGCGGCGCGCTGGGCGACGTCGCGGCCGGTGCGGGTGGAGCCGGTGAACGAGACGTAGTCGGCGTGCTCCACCACGGCGGGGCCGATCACCGGGCCGTCGCCGATCACGACCTGCCACAGGTCGGCGGGGAGCCCGGCCTCGACCAGCAGCTCGCGGGCCCACAGCGCGGTCAGCGCGGTCTGGGTGTCGGGCTTGTTGACGACCGCGTTGCCGGCCGCGAAGGCGGGCAGGGCGTCGCCGACGGACAGTTCCAGCGGGTAGTTCCAGGGCGAGATGTGGCCGATCACGCCCTTGGGGCGGCGGGCCTCGACGGTGTGGGTGAGCACCGGCAGCGCGCCGCCGCGCCGCTTGTCCTTGAGGTACGTGTGCGCGGCCCGCCCGTAGTGCCGCGCGGCCATGGCGACGGCCAGCACCTCCTCGAAGGCGTGCAGTCGGGCCTTGCCGGTCTCCGCCTGGATCAGGTCCAGCACCTCGTCCTGCCGCCTGAGCAGCAGGTCGTGGAAGCGCAGCAGTACGGCGGCGCGGCGGCGCACCGGCAGCGCGGCCCAGGCCGACTGGGCGCGGCGGGCCAGCTGGAACGCGACCTCGACGTCGGCCGGGGTGGACTGCGGCAGGCCGGCCAGCCGCTCGCCGGTCAGCGGGGCGACGGTCTCCACGAGGTCGGGATCGCCGGCGGCGGTGACGCCGGAGGCCAGCCGGGCGACCAGGGCCGCCGGGACGGCCGCCGCGACGGTCCGGCCGCCGCCGGGGGCCGCCGGGTTGCCGGCGCCGGGGCGTTCGGTGGCCACTGCATCTGCTGTGAGGTCCGACATACGGCGCAGCCTAGGCGTTCGCGGGCCGGTCCGGTACCCGTCGGTAACAAGAATCTGCCGCAGTCGGGCCAAAGCGGGCACCCCGCCCGCGTGCCCCGGTCCGGGGCGCCGCCGTCAGCGGGTCGGCGTGAAGTGGTTGAGCACCGCGTTGAACCGCTGCTCGGCCTCGTTCCACTCGTTGCCCTTCTCCGGGCTGGACGAGTAGATCGCGTAGCTGGTGCCGTCCTCGTCGATGAACTCGGCCTCGATCGCGCGGCGCCGGCCCCCGCCCTGGGCGGCGTAGCTGAACTCCCAGACGGCCGCCTCGTGGCTGTTCACCGCGGCACTGGCCATCCGGTGCTGCTTGTACTCCTTCAACGACTTGGAGACGCTGGTCTCCATCTGCCGCAGGTGCTCCAGCGGCTTGACCGACTGGCCGACGGTGACGGCGAACTGCAGGTAGTGCACCTTGCCGTCGGGGCTGTAGTAGATCTGGTTGTCCGCGGTGCTGATGCGCTGCCAGGCCGGGGTGCCGTCCGGCAGCGGGAAGCGGAAGCCGGCCGGGTCGTCGACCCAGTGGTAGCCGCCGGGCGGGGGCGCCGAGGGGCTGACGCCGCCGGTGGGCTCGGGTCCGGTCGACTCGGCCGCGTCGGTCGGCCCGGTCGGCGTCGATTCACCGGAGCCGCCCACCACCAGCCGGGTGGCGAGGAAGGTCCCGGCGGCAGCCAGCAGGCCGACGGCCACCGCGACGGCGACGAACTTCGCGGTGTTGCGGCGCTTGGCCGGCCCGCGCGCGGGCGTGACGGAGTGCGCCACCGGCGTGACCTGGCCGGTGTGCGCATGTGCGGCGGCCAGGGCGCCCCCGGCGGTGTCCTGGACCACCGGGGCGACCGGGGCGACGGGCGTGGCCGGGGTGACCGGGGTCGCCGGGGTGGCCTGGCCCGCCGAGGCCGCTTGGGTGACAGCAGTGACAGGGGTGGCGGAGGTGGCGGGGGCGGCCTGGGCCGCCTGGGGCTCGGTCGGCCCCTCGGAGCCCTCGACCTGCTCCGCGGCGCCCTCCGTCCGGCCCTCGCTGCGGTCCACCACCGGCACCGACTGGGTGGGCACGCGCATCGCCACCACGGACTTGAAGCCCATCGTGTGCCCGGCCTGCACCTCGGCCAGCATCCGGGCCGCCTCGTCGGCGGTCGGCCGCTCGTCCGGGTCCTTGGCCATCAGCGCGGCCAGCACCGGCCCGAGCGGCCCGGCCCGGCGCGACTCCGGCAGCGGCTCGTCCACCACCGCGGCCAGCGTGCTGATCGGCGAGTCCCGGCGGAACGGCGACTGGCCCTCGACCGCCGCGTACAGCGTCGCGCCGAGCCCCCAGAGGTCCGAGGCCGGCCCGGGCCGCTCGCCCTGGGCGCGCTCCGGCGCCAGGTAGTCCGGCGAGCCGACCAGGTCACCGGGGCGCGTCAGCTCCGTCGAGCCCTCGTACTTCGCGATGCCGAAGTCCAGCAGCACCACCCGCCCGGTGCCGCGCTCCAGCAGCACGTTGGCCGGTTTCACGTCCCGGTGCAGCACGCCCAGTTGGTGGCCGCGGTGCAGCGCGGCGAGCACCTGGCTGCCGACCTCGGCGGCGGCGCGCGGCTGCAGGGTGCCGTCCTGCCTGATCACGTCGGCCAGCGAGCGGCCGTCGACGAGTTCCATCACGATCCACGGCCGGCCGTCCTGCTCCAGCACGTCGTGCACGGTGATCACGCCGGGGTGCTTGATCCGCGCGGCCGCGCTGGCCTCGCGCTTCATCCGGGTGTGCAGGATCTGCCGGTCCTCCTCGGGCAGGTGGTTGACGGTCAGCTCCTTGACCGCGACCTCGCGGTCCAGCATCCGGTCCCAGGCCCGCCAGACGGTGCCCATGCCGCCCCGGCCGAGCCGCTCGCCGAGCTCGTACCGCCCGGCCAGCAACCGCTCCGCCTTGACCGCCTCCGGCCCGTCCTGCACGCCCATCCGCGACCTCCCCCGCACACGTTCCGCCTGCCGTCACCGTGACGGAGGACCTGGTGCAGACCACTGTTCGAACAAATCCCACGCACACATTAGGCGCACCCCGCCGCCCCCGGTAATCACGCCCACCCTCCGGACCGGGAGACCGTGGTCCGGGCGGGCCGTCAGCCTGCGAACAGCACCACGGCGGCCACTCCCAGCGCCAGCAGCAGGAACACGGCCCCCACCAGCAGCGGGCCGAGGAGTGCGGGGGGTATCCGCGGCGGCTTCGCCCGGTCACCGGGACCGCCACCGAGTCCGCCACCGGGCCGCTCACCGGGACCGCCACCGGACCTGCCGTCAGGCCCGTGACCGGCCGCCGCCCCGGCCCGGCCCCGGACGTCTCCGGCACCCCGCCCGCCCCGGCGGCCCCGGCGCGGCCGCACCGGCACCAGCGGGGCCTCCGGCTTCAGCGTCACCGCCCCGGCCACCCGCTCCTCGTCCATCGGCTCCGGCGCGCCCGCCAGCAGGGCCGCCAGCTCCAGGCGCATCTCCTCCGCCGTCGGCCGCCGCACCGGGTCGGGCTGCAGCAGCCGCTCGACCAGCGGCCCCAGCGGCCCGCAGGCCGCCGAGTGCTCGCGCCGCCCGTCCCGTACGGCCGTCACCAGCTCCGGCACGCCGCCCTCCGGGTACGGCGAGCGGCCGGTGACCAGCCGGTGCAGCAGCACCCCGAGCGCCCAGCAGTCGCCCGCCGGGCCGCCGTCCAGCGGCCAGCGCTCCGCCACCGGGCCGACCAGGACGGCCCGGACGTCGTACCGGCGACGCCCGCCCGGCCCGCCGAGCTCTTCGGCCAGCGCCTCCTGCGCCACCCCGGCGAGCAGCCCGCCGAGCATCACCGCGCCGTCCTCGCAGACCAGCACCGACTCGGCGGTCAGGTTCCCGTGGGTGAGCCCGGCTCCGTGCAGCGCCCGCAGTGCGCCGGTCAGGTCCGCCGCCGCCTCGGCCGCCCGGTAGGGGGTGACCGGCCCGGCGGCGAGCAGCTCCGCCACCGTCAGCCCGGCCGGTCGCTCCTCCACCGTCCACAGCAGGTCGCCGTCGACGAAGGCGCCGACCCCACGCAGCAGCCGTGGGTGCCCGGTCGGCGCGGCGGAGCCGACGGCCGCGACCCGCCGCACCAGCCGGTCGGCCTGCGCGGACGCCTCACCCTCCGGGTCCTGACCGGTGGTCAGCAGCGCGGGCAGCTCCAGGGCGCGCAGCAGTACCGATTCTCCGGTGCGTTCGTCCACCGCGCGGGCGCACAACGGCTCGGGACGGTCCGTCAGCCGGTACCGTCCCCCCAGCAACTGCCCGGGGCCGCCTCGCATGCCAGTTCCTCTCGCTCACCGAGCAGCCTACTGAGCGGCTCCTTTACCCTCGGCCCCATGGACTGGACCGACCTGATCGACACCGCCTTCAGCGTGGCGGGGAACACCGACCGAACCGACCGGGCGGAGGCCGTCCGCACGGTGGAGGCGGCCGTCATCACCGGCGAGAGGCCGGTGGCCTCCACCGCCGGGCGCCACCCCGACCACTTCCGCAAGGGCGTGCTCGTGCTGACCACCCACCGGCTGCTCTTCCTGAAGGACGGGAAGCCCCCGGTACCGGTTCCGCTCACCGCCGTCACCGACGCCGCCGTGGCCCGCACCAAGTTCAACGGCGACGTACTGACGATCGTCGCACTGACCGGCTCCCATCGCTTCGAGGACGTGGCCAAGGCCGACGTCTTCGCCGAACGGGTACGGGAGTCCGCCCGGCTCGCCCGGCTCGCCCCGCCGGCCGCACCCGCGGTCGGGCCGGCCGACGCCGCCCGGGCCGACGCCGCCACCGCCGGGCCCGGCGCGGGCGAGCAACTCGTGGGGCAGCTGGAGCGGTTGGCCGCCCTGCACGCCGCCGGCGCGCTCACCCACGACGAGTTCGCCCGCGCCAAGCAGCGCCTGATCGGCTGAGCCGAGCCCGGCGCCCCGCGCGCCCTACGGCGCGGGCTGGAAGCTGTTGAAGACGACGTCCCGGGCCGGGGCCTGCGCGGCCCACTGCGCGTCCGGGACGATCCAGTAGATCGAGTAGCCGTACTTGGCCGGAGTCCCGGTCACGAAGCCGCGGTTGAGGGAGTGCATGGTGGGCGTGCCGTTGGTCCACTCCCAGTCCGCCGCGTTGGTCCACTGCCGGTAGGTGATCGCCGACAGCGTCAGCCGCTGGTAGTTGGTGACCTGCGCGCGCAGGTCGGGCTCGGACTCCTGCCAGTCGGCGAGGGCGCTCGCGTGCGGCGTGGTGCTCCACTCGATCCGCAGCTGGCTGCCGTCGGCCGCGTTCTTGAAGATCCGCCGGTTGGAGTCGGAGCCGGCCGGCTGGAGCCCGTCCGGCAGCACGACGGAGAAGCCGCTCGGGTCCTTGTACTCGTGGTACCCGGCGGGCACCGCACCGCCCGGCGCGGACTGCGCCGGGTTGGGGGCCGGCGCCGGCGGCTGCACGGGCGCGGCGGGTGTGGTGGCGGCGGGCACGGTGGCGGGGGGCGGGGTGACGGGCTGTGCGGGCGCGCCGGCGGTGGCGGCGTCCGTGGGCGTCCCGGTGGCCGGGCCGCCGGGCGGGGCCTCGGTCGCGGGGGCCGGTGCGCCCTGGCCGGGCGTGGGGCCGGTGGTCACCGCGACCGGCGAGGTGGCGCCCGCGCCGTGGGTGGATTCGCCCTTGGCGCCGCCGTCCCCGCCGCCGACGGCCTGGACCACCGCGACCACTCCCGCGATCAGCAGCAGCACCACGACCACGGTGGCGATGGCCAGCCGCCGCCTTCCGGTGCGCGGGTCGGCTCCGGCCGCCTGGGTCGCGCCCATCGTCCACTCGCTGGTCACCGGTCGGATCGGTTCGGGTGCCGGCGCGTCCGCCCGGGCGGCGGGCTCCGCCGCGGGCAGGGTGGGCGGTTCCTCGTCCCGGGCCCGGCTGCCCACCCGGACCGTCCCCAGCAGCCCGCCCACGGACCGCTTCCGGGCGCCCTCGGGCTTCTCCGGCTCCGGCTTCGGCTCCGCGCTCGCGTCCGGCTTCGACTCCGCGTCCGGCTCGGCCACGGCCACGGTGGCCGTCGCCCCCACCGGCATCGCGTGCTCGGTGGTCGACTCGGCCTTCACGGTCGCCTCCGCGACCACCCGCTTGAGCATCGACCGGGTCTGCGAGGCGTCCAGCCGCGCGGCCGGGTCCTTCTCCAGCAGCCCTTCGATCACCGGTCGCAGCCCGCCGGCGTTCACCGGCACGGCCAGGTCCTCGGTCATCACCGCGGTCAGTGTGGCCAGCGCCGAGCCGCGGTCGTACGGCGGCCGGCCCTCGACCATCGCGTACAGCGTGCCGCCCAGCGACCACAGGTCGGCCGGCGGCCCGGGCTTCTGCCCGCGGGCCCGCTCCGGGGATATGTACGAGGGCGCGCCGACCAGCATGCCGGTGGAGGTGACCGAGGCGTCGCCCTCGACGCTGGCGATGCCGAAGTCGGTGAGCACCACCCGGCCGTCGTCGCCGATCAGCACGTTGGACGGCTTGACGTCCCGGTGCAGGATGCCCAGCGCGTGCGCGGCGATCAGCACGCCCAGCACGTCGAGGGCGATCTCGGCGGCCCGGCCGGGCTTGAGCGGGCCGTCCTCGCGGATGACGTCGGCCAGTGAGCGGGACTCGACCAGCTCCATCACGATCCACGGCCGGTCGTCCTCGTCGACGACGTCGAAGACGGTGACCGCCGAGTTGTGCCGGATCCGCGCCGTGGCCTTGGCCTCGCGCAGTGTCCGGGTGATCAGCCGGTGCTTCTCCTCCTCGTCGACGCTGGCGTTCATCCGCAGTTCCTTGACCGCGACGGTCCGGCCCAGCATCTCGTCCTCGGCGCGCCAGACGGTGCCCATGCCGCCGCGTCCGAGCACGCCGTTCAGGCGGTAGCGGCCGGCCAAGAGGCGGCCGGTGGAACCCTTCGCCTGGGTCATTCGGAACGTTCCCCCATGTGCGGCTGGCGGTCGTGGTGACAGCGCGTCGGCCCGGCCTCAGGCCCGAACGCCGAAGCCTCCATCATCTCCTGTCCCGGGGGCCCGCGACCACCCGGCCCCCGTCCCAAGCCCGGACGAACCGGAACGGGTGCGGCGCTCCGTGCCCGATCTGTGATCGAAAACTCGCCAAGATCCGCCCGAGTCACTGCTAACGTTCAGCAGCTCATCGTCTTTTCCGGGGGGATCGACGTCCATGACCGCACCCGCGCCGGGCGCTGACGGCCCATCGGCCCGGCCGCGCACCGCCCAGCACTACTCGGTCGCACCGGCCCCCGTCGCCCCCGAAGGCTACGTCGCCCCCGGCATGCCCGGCGCCCCGGTGACCGGGTACGAGCCCGTCGTCCCCGTGCCGCGGACCGTCCCCCGCCGCCGCACCGCCCTGGCCATCGCCCTCGCGGTCCTCGCCATGCTGGTCAGCGGGCTGGTCTACGGCTTCGCGCCGCTGCGGGCCGCCGACAGCCTGGGCTGGCTGGCCATCGCCCCGGCCGGCCTGGTCGCCCTCCCGCTCGGCCTCCTCGGTGGCCGGAACCGGCTGCTCCCGCCGCTCGGCGCCCTCCTCGCGGCCGGCGCGCTCCTCCTCGGCCAACTGATCGGACAGCTCCGCCGGGTGAACGCCGAGGGCCCCGGCCCCCACGGCCTGCTGCACGACACCCTGACCACCTGGCGCGCCGAACTCCGCCCGCTCGACGCCGCCTTCTACGCCATCGCCGTCATCGGCGGCTTCCTCCTCACCCGCCGCACCGCCGACCGCGGCTGACCCCCGGCGCCGCCACCCACCGGCAGCCACCCGCCGCCCCCGGACAGCCCGAAGGCCCCCGCCGGGGTCGGCGAGGGCCTGTCGGCAGCAGGCTCGACCCAGGTCGAGCCGGCCCAGCTCGGTCAGCGCAGGTCGGTCAGCGCAGCTCGGTCAGCGCAGGTCGAGCGCCGGGTTGACGGTCACCTCGACCCGCTGGAACTCCTTGAGCTCGGTGTAGCCCGTGGTGGCCATCGCGCGGCGCAGCGCACCGAAGAGGTTCATGGTGCCGTCCGGGGTGTGCGACGGACCGGTCAGGATCTCCTCGGTGGTGCCGACCGTGCCGAGGTCCACCCGCTTGCCGCGCGGCAGCTCCTCGTGGACGGCCTCCATGCCCCAGTGGATGCCCTTGCCCGGGGCGTCGGTGGCGCGGGCCAGCGCGGCACCGATCATCACCGCGTCGGCACCGCAGGCGACGGCCTTCGGGATGTCGCCGCTGTAGCCGACGCCGCCGTCGGCGATCACGTGCACGTAGCGGCCGCCGGACTCGTCCATGTAGTCGCGGCGGGCGGCGGCCACGTCCGCGACGGCGGTGGCCATCGGCACCTGGATGCCCAGCACGTTGCGGGTGGTGTGGGCGGCGCCGCCGCCGAAGCCGACCAGCACGCCGGCCGCGCCGGTCCGCATCAGGTGCAGGGCCGCGGTGTACGTGGCGCAGCCGCCGACGATCACCGGGACGTCGAGCTCGTAGATGAACTGCTTGAGGTTGAGCGGCTCGGCGGCGCCGGACACGTGCTCGGCCGAGACGGTGGTGCCGCGGATGACGAAGACGTCGACGCCGGCGTCCACCACGGCCTTGGAGAACTCGGCGGTGCGCTGCGGCGACAGCGCGGCGGCGGTGACGACGCCGGAGTCGCGGACCTCCTGGATCCGCTGCTTGATCAGCTCGGCACGGATCGGCGCGGCGTAGATCTCCTGCAGCCGGCGGGTCGCGGCGGACTCGTCGGTGATCGCGGCGATCTCGTCCAGCAGGGGCTGCGGGTCGTCGTAGCGGGTCCAGAGGCCTTCGAGGTTCAGCACGCCGAGGCCGCCGAGGCGGCCGATGGCGATGGCCTGCTGGGGCGAGACCACGCTGTCCATCGGGGCGGCCAGGAACGGCAGCTCGAAGCGGTACGCGTCGATCTGCCAGGCGATCGAGACCTCCTTCGGGTCCCGGGTACGGCGGCTGGGGACGACGGCGATGTCGTCGAAGGCGTACGCCCGGCGGCCGCGCTTGCCTCGCCCGATCTCGATCTCAGTCACTTCGAGCCCTTCTGCTGTGTTGCTCATGCCCGCCGGGTCACCCCGGCCGCGTCCCAGTATCCCGTACCGGGGCGGGCCCCGCCCCGACGGCCCGGTCCGGGCACGCCGGAGGGCCCGTCGCCACCTTGCGGCGACAGGCCCTCAGCGGTCGGTTCCGACCGGTCAGCGGCTCGAGTAGTTCGGCGCCTCGACGGTCATCTGGATGTCGTGCGGGTGGCTCTCCTTGAGGCCCGCCGAGGTGATCCGGACGAAGCGGCCCTTGCTCTCCATCTCGGCGACGGTGCCGGCGCCGACGTAGCCCATGGTCTGGCGCAGGCCGCCGACGAGCTGGTGCAGCACGGCCGACAGCGGGCCGCGGTACTGCACCTGGCCCTCGATGCCCTCGGGGACGAGCTTGTCGTCCGAGGCGACCTCGGCCTGGAAGTAGCGGTCCTTGGAGTACGAGCGGCCCTGGCCGCGGGACTGCATGGCGCCCAGCGAGCCCATGCCGCGGTAGGACTTGAACTGCTTGCCGTTGATGAACAGCAGCTCGCCCGGGGACTCCTCGCAGCCGGCCAGCAGCGAGCCCAGCATGACGGTGTCGGCGCCGGCGGCCAGCGCCTTGCCGATGTCGCCGGAGTACTGCAGGCCGCCGTCGCCGATGACGGGCACGCCGGCCGCCTGGCAGGCCTGGGCGGCCTCGTAGATCGCGGTGATCTGGGGGACGCCGATGCCGGCGACCACCCGGGTGGTGCAGATGGAGCCGGGGCCGACGCCGACCTTGACGCCGTCCACGCCGGCGTCGATCAGCGCCTGGGCGCCGTCCCGGGTGGCGACGTTGCCGCCGACCACGTCGACGCCGACGGCCGACTTGATCTTCGCGATCCAGGCCAGCGCGTTGTGGCTGTGGCCGTGCGAGGTGTCGACGACGAGGAAGTCCACGCCGGCCTCGACCAGGGCCTGGGCCCGGTCGAACGCCTCGGCGCTGGCGCCGACGGCGGCGCCGACCAGCAGCCGGCCCTCGGCGTCCTTGGCGGCGTTCGGGTACTGCTCGGCCTTGACGAAGTCCTTGACGGTGATCAGGCCCTTGATCCGGCCCTCGTCGTCGACCAGCGGCAGCTTCTCGATCTTGTGGCGGCGCAGCAGCGCCATCGCGTCGACGCCGGAGATGCCCACCTTGCCGGTGATCAGCGGCATCGGGGTCATGATCTCGCGGACCTGGCGGCTGCGGTCCGACTCGAAGGCCATGTCGCGGTTGGTGACGATGCCGAGCAGCTTGCCGGCCTCGTCGGCGATCGGCACGCCGGAGATGCGGAACTTGGCGCACAGCGCGTCGGCCTCGCCCAGCGTGGTGTCCGGGCCGACGGTGATCGGGTCGGTGACCATGCCGGACTCGGAGCGCTTCACCAGGTCGACCTGGTTGGCCTGGTCCTCGACCGACAGGTTGCGGTGCAGCACGCCGACGCCACCCTGGCGCGCCATCGCGATGGCCATCCGCGACTCGGTGACCTTGTCCATCGCCGCCGAGAGCAGCGGGATGTTGACGCGGACGTTCCGGGAGACCCGCGAGGAGGTGTCCACCTGGTTCGGCAGTACCTCGGAGGCCCCGGGCAGCAGCAGGACGTCATCGAACGTGAGCCCGAGCATGGCGAACTTCTCGGGTACGCCTGCGGCGTTGTAAGACATTTGGGGGGTACCTTCCGTGGCCGGCCTTATCCGCTCACGCCCTGAGGGTGGGGGCGCATTCATCGCTCACTCGCGCAGACCGCCGAAGCCGGGTGCAATGGGAGGATCCTCCAAGAAGATCCGGCGCACACCCGTGACACTTTGGCAACCCGCCCAGGCGCCGATACCCCATGGTACTGGCACCGCGAATGTGTCCTCGTGTGCCCTTGACAACAACCCCGCCCCGTGGCTCATTCCGCCCGCCGCCCGGCCGGAAGCCCCAGGTCGGGGAGGTACGGAGGCCTCCCGGAGCGGCCCGGGGCCGACGGGGTCAGGAGGACTCCTCCGCGAGCGCCCGCAGTCGGCTGAGCGCCCGGTGCTGGGCCACCCGGACGGCGCCGGGCGACATCCCGAGCACCTCCCCGGTCTCCTCCGCCGACAGTCCGGCGGCCACTCGCAGCAGCACCAGCTCGCGCTGACGGGCCGGCAGGTTGGAGAGCAGTTCCTTGGCCCAGGCCGCGTCGCTGCTCAGCAGCGCCTGCTCCTCCGGGCCGAGCGCCTCGTCCGGCACCTCCGGCAGGTCGTCCTGCGGGACGACGGTCGAGCCGGGCCCGCGCATCGCGGCCCGCTGCAGATCGGCGATCTTGTGCGCGGCGATGCCGTAGACGAAGGCCTCGAACGGCCGCCCCTGGTCCTTGTACCGGGGCAGGGCGCAGAGCACCGCGACGCAGACCTCCTGGGCGACGTCGTCCACGTGGTGCCGGGCGCCGCCGGGGAGCCGGACCAGCTTGGCGCGGCAGTACCGCAGCGCCAGCGGGTGGACGTAGGCGAGCAGGGCGTCGATGGCCGGGTTCTCGCCGCGGACGGCGGCCGCGACCAGCTCGCCCACCAGCGGCGATCCGCCGGTGCCGAGCACCGGCGGGCGGCCCGGGCCGGCCTCGGCCCGGGGGGTGCCGGATTCCGCGTACGACGGATCGTGACCCGGGCCGGAGGGCTCGGCCTCCACCGGGTCCGCCTGGCCGGCCGCACCGGCGACGTCGTCGCGCATCGGTCCATGGTGCCTGGTCGAGTGGGAAAACGCGGCACCGCGTCCGGAGTTGTGCACCGGAACGTTATGCGCTGGCGCACCGTGGGGCGTGCCGCGCACCACCGGCCCCTCCTGCACCGTGCCGCCTCCCGCCCCGCCGTCGGTGGTCCCGTCCGTCGCGCCGTCCGCCGAGTGTCCTGCGGCTGCGCGGTTCGCCGCAGTGCCTGTCCGCTGGTCCCCGAGGTGCTCCACTCCTCCATGGTGCAACCTCGGGACCGTAACGTCACACGCCTGTGCGGTGCCCGCTCCGGAAATCACCGGCGGTGCGCCGCACCCGGCGGCGCCGCCGGTGGTCAGCGGACCAGGCCCCAGCGGAAGCCCAGTGCCACCGCGTGCGCGCGGTCGGAGGCGCCGAGCTTCTTGAACAGCCGTCGGGCGTGGGTCTTGACGGTGTCCTCGGACAGGAACAGCTCGCGGCCGATCTCGGCGTTGCTGCGGCCGTGGCTCATGCCCTCCAGGACCTGGATCTCACGCGCCGTCAACGTCGGCGCGGCGCCCATGTCGGGGCTGCGCAGCCGGCGCGGGGCGAGCCGCCAGGTCGGGTCGGCGAGGGCCTGGGTGACGGTGGCCCGCAGTTCGGCGCGCGAGGCGTCCTTGTGCAGGTACCCGCGGGCGCCCGCGGCCACCGCGAGCGCGACACCGTCGAGGTCCTCGGCGACGGTGAGCATGATGATCCGGGCGCCCGGGTCGGCGGACAGCAGCCGCCGGACCGTCTCGACCCCGCCGAGGCCGGGCATCCGGACGTCCATCAGGACGAGATCGGAGCGGTCGGCCACCCAGCGGCGGAGGACCTCCTCCCCGTTCGTCGCGGTGGTGACCCGGTCGACACCGGGTACGGTCGCGACGGCGCGGCGAAGCGCCTCGCGGGCGAGCGGGGAATCGTCGCAAACGAGAACGGAAGTCATGACCGTCGTCCTCCGCAGCTGATCCGCGTCACGTTGAGCCTCCTGGCTGGTACGAACCTCTCCGACACGGCCGATCGGCGACGGACTCCGTCCTGATCGCCCCAACTTGCCCGCGATCGTTCCCGACGTCCGGCGCCCGCTAACCGCCTCCGCACTTCCAACGACCGTCACTCGAATGAGTTACGGCCTTCAGGGCCATCTCCACCACTGTACGTGGCCGAGCCGTTACCGATCAGCCGCATCGCGGTGCACACGCCGCACTTTTCCGCAGCTCGCGCGCGGTCGGCGTGCGACCCGCACACCGATTCGGCTGGTCGCGCGCCCGTCGGCCACCCGATTGCCACGCCCGCGCCTGCCGAACCCTTTGCCCGCTTTGCCGCTTTTTATAGCTTTCATATGGTCATTGACTGTTGTGCCAGTGTGTGGGTGACTTGTCCATGGAGTTGCCTTAAGTCATATTTCCAGGTGTCCACACCAGTGCATCGAAGCCCCGCCGTGCCGCTCGGCAGCAGCCCGCCGAGTGCCCGGCTGACGGCCGACGGCCTCTGAAGGGAATGAGCCATGGCAGATTTCTCCCGCCTCCCCGGTCCCAACGCGGACCTCTGGGACTGGCAGCTCTCGGCAGCCTGCCGCGGCGTGGACAGCTCGCTCTTCTTCCACCCCGAGGGCGAGCGCGGGGCAGCGCGCAGTTCGCGCGAGGCCAGCGCCAAGGAGGTCTGCATGCGCTGTCCGGTGATCGCCGAGTGCGCGGCGCACGCACTGGCAGTCCGGGAGCCGTACGGGGTCTGGGGCGGGATGACCGAGGACGAGCGCGAGGAGATGCTGGGGCGCTCGCGGCACCGGCTGGTGGAGGTCCCGCTGACCCCGCCGGCCGTCGCGCACCGCTAGCCCCGCCTCCGCGGTGCGCCGTGAAGAAACGTTTCTTCACGGCGACTGGGCCTGCCCGCAGCGGGCGCGGGGGCCCATCCCGGCCCCGTCACGCGCCGTCAGCGGGCGCCCGCCGCCCCCGCCAGCCGCTCCAGCATCAGCGCCACGGCCGGCACCTCGGCCAGGTCCGGCAGGGTCAGCGCGACCACCTGGCGCACCGCCGGCGCCCCGGCGGCCGTCCGCACCGGCACCGTCGACACGCCGTCAGGCCGCACCGACTGCAGCGCCAGCCGGGGCAGCACCGCCACTCCCAGCCCCGCCGCCACCAGGCCGACCACCGCCGGGTAGTCGTCCGTCGCGAAGTCGATCCTGGGCTCGAAGCCCGCTCCCGCACACAGCTCCACCAGGTGCCCCCGGCACTGCGGGCAGCCGGCGATCCACTGCTCCCCCGCCAGTCCGGCCAGCTCCACCGGCCCGCCCCGCCCGGCCAGCGGGTGGGCGGCGGGCAGCAGGCCCACCAGCGGGTCGTCCAGCAACGGGGTGACCACCAGGTCGGACCAGTCGGTGCCGGCCGTCAGCTGCTGGGCCTCCAGGTTGGCCTCGGCCCGCGCCTCGCGCGGTGTGCCGTGCGCGGGGGCCGGCAGCGCGACGGCGCCGTCGGACTGCGGGTAGCGGAAGGCCAGCGCGATCTCGCACTCGCCGCCGCGCAGCATCGCCAGCGACTCCGGCGGCTCCGCCTCGACCAGCGACACGCGCACCCCCGGATGGCTGTCCCGCAGCCGGGCGACGGCGGGCGGCACCAGGGTGGAGCTCGCGGTCGGGAAGGAGACCAGCCGCACCCGGCCGGCCCGCAGCCCGGCGATCGCGGCCACCTCCTCCTCGGCGGCGGAGAGCCCGGCCAGGATCCCGGTGGCATGCTTGAGCAGGACCCGCCCGGCCTCGCTGAGCTGCATCCCCCGGCCCGAACGGACCACCAGCGGGGTGTCCACGGACTTCTCCAGGGCCTTCATCTGCTGGCTGATGGCAGGCTGCGTGCACCCCAGCTCGCGGGCGGCGGCGGAGAAGGAGCCGGTGCGGGCGACGGCACGCAGGACGCGCAGATGGCGGGCCTCGATCATGCCTCAGTTATAAGGCAATCTTTGCGTTCTGCAAAATTCCACTGATAGTTGAAGCGTCAAAGGCGAACGCCGGAGGCCCGGCCCGCCACCCCTCGCGGGGCGCGGACCGGGCCTCCGGTCAGTGGTTCAGGCCTCAGTGGGAGTGGCCGTGACCGCCGTGGGAGTGACCGTTGTCGGCCTCCTCCTCCTTCTTCTCCACCACGAGGGTCTCGGTGGTGAGCAGCAGGGAGGCGATGGAGGCGGCGTTCTCCAGGGCCGAGCGGGTGACCTTGACCGGGTCGATGACGCCGGCCTTCAGCAGGTCGCCGTACTCGCCGGTGGCCGCGTTGTAGCCGTGACCGGTCTCCAGCTCGGCGACCTTGTGGGTGATGACGTAGCCCTCGAGGCCGGCGTTCTGGGCGATCCAGCGCAGCGGCTCGTGCAGCGCCTTGCGGACCACCGCGACACCGGTCGCCTCGTCGCCCGACAGGCCCAGGCCGCCCTCCAGCACCTTGGCGGCGTGGACCAGGGAGGCGCCACCACCGGCGACGATGCCCTCCTCGACCGCGGCGCGGGTCGCCGAGATGGCGTCCTCCAGGCGGTGCTTGCGCTCCTTCAGCTCCACCTCGGTGGCGGCGCCGACCTTGATGACGCAGACGCCGCCGGCCAGCTTGGCCAGGCGCTCCTGCAGCTTCTCGCGGTCCCAGTCGGAGTCGGTCGCGGCGATCTCGCCCTTGATCTGGGCGACGCGGCCGGCCACGGCCTCGGCGTCACCGGCGCCGTCGACGACGGTGGTCTCGTCCTTGGTGATGGTCACGCGGCGGGCGGTGCCCAGCACGTCCAGGCCGACCTGGTCGAGCTTGAGGCCGACCTCCTCGGAGATGACCGTGCCGCCGGTCAGGGTGGCCAGGTCGCCGAGGATCGCCTTGCGGCGGTCGCCGAAGCCCGGGGCCTTGACGGCGACGGCGTTGAAGGTGCCGCGGATCTTGTTCACGACCAGGGTCGACAGCGCCTCGCCGTCGACGTCCTCGGCGATGATCAGCAGCGGCTTCGACGTACCGCCCTGCAGGATCTTCTCCAGCAGGGGCAGCAGCTCCTGGATGGAGGAGATCTTGCCCTGGTTGATCAGGATGTACGGGTCCTCCAGGACCGCCTCCTGCCGCTCCGCGTCGGTGACGAAGTACGGCGACAGGTAGCCCTTGTCGAACTGCATGCCCTCGGTGAAGTCCAGCTCCACGCCGAAGGTGTTCGACTCCTCGACGGTGATGACACCGTCCTTGCCGACCTTGTCGATCGCCTCGGCGATCAGCTCGCCGACCTGGGTGTCCTGCGCGGAGAGGGACGCGACGGCGGCGACGTCGTCCTTGCCCTCGATCTCACGGGCGACGGACAGCAGGTGCTCGGAGACGGCGGCGACGGCCTTGTCGATGCCCTTCTTCAGGGCGGCCGGGCCGGCGCCGGCGGCGACGTTGCGCAGACCCTCGTTGACCAGGGCCTGGGCCAGCACGGTGGCGGTGGTGGTGCCGTCGCCCGCGACGTCGTTGGTCTTGGTGGCGACCTCCTTGACGAGCTGCGCGCCAAGGTTCTCGTACGGGTCGTCCAGCTCGACCTCACGGGCGATGGTGACACCGTCGTTGGTGATGGTCGGGGCGCCGAACTTCTTGTCGATGACGACGTTGCGGCCCTTGGGGCCGATGGTCACCTTGACGGTGTCGGCCAGCTTGTTGACACCGCGCTCCAGCGAGCGGCGGGCGTCCTCGTCGAACTGCAGGATCTTCGCCATGTTCCCTATTCCCTCGGGGGCTGCGGCCGGCCCACCGGCCGCCGAACTACGTGAACCAACAACCACGCCCCGGGCCATTGTCACGGGGGACACGGATCCGGGGCGGGTCGGGACGACTTACTTCTCGATGATGGCGAGAACGTCGCGGGCGGAGAGGACGAGGTACTCCTCGCCCTGGTACTTCACCTCGGTGCCGCCGTACTTCGAGTACAGGACGATGTCACCCACGGCGACATCGAGCGGCAGCCGCTGGCCGTCCTCGAAGCGGCCCGGGCCGACGGCCAGGACGACGCCCTCCTGGGGCTTCTCCTTGGCGGTGTCCGGGATAACCAGGCCGGAGGCCGTGGTGGTCTCGGCGTCGAGCGGCTGGACCACGATGCGGTCCTCGAGCGGCTTGATGGCAACCTTGCTGCTGGTGGTCACGTCCGAGCTCCCCTTCGGAGATTACGGGGTTTTCTAACGGGTAGGGCGAACCTGCGGGCCTGCCGTCGCGGGGGTCAGACACACGTCTTCGCGTTAGCACTCCCCCGGTGGGGAGTGCCAAGGACGACCATAGGCCTGTGTTAGCACTCAGTCAACCAGAGTGCCAACGGCGCGCCCGTCGGATCGCGGATGACGGACGGCGACCCGTGCTCGCGGCCGCGCGGACCGGCGAGAATGGGCCCGTGGACACCGAGAACCTCCTGCCCCTGCTGGCCCCCGAGGGCCAGGCCCTGCTCGCCGAGCTGCGCGAGTTCACCCCCGAGGAGGAGCTGGCGCTGGCGACCCGGCTGCGGAGGGAGCACCCGGCGGAGTTGGTGTCGGCGGCGTTCGGGCAGGCCCGGCTGCGGCAGCGGGCACGGGCGAAGTTCGGGCCGGACGCCGATCTCATGTACTTCACGCCCGACGGCGTCGAGCAGTCCACCCGGCGCAGCGTGGCCGAGTGGCGGGCACGGCGGTTCGCCGCACTGGGCGTCCGGCGCCTGGCCGACCTGTGCTGCGGCATCGGCGGGGACGTGCTGGCGCTGGCCCGGGCGGGCATCGAGGTGCTGGCCGTCGACAAGGACCCGGCGGCCTGCGCCGCCACCGCCGCGAACGCCGCCGCGCTGGGCCTGGCCGACCTCGTCGAGGTGCGCTGCGCGGACGTCGCCGAGATCGACGTCACCGGCTACGACGCGGTGTTCACCGACCCGGCCCGGCGCACCTCGCGCGGCCGGGTCTTCGACCCGGAGGCGTACGCGCCGCCCCTCTCCTGGGCCGTCGAGGCCGGCCGCCGGACCCCGATCGGGGCGCTGAAGGTCGCACCGGGCATCCCGCACGAGGCCGTCCCGCAGGACGCCGAGGCCGAGTGGGTCTCCGACCACGGCGACGTCAAGGAGGCGGTGCTCTGGTTCGGCACCAGGGCGGCCCACCCGCACCGCGCCACCCTGCTGCCGCAGGGCGCCAACCTGACCGGCGGCGACCTGCCCGACCCGCCGGCCGGCCCGGTCGGCCGCTACCTGTACGAGCCGGACGGCGCGGTGATCCGGGCGCACCTGGTGGCCGAGGTGGCCGAGCGGGTCGGCGGCCGGCTGATCGACCCGAAGATCGCCTACCTGACCTCGGACCAGCTGGTCGACACCCCGTACGCGCACGCCTTCGAACTCACCGACGTGCTGCCGTTCAACATCAAGAAGCTGAAGGCGCTGCTGCGCGAACGCGCCGTCGGCACCGTGGTGATCAAGAAGCGCGGGATGGCGATCACCCCGGAGGAGCTGCGCCGCCAGCTCAAGCCCTCCGGGCCGAACACCGTCACGGTGATCCTCAGCCGCACCGACCACGGCCCGCTGATGATGCTGGGGCAGCCGGTCCGCGCGGGCTAGGCCGCCGGGGCCTGGATGTAGTCCTCCAGGCGGGCCACCGAGAAGCCCTGCTCCTGGATCCGGGCCAGCAGGTCCCCGAACATCTGGGTCATCGTGGCGCCCTTGAGCTCCTTGGGGCCGCGGAAGTGCGCCAGGATGATGTCGCCGGGCTTCAGCTTCTTGTCCGCCGCCTGGTACTGCATGTCGTGGATCTGCATCGACTCGCGCCACAGCACGATCGCGCGCGGGCCGCACTGCTGCACCGAGGTGTTGAGCATCGGGGTGTTGGCACCGTCGCCGAACGGCGGGCGGAACAGCAGCGGGGCGGTGCCGTACTGCTGGGTGAGCGCCGTCTGGTCGTCGCAGACCTCGGCCTTCTGCCTGTCCGCCGGCAGCTTGCTCATCACCGGGTGGTCCACGGTGTGGTTCTGGATGTGGTTGCCCAGGCCCTGCAGCGGCTTGAAGTAGCCGTAGTCGTTCTTGACGATGTCCTTGGTCAGGAACATCGAGATCGGCACCTTGAGGTCGGTCAGCATCTCGACGAACTTCGGGTCCTTCTCGGCGCCGTCGTCGATGGTGACGAAGACCACCTTGTCGGTCGTCTTGATGTCGCTGAACACCGGTACGGGGCCGGTCCGTTCGAGCTTGACGGGCTTGTCGGCGGGCGGCGCGGGGGCGGGGGCGAGCGGGGTGAGGTTCCACTTCGCCCAGGCCGCCGCGTTCGCGCCCGCCGGGGCGGCACCGGGGGTGGCGGCCGCGCCGCTGGTCGGGGCGGCCCCGGTGGGCGCGGCGGGCGCCGCCGTCGGGGCGGGCTGGGCGGCGCTGCCACCGCCGCCGTTGTCTCCGCAGGCGGTGGCGAAGGCCAGCAGGGCCAGCGCCCCTGCCGCGTACGTCCTGGTCCTGTTCCGTCCGACCCTGCTCACCGCACCGCGCTCCCGGTTCCCGTCCAGCTTTCTCTCAGCTATGCACGGTAGCGGTCGGGTCGGCGGTTCCCGCCGCAGGCTGTTCGACGAGCTCACTGGTGAAGGACCAGCGGTGCACCGGACGGCCGAGCAGTTCGGCCGGCGGGTCGGCGAAGGGCGCCGGCTCGCCGCTCCACCAGGTGATCAGCAGCACCCGGTCCCCGGGGGCGCCGAACAGTTCGAGCCGCTCCAGCCCGGCCGTGCCGCGCACCGCGGGCAGCGCCTCCTCCCGCACCCAGGCGGCGAGTTCGGCTCCGCGGCCGTCCGCCGCCCGGGCCTCCCACATCGCGGCGACGGTCATGCCGTGCCGCCGCCGAGGGCGTGGTAGGCCTGGCCGTGGAAGTCGGCGTGCCCGGTGCCCGCGGCAGGCACGTGGACGTCGGTCACCGGCAGCGAGGAGTCGGCGGACAGGTCGAAGGCGGAGGGCGCGCGGTCGCGCCACACCATCTCGGAGCCCAGCGCCGCGACCATCGCGCCGTTGTCGGTGCACAGGCCCGGCCGGGGCACCCGCAGCCGGATGCCGGCCCGGTCGCAGCGCTGCTGGGCCATCTCGCGCAGCCGCGAGTTGGCCGCGACGCCGCCGCCGATCATCAGGTGGTCGACGCCGTTGTCCTTGCACGCCTTGACGGCCTTGCGGGTGAGCACGTCGGTGACCGCCTCCTGGAAGGAGGCCGCCACGTCGGCGATCGGCACCTCCTCGCCGGCCCGGCGCTTGGCCTCCACCCAGCGGGCGACGGCGGTCTTGAGGCCGGAGAAGGAGAAGTCGTACGCCGGGTCGTTCCTGCCGCTCAGGCCCCGCGGGAAGGCGATCGCCCCGGGGTCGCCGTCGCGGGCCGTCCGGTCCACCACCGGGCCGCCGGGGAAGCCCAGGCCGAGCACCCGGGCGACCTTGTCGAAGGCCTCGCCTGCCGCGTCGTCGATGGTCGCGCCGAGCGGGCGGACGTCGGTGGTGATGTCCTCGCTGAGCAGCAGCGAGGAGTGCCCGCCGGAGACCAGCAGGGCCATCGTCGGCGAGGGCAGCCGGCCGTGCTCCAACTGGTCGACGCAGATGTGCGAGGCGAGGTGGTTGACCCCGTACAGGGGCTTGTCCAGGGCCCACGCGTAGGCCTTGGCGGCGCTGACGCCGACCAGCAGCGCGCCGGCCAGGCCGGGGCCGGCGGTGACCGCGATGCCGTCCAGGTCGCTCGCCTTGACCCCGGCGGTGTCCAGGGCGCGCTGGATGGTCGGGACCATCGCCTCCAGGTGCGCTCGGCTGGCGATCTCGGGGACGACGCCGCCGAAACGGGCGTGGTCGTTGACGCTGGAGGCGACCGCGTCGGCCAGCAGCGTCGTGCCGCGCACGATGCCGACGCCGGTCTCGTCGCAGGAGGTCTCGATGCCGAGGACGAGCGGTTCGTCAGCCATGGGGGGTGTCCTCAATGTCCTTCGGGTCGGTGCTGTCAGTGCTCGGGTGGTCGAGGCGCATCACCAGCGCGTCGACGTTGGCGGGCTGGTAGTAGCCGCGCCGGATGCCCACCGGCGCGAAGCCGTGGCGCTCGTACAGCCGCTGGGCGCGCAGGTTGTCCACCCGTACCTCCAGGAGCAGTTCGGCGCAGCCGCGCCGGGCGGACTCCCGGATCAGGTCGGTGAGCAGCGCCGTGCCGAGGCCGGCGCCCTGGTGGCGGTCGTCGACGGCGATGGTCTGGACGTCGCCCTCGCCGGCGATCGCCATCAGCCCGGCGTAGCCGACGACCGTGCCGTCCGCCGCGCAGGCGACGGTGTAGTGGCGGGTGCCGCCGGGGTGGGCGTCGGCCAGCTCGGACCAGAACATCCCGGTGGACCAGGCGTCCTCGGGGAAGAGCCTCCGCTCCAGTTCCACCACCGGCGCGATGTCCCACCAGCGCATCGGGCGCAGGGTGGTGCCGTGGTTCACGCCGGGAGCACCGCCTTGCCCCCCAGAACGGTCTTGTAGCCGACGGGCACCTGGGCGTCCGGGCGGCGCAGGTACAGCGGGACGTTGGGCAGCAGTTCGCGCCCGGCGGCCAGCTCGGCGGCGGCGAAGCCGGCCAGGGCGCCGGCCGACACGTGCTCGGGACCGTGCGCGCCCGGGAAGGCCTCGGGGTAGAGCAGGGCGCCGGCGCCGACGGAGCGCGGCTGCGGGGCCGACTCGGCCGGCCGGTCCACGCCCGGCCCCTCGGTGCGGCGGCCCTCGGCGTCGTACGAGGCCCAGTAGACCTCCTTGCGGCGCGCATCGGTGGCCACCGTGAACGGCTGCCCGGCCAGGCCCTCGGCGCGGGCCTGGAAGGCGATCGCGTCCAGGGTGCAGACGCCGTGCACCGGCAGCCCGAGGGCGTGGCCGAGCGCGGCGGCGGTCACCAGGCCGACCCGCAGGCCGGTGTACGGGCCCGGGCCGACGCCGACCGCGATGGCGGTCAGCCGGTGCTTGTCGACCCCGGCCGCCCGCAGGACGCCGTCGATCGCGGGCAGCAGCAGTTCGCCGTGGCGCCGGGCGTCGACCTGGTGGGTCTCGGCCAGGACGGCGGTGCCGTCGTGGACGGCGGCGGTGACGGCGGGGGTAGCGGTGTCGAACGCGAGCAGCAGCACGGGTCAAGGTTAGACCGACGTTGGGCCGACCGGCCGATCGGCCGGGTGTGCCGTCCGGGAACACACATCCGAGGCGCTGCGACCCGGACGGACGGACCTGGCACGATGGGGCCGTACGAAAAGGGACGGCGGCGGGAGCGGCACGTGGCGAAGATGGGTCCTGGAGTGGTGGTCACCGGGCTGACCCTGGGGGCCCTGGCGGTGGTGAGCCTGCTGGCCTTCCAGGCCAACGGCGCCCAGAGCCGGGCGGGCGCCGCCAAGCCCACCGCCCCCGTCGCGGCGACCGGCACGGCCCCCACCGCGGCGCCGAGCGCCTCGGCCACCCCGACCGTCCCGCCGCTGCCGGCCACCTCGGGCACCGGTCTCCGGGTCGTCTACTCGGTCGGCAGCCACTACGTCTGGCTGGTCGACCCGAAGAAGAACCCGCAGGTCGCCGCCGCCTTCCCGGTCGCCCCGGGCACGGTCGAGCCGACCCCCGGCAGCTACGCGGTGTACAGCCGCACCGCGACGACCACCGGGACGGACGGACGTCAGATCGAGCACGTGGTGCGTTTCGCGCAGCAGAACGGCGTGGTGTTCGGTTTCAGCGCGGCGGTGGACGGCGCGACCCCGACCGCCGACCCGAAGGCCAAGACCGGCGGCATCCGCAGCGGCCGCGCCGAGGGCCAGTTGCTCTGGGACTTCGCGCCGAAGGACACCAAGGTGGTCGTGGTCGCCTGAGGCGGCTCACGCGGCCCGGGGCGACTGCGCCTCGGGCCCCTCGGCCTGCCTCGGCTTCGGCTCGGGCGGGGTGGACACCGCCTCGGCGGCCGCGCAGGCGGCCAGCAGGGCCCGCATGGGCTCCCCCGCGGCACTGCGGGCCGGCTCTCCGGCCCCGGCGGCGCGGACGGTGCGCTCCGGGTCGGGGGTGGTGCTCGACATGGCGCCTCCCTAGTTAGGCAGACCTAACCGCAGCACCCATCCCACCACGCCCGGCGCCCCGCCCGCAACATCTTGCCGACAGCCTGTCGGCAAGGTGTCGGCGAGTCGCGACGCGCCGCGGCCGCCGGCGCTCCTACTCGGCCAGCGCCGCCAGCCCGGCGTCCGCCCAGCGCGGGCCGATGCCGGTCAGCAGCACCCGGCGCGGGTCCTGGTCGTCCCCGGCGTCGTCGGCGCCGCCCAGGGCCCGCTCGATCCGGACCTCCAGCCGGTCCTCGGACAGGCGCTCGACCTTGCCCTCGCCCCACTCGACCACGACCACCGACTCCGGCAGCGAGACGTCCAGGTCGAGGTCCTCCATCTCGTCGAGGTCCCCGCCCAGCCGGTACGCGTCCACGTGGACCAGGGCCGGGCCGCCGACCAGGGAGGGGTGCACCCGGGCGATCACGAAGGTCGGCGAGGTCACCGCCCCGCGGACCTGCAGCCCCTCCCCCAGGCCCCGGGTGAGCGTGGTCTTCCCCGCCCCCAGCTCGCCGGAGAGCAGCACCAGGTCCCCCGGCCGCAGCAGCGCGGCCAGCTCCCGGCCGAGCCGGCCCATCCGCTCCGGGGTGGGGACGGTGAGAGTGGCGTGCGAGCCCATGCGCGTGTCTTGCCCTTCGGTCCGTACCGGCGTGCCGACCACCGGCCGCCACCGCTACCGTGCCACATCACCGCGCCCCGGTGCGGCGGGCGGGGTGGCGGGCGGAGCGTCGGGGCGGTGCGGCGGAGCCTCAGGCGGGGTCGGCGGCCTGTTCGGCGGGCCGTTCCCGGGCCAGGTCGAGGACGGCCGCGGGCAGCGGCGCGGCCCCGGCGTGGTCGGCGGCCCGGCGCAGCAGCAGTGCGAGTTCGCGGTCGACCTGCTCCGGCCGCTCCAGCATCACCAGGTGTCCGGCGCCGTCGGCGAGGACCAGTTCGGCGCCCGGCAGCCGCGCGGCCATCACCTCGCTGTGCGCCGAGGGCGTCAGCAGGTCCTTCGTCCCGGCCAGCACCAGGGTCGGCAGGCCGAGCAGGGCGGCCAGCGCCTCGAACTTCTCGTGTACGCCGAACACCGGGTAGAACTCGGCGACCACGTCGATCGGGGTGGCGTCCAGCAGCTGCTCGGCGAAGCGCACCACCCCGGGGTCGACGTCCCGGCTCCCGAAGGAGAACCTGCGGTAGAAGAGGGACGTCACGTCCGAGCCCAGCCGCCTGGTCGCCTCCACCAGGTCGACCTGGCGGCCGAGCAGCCTCACCACGCCGGGCGCGACCCGCTTGAACAGCTTGGCGCCGACCGCCGGCAGTCCCAGGCTCACCGAGTTCCAGTCCCCCGCGAGCGTGCCGATCAGGGCGACCCCGGCGACCCTCTCCCGGAACAGCTCCGGGTACTGGTCGGCCAGCGCCATCACCGTCATGCCGCCCATCGAGTGGCCCACCAGCACCAGCGGGCCGGTCGGCGCGACGGCGTCGATCACCGCTTTGAGGTCGCCGCCCAACTGGTCGATGCCGGCCGGCTCGCCCGCCAGGAACGAGCGGGAGCGCTCGGAGCGGCCGTGGCTGCGCTGGTCCCAGAAGACCAACCGCATGCCCTCGCGCAGCGCGGCCCGCTGGAAGTGCCAACTGTCCTGGTTGAGGCAGTAGCCGTGGCAGAACACCACGGTCAGCGGCTCGGCGCCGCCACCCGCCGGGCCGCCTCCGGGGCGCTCCGGGCCGTCGGAACTCTCGGCGCTGTCGGGCCTGTCGGCGCCGTCCGCGCTGTCGGGGGTCTCGGGCTCCGCCCAGCCGGTGCCGTCCAGTTCGACGTACAGCTCGGTGCCGTCCGGCGCCGCCACCGTCCTCGGGCGTCCGCGCAGCGAGCCGTACGGGGCGCTCGCGTCCAGCTCGGCGCGGGCCCGGCGGCGCGTCGCCCGGCCGACGGTCAGCCGCTCTATCGCCACCCCGGCGGCCGCCCCGGCCGCCAGCACGCCGACGGAGATCCCGATCACGCCCGCCCGGCTCACCCCGGTGGCCGCGCCGGCCGCCTTGGCCACCGCCGCGACCGCTCCGTCCCCGGTCGGTGCGTCGGTCATGCCGGGAGGCCCTCGGCGTGGCTGCCGCCCAGGTACCGGCGGGGCACCCGGGCACCGATCCGGGTGACGATCTCGTACGAGATGGTGCCGCAGGCGCGGGCCCAGTCCTCGGCGGTCGGCTCGCCGCGCTCGCCGTTGCCGAACAGGAGCGCCTCGTCGCCGACCGCCGGGGTGTCGCCGCCCAGGTCCACCACGAACTGGTCCATCGCCACCCGGCCGGCCACCGTGCGCCACTTGCCGTCGATCTGCACCGGACCGGTACCGCTGGCGTGCCGGGGCACGCCGTCGCCGTAACCGATCGGGACCAGGCCCAGGGTGGTCGGGCCGGGCGTCGTGTAGTGGTGGCCGTAGCTGACCCCGTGCCCGCCGGGGACCTGCTTGACCAGCGCCAGCCGCGCGGACAGCGACATCACCGGGCGCAGCCCGAAGTCGGCCGGCGAGCCCACCCCCGGCACCGGTGACAGCCCGTACGCGGCCAGGCCCGTACGCACCAGGTCGAAGTGCGACTCCGGCAGCAGCAGGGCGGCCGGCGAGTTCGCCAGGTGCCTGACCTCGGGGCGCAGCCCGGCCGCCTCGACCGCGGCCAGCGCGGCGCGGTAGGAGTCCAGCTGGGCCCGGATCGACGGGTGGCCGGGCTCGTCGGCGGCGGCGAAGTGCGACCAGACGCCGACGACCCTGAGCAGCCCCTCGGCCTCGGCGCGACGGGCGGCGGCCACCAGCTGCGGCCAGTCGTGCGGCTGGCAGCCGTTGCGGCCGAGGCCGGTGTCGACCTTCAGGTGCACGCGGGCCGGGAGACCGGTCCCGCGGACGGCCGACAGCAGTTCCTCCAGCGCCCACTGGCCGCTGACCGAGATGTCCAGGTCCGCGCGCAGCGCCTCGGCCCACGGCCCGCCGGGCGTCCACAGCCAGCACAGGATGCGGGCGCGCTCCGGGCCGATGCCCGCGGCCCGCAGCGCCAGCGCCTCGTCGGGCGTCGCGCAGCCGAGCCAGCCGATCCCGTCGGCGACCGCCTCCCGGGCGCACTCGACCGCGCCGTGGCCGTAGGCGTCCGCCTTGACCGCGAGCATCACCGCCGCGCTGCCGACGCGCTCGCGCAGCGCCGCGAGGTTGCCGCGCAGGGCGGCGAGATCGATGGTCGCCTCGGCACGGACGCCGTCGGTCAGGGTGGCTGTGCCGGTCGTGTTCGCAGTTGTCATCAGGGTCAGTCTCCCAGACGTCCCGGAGTCCTCGCCGAACGGCCCATCGGCGCGGCGGCCGACGGCCGGGGCCCCCTCCGCGCCGACCGGCGGCGAACCGCTCGTCACCTCCTCGTTCGGACGCCGGATGCGGACCGCCCGGTTCCGCGCGCCCGCCGCCGCCCGGCTGCCCGGCTGCCCGGCTGCCCGGCCGCCCCGCCGCCGCCCGCCGCCGCCCGGCCCGTCGGCCCGGACCCGCCCCGTCAGGCCCCGCGCACCGCCCGCCACACGGCGGGCAATGCCTCGGCCACCGCCAGGGCCGTCACCGGGGCGCCCGGCTCGCCCGCCGCCTCGCGGCCCGCCAGGCCGTGCAGGTAGGCGGCCACCGACGCGGCGTCCAGCGGCGGGAGGCCCGCCGCCAGGAGCGAGCCCGCCAGGCCGGCCAGGACGTCGCCGCTGCCGGCGGTGGCCAGCCAGGAGGTGCCGGTGGGGTTGACCCGGACGGCGCCGCCCGGGTCGGCGACCACCGTGGTCGAGCCCTTCAGCAGCACGGTCGCGCGGTAGGCGGCCGCCAGCCGGCGGGCGGTGGCCAGCCGCGCGGCGGCCAGGTCGTCAGCGGCCGGCGGCGGGGTGCCGTCGGCGCCCGCGAGCAGCCGGGCGGCCTCGCCGGTGTGCGGGGTGAGCAGGGTGGGGGCGGTGCGGCCGGCCAGGGCGTCGGGGCCGAGCCGGCCCAGTTCGGTCAGCCCGTCGGCGTCCACCAGCACCGGGACGTCGGCGGACAGCGCCTCGGTCAGTGCCTGCCGTGCGCCCTCGCCGCCGCCCGGCCCGACCACCCAGGCCTGCACCCGCCCGGCCCCGGCCGGCCCGCCCTCGGTGACCAGCGTCTCCGGGTGCCGCCGTACGACCTCCTCGGCCGCCGTGCCGACGTACCGGACGGCGCCCGCGCCGCCCCGCAGCGCCCCGGCGACCGCCAGCAGCGCCGCCCCGGGGTACCGCGCCGAACCGGCCGCCACCCCGACCACACCGCGCCGGTACTTGTCGCTCTCCGCGCCCGGCAGCGGCAGCAGCGCGGCCACGTCGGTGTGCTGGAGGGCCGTCACGTCCGCCTCCGGCAGTTCGATCCCGATGTCGACCAGTTGGACGGCGCCCGTGTACGCGGCCCCCGGGTCGACCAGCAACCCGGGCTTGTACGTGCCGAAGCAGACCGTGACGTCGGCACGCAGCGCCTCGCCGGGCACCTCACCGGTGTCGGCGTCGACCCCGCTGGGCAGGTCCACCGCGACCACGACGCCGCGCCGCGCGGCCCGGGCGTACGGCACGGCCTCGGGGCGCAGCCCGCCCCGGCCGCCGATGCCGACGATCCCGTCCAGCACCAGGTCCGCGCGCGAGAAGTCGGCCAGGCCGACTTCCTGCTCCGCCGTCACCCGACCGCCCGCCGCCCGCAGCGCGGCCAGACCGCCCGGGTGCGCCTTCTCCGGCGTCAGCAGCACCGCCGTCACCCGGGCCCCGCGCCGGGCCAGCGCGGCCCCGGCGTAGAGGGCGTCACCCCCGTTGTCCCCGCTGCCCGCCAGCACCGCCACCCGGCTGCCGTACACCCGCCCCCGACGCCCGGTGAGCAGCCGGGCGCAGGTCGCCGCCAGCCCGGCGGCCGCCCGCTGCATCAGGGTGCCCTCCGGCAGGCGCGCCATCAGCGCGGCCTCGGCGGCCCGGACGGTTTCCACAGGGTGTGCATGACGCATGGGGAGAACTCCTTCGGCAGGCGCGGCTACCGCCGACGCTAGCCCGCGTCACCGCCCTGCGGGAGCCGGGCCTGCGCCACACTTTCGAGTGACACCCACGTCGACCGACCCGCACAAGGACCGCGAAGCCAAGCGCCGCGGCTGCGCCGCCGCCGGTGTCCCGTGCTGTCTGCTGATCGACCGCAGCGACGGCCTGGTCACCCTGGTCACCCGGCCCGAGGGCGAGGACTACCCCACCCGCACCCAGGTCGAGTTCGGCACGTCGATCGACCTGCCCGCCCCGTTCTCCTTCGCGCTCGACACGGCGCCCCTGCGGTAGGACGCAGCCACCGCAGGGGCGCCGTTGCCGACGAGCGCGGGACTACTCGACGGTGACCGACTTCGCCAGGTTGCGCGGCTGGTCGACCTCGTGGCCCTTGGCCGTGGCCAGCTCGCAGGCGAAGACCTGCAGCGGGACGGTGGAGACCAGCGGCTGGAGCAGGGTCGGGGTGACCGGGATGCGGATCAGGTGGTCCGCGTACGGGACGACGGCCTCGTCGCCCTCCTCCGCGATCACGATCGTGCGGGCGCCGCGGGCCCGGATCTCCTGGATGTTGGAGACGATCTTGTCGTGCAGGATCGACCGGCCGCGCGGCGAGGGCACGACGACCACGACCGGCAGACCCTCCTCGATCAGCGCGATCGGGCCGTGCTTGAGCTCGCCCGCCGCGAAGCCCTCGGCGTGCATGTACGCCAGCTCCTTGAGCTTGAGCGCGCCCTCCAGGGCCACCGGGAAGCCGACGTGGCGGCCGAGGAACAGCACCGAGCGGGCGTCGGCCAGCGAGCGGGCCAGCTCGCGCACCGGCTCCATGGTCTCCAGGACCTGCTCGACCTGCTTCGGCGCGTCGCCGAGCTCCTTGATGACGGCGAAGATCTCGTCGCCCCACTTGGTGCCGCGCACCTGGCCCAGGTAGAGGGCGACCAGGTAGCAGGCGACCAGCTGGGTCAGGAACGCCTTGGTGGACGCGACCGCGACCTCCGGCCCGGCGTGCGTGTACAGCACGGCGTCCGACTCGCGCGGGATGGTGGAGCCGTTCGTGTTGCAGATCGCCAGCACCTTGGCGCCCTGCTCGCGGGCGTGGCGCAGGGCCATCAGGGTGTCCATGGTCTCGCCGGACTGCGAGATGGCGATGACGAGCGTGCCGGGGCCCATGATCGGGTCGCGGTAGCGGAACTCGGAGGCGACCTCGACCTCGCAGGGGATGCGGGTCCAGTGCTCGATCGCGTACTTGGCGATCATGCCGGCGTGGAAGGCGGTGCCGCAGGCGACGATGACGACCTTGTCGACGGACCGCAGGTCGGCGTCGGAGATCCGCAGCTCGTCCAGGGTGAGCCGGCCGTCGGTGCCGATGCGGCCCAGCAGGGTGTCGGCCACGGCCTTCGGCTGCTCGGCGATCTCCTTGAGCATGAAGTAGTCGTAGCCGCCCTTCTCGGCGGCGGAGGCGTCCCAGTCGACGTGGTACTCGCGCACCTCGGCCGGGGCACCGTCGAAGTCGGTGACGGTCACGCCCTCGGGGCGCAGCTCGACGACCTGGTCCTGGCCCAGCTCGATCGCCTCGCGGGTGTGCGCGATGAAGGCGGCGACGTCCGAGGCGAGGAAGTTCTCGCCCACGCCGCGGCCGACGACCAGCGGCGAGTTGCGGCGGGCGCCCACGACGACGTCCGGCGCGTCGGCGTGCACGGCCACCAGGGTGAAGGCACCCTCCAGCTGACGGCAGACCACCCGCATGGCCTCGGCGAGGTCGCCCTGGTAGGCCTCGCCCAGCAGGTGGGCGACGACCTCGGTGTCGGTCTCGGACCGGAGGGTGTGGCCGCGCTCGGCGATCTCGGCGCGCAGCTGGGCGAAGTTCTCGATGATGCCGTTGTGCACCACCGCGACCCGCTGCTCGTCGTCCAGGTGGGGGTGGGCGTTGGCGTCCGTCGGGCCGCCGTGGGTGGCCCAGCGGGTGTGGCCGATGCCGGTGGTGCCGCCGGGCAGAGGGGACTCGGCGAGCGACTTCTGCAGGTTGGCGAGCTTTCCGGCCCGCTTGTCGGTGGACAGGCCCCACTGCCCGTCGGAGTCCTGTACCTGCACCGCGACACCGGCCGAGTCGTAACCCCGGTATTCCAGGCGCTGCAGGCCTGCGATTACTACGTCGAGGGCGGACTGCGCGCCCACGTATCCAACAATTCCGCACATGCGTGCCAGCATAAGGGCGGTTCTGTGGCCGTTTTCCCGTCCGGGGAGAACGCTGCGTGACCGACACCACAACGACCGTGAACGCCGCGACGGCTCACAATGGAGCATGTGCTGACCGAACTGTGTACGCGGGGCGCCACCACGCCCGGCCCGTCGCCGTCCCCCTACGTGGACCTCAGCCGGGCCGAGTGGAGCGCGCTGCGCGAGCGTACGCCGCTGCCGCTGACCGCCGAGGAGGTGGAGCAGCTGCGCGGCCTCGGCACAGCCCTCGACCTGGACGAGGTCCGTGACGTCTACCTGCCGCTGTCCCGGCTGCTGAACCTGTACATCCACGCCACGCACGAACTGCGCGGCACGCTGGGCACGTTCCTCGACACCCCGGACACCGAGCGCACCCGCACGCCGTTCATCATCGGCGTGGCCGGCTCCGTCGCCGTCGGCAAGTCGACCACCGCCCGCCTCCTGCAGGCCCTGCTCGCCCGCTGGCCCGAGCACCCCCGGGTCGAGCTGGTCACCACCGACGGCTTCCTGCTCCCCAACGCCGAACTGCGCCGCCGCGGCCTGATGGCCCGCAAGGGCTTCCCCGAGTCGTACGACCGCCGGGCGCTGACGCGCTTCGTCGCGGACGTGAAGGCCGGCAAGGAGCGGCTCAGCGCCCCGGTCTACTCGCACCTGGTGTACGACATCGTGCCGGACGAGCGGCTGACGGTGGAGCGCCCGGACATCCTGATCGTCGAGGGCCTGAACGTCCTCCAGCCGGCGCTGCCCGGCACCGACGGCCGCACCCGCCTCGCGGTCGCCGACTACTTCGACTTCTCGATCTACGTCGACGCCCGGACGGACGACATCGAGCACTGGTACCTGGACCGCTTCCGCAAGCTGCGGGAGACGGCCTTCCAGGACCCGAACTCCTACTTCCGCCGCTTCACCGAAGTGCCGGAGGAGGAAGCGATGGAGTACGGCCGTCAGGTCTGGCGCACCATCAACAAGCCCAACCTGCTGGAGAACGTGCTGCCGACCCGCGGCCGGGCCACCCTGATCCTGCAGAAGGGCGGGGACCACAAGGTCCGCCGGGCGCTGCTGCGCAAGCTCTGAGCCGCCGTCAGCCGCCGCGCTCCCGGGGCCCCGAGCCCCGGCTCTTGGCACCGGACCCGAGCACCAGCCCCGAGCACCGGCCCCGAGCACCGCGAAGGCCCCCGCCGAGCGGCGGGGGCCTTCGGCGTGTGCGGGAGCTCAGCCCAGGTGGGTGCGCACCGCTTCGGCCAGCCGCTGCGCGACGGCCTCGGCCTGCACCGCGTCGGCGGCCTCGACCATCACCCGGACCAGCGGCTCGGTGCCGGACGAGCGCAGCAGCACCCGGCCGGTGGCGCCCAGCTGGACCTCGGCCGCGGCGACGGCGGCCGCCAGCTCGGGGCTGGTGGCGACCCGGCTCTTGTCGACGCCCTTGACGTTGATCAGCACCTGCGGCAGCCGGGTCATCACGGCGGCCAGGTCGGCCAGCGGCTGCTTGGTCGCGGCCAGGCGGGCGCCCAGCATCAGGCCGGTGAGGGTGCCGTCGCCGGTGGTGGCGTGGTCCAGCAGGATGACGTGGCCGGACTGCTCGCCGCCCAGCGCGAAGCCGTGCTCCTTCATCGCCTCCAGCACGTAGCGGTCGCCGACGGCGGTCTCCACCAGGTCGATGCCCTCGCGCTCCATCGCCAGCTTGAAGCCGAGGTTGGACATGACGGTGGCCACCGCGGTGTTGCCGCGCAGGGTGCCGGCCTCCTTCATCGAGACCGCGAGGATGGCGATGATCTGGTCGCCGTCCACCTCGTTGCCGTCGGCGTCGGCGGCCAGGCAGCGGTCGGCGTCGCCGTCGAGGGCGATGCCGAAGTCGGCCTGGTACTCCTTCATCGCGACGCGCAGCCGGTCCAGGTGGGTGGAGCCGACGCCGTCGTTGATGTTGAGGCCGGTGGGCTCGGCCCCCAGGGTGTGGACGACCTCGGCGCCGGCCCGGGCGAAGGCCTCGGGGGCGACGTAGGCGGCCGCGCCGTGGGCGCCGTCGATGACGACCTTCACGCCGTCCAGGCGGTTGGGCAGTACGCCGATCAGGTGGGCGACGTACTTGTCGAAGCCCTCGGTGTACTCGCGGACCCGTCCGACGGCGGCGCCGGTCGGGCGGTTCCAGTCCTCCTCGCCCAGCGTGTGCTTGCGGTAGTGGGCCTCGATCGCGTCCTCGATCCGGTCGTCCAGCTTGTGGCCGCCGCGCGCGAGGAACTTGATGCCGTTGTCCGGCATGGCGTTGTGGCTGGCGGACAGCATCACGCCGAAGTCGGCGCCGAGCGCGCCGGTGAGGTAGGCCACGGCCGGGGTGGGCAGGACGCCGACCCGCAGCACGTCGACGCCGGCGCTGGCCAGACCGGCGATGACGGCGGCTTCCAGGAACTCCCCCGAGGCACGCGGGTCACGGCCGACCACCGCGACCGGCCGGTGGCCGTCGAAGGCACCGGCCTCGCCGAGCACGTGCGCGGCCGCGACCGACAGTCCGAGCGCGAGCTCCGCCGTCAGTCCCTCGTTGGCCACCCCGCGTACGCCGTCCGTACCGAAGAGTCGTCCCACTGTCCGTCCTCCATCACCACTGTTCGGAACCCAACCGATGATCCCGGCCGCCGCACAGTAGCCGGGGAACACGTCGCCCCGGAGTACACGTGGTACTCCGGGGCGACGGTTTCGCGCATCCAGGGGGTGCACCGCCAGGGCGGGCCGCACCCCCGGGGACGCGATTAGCGCTTGCTGTACTGCGGCGCCTTGCGGGCCTTCTTCAGACCGGCCTTCTTGCGCTCGACGGCGCGGGCGTCACGGGTCAGGAAGCCGGCCTTCTTCAGCGCGCCGCGGTTGTTGTCCACGTCGGCCTCGTTCAGGGCACGGGCCACGCCGAGGCGCAGCGCGTAGGCCTGGCCGGACACGCCGCCGCCGGTGATGCGGGCGACGACGTCGTAACGGCCGTCCAGCTCGAGGAGCTTGAAGGGCTCGTTCACGGTCTGCTGGTGCACCTTGTTGGGGAAGTAGCCCTCGAGGGTGCGACCGTTGATCTTCCAGACGCCGGTGCCGGGGACGATGCGCACGCGGGCGATCGCCTCCTTGCGACGGCCCAGGCCGGCGCCGGGGACGGCCTCGCCGAAGCGGCCGGCCAGCGACTCGGAGGTGTAGCTCTCCTCGGAGGTGTACTCGCCCTCGACGACGGTCTCGTCGAAGTCGACCTCAAGGGTTTCAGTGGTCTCGGCCACGATGTTCCTCAGCTCTTTTCAGTGTTGGGGGGCTTGGTGGCCGAATTACTGCGCGACCTGGGTGATCTCGAACGGCACCGGCTGCTGGGCAGCGTGCGGGTGCTGGTCGCCCGAGTAGACCTTCAGCTTCGAGAGCATCTGACGGCCCAGGCTGTTCTTGGGGATCATGCCCTTGATGGCCTTCTCGACGGCCTTCTCCGGGTTGTTCGCCAGCAGGTCGTCGTAGCGCACCGAGCGCAGACCGCCCGGGAAGCCCGAGTGGCGGTAGGCCAGCTTCTGGGTCTTCTTGTTACCGGACAGGTGCACCTTGTCGGCGTTGATGATGATGACGAAGTCACCAGTGTCAACGTGCGGCGCGTAGATCGCCTTGTGCTTGCCCCGGAGGAGGTTGGCGGCCTGGGAGGCCAGGCGGCCGAGCACGACGTCGGTCGCGTCGATGACGTGCCACTGACGCTGGACGTCGCCGGGCTTGGGGCTGTACGTACGCACGGTCGTAGCCTTCGCTTTTCAGTGAGTGAGTCCTGACAGGAGCACCCGGACGGAAGAGCAGCCTGGCCAACCTTGGACGCAATTCAAGGGGGACCGCTGGTCGACGACCTGATGTCTCCGGCGTACCGACCTCTCACGTGAGATAGAGCGAGCCAATACGCACATCAAGCATCCAGGTTACCGGCCAGGCCCGAAGGGGTCAAAAATCGCCTGGAACCCCCTCCGCCGTCACTCAGCGTTCGCGCTCCACCCGGGCGACGTCCCAGACCGGCTCCGACGACTCGTACACCCGGCCGTCCGCGCCGAACACCAGGAAGCGGTCGAAGCTCTTGGCGAACCAGCGGTCGTGGGTGACGCACAGCACGGTGCCGTCGAAGGCCTCCAGTCCGGCCTGCAGTGCCTCGGCGCTCTCCAGGTCCAGGTTGTCGGTCGGCTCGTCGAGCAACAGGGCCGTCACGCCCGAGAGTTCGAGCTTGAGGATCATCAGCCGGGCCTGCTGCCCACCGGACAGCGACTCGAACTTCTGCTCCTCCTGGCGGTCCAGCTCGTACCGGCGCAACGCGCCCATCGCGGCGCCGCGGCCGAGCGCGTGCTCCTCCTCGATGATCGAGCGCACGGTGCGGCCGAACAGCTCCGGGTGCGCGTGGGTCTGCCGGAAGTGACCGGGGACGACCCGGGCGCCCAGCTTCCACTCGCCGGTGTGCGCGACCGTCCCGTCGCCGGCCAGCAGCCGCAGGAAGTGCGACTTGCCGGAGCCGTTCGAGCCGAGCACCGCGACCCGCTCGCCGTAGAAGACCTCCAGGTCGAAGGGCTTCATCAGGCCGGTGAGCTCCAACCGCTCCATGGTGAAGGCCCGCACCCCGGTGCGGCCGCCCTTGAGCCGCATGGTGATGCTCTGCTCACGCGGCGGCGTCTCCGGCGGGCCGGCGTCCTCGAACTTCTTCAGCCTGGTCTGGGCGGCGGCGTACCGGGAGGCCATCTCGTGGCTGACGGCGGCGGCCTGGCGCAGGGTGACGACCAGCTTCTTGAGCTTGGCGTGCTCCTCGTCCCAGCGGCGGCGCAGCTCCTCGAACCGCTCGAAGCGGGCCTTGCGGGCCTCGTGGAAGGTGTCGAACCCGCCGCCGTGCACCCAGACGCTGCTGCCGGTGGCGCCGGTCTCGACGGCGATGATCTTGTCGGCGGTCTCGGACAGCAGCTCACGGTCGTGCGAGATGAACAGCACGGTCTTCGAGGTGGCCTTGATCGCCTCCTCCAGCCAGCGCTTGGCGGGGACGTCCAGGTAGTTGTCGGGCTCGTCCAGCAGCAGCACCTCGTCGGGGCCGCGCAGCAGGGCCTCCAGCACGAGCCGCTTCTGCTCGCCGCCGGAGAGGGTGTTGAGGCCGCGCCACTGGGCCTTGTCGAAGGGCATGCCGAGGGCCGCCATCGTGCAGACGTCCCAGTCGGTCTCGTAGTCGTAGCCGCCGACGTCGGCCCAGTCGGAGAGCGCCTGGGCGTAGGCCATCTGCGTCTTCTCGTCGTCCTGGGCGATCATCGCCAGCTCGGCGGCGTCCACCGCGCGGGCGGCCACCGCGATCCGCTCGGGGGCGACGGACACCAGCAGGTCGCGCACCGAGGCGTCCGCGGGCAGCGCCCCCGGGGTGGACTGCTGGTCCTCGCGGCCGGTGGTGCCGACGAACTGGCGCATCACGCCGAGCCCGCCGCTGATCGTCACCGAGCCGCCGTGCGGCTGGAGGTCCCCGGCGATCATCCGCAGCAGCGTGGTCTTGCCGGCGCCGTTCGCGCCGACCAGGGCGACCGCGGCGCCCTCGCCGACCCGGAAGGACGCGTCGTCGAACAGCACCCGCCCGTCCGGCAGGTAGTACTCCAGGTGCGAAATCTCGACGTGTCCCATGGGGACGATTGTCCCAAGCGGACGCGCCGGGCCAAAACCGATTTAGGCGGCGCCTTCGGACTCCTGCCCGGTGGCAGCAGCGGGCTGCCCCGGCAGGGTGCGCATCCGCCGGGCCTGGCGGTTGCGCTCGGCCAGCTGGTCGTCCGGCGGGTAGCCGACCTCCTCCAGCGTGAGGCCGTACGGCCGGATCACGTTGACGGCGGAGTTGCGCACCCCGCCGGCCAGCACCTCACCGGGGAACTCCACCGGCCGGTGCCCGTCGCCGACCAGCAGCATCGCGCCGACCAGCGCCCGGACCATGTTGTGGCAGAAGGCGTCGGCCCGGACGGTGGCGACCGCGAGCGAGCCCTCCTGGGCGGCGTAGGGGTCCACCGGGACGCGGTCCCAGTGCAGTTCCAGCAGGGTGCGGATGGTGGTGGCGCCCTCGCGCTTCTTGCAGTACGCGGCGAAGTCGTGCTCGCCGAGCAGCAGTCGCGCCGCCTCGTTCATCTTCTCCAGGTCCAGCGGGCGGTCGTGCCAGAGCACGTGCCCGCGCAGCAGCGGGTCCACCCCGCCCGGGTGGTCGGCGACCCGGTAGGCGTACCGGCGCCAGATCGCCGAGAAGCGGGCGTCGAACCCGGCCGGCGCCTCGCCGACCCGGTAGATCCGGACGTCCCCGGGCAGCCGGCCGGCCAGCCGGCGCAGCAGCTTCTCCCGGTGCGCCTGCCACAGTTCGGCCGGCAGGTCGACGTGCGCGACCTGGCCGCGGGCGTGCACCCCGGCGTCGGTGCGGCCGGCCACGGTCAGCGGGAACAGCTCCGGGCTGCGGGTGACGATCTGCAGCGCGGTCTCGATCTCCTCCTGGACCGTCCGGCGGCCGCCCTTCTGCCGGGCCCAGCCGGAGAACTCGGCGCCGTGGTAGGCGAGGTCGAGCCGGACCCGGACGCGCCCGTCGGCCGGGCCGTCCTTCACCGGCGGCTGCTCGGCGCAATCGTTGACCACTGCTTCTCTTCTCCCTGGGACGAGGAACGGGCCCGCTCCCCCACGAATGGGGGAACGGGCCCGCAACACCTGGAGGTGTCAGGCCTGCTCGGCGGCCTCGGCCTCGTCGGCCTTGGTCTCGGCAGCCTTGGCCTCGTCGGCCTCCTTGACGGCACGCTTGGTGGCGGCCTCGGCCTCGCCGACGGCGTTCTGCGCGACGGTCAGCGCCTCGACCAGCTCGATCACGGCCATCGGGGCGTTGTCGCCACGACGGGGACCGATCTTGGTGATGCGGGTGTAGCCACCCGGGCGGTTCTCGTAGCGCGGCGCGATCTCGGTGAAGAGGGTGTGCAGCACGGCGATGTCGGTGATCGTCTTGCGCACCAGGCGACGGTTGTGGATGTCGCCCTTCTTCGCCTTGGTGATCAGCTTCTCCGCCAGCGGGCGCATCCGACGGGCCTTCGCCTCGGTCGTGGTGATGCGGCCGTACTGGAACAGCTCCCGGCACAGACCGGCGAGCAGCAGCGGCTCGTGGTGCGGGCCGCCGCCGAGGCGGGCACCCTTGGTGGGACGCGGCATGGATTACTCCTCGAATCTCCGACTACGGCCGTATCAGGTACCGCAGCGGGCGTACGGGCACTGTGCCCGCACGACTTCCAGGACGACGGGGGCGGTTCCGGGGAACCGCCCCCGCGGCCAAGTCTCTTAGTACTGCTCGGTCTCCGCGTAGCCCGCGTCGTCCAGGTCGTCGGCGCCGAAGGCGTCGGCGGCCGCGGTCGGGTCGAACCCGGGCGGGCTGTCCTTGAGGGCCAGGCCCATGCCGGCCAGCTTCGCCTTGACCTCGTCGATCGACTTCGCACCGAAGTTGCGGATGTCGAGCAGGTCGGCCTCGGAGCGGGCGACGAGCTCACCCACGGTGTGGATGCCCTCGCGCTTGAGGCAGTTGTAGGAGCGGACGGTGAGCTCCAGCTCCTCGATCGGCAGCGCCAGGTCGGCGGCCAGGGCGGCGTCCGTCGGGGACGGGCCCATGTCGATGCCCTCGGCGTCGATGTTCAGCTCGCGGGCGAGGCCGAACAGCTCCACCAGGGTCTTGCCGGCCGAGGCCATGGCGTCGCGGGGACGCATGGCGGGCTTGGTCTCGACGTCGACGATCAGCTTGTCGAAGTCGGTGCGCTGCTCGACACGGGTGGCCTCGACCTTGTAGGTGACCTTCAGCACGGGGCTGTAGATCGAGTCGACCGGGATCCGGCCGATCTCCTGGCCGGAGGCCTTGTTCTGGACGGCGGAGACGTAGCCGCGACCGCGCTCGACGGTCAGCTCCATCTCCAGCTTGCCCTTGCCGTTGAGCGTGGCGAGGACCAGCTCCGGGTTGTGCACCTCGACACCCGCCGGCGGGGCGATGTCGGCGGCGGTGACGACACCCGGGCCCTGCTTGCGCAGGTACATCACGACCGGCTCGTCGTGCTCCGAGGAGACGACCAGCTGCTTGATGTTGAGGATGAGGTCGGTCACGTCCTCCTTGACGCCCGGCACGGTGGTGAACTCGTGCAGGACGCCGTCGACGCGGATGCTGGTGACAGCGGCACCCGGGATCGACGACAGGAGCGTGCGGCGCAGGGAGTTGCCGAGGGTGTAGCCGAAGCCCGGCTCCAGCGGCTCGATCACGAACCGCGAGCGGAACTCGTCGACGACCTCTTCGGTCAGCGAGGGGCGCTGAGCGATAAGCATGGGGGATGTTCCTCCGATTGTCTTCGGCACCCACTATTTGATGCCGACAGGACCAAGCGTACGGGCTCCCGCGAGCAGCGACGAATCACTACGTGGGAGCCCGTACGAGGTTTTGAAGCAAACCCAGCGTGCCCGAAGGCGCTGCGTCAGACGCGGCGGCGCTTCGGCGGACGGCAGCCGTTGTGCGGGGTGGGGGTGACGTCCTGGATCGAGCCGACCTCCAGGCCGGTGGCCTGGAGCGAACGGATCGCGGTCTCGCGGCCGGAGCCCGGACCCTTCACGAAGACGTCAACCTTGCGCATGCCGTGCTCCTGCGCGCGACGGGCAGCGGCCTCGGCGGCCATCTGCGCGGCGAACGGGGTGGACTTGCGCGAGCCCTTGAAGCCGACGTGGCCGGCGGAGGCCCAGGAGATCACGTTGCCCGCGGGGTCGGTGATCGAAACGATGGTGTTGTTGAACGTGCTCTTGATGTGCGCGTGGCCGTGAGCGACGTTCTTCTTTTCCTTGCGGCGGATCTTCTTCGCGCCGGCAGCCTGACGACCCTTGGGGGGCATAAGTCTGTTCTCCTACTGAGGTGGTCGGTCCGCTGACCCGCGGGCCGGAGGGATGTCCGGTGACGGGACGGACTACTTCTTGCCCGGCTTCTTCTTGCCGGCGATCGCGCGACGCGGGCCCTTGCGGGTACGCGCGTTGGTGTGGGTGCGCTGGCCGCGGACCGGCAGGCCACGGCGGTGACGCAGACCCTCGTAGCAGCCGATCTCGACCTTGCGGCGGATGTCGGCGGCCACCTCACGGCGGAGGTCACCCTCGACCGTGTAGTTGGCGTCGATGTACTGGCCCAGCTTGACGAGGTCTTCCTCGGAGATGTCGCGAACGCGGACATCCGGGTTGACGCCGGTCTCGGCCAGGGTCTGCTGGGCGCGGGTACGACCGATGCCGTACACGTAGGTAAGGGCGATCTCGATCCGCTTCTCACGGGGGAGATCAACGCCGGCGAGGCGTGCCATTCAAGGCTCCTGTGGTTCTTCAGAGGTCTTGCGTGCTACCTACCCCTTCGCCTCTCGACGATGGAGCCCCGGCCTCTGACCGGGGGCGGCAGTCCGTCCACGGGGGACGGATCGGGTAGCCCGCTTATGACGTTTTCGCGTCGCGCGAAGTACTACGAGAAATGCTGGGGAGAGATCAGCCCTGGCGCTGCTTGTGACGCAGGTTGTCGCAGATCACCATGACCCGGCCGTGACGGCGGATCACCTTGCACTTGTCGCAGATCTTCTTGACGCTCGGCTTGACCTTCATGTTCAGGTTCTCCGGGTCTAGAGTCTGACGTTCTTACTTGTAGCGGTAGACGATCCGCCCGCGCGTGAGGTCGTAGGGGCTGAGCTCCACGACGACCCGGTCGTCCGGCAGGATGCGGATGTAGTGCATGCGCATCTTGCCACTGATGTGCGCGAGGACCTTGTGACCGTTCTGCAGCTCGACCTTGAACATCGCGTTCGGAAGAGACTCGATCACGGTGCCCTCGATCTCAATGGCGCCTTGCTTCTTAGCCATGAACTGCGAGATCCACCTTCCGGGACCGGCTACCGTATGCGGAACGCTCGTGCGAACCTGGGTTCACCCCGTCCCCGAGGGGAAGAGGGCGCGCTGAAGCACGCTACGAGTGAGCCGACGGTCCATCCTACGCCAGCGCGTCCGGTGGACCAAAACGGAGGTCCCGCGGAGCGGTGCGCGGCTCGCGCCGCGTCAGACTCCGACGGGGGCGCTCAGCGGCTCGACCTGGGCGGTGCAGGCCGAGCAGCGGCGGGCGGCCTGGGGGATCTCCGTCAGGCACTCGGGGCAGGGGCGCTTCGGGGCCTTCGGCTTCTTCGGCAGGTAGCGCGCGGTCGCCTTGGTGATCGGCAGCACCACGAAGAAGTACAGCACCGCGGCGGTCATCACGAACGCGATCAGCACGTTGAGGAACTGACCGTAGGGGAAGGTGACTCCGGCCACCGTCGCCTTGTACGAGCTGAAGTCGCCGGCCGCGCCGACCACCACGCCGACGAGCGGGGTGAGGAAGGCGGACACGAAACCGGTCACGACCGCGGTGAACGCCGCACCGATGACCACACCGACGGCCATGTCGACGACGTTGCCGCGCATCATGAAGTCGCGGAATCCCTTGAGCACTTGCTCTCTCCTGCATCGCTCGTGAACCAGTCGGGTCACAGTGGACCACTGTCAGCCGATAAAAATAGGACAAAAGCCCTGGAGGTCCAAACCTCCAGGGCTCTGCCCCCTTGCCGCGACGGCGCCCGGGCCGCGCCTCGACTACGCGAGCGGGTCCGGAGCTGCGGTGATGCCCAGCTTCGCCAGTTCGGCCTTGCCGCCGTCGAAGGCGGTCAGCACCAGCGGGCCCTCCTCGGTGACGGCCACCGAGTGCTCCCAGTGCGAGGCCCAGGTGCCGTCGTTGGTGACGACCGTCCACTCGTCGTCCAGCACGGTGGTGTGCGGAGTGCCCAGCGAGACCATCGGCTCGATCGCCAGCACGGTGCCGGGGACCAGCTTCGGGCCCTTGCCGCGGCCGCGCTCGACGTAGTTCAGCACGTGCGGCTCCATGTGCATCGCGGTGCCGATGCCGTGGCCGCCGTAGCCCTCGGTGATGCCCCACTTGCCCTTCGGCGGCAGCGGCTGGCGGCGGATGTAGCCCTCGATCGCCTTGGAGACGTCGACCAGGCGGTTGTTCTTCTTCATCTGCGCGATGCCGGCCCACATGGAGCCCTCGGTGACCCGGCTCAGCATCTCGACCTCGGGGCGGACCTCGCCGACGGCCACGGAGATGGCCGAGTCGCCGTGCCAGCCGTCCAGGATGGCGCCGCAGTCGATCGAGATGAGGTCGCCCTCCTGCAGCACCCGGTCACCCGGGATGCCGTGCACGACCTCGTTGTTCACCGAGGCGCAGATCACTCCCGGGAACCAGAGGCCGCCGTGGTGGGCACGGAAGTTCGAGGTGGCGCCGTGGTCGGTGATGACCTTGTCCGCGATGTCGTTGAGCTCCTGGGTGGTCACCCCCGGAGCGACCGCCTCGCGGCAGGCCTTGAGGGCCTCGGCGACGACCAGCCCGGCCGCTCGCATCTTCGCGATCTGCTCGGGGGTCTTGATCTCCACCATCTGGTCACGCCTTCCAAGTCCGGATTGCCACTGCCTACCACCGTACGACGCCGAAACGGCCGGGCCGCCCGCTGGGCGGGCGACCCGGCCGTACCGTCGTACGTTCGCCGAGAGACTCAGCTGTCCTGCTTCAGCGCCTCGATCGCGCGCGCGGTGACCTCGTCCACCGTGCCGAGGGCCGGGATGGTCACCAGCAGCCCCTGGTCCTGGTAGTAGCCGATGATCGGCTCGGTCTTGGAGTGGTACTCCTCCAGCCGGACCCGCACGGCCTCCTCGGTGTCGTCCGAGCGCTGGAACAGCTCGCCGCCGCACTCGTCGCAGACGCCCTCGGCCTTCGGCGGGTTGTACGCCACGTGGAACACGTGGCTGCCGTTGTTGCGGCACAGGCGACGGCCCGCGATCCGCTTCACGACCTCGTCCTCGGGGACCTCCAGGTCCAGGACGCCGTCCAGCTTGATGCCCTGCTCGGCGAGGAACTCGTCGAGCGCCTTGGCCTGCCCCAGGTTGCGCGGGAAGCCGTCGAGCAGGAAGCCGTTGGCGGCGTCGGACTGGAGCATCCGGTCCTTGGCCATCCCGATGGTGACCTCGTCCGGCACGAGCCGGCCCGCATCCATGTAGCCCTTGGCCTCGAGCCCCAGCGGGGTGCCCTGGCCGATGTTGGCGCGGAACAGGTCTCCGGTGGAGATATGGGGGATGGACAGGGTCTTGGCGAGCAGGTGCGCCTGAGTACCCTTCCCGGCCCCGGGAGGACCAACGAGGACGATTCGCATCAGCGGAGGAACCCTTCGTAATTGCGCTGCTGGAGCTGGCTCTCGATCTGCTTCACAGTTTCGAGTCCGACGCCGACGACGATGAGCACGCTGGTGCCGCCGAACGGGAAGTTGGTCTGCTGTCCGAAGGCGACCAGGGCGATCATCGGGATCAACGCGATCAGGCCCAGGTAGAGCGAACCCGGCCACGTGATTCGGGTCAGCACGTAGTTCAGGTACTCGGCCGTCGGCCGGCCGGCCCGGATGCCCGGGATGAACCCACCATACTTCTTCATATTGTCGGCAACTTCTTCGGGGTTGAAGGAGATCGCGACGTAGAAGAAGGCGAAGAAGACGATCAGCAGGAAGTAGGTCGCCATGTAGATCGGGTGGTCACCCTTGACGAAGTTCGTCCGGATCCACGTGGCCCAACCCGCTTGGCTGTTGGTCAGCTGGACCACCAGGGCCGGGATGTACAGCAGCGACGAGGCGAAGATGACCGGGATGACACCGGCCTGGTTCACCTTGAGCGGGATGTAGGTCGAGGTCCCGCCGAACGCCCGGCGGCCGATCATCCGCTTCGCGTACTGGACCGGGATCCGGCGCTGGGCCTGCTCGACGAAGATGACCAGCATCACGACGATGATGCCGACCGCGACCACCGAGAGGAACTCGACCCAGCCGCCGCCGATGGTGCCGGACTGCTTGATCGCCCACATCGAGGACGGGAACTGGGCCGCGATCGAGGTGAAGATCAGCAGCGACATGCCGTTGCCGATGCCGCGGTCGGTGATCAGCTCGCCCAGCCACATGATCACGCTGGTGCCGGCGGTCATCGTGAGGACCATGACGGCGATCCGGAACACCCCGGTGTCGGGGACGATCTGGTTGGCCACCGGGCAACCGGAGAACAGGGCACCGCTGGAGGCCGTCGCGATGATGCCGGTGCCCTGGAGCACGGCGAGCGCGATGGTGAGGTAGCGGGTGTACTGGGTGATCTTGGCCTGGCCGGCCTGGCCCTCCTTCTTCAGCGCCTCGAGCCGCGGGATCACGACGGTGAGGAGCTGGAGGATGATGCTCGCCGTGATGTACGGCATGATGCCGAGGGCGAAGATCGTCAACTGGAGGAGCGCGCCACCGCTGAACAGGTTGACGAGCCCGAAGAGGCCGCTGTTCTTGGTCTCCTTCACACACTCGTTCACGGCCGTGAAACTCACGCCCGGCATCGGAATGTGCGAGCCCAGCCGGAACAGCACCATGATGCCCAGCGTGAACAGCAGCTTCTTGCGCAGGTCGGGCGTCTGGAACGCCCGCGCGAACGCACTGAGCACGGTGCCTCCTGCGCCTCCCGCACGTCGTCGGCGGGAGGGTCGGTCCTGAATGGGAGTTTGCGGTACGGGCTCCCGTACAGACGGCACAGGCGAGCCTACGCGCAGCCTACAAGGGAACTCCACGGACTCTAACAGTGCGCGGCCACTCCTAAGAAGCGCGTACGGCCCGTCCCCCACTCACGGGGTACGGGATGCCCGGGTTTGCCACACAAAAGAACGACGGCCCCGCGGGGGCGCGACCGCCGGGTGTCCCGCCGCGACCTCGGCGCGGCGGAATCGGGCCGTCGGCACCCGCACGGTGCCGGAAAAGGCGCGAGCCCCGCACCTCCCGGAGGAGGTGCGGGGCTCGAAGCCGGGTGTCAGCGGGCTCAGATGAGCTCGTTGACCGTACCGCCGGCGGCCTTGATCTTCTCGGCGGCCGAGCCGGAGACGGCGTCGACCGTCACCTGCAGCGCAACCGAGACCTCGCCGGTGCCGAGCACCTTGACGAGGGAGTTCTTGCGAACCGCGCCCTTGGCGACCAGGTCCTCGACGGTGACCTCGCCACCCTGCGGGTAGAGCTCGGCCAGCTTGTCGAGGTTGACAACCTGGAACGTGATCTTGAACGGGTTCTTGAAGCCCTTCAGCTTCGGCAGGCGCATGTGGAGCGGCATCTGGCCACCCTCGAAGCGCTGCGGAACCTGGTAGCGGGCCTTGGTGCCCTTGGTACCACGACCGGCGGTCTTGCCCTTGGAACCCTCACCACGACCCACGCGGATCTTGTCGGTCTTGGCACCCGGGGCGGGACGCAGGTTGTGGATCTTGATCGGGTTGTCGCCCATGATCAGTCCACCTCCTCAACCGTCACCAGGTGACGGACCGTGTGGGCCATCCCGCGGATCTCGGGACGGTCCTCCTTCACCACGACGTCGTGCATGCGCTTGAGACCAAGCGAACGCAGGGTGTCACGGTGGTTCTGCTTGCTGCCGATGTACGACTTGGTCTGCGTGATCTTCAGGCGAGCCATCAGGCGCTCACCCCTGCAGCACGAGCCCGCAGCAGAGCGGCGGGAGCAACGTCCTCCAGCGGCAGGCCACGGCGGGCGGCGATCTCCTCGGGGCGCACGAGGCCCTTCAGAGCGGCCACGGTGGCGTGCACGATGTTGATCGCGTTGTCCGAGCCGAGCGACTTCGACAGGATGTCGTGGATGCCGGCGCACTCCAGGACGGCGCGCACCGGACCACCGGCGATAACACCGGTACCGGGGGCGGCGGGCTTCAGCAGCACGACGCCGGCGGCCTTCTCACCCTGGATCGGGTGCGGGATGGTGCCCTGGATACGGGGGACCTTGAAGAAGTTCTTCTTGGCCTCCTCAACACCCTTGGCGATGGCGGCCGGAACCTCCTTCGCCTTCCCGTAGCCGACACCTACGGTGCCGTCACCGTCGCCCACCACGACCAGCGCGGTGAAGCTGAAACGACGACCACCCTTGACAACCTTGGCGACACGGTTGATCGCAACGACACGCTCGACGTAAGCGGTCTTCTCGACGGCGGGGGCGTTGCCCCGGTCGTCGCGCTTACGGTCGCGCCGCTCGCCACCGCCGGTGCCGCCGCCGGCGCCGCTACCGCGGCGCTGGGGTCCAGCCATTGGAATTACCTCTCTCGATTACGTCCGTCGACTGAGCCGACGAGCGGCTTAGAAGTCGAGCCCGGCCTCACGGGCAGCATCGGCCAGAGCGGCGATGCGGCCTGCGTACCGGTTGCCCGCGCGGTCGAAGACGACCGCCTCGATGCCGGCGGCCTTGGCGCGCTCGGCGACCAGGCTCCCGACCTTCTTGGCCAGCTCGGTCTTGTCGCCCTCGGCGCCCTTGATGGACACGTCGAGGGTGGACGCCGACGCCAGGGTGTGACCCTTGGCGTCGTCGATGACCTGGGCGACCATGTGACGGTTCGAGCGCGTCACCACGAGGCGCGGACGCACCTCGGTGCCGACGACGCGCTTGCGAACGCGGATCGCGCGGCGCTTACGAGCGGCGCTCTTGTAGGCGTTGCCCTTGCCGATCTTGACAGAGACGCTCATCGCTTACTTACCACTCTTTCCGACCTTGCGGCGGATGACCTCGCCCGCGTACTTGACGCCCTTGGCCTTGTACGGGTCGGGCTTGCGCAGCTTGCGGATCTTCGCGGCGACCTCGCCGACCTTCTGCTTGTCGATGCCGTCCACGTGGAACTTGGTGGCCGACTCGACGACGAAGGTGATGCCCTCCGGGGCCTCGACCAGGATCGGGTGGCTGTAGCCGAGCTGGAACTCCATGTCGGAGCCCTTCGCCAGGACTCGATAGCCAACACCGCTGATCTCCAGCGACTTGCGGTAGCCCGCGGTCACGCCGGTGATCATGTTCGCCACCAGCGTGCGGGAAAGGCCGTGCAGGGCCTTCGACTGACGCTCGTCGTTGGGGCGGGTGACGAGCAGCGTGCCGTCCTCGCCCTTGCCGATCTCGATCGGCGCGGCGACGTGGTGGGTGAGGGTGCCCTTGGGGCCCTTCACCGAGACCGCCTGGCCATCGATGGTGACGTCCACGCCGGCGGGAACCGGGATGGGCAGCCGTCCAATGCGCGACATTGCTGTACCTCCGTTTCCCGAATTACCAGACGTAGGCGAGAACTTCTCCGCCTACGCCCTTCTTGGCAGCCTGCTTGTCGGTGAGGAGACCGGAGGACGTGGAGATGATCGCCACGCCCAGGCCGCCGAGCACCTTCGGCAGGTTGGTGGACTTTGCGTAAACGCGCAGACCCGGCTTGCTGATGCGCTTGATGCCGGCGATGGAGCGCTCACGGTTGGGGCCGAACTTGAGCTCGATGGTCAGCTTCTTGCCGACCTCGCCCTCGACGGGCTCCTCAACCTTGTAGGAGGAGATGTACCCCTCCTGCTGCAGGATCTGGGCGACGTGCGCCTTGATCTTGCTAGCCGGCATCGCCACGGTGTCGTGGTACGCCGAGTTCGCGTTACGCAGACGCGTGAGCATGTCTGCGATGGGGTCGGTCATGGTCATGATGGCCTCAGGCCTCTCTCGCCGTGGTTTCTCCGCACCAGGTCCCCCCGTCGCACTCTCGCGAGTTCGTCAGGGGCACAAGCGCAGGGGACCTACGACGTAGTAAGACTGGGTGCGAGCCCTCCCAGAAGAGGACCACGGACATCCATGGGGAGGCCGTGGCAGGGGGCCCGACCCCACAACCTTACGGGATTCCGCAAGGAGGCCCAAAACGAGCCGGTGTGGGATCGGGCACCTCTGCTCTGTTAGCTGTGCCTAGAGTGCTGGCCCTCTACGGGGAGAGGACTACCAGGAGCTCTTGGTCACGCCCGGCAGCTCGCCGCGGTGCGCCATCTCACGGAGGCACACACGGCAGAGGCCGAACTTGCGGTACACCGAGTGCGGACGGCCGCAGCGCTGGCACCGGGTGTAGGCCCGGACGCCGAACTTCGGCTTGCGCTCGGACTTCGCAATGAGGGACTTCTTCGCCATTGGCTCACGCCTCCTTGAACGGGAAGCCCAGAGCGCGCAGGAGCGCCCGGCCCTCGTCGTCGGTCTGAGCGGTGGTCACGACGGTGATGTCCATACCGCGCTGACGGTCGACCTTGTCCTGGTCGATCTCGTGGAACATAACCTGCTCGGTCAGACCGAAGGTGTAGTTGCCACGGCCGTCGAACTGCTTCGGGGAGAGGCCGCGGAAGTCACGGATACGCGGCAGGGCCAGCGACACCAGACGGTCCAGGAACTCCCACATGCGGTCACCACGGAGGGTGACGTGCGTGCCGATCGGCTGGCCCTCGCGCAGCTTGAACTGCGCGATGGACTTGCGAGCCTTGGTCACGGCCGGCTTCTGACCGGTGATCGCGGTCAGGTCGCGGATCGCGCCCTCGATCAGCTTGCTGTCACGGGCGGCCTCGCCGACACCCATGTTGACCACGACCTTGACCAGGCCGGGGACCAGCATGACGTTCTCGTACGAGAACTGCTCGTGCAGCTGACCCTTGATCTCGGAGTTGTAACGCTCCTTGAGACGGGGGGTCACCTTCTCAACAGACGTCTCAGACATCAGATGTCCTCACCGGTTCGCTTGGCAACGCGGATCTTGTTGCCCTCGTCGTCGAAGCGGTAGCCAACGCGGGTGACGACCTTCTTGCCGTCCTTCTCCACGACCAGCTGGACGTTGGAGACGTGAACCGGGGCCTCGACGGTGACGATGCCACCCTGAGTGCCCGGACCCGGCTTGGTGTGCTTCTTGACCCGGTTCACACCCTCGACCAGGACCTTGTTCTCAGCCGGCATGGCCTGGATGACCTTGCCCTGCTTGCCCTTGTCCTTGCCGGTGATGACCTGAACCAGGTCACCCTTCTTGATCTTCATGCTGTTCGCCATGGGTTAGAGCACCTCCGGCGCCAGCGAGATGATCTTCATGAACTTCTTGTCGCGCAGCTCGCGGCCGACCGGGCCGAAGATGCGGGTGCCACGGGGGTCACCCTCGGTGTTCTTCAGCACGACAGCGGCGTTCTCGTCGAAGCGGATGTACGAGCCATCCGGACGACGACGCTCCTTGACGGTGCGGACGACGACGCACTTGACGACGTCACCCTTCTTCACCGAACCACCGGGGATCGCGTCCTTGACGGTCGCGACGATGACGTCCCCGATTCCGGCGTAGCGGCGACCGGAGCCACCGAGAACACGGATGCAAAGGATCTCCTTGGCACCAGTGTTGTCGGCAACACGCAGTCGCGACTCCTGCTGGATCACAGCTTTCTCCTGATCGTCAACGAGAGTCGACGGGCCGGCCGCTGCTCACATCGGCGTCCCCGGGGGACCCGCTGCACATACGGCCGTACCACATCGGCTTCGTTACTTGGCCTTCTCGAGGATCTCGACGACGCGCCAGCGCTTCGTCGCGGACAGCGGGCGGGTCTCCGCGAGGAGGACCCGGTCGCCGATGCCGCAGGCGTTGGCCTCGTCGTGCGCCTTCAGCTTGTTCGTACGGCGGATGACCTTGCCGTACAGAGCGTGCTTGACGCGGTCCTCGACGGCGACGACGACGGTCTTGTCCATCTTGTCGCTGACGACGAGACCCTCACGGGTCTTGCGGAAACCGCGCGTCTCGTTGGTGTTCTCAGTCATCAGGCGTTCTCCACCGTCTCGATGCCCAGCTCGCGCTCGCGCATCAGGGTGTAGATCCGCGCGATGTCCTTACGGACGAGCTTGAGCCGTCCGTGGTTGTCGAGCTGCCCGGTCGCCGCCTGGAAGCGGAGGTTGAACAGCTCCTCCTTGGCCTCGCGAAGCTTGGCAACGAGACCCTCGTTGTCCAGCGAGCGAAGCTCAGCAGCCTTGGTAGCGGCCGACATCAGCTCTCACCGTCCTCGCGCCGGACAATCCGGCACTTCATCGGCAGCTTGTGCGCGGCGCGGGTGAGCGCCTCGCGAGCAACCTTCTCGTTCGGGTACGACAGCTCGAACATGACCCGACCCGGGTGCACGTTCGCGATCCACCACTCCGGCGAACCCTTACCGGAACCCATGCGGGTCTCGGCCGGCTTCTTGGTGAGCGGACGGTCCGGGTAGATGTTGATCCAGACCTTGCCGCCACGGCGGATGTGACGGGTGATCGCGATACGAGCGGACTCGATCTGACGGTTCGTCACGTAGGCCGGGGTGACGGCCTGGATGCCGAACTGGCCGAACGCCAGCTCGGTGCCACCCTTGGCAGCGCCACGGCGCTTCGGGTGGTGCTGCTTGCGGTGCTTGACCCGACGGGGGATCAGCATTGGGGTCAGGCCTCCGTTCCGGTGTTCTCAGCAGCCGGAGCCTCGGCGGCGACCGGGGCCTGAGCCTCGGCAGCGGCGGGGCGACGGCCACGGCCACCGCGCTCGCCACCACGGCGCTCGCCACCGCGGGCGGGACGACCACCCTCGGGACGGGCCGGGCGGTTGCCCGAGCGGGCAGCGGCGTTCTCAGCGCGGACCTCGGCGATGTTCTTGACGTCGCCCTTGTAGATCCAGACCTTCACGCCGATGCGGCCGAAGGTCGTCTTGGCCTCGAAGAAGCCGTAGTCGACGTTCGCGCGCAGGGTGTGCAGCGGCACACGGCCCTCGCGGTAGAACTCCGAACGGCTCATCTCGGCGCCGCCGAGACGACCGGAGCACTGGACCTTGATGCCCTTGGCGCCGGACTTCATGGTGCCCTGCATCGACTTGCGCATGGCACGGCGGAAGGAGACGCGGGAGGACAGCTGCTCCGCGACGCCCTGAGCCACGAGCTGGGCGTCCAGCTCGGGGTTCTTGACCTCGAGGATGTTCAGCTGGACCTGCTTGCCGGTCAGCTTCTCCAGGTCGCCGCGGATGCGGTCGGCCTCGGTGCCACGGCGACCGATGACGATGCCGGGGCGGGCGGTGTGGATGTCGACGCGGACGCGGTCGCGGGTGCGCTCGATCTCGACCTTGGAGATGCCGGCGCGCTCCATGCCCTTCGTCATCATGCGACGAATGGCAACGTCTTCCTTGACGTAGTCCTTGTACAGCTTGTCGGCGTACCAGCGGGACTTGAAGTCCGTGCTGATGCCGAGGCGGAACCCGTGCGGGTTAACCTTCTGGCCCATTACCGGGTCCCTTCCTTGCTGCTGACGACCACGGTGATGTGGCTGGTCCGCTTGCGGATCCGGTAGGCGCGGCCCTGGGCACGCGGACGGAACCGCTTCAGGGTCGGGCCCTCGTCAACGTACGCCTCGGAGATGTAGAGGTCGTCCACGTTGGAGTGGTTGTAGTTGTGCGCGGCGTTGGCAATGGCGCTGTCGAGCACCTTGCCGACCGGCACGGTGGCGGCCTGCGGAGCGAAACGCAGGACGGCCTGGGCCTCCGTGGCGTTCAGGCCACGGATGAGGTCCACCACGCGGCGGGCCTTCATGGGCGTGACGCGGATGTACCGCGCCTGGGCCCTGGCTTCCATGGTTGTCCCCTTAATGGAGTAAGTCATTGAGTCGTTCTGGCGCTGAAGCTCAGGCGACTTAGCGACGCTTCGACTTGCGGTCGTCCTTGACGTGACCGCGGAACGTGCGGGTCGGAGCGAACTCGCCGAGCTTGTGGCCGACCATCGACTCGGTGACGAACACCGGGACGTGCTTGCGGCCATCGTGCACCGCGATCGTGTGACCGAGCATGCTCGGGCTGATCACGGAACGACGGGACCAGGTCTTGATGACGTTCTGGGTACCCGCCTCGTTCTGAACGTCCACCTTCTTGATGAGGTGGCCGTCGATGAAGGGGCCCTTCTTAAGACTGCGCGGCATCTGACCTGCTCCTAGCGCTTCTTGTTGGTCTTGCGGCGGCGCACGATGAGCTTGTCCGACGCCTTGTTCGGGCGACGGGTGCGGCCCTCGGGCTTACCCCACGGCGAGACCGGGTGGCGACCACCGGAGGTCTTACCCTCACCACCACCGTGCGGGTGGTCGATCGGGTTCATGGCGACACCACGCACGGTCGGGCGGACGCCCTTCCAGCGCATACGGCCGGCCTTGCCCCAGTTGATGTTCGACTGCTCGGCGTTGCCGACCTCGCCGACGGTCGCGCGGCAGCGCGCGTCCACCAGGCGGATCTCACCGGAGGGCATGCGCAGGTGCGCCATCTTGCCCTCACGCGCCAGCAGCTGGATGCCGGAGCCGGCCGAGCGGGCCAGCTTGGCCCCGCCGCCGGGACGCAGCTCCACCGCGTGGATGGTGGTACCAACCGGGATGTTGCGCAGCGGCAGGTTGTTGCCCGGCTTGATGTCGGCGCCAGCGCCGTTCTCGATCCGGTCACCCTGCGCGATGCCGCGCGGCGCGATGATGTAGCGCTTCTCGCCGTCCGCGTAGTGCAGGAGCGCGATGCGCGCGGTGCGGTTCGGGTCGTACTCGATGTGCGCGACCTTGGCCGGCACGCCGTCCTTGTCGTGACGACGGAAGTCGATCACGCGGTAGGCGCGCTTGTGACCGCCACCCTGGTGGCGAGCAGTGACACGACCGGCGTTGTTACGGCCGCCCTTGCTGTGCAGGGGGCGAACCAGCGACTTCTCCGGCGTGGACCGCGTGATTTCTACGAAGTCGGCCACGCTGGAGCCGCGACGGCCCGGCGTAGTCGGCTTGTACTTGCGGATGCCCATTTGGCTCTCTCGTCCTCGTCCTAATCGACGATCACGATCTCCTTGTTCAGGAGACCGGACCACCGAAGATGTCGATGCGGTTGCCCTCGGCCAGCGTCACGATGGCGCGCTTGGTGTCCTTGCGCTTGCCCATGCCCGTCTTGGAGCGCTTGCGCTTGCCCTGACGGTTGATCGTGTTGACAGCCTCGACCTTGACCGAGAAGACCGCCTCGACGGCCTGCTTGATCTGGGTCTTGTTGGCGCCCGGCGACACGATGAACGTGTACTTGTTCTCGTCGAGGAGCGAGTAGCTCTTCTCCGAGATAACCGGCTTCACCAGGACGTCACGGGGGTCCGTGAACGTCTTGCTCGTGATCTCTGCAGCCATCAGGCGGCGCTCCCTTCGAGCTCGCCCTCAGCAGCCACAGCCTTGGCGGACGCGGCCGGACCGGCCACGAAACGCTCGAAGGCAGCCTGGGTGAAGACCACATCGTCGGAGACGAGCACGTCGTAGGTGTTCAGCTGACCGGCGTCCAGGATGTGCACGTGCGGCAGGTTGCGAGCGGACTTCAGGCCCAGCTCGTCCTCGCGCTCGACGACCAGGAGGACGTTCTTGCGCTCGGTGATCTTGCCGAACAGGCTCTTGGCGGCCTTGGTCGACGGCGCCTCGGTCGCGGTCACGTCGGTGATGACGTGGATGCGGTTGTGGCGGGCCCGGTCGGTGAGCGCACCGCGCAGGGCGGCGGCGATCATCTTCTTCGGGGTCCGCTGCGAGTAGTCGCGCGGCACGGGACCGTGCACGACGCCACCGCCGGCGAACTGCGGCGCACGGGTCGAGCCCTGACGGGCGCGGCCGGTGCCCTTCTGGCGGTACGGCTTCTTGCCGCCACCGCGGACCTCGCCACGAGTCTTGGTCTTGTGGGTGCCCTGACGGGCCGCAGCGAGCTGCGCCACGACGACCTGGTGCATCAGCGGAACGCTGACCTTCGCGTCGAAGATCTCGGCCGGCAGCTCGATGCTGCCGGTCTTGTCGCCAGCCGGCGACAGGATGTCAATGGTACTCATTTTCACAGCCCCTTCGCCGCGGTGCGGACGAGGACGAGGCCGCCGTTCGGGCCCGGGACGGCGCCCTTGATGAGGAGCAGGCCCTTCTCCGCGTCGACCGCGTGCACGGTCAGGTTCTGGGTGGTCACACGCTCGTGGCCCATCCGACCCGCCATGCGCAGGCCCTTGAACACGCGGCCCGGGGTGGCGCAGCCACCGATGGAACCGGGCGAGCGGTGCTTGCGCTGGGTGCCGTGGCCGGCGCCGAGGCCCTTGAAGTTGTGACGCTTCATGACACCGGCGAAGCCCTTGCCCTTGGAGGTGCCGGTCACGTCGACCTTGACACCCGCCTCGAACAGCTCGGCGGTGATCTCCTGGCCCAGGGTGTACTCGGACGCGTCCGAGGTACGCAGCTCGACCAGGTGGCGGCGGGGGGTGACACCGGCCTTGGCGAAGTGGCCCGCGAGGGGCTTGTTCACCTTGCGGGGGTCGATCTCGCCGAAGCCGAGCTGGACGGCGCTGTAGCCGGCCGGGCTGTCGGCGGTGTGGACCTGGGTCACGACATTGGGCCCAGCCTTGACGACGGTCACCGGAACGATCCGGTTGTTCTCGTCCCAGACCTGGGTCATGCCGAGCTTCTCGCCCAGGATGCCCTTAATCTGCTTAGCCATCTTCGGTGCGCCTCTCAGAGCTTGATCTCGATGTCGACGCCAGCCGGCAGGTCGAGACGCATGAGCGAGTCAACCGTCTTCGGCGTGGGGTCGAGGATGTCGATCAGACGCTTGTGAGTACGCATCTCGAAGTGCTCGCGCGAGTCCTTGTACTTGTGCGGCGAGCGGATGACGCAGTACACGTTCTTCTCAGTGGGCAGCGGCACCGGGCCTGCGACCTGCGCACCAGTACGGATCACCGTCTCGACGATCTTCTTCGCCGAGGAGTCGATGACCTCGTGGTCGTAGGCCTTGAGCCGGATGCGGATCTTCTGTCCCGCCATGGCTACTCAGTAGTCCTTTGTCCTTAGTTACTTCACGACTTCCCCTCCGACCCCCGCGCTCGGGCGTGTCGCCTTCGCGCTTGCAAAAAACCGGCGAAGAAACTCGTCGGTTTCGAACTTCGGGGTGGGGGGTGCCGGGCCGAGACCCCGCTCACGCTTCCCGGAAGATTCCCGTACTTTCGCCCCGCAGCTGCCGTGGCGTAGAACTCACGCTTGACGGCCATCACGGGAACGACGAGTACGTGGGACTCGCTTCCGGTCCTCCCGGCGGGAGGCGCGCAGCATCGGCACTCAACCGAGCAACTTGGACATACTGCCACATGGAGCAGCCCGGATGCCAATCGGGGCCGGTGAGGTCCTCCTCACCGGCCCCGATGGGGTGATCGCGCGGATCAGCCCTTGCGCCAGAGCACCCAGCCGTGGTCCTTGCTGTACTTCGCGACGTGCCAGCCCGGCTGCGGCTTCGGCCAGCTGGCCTCCGGCGCGGCGCCCTTGACGGCCGACAGCAGCACGGCGGTGGCCTTCTCCGGCGGGGTGTTGCCGGCCTTCACGTTGTCCGTCCAGACCCGGCCCCAGTAGACCTCGTAGGCCAGCGCCATCCGGGCGCCCCAGTCGAAGTCCCAGTCCAGGACCACGCTGTCGCCCTTGCGCAGGCCGGCCTCCTTGGCCAGGCCGACGGCCTCGTACGTACGGGTCCTGGCGTGCGGCTCGGCGATGTTGTCGGTGATCGCCACGGTCGCGTAGGCGGCGAAGAGCGTCACGCAGCCCACCACGGCCGCGACCACCCGGCGACCACCCGCCACCCGCAGCAGCAGGCAGGCGGCCAGCACCGCCAGCGCACCGACCGTCGTACGGCCCATGTGCAGGTTGTCCCAGGTCGAGGCGAGGAACATCGCGTCCGGCACGGTCCACGGGAGGGCCCATTCCTTCAGCGCCGAGCCCGCGTACGCGGTGACGGACACCTGGATGACCCCGATCACCACCACGCCGACCAGGGCCAGCCGCAGCAGCGAGCGCGTCCCGGCCCGGAACAGCGCGGCCAGGCCGACCACCAGGAACAGCGGCACCAGCACGGCGCAGTACCGGGCGTACACCCAGTTGTCCACGCGGTCGGTGTCCGCCAGACCGGCCGCGGAGGCCAGGGCGGTGCCGAACAGCATGGCGATCATGCAGAACGCCACCACGCGCTCGGCCACCGAGAACCCCCGGCGGAACACGGCCACCACGCACAGCACGAAGGCGACCGCCCCGAAGCCGTACGTGGAGGTCATGAAGTACCAGAGCTGCCCGAAGGTGCGGGCGATGATCGTGCCGATGTACTTGCTGTTCTCGAGGTTCTCGAAGACCTTGTTGCCGACGGTGCTCGGCGGCACGTCCTTGAACTGGTTCTCGACGAAGCCCGCCAGCAGCTTGGCGCCCAGCACGGAGACCCCGAGCGCGCCGATCCCGGCCAGCGCGGAGAGCCTCGGCGCCCACCCGAAGGCCAGCACCACCACCAGGACGAGGGCGGTCAGCGCCACCACCACGCCGCCGCGGTCGTGGGTGGCCATCGCGTAGCCGGCCGCCAGGCCCGTACCCGCCGCGTAGAGCGAGCGACGGCGCGTCGAGCCGGGCGAGAGCCAGCCGTGCATGGTGACCAGCCAGGCCAGCAGGAGCACCGGGAGAACGGTGTCCGACATGACGAACTGGGAGTAGAAGACCACCGGCGGCACCAGCGCCACGGCCGTCGCCGACAGGTACGCGTGCGGCCGGGACAGGCCCAGTCGGCGCGCCGCCAGGAAGACCAGCGGGAAGACCAGGGCGTTCAGCACCGCGTTGATGCCCATGATCAGGTGGTACGCGGTCGCCGGGTTCTCGGCGATCCGCAGCGCCGGCGAGATCAGCAGCGGGTACCCGCCGGGGATGACCACGCCGACCGGCATCTCGGTGGTCGGGCGGCCGGCCAGGACCCTCGCTATCACGAGGTACGAGTCCTCGTCCGCGTGCACCGAGGGGAAGTAGTTGTGGACCGACAGCACCAGCCGGAACGCGGTCTGTCCGAGGTAGCCGAGCAGCAGCGCCGCCGGCCAGAACCACCGGTGGGCGGCGAGCGCCCGCAGGCGGACCAGCGCGGCCGGAGGCGGGGTGGCGGGCGCGTTCTCGCCGTCGTCCTCCCCCGGCCTCCGCCCGTCGGGCGCTTGGGCAGAGTCGATCAGCGGCTGCACCGGGACACATCCCTACCTTGTGTGAGTTGACGTTCTCGTCATGGCCGACCCGGGTGGCGCCGCGAGCTCCGGCTCGCCCCACCGCACGTCGGATCGCACCGGAAGTCTGCCACGCGCCGTTCCGGCGGAGCCAGCGCCGGCCGTCCTCCACAGACGACAACGACCGGCTCCGGGGCGGCGGTTCACCCTGCGGTGCCGCGCCCGGAGCCGGTCGTACGGCTCAGCCCTCGTGCCGCTTCCCGGCCGTCAGGGCGTGCCGGACCAGCACCTTGGCGCCGTCCCGCTGCCCCCGGCGCAGCGCGCCCGGCAGCATGGTCAGCGCGTGCAGGCGGGAGGCGCTGCGGAACCGGGCCGCGCGGGCGGCCTTGGGCCAGCCGCGGGCGTCCATCCGCTCCGCCACGGCGTTGAAGTAGCGCTCCGCCTCGGAGAAGCGGGTGCCGGAGAAGGCCTGCACCGAGGACTCGCTCACCGCGTGCCGACGGTACTGGAAGACGACCGTGGTGTTGTCCACGATCATCTGCTCGCCGCGCTCCAGCAGGTCGACGACCAGGGCCAGGTCCTGGATCACCGAGTACTCGTCACGGAAGTTGACCGCGCGCAGCGCCTCGCCCCGCCAGCAGATCGACGGGAAGTAGAGCCAGTTGCCGCGCAGCACGCTCGCCGCCAGCTCCTCGCCGCCCATCAGGCGCCGGCCCTTGACGGTCGGGGCGTAGATGCGCTCCTTCACGTTGTCGGCCAGGCCGGCGCTGAGCGCGCCGTTGCCGTCGATCACCTCGACGCCCGGCTGCACCATGCCCACGTCGGGGTTGGCGCGCAGGATCGCCCGGACGGTCTCCAGGTAGTGCGGGTGCAGCAGGTCGTCGCAGCCCATGATGACCACGTGGTCGGCCCGGGACAGCTCCACGCACTTCTGGAAGTTCTTGGTGATGCCGAGGTTCTGCTCGTTGCGCTGGTAGTGCACCCGGTCGTCGCCGAGTCCGGCGAACCAGCCCGGGACCTCCGGCTCCTTGCCGTCGTCGATGACGGTCAGCCGGAAGTCCCCGTCGGTCTGCGCGAGGATGCTGCGGACCGCCGCCTGCATCAGTGCCACGTCGCCGTAGTACGGCAGCATGAACTCGAAGGTCGCCACGGGCTCAGGCCTTGCTGCGGTCGACCGGCGCCGAGACCGGGAGGTCCAGGTCGAAGCGCTCCTCGTTCAGCCGGGCGCCCTCGTTGATCGCCACGGTGCGCGCCAGGTCGGTGAGCTTCTTCTCCAGCGAGCGGAACCGCAGGAAGGTGTTGAGGGTCAGGAAGCCCATCGCCAGCACCATGACGTACAGCACCAGGTCGGTGCCCCGGCCGACGCCCAGCTGGTGGGCGAGCCAGGTGACGTCGGTGGGGCGCAGCACCGCGTAGATGTTCACGACCACGAAGACCGAGAACGCGATCCGCTTCCAGGCGCGGGTGTTGGCACGGTCCCATCGCCGGATGAACATGAAGGCGAGAGTGACCGAGCCGAGAATGAGAACCAGCTGGATCCAGAAGAATTTCATCGGCGGCTACGCTCCCGCAGCGAGATGTCGAAGATGATGTTGACGCCGTTGATCAGGGACTGACCCTTGGCGCGTGAGTAGTCGGTGTACAGGATGTCCACCGGCAGCTCGGCGACCCGAAGGTCGGAGCCGGCGAGGAAGCTGACGATCTCCGAGGCGTGCGCCATGCCGTTCATGGTGATCCGCAGGCGGCCCGCGGCCTCACGGTTCAGCACGCGCAGACCGTTGTGGGCATCGGTCAGCTTGAGCTTGCGCGCCGTCGGGCTCACGGTGGCCGCGGTCCGCAGGACGACCCGCTTGATCCACGGCACCTGGCCGTTCTGCTCGATGAAGCGCGAGCCGAGGACCACGTCGGTCTCGCCCTCGCGCAGCAGCGCCACCATCTTCTCGACGTCCGCGGTCTGGTGCTGGCCGTCCGCGTCGAAGGTGGCGAAGTACTTGGCCCCGGGCTGGGCCAGCGCGTACGCGAGGCCGGTCTGCAGGGCCGCGCCCTGGCCGAGGTTGACCGGGTGGCGCACCAGGTGGGCGCCCGTCCGCATGATGTGCTTCGCCGAGTCGTCGCCGCTGCCGTCATCGACCACGACGATGTTCGGGAACGTCTTTCGCGCCCCCTCCACAACGTCGGCGATCACCTGGCCCTCGTTGTAGGCCGGGATCACCAGCCAAACATCGTCGTACTGGGACACGGAGGCTCCATGAATGGGGTCTGGCCCGCGCTGCTGCGCGGCGATCTGAAGATGGGGGGCGGACACGGTCACTCACCGGCCGTCCGGCTGCTCAACACCGCGGTGCCCGAGTCGTCCGACTGCTGGACGAGACCGGCCGAGTTCGTCGCCGAACGGCCGAAGCTCTGCCTCAGGACCGCCAGCATACCGACGACGGTGGCCACGGAACCGGCCGTGTAGGCCAGGATCACGCGGGTGGACACCTCGCCCGGCAGGAAGGTCACCCCCGCGAGGACCGCGGTGCCGACCGCCCAGCAGAGCAGTTGGAGGTTGTGCCGCTTGAATACCATCAGCGCCTGGCCGAGCACCATCGCGAACATGTACGCCACGGTTCCGGCGGACAACCAGAAGAAGTCGAGACAGCCGAGCACCGGCTTGGCACCGAACAGCACCTGGATCAGCCGGGGGCCGAGGACGACCGCCGGGATCCCGCCGAGCAGCCCGAGCAGGCCCACCACCGCGCCGATCCGGCGGAGCATACCGGTAAACGCGGCCCGGTCGCCGACCGCGATCGCCGCGGAGAGGCCGTTCAGCAGCGAGGCCTGCAGCGAGCCGAAGACGAACAGCGGCACCCGGGCCAGCACCAGCGCGTTGAGCAGGGCGGCGATCAACGCGGAGTCGGACGGCGCGAGCAGCTTGGTGCTGACCACCGCGGCGTTGACCACGACCTGCGAGAGCAGCGTGGAACAGATCAGCAGGCCCAGGCCGGAGCAGAGCTCCGACCAGGCGACCTGCTCGCCGGGCTTGACCGCCCGCAGCAGCGGCGGCAGCGTGGCGATCGCGGCGAGGACCGGCGCGACGGCCAGGATCAGGCTGAACGCGAGCGCCGAGTGCACCCCGGCCGCGCCGAAGGCGAACGCCAGGCCGATCCGCAGCCCGCCGTCGAGGCCGAGCTGGGTGCCGTACGCGCCGAACCGGCCGAGGCCGGCCAGGACGCCGCGGGTGAGGTAGCAGACGGCCATGCCGGTGAACGCCCCGCCGAGTGCCAGAACCAGCGAGCGGTCGCCGTGGAACATCGTCCGGGCGATCGGGCCGGACGCGGCGCCGAGGACGAGCAGGGTCGCGCCGAGGATCCCGCCGGTGAGCAGGGTCGCCCGGCGCAGCACCGGCGCGGCCCCGTGGCCGAGCGCCGCACGGGCCGCGACGATCCGGGTGAGCTCCTGCTCGATCGGGAAGAAGACGCCGATGCCGACGGACATCACGATCGTCCACAGCAGGGAGACGTTCGCCATGTCGTCGACGGACAGGCTGTGGCCCGCCACTCCGAGGTGGATGTAGGAGGCGGCGCCCAGGACGACGGTGCCGCCGGCCACCGCCAGGGTTCCCGGCGGTAGCGCGGCCGTCACCTTCGTCAGTGCGTTCTTCACTGAGATCTGTCGCTCTCGGTGGTCCGGGCCGTGGCGGCCAGTTCGGCGAAGACGGGCTTGTCCAGGGCCGCGGCCAGCATGGCCCGCCACTCGGGCAGCGGTGCCAGCCCGGCGGCGGCCCAGCGGTCGTGGGCCAGCACGCTGAAGGCCGGGCGGACGGCCGGGCGGACGAACGCCTCCGAGGTGGTGGGGCGGATCCGCTCGGGGTCGAGCCCGCTCAGCGCGTAGGTCTCGCGGGCCAGCCCGAACCAGGTGGTCCGGCCGCTCGCGGTGCCGTGGTAGACCCCGGCCGGGGCCTGTCCGGCGAGCGCGGCGCGGCCCAGCTCGACCAGGCGGCCGGCCAGCGCGTACGACCAGGTCGGCTGGCCGTGCTGGTCGTCGACCACGTCCAGGGTGTCCCGCTGGGCGGCCAGCTTGAGCATGGTGGCCACGAAGTTCGGCCCGTGCTCGCCGTACAGCCAGGCGGTGCGCACGACGTAGCCGTGCTCGGGGAGGAGCTCGGCGACGGCGCGCTCGCCGACCAGCTTGCTGCGGCCGTACGCGTTGACCGGCACGGTCGCGGCGTCCTCCGGGCAGGGCTCGGTGGCGTCGCCCGGCAGGACGTAGTCGGTGGAGACGTGCAGCAGCCGGGCGCCGGTCTTGGCGCAGGCCGCGGCCAGGTGGCGCACGCCGGTGCCGTTGACGGCGGTGGCGGCCTCCTCCTCGGTCTCCGCACCGTCGACGTCGGTCCACGCGGCGCAGTTGACCACGAGGTCGTGGCCCTCGACCGCGGCCTGCACGGCCGCGGCGTCGGTGATGTCGAGGTCCGCCCGGCGCAGCGCGGTGACTTCGGCGGTCGGGTCGGCGGCGAGCACCGACAGCAGGTCCCGTCCGAGCATCCCGGCCGCGCCGGTGACCAGCCAGCGCACCCGGCCGGCGGCGTTCGCGGTCACTTGGCCAGGGCCGCCTTCTGCTTCAGCGGCTCCCACCAGGCGCGGTTCTCGCGGTACCAGGCGATGGTCGCGGCGAGGCCGTCCTCGAAGCGGACCTGCGGTTCGTAGCCGAGTTCCTCGCGGATCTTGCTGATGTCGATCGAGTAGCGCAGGTCGTGGCCCTTGCGGTCCTCGACGTGCTCGACCATGTCCCAGCCGGCGCCGGCGGCCTCCAGCAGCAGACCGGTCAGCTCCTTGTTGGTGGCCTCGGTGCCGCCGCCGATGTTGTAGACCTCACCCGCGCGGCCGCCGCGCATGACCAGCTCGATGCCCCGGCAGTGGTCCGAGACGTGCAGCCAGTCGCGGACGTTGCCGCCGTCGCCGTACAGCGGCACCTTCTTGCCGTCGATCAGGTTGGTGGTGAACAGCGGGATGACCTTCTCCGGGAACTGGTAGTGCCCGTAGTTGTTGGAGCAGCGGGTCACCACGACGTCCATGCCGTGGGTGCGGTGGTAGGCCAGCGCCAGCAGGTCGGAGGAGGCCTTGGAGGCCGAGTACGGGGAGTTCGGCTCCAGCGGCCAGGTCTCGGTCCAGGAGCCCTCGCTGATCGAGCCGTACACCTCGTCGGTGGAGATGTGCACGAAGCGGCCGACGCCGTGCTTGCGGGCCGCGTCGAGCAGCACCTGGGTGCCGACGACGTTGGTGAGGACGAAGGGGCCCGCGCCGGCGATCGAGCGGTCCACGTGGGACTCGGCGGCGAAGTGCACCACCACGTCGTGGCCCGGCATGACCTGGTCCACGGCGTCCGCGTCGCAGATGTCGCCCTGGACGAAGGCGTAGCCCGGGTGGTCCGCCACCGGGGCCAGGTTCTCCAGGACGCCCGAGTAGGTGAGTTTGTCAAAGACGGTGATCCGGGCGCTCTCGTCCGCTCCGAGGAGCTGACGGACGAACTCCGAACCAATGAATCCGGCGCCGCCGGTCACGAGGATGCGCATAATGCGCGTAGTCTACCGCCGCCCGAGCGGCCCCCCGCCCCGCCCCCCACCGGCCCCTGCGTTCTCGAATAGGGTGCACCCATGCGTGGAATCCTCCTGGCCGGCGGCACCGGCTCGCGGCTGTGGCCCCTGACCCGTGCGGTGTCGAAGCAACTCCTCCCGGTCTTCGACAAGCCGATGATCTATTACCCCCTCTCGACCCTGGTGATGGCCGGGATAAGCGAAATCCTGATCATCACCACCCCGAACGACCGGGACCAGTTCGAACGGCTGCTGGGCGACGGTTCCCAGTTCGGCCTGAAGCTCCAGTACGCCGTCCAGGAGAAGCCCGAGGGCATCGCCCAGGCCTTCGTCCTCGGCGCCGACTTCATCGGCGACGAGCCGGTGGCCCTGATCCTCGGCGACAACATCTTCCACGGCAGCGGCCTCGGCACCCGGCTGACGGAGCACTCCGACATCAAGGGCGGCCGGGTGTTCGCCTACCCGGTGGCGGACCCGACCGCGTACGGCGTGGTGGAGTTCGACGAGAGCGGCCAGGTCATCTCGATCGAGGAGAAGCCGACCGAGCCCAAGTCCCGTTACGCCGTCCCCGGTCTGTACTTCTACGACAACCGGGTCGTCGGGATCGCCCGCGACCTGAAGCCGAGCGCCCGCGGCGAGCTGGAGATCACCGCCGTCAACGACGCCTACCTGCGCACCGGCGACCTGCACGTCACGATCCTCGACCGCGGCACCGCCTGGCTGGACACCGGCACGTTCGTGTCGATGGTCCAGGCCTCGGAGTTCGTCCGGGTCATCGAGGAGCGCCAGGGCTTCAAGATCGGCTGCATCGAGGAGGCGGTCTGGCGGGCCGGCCTGATCGACGACGCGCAGCTGCGCGAGCTCGCCGAGCCGCTGCTGAAGAGCGGCTACGGCCAGTACCTGCTGGGCCTGCTCGACGAGGCGGCGGCCCGGTGAAGTTCCGCGAGCTCTCCATCGAGGGCGCCTTCGAGATCACCCCGCAGGTGCACGGCGACGCGCGGGGCCACTTCACCGAGTGGTACCGCTTCGACCGGCTCGCCGAGGTCGTCGGCCACCCCCTGAACCTGGCGCAGGCCAACCTGTCGCTGTCCGCCAAGGACGTCGTCCGCGGGATCCACTTCGCCGACGTCCCGCCCGGCCAGGCCAAGTACGTGGCCTGCACCCGCGGCGCCGTGCTGGACGTCATCGTCGACCTGCGGGTCGGCTCGCCGACCTTCGGCCGGTGGGAGGGCGTGCGGCTGGACGACACGGAGCGCAAGGCCGTCTACATCTCCGAGGGCCTCGGCCACGGCTTCTGCGCGCTCACCGACGACGCCACGCTGACCTACCTCTGCTCGGCGACGTACAACCCGACCGGCGAGCACGGCGTGCACCCGCTGGACCCGGACCTCGGCATCGAGTGGCCGGCCGACGTCCCGCAGCTGTCGGACCGCGACGCCGTCGCGCCGTCGCTCGCGGAGGCCCTCGCGACCGGCCTGCTGCCGGACTACGAGGCCTGCAAGGCCTACACGGAGTCGCTGCGGAAGCAGTAGCGGCGGCGCCGCGACGACGGAGGGGACGCGTGCCGCGGCGCGCGTCCCCTCCGTCGTCGGCCCCCGCGGCCGGGGGCCTCAGCGCTTCTTGAACACCCAGAGCTTGAGGAGCACGAACCGGGCCACGGTGGCGAGACCGTTCGCCACGACGAGCCCGGCCACCTCGACCACCCGGGACGCGTGCGGCACCGCCACGCCGAGCAGCGCCAGGGCGCCGCTGCTGAGGCCGAGCCCGATCAGGAACGCGACCGCGCCCTGGAGCTGGTGGCGCACCGCGCCGACCGAGCCGGTGATGCCGAAGGTGAAGCGGCGGTTGGCCGCGGTGTTGGCCACCGCGCTGACGGCCAGGGCGACCAGGTTGGCCACCTGCGAGGACGCGACCAGGCGCAGGACGACGAACAGCGCCAGGTAGAAGAGGGTGCTCAGCACCCCGATGGCCAGGAAGGCCGGCAGTTGCCGCCGCATCCCGGACGCCGGGGCGGCCGGCTCGTCGTGCTCGTTCCGGTCCGCGGAGAGGATCTCGTTCACTCGCCCGTCCCGTACCGGTCCTGCTCCTCGGCGGAGTCGTAGCCGACGAAGTAGGCCGGCCTCGCCTGGACGGCCGAGTAGATCCGGCCGACGTACTCGCCGAGCAGTCCGACGCAGACCAGTTGGACGGCCCCGATGAACAGCATCCCTATGAACAGCGAGGACCAGCCGGGCACGGTGGAGCCGACCGCGTACGCGACCGTGGTGTAGACCGCGAGCGCGATGCAGACCAGGAAGCTGGTCAGCCCGAGCCAGGTGGCCAGCCGCAGCGGCGACGCGGAGAAGTTGGTGACGCTGTCCAGCGCGAGCCGGACCATCTTGGACAGCGGGTAGTGGGTGCTGCCCGCGACCCGCTCCTCCCGCACGTAGACCACCTCGCCGCTGGGGAAGCCCAGCCACGGCACCAGCAGCCGGTAGACCGGCTGGTGCTCGGGCATCGCCTTGAGCGCGTCCACCGCCGCGCGGCTGAGCAGCCGGTAGTCACCGGCCTGGCTGGGCATCCGCTTGCCGACCAGCTTGCGCATCAGCCAGTAGTACGCCCCGGCGGTGTGCCGCTTGAAGAAGGTGTCGGTGCCGCGGTCGCCGCGGACGCCGTAGACGATGTCGAGGCCCTGCTCGCGGGCGAGCGCCAGCATCTCGGGGATCTTCTCCGGCGGGTCCTGCAGGTCGGCGTCGATCGAGACGACGTAGTCGCCGAAGGCGCGGTGGAGGCCGGCGCTGAGGGCCGCCTGGTGCCCGGAGTTGCGGGCGAAGCGGACGATGCGGAACTCGGGCCAGTCCTGACGGATCTTCCGCATCAGCACCGGCGTCGCGTCGGTGCTGCCGTCGTCGACGCCGACCACCTCGTAGGTCACGTCGAGCCCGTCGAGGAGGGGCCGCAGCCGCTCGACGGTCAACGGGAGCGCCTCCTGCTCGTTGTAGATCGGCATCACGATCGACAACAGCGGTGCCGTTGACATGCGTTGGTCCCACTTTCCGCGACGGCGGGGCTTGCTGGTGGCCCGACCATAACAGTCGGCCATGAGCGGGCGGTGAAAGGCGACGTGCCCAGGTGAGCGCCCCGTGAACGGGTCGCCGGTGGACGCCGAAGGGCCCCGCGCACCGTGCGGTGCGCGGGGCCCTTCGGACTCAGCCTGTACGGGCAGGCAGGTCAGAGCACCAATTACTTGATGATCTTGGTGACCTGGCCGGCGCCGACGGTGCGGCCACCCTCACGGATGGCGAACTTCAGGCCCTCCTCCATGGCGATCGGCTGGATCAGCGCGACCGTCATGGCGGTGTTGTCGCCCGGCATGACCATCTCGGTGCCCTCGGGGAGGGTCACGACGCCGGTCACGTCCGTGGTACGGAAGTAGAACTGCGGGCGGTAGTTGTTGAAGAACGGGGTGTGGCGGCCACCCTCGTCCTTCGACAGGATGTAGGACTGGGCCTCGAAGTCGGTGTGCGGCGTGACCGAACCCGGCTTGATGATGACCTGGCCGCGCTCGACGTCCTCGCGCTTGATGCCACGGAGGAGCAGACCGACGTTCTCACCGGCCTGGCCCTCGTCGAGCAGCTTGCGGAACATCTCGATGCCGGTGACCGTGGTGGTGGTCTTGGTCTCCTTGATGCCGATGATGTCGACAGTCTCGTTGACCTTGAGGATGCCACGCTCGATACGACCGGTGACGACGGTGCCACGACCGGTGATCGTGAAGACGTCCTCGATCGGCATCAGGAACGGCTGGTCCACGGCGCGGGCCGGGGTCGGGATGCTCTCGTCGACAGCCTTCATCAGGCCGAGGAGCTTCTCGCCCCACTCCTTGTCGCCCTCCAGCGCCTTCAGCGCGGAGACGCGGACGACCGGCAGGTCGTCGCCCGGGAACTCGTACTCGCTGAGGAGCTCGCGGACCTCGAGCTCGACGAGCTCCAGGATCTCCTCGTCGTCCACCATGTCGGCCTTGTTCAGGGCGACGACGATGTACGGAACGCCGACCTGGCGGGCCAGGAGGACGTGCTCCTTGGTCTGCGGCATCGGGCCGTCGGTGGCGGCGACCACCAGGATGGCGCCGTCCATCTGGGCGGCACCGGTGATCATGTTCTTGATGTAGTCAGCGTGACCCGGGCAGTCGACGTGCGCGTAGTGACGGTCCTCGGTCTGGTACTCGACGTGCGCGATCGAGATGGTGATACCGCGCTGACGCTCCTCCGGGGCCTTGTCGATCTGGTCGAACGGCGTGAAGGGGTTCAGGTCCGGGTACGCGTCGTGCAGCACCTTGGTGATGGCCGCGGTCAGCGTGGTCTTGCCGTGGTCGATGTGACCGATGGTGCCGATGTTGACGTGGGGCTTCGTCCGCTCGAACTTCGCCTTCGCCACTGAGTCCTCCTGAGGACAGATCCTGTACGCCGTGCTGACGTCAGTTGGTCTTGATCGGGCTTGGTCCGTGGTGCCGGAAGCACCTCGCACCGTCCCGCGGGGTAGGGGCCGGAGGCCCCGGGAGAATCCGTCCGGATCCTCCCGGGTCGCCTCCTAATAGCCTAAGGGGTCGGAATCATCCCGAATGTCGGACTGGTTCCGAGGCCGGCAGAGCCGGACCTACTCGCCCTTGGACTTGGCGATGATCTCCTCAGCCACGGCCTTGGGGACCTCGGCGTACGAGTCGAACTGCATCGAGTAGCTGGCGCGACCAGAGGTCTTGCTGCGCAGGTCACCGACGTAGCCGAACATCTCGGAGAGGGGCACCAGCGCCGAGACGACGCGGGCACCGTGACGCTCGTCCATGGACCGGATCTGGCCACGGCGAGAGTTGATGTCGCCGATCACGTCGCCCATGTAGTCCTCGGGCGTGGTGACCTCGACGGCCATCATCGGCTCGAGGAGGACCGGCTTGGCCTTCCTCGCGCCTTCCTTGAAGGCCATCGAACCGGCGATCTTGAACGCGAGCTCGGAGGAGTCGACGTCGTGCGCCTGGCCGTCGAGCAGCTTCACGCGGACACCCTGCAGCGGGTAGCCGGCGAGAATACCGAACTCCATGGCCTCCTGGCAGCCGGCGTCGACCGACGGGATGTACTCCCGCGGCACACGACCACCGGTGACCTGGTTGACGAACTCGTAGCCCTCGGCCTGCTCGAGCGGCTCGATCGCGATCTGCACCTTGGCGAACTGACCGGAACCACCGGTCTGCTTCTTGTGGGTGTAGTCGATGCGCTCGACGGCCTGACGGATCGTCTCGCGGTACGCGACCTGCGGCTTGCCGACGTTGGCCTCGACCTTGAACTCACGCTTCATACGGTCGACCAGCACCTCGAGGTGCAGCTCGCCCATACCCGCGATGATGGTCTGGCCGGTCTCGTCGTCCGTGTTGACCTGGAAGGACGGGTCCTCCTCGGCGAGACGCTGGATGGCGACACCCAGCTTCTCCTGGTCACCCTTGGACTTGGGCTCGATGGCGACGCGGATGACCGGGGCCGGGAAGTCCATGGACTCCAGGATGACCGGGTTCTTCTCGTCGGCCAGCGTCTCACCGGTGGTGGTCTGCTTCAGGCCCATGACGGCGACGATGTCGCCGGCGCCCACCGACTCGATCTCCTCACGCTTGTTCGCGTGCATGCGGTAGATCTTGCCGATGCGCTCCTTCTTGCCCTTCACGGCGTTCAGCACCGAGGTGCCGGACTCCAGGCGGCCGGAGTAGATCCGGACGAAGGTGAGCTTGCCCAGGTGCGGGTCGGACATGATCTTGAACGCCAGCGCGGCCAGGGGCTCGTCGTCCGAGGCCTTGCGGGAGATCTTGGTCTCCGGGTCGTTGGGCTTGGTGCCCTCGATCGACTCGATGTCCAGCGGCGACGGCAGGTACTTGACGACCGCGTCGAGCAGGGGCTGAACGCCCTTGTTCTTGAAGGCGGTACCGCAGAAGATCGGGGTGAAGTCCGAGTTCAGGGTGCCCTTGCGGATCGCGTCCTGCAGCAGCTCGACCGGGATCTCCTCGCCCTCCAGGGCGAGCTCCATGATCTCGTCGCTGATGTTCGAGACGGTGTCGATCAGCTGCTCGCGGTACTCGTCCGCCTGCTCCTGCAGCTCGGCCGGGATGTCGACGATGTCGTACATCTCGCCCTTGGCCGCCTCGGCGGACCAGACCAGCGCCTTCATGCGGACCAGGTCGACGACGCCCTGGAAGTCCGACTCGGCACCGATCGGGAGCTGCATGACCAGCGGGGTGGCGCCGAGGCGGTCCACGATGGTCTGCACGCAGAAGAAGAAGTTGGCGCCCGTGCGGTCCAGCTTGTTGATGAAGCAGATGCGCGGGACGCCGTAGCGGTCAGCCTGCCGCCACACGGTCTCGGACTGGGGCTCGACACCGGCGACACCGTCGAACACCGTCACGGCACCGTCGAGGACGCGCAGCGAACGCTCCACCTCGACGGTGAAGTCGACGTGACCCGGGGTGTCGATGATGTTGATGGTGTGGTCGGCGTCGTCGACCGTCCAGTGACAGGTCGTCGCGGCCGACGTGATCGTGATGCCGCGCTCCTGCTCCTGCTCCATCCAGTCCATGGTGGCAGCGCCATCGTGGACCTCACCGATCTTGTACGAGACACCGGTGTAGAACAGGATCCGCTCAGTGGTGGTGGTCTTGCCCGCGTCGATGTGCGCCATGATCCCGATGTTGCGGACCTTGGCGAGGTCAAGGGAGGTTGCAGCCATGGTGGCTCGTTCTCTCTCTGTCTAGTGACGGGGTACGGACTACCAGCGGTAGTGCGCGAAGGCCTTGTTGGACTCGGCCATCTTGTGGGTGTCCTCGCGACGCTTCACGGAAGCGCCCAGACCGTTGCTGGCGTCGAGGATCTCGTTCATCAGGCGCTCGGTCATGGTCTTCTCGCGACGGGCGCGGGAGTAACCGACCATCCAGCGCAGCGCCAGGGTGCTGGCGCGGCCCGGACGGACCTCGACCGGAACCTGGTAGGTCGCGCCACCGACACGGCGGGACTTGACCTCGAGGGCCGGCTTGACGTTCTCCAGCGCGCGCTTCAGCGTCACGACCGGGTCCGAGCCGGTCTTGTCGCGGACGCCCTCGAGGGCGCCGTAGACGATCCGCTCGGCGGTGGAGCGCTTGCCGTGCAGCAGGATCTTGTTGACCAGCTGGGTGACGACCGGGGAGCCGTAAACCGGGTCGATGATGACCGGGCGCTTCGGGGCGGGGCCCTTACGAGGCATTCTTACTTCTCCTTCTTGGCGCCGTAGCGGCTGCGGGCCTGCTTGCGGTTCTTGACACCCTGGGTGTCGAGCGAACCGCGGATGATCTTGTAGCGGACACCAGGAAGGTCCTTCACACGACCACCGCGCACCAGCACGATGGAGTGCTCCTGCAGGTTGTGGCCCTCGCCCGGAATGTAAGCGGTGACCTCGATCCCGCTGGTGAGGCGCACACGGGCGACCTTACGAAGCGCCGAGTTCGGCTTCTTCGGGGTGGTCGTGTACACACGCGTGCAGACCCCACGGCGCTGCGGGGAGCCCTTCAGCGCGGGAGTCTTGTTCTTCTCGACCTTGTCCTGCCGGCCCTTTCGGACCAGCTGCTGGATCGTAGGCACCGTTTCTCCGTTTTCTGTGTGCCAAGGCTTGGTGGAACTAACCTGCGGTGTCTCCCTCACACACAACCCCGTGGTCGACCCACGCGGTCGGGTGTGTTGGGCTTGTTACGACACGGAATCCCATGGCTGATGTACAGCGACGGCGCTCTACGCGCGGCGCGCTGGGAAGCGCTCCGGCTCGGCGCGGCGACCGGTGTGCATGCACGCACAAGGACCCGGGGACACCCCAGGCACAAGGTCAGAGCGTACCTAGCGCATCGGGCTCGGTCAAAACAAATGCAACGCCGCAGGTCGCGGGGCCCGCACCGGAAGCGGGGGCCGGGCCGGCCCGGAACCGGGCCCCCTACCACAACCGGACACCCCCCGCACCGCGAAACCCTACGCCTCCAGCTGGGCCCCGGCGAGCCGGGCGAGGCCCTGCGGGCCCTCGTTCCCGGACACCCCGGACGACTGCGGCACGGCGCGCTCCCGGTTGTCGGAGACGGCCATGAACAGCCCCATTGTGAGCGAGGCCACCGAGTACAGGACGAGCCAGACCGCCCAGCCGCCGGGCGGCGACCAGTGGGCCGGGCTGATCAGCAGCGGGCCGTCGACCCCGACCGCGTTGCGGCGCAGCGCCCAGAGGAACGCCGCGGCGTTGACCACACTGAGCGAGAAGCCCGAGAGCACCAGCAGCCGGCGCCAGGCGAAGCCGCCCCACGGCAGGCGCTCGTGGCAGATCGCGGCGGCCATGATCGGCAGGCCGACGGCGAACGGCAGCAGGTAGCGGCCCTGCCAGATCATGCCGAGCTGGCGTGCCTGCATGGCCTGGGCCGCTATCGGTATCACGACGATGCCGACCAGCACCCCGACGATGGCCAGGGTGTCCCGCAACCGCGCGTAGCAGAGCGCGAACAGCATCAGGGCGATCACCACGCCGCACCAGACCAGCAGGGTCGCGGCCGGCGGCTCCGCGTCCAGCCAGCCGAAGTAGCCGACCATCTGCTTCATGTACAGCAGGCCGTTGTCGAAGGTCTTCCGGGCCGCCGTCAGCGGGGTGAGGTCGCTCGGGGTGTCGATGACCGAGTTGTCCGGGTGGCCGGACGACCAGAGCAGGGCCGCCCCGGCCGCCACGACCGCCAGTGCGCCCCAGAGCCAGGTCGCCTTGCGGCCGAGCACCCCCGCCAGCGCGCCCTTGCGCGCCAGCAGCAGCCCGAAGAAGAGCGCTCCGGCGAACCAGATCAGCCCCAGCGGGCGGATGCTGATCAGCACCAGGGCGCCGACGCCCAGCCGGGCCAGCCGGCGGTTCAGCAGGTGCGGGTCCGGGCTCATCAGCATCGGGAGGCCGGCGCTCCAGACCAGGATGCCCGCCGCGATCTCCGGGCCGCTCGGGTTGACCACGCCGAAGGTGAACAGGGCCATCGGCGTGGTCGCGGTGGTCACGCCGAGCAGGGTGAAGGAACGCCGCCGCCACTCCGCCGCCGAGACCACCGCGCTCGCCACCAGGGCGGAGCAGATCAGCGCCGACATCAGGCGCATCAGGTAGAAGGCCGCCTCGCCGTGGACCAGGAGGCTGGGCCAGCCCACCGCGAAGTAGTACGCGGGGTGGTAGCGGCCCGCCGCCGTGGTCACCAGGGTCGTCCCCGGGGTCTCCTTCAGCGTCGGGGCGCAGGAGGCGGACTTCTCGGACTTGAAGACGTAGCAGGTGTTGACGTCCTTCAGGTCCTGGTAGATGCGCGGCAGCTCGACGCCGGTCTCGGCGAACCTGCCCTCGATGCCCCCGACCACGTGCGGGACCATCACCTCCCGGCCCTCGACCTGGCCGCGGGCGACGGCTGCCGCCCGCACGAGGTGCGCGTGCTCGTCCGGCGAGCCGCCGATCGGCGTGCTGAGCGACCAGGACGCGCTCAGGGCGAACAGGATCGCGAACGCCACGGCCCACAGCCGCCTCGGCGAGGACGCGAGCCGGTCGGCGAGGGACTTGACGGCGGTGATCATCATCTGGAATGGGCCTTCGGGGTCAGTCCGAGCTCACGGGCGGGAACTGGCACTACTTGATCATGCTGAGCCACGACTGGTCGCCGTCCTTCGAACACTGCCCGCCCGGCGCGAACTTCGGGCAGCTGCCGTCGAGGTTCCGAACGGTGTGCGACACCCAGGGGAGGATGCGGTACGTGTTCTCCTTCGCCGGCATGTAGCGGTCCGACATCGACGAGGAGACCGTGCCGAACAGGAAGAGCAGCGCGAACAGCGTACCGACCACGGCGGCGTGCGGCCCGGGCAGGCCGCCGCCCTCGGCGGCCCCCGCTCCGGCCTCGGCGGCCCGTCGGCGCTCCGCGATCCGCAGCGACACCAGGTGGGCCACCAGGGCGCAGAGCAGCAGACCGCAGTAGAGCATCTGGTTGTTGGTACGGGTGTAGAGCTGCACGGTCTGGGTCTCGTACATGTGCGAGGCGATGTACATCCGCATCACCCAGGCACTCGCGAACATGCAGCAGATGGTGACGACCAGCGGCTTGCGGATGCCGAGCCAGAGCGCGGCACCGAGTGCGACGAACATCACCACGGCGAACAGGTCCATGCCGCCGAACTCGCCCGGCAGCGGCCACTCCCCGACCTTGCCGGGCATGTCCGTGCGCCACATCAGGAAGTACGCCGGGTCGGTGAGGTTGTCGAACCGGAAGGTGGAGTCCTTGGTCTCCTGGCCCTCCGTCAGCATGGTCACCAGGTAGCTGCCGCCGACCAGCAGGAAGGCGGCGCCGGTGGTGGCGAGGAAGGCCAGGCCCTTGCGCCGGTCGGCCCGCCAGGGGAAGTACATCAGCACCGCGACCAGCACGCCCGCCGCGCTCCACAGGAACCAGCCGGAGTAGGTCAGGAACAGCAGCCCGAGCAGCGCCCCGAAGCCGGCCGCCTTCGACAGCAGCGACCGCCAGGCCGCCGTCCCGCTCCGCCGCAGCTGCACCACCAGCGCCACCAGGACCGGCACCAGCACGACCAGCACGGTCTGGCTGTACGGCTTGTAGGCGTCGATCAGGGCGAAGGCCGGCAGCACGCCGAAGGCCAGCGCGCGGACCGGGCTGAGCAGCATCCGCCAGGAGAGGTAGACCAGCGGGCCGAACGCGGCGGCGCCGAGGATCTGCAGGTCCTTGAAGGCGTACGCGGTGTTGCCGCCGTGGAACCACTCGGCGTAGTAGCCCAGGGTGTACAGCGGCGCCGGCGGGTAGACCGGCGAACCCGAGGGCTGACCGTTCGCCACCGCGTGGGCCCACTCGACGATGCGTCCGCTGTCGCCGTTGAGGCCGAACATCGGCCAGGGCGTGCCGAGCAGGGCGATGACCGCGCCGGCCGCGACGAAGCCGCTGGCGAGGCCCGCCAGACCGGCGGAGGAGAAGCGGGCGACCAGGCCGAAGTGCCGTCCGGACCGGACGCGCATGGCGACCACGACCGCGGCGAGCAGCAACAGGCCGATCAGGGCGAACCGCAGCTGCAGCGCGGCGAGCCCGCTCACCTGGGCGATCCGGTCCAGCGGGTCGAGCTTGAAACCACGGGCCAGCAGGGGCAGGACCAGCGCGGCCAGGAAGGCGACCAGCGCCTCACCCGCGAGCAGCACCGGGGAGGAGGCCCAGAACCGGGCGGCGGACGGGCGCTCCGATCCCCGGGCCGGCGAAACTCTGGAGCCCTCCTGGGCACTGACTGTCACTGGAACGGTCCTCGACTCGTGGTTGCTCACCCGGCCCGCCCGGCACCACTTCGCCGACGGACGCGGAAACTACGGGATTCAGGTGCGCGGGGGCAGCCCCGGGCATCATAGGTCCTTCATCTTGTGAAGGCGTGCCGGGCGGCTTCGGCCACGAACCGGCCCGGTCCCGTGCGCCCCCGCTAGAACAAGCCGAGAAGGAGCATCAGGGTCCAGAACGCGCTGCCCAGGTAGCCGATGACCAGGCCGAGGACGGCCGCCGAGTCGCCGGCCGAGTTGTCGCGGCGGATCTGCGCGCGGGCGACGTGTCCGGTGACCACCGCCGGGAGGGAGAGCCCGGTCAGGCCGCACATCAGGGAGACCACGGCCAGCACGTTGGTGGGGCGGACCTGCGGGGGCGGCGGGGCGGGCAGGAAGGTGACCGGAACCGGCGGGGCCAGCGGGGCGAGGGCCGGCGTCGCCATCGGGCCGACGGGCAGGTCCACCACCAGCGCCGCCAACTGACCGTAGGTCTGCGCCGCGGCCACGGCCTCGTGACGCTGCTCGAACTCCTCGGCGGAGAGCCGGCCCTCGGCGAACGCGGCCTTCAGCACGTCGACCGTCCGGTCCCGGTCCGCGTGGCCCGCCCGCATCGCGGCCTGCGCGGACACCGCCGAGGCGGGCTGCCAGCCGACGGGCGGCCGGTGGCCGTGGCCCCGCCCGTACCCGTCGCCGGGACCGGGTTCGCCCCACGGTCGAACGGACATCCGCCACCTCCCGGTACCGCGGCACCCCCGCGCACGCTCGCTGCTCCTCATAGTGCAGGACGAACGGCCGGGCCGAGTAGTTGCCGATCCGGCCCAGCAGCCGTCAGGAAGCGGATCCCGCACGGCGTGCCCCACCCGTACGGCGCACACGCTCAGAGGATCCTCAACTCGGGCGACAGCCCGCCCGGGCAGTGCCAGGCTGAGATCCGAGACGTTCCGTCCGCCACGATCCGTCCGCCACGATCCGTCCACCACGAGCAGAGAAGGCCTCGATGCAGGCGTCAGAACCGCCGTCCACCGACCTCCCCGGGCCGGGCACCCCGTCCGCCGTCAGCATCCAAGGGCTGTGGAAGCACTTCGGCACCCAGGCCGCCGTGGCCGGGCTGAGCCTGGAGCTGCCGGCCGGCGCCTTCATCGGACTGGTCGGCCCCAACGGCGCCGGCAAGACCACCACGCTGTCGATGGCCACCGGGCTGCTGCGGCCCGACCAGGGGGCCGTCCTGGTGCACGGCACCGACGTGTGGGCCGACCCGGTCACGGTCAAGGCGCGGATCGGCATCCTGCCCGAGGGGCTGCGGATGTTCGAGCGGCTCAGCGGGCGCGAGCTGCTGCAGTACACCGGCCGGCTCCGCGGCCTGCCGGGCGCCGAGGTGGACCGCCGGGCCGAGGAGCTGCTGGCCGTGCTGGACCTCGGCCGGGACGCCGACAAGCTGGTCGCCGACTACTCCACCGGCATGCGCAAGAAGATCGGCCTGGCCGCGGCGCTGCTGCACAACCCCGACGTGCTGTTCCTGGACGAGCCCTTCGAGGGCGTCGACCCGGTCTCCGCCCAGACCATCCGCGGCGTGCTCAAGCGGTACGCGGCGGCCGGCTCCACCGTCGTCTTCTCCAGCCACGTGATGGAACTGGTCGAGCAGCTCTGCGACTGGGTGGCGGTCGTCAACGCGGGCCGGGTGATCGCCCAGGGGCCGCTGGACACGGTGCGGGGCGGGCGCAGCCTGCACGAGGCCTTCCTCGACCTGATCGGCGTCCGCGAGGACGACGGGCAGGCGCTCGGCTGGCTCGGCGGCGGAGGGGTCGGCGGGCAGCGCGGGAGCGGGCCGGTCGGCGAGCAGCTCGGGAGCGGACAGTGAGTACGGCCCTCGGCCACGCCGTCCCCGACGGGCGGACGGTGGTGCGGGCCCTGGTGGCGCTCAAGCTGCGACTGCTGCGCAACGGCCTTCGGCGCAGCCCCGGCCGGACCGCCGTCTACGTGATCGGCGGTCTCGCCGGCCTCGCCTTCGCGTCCGGCGTCGCCATCGCCATGGCCGCGCTGAACGGCCGCTTCGCGGGCTCCGGGGACGCCGGGGTGATGCTGCTCGGCGTGCTGACCCTGGGCTGGGCCGCGCTGCCGCTGTTCCTGTTCTCCAGCGACGAGAGCGCCGACCCGACCCGGCTCACCATGCTGCCGCTGCGGCCCGGTCCGCTGCTGCGGGGCACCCTGCTGGCCGCGCTGATCGGGCCCGGGCCACTGGTCAACCTGGTGCTGGTGACCGGCGCCGTACTGGCCGGCGCCGGCGGCGGCGCCTCGGTCGCGTTCGCGGTCGTCGGCGTGCCGCTCACGGTGGCCTGCCTGGTCACGCTCTCCCGCGCGGTCGCGGCCGGCAACGCCCGGATGCTCTCCAGCCGGCGCGGCAAGGACTTCGCGATCTTCGGCGGCCTGGCCTTCGCGCTGCTGATCCAGGCGGCCAACGTCGGTTCGCAGAGCGTCTTCGGCCGCCCCGGCGACACCATCGACCTCAGCCCGCTGCAGCCGATCGCCTCCGTCCTGCGCTGGATCCCGCCGATCGGCGCGGCGGACGCGGCCCGCACCGCCGCCGACGGCCGGTACGGGCTCGCGCTGCTGCAGCTCGCCTCGGCCGCCGTCCTGCTGGTGCTGCTGCTGCGCTGGTGGCGCGGCAGCCTGCAGGAACTGATGGTCACCGCCGACGCCTCCACCCAGGAGGTGGCCCGCGGGGTGCAGCGCTCGCGCGGCTGGGGCTTCCTGCCCGAGGGCCGGGCCGGCGCGGTGATGCAGCGCCACCTGCGGTACGCCTGGCGCGAGCCGCGGGCCAAGGCGGCGCTCTTCACCAGCGTCGGCATGACGGTGGTGATCAGCCTGCTGTCGATGGTCCAGGGCTGGGCGAGCGTCTACCTGCTGGCGATGGCCGGGATGTTCCTCGGGCTGCAGATGCTCAACCTGTTCGGCATGGACGGCTCGGCGTTCTGGATGGTCGCCGCCACCCTGCGCACCCCGGCCGACGCCCGGGACGAGCTGCGCGGGCGGGCGTACGCGGTGCTGTCGTACGCCGTCCCGGTGACGCTGCTGCTCGGGCTGCTGCTGGCGGCCGTCACCGGCCACTGGGAGCAGCTGCCGTCCGCGATCGGACTGGCGCTCGCGGTGCTCGGCTGCGGCGTGGCACTCGGAGCGCTGTTCAGCGTGCTGGCGCCCTACACCATGCCGGCCGACAGCAACCCCATGCGCAACGCCGCTCCGGGCCAGAGCGGGCTGGTGATGCTCAACTCCTTCGGCTCGATGTTCGGCGTCGCGGTGCTCGCCCTGCCGGTGGGCGGCTACCTCGCCTGGGCGCTGACCTCGGACGGGCCGAACTGGCCGGTGCTGCTGGTCGGCCCGCTGTACGGCGCCCTGGTCGCCGTCCTCGGAGTGCGGCTGGCCGCCACCCGGCTGCTGGAACGCACCCCGGAGATCCTGGCCAAGGCCGTCCAGCGCTGACCCGCCGCCGCTCCGCCGCCCCCTCGCCGCCTCCCCAGCCGCCCCTCCCGGGGCGCCCCCGCCGCCGACCGGCCCCGGTCACCGGACCGGCCTCCGGCATCATGGGCAGGAGGAACGGGCCGTCGAGGAGAGCAGGGACACACCGTGGGCAAGCACGCGCAGCAGGGCGGGGACGCCGGGCCGCTGCTGGAGCAGGCGGTGCGGTCGACGCTGACGGCCTCCGAGGAGGGTCTGGACCTCGCGCTGGACACCGGGGCGTCGCTGCTGGCCGCCTCGGCCGGGCAGTGGCCGGCGGTCAGCCGGGCGCTGCTGGGGTACGCGGACACCGCCGTCGGCCGCTGCTGGTCCGCCGGATGGCGCCCGGCGGACCTGGTGCGGGTGGTGCGGCGCGGGCTGAAGCCGGTCCACCTGGCCCTCGCCGTGGACCTGATCGCCGCCGAGAACCGCCGCCACCCCGCGGCGGCCCTCGACCGGCGCTGGCACGAGCAGCTGCGCGAGCTGGAGGCCGAGGTCTGGTGGCCCGGCGACGAGCAGTACCTCGGGTCCTTCGCCCAGCGGCACCGGCTGGACCGCTTCGCCCTCGCCACCGCCGTCCTGGAACTGCTGCGCACCTGGGGGCGGCTGCCCCCGATCGCCCCGGCGGGGCCGGCCCCCGGGCAGCCGGTGCGGCCGCAGCACGCCGGGCCGGTGGCCGGCGAGCCGCGGATGCTGGCCCGGATCCGGGCGCTGCTCGCCAAGGCCGAGTCCACCGAGTACCCGGAGGAGGCCGAGGCGCTGACCGCCAAGGCCCAGCAGCTGATGGCGCAGCACAGCATCGACGAGGCGCTGGTGGCCGCCGCCGGTGCCGACCGCGACGCCCCGGCGGCGCTGCGGATCGGGGTCGACAACCCGTACGAGGGACCGAAGACGATGCTGCTGGACGCGGTCGCGGCGGCCAACCGGTGCCGGGTCGTGTGGGCGAAGGAGTTCGGGTTCTGCACCGTCGTCGGCTTCGACGGCGACCTCGACGGCGTCGAACTGCTCTACACGTCGCTGCTGGTGCAGGCCACCCACGCGCTCAACACGGCGGGATCGCGCCGGGACTCGCGCAGCAAGGCATTCCGGCAGTCCTTCCTGGTCGCGTACGCGGCGCGGATCCGCGAGCGGCTGACCGCCGCCACCGAGCGGACCACCAGCGCCGCCGCGGCCGGCCGGCACCTGCGCGAGGACGGCACCGAGGAGCAACTGCTGCCGGACGAGCGGCTGCTGCCCGCGCTCGCCGCCCGCTCGGAGGCCGTGGACGAGGAAGTCGGCCGACTGTTCCCGAAGCTGGTCTCGCAGCGGGTCCGGGTCAGCGACGGCGTGGGCTGGGCGGCCGGTCGCGCCGCCGCCGACCGGGCCGCGCTGCACGGGCGTGCCGGACAGATCCGCGGGTAGCCGGGCAGGAAGACCTGATAGAACGTACTCCGCCACGAACCAAGGGGGATTCGACGTGACGGAGCCGGCGGCCGAGTCGGAGTACCGGGACCGGGTGCGCGGAGCACTGCTCGGCGGAGCGATCGGCGATGCGCTGGGCTGGCCGGTGGAGTTCCAGCAACTCCACCAGATCCGGGGCGGATTCGGACCTGAGGGCGTGACCGCGCTACCGGCCGGCCCCGGGCCGGCCGAGGTCACCGACGACACCCAGATGACGCTGTTCACCGCCGAGGGCCTGATCCGCGGCTTCGTCCGCGGCTGGACGGGCGGCGGCGGCTCGGTGCCGGAGGCCGTGCACGCCGCCTACCGGCGCTGGCTGCTGACCCAGCACCAGCCCGCGCCGGACGCCGAACCGCAGCCCCGCCCGTACGACGGCTGGCTGCTGCGGCAGCCCTTCCTGTACGCGCGGCGGGCCCCGGGCAACGCCTGCCTGAGCGGGGTGTCCGAACACCCGGTGTTCGAGGCGCCGTCCGTGATCGGGCGGCCCGGGCCGGTCAACCCCGGCTCCAAGGGCTGCGGCACCGTGATGCGCTCGGCGCCGTTCGGGCTGGCCCGGCTCGGCGTCGAGCAGTCCTTCGGGCTGGCCGTGCAGTGCGCCCAGCTGACCCACGGGCACCCGACCGGCTACCTCGCGGCGGGCGCCTTCGCGGCGCTGGTCGAGCGGCTGGCGAACGGCACGGAGCCGTGGGCGGCGGTCGGCGAGACCGTGGAGCAGATCCGCGAGCTGCCGAACTCCAAGGAGACCGTCCAGGCACTGGCCCGAGCGGTGCGGCTGGCCCAGGAGGCCGAGCCCGTGGCGGAGACGGTGGAGCGGGTCGGGCTCGGCTGGATCGCCGAGGAGTGCCTGGCCGTCGCGGTGTACTCGCTGTTGGCGGCCACCCTCGACCCCGACCCGGTGCGCACCGCGCTGCTGCTGTCGGTGAACCACTCCGGGGACAGCGACTCGACCGGCGCGGTCTGCGGCAACCTGGTCGGAGCCGCGTACGGCGCATCGGCGCTGCCGCCCGAGTGGGCCGGGGCGGTCGAGGGGCGGGCCGAGCTGCTGAGGGTCGCGGACGACCTGCTGGTGCTGTTCGGCAGTCGCGACCCCCGCCACCCGGCCCTCGGCGGGCGCTACCCCGCTTGGTAGCTGCTTCCGGCAGCTGCTTCCGGCGGCTGCTTCCGGCGGCTACCTCTGGTAGCTACTTCGCCTGCGGATCGGTGACCTGGCCGAGGAACAGCGGTCGCCCGCTGGTGGTGTCCCGGATCAGGAACAGGAACGGCCGGTCGATGTGCAGCTGGGCGGCCTGACGCGGGGCCGGCGCCCCCGCCCCGGCGATCCCGGCGCCGCTGCCGGCCGCCGCGACCGTACCGCCCTCGTCGACCTCGATGGTGGCCTTCTGCACCACCGTGCTCACGGCGAGCGGATCCTTGGCGATGCCGCCGAAGTCGGCCTTGTCGAAGGCCGCGTGGACGCCGAGCGAGCGCAGCGCGGGGGTGAGCTCGTTGGACGTGTCGAAGTGGAAGCGCGGCAGCTGCAGGTCGACGGGCTGCTCGGCGAGGGCGCCGATGATCCGGTCCAGCTGGGGCTGGTCCAGCCCCTTGGTGAAGGCAGCGAAGCCGCCCTGCGCGGGGACGATCAGATCCATCGCCAAGGTGGTTCCCGCGTAGGGGAGTTCGACGGCCTGCCAGGGCTCGCCGACGATCCCGCCCGAGCCGTCCGCGTACTTGAACTCGCCGGTCTGGCTCATCAGCGGGACGGCCGGGGCGGAGCCGTCGAGCTTGTGGAAGGGCCGGTCGGCGGTGTGCGCGGGCTTGAACTCGGAAGCCCACTTCGCCTTGAGGTAGAGCGCGTCGGTGAGGACCAGCCGGGTGTCCGGATCGATCGTCCTCGGGGCGAACAGGTCCTTGATCCGCCCCTCGGTGGCCTTCTCCACGGCCGCGTTGACCGCCTTGCGGCTGCCCTCCGGATCCTTCTTGAAGTCGGTGGTGTGCACTCCGGCGTCGAAGGCGGCGGCGAGCGTCGCCAGGTAGTCCGGCTCCACGGGGAGGCCCTGCTGCGTCCAGACCTCGTCGGCCTGGTGCAGGGCGTCCTGGTCGCCGTTCCCGGTCCGCCGGTCGAGCGCGCCGACTGCGAGCGCGTACTGCTTCGGGTCGAGTTCGGTGTGCAGGGCCTTGGCGAGTTCGTCGGCGGTCTCGCCGCGCGCCCCGGGCAACAGCATCCCGAGCACGGTGGCCAGCCCGACGGGCGAGACCACCGTGTTGCGCCCGGCGCCGTCCGGCGCCGCGGTGAGGGTGTGCAGGAGGTCCAGCCCGAAGGCGTCAGTGCCCTTGGCGGCGGCGGCCACCTGGGCCGGATCCACGGCGGGCCGGGCGGCCGGCGCGGAGGCTCTCAGCTCCGCGCCGGTGGCGGCCCCGGTGCTGCCGCACCCGGCGACCAACGGCGCGGCGAGCGCGGCGGCCAGCAGCAGCGCCGCCGGGCGACGGCGGCGGTTTCCGAGCATGCTGCGGTTCGTCATGCCCCTTCGACGCGGCGCCTCGCCGACCGGTTCCGCCTCGGCTACCGGACGACGGGGATCCGACTACTTCGCCAGTCATGGAGCCGCTTGCGGATGCCGGCGACCATGGGAAGCGCGTCCATCTCGTCCGGCTTGAACCAGGCGACTTCGAAGGACTCGTCCGAGGTACGGAGGCTGCCGCCGATCGCCCGCCCGAGAAGGCAGATGGAGAACTCCTGGCGGACCTCTCCGTCGTCGTAAGCGAAGACGTGGCCCGGGTCCGTGTAAGTGCCGACGATCCCGCTGATCTCGATCTCGATGCCGGTCTCCTCGCGGGTCTCGCGAATCCCGCAGCCCGCGAGAGATTCGCCCAGCTCCATCTTTCCGCCGGGCAGCGCCCACATGCCGTTGTCGGTGCGCCGGTGCAGCAGTACTCGGCCGATCTCGTCGACGACGACCACAGAAGCAGCCGGAACCAGACTGTTGGCCTCGGGGGCGTTCGGATCGTCTTCGTAGTCACGCCTGGCCATGCTCGGACGCCTCCCAGATGTTCCGCCCCCGCCCCCACAGTTCTTCGACGTGACCGGCGAAGCGGTCGAACATGCCGTCAGGCTGGCTTCGCCGCAGGTGCAGCATCGGCGAGTCATGGCCGGCCCGGCGGGCGAGGATCGGCGTCACGATCATCTCATTCTGGTGGAGGCCCTGTCCGTGGAGTGGGGCTGGGAGTCCCGGCCGGACGGCATTGGAAAGATCATTCTGGTGGGCCCGGAAGGTGGTGCGTGATGGGGCTCGTGAGCGCATCCGAGGAGGCCTCGCCGGACCCGTGTCCCGTGGTGGTGGAGATCAAGGGCATCACGGAACCCGCGCAGTTCGCCAAGCTGCCGGACGCGCTGTCGGCGCTGCTCGCCTCGCTGCGGGCACTGCCGCTCGGCATCGAGCAACTGGAGTATTTCGACGAGCTGTTCGACCCCGGCTCCGTCCAGCGCATCGGCCACCGGATCGTGGCGTACGGCGAGGTTCGGGCGCTCGCATTCCTCGGCCTGACGCCCCACGTGGTCAAGGTGTACACGGCTGGTCATGAAGCGCCCCGATGAGGCGGCGCCGCTATGTGGCTCTCCGGTCGCAGCTTCGCAGCAGGAAGTCTGATCCGACCGGTCAGTCCCAGAGCGCCCCGAACTCCAGCAGCTCGTCGCGGTGCTCGATCCGGTCGACCCACTCCTGCGGCCAGGCCGACTCGCCGTGGTGGGCGCCGGCGAAGGCGCCGGTCAGGCAGGCCAGCGAGTCGGAGTCGCCGGAGCTGTAGGCGGCGCGGCGGACGGCGGCGACCGGGTCGTCGGGCAGCAGCAGGAAGCAGAGCAGGCCGGTGCCGAAGGCCTCCTCGGCGACCCAGCCCTCGCCGGTGGCCAGGCAGGGGTCGGCCTCCAGGTCGGGCGCGGCGAGCGCGGCCTGGAGCTGGTCGAGGACCTTGAGGCAGTCGTCCCAGCCTCGGGCGAGCACGGCCTGCGGCGAGGCGCCGTACCAGCGGGCGGCGAGGTCGCCGAGCCAGAACTCGTCGTAGCGCCCGCGGCTCGCCAGCGCGTACGCCCGCAGCACCGCGAGCAGGCCGGCGGGTGGGGCGCCCTCGGCGAGCTTGCGGACGGCATACGCCGTGAGGTCGCTGGCGGCGAGGGCGGTCGGGTGGCCGTGGGTGAGTGCGGACTGCAGCTGGGCGGCGCCGGAGAGCTGCCGGGCGTCCAGTTCGCGGATCAGCCCGACCGGGACGACCCGCATGTTGGCGCCGCAGCCCTTGGAGCCGACGTCGCTGGCCTGCTGCCAGCGGTACTCGGGACGGCTGAGCCGCTCGCAGGCGCGCAGGCAGGTCATGCCGGGGGCGCGGTTGTTCTCCGGGGAGCGCCACCAGTCGACGAACTCCTCGCGGACCGGCTGCTCCACGCGCAGCGGGGTCAGCGGTCCGCGGGCCAGGGCGGCGCGCAGGCCGCGGCCGAGGGCGAGCGTCATCTGGGTGTCGTCGGTGACCAACGCCCTGGCGGGCAGCGGGAGTCGACGCCAGTCCGGATGGTCGACGGCGATCCGCTCGACGTCCTGGAACTCGGTCACCCGGCCCATCGCATCACCGATCGCCAAGCCCAGCAGCGCCCCCGTCGCCTTGCCCACGGCCGTTCCCCCTCGTCGTCAGACCTCGACCAGCAGTTCCTTGAGCCCGCGGATCACGTAGCCCGGGTTCCACTCGGGCTCGCGGACCAGCCGCAGGCCCGGGGCCCGGCGCAGCAGGGTGCCGTAGGACTCGGTGAGCTCCAGTCTGGCAAGCGGGGCGCCGAGGCAGAAGTGGATTCCGGCGCCGAAGGTGACGTGGGGGTTGTCGGTGCGGCCGAGGTCGAGGCGGTCCGGGTCGGCGAAGCGCTCGGGGTCGCGGTTGGCGGAGCCGAAGAGGAGGGCGATCTCGGCGCCGCGCGGGATGGTGACGCCGCGGACCTCGACGTCCTCGAGGACCCAGCGCTCGAACATCTGCAGGGGGGTGTCCCAGCGCATCAGTTCCTCGACGGCGGTGGGCAGCAGCCCGTCCACCGCGCCGCGCAGCCGGGCGAGTTCCTCCGGGTGCCGGAACAGGGCCCACCAGCCGTTGCCGGTGGTGTTGACGGTGGCCTCGTGGCCGGCGTTGAGCAGCAGCACGCAGGTGGAGACCATCTCCTGCTCGCTGAGCGCGTCGGAGCCCTCCTGGGCCTGGATGAGCGCACTGATCAGGTCGTCGCCCGGGGCGGCCCGGCGCTCGCGGATCAGGGCGCGCAGGTAGTCGGAGAACTCGGTGCTCGCGGTGACGGCCCGGCGGGCGGCTTCCTCGGTGGGGTTGAGTTCGAACATCCCGGTGATGTCGGCGGACCACGGCCGCAGCAGGTGCCGGTCGCCGTCCGGGACGCCGAGCATCTCGGCGATCACGGCGACCGGCAGCGGCTCGGCGACGGTGGCGATCAGGTCTCCCCCGCCGGCCGCGAGCAGGTCGTCGACCAGTTCGCCGGCCAGCCGTCGGACGGTCGGGCGCAGGCCCTCGACCATGCGCGGGGTGAAGGCCTTGGAGACGAGCCGGCGGATCCGGGTGTGGTCGGGCGCCTCCAGGTCGAGCAGCCCGTGGTCGTTCAGGGTGTGGAAGGGCTCGTGCGCCGGGTCGGGCTCGGGGCGGCCGAACTCCGCGTGGCTGAAGCGGTGGGTGTAGGTGCGGCCGAGCCGCCGGTCGCGCAGCAGCGCGCTGACGTCCTCGTGGCGCGAGACGAGCCACTGGTTCGTCGGCTCGAAGTACGTCACCGGCGCGTGTTCGCGCAGGTCGGCGTACGCGTCGTACGGGTGGGCCACGAACGCCGCCGACCAGGGGTCGAACTTCGCCGTCGTCGTCATCGTCGATCACTCCAGGCCGTGAAGGGGAGCCGGACGGATCATCGTACGCACGCGGTACGCCCGATATAAGCCCCTTCCGGCCCCCCTTCCGGGCCCCCGTTCCAGCCCCCTCCCGGCCCCCCGTTCCAGCCCGTTCCGGCCCCGGTCGACCCCCTCCTGGGCGCCCGCTCAGGCCCGGTCCGGCACCAGTTCCCGCACCAGCCGCCGCACCAGTACGGGCAGCGCCTCGGAGATCGGCTCCCGGATCACCTCGTCCGCCGCCTCGTCGTACGGCGTCGCCTCGGCGTTCAGGATGATCAGCCGCGCCCCGGACTCCACCGCGGCGTACGGCAGCGCCGCCACCGGGAACACCTGCAGGCTGGTGCCGACCGCGAGGAAGACGTCGCAGGCCCGGGCGATCGAGTCGGCCTGCCCGAGGACCTCCGGGTCCAGGTTCTCCCCGAACATCACGGTGCGCGGCTTGAGGATCCCCCCGCACTCCCGGCAGGCCGGATCCGGCTCCCCCGCCTCGACCCGGGCCAGCGCCTCCGCCATCGGCCCGACCACCCGGCACCGCAGACACTGCACCTCCCGCGTGTTGCCGTGCAGTTCGAGCACCTTGCGGGCGGTCAGTCCGGCCTCCTGGTGCAGGCCGTCCACGTTCTGGGTGAGCACCCGAAGCGGCAGGCCGGAGCGCTCCAGGTCGGCCAGGGCCAGGTGCCCCGCGTTCGGCCGGGCCCCCCGTGCGCCCGTCTCCAGCCGCATCCGCCAGGCCCGCCGCCGGACCTCCGGGTCCGCCCGGTACGGCCCGATGGTGACCAGCTCCTGTGCCGTCGGGTCCTGCCGCCACAGCCCCTGCGGGCCGCGGTAGTCGGGGATGCCGGAGTCGGTCGAGATGCCCGCTCCGGTGAGCACGGCGATCAGGGGGCGCTTCGCGTTCATGCACCGGACGGTACGGCCGCCGCCCCGCCCGCGGCCACCGAAAATACGGGTGCGGCGCGTCAACCCGCGCCGCACACTGGGCCGGTCGTCAGCCGTACCGCGAAGGAGCCCCGTGCAGGGAGCAGTCAGCGTCTCGCCCGCCCAGATCCCCGAGTTGCTGCTCGGCCTGGCCACCGTACGCCCGGTGTTCCTCTGGGGCGCTCCGGGGATCGGAAAGTCCTCCCTGGTCAGGGCGTTCGCCGAATCGCTCGGCCTGGAGTGCGTGAGCCTGGTCGGCACCCAGCTCGCCCCGGAGGACCTGATCGGTGTCCCGCAGCTCACCCCGGAGGGCCGCTCCCGGTTCTGCCCGCCCGAGCAGATCGCCCGCGACGAGCCGTACTGCCTGTTCCTGGACGAGCTGAACGCGGCCTCGCCGGACGTCCAGAAGGCCTTCTACTCGCTGATCCTGGACCGTCGGATCGGCTCCTACGAGCTGCCGCCCGGCTCGATCGTGATCGGCGCCGGAAACCGCGCCACCGACGGCGCGCTCGCCCGCCCGATGGCGTCCGCGCTGGTCAACCGCATGGTGCACGTCCACCTGCGGGCCAGCGCCGGGGACTGGCTGCGGTGGGCGGCCGGGGCCGGGATCCACCCCTGGGTCGTCGACTACCTCACCGACCGGCCCGACCACCTGTGGTCCGCCCCGCCCAAGTCCGAGGAGCCGTTCTCCACCCCGCGCGCCTGGCACATGCTCTCCGACACGCTGCACTCCTTCGGCCCCACCCTGGACGACGAGACGCTCAAGGTGCTCGCGTACGGGCTGCTCACCCCGCAGCACGCGATCGCCTTCTGCGGCTACGCGAAGATCGTCCGCAACGCCTACGGCCTGGAGTCGATCCTCAAGGGCGACGCCCGCTGGCCGCACCGGCCGGAGGACCGCGACCTGCTCTACTACCTGGCCGACGCCTTCCGCGGCCGCCTGGTCAAGGAGCTGCCCGCCAGCAAGGAGCACGCCTCCGGGGCGCAGCGGCAGACCGCGTTCCGGGCCAAGTCGCTGCTGGTGCAGCTGGCCGAGATCTCGGTGGAGGTCGCCCAGACGGTGATCGCCGACGGCACGGACGGCATCCCGGTGCTGCCGTCCTGGTTCCTGATCGAGGCCGCCCGGGACATGCCCCGGCTGGTCGAGGCCCGCCGGTGAGGCCCGCGGCGGCGAAGAAGCCGGATCCGGGCGCCGAGGCCTTCACCGAGGGCGTCCGGCTGCTGCGCGGCAACCCGGCCTTCGGCGCCCTGCCCGCGGAGATCTGCCGCACCGAGGACTGCGCCCTTCCGCCGCCCGGCGACTGGGCGGTGGTCGACTCCGACGGCCGGGTGCACGTCGACCCGCGCCGCCGGGCCGATCCCGAGGAGTGGGCCTGGGTGCTGGCGCACACCCTGCTGCACCTCGGCTTCGGCCACGTCCCGGCCGCCCGCGGCACCCGGGTCCAGCCGGACGGGTTCGCGACCGCCGCCCGCTGCGCGGTCGTCAACCGCTTCCTGGCCACCTTCCCGGTCGGCCGTGCCCCGTTCGCCCTCCCGCAGGAGTACCCGGGCGGCGACGAGGAGGAACTGGCGGCCCGCTGGCGCCGCGACGGCCTGCCGCCGGCCGACGCGGCGGGTACGGCCGGCACCGCCGACCGCGACCAGCTGCTGGTCGAGTGGCGCAGCCGCACCCGCGCCCCCGAGGACTGGGAGACGGCCTTCGCCGCCGCACTCACCCGCGCCATGTCCGCCGCGATGGACCGGGCCGGCGGCCGGTACGACGAGCGGACCGGCGAGCGTCTGCCCGAACGGCCCTGGACCAGGGCGCTGAACTGGTTCGTCTCCTCGTACCCGCTGCTCGGCGGCATCGCGGCCGGCCTCACCGTGGTCGCCGACGCCGAACTCGCCCGCGCCCACGACATCGCGGTCGCCGCGGTCAACGCCGAGGCCGGCGAGATCTACGTCAACCCGCTGCGCCACCACTCCGACGAGGAGTGGCGCTTCATCCTCGGCCACGAGATGCTGCACGCCGCCCTGCGGCACGGCGAGCGCCGCGGCGGCCGCGACCCGTTCCTGTTCAACGTCGCCGCCGACTACGTCATCAACGGCTGGCTGCTGGAGATGGGCGTCGGCGAGATGCCCGAAGGACTGCTGCACGACCCGCAGTTGAAGGGCCTCTCGGCGGAGGAGGTGTACGACCGGATCGTCCGCGACCAGCGCCGGATCCGCCGCCTCGCCACCCTGGCCGGGAAGAACCGCCCGGACATCCTCGGCGAACCGCTCGACCGCGGCCCGCGCGACTACGTGGACCTCGACGACTTCTACCGGCGCGGCCTGCAGCAGGGCTTCGAACTGCACCGGCGCGAACGCGGGCTGCTCCCCGCCGGGTTGGTCGAGGAGATCCGAGCGCTCGCCCACCCGCCGCTGCCCTGGGACGCCCGACTGGCCCGCTGGTTCGACGAGTTCGTCCCGAGCCCGGAGCCGGTGCGCAGCTACTCCCGCCCCGCCCGTCGGCAGTCCGCCACCCCGGACATCCCCCGGGCCGGCCGCTACCGCCCCGAGGAGGAGGTGCCGCGCTGCACCTTCGGCGTCGTCCTGGACACCTCCGGCTCGATGGACCCGACGCTGCTGGGCAAGGCGCTCGGCGCGATCGCCTCGTACGCCGCCGCCCGGGACGTCCCGGCCGCCCGGGTGGTGCACTGCGACGCCGCCCCGCACGACGCCGGGTACCTGCCGGTCGAGGAGATCGCCGGGCGGGTCCGGGTGCGCGGGCGCGGCGGCACCGTCCTGCAGCCGGGCGTCGACCTGCTGGAGCGGGCCGAGGACTTCCCGCCCGGGGCGCCGGTCCTGGTCATCACCGACGGCTGGTGCGACGTGCTGCGGGTGCGCCGGGAGCACGCCTTCCTCATCCCCCGCGGGGCAGGGCTGCCGTTCACCCCGCGCGGGCCGGTCTTCCGGATGAGCTGAGCCGGACGGGTGCCCGCTGCTCCCCCTGCGGGAACGGGCCCGTCCGGCCGCTCGTCCGACGATCCGTCCGGCTGCGCGTCCGCTGCTCCGGCCGGCCGCTCGTCCGCCGCCCCGGCCGGCCGACTTCGTCAGGCCAGTACCGGGCGCGGCGCCGCGGCGCCGGGCCGGGCCAGCGGGCTCAGCGCCACCAGGAAGCAGGCGGCGGCGAGCGGGATCAGCGCCAGGTCGGCGGCCGAGGCGACCGTCCCGAGCAGCACCAGCGCCGGGCTCCACCAGCGCAGCGTCCGGGCCGGCCCCACCGCGGCCGCGACCAGCAGGGCGAGCAGGCCCACGTAGAACAGCAGCGGGCCGACCTGGTAGACCGCCGGCAGCACGCCCGGGACGTCCTGCACCCGGTCGAACAACCTCGCCTGCGCGGCCTTGTCCGCCGCCGCCAGGCCGACGACCAGGTCGATCCCTATCTGCACCAGGGAGGCCGCGAGCCCAGCGAAGGCCGTTCCCAGCGCCGCGCCCGCCGCGACCCGACCGGCCGTCGTGCCGCGCGGGGCGAGCAGCCGGCGCAGGGCGAGGAAGAGCGGCGCGAACAGCAGCAGTCCGGCGAACATCGCGGTGTGGCCGACCGTCCAGCCGAGGCCGGGCTCCCGGGAGCCCGGCACCAGCCGGATGCCGCCGTAGAGGGCCATCAGCGCGGGGGCGCCGACGACGGCGTACGCGGTGAGGCGGGTGTTGCTGCGGGTGGTGAGGCGGGTGGTGCTGCGACCGGCGCTGCGAGTGGCGCTGGGGACGGTGCTGGGGACGGTGCTGGCGGTGGTGTTGCGAGTGGCGTCCATCTGCGGGCTCCTGCGGTTTCCGTGGTCCGTTTGCGACACCGCCGATGCTGCCCGCCGGAGCCCTCGTCGCGGATCGCCCGTACCGGCGAACCGGCCGTCTCCCCCGCAGGGGTGAGCCCGGGTGAGGACCCGGCTGAAGACCCCTCCCGGCCCGGTCCGTCAGCCTTCCCCCGCCACCACCGCCCCGGCCTCGTACGCGAACACCACCGCGTGCACCCGGTCGCGCAGCCCGAGCTTGCTCAGCACATTGCTGACGTGCGTCTTCACGGTGTGTTCGCTGACCACCAGCTCCGCCGCGATCTCCGCGTTGGACAGCCCGCGCGCGATCAGCCGCAGGGTCTCCTGCTCGCGCCCGGTCAGCTGCTCCAGCAGCCTGGACGGCGGCCGCACGGCCCGCTCCGGCGCTCCGGGCCGCCGGGCGGCGAACTCGCCGATCAGCCGCCTGGTCACCGAGGGCGCGAGCAGCGCCTCCCCCGAGGCGACCATCCGCACCCCGTGTGCCAAGTCGTCCCGCCGGACGTCCTTGAGCAGGAATCCGCTCGCCCCGGCGTACAGCGCGTCGAAGACGTAGTCGTCGACGTCGAAGGTGGTCAGCATGATCACCTTGGTGGACGGGAACTCGGCGCACACCCGGCGGGCCGCCTCCAGGCCGTCCATCACCGGCATCCGGACGTCCAGCAGCAGCACGTCCGGGCCGTGCACTCGCACCGCCTCGACCGCCTCGGCGCCGTCGGCCGCCTCGGCCACCACCTCGATGTCGGGCTGCGCGTCCAGGATCATCCCGAACCCGGCCCGCACCAGCTCCTGGTCGTCCGCGACGACCACCCGGATCGGCGTCATCCGCCCTCCCTCTCCACCGTCGCGCCCGCCGCCAGCGGCAGCCGTGCGCTCACCACGAATCCCCTGCCCGCGGGGCCCGGACCGGCCTCGGCCCGCCCGCCGCAGGCCGCCGCCCGCTCCCGTACGCCCACCAGACCGCGTCCGCCGGACCAGCCGCCCACGGACCGGCCGGCCCTCGTGCGCCCGGCCACCGTACGGTCGGCCGTCGGCGGCACCCCGCGCCCGTTGTCGGAGACGACGACCTCCAGCACCTCCCCCGCGCGCCGCACCCGGACCACGGCCCGGTCGGCCCCGGAGTGCTTGACGGTGTTGGTCAGCGCCTCCTGCACGATCCGGTACGCCGCCGCCTCCAGGTCGGCGGGCAGCGCGTCCGTCTCCTCCGGGAGTTCGAGTTCCACCCGCAGGCCCGCCCCGCGCACCCGCTCGGCCATGTCGGCGACTTCGGCCAGCCGGGGCTGCGGCGCCAGCTGCCGGCCCGCGTCCGGGTCCTTCAACACCCCGAGCACGCGCCGCAGTTGGACCATCGCATCCCGGCCCGCGTCGGCGATGGTGTCGAACGTGCGGATCGCCCGGTCCGGATCGCTCCGCACCACCACCGGCCCGGCTTCGGCCTGGATCACCATCAGCGAGACGGCGTGCGCCAGGATGTCGTGCATCTCCCGGGCGATCCGGGCTCGCTCCTCGGCGACCGCCCGCGCCGCGTCGCTGGCCGCCCGCTCCCCGGCCTCCCGGGCCCGCTCCGCCTGGATCCGGGCCAGCTGCCGCTGGGCGCGCACCAACGAGCCGAACACGAAGGTGCCGACGGAGGTGACCAGGCTGAACAGCGCACCGTTCGGCGAGTGGGTGCCGACGACGTTGCCGACCACCACGACCGCCAGCACGCTCCACCGCGCCCGCTCCGAGGCCCGCTCCGCCACCGTGTACAGGGCGACCACCCCGGACAGCGGCACCTGGGGGTTCGCCGAATGGGCCACGATCGAGATCACCAGCGACGGCGCCGTCGCCAGCGCCAGCACCGTCAGCGGCCTCAGGCGCCGCCAGGGCAGCGGCAGCGCGGTCGCCGCGGCGAGCAGGTACACCCACCACGGCCGGGGCGTCCCGTCCTGGTACACCGACCACAGCGCGACCCCGGCCGCCGTCGCCGCCATGGCCGAGTCCAGCAGGTACGGACTCACGCCCCCCGGCCGGCCGGGCCCGCCCGACGCGCGTTCCACCCCGCTACCTCCCCCGTTGCCGGGGGCACCGCCCCGGTGGAGGAGATCATGCCCTACCGGCAGTTCCTCCGGTACGGCCCGGTCAGGCACCGGTGACCGTCACGCCACCGGTCACCGCCCGCGCGGTGATGCTGCGCGGCGCCTGCGGCTGCGACGGGACGTTCACGTCCACGCCGCCGACCGACGCCTGCGCGTCCACCGCGTACGCCTCCCCGTCGGGCACCTTCAGCCACACCCCGCCGTTCGTGGTGGTGGCCTCCACCTTCGACGGCGCGCCGGAGAACTCGGCCCGCACCCCGCCGTTCACCGCGGTGAGCTTCACCTGCGGCGAGGTCAGCCCGTGGGCCTCGACCCCGCCGTTCTGCACCTCGGCCTCCGCCTCGGCGGCCAGTCCGGTCAGCTTGATGCCGCCGTTGCCCTGCTTCACCCGCACCCTGGTCCGGGCCGGCACCTGCACGGTGTACCCGATGCCGCACCGGTCGCACTCGTACGTCAGCCGGAGCACGCCGCCGTTGACCTCGTGCGTGCTCTTCGGGGCGTCCCCCCGGTAGTTCTGGTTCTCGACCACGTGCACGGTGTCGCCGCCGCCGGTGACCACCACGCCGCCGTTCTTCCCCTCGACCACCAGCTCGGTCACCGGCTCGGTCACGCCGTAGCCGACCGTCCGGTGCTCCTGGTCGTCCCCGATCGGCAGACAACCGGACATCCCGACCAGCACCCCCGCCGTGATCGCCACCGCACCCAGTACCCGCTTCATCCCGGCCCCCTTCGCAAGCCCAGCCATCCGACACGGGAAGCCTCCCGCGGCGGCGCCGCCCCACACCTCCCTCCCGGGAGCGGTTCCCACCGCTCCCCCGCACGGGGGAGGCACCGGGGAACGCCGAAGGGCCCGGAGACTGGAAGCCTCCGGGCCCTTCGAACGAGTAGCGGGGACAGGATTTGAACCTGCGACCTCTGGGTTATGAGCCCAGCGAGCTACCGAGCTGCTCCACCCCGCGTCGGTGAACACGAGCTTACGCGATACCGGCCGAATGACCTAACCGGTTTCCGATCCGGGCTCCCGGCGGCCCCGACCGGGCCCCTGGCCGGGCGGCCGGCCACGCGCCCACCAAGCCCCTGGCAGATCCCCACAGGCCCCCAGCGCGCCCCCACGGGCCCCCACAGGCCACCGGCCAGGCCCGGCGCGCCCGGGAACGCCGCAGGGCGGCCACCCCGTGAAGGGTGACCGCCCTGCGATCGGTGACCTATGCCACTCCCGCCCGCAAGCGGGCGAGGAGGGGGACTCAGCCGGTGTACGGGCCGTAGTCGTAGTCGTCCAGCGGGACCGCCTGGCCGGAGCCGGCGCCGAAGGGCGACAGGTCGTAGTCGTCGTAGCCGACGGCCGAGTACATCGCGGCCTTGGCCTCCTCGGTCGGCTCGACCCGGATGTTGCGGTAACGGGGCAGACCCGTACCGGCCGGGATGAGCTTACCCAGGATGACGTTCTCCTTGAGGCCCAGCAGCGGGTCCGACTTGGCGTGGATCGCCGCGTCGGTGAGCACCCGGGTCGTCTCCTGGAAGGAGGCGGCCGACAGCCAGGACTCGGTGGCCAGCGAGGCCTTGGTGATACCCATCAGCTGCGGACGGCCGGAGGCGGGGTGACCGCCCTCGGAGACCACGCGACGGTTCTCGGTCTCGAAGCGGCCGCGCTCGACGAGCTCGCCCGGGAGCAGCTCGGCGTCGCCCGACTCGATGATCGTCACGCGGCGGAGCATCTGCCGGATGATGATCTCGATGTGCTTGTCGTGGATCGACACGCCCTGCGAGTTGTAGACCTTCTGGACCTCGGCGACCAGGTGGATCTGGACGGCACGCTGGCCCATGATCCGCAGCACGTCGTGCGGGTTGGTGGCGCCCATGGTCAGCTTCTGGCCGACCTCGACCGCCTCGCCCTCGCTGACGAGCAGCTTCACGCGCTTCGAGACCGGGTAGGCGATCTCGTCGCTGCCGTCGTCCGGCGTGACGACCAGCTTGCGGGTCTTCTCGGTGTCCTCGATGCGGACGCGGCCCTGCGCCTCCGAGATCGGGGCCACACCCTTGGGGGTACGGGCCTCGAAGAGCTCGACGACACGCGGCAGACCCTGGGTGATGTCGTCACCGGCCACACCACCGGTGTGGAAGGTACGCATGGTCAGCTGGGTACCGGGCTCACCGATGGACTGGGCGGCGATGATGCCGACCGCCTCACCGATGTCGACCAGCTTGCCGGTGGCCAGCGAGCGCCCGTAGCACATGGCACAGGTGCCGACGGCCGACTCACAGGTCAGGATCGAGCGGGTCTTGACCTCGCTGATGCCGTGGCGGATCAGCTCGTTGATCAGCACGTCACCGAGGTCGGTGTTCGCGGTGGCCAGCAGCTTGCCGTCGACGGTGATGTCCTCGGCGAGCATGCGGGCGTAGACGCTGGTCTCGACGTCGTCCGTCTTGCGCAGCACGCCGTCGGCGCCCACGGAGCCGATCGCCAGCTTCAGGCCGCGCTCGGTGCCGCAGTCCTCCTCGCGAATGATGACGTCCTGGGAGACGTCGACCAGTCGACGGGTGAGGTAGCCGGAGTCGGCGGTGCGCAGCGCGGTGTCGGCCAGACCCTTACGGGCACCGTGGGTCGAGATGAAGTACTCGAGAACGGTGAGGCCCTCACGGAACGACGCCTTGATGGGACGGGGGATCGTCTCGTTCTTGGCGTTGGACACCAGACCACGCATACCGGCGATCTGGCGCATCTGCATCATGTTTCCACGAGCACCCGAGTCGACCATCATGAAGATGGGGTTGGTCTTCGGGAAGTTCGCGTTCATGGCCTCGGCGACCTCGTTGGTCGCCTGGGTCCAGATGCCGATGAGCTCCTGCTTGCGCTCGTCGTTGGTGATCAGGCCGCGCTCGTACTGACGCTGGACCTTCTCCGCCTTCGCCTCGTAGCCCTCGAGGATCTGGGGCTTGCTCGGCGGGACGACGACGTCGGAGATCGAGACGGTGACACCCGAGCGGGTCGACCAGTGGAAGCCGGCCGCCTTCAGGTTGTCCAGGGTCGCCGCGACGACGACCTTGGGGTAGCGCTCCGCCAGGTCGTTGACGATCGCGGAGAGCTGCTTCTTGCCCACCTCGTAGTCGACGAACGGGTAGTCCTCGGGCAGCAGCTCGTTGAAGAGCGCGCGGCCCAGGGTGGTGGTCAGGCGGAACGGCTCGCCCTCGAACCAGGTCGGCTGGCCGTCCTCGTCCACCGGGGCGGTCCAGCCGCGCGGCGGGACGGTGCCGGCCTGCAGGCGCAGCTCGATCGGGGCCTGGACGTCCAGCTCGCGGGCGTCGAAGGCCATGATCGCCTCGGCGGTCGACGAGAAGGTGCGGCCGGCGCCCTTCACGTTCTCGCGGTCCGAGGTGAGGAAGAACAGACCGAGCACCATGTCCTGGGTCGGCATGGTGACGGGGCGACCGTCGGCCGGCTTCAGGATGTTGTTCGAGGACAGCATCAGGATGCGGGCCTCGGCCTGCGCCTCCGCGGAGAGCGGCAGGTGGACGGCCATCTGGTCACCGTCGAAGTCCGCGTTGAACGCGGTGCAGACGAGCGGGTGGATCTGGATGGCCTTGCCCTCGACCAGCTGCGGCTCGAAGGCCTGGATGCCGAGGCGGTGCAGGGTGGGCGCACGGTTCAGCAGGACGGGGTGCTCGGCGATGACCTCTTCGAGGACGTCCCACACGACCGGGCGGGCCCGCTCGACCATGCGCTTGGCCGACTTGATGTTCTGCGCGTGGTTCAGGTCGACCAGGCGCTTCATCACGAACGGCTTGAAGAGCTCCAGCGCCATGGCCTTCGGCAGACCGCACTGGTGCAGCTTGAGCTGCGGGCCGACGACGATGACCGAACGGGCCGAGTAGTCGACTCGCTTGCCGAGCAGGTTCTGGCGGAAACGACCCTGCTTGCCCTTCAGCATGTCGCTGAGGGACTTCAGCGGGCGGTTGCCCGGGCCGGTGACCGGACGGCCGCGTCGGCCGTTGTCGAACAGCGCGTCGACGGCCTCCTGGAGCATGCGCTTCTCGTTGTTCACGATGATCTCGGGGGCACCGAGGTCGAGCAGGCGCTTCAGGCGGTTGTTGCGGTTGATGACGCGGCGGTACAGGTCGTTCAGGTCGGAGGTCGCGAAGCGGCCACCGTCCAGCTGCACCATCGGACGCAGGTCCGGCGGGATGACCGGGACGCAGTCCAGCACCATGCCGTTGGGCTTGTTGGTGGTCTGCAGGAACGCGGAGACGACCTTGAGGCGCTTGAGCGCCCGGGTCTTCTTCTGGCCCTTGCCGGTGCGGATGATCTCGCGCAGGCGCTCGGACTCCTCCGCCAGGTCGAAGGTCTCCAGGCGGTCCTTGAGGGCCGCGGCGCCCATCGAGCCGGAGAAGTAGGTGCCGAAGCGGTCGCGCAGCTCGCGGTAGAGCAGCTCGTCGCCCTCCAGGTCCTGGACCTTGAGGTTCTTGAAGCGGGCCCACACCTCGTCGAGGCGGTCGAGCTCGCGCTGCGCGCGGTCGCGCAGCTGCTTCATCTCGCGCTCGGCACCCTCGCGCACCTTGCGGCGCACGTCGGCCTTGGCGCCCTCGGCCTCCAGCTCGGCCAGGTCGGTCTCGGCCTTCTTGGCGCGGGCTTCCAGGTCGGAGTCGCGGCGGTTCTCGATCTGCTGGCGCTCGACCGAGACGTGCGCCTCCAGGGACGGCAGGTCGCGCTGGCGGCGCTCGTCGTCGACCCAGGTGATCATGTAGGCGGCGAAGTAGATGACCTTCTCGAGGTCCTTCGGCGCCAGGTCCAGCAGGTAGCCCAGGCGGGACGGGACACCCTTGAAGTACCAGATGTGGGTGACCGGGGCGGCCAGCTCGATGTGGCCCATCCGCTCGCGGCGCACCTTGGCGCGGGTCACCTCGACGCCGCAGCGCTCGCAGATGATGCCCTTGAAGCGGACGCGCTTGTACTTACCGCAGTAGCACTCCCAGTCCCGGGTCGGGCCGAAGATCTTCTCGCAGAAGAGGCCGTCCTTTTCGGGCTTCAGGGTGCGGTAGTTGATGGTCTCCGGCTTCTTGACCTCGCCGTGCGACCACTGGCGGATGTCGTCGGCGGTGGCCAGGCCGATGCGGAGCTCGTCGAAGAAGTTGACGTCAAGCACTGGTCGTCAAGCCCTCTTTCGTAAGTCGAGAGTCGTTCATGTGGTCTGAGGGGGGCCTGGGGGCGGGGCCGGCTGCCGCGGGCAGCCGGCCCGACCTCCGTCAGACCTCTTCGACGCTGCTGGGCTCGCGCCGGGACAGGTCGATGCCGAGCTCCTCGGCCGCGCGGAACACGTCCTCGTCGGAGTCCCGCATCTCGATGGACTGGCCGTCCGAGGACAGCACCTCCACGTTGAGGCAGAGCGACTGCATTTCCTTGATGAGAACCTTGAAGGACTCGGGAATGCCGGGCTCGGGGATGTTCTCGCCCTTGACGATGGCCTCGTAGACCTTCACACGGCCGAGGACGTCGTCGGACTTGATGGTGAGCAGCTCCTGCAGTGCGTAGGCCGCGCCGTACGCCTCGAGGGCCCACACCTCCATCTCACCGAAGCGCTGACCACCGAACTGCGCCTTACCACCGAGCGGCTGCTGGGTGATCATCGAGTACGGACCGGTCGAACGGGCGTGCAGCTTGTCGTCGACCAGGTGGTGCAGCTTGAGGATGTACATGTAGCCGACCGAGACCGGCATCGGGAACGGCTCGCCGGAGCGGCCGTCGAACAGCCGGGCCTTGCCGGTGGAGTTCACCAGGCGCTCACCGTCACGGGTGAGGGTGGTGTTGTCCAGCAGGCCGGTGATCTCGTCCTCGCGGGCGCCGTCGAAGACCGGGGTGGCGAGGTTGGTGCCGCCCTGGACGGTGTCGGCGCCGATCGCCTGGAGGCGCTGGGCCCACTCGTCGGCGAGGCCGGAGACGTCCCAGCCCTGCTTGGCGAGCCACCCGAGGTGGATCTCCAGGACCTGTCCCGGGTTCATTCGGGACGGGACGCCCAGCGGGTTGAGGATGATGTCGACCGGGGTGCCGTCCTCCAGGAACGGCATGTCCTCGACCGGCAGGATCTTCGAGATGACGCCCTTGTTGCCGTGGCGGCCGGCGAGCTTGTCACCGTTGGTGATCTTGCGCTTCTGGGCGACGTAGACGCGGACCAGCTGGTTCACGCCCGGGGGAAGCTCGTCCCCCTCCTCGCGGTCGAAGACGCGGACGCCGATGACCTTGCCGGACTCGCCGTGCGGCACCTTCAGCGAGGTGTCGCGGACCTCACGGGCCTTCTCGCCGAAGATCGCGCGGAGCAGGCGCTCCTCCGGGGTCAGCTCGGTCTCACCCTTCGGGGTGACCTTGCCGACCAGGATGTCGCCGGTGACGACGTCGGCGCCGATGCGGATGATGCCGCGCTCGTCGAGGTCGGCGAGGACCTCCTCGGAGACGTTCGGGATGTCCCGGGTGATCTCCTCGGGGCCGAGCTTGGTGTCACGGGCGTCGACCTCGTGCTCCTCGATGTGGATCGAGGAGAGGACGTCGTCCTGCACGAGGCGCTGCGACAGGATGATCGCGTCCTCGTAGTTGTGACCCTCCCACGACATGAACGCCACGAGCAGGTTCTTGCCGAGGGCCATCTCGCCCTCGTCGGTGCACGGGCCGTCGGCCAGCACCTGGTTGACCTCGACCCGGGCGCCCTCGTCCACGAGCACCTTCTGGTTGAAGGCGGTGCCCTGGTTGGAGCGGGTGAACTTGGCGGCGCGGTACGTGGTGTACGTGCCGTCGTCGTTGGCCACGGTGACGTAGTCGGCCGAGACCTCCTGGACGACACCGGCCTTCTCGGCGGTGATGACGTCCGCGGCGTCGACGGCGCAGCGGTACTCCATGCCGGTGCCGACCAGCGGAGCCTCGCTCTTCAGCAGCGGCACCGCCTGGCGCATCATGTTGGAGCCCATGAGCGCGCGGTTGGCGTCGTCGTGCTCGAGGAACGGGATCATGGCGGTCGCGACCGACACCATCTGGCGCGGCGAGACGTCCATGTAGTCGATCTCGCTGCCGGGGATGTAGTCGATCTCGCCACCACGGCGGCGGACCAGGACGCGCGGCTCGGCGAAGTGCAGGTCCGCGGTCAGCGGCGCGTTCGCCTGGGCGATGACGTAGCGGTCCTCCTCGTCGGCGGTGAGGTAGTCCACCTGCTCGGTGACGACACCGTCGACGACCTTGCGGTACGGGGTCTCGATGAAGCCGAAGGCGTTGACCCGGCCGTACGAGGCCAGCGACCCGATCAGACCGATGTTCGGGCCTTCCGGGGTCTCGATCGGACACATGCGGCCGTAGTGCGAGGGGTGCACGTCACGGACCTCGAAGCCGGCGCGCTCACGGGAGAGACCGCCGGGGCCGAGCGCGGACAGACGACGCTTGTGGGTCAGGCCCGACAGCGGGTTCGTCTGGTCCATGAACTGCGACAGCTGGCTGGTGCCGAAGAACTCCTTGATGGAGGCGACGACCGGCCGGATGTTGATCAGGGTCTGCGGCGTGATCGCCTCGACGTCCTGGGTGGTCATGCGCTCGCGCACGACCCGCTCCATGCGGGCGAGACCCGTACGGACCTGGTTCTGGATGAGCTCGCCCACGTTGCGCAGACGGCGGTTGCCGAAGTGGTCGATGTCGTCGACCTCGACCACGATGTCGCGGCCCGTCCCGTCCTGCCACTCGGTCTCGCCGGCGTGCAGCTTCACCAGGTACTTGATCGCACCGATGATGTCGGGCTCGGTGAGCACGCCGGAGTCGAGCGACTCGGCGTTGCCCAGCTTGCGGTTGACCTTGTACCGGCCGACCTTGGCGAGGTCGTAGCGCTTCGGGTTGAAGTACAGGTTCTCCAGAAGCGTCTGCGCGGCCTCGCGCGTCGGCGGCTCGCCCGGACGCAGCTTGCGGTAGATGTCCAGGAGCGCGTCGTCCTGGCCCTGGGTGTGGTCCTTCTCCAGGGTGTTGCGCATCGACTCGTACTCGCCGAACTCTTCGAGAATCATCTCGTTGGTCCAGCCGAGCGCCTTGAGCAGCACGGTGACGGACTGCTTGCGCTTGCGGTCGATGCGGACGCCGACCATGTCGCGCTTGTCGATCTCCATCTCCAGCCAGGCACCACGCGAGGGGATGACCTTGCAGGAGTAGATGTCCTTGTCGGACACCTTGTCCAGGGTGGAGTCGAAGTACACACCCGGGGAGCGGACCAGCTGCGACACGACGACACGCTCGGTGCCGTTGATCACGAACGTGCCCTTGTGGGTCATGAGCGGGAAATCGCCCATGAAGACCGTCTGAGACTTGATCTCACCGGTCTCGTTGTTGGTGAACTCGGCCGTGACGAAGAGCGGGGCCGCGTACGTGAAGTCACGGTCCTTGCACTCGTCAATCGAGTTCTTCGGCGGCTCGAAACGGTGGTCGCGGAAGGTCAGGGACATCGACCCGCTGAAGTCCTCGATCGGCGAGATCTCCTCGAAGATCTCCTCCAGACCGGACTTGGTGGGGACGTCCAGACCGTTCTCCAACGCCGCCTCGACCCGGGACTTCCAGGCCGCATTGCCGAGCAGCCAGTCAAAGCTCTCGGTCTGCAGGGCCAGGAGGTTGGGGACCTCGAGGGGCTCCTTGATCTTCGCGAAGGAGACGCGGAGCGGGGCGGTGGATGCGGCGGAATTGTTCGAGGCGTTGCGCGGCGCGGCCAAGAGGGGGGTCCTTCCGAGGGCTCGGAGCTCACTACGCGCGTACCAGCCGGGCCTGCTTGGGCTTGGTCCCGCCTCCCTCGCCACTGGCCTCCGCCGGGGTCGGAACCCCAGGTCAGAGCCGCTTTGCGGAGGCGATGCCAGACCCCTTCAGGGCAAACGCAAACTCCGGGCGACGAGTCACGGAGCAGCTAACAGGCAGCGCAAAGGGACAGTGTAGCCAAAGGCCACACTGCTGTCCAGCTCTGATTCGGAGACCGAATCGGAGACTCCTCCCGGTAGCCGGTGAGCGCGGACGCCCACCGGGTACTGCTCTAACTCACGTGGAGTCATTTCCCGCCCGGGCCGCTGGTTATGCATCCAGCAGCGAACCAACCGGGCGGACTCGCGCCTTGAGAATCGCGCGCCGCGCCTGGTTCGTCAAGGGCCCGCCGACGGCGCGGACCTCGACCCGTCTATCGCCCCGAACCCCTCCGGCGTTACAGAAGCCGTGGTGGGGGCCGTGCCGACGACGGTGATCACCATACCTCCCGGCACCGACGGTGCCGAGTGGGCCGTCGGCCACACCGGTGGACCCCGCCGACCCGAACGGGGCAACGGCGCCAAGGCACCGCCCGGGCGCCCCGGGAACGCGAAAAAGCCGGGCCGACCACCCGCAAGGGTGATCGGCCCGGCTGTACGCCCCCTCAGAGGGGGCGCGTGATCACTTGACGGTGACCTTGGCGCCGGCACCCTCGAGGGCGGCCTTGGCCTTCTCGGCAACGTCCTTGGCAACCTTCTCCAGGACCTTGGCACCAGCGGTGTCAACGAGGTCCTTGGCCTCCTTCAGGCCGAGGGAGGTCAGGGTGCGCACCTCCTTGATGACCTGGATCTTCTTGTCGCCGGCACCGTCGAGGATGACGTCGAACTCGTCCTGCTCCTCGACGGCCTCAGCGGCGGCACCGGGGGCACCCGGGGCGGCGACGGCGACCGGCGCGGCGGCGGTGACGTCGAACTTCTCCTCGAAGGCCTTCACGAAGGCGGCGAGCTCGATGAGGGTGAGCTCCTCGAACTGCGCGAGCAGCTCGTCCTGGGTCAGCTTCGCCATGATGGCGTCCTTCCACTAAATCGGCAGGTGGTGCCGTATGTACGGGTTTGGCGGGCGCGGGCCCGCAGCGAGGCGTGAGCCTGCCGAACTACTCGGCGGCAGCGTCCTCGGCGGCGGGAGCCGGCGTACCGGCACCGCCCTGCTCGACCTTGTCGCGCAGCGCGTCCACAGTGCGGACGAGCTTCGACGGCAGGGCCTGGAAGAGCGCGGCAGCCTGGGACTGCTTGGCCTTCAGGGCACCCGCCAGCTTGGCGAGCAGCACCTCGCGGGACTCGAGGTCCGCGAGCTTCTTGATCTCATCGGCGGACAGCGCCTTACCGTCAAGGACACCGCCCTTGATGATGAGAGCGGGGTTCTCCTTGGCGAAGTCACGCAGAGCCTTCGCCGACTCCACCGGGTCACCGGTGACGAAGGCGACAGCCGTCGGACCACTGAAGAGGTCGTCGAGCTCCGTGATCCCGACCTCATTGGCCGCGATCTTGGTCAGCGTGTTCTTCACCACGGCGTACTCGGCGTTGTCGCCGAGCGAGCGACGCAGGGTCTTGACCTGCTTCACCGAGAGACCGCGGTACTCGGTCAGCAGCGCCGCGGAGGAGCCACGGAACTTGTCCGTGATCTCGGCAACGGCAGCAGCCTTGTCGGGCCTGGCCATAGGCTTACGCCTCCTTCCGTGATGTCGAAGTCCGGCCGACCACGAAAGTCGACCAATGTCGCCGCGGACCGGATGGAGGGAAGGAAAGCTCCTGCGAAAACGCAACGAGCCCCGGTGCGCAGGCGCACGGGGCTCGGAACGACCTCGACGGGCTTCCGCGCGGACGCGGACCCGGAAGTCGAAGCTCCAGACACACCTGCGCGGGCTGCCTGCGACGAAGCGCAGATCCTTCGGCCGCCGACTCCCTGACGGGGCACGGCGACAACCAGCGGTCTTTGGCTTCCGCCACAGTAGCCGGAGCGGTTCACCAGGTGCAAATCGCCCTCGGACGGAGCAACGCCGGCCGGTGCGCCGGGGCTCAGCGGGCCAGCGGGGAGACCGTCCGGACGCCGGTGTCCACGGTGTCCGTCTCGGGCGGCGCCTGCGCCGAGAGCAGCGCCCCGGCGAGGTCGGTGTAGAGCACCGAGTCGTCCGCCCGGCCGCTGTCCCCGTTGCCGGTGCGCTGGAGCCGGACCAGTTGGTCCTTGTCGTTGAGCCAGAGGTCCAGGGTGAGCGAGATCGAGCCGCCGGGTGCGAGCGCGGCCCGCAGTCCGTCCCGGCGGGCCTGGGTGAGCTGCGTCTGGGCGGCCGCGTACTTCTCGGCGGTGGTGGTGACCCGGTAGTGCTCGACGGTCGCGTCCTCGTACTTCTCCTCGGCGACGAACTGGGCGTCCGTCCCGTCGGCGGTGGCGGCGGCCAGCGCCTCGACCGGGTTCAGCAGGTCGATCAGCGCCGCGTACGGGACCTCCCGGTGGCCGTCCGGGGCCGGCGGGACGGTGAAGCGCTCCCAGTGCCGGCCGCCCTGGCGGGCCGCGGTGGCGGCGTCCCCGCCCTGGTAGGCGACGGTGTCGACGACGATCAGCTGTTCGGCCTCGGCCGGGGTGGAGCGCTTGATCTGCAGCGCCGTCTTGGGCTGCCAGAACAGCGGACCGGATCCGGCGTCCGTGCCGAGCCGGTAGGCGACCTTCGCCCGGCGGGCGGTCTGCATGGCCAGCTCGGCGGAGAGCAGCACGCCGTGCGGGGACCGGTCGGTCGGCTTGGCCGGCCCGGTCGGGAAGGCACTGGTGGCCGGGGCGCTGGACGGGGTCGGGCTGCCGGACGGCACGCCGGGCGGGTCGTCCGCACCGCCGCACCCGCCGAGCCCGCCCGCCAGCAGGACGACGACGGCCGCTGCCGCCCACCGCTGCCGTCCCGCCACGTCCGTTCCCTCCCTCACCTGCCCGCGCCCGTCGGCAGGCCCTCGTCCGGCCACCATGCCACCCGTCACCGGCCCGCCCGGTGGCGGCCCCCGCGTCGGGTCGTGCCGGACCGGCCGGTTCCACCGGTCGGCCGAGCCGGGGAGCCGGGAATCGGGAGCCGGGAGCGGGGAGCGGGGAGCGGGGAGCGGGGAGCCGGGCGGGCCGGCTCCCCGCTCCCGCGAGGGTCAGCCGTTGGCGCCCTGGTCGAGCTTCGCCAGCTCGGACAGCTCCACCGTGTCGGACGGGTCCGGCGCCGTCGTGGTGACCGGGGTGCCGTAGTCCGAGTAACTGACGGTGGCCTTCAGCGCACCGGCCTTGGTGTCCGCCTGCTCGATCCGCTTGACCACCAGCTTGTCGTCGTCGACCCAGACGTCGATCGTCTCGCTGGTGATGCCGGCCGCGCTCAGGTTCGCCTTGACCTGGTCCAGCTGGTCCTGGGTGAGGCCGGTGCCGGTGGCCCCGGCCATGTCGTCCCCGCTGAGCTCACCGCTGTAGTGCGTGGTGGCCTTGCCGTTGACGGTCTCCTGGCCGACCTCGGTGACCTTGCCGCCGGCGATCAGCGTCCGCACGCCCTGCACCGGGTCCGCGCTCTTGAGCTGGTCACTCGAACCGCCGGACGCCTTGGCCATGTCGGACGTGCTGTAGTGCAGCCAGTGCCGGCCGCCGAAGGTGTCGACAGCGTCACCGCCCAGGCGCATGAACATCGCGTCCTTGGTGTAGCGGTACGGCACGGTCGAGCCGCCGGTGACCGGCGCGAGGACCGTGGCCAGCGGGGACCCGGAGAGGTCCATGACGATCTCGCCCTGGAGGCCGTCGGCCCAGGAGATCGCGCCCTTGCCCTTCATGGTGACCTGGCCCATCGCGATCACCTCGTCGACCTTCGCCGACTTCGCGGCGGCGGTCTTCTGGGTGACCTGCTCGAGGAAGACCGCCGGGGTCAGCTTGACGGGCTTCGCGCCGGTCGACGGGGCGTCGGCGGCGGCCGGGGGCGCGGAGGTCGGCGCGGCTGCGCCGGTCGGCGCGGCCGGGGCGGCGTTCTTGCCACTGTCACCGTTGTCGTTGCAGGCGGTCGCGGTCAGCGCCAGGGCGGCGAGGACGACGGCGACGGCGGTCTTGCGGGTTCCAGCCATGATTCCCCCCTTGAGGACCCCCGGGCGCGAGATGCGCCCGGGGTGGTAGCCGGTCGGTGCGGTGGAGCGCCAGGGGCTCCGGTCGGGCCCGGCCGGATCAGCCGAGCAGCTTGAGGAGGTCGGCCTCGCTGCCGAGGTCGGCGGCGGCGGGCGCCGCGATCGCGGCGGCCTTGCCGAGGTCGGAGTACTTGACCGTGGCGGCGTCCTTCGCGCCGTTCGAGTCCCCGTACTCCTGGTACTGGACGAGCTCCTGCTTGCCGTTCAGCCAGAAGTCGAAGGTGAGCGTCTTGCCGTCCTCCTCCAGCGTCTTCTGGACGGCCTGGCGCTGGTCCGCCGGGAGCGCCGACATCCCGGCCACCAGGACGGAGGTCTCCTCGACCGCCTGGAAGTGGGTGGTCTGGACGCCGCCCAGGCTCTCCTGGCCGACCTTCGACAGCTTGCCGCTCTGGGCCGCGACGGTCAGCACCACGACCGGGTTCAGCATCTGGCCCACGGTCCGGAAGCCGTTGCCGGTTTCGTTGGAGGCGGGCAGCTTGACCCAGTGCTTGCCGCCGAGGGCCGCGGCCGCGGTGTCGTCGCCGCCGAAGTAGGCGTCCGCTCCGACCAGCCGGATCTTGAGCTTCTTGCCCCCGATGTCGCCGACGAGGTCCGCCGACACCTTGGCCGGGTCCTTCCAGTCGGCGCTCCCGGTGCCGCCGCCCTTGGCGTCGTCCGGGCTGATCATGTCGACCTTGCCGTTCCCGGCCTTCTGCATGACCAGCGCGGCCGCGCTCAGGGCAGCCTTCGGGTCTGCGGTCAGCGCCGCCGCGATCGGGTCGGCCCCCTTGGCGTCGCCGGCCTTGGTGTCGCCGCCCTTGGCGTCGTTGCCGCCCTTGCTGTTGCCGCAGGCGGTGACCGCTCCCAGCAGGACGGCCGCCGTGGCGACGGCCGAGGCGAGGCGCACAGCGCGCATGAAGGTACCCCCGTGAGATGCGATCCGATCCTGGGAAGAGCCGATTTTCGGTTCTTCCCGGGCATTGCCCAGCCGGACTCTAACGGATCGCCGGTGGCCTCACGCACCGGATATCCCGCTCCGGTCAGCCGCCTGCGGCAGGCGTCGCGTCGTCCGTCCCGGAAGAGGGGACATCCGTTGTGGTCACCGTGGTTCCGGCAGTCCCCCGGGCCGTCTCCCGCAGCCTCAACAACCGCTCCCCGGGCCCGACCCAGACGTCGAAGCCGATCGCCGTCACCCCGCGCTGCCGGTACCACTCGACCGTCGCGGACCGCCGCTGCGGGGTCAACTCCTGGTCGGAGCCGAAGAATTCGTCCGCCGTCGCGAAGCCCTGGTAGTGCGCGACGGTCATCCCGGCCAGCTGCTCGCCGCCGAGCGAGCCGAGTTTGACGGTCTGTGCGATCGCGTAGGCCCGGCTGCCGGGGTCGGTCACCAGTGCGGTCATCCAGCCTCCCGCGTAGCCGTCCGGGGCGGGGGCCGCCGCCGGGTCGATCGACTCGGCGGTCGCGCGGTCGGCGTGCTTGACCGCGCCGTCCTGGTACGTGAGGTCGATCGCGCCGTCCTTCATGGCCAGGTTCGCGGGGCCCGCCTCGTCGGCGACGGTCAGCGCGGCCCCGTCGGAGGGCCCCCAGACCAGCGTGCCGCTCGCGGTGCGCCGGCCCGCCGGGCCCTCCTGGACGACCTCGATCCGGGCACCGCCGGCGTCGTCCAGTGCCTGCGCGGCCTTCAGCACCACCTGCTTGGGCGGTACGGGCGCGGGGTTGCCGGGGGTGCGGGCGTCCGGGGCTGCCAGCAGGCTGCAGCCGGTGGCGGTGCCGATCAGCACCAGGGCCGCCGCCAGGGCGGCGGAGCGGGAGGCGGGCGGCACGGCACACTCCGGCGGTCACGGGTTCTACACATGATCTGACCGGCAGAGCGTACGACGTCCAGGGCAACCGTTCCCATCCGTCCAGGTCCCGATCCGGCAACCGTTCGGTCTCCCGCCCGGCCCCCGGGAACGACGACGGGCCCGCACCCCCCGGTGAAGGGGGTGCGGGCCCGTCGTACGGACTGCTCTAGAGCACTGGGGCTCAGACCGCGGCCGGGTCCTCCTCGACGAGGAGGTTGCGGGTGCGGTTCGGGTCCACCTGGATGCCGGGGCCCATGGTGGTCGACACGGCGGTCTTCTTGATGTAGCGGCCCTTGGCGGCGGACGGCTTGGCGCGGAGCACCTCGTCCAGCGCGGCGGCGTAGTTCTCGACCAGCTGCTCGTCGGTGAAGGAGACCTTACCGATGATGAAGTGCAGGTTCGAGTGCTTGTCGACGCGGAACTCGATCTTGCCGCCCTTGATGTCGTTGACAGCCTTGGCGACGTCCGGGGTCACGGTGCCGGTCTTCGGGTTCGGCATCAGACCACGGGGGCCGAGGACGCGGCCGAGGCGGCCGACCTTGCCCATGAGGTCCGGGGTGGCGACGACGGCGTCGAAGTCCAGACGGCCCTTCGCGACCTCGTCGATCAGCTCGTCGGAGCCGACGATGTCGGCGCCCGCAGCACGCGCGGCCTCGGCACGGTCACCGGTCGCGAAGACCAGGACCCGAGCGGTCTTACCGGTGCCGTGCGGGAGGATCACGGTGCTGCGGACCATCTGGTCGGCCTTGCGCGGGTCGACACCCAGACGCATGGCGACCTCGACGGTGCCGTCGAACTTGGTGGTGCTGGTCGCCTTGGCGAGGCGGACGGCCTCGAGGGGGGCGTAAAGGCGCTCGCGGTCGACCTGAGCGTCCGCGGCCTTCAGAGCCTTGCTGCGCTTCACTGCTGCTCCTGAATGGTGATTGGAGTTGTGGTGTCACGGGCCTGCGCAGGCCCTACCACAGGGACGAGAAGGGTGATCAGCCCTCGACCGTGATGCCCATCGACCGGGCGGTGCCGGCGATGATCTTCTCCGCGGCGTCCAGGTCGTTGGCGTTCAGGTCGGGCATCTTCGTGGTGGCGATGTCGCGGACCTGGGCGCTGGTGAGCTTCGCGACCTTGGTCTTGTGCGGCTCGCTGGAGCCCTTCTCGATGCCGGCGGCCTTCAGGATGAGGCGCGCGGCCGGCGGCGTCTTCGTGATGAAGGTGAAGGAACGGTCCTCGTAGACCGTGATCTCCACCGGCACGATCATGCCGCGCTGCGACTCGGTCGCAGCGTTGTAGGCCTTGCAGAACTCCATGATGTTGACGCCGTGCTGGCCCAGCGCGGGGCCGACCGGCGGCGCCGGGTTGGCCGCACCGGCGTTGATCTGGAGCTTGATAAGCCCCGTGACCTTCTTCTTCTTGGGAGGCATGTCTCTCCGGGTCCTTCCGAGAGGTGATTGCTGGTGCGTGCGGAACCGGGGCGACACCCGGCCGCCGACACACACATCGAACCAGGCTAACGCGTTCGCGCCCCTGGACCAAAACGGATCCGGGGCGGGGCGCCAGGCCCCGCCCCGGATCCGAAGACCGTGTGGCTAGTTCTTCTGGATCTGGTCGAAGGAGAGCTCGACCGGGGTCTCCCGGCCGAAGATCTCGACCAGGCCCTTGACCTTCTTCGAGTCGGGGTTGATCTCGTTGATGGTCGCCTGCAGGGTCGCGAACGGGCCGTCGGTGACGGTGACCGAGTCGCCGACCTCGAAGTCCAGCACCTGGATCTCGCTCGGCTTGACCGGCGAGGGCTTGCCGGCCTCCTTGGCCGCCTGGCGCTCGACGTCCGGGGCGAGCATCTTGACGACCTCGTCCAGCGTCAGCGGGTACGGGTCGTAGGCGTTGCCGACGAAGCCGGTGACACCCGGGGTGTTGCGCACGACGCCCCAGGACTCCGGGGTGAGGTCCATGCGCACCAGGACGTAGCCGGGGAGCTTGTTCTGGCGGATGGTCTTGCGGTCGCCGTTCTTGATCTGGACGACCTCCTCCTGCGGCACCTCGGCCTGGAAGATGTACTCCTCGACGTTCAGCGAGACGGCACGCTGCTCCAGGTTCTGCTTCACCCGGTTCTCGTAGCCGGCGTAGGTGTGGATCACGTACCACTCGCCCGGCATGAAGCGCAGGTCCTCGCGGAACTTGGCGACCGGGTCGACCTCGGCGGCGGGCTCCTCGGCCTCAGCCCCGTCCTCGGCCTCGTCCTCGGCGGCGGCCTCCTCGGCCTCCTCCGTCCCGGCCTCCTCGGCGGCGGCCTCGACGTCGCCCTCCACGTGCAGCGCGGCCTCCTCGGCGGGCTCGCCGACCTCGGCCTCGTCGTACGCCTCGACCTCGTCCTCGTCGCTGTCCGCGGCGTCGACGATCTGCTCGGCGGACTCGGCGTCGTCAGCCAGCTCGGCCGCGTCCAGCTCGGCGGCGACATCCGCCTCGCGGACGGCCTCGTCGGCGTCGTACAGGGGGGACTCAGACACGGTGGCTGCTTCTTTCCTGGAGATGGTGAAGGTGGCGCGCTCCGGAACCGGCCCCGGCGCGCTGCCGCTGACGCGGGCGCCTGGAGAGGTCTCGGAGACTTCAACAGTACCGAGTCCACGGTAACGGCGCGTACGTGCGCCACCGACAGCTCGACCCGGGCCGAAGGTCGGCCCGGGTCGGAAGGCTGGTTCGAAGGTGGTCGGCTGCGTCAGCCGAAGATCCAGAGGCTCAGCTTGGAGAAGCCGTAGTCCAGACCCGCCACCAGGGCCATCATGACCACGACGAAGGTGACCACGACGGCGGTGTAGTTGGTGAGCTCGCCCCGGGTCGGCCAGACGACCTTGCGCAGCTCCGCGATGATCTGGCGGTAGAAGAGGCCCATCCGCGCGAAGAGGCCCTTCTTGGCCCGCTTGCCGGACTTCTTGTCGCGGTTGCCGCGCTTGCCGGACTTCTTGTCGCCCTCGACGGGCGTGGTCTCGGCAGCGCCGTCGGCACCCTCGGGGTTGCCGCTCTCAGGCGTTGCGGTGGAGCCCGTGGTCTCCGTCACTCGTCCTCACCTGAATCCGGGTCCTGCCGAACTTCGCCGCGCACCCGGTGGGGCACGACCGGCCGGCGTAGCGGTGCTGATCGGTGCCATCTCCGCATCAAGCCCGCTCGCTCTGTGGAGCGAACGGGCTGAAAACGGTTCAAGCAGCAGGGCAAGAGGGACTCGAACCCCCAACCGCCGGTTTTGGAGACCGGTGCTCTACCAATTGAGCTATTGCCCTACGGCGCCTCGCGGCTCCGGTGGCGACCAACCTACCGCATCTCCCCCCGCTGTCTGCACAGCGATGAGAGCTCCGGTTCTTTTCGGCGGGCCGTCGAGCAGCGAGTGTACGTGGTCGAGGGGTGTTTGGTCGAACCTCTTCTTCCGGGAGGGCCCGCCTCCCGGCGGATGTCCGGTCCGCGGGGGCGCCCACCGGCGGATCGCCGGGGTCGGGACGCGGACGGGGCCGGTACGGATGCCGGAACCCCCATGCCCGGTCCGTCCCGGTTCTGCGACGATGCAGGCATGAGCGCTTCCACCCCGCAGCCCGACCAGTCCATCCGCCCCGCCGACCGCCGGGTCTCCGCCCGGATCGGCGCGATCGCCGAGTCCGCGACCCTCGCCGTGGACGCCAAGGCCAAGGCCCTCAAGGCCGCCGGCCGCCCGGTCATCGGCTTCGGCGCCGGCGAGCCCGACTTCCCGACGCCGGGCTACATCGTCGACGCGGCCGTCGAAGCCTGCCGCGACCCGAAGAACCACCGCTACACCCCGGCGGGTGGCCTGCCCGAGCTGAAGGCCGCGATCGCCGCCAAGACGCTGCGCGACTCCGGCTACGAGGTGGACGCCTCCCAGGTGCTGGTCACCAACGGCGGCAAGCAGGCGATCTACGAGGCCTTCGCCGCGATCCTGGACCCGGGCGACGAGGTCATCATCCCGGCGCCGTACTGGACCACCTACCCGGAGTCGGTCCGGCTCGCCGGCGGTGTCCCGGTGGAGGTCGTCTCGGACGAGACCACCGGGTACAAGGTCTCGGTCGAGCAGCTGGAGGCCGCCCGCACCGAGAACACCAAGGTGGTGCTCTTCGTCTCGCCGTCCAACCCGACCGGCGCGGTGTACACCGAGGCCGAGGCCGAGGCGATCGGCCGCTGGGCGCTGGAGCACGGCCTGTGGGTGCTCACCGACGAGATCTACGAGCACCTGGTGTACGGCGGCGCCACCTTCACCTCGCTGCCGGCGCTGCTGCCCGAGCTGGCCGACAAGTGCGTCGTCGTCAACGGCGTGGCCAAGACCTACGCGATGACCGGCTGGCGGGTCGGCTGGGTGATCGGCCCCAAGGACGTCATCAAGGCCGCGACCAACCTGCAGTCGCACGCCACGTCGAACGTCTCCAACGTCGCCCAGCGCGCCGCGCTGGCCGCCGTCGCCGGCGACCTGGACGCGGTGGCCGAGATGCGCGAGGCCTTCGACCGCCGCCGCAAGACCATCGTGCGGATGCTCAACGAGATCGAGGGCGTCGTCTGCCCCGAGCCCGAGGGCGCGTTCTACGTGTACCCGTCGGTCAAGGGCCTGCTGGGCAAGGAGATCCGCGGCCGGCGCCCGGAGAGCTCGGGCGAGCTGGCCGCGCTGATCCTGGACGAGGCCGAGGTCGCCGTCGTCCCCGGCGAGGCCTTCGGGACGCCGGGCTACCTGCGCCTCTCCTACGCGCTCGGGGACGCCGACCTGGTCGAGGGCATCAGCCGGGTCCAGAAGCTGCTCGGCGAGGCCCGCGACTGACGTCGGTCCGCCGCGCCGGCTCCACCCGGGAACCGCCCTCTTTTCACCCCTTGGGGGGACGGAAGGAGGGCGGTTCCCGTTTGGGGTCCGGATACGGCAGTATCGGCGAATGGAACGCCTGTTGAACCCGCGAGACGTCAGGGGCCTCCCGAAGGCCCACCTGCACCTGCACTTCACCGGCTCGATGCGCCCCGCCACCCTGCTGGAGCTGGCCGACAAGCACGGCGTCCGCCTGCCGGAGGCGCTCAGCTCCGGCGAGCCGCCGAGCCTGCGGGCCACCGACGAACGCGGCTGGTTCCGCTTCCAGCGCCTGTACGACACCGCCCGCTCCGTCCTGCGGGACGAGGAGGACATCCGCCGGCTGGTCCTGGAGACCGCCGAGGACGAGCGCCTGGACGGCTCCCGCTGGCTGGAGATCCAGGTCGACCCGACCTCCTACGCGCCCCGGCTGGGCGGCCTGATCCCCGCCCTGGAGCTGATCCTGGACGCGGTGCGGCATGCCGCCGAGGCCACCGGGGTGGGCATCCGGGTCCTGGTCGCGGCCAACCGGATGAAGTCCCCGATGGACGCCCGGACCCTGGCCCGGCTCGCCGTCCGCTACGCCGACCACGGGGTGGTCGGCTTCGGGCTCTCCAACGACGAGCGCCGGGGCCTGGCCCGGGACTTCGACCGGGCGTTCGCGATCGCCCGCAACGGCGGACTGCTGGCTGCCCCGCACGGCGGCGAGCTGGCCGGCCCGGAGTCCGTCCGGGACTGCCTGGACGACCTGGGCGCCACCCGGATCGGCCACGGCGTGCGGGCCGCCGAGGACCCGCGGCTGATGCAGCGGCTGGCGGACCGCCAGGTCACCTGCGAGGTCTGCCCGTCCTCCAACGTCTCGCTCGGCGTCTACGAGCGCCCCGAGGAGGTCCCCCTGCGCCGGCTCTTCGACGCCGGGGTGCCGATGGCGCTGGGCGCCGACGACCCGCTGCTGTTCGGCAGCCGGCTGGCCGCCCAGTACGAGCTGGTCCGGGACGTCCTGGGCTTCACCGACGCCGAACTCGCCGAGCTGGCACGGCAGTCGGTGCGCGGCTCGGTCGCGCCGGAGGACGTCCGCAAGGAGCTGCTGGCGGACATCGACGCCTGGCTGGTGGACGGCCGCGCCCCCGCGGACGCGACCGCCGCTGCCACTGTGAACGCCACTGCGGGCGCCGGCGCCTAGAGCGCGACGCCCACCATCACCGGCTCGTTCACCAGCTCCACCCCGAAGGCCTCGCGGACCCCGTCCCGGATCTCCCGGGCCAGCGCCAGCAGGTCCTCGGCGGTGGCCGAGCCGCGGTTGGTGAGCGCCAGGGTGTGCTTGGTGGAGAGCGTCGCCGGGCCGCTGCCGTAGCCCTTGCCGAAGCCGGCCCGGTCGATCAGCCAGGCCGCCGAGGTCTTGGTGCAGCCCTCCGGCGCCGGGTAGGCCGGGGCGTTCTCGGTGCCCGGGCGGGTGCGGAACGACTCGTACTGCGCGGCCGTGAGCACCGGGTTGGTGAAGAACGAGCCCGCCGACCAGGTGTCGTGGTCCCCCGGGTCGAGCACCATGCCCTTGCCGGCGCGCAGCAGCAGGACGGCGTTCCAGGCCGTGCGGACCGGCACCCGCTCGCCCTGCTCGACACCCAGGTGCCGGGCGGTCTCGGCGTAGCGGACGGGAGTGGAGAGCCCGTCATTGTCCTCCAGGCGGAACCGCACCCGCAGCACCACGTAGCGCTCGGGCTCGGCCTTGAAGCGGCTGTGCCGGTAGGAGAAGGCGCACTCGGCGTTCGAGAGCGTGACCACCTCGTCGGCCGTGCGGTCGTAGGCGACCACCTCGGTGATCGACTGCGCGACCTCCTGGCCGTACGCGCCCACGTTCTGCACCGGGGTCGCGCCGGCCGAGCCGGGGATGCCGGCCAGGAACTCGATGCCCGCCAGTTCGTGGTCCTGCACCGCCCGGCGGACCACCTCGGACCAGGTCTCGCCGGCCGCGACCTCCAGCGCCGTGCCGTCCAGGGCGAACCCCTCGGTGGCGATCCGCAGCACGGTGCCGGGGAAGCCGGCGTCGCCGATCACCAGGTTGGAGCCGCCGCCGAGGACCAGCAGCGGCTCCCCGGCCGCGTCGGCCTCGCGGACGGCGGCGATCACGTCGTCGTCGGTGTGGGCGGTGACCAGGCGGCGGGCCGGGCCGCCGAGCCGGAGCGTGGTCAGCGGGGCGAGGGGGGCGTCGTTTTCTACCAGCACGCCCACCAGCGTAAGGGGGGAAGGACGGCCGCCCGGCCGCCCTTCCCCCCGCGGGCTCACACCCGGGCGGCTTCGGCCCGGTCCGCCACCGGCTGCCCCGCGGTCGCCGTGGTCGCCGTGGTCGCCGTGGCTGTCGCGGCTGTCGCGGCCTCGGCCTTGCGCCGGCGCGGGATGAACACCGCGGCGAGCGCCCCGACCGCGACGGCGGCCGCGCCGACGTACAGCGCGGGCACCAGCCCGTCCGTGAAGGCCCGCGCCGACTGGTAGCCGCCCCGGGCGGAGAACACCGCCGAGAGCGCGGCGACCCCGAGCGCCCCGCCGACCTCGCGCAGGGAGTTGTTGGCGCCGGACGCGATCCCCTGCTCCTGCGGCCGGACGCTCGCCATCACCAGTTGGGCGGTCGGGCCGAAGTAGAGGGACATGCCGATCCCGCAGACCACGATGGCGGGGATCTGGGCCGGATAGTCGTACCCGGTGCTCCCGTCCACGACGAGGGCGAACATCGCCAGTCCGGCGGCCTGGAGTGCCAGCCCGGCGACCACGATCGGCCGGCCGCCGATCCGGTCGGAGACCATGCCCGCGATCGGCGAGACCAGCAGCGGCATCGCCGTCCACGGCAGCATCCGGATGCCGGCCTCCTGCGGGCTGTAGCCGCCGGCCCCCTGGAGGTACTGGCTGATCAGGAAGATCGAGCCGAACATTCCGAGGTACATCAGCAGGCTGGCGGCGTTGACGGCCGAGAAGGCGCGGCTGCGGAACAGGCGCATCGGCAGCATCGGATGGGCGGCCACGCGCTGCTCGTACCAGACGAAGGCGGCCAGCAGGGCCGCGCCGCCGATCAGGGCGCCGAGGACCAGCGGGCTGGTCCAGCCGTCCGGGTTGCCGCGGATCAGGCCCAGCACGACGCCGAACATCCCCAGGCTGACCAGCACCGTTCCGGGTCCGTCCAGGGCCCGGTCGGCGCCCCGGCTCTCGCCGAGCCGCAGGAAGGCCAGCGGCAGCAGGGCGAGGCCGACCGGGACGTTCACCCAGAAGATCCACTGCCAGGAGAAGTGCTCGGTGAGCGAGCCGCCGATCAGCGGCCCGGCGGCGACGGCCAGGCCGCTGACGCCCGACCAGATGCCGAAGGCCAGCCCCCTCTTGGACTCGGGCACGGCGGCGGTGAGCAGGGTGAGGGTGAGCGGCATCATCACCGCCGCTCCCACGCCCTGGACGGCCCGGGCGGCTATCAGCTCGCCGATGCCCGGCGAGAGCGCGGCCGCGGCGGAGCCGGCGGTGAAGACCGCAAGGCCGATCAGGAAGACCCTGCGACGGCCGAAGCGGTCGCCGAGGGCGGCGCCGAACATCAGCAGCACGGCGAAGCTCAGGGTGTAGGCGCTGACCGTCCATTCGAGGTCGGACAGGCCGCCGCCGAGTTCCTCGCGGATCGACGGCAGTGCGGTGGTGACCACCAGGTTGTCCAGGGCGGCCATGAAGCTCGCCGCGCTGACGATCACCAGGGTCCAGACCGCGGCTCGGCCGAAAGCCGGTTTCTCCGTCATGATGTGTCCCGGATTCCTCTAGATAGTTATTGCTCAATAACTTTCGTGGGCCGAAAAGAGGCCGCACGGACGCCACCGCGCGGCCCGCCTACTCCGTCCCTTCACACCCGTCCAGGCCGGTCCACATCCGGTGGTCCGGCGGGTATCCCAGCGCCACCAGCGTGTTGATCAGCATCCCGTGCGCGAAGAACCGCGTGGCGTCCTTCATGTCACCGCCGATCCGGATCCTGACCCGGTCGAACAGGTCCTCCCACAGGCGCCGGGCGCTCTCCCCGATCCCCTCCTCGCCCGCCGCCCTGGCCGCGAACACCGAGACGTAGAGCTGCATCTGCATCATGAGCTGGTCACGGTCCTCGACCAGGCCCAGGTACGCCCCGGACATCGCATCGGCGGCGGCCTCGCCGGTCAGCCCGGCCGACGCCTCGTCGAAGACCCGCCAGGTCTCCTCGACGCAGCGTTCGGCGGCCGCCTCGAAGATGGCCTGCTTGCCCGGGAACAGCCGGAACAGGTACGGCTGCGAGACGCCCACCCGGCGGGCGATCGCCTCCGTGGAGGTGCCCCGGTAGCCGCCCCGGGCGAACTCGATCATCGCGGCACGGACGACGCTCTCGCGCCGCTCCTCCGCACTCATCCGGATGCTCGACCTCGCCATGGGTCCGAAGTTAGTGGCCAATCACTATCTTGGCAAGCCCCGGGCGGCCCCGGGCGGCCGCAGGCGGGGGGCCCGACCGGCACCCCCACCCGCGACCGCCCGGCCGCCCGGCCGCCCGACCGGACCGGACCGGCTCAGCCGAGCCGGACGACCGCGCGGGACATCCCGAGGACCTTCTGCCCGCCCGTGGTGGCCAGCAGGTCGACCTGCACCCGGCGGTCGTCCAACTTCTTGGCGACCTTCGCCGAGACCTCCACCACCGCGCCCACCCCGTCGTTCGGCACCGGCACCGGCCGGGTGAACCGCACGCCGTACTCGACCACCGCGGCCGGGTCGCCCACCCAGTCGGTGACCACCCGGATCGCCGCGGCCATGGTGAACATGCCGTGCGCGATGACGTCCGGCAGGCCGACCTCCAGCGCGAACTTCTCGTTCCAGTGGATCGGGTTGAAGTCACCCGAAGCGCCCGCGTACCGCACCAGTGTGTCGCGGGTCACCGGGAAGGACTGCGCCGGCAGCTCGGTGCCGACCTCGACCTCGTCGTAGCTGATCGCCATCGCGCTCACTCCCCCGCCTCGTCGGCGGCCCGGGCCACCAGGGTCATGACCGACGTCACCACGTGCTCGCCGGTCGCATCCGTCACCTCGCCACGCACGGTGAGCACGTCATTGCCCGCCAGTGACTTGATGTTGTCGATGGTCACCGCGACCGACAGCCGGTCACCGGCCCGCACCGGGCGGGTGTAGGCGAACTTCTGGTCGCCGTGCACGACCCGGCTGAAGTCCAGGCCCAGCTCCGGGTCCTGGACCACCTGGCCGGCCGCGCGGTAGGTGATCACGAACGGGAAGGTCGGCGGGGCGATCACGTCCGGGTGGCCCAGCGCCTTCGCCGCCTCCGCGTCGGCGTACGCCGGGTTGGCGTCGCCGATCGCGGTCGCGAATTCGCGGATCTTCTCCCGGCCGACCTCGTACGGCTCGGTGGGCGGGTAGCTACGCCCGATGAAGGAGGGGTCGAGTGCCATGGCAGCTCCTCGGAACGCGGATGGACGGACGGATGGATGCGGAACGGGGGATACGAAAAAGGCTCCGGGCCACACCCCTCGTGAGGGATGCGGCCCGGAGCCGAAGACCTGGTTCACACAGGCCCGACGCCCTGCAAGAGGGTCAGCGGGTCTCGCGGTGCGCGGTGTGCGAGTTGCAGCGGGGGCAGTGCTTCTTCATCTCAAGACGGTCCGGGTCGTTACGCCGGTTCTTCTTGGTGATGTAGTTCCGCTCCTTGCACTCCACGCAGGCCAGCGTGATCTTCGGGCGGACATCGGTGGCAGCCACGGGAGTGCCTTCCTTGGACAACGAATAAGAACACGACAAGAGTAGCCGACCGGGAGTGCGATCTCCCGACCGACTACGCGGGGTAGCGGTGACCGGACTTGAACCGGTGACACAGCGATTATGAGCCGCTTGCTCTACCAACTGAGCTACACCGCCACAGTGATCCGCAGCACAGCCGAAGCCGACTGCCTCTCACCAGAGCCCCCATGCGGAATCGAACCGCAGACCTTCTCCTTACCATGGAGACGCTCTACCGACTGAGCTATAGGGGCGAACGAGGAAGAGATTACACGTTCCGCGCCCTGAGGTGAAATCCGTATCCCGCGGCGAAGATCGCAGGTCGGCGAGGTGCACGGGCGAACGATCCAAGGCCGGGCGTTCGACCGGCCCGCGAGCCGCACGGCCCGACCCGATACGACTATTGCCCGCCTCCCGGCGCCCCGCCCCCGCGCGCCATAGGCTCGACGCTCATTGATCGGGCAATCGACCGGCCGACCGCACGGGCCGGCACGAGAAGGAGCCGGCGATGGACAGCGCAGCCGCCGACGGGTCGCACCAGGGGCCCGGCCCGGCGGCCAACCCGCTCGGGCACGGCCCGGTCCTGCTGCTCACCGGCGCCCGGCTGGCCGACGGGCGGGTGGTGGACGTCCGGATCAGCGGCGACCGGATCCAGGCCGTCGGCACCGTCGGCAGCCTCGGCCCGCTGCCCGCCCCGCCCGGCGCGCCCACCGTCACCACCGGCGCCCGGATCGACCTCAAGGGCTACCTGCTGCTCCCGGCCCCCGCCGAGGCGCACGCCCACTACGACACCGCCTTCTCCGCCGCCCTGCCCGCCCCACCGCCGGACACCCAGGCCGACCTCACCCGCCGGGCCACCGAAGCCGCGCTCACCTCGCTCGGCTACGGCGCCACCGCCCAGCGCACCCACGTCCGGATCGGCGACGTGCACGGCCTGCGCCGGCTGGAGGCGGTGCTCACCGCCCGGCAGGCGCTGCGCGGGCTGGCCGAGCTGCAGGCGGTGGCGATGCCCCGGCTGCTCACCGGACGGGCCGGCGCGGACGGCCGGGCGCAGCTGCGCGAAGCGCTCAAGCTGGGCGCCACGGCGGCCGGCGGCTGCCCGGAGCTGGATCCGGACCCGTCCGGGTACGTACAGCTGCTGCTGGAGGCCGCCCGGGAGGCGGACTGCCCGGTGGACCTGCACACCACGGCCGGCGACCCCGTCCGGCTCTCCCGGCTGGTCGGGGCCCTGGCGCCGCTGCGGCCGCGGGTGACGCTCGGGCCGTGCGGCGCGCTGGCCCACGGCGCGTCGGCGGTGCTGGCGACCGGCGGGATGCGGGTGGTCTGCCTGCCGCAGAACGGCGGCTGCACCGGCCTGGAGGGCCGGGCGACGGGCCTGCGGCCGGGCCTGCTGCGGGAGTTGGCGGCGGCCCAGGTGCCGCTGGCGGCGGGCAGCGGGGCGCTGCGCGATCCGTCCAACCCGGTCGGCCGGGCGGATCCGCTGGAGTCGGCGTACCTGCTGGCGGCGGGCGGGGAGTTGGGCCCGGACGCGGCGTACGACGCGGTGGCGAACCAGGCCCGGGCGGTGCTCGGGCTGCCGCCCGTCCGGGTGGACGCCGGGTTCCCCGCGGAACTGCTGGCGGTGCGCGGGGACAGCCTCGCCGGGGCGCTCGCGGGCGGGCACAGCAGGCTGGTGGTGCACAGCGGCCGGGTGGTCAGCCGGACCAGCGCGGTGCGGGAGTTCGCGGACACCGTGGCCCTGGCACTGCCCAGGCAGTCCGGGAGCGCCGAGGACTGAACGCCCGACCGTCGACCACCCGTCGACGGTGCACAGTCGACTGGTTGACGATCCGTCAGCAGTGTTGTGGCGGTCCGTCGGCGGTCCGGGGCCCGGCTCGCTACGGCACGTACCGGTAGCCGATCCCCGGCTCGGTGACCAGGTGTCGCGGCCGGGCCGGGTCGCGCTCCAACTTGCGGCGCAGCCCGGCGAGGTAGACCCGCAGGTAGTTGCCGCGCCCCTCCTGCGCCGGCCCCCACACCTCGCGCAGGATCTGCCGACCGGGCACCAGGCGGCCGGGGTTGGCGAGCAGCAGGGCGAGGATCCGCCACTCGGTCGGGGTGAGCCGCACGGTGCCGCGGGGGCCGGTCACGGTGGTGGCCGCGAGGTCCACGGTGTGCTCGCCGATCACCGGCCGGCCCGGGGCCGCGCCGCCCGGCAGCCGGCGCAGCACGGCGCGCAGTCGGGCCAGCAGTTCGTCCATCAGGAACGGCTTGGTGAGGTAGTCGTCGGCGCCCGCGTCGAGGGCGCCGACCTTGTCGGCGGCGTCGCTCCGGCCGGAGAGCACGATGATCGGCACCGCGCTGTGGGCGCGCAGGCCGCGCAGCACCTCCATTCCGTCGATGTCGGGCAGCCCGAGGTCGAGCAGGACGGCGTCCGGGGCACGGTGCGCGGCACGGTCGAGCGCCTCGCCGCCGCCGGCGGCGGTGCGGACGGCGTAGTGCCGGGCGCTGAGGTTGATCCGCAGGGTGCGCAGCAGGGCCGGTTCGTCGTCGACGACCAGGATTTCACTCATGCCGGGGGCTCCTCCGGGGTGGCGGCGGGCAGGGTGAGCAGCATCGTGGTGCCGCCGCCGGGGGTGTCCTCGACCTCCAGGCTGCCGCCCATGGCCTCGGCGAGGCCGCGGGACAGGGCGAGGCCGAGGCCGACACCGGTGGTGTTGTCGGTGTCGCCGAGGCGCTGGAAGGGCAGGAAGACGCGGTCGCGGTCCTCGGGGGCGATGCCGGGGCCGCGGTCGACCACCCGGATCTCGACCCGGTCGGCGTGGTGGCTGGCGGTGACCAGGACGGGCGCGCCGGGGGCGTTGTGGCGCAGCGCGTTGGCGATGACGTTGGCGAGGACGCGTTCCAGCAGCGGCGGGTCGGCGAGCACCGGCGGGGCACCGCCGCCCAGGTCGACCGCCAGGTCGCCCGGCCGGCTCGGCGGGTACGGGCCGGGGAGGCTGTCGAGGGCCCGCGGCAGGACCTCGTCCAGGTGAATCTCGGTGAGGTGCAGGGTGAGCGCGCCGGCCTGGAGGCGGCTCATGTCGAGCAGGTTGTCGACCAGGCGGGTGAGCTTGACCAGCGACTCGTCGGCGGTGGCGAGGAGTTCGGCCTGGTCCTCGGGCGAGAACTCGACGTCGGAGCTGCGCAGCGAGCCGACGGAGGCGCGGGCCGCGGCGAGCGGGGTGCGCAGGTCGTGGCCGACGGCGGCGAGGAGCGCGGTGCGCATCCGGTCGGCGGCCTTGATCGGCTCGACCTCGGCGGCGGCCAGGGCCAGCCGGTCGCGTTCCAGCGCGGCGGCGACGTGGGCGGCGAAGGCGGTCAGCACCCGCTGGTCGGCGGCGGGCAGCCGGCGGCCGGTGAGCACCATGACGGCGTCCGCGCCGACCGGGACCTCGGTGGTCTCGTCCGGCCTGTCGGCGGGCTCCGGGTGCCCGGTCGGCGGCGCTGCCGGGGGCGCTGTCGGGGGCGGGGTGGGCGCGGTGGGGTGCGGGTGCGCGTACGGGTGCCCGGTCGGCGGCGCTGCCGGTTTCCCCGCCGGATCCCCGCCGTCGCAGTGGGCGAGGACCTCGCCGTCGCCGCGGGAGAGCAGGGCGACGGCCCGCATGCCGAAGGCCGTCCGGGACTTCTCCAGCAGGGCGGGCACCGCGTCCGCGCCGCGCAGCACGCTGCCCGCCAGGGTGGAGAGCGTCTCGGCCTCGGCGGTGGCGCGGGCGGCCCGGGTGGTGAGCCGGCCGGCGTGGTCAACGACGGTGGAGACGGCGAGCGCGATGGCGGCGAAGACCACCAGGGCGACGATGTTGTTGGTCTCGCCGATGGTCAGGCTGTGAAGCGGCGGGATGAAGTAGTAGTTCAGCAGCACCGAGGCGATGAGCGCGGCCACCAGGGCGGACATGGCGCCGCCGAGCAGGGCGACGATGACCACGCCGAGCTGGAAGACCAGCGTGTCGGTGGTGAGGTTGATCCGGTGGTGCGCCTGGGAGAGCAGCGCGGTGAGCAGCCAGGGCATCACGAAGCCCGCCGCGTAGCCGAGGACGGTGCGGCGCCTGGAGTGGCGGCGGCCGAGGGAGGGCAGCCGGCCGCGGCCGGTGAACTCGTGGGTGACCATGTGGACGTCGATGTCCTCGGAGGCGTCCACGGTGGTCTCGCCGATGCCGGGGCCGGTCAGGAAGCGACTGGTCCGGCCGCGGCGGCTGGTGCCGAGCACCAGCTGGGTGGCGTCGTGGGCGCGGGCGAAGGCCAGCAGCGCGGTGGGGATGTCGTCGCCGACCACCACGTGGTAGCTGCCGCCGAGGGTCTCCACCAGCTGCCGCTGCTGGGCGAGCGCGCCGGAGGAGGCGCCGGCCAGGCCGTCGCTGCGGGTGACGTGGACGGCCAGCAGCTCGCCGCCGGCCGTCCGGTCGGCGATCCGGGCGGCGCGGCGGATGATCGTTTCGCCTTCGGGGCCGCCGGTGAGGGCGACCACGACGCGTTCGCGGGTCTCCCAGACCCGGTCGATGCCGTGGCCGGCCCGGTAGTCGCGCAGGCCCTCGTCGACGCGCCCGGCGACCCAGAGCAGGGCGAGTTCGCGCAGGGCGGTGAGGTTTCCGACCCGGAAGTAGTTCGAGAGCGCGGCGTCCACCTTCTCCGCCCGGTAGACGTTGCCGTGGGCCATCCGGCGGCGCAGTGCCTGCGGGGCCATGTCGACGAGTTCGATCTGGTCGGCCCGGCGGACCACCTCGTCCGGGACGGTCTCGCGCTGGGGGATGCCGGTGATCTTCCGGACGACGTCGTTCAGTGACTCCAGGTGCTGGATGTTGACGGTGGTGATGACGTCGATCCCGGCGGCGAGCAGTTCCTCGACGTCCTGCCAGCGCTTGGCGTTGCGGCCGCCGGGGACGTTGGTGTGCGCCAGCTCGTCCACCAGGACGACGGACGGGCGGCGGGCGAGCACCGCGTCGAGGTCCATCTCCTCGAACTGGGCGCCCCGGTGTGGGCGGTGGAGCCGCGGCACGACCTCCAGGCCCGCCAGCATGCCCTCGGTGTGGTGCCGGCCGTGGCACTCGATGTACCCGACCACGACATCGGCCCCGCGTTGCCGTCTGCGCCTGGCCTCGTCCAGCATCCGGTACGTCTTGCCGACCCCCGGCGCGGAGCCGAGGTACACCCTCAGCCGGCCGCGGCGGACGCCGGAGCCGGGGGTGAGGTCGCGGGCCATGGGCACTGCTCTTTCCATCGGGAGGGGACAGCCGGTCGGTGCGCGCCTGCGGACGCGGGCCGGCCGGCCCGGCGCGGGAGGGGAGCTCCCACGCCCGGGCCGACCCGGTCACCTACGCATGTGATGGTTCGTCACTTCTGCTCGCTGAGCGCCTTGTTGAGCAGGACGACGTTGACCGACTCGTTGCCGAGGAAGCCGAGCGAGCGGCTCTCGGTGTACCGGTCGACCAGTTCGGCCACCGTCCGCACCGGCAGGCCTCGGTGCCGGGCGACCCGGTCGACCTGCTCCCTGGCGTAGGCCGGCGAGATGTCCGGGTCGAGGCCGGAGCCGGAGGCGGTGAGCGCGTCGGCCGGGACGGCCGCCGGGTCGACGCCGTCGAACGCGGCGACGGCGGCGCGGCGGTCGTTGACGGCCTTGAGCAGGTCCTCGCTGTTCGGACCGAGGTTGCTCGCACCGGAGTTGTCGCCGGCGTAGCCGTTGGCGGCGGGGCGCGGCTGGAACCACTTCGGGTCCGGCTTGGCCTCCTCCTTCGGGTCGTCCGGATCGGCCTTGGGCAGGTCGTAGTTCTGGCCGAGCAGGCTGGAACCGACCTCCTTGCCGTCGGCCCTCACGATCGAACCGTCGGCCTTGTCGCTGAACGCGACCTGGCTGATCCCGGTGACCAGCAGCGGGTAGGCGACACCGAGGATCACCGTCAGCACCAGCAGGATCCGCAGCGCGGTGAGGTGGGTGCGCACGGTGGTGGGCAGGGGCTTGGACATCGGACTCTCCTCTCTCAGCTCAGGCCGGGGATGAACTGGACGATCAGGTCGATCAGTTTGATGCCGACGAACGGCACCACCAGGCCGCCGAAGCCGTAGATCCCGATGTTGCGCCGCAGCAGCGAGCCCGCGTCGGACGGGCGGTAGCGCACGCCGCGCAGGGCGAGCGGGATCAGGCCGATGATGACCAGGGCGTTGAAGACGATCGCCGAGGTGATCGCGGACTGGGGGCTGTGCAGACCCATGATGTTGAGGTGGCCCAGGCCCGGGTAGACCCCGGCGAACATCGCGGGGATGATCGCGAAGTACTTGGCCACGTCGTTGGCGATGGAGAAGGTGGTCAGCGCGCCGCGGGTGATCAGCAGCTGCTTGCCGATCTCCACGATCTCGATCAGCTTGGTCGGGTTGGAGTCGAGGTCGACCATGTTGCCGGCCTCCTTGGCCGCCATGGTCCCGGTGTTCATCGCGACGCCGACGTCGGCCTGGGCGAGCGCGGGGGCGTCGTTGGTGCCGTCGCCGGTCATCGCGACCAGCTTGCCGCCCTCCTGCTCCTTCTTGATCAGGGCCATCTTGTCCTCGGGCGTGGCCTCGGCGAGGAAGTCGTCCACCCCGGCCTCCTCCGCGATCGCCTTGGCGGTCAGCGGGTTGTCGCCCGTGATCATCACGGTCTTGATGCCCATCCGGCGCAGCTCGTCGAAGCGCTCCCGCATGCCCTCCTTGACCACGTCCTTGAGGTGGATCACCCCCAGGACCCTGGCCGGAGCCGAACCGACCCTGGTCGCCACCACCAGCGGCGTGCCGCCCGCCGCGGAGATCCCGTCGACCAGCGCCGACACCTCGCCGGTGACCCGGCCACCGTTCTCGGCGACCCAGTCGGACACGGCCGCGGCCGCGCCCTTGCGGACCTGGTGGACGCCCCCGGCCTCGTCCAGGTCCACACCCGACATGCGGGTCTGGGCGGTGAACGGCACCCAGGTGGCGTGCGTCAACTCGCCCTGGGCGCGGGCCCGCAGGCCGTACCCGGTCTTGGCGAGGACCACGATCGAGCGGCCCTCGGGCGTCTCGTCCGCCAGCGACGACAGCTGGGCCGCGCCGGCCATCTCGTCGGTGGAGACACCGCTCACCGCGAGGAACTCCGCGGCCTGGCGGTTGCCCAGGGTGATGGTGCCGGTCTTGTCGAGCAGCAGGGTGTTGACGTCCCCCGCGGCCTCGACGGCCCGGCCGGACATCGCCAGCACGTTGCGCTGCACCAGGCGGTCCATCCCCGCGATGCCGATCGCGGACAGCAGCGCGCCGATGGTGGTCGGGATGAGCGCCACGATCAGGGCGACCAGGACGATCATCGACTGCGGGGCACCGGCGTAGGTGGCCATCGGCTGCAGGGTCACCACCGCGACCAGGAAGACGACGGTCAGCGAGGCCAGCAGGATGTTGAGCGCGATCTCGTTCGGCGTCTTCTGCCGGGCCGCGCCCTCGACCAGGGCGATCATCCGGTCGATGAACGACTTGCCGGGCTCCGCGGCGATCCTCACCACGATCCGGTCGGACAGCACCTTGGTGCCGCCGGTGACGGCGCTGCGGTCACCGCCGGACTCCCGGATCACCGGCGCGGACTCGCCGGTGATCGCCGACTCGTCGACGGACGCGACGCCCTCGACCACGTCGCCGTCCCCGGGGATGGTCTGGCCGGCCTCGACCACCACGTGGTCGCCCAGCCTCAGCGCGGTGCCGGGCACCTCCTCCTCGGCCCGGCTCGTCGGCCAGTCCCGCAGGCGCCGGGCGACGCTCTCGCTCTTGGTCCTGCGCAGGGTGTCGGCCTGCGCCTTGCCGCGGCCCTCGGCGACGGCCTCGGCCAGGTTGGCGAAGACCGTCGTCAGCCACAGCCAGACGGTGATGACCCAGGCGAACACGGACGGGTCGACGAGCGCGGACACGGTGGTGACCACCGAGCCGACCTCGACCACGAACATCACCGGGTTCTTGACCATCACCCGGGGGTCGAGCTTCCTCACCGCCTCCGGCAGCGACGCGACGATCAGCTTCGGGTCGAGGAGGCCGCTCGCCACTCTGTGCGGCGCGGCGGGCTCGGCCTCGGCAGCCGGTGCGGGGTTGAGCGTGGGAGTGGACATCAGGAGGTGAGACCTTCCGCGATCGGCCCGAGAGCCAGGGCCGGGAAGTAGGTGAGGCCGACGACGATCAGGATCACGCCCGACAGCAGGCCCACGAACAGCGGCTTGTGGGTGGGCAGGGTGCCCGGGGTCGCCGGGACCGGCTGCTGCCGGGCCAGCGAGCCCGCCAGCGCCAGGACGAACACCACCGGCAGGAGGCGGCCGAAGACCATCGCCAGGCCGAGCGCCGTGTCGTACCAGTCGGTGTTGACGGTGAGACCGCCGAACGCGGAACCGTTGTTGTTGGCCGCCGAAGTGAACGCGTACAGCACCTCGGAGAAGCCGTGGGCCCCCGCGTTGAGCATCCCGGCACGCTCGCCCGGCAGCGCCGTCGCCACACCCGCGCCGACCAGGACGATCGTCGGCGTGGTGAGGATGTACAGCGACGCGAACTTCATCTCCCGGGCGCCGAGCTTCTTGCCCAGGTACTCGGGGGTGCGGCCGACCATCAGGCCGGCGACGAACACCGCCACGACCGCCAGCACGAGCATCCCGTACAGGCCGGAGCCGGTGCCGCCGGGCGCGATCTCACCCAGCATCATGTCGAAGACCGTCAACCCGCCGCCCAACGGCGTGTACGAGTCGTGGAATGAGTTCACCGCCCCGGTCGAGGTCAGCGTGGTCGAGGCCGCGAACAGCGAACTGGCGGCGATGCCGAAACGCTGCTCCTTGCCCTCCATCGCCGCGCCGGCGGCCTGCAGGGCGCTGCCCTGGTGCTGCGCCTCGGCGAAGGTGAGCAGGGCGGTCGAGGCGACCCAGAACAGGCCCATCACGGCGACGATCGCGTAGCCCTGGCGGTTGTCGCCCACCATCCGGCCGAAGGTCCGGGGCAGCGCGAACGGGATCACCAGGAGCAGGAAGACCTCCACCAGGTTGGAGAAGCCGTTGGGGTTCTCGAACGGGTGCGCCGAGTTGGCGTTGAAGAAGCCGCCGCCGTTCGTGCCGAGCAGCTTGATGACCTCCTGGGAGGCCACCGGGCCGCCGGGGATCCTCTGCACCCCGCCGCCGAGCGTGGTCACCTCGTGGAAGCCGTGGAAGTTCTGGATCACCCCGGAGGCGGCCAGGACCAGGGCGAACACGATCGAGACCGGCAGCAGCAGGCGCAGGTTGATCCGGACCAGGTCGACCCAGAAGTTGCCCACCCGGTCCGTCCTGTTGCGGGTGAAGCCCCGGATCAACGTGGCCACCACGGCTATGCCGACAGCCGCGGAGACGAAGTTCTGCACCGCCAGGCCCGCCATCTGCACCAGGTGTCCCATCGCGGACTCACCCGCGTAGGACTGCCAGTTGGTGTTGGCGACGAACGAGACCGCGGTGTTCCACGCCTGGTGGCCCGCCATCTGCGGCACGCCCAGGCTCAGCAGCAGCCGGCCCTGGAGGCGGATCAGGCCGTACAGGAAGAGCACCGAGACCGCCGAGAAGGCCAGCACCGAGCGCAGGTACACCGGCCACCGCTGATCGGCGTCGCCGTCCACACCGATCAGCCGGTAGATGCCGCGCTCGGCTCTGAGGTGCTTGGAGGTGGTCAGGATGCGGGCGATGTAGTCGCCCAGGGGGCGATAGCACAGGGCCAGCGCGCCGACGAGGGCGAGGGCCTGCAGCCAGCCCGCGAGAGTGGACCCCATGTCAGAACTTCTCCGGGAAGATCAGCGCCACGACGAGATAGCCGACGAGCGCGACGGCCACGACCAGACCAGCGACGTTCTCGACGCTCACAGCCTCTCCACCCCCCGCGCGATCAGGGCGATGACGGCGAACACGGCGACCGTGACACCGACGTAGATGAGATCGGACATGGGCTCCACCAGCGTGCATCGGGAGATGCCGCGCCCTGACCGAAGGGGCCGACGCGGCGCCGGAGGAAGACCGGCAGATGCAGCAAAGCAGCGGCCACAGGCGCGTTCCGGAGCCCTGACGCCCTCCATACGGGTGATAGCGCCGCGTTGACGCGACCTTGACGGACGCCTCACCCGCCCGCGACGAAGACCCCGCCGGAAAGCCGAGGGCCCCGGGCGGCAACCTGCCACCCGGGGCCCTCCACCTGCCGGTTCCCGATCGCCGCCCCGGCTCCGCGCGCCACTGACACGGCGACGCGTGCGCGTCGACAGGGCCTCGACGCTCCGATCGGGCCACTGCGACGCGGCCCGGGGCTGTTGGCGGGGGTGGGTGAGCCGTTTGTCCCGGCGGGCGCCGGTTGGGAAGACGATCAGCTCGGTAGGACTCCCACCCCCGAACCCCAACTCTGATGCCCAGGGTCTGCAATTGCAAGTGATACGCAATAAGAGCGCCCGCGCACGCCTCCCGGGACGGGCGAAGCGGCCGGCACGCCCCGAATGGCCGAGAAGGCCGGGGAGGGGCGGGAAAACGAAACGGCCCCCGATCCGCGTTTCCGCAGATCGGGGGCCGTTTCTCTATCCTGTGGCTGGTGCAGGGTTCGAACCTGCGTAGCTTGCGCGACAGATTTACAGTCTGCTCCCTTTGGCCGCTCGGGCAACCAGCCAGGATTCCGTCGACCGGGGTGTTTGCCCCGTTCGACGTGGTAAACCATACCTGATGCCAGGGGGTGCTTCGCCACTCGATAAGCCGCGCGATGATCATGGAGTGCGGTGCCGCCGGGGCGGGCGAACGCGGGGCGGCGCTGGATAGGCTGGGACGGCGGACGCCCCGTGGGGCGGGCCGTGCCCGTGAAGCCAGAGCATCAAGGAGACCAACACCCATGGCCGACTCCAGTTTCGACATCGTCTCGAAGGTCGAGTGGCAGGAGGTCGACAACGCGATCAACCAGACCTCCCGCGAGATCGCGACGCGCTTCGACTTCAAGGGCGTGGGCGGCGAGATCAGCCGCTCCGGCGAGAAGATCGAGATGAAGGCCAACGGCGAGGAGCGCGTGAGGGCCATCCTCGACGTGCTGCAGACGAAGTTCATCAAGCGCGGCCTGTCGCTGAAGGCACTGGACGCCGGCGAGCCCCAGCTGTCCGGCAAGGAGTACAAGATCTTCGCCGACATCAAGGAGGGCATCTCCACGGAGGACGCGAAGAAGGTCGCGAAGATCATCCGTGACGAGGGCCCGAAGGGCGTCAAGGCGCAGGTCCAGGGCGACGAGCTGCGCGTCACCTCGAAGAGCCGCGACGACCTCCAGGCCGTGCAGGCCCTGCTCAAGGGCAAGGACCTGGACTTCGCGATCCAGTACGTGAACTACCGCTGACCCACCGGTCGGCCGGACGACGAAACGGCCCCGCTCCCGGCTCGGGAGCGGGGCCGTCCGCGTGGGCGGGAGGGGGTCGACCCGGGTGCCGTGCGAGTGCCGTGCGGGCGCCGTGCGGTGGGCGCGGGCTCAGTCGGCCGCCGCCGCCCAGCCCTGGGTGGTGCGGTGCGCGTCCAGGCCGACCGACGCGAACTCGTCCAGCCGGCCGTCCGCGGTATGGGCCCCGATCCGTCGCAGGGCGCGGGAGATCGGGGTGCCGTCGGGCGTCGGGGGCTCGGACCCGCCGCCGGTGAGCGGGCCGAGGACGACCCGGCCGTCGGCCCAGACGGCGGCGCGCTGGGTGCCGCTGCCGCCGGAGTACTCGGCCTCCACGCAGGCGATCGGGCCGGCCTTCGACCAGGCGGCCAGCCGGAGTTCGAAGCCGGCCGAGTACCAGCCGGATCCGGCCCCTCCGGTGGACTTGCGCGGGCTGCCGTCGCCCTGGAGGGCGGCGAGGACGGCAGGGGTGACCGGGATCAGCGCCAACCCCTGCCCCAGCGGCACCACCCGGGCCGCCGGAACCTCCGCCGCCGCCACCCGCAGCAGCTCCGATGTTCCTATCAGCGCCTGGAGTTCGTAGGACATGCCGGTCATGCTGTCCCACGGCACTGACAGTCGGCCCGGAATTTATGATTCCGTGCCCGGCCGGAGACCGTAGAGCAGGTTGAGCACCGTCCTGCCGGCCGCGGGGCCCGGGGAGCGCCGGGCCCTGCGGCCGGTCACCCGCTCGGGTGCGTGCCGCATGCGGCGGCCCCGGCGTCCGGGTGGACTGGCCGGGTACGGCCCGCCCCGGGGCCTTCCCCCGGCGCCTGTGCCGTCGGACACCGCTGACCGCGCCCGACAGCAGCCGATCCCTGGCGGCCGGGCCGTACCGGAGGAGACCGCCGATGACGACGAGTCGAGCGGCCGGCCTGCGCTCCGCCGCCACGACGGCGGTCCACGGCCTGGCTCGGGTCCTCCTCTGCCTCGCCCCGGCGGTCGTGTTCCTGCTGCCGACCGGGCTGGGGCCAGGACGGCTCGATCCCCCGCGGCGACGCCCTCGCCGACACCCACCCCGACGCGGAGGGCGTCCACCCGACCCGCGTCGAGGGCCTGTTCCGACGGCACTTCGCCGACTCGGCGAGGCCCTGGGGGATTTCCAGGAGGATGGAGTCCCGGGAGTCCCAGCAGAGCCCGTCCGCCCCCAGAGGAGGAACCGCCGTGCCCCGCCCCTTCACCGTCGAGGACTACACCGCCCGGATGGCCCGGGCCACCGCCGAGGCGACGGCCGCCGGACTGGCCGGCCTGGTCGTCGCCCCCGGGCCCGACCTGGCCTACCTGTGCGGGTACACGCCCACCGCGATCACCGAGCGCCTGACCGCCCTCGTCCTCACGGCCGGGGCCGAACCCGCGCTGGTCGTGCCCAAGTTGGAGCGCCCGGACGCCGAGAAGGCGGTCGGCGTGGCGGCCGTCCGGCTGCTCGACTGGTCGGACGGCGAGGACCCGTTCGCCACCGCCGGCCCGCTGCTCGACCCGGCCGGGCAGTACGGCGTCTCCGACAACACCTGGGCGATGCACCTGCTCGGCTTCCAGGCCGCGCTGCCCCGCACCGCCTTCACCTCGCTCACCGAGTCCCTGCCGATGCTGCGCGCCGTCAAGGACACCGAGGAGCTGGACCGTCTGGCCGCGGCCGGCGGCGCCGCGGACGCCGCCTACCGGAGGATCCTGGAGGTCGACTTCGCGGGCCGCCGGGAGGCCGACGTGGCCGCCGACCTCGGCGCGCTGCTCATCCAGTACGGGCACAGCCAGGTCGACTTCACCGTGGTCGGGTCCGGCCCGAACGGCGCCGACCCGCACCACGAGGCCGGCGACCGGGTCATCCGGACGGGTGACACCGTGGTGCTGGACTTCGGCGGCCTCAAGGACGGCTACGGCTCCGACACCACCCGGACGGTGCACGTCGGCCCGGACGTCCCGGCCGAGGTGCGGAAGGTCCACGACCTGGTCCGGCGCGCCCAGCAGACCGCCTTCGAGGCCGTCCGCCCCGGCGTCGCCTGCCAGGAGATCGACCGGATCGCCCGCCGGGTGATCACCGAGGGCGGCTACGGCGAGTACTTCATCCACCGCACCGGGCACGGCATCGGCACCACGACGCACGAACCGCCGTACCTGGTGGAGGGTGAGGAGCGGCCGCTGGTGCCGGGCATGTGCTTCTCCATCGAGCCCGGCATCTACCTGCCCGGCCGGTTCGGGGTGCGGATCGAGGACATCGTCACCGTCACCACGGCCGGCGGCCGCCGTTTCAACAACACCCCGCACGAGCTGGGCATCGTGGCGTGACCGCGACGCCGGCCGTACGGCCCACCGGATCGGGCGTTCTTACGATCCGGTCATACTTCACCCAGAGTCCTCCAAGTTTGGATTGCTAGTTTCGGTGCGCATGACCAAGACCCTCGACCCGGCCGCGCCGACCGCGCGGCCCGGGCGATCACGCCCGGTGCCTCCGCCCCGCCCCCGCGTGACGGGCTGGTCGAGAATCCGGCTCCTGGCGTGGCCGCTCTACCTGACCGGCCTCGCCTGGTTCCTGCACAGCGAGGGCATCCCCGCCGCCAACGACGTGCTGTTCCTCTGGCTGATCGCGGCACTGCTCACCGCCGCCGTGCACAGCGGGCACGGCGCCCGCGGCTTCCTCCTGGTCCTGCGCGACTGGGTGCCGGTGATGGCCGTGGTGTGGGCCTACTCACTGCTGCGCGGCTACGGCGCGCACACCCCGTGGTCGCCGCACTGGCTGCCGCAGCTGCGCTTCGACGAAGTGCTCGGCTTCGGCGAGACCTGGACCGTCCGGCTCCAGCACGCGCTCTACACCCCCGGCTCCCCGCACTGGTACGACTACGCGGCGGTGGGTGTCTACCTCTCGCACTTCTTCGTGGTCTTCCTCCTGCTCGCCGTGCTCTGGCGGCGCGCCCACCACCGCTTCCGACAACTGCTCGCCTGCTACCTGACGCTCACCTTCGCGGGCTTCGCCACCTACCTGCTCTTCCCCGCCGACCCGCCGTGGCTGGTCGCCCAGGAGGGCAACCTCCCGCACGTGTCCCGGGTCGTCTGGGAGGTGATCTCGGTGAGCGGCCTGCCGCAGGCCGACTCGCTGCTGGAGAACGGCAGCCAGTTCGCCAACGACGTCGCCGCGATGCCCTCGCTGCACTCCGCCTACCCGGCGATGCTGCTCTTCTTCTTCTGGCCCACCGCCCAGCCCTGGCTGCGGGCGGTGCTGGTCGCCTATCCGCTCGCGATGACGTTCACCCTGGTCTACGGCGCGGAGCACTTCATCATCGACGTCTTCGTCGGCTGGGCGTACGCGGCCGCCGTGGTGTTCGGCCTGCGGTGGCTGCGCGGGCGCCGTACCGCACCGGCGGACGGCACGGCAGACTTGGCCGGGTGAAGTCGCACGCGCCGATGAAACCCACCGCCGAGCAGCTGCTGGCCGCCAAGGACACCACCATCCCCGACGTCACCGGGCCCGGCCTGCGGGTGCTGTTCTGCGGCATCAACCCGGGCCTGTGGTCCGGCGCCACCGGCCACCACTTCGCCCGCCCCGGCAACCGCTTCTGGCCCGCACTGCACCGCTCCGGCTTCACCGACCGCCGACTCCGGCCGGACGAGCAGGAGGAACTGCTCGCCCTGGGCATCGGCATCACCAACGTCGCCCCGCGCACCACCGCCAAGGCGGACGAGCTGACCGCCGAGGAACTGCGCGAGGGCGGCGCCGCGCTCCGCGCCCGGGTGCTGCGGCTGCGCCCCCGGGCCCTGGCCGTCCTCGGCATCGGCGCCTACCGGACGGCCTTCGGGCAGCGGCGGGCCACGATCGGGCGCCAGCCGGAGGGCATCGGCGCCACGGAGGTCTGGGTGCTGCCCAACCCCAGCGGGCTCAACGCGCACTACACGCTGGACGCGCTGGCGGAGGAGTTCCGCAAGCTCCGGGAGGCCGTCGAGCGCTGAGCGGGCGACGGCTGCATGCCGTCGAGCGCTGAGCAGGCGACGGTTGAACGCCGCCGAGCGCTGAGCGGGCGACGGTTGAACGCCGCCAAGCGCTGAGCGGGCGACGGCCGAACGCCGTCGAGCGCTGAGCGGGCGACGGCTGGAGGCCGGTCACCGCCGGCGCCTGCGGCCCCCACGGGTCACCGGCCCTACAGCGGGGTGACGGCCTTCAGCACCACCAGCAGGGCCACGGCGGCGTTGAGCGCGCACAGCGCCGACGCCGCCGTACCGACCGCCGCGACCATCGCCGCCAGCCCCGCCGGGGTCTTGGCCGGCGGCCAGTTGCGGGAGGTCGGCACCGGGCCGAGCAGCGCGGCGACCCGGCGCGGCACCGGGCCGGCCGGGGCGGCGAAGGCCGCGAAGCCGGGCGCCGGGGCGGCGTGCGAGACCAGGGCCGCCCGGGCCACCGCCCGCGCGGTGATCCGCCGGTCCCCCACGGCCTGCGCCGAGTCCTCGTCCGCCCACCGCTCGGCGCTGTACGCGACCGCGTCCTGCAGCGGCCGCAGGAAGGGGTTGATGCAGGCGGCGAGCTGAGTGGCCAGCAGGTACCGGTGGTGGCGGTGGCGCAGGTGCGCCCGCTCGTGGGCGAGCAGGGCCTCCCGCTCGTCCGCGGCCAGGCCCGCCAGCATCCCGGTGGAGACCACCACCCGCCCGGGCGAGCCGGGCAGCGCGTAGGCGTACGGGTTGAGGTCGGGCAGCACCGCGAGGTCGTCCGACGGCCCCGTCCCGGCGGGCAGTCCGGTCAGCGCGCGCCGGGCCCGGGCCCGCACCCGCAGGTGCCGCCCGACCGTCCGGGCGCAGGCCGAGCCCACCAGCGCCAGCAGCCACATCGCGGCCGTCCCGACCGTCTCGTGGTACGGCAGCGCGGCCCGCACCTCCGGGTCGGACCAGCTGTCCGGCAGCGGGTTGCCGGGGATCTGCGCGGTGCCGACGACCCCGATCAGCCCGAGGCAGAGCACGCTGCACACCGCCATCACCGCGCTGATCGAGGTCATCAGCCGGGCCGCGCCGCGCGGGTGCAGGTGCTGCTCGGTCAGGCGCGCGATCGGGACCGCGGTGAGCGGCAGGACGAGCGGGAGGAAGACGAAGAAGCCCACGGCTCAGCTCTCGCGGTCGGTCGCTGCCGGATCGGCGGACGCGGCGTCGAGCAGCGCCCGGAGCAGTTCCTCGTCGTGCGGCAGCAGCGCGCTGACGAAACTGGCGAGGACGGCGTCCCGGTCGGCCTCCCCGTCGAGCATCCGGCGCATCCGCAGCGCCGCCAGGCCGGCGGCGTCGGAGGAGGCCTGCCACAGGTAGGAGCGGCCGGAACGGGTGCGGGTGACGGCGTTCTTGGCGTGCAGCCGGGACAGGATGGTCATCACCGTGGTGTACGCCAGGTCGCCCTCCAGGCGCTCCTGGACCCACCCTGCGGCGGCCGGGCCGGGCGCCTGCTGGAGCACCGCCAGCACCTGTGCCTCCAGCTCCCCCTGGCCGCGTCGCCGGGCCGGCGCGTCCCCGGTCGCCGGGGCGTGCCTCTCGTCTGCCATGACGGCCCACTCCCTCCGGATGCCGCGCCCGGACCGCCGGGCACGCGTTCATCCTAACGAGCGACGGGCCGCTCCGAACCGGTCCCGACGAGGAGCGGGCGGGGCGGGCGCGGGCCGGGCGAGCGGCGGGCGCGGGCCGGGCGAGGGGCGGACCGTCGCGGCGCGCGCCGCCTCGTTCCGGGCCGTACGGCGGCTCAGCTCCGGGCCCGCTGGGTCACCGCGATGCACGTCAGCACGACCACCGCCGTGACGGGCGCGGCCGCCGGCAGGTCCTCGCCGAGGAGCAGCACCGACCAGACCAGCGTCAGCAGCGGCTGCGCGAGCTGCAGCTGACTGGCCCTCGGCACGCCGATCCCGGCCATCCCCCGGTACCAGAGCACGAACCCGCCGAACTGCGACACCGCCGCGATGTACCCCAGCCCGACCAGCGCCTTCGCCCCGAGCCGCACCGGTTCGGCGGCCAGGCCGAACGCCGTGGTCAGCACCATCACGGGCAGCGCGGCCAGCACCGCCCAGGCGATCACCCGGGCGCCCGGGAGGTCCCGGGAGAGCCGCCCGCCCTCCGCGTACCCGGCCGCGCAGACCAGCACCCCGACGAACAGGTACAGGTCGGCGACGGTCGGCCGGCCGTGGCTCTGCAGCAGGGTGAAGGCGAGCACGGCCGCCGCCCCGGCCGACGCCGCCGCCCAGAACGCCCGGGACGGCCGGCGGCCCGTGCGCAGCGCCGAGACCACCGCGGTGGCCAGCGGCAGGACGCCGATGACCACCGCCGAGTGGGCGGTCGAGGAGGTGCGCAGGGCGAGCGTGGTCAGCAGCGGGAAACCGACGACGCAGCCTCCGGAGACCGCCAGGAGGCCGGGCCAGTGCCGGCGCTGTGGCAGCGGGGCGGCGGTGGCCAGCAGGTAGGCCGCGGCGAGCGCCGCGGCCAGGACGCCGCGCAGGCCGGTCGAGGACCACGGGCCGAAGCCCGTCAGGGACCACGCGGTGGCGGGGAAGCTGAGTGAGAAGGAGGCCACTCCCAGGGCGGCGAGGACGGCGCCGGAGGCCGGGACGGGCTGCGGTGCTACCACCTCAGGAACGGTAGCGCTATCTTGTGTCGTCATGAACGAGCGTAGCAGCGTGACCGAACTCGCCGACAGTCTGCGGCAGGAGGTCGAGCGCTACCAGGAGGGGCGAAAGCTGCCCTCCAGCCGGGCGCTGATGGAGCGCCACCAGGTCAGCCCGGTGACGGTCTCCCGGGCCATCGCCGTGCTGGTCGCCGAGGGGCTGGTGGTCTCCCGGCCGGGCGCGGGGGTCTTCCGCGCGGCGCCCTTCGGCGCGGCCCCGGCCGCGCCCGCCGCCCCCGCAGGCCGCCCCGGCGACCTCTCCTGGCAGGAGGTCGCGCTCAGCGCCGACTCCGGCCCGCGCGACCTGCTCGCCGCCCCCGTGTTCGCCACCCTGCGGGTGCCGCCGCCCGACGTCATCGACCTCAACAGCGGCTACCCGCACGCCTCGCTGCTGCCCGAACGCCCCCTCGCCACCGCGCTCGCCCGGGCCGGCCGGCGTCCCGGCGCCTGGGACCGGCCGCCCACCGACGGCCTCACCGAACTGCGCGGCTGGTTCGCCCGCGACATCGGCGGCCACGGCGGTCCGATCGGCGCCGGGGACGTCCTGATCACCTCCGGCGGGCAGAGCGGGCTCACCGTCGCCATGCGCTCGCTCGCCGCCCCCGGCTCGCCGGTCCTGGTCGAGTCGCCGACCTACTCGGGCATCCTCGCGGTCATCCGGGCCGCCGGGCTGCGGCCCGTGCCCGTCCCCGTCGACGCCGACGGGGTCCGCACCGACCTGCTGGCGGACGCCTTCGCCGCCACCCGGGCCCGGGTGTTCGTCTGCCAGCCGCTGTTCCAGAACCCCACCGGCGCGGTGCTCTCACCCGAACGGCGGGCGGACGTGCTGCGGATCGCCCGGGCGGCCGGGGCGTTCGTGGTCGAGGACGACTTCGCCCGCCTGCTGGCCCACGCCGACGCCCCCGCGCTGCCGCGCCCGCTCGCCGCCGACGACCGGGACGGAGTGGTGGTGCACCTGCGGTCACTGACCAAGGCCGCCTCCCCCAACCTGCGGGTCGGCGCGCTCACCGCGCGCGGCCCGGCCCTCGCCCGGCTACGGGCCACCCAGGTGGTGGACAGCTTCTTCGTGCCCCGGCCGCTCCAGGAGGCCACGCTGGAACTGGTCGCCGACCCGGCCTGGGCCCGCCACCTGCGCACCCTCGGCGCCGAACTGCGCGACCGCCGCACCGCCGCCGTCGCCGCCCTGCGCCGCGAACTGCCCGACGTCCTCACCACCCACCGCCCCGGCGGCTACCACCTGTGGCTGCGCCTCCCGGACGGCACCGACGACGGCGCCGTCACCGCCGCGGCCCTGCGCGCCGGCGTCCAGGTCACCCCCGGCCGCCCGTACCACGCCGCCGAACCCCCGGCCCCCCACCTCCGCGTCAGCTACGCCGCCGCCGAGAGCCTCGCCCAGGTCACCGACGGCATCCACCGCCTCCGCACGGCGTACGACGAAGCCACCGCGTGACTCCGTGGCGCCCCGGCCCGACGGCCGCCGCCCTACCGCCCGTGGCCCGCCATCCGCTCCAGGCGGGCGATGCGCTCGGCCATCGGGGGGTGGGTGGAGAAGAGCCTGGCGCCGGCCTCGCCGGGGCGGAAGGGGCCGGCGATCATCATGTGGCTCGCCGTCTGGAGCTGCGGCTCCGGCGGGAGGGGCAGTCGGCGGGTGCCGGCGTCGAGCTTGCGCAGGGCACTCGCGAGGGCGAGCGGGTCGCCGGTGATCCGGGCGCCGTCGGCGTCGGCCTGGTACTCGCGGGAGCGGCTGACCGCCAGCTGGATCAGGCCGGCGGCGAGCGGGCCGAGGACCATGATGGCGAGCATCCCGAACAGCCCCGGCCCGTCGTCGTCCTCGTCGCGCCCGAACGGGACCAGCCAGGCGAAGTTCACCAGGAACATCACCACCGACGCGAGCGCCCCGGCGACCGAGGAGATCAGGATGTCCCGGTTGTGGACGTGGCTCAGCTCGTGTCCGAGCACGCCCCGCAGCTCGCGCTCGTCGAGGAGCCGCAGGATGCCCTCGGTGCAGCAGACCGCCGCGTTGCGCGGGTTGCGGCCGGTGGCGAAGGCGTTCGGGGCGGGGGTCGGGGAGATGTAGAGGCGGGGCATCGGCTGGCGGGCCGCGGTGGAGAGCTCGCGCACGATCCGGTACAGCCGGGGCGCCTCGAACTCGCTGACCGGTCGGGCCCGCATGGCCCGCAGTGCGAGCGTGTCGCTGTTCCAGTACGCGTAGGCGTTGGTCCCGAGGGCGACCAGCAGGGCGATCAGGAGCCCGGTGCGGCCGAAGAAGCCGCCGATCACCAGGATCAGCGCCGAGAGGCCGCCGAGCAGGACGGCGGTCCTCAGTCCGTTGTGCCGGCGGTGCACGTCAGGCCCTCCAATGGTGCGGTGGGGAAGCCCTTTCTGCCTCGTCCCTCGTGCCCGGACAACGGGTGGGGCCCGGGAGCTTGTTCCCTTGTGACCGACGCGACAACGCCGTACCCGGCCGCGTCACCCCACCGGCCCGCCCCGCCGGGCCGATCCGGCCGCACCGTCCCCGGTCGACCGGGGGCCGCTCAGAACAGTGATCCGCCCGCGACCTGCAGGACGAGCTGGGGCGCCACCGACAGGACCACCGCCACGGAGGCGGTGAGCCCCAGCGTCGCCGTCAGGCCGACCGGCAGTCGGCGCTCGGCCCCGGCCGCGGCGCCCGCCGACCGGTCGGCCTCCGGGGCGAACAGCCGCGCCGTCCACAGCAGGTAGTAGTACAGGGCGACGACCACATTGGCCGCCATGACCACGGCCAGCCAGCCCAGCCCGGCGTCGACGGCCGCCCGGAACACCACGACCTTGCCGAACAGGCCGATCACGCCCGGCGGCAGCCCGGCCAGGCAGAGCAGGAAGAAGGCGAGCGCCAGCGCCGTCCAGCGGCGGCGGGCGAACAGGCCCCGGAAGTCGTCCACGCTGGCCCCGGCCCGGCGGCCGACCGCCGCGACCACCCCGAACGCGCCGAGGTTCACCACGCCGTAGATCAGCGCGTACACGGCGGTGGCGCCGATGGGCCCCTGGTCGAACGCGGGGCGCCCGGCCCCGCCGGACGCGTACCCGGCCGCGGCGAGCGGCACCAGCAGGTACCCGGCCTGGCCGACCGAGGACCAGGCGAGCAGCCGCACCGCGCTGTACCGGGTGTCGAAGCGCTGCCGCAGCGCGCCGACGTTGCCGACGGTCATGGTGACGGCGGCCAGCACCGCGAGCACCAGCCCCCAGGTGTGCGCGAAGGGGCGGAAGGCGATGGAGGTGGCGAGCGCCAGCCCGGACAGGCCGGCCGCCTTGCCGACCACCGAGAGGTAGCCGGCCACCGGCAGCGGGGCTCCGGTGTAGGTGTCGGGCACCCAGAAGTGGAACGGGACGGCGGCGACCTTGAACGCGAAGCCGACGAGGGTCAGCACCGCGCCCGCCTCGGCGAGCGGCTGGAGCTGCGCGGGGGCGTGCTCCAGCCCCTGGGCGACGGCGCCGAGGTGCAGGCTGCCGCTCGCCGCGTAGACGAAGCCGACGCCGAGCAGCATCACGGCGGTCGCGGTCACCGAGGAGACGAAGAACTTGAGCGCGGCCTCGGCGCCCCGGCCGTCCCGGCGAAGCGCGACCAGGGCGAAGGCGGGCAGCGAGGCCACCTCCAGGGCGATCACCATGGTGGCGAGGTCCCGGGAGGCGGGCAGCAGGGCGGCACCGGCGGCGCTGGAGAGCAGCAGGAACCAGTACTCGCCCCTCGGCAGCTTCTCGTCGTCCACGGTGTGGGCCGAGAGCAGCGCCGCGATCAGCGCGCCGCCGAGGGCGAGCAGCTGGAACACCAGGGCGAAGTGGTCGGCGACGTACGAGCAGCCGCCCGCGACGGAGCCGCTGATCGACGCAGTGTCAGTGGCGCCTGCTACGTTCCGAACACAGAAGGTCGCCCGGGGTGACGTTCCGGTGAGGGGGAGGAGTGCGATGAGGGCGAGGGCGAGTCCGGCCGCGGTGAGGCGGCCGAGCCACTTCTTGTGCCGCTCGGGCAGGAACAGGTCCGTGACGAGCACGGCCAGGGCGGCCGCGGCGGCGATCAGCGGGGGCGCGATCGCCACCCAGTCCACGGACTGGATCAGGCTGCCCGGGTTGGCTACGGCGAGGGAGGTCACAGTGTGCTGCCCCGTGGAGTGAGGTCCGAGTGCGGCGGTGTGGGCTGCGAGCACGGTCAGCCACCCCCGAGGAGGTGCTTGACGGCCGGGTTCGAGAGGCCGAGCAGCAGCGCCGGCCAGAGGCCGGCGAGCAGGGTGAGCGCGGCGAGCGGCATCCAGCTGACGGCCTCGTACGGGCGCACGTCGGCCACCTCGGCCACCGGCGCGGGCTGCTCGGGGTCGCCCATGCAGACGCGCTTGACGACGATCAGCAGGTAGGCGGCGGTGAGGAGGGTGCCGAGGCCGGCCAGGACCATGTAGGTGACGAAGGCGGGGCGGGAGAGCCCCTGGGCGGGGTCGAACGCGCCGAACATGGCCAGCAGCTCGCCCCAGAAGCCGGCCAGGCCGGGCAGCCCGAGGCTGGCGACGGCGGCGAAGGCGAGCAGGGCGCCGAGCCGTGGTGCCCGCCCGTACAGGGCGGCGCCGGTGGCGCCGGAGAGGGTGTCGAGGTCGGCCGTGCCGTAGCGGTCCTTGAGCGCGCCGACGACGAAGAACAGCAGACCGGTGATCAGGCCGTGGGCGATGTTGGCGAACAGCGCGCCGTTCACGCCCACCGGGGTGAGGGAGGCGATGCCGAGCAGCACGAAGCCCATGTGGCCCACGGAGGAGTACGCGATCAGGCGCTTGAGGTCGCCCCTGGCGCCGGAGTCACCGGGCGCGGAGCGCCTCGAAAGCAGGGAGGCGGTGGGCGACGACGGGAGGGCGAGCGCCAGGCAGGCCAGGGATCCGTAGACGATGCCGACGGCGGCGAAGGCGCCCAGGTAGGGGGCGAGCGTGGTGATGCCGCCGGGCACGATCGGGAGGAGGACGCGGACCAGGCCGTACGTGCCCATCTTCAACAGCACGCCGGCGAGCAGCACCGAGCCCACCGTCGGGGCGGCGGTGTGCGCGTCGGGGAGCCAGCTGTGCAGCGGCCAGGCGGGGGCCTTGACGGCGAGGCCGACCAGGATCGCCAGCGCGGCGATCACCTGGGTGGTGTGGCTCAGGCCGCTGCCGTGCGCGGCGGCCAGGGCCTGCATGTCGAAGGTGCCGGCCTTGCTGCCGACCAGCAGGAAGCCGAGCAGCATCACGGCCGAGCCGAGCAGCGTGTAGAGGATGAACCGGTTGGCGGCGGGGACCTTCGCGCCGCTCCCCCAGCGGGCGATCAGGAAGTACATCGGGATCAGCACGATCTCGAAGGCCAGGAAGAAGAGCAGGAGGTCCAGCACCGCGAAGGTGGCGAGCATGCCCACTTCGAGGAGGAGGAACAGCCCGACGAAGGCCTGCGCGGACGGACGGGGCCCTTCCGGGGCACCGCCCCGGGCGTCCCCGCCCGGCAGCCGCTTCTCCGAGTACAGCGCGCAGAGGAAGGTGAGCAGCGCGGTCAGCACGATCAGCGGCAGCGAGACGCCGTCCACGCCGAGGTGGAGGCGCACGTGCAGGGCCGGGATCCAGGACACGTCGGTGGTGGCCTGCATCCGGGCGGGTTCGTCGTGGTCGAAGCCGGCCGCGAGGGCGACGGTGAGCAGGAGCACCGCGCCGGTCACGACGGTGTTCAGCCGCAGCGCCCGCCGGTCGGCGACGGCCCGGTCCGGCCCGAACACCGGGGCCAGGGTGAGCGCGGCACCGAGCAGCGGCAGCACCAGGAGGGCGATGAGGACTGCGTTCATCGGGGGCTCCTACGTGCGGCGGTCGAGGGGGCGGAGGCGGAGAGGCGGGGGGCGGAGTGCGGCACCGGCTACACCGCCACCAGGACGGCCAGCAGGACGACGGCGGCGAGCAGGGCGCTGAGGTAGGTCTGCGCGTTGCCGGTCTGCGCGAGCCGGACGGCCCGGCCGAGCAGGTTGGCCCCGACCCCGCTGCCGCGCACGTAGGTCTCGACGACCTCGCGGTCCAGGAAGCGGACCAGTCGGGCGGCGGCGACCACCGGGCGGACGAACAGCGCCCCGTACAGCCGGTCGACGCCGAAGCCGTGCCGGGCCGGGCCGAACAGCGGGCCGAGCAGGGTGCGTCCGGGGTCGGCGACGATCACCTCGACGGCCGGGGCTCCGGCCTGCTCGGGCACCCGGCCGAGGACGGCCGGGGCGGGTCGGCCGGTGCCCAGCCGGGCGGTCGCCGAGCGCCAGGCGCCGTACGCCGCGAGCACGCCGACCACGGCGAGCCCCGTGCTGGTGACGGCGGTGACGCCGGAGGGCCGCAGCGGGCCGCCGTCCAGCAGTGCGGGCAGCCAGTCCGAGCGCAGGCCGGCGATGCCGAAGCCCATGGTCGGGATGGCCAGCACCCAGAGCGGCCAGCGCATCGCGGGCGGCTCGGCGCTGGCCGGGTCGGCCTCGTCCAGCTCGGGCGAGTACGGGGCGTCCGCCTCGTGGTCGGCCGGGACCGTGGCCCGGTCGGCGGCGGGCAGCACCTGCGGTGCGGCCGCGGCGGCACCGGCCGGGCTGTGGAAGGCGACCAGGAACAGCCGGGTGGCGTACGCGGCGGTGAGCAGTGCGGTGAGCCCGGCGGAGATCAGCACGATCCACCCGGCCGCCTGCGGCACCGCGGAGGCGGGGCCGAGTCCGTTGGTGAGCGCCTCGCCCTTGGCGGCGTGCTCGGCGGCGGTCAGCACCGCCTCCTTGCTGAAGAAGCCGGAGAACGGCGGCAGCCCGACCAGGGCGACCAGCGCGATGCCCAGCGTCCAGTAGGCGTCCGGGACGCGTTTGCGCAGTCCCGGGATCCGGGACATCGCGGAGATCGAGTTGGTGTGCGCGGCGTGGATCACCACACCGGCGGCCAGGAACAGCAGCGCCTTGAACGCGCCGTGGCTGACCAGGTGGAAGACGGAGGCCTCGCGGTCCCCGCTGGCCAGCGCGCCGGCCATGTAGCCGAGCTGGCCGACGGTGGAGTAGGCGAGCACCCGCTTGAGGTCGTCCTGGGCGAGCGCGCACAGTGCCGAGCCGATCATCGTCACGGCGGCCATCACGGCGAGCACGACCAGCGCCGCGCCCGACAGCAGGAAGACCGGCAGCAACCGGGCGACCAGGTAGATGCCGGCCGCGACCATGGTGGCCGCGTGGATCAGCGCGGAGACCGGCGTCGGGCCGGCCATCGCGTCGGGGAGCCAGGTGTGCAGCGGGAACTGCGCGCTCTTGCCGGCCACCCCGGCGAGCAGCAGCAGGGCGATCAGCGTCGGGTGGCCGAGCCTGCCCTCGCCCGCCGCCGCGAGCACGTCCGGGATCCGGAAACTGCCGGCGTCGGCGCCGAGCAGGAAGATCCCGAACAGGAACGGCACGTCGCCGAGCTTGGTGACCAGGAAGGCCTTGAGCGAGGCCGAGCGGGCGTCCGCGCTCTCCCAGTGGTGGCCGATCAGGAAGTACGAGCAGAGGCCCATGACCTCCCAGCCGACCAGCAGCACGATCAGGTCGCCCGAGTAGACCACCAGGAACATCGCCGCGGTGAACAGGGAGACCAGCGCCGCGTACGAGGGGTAGCGCGGGTCCTCCTTCAGGTACGCGGTCGAGTAGACCTGGACGCAGGTGGCGACCAGGCCGACCAGCACGGAGATCAGCGAGCTGAAGCCGTCCAGGTGGAGGGCGAGCGCGATGTCCGGTCCGCCGGTCGGGGTGAGGCGGGTGGCCGCGTCGAGGGTCTGGCCGGTGCCGAGCTGGAGGGCGACCACCAGGGCGAGCACCGCCGAGACGGCGACCGGGACGATCGCCAGCGGCCGGGCCGCCCCGGGCGCCTTCTTCCCGACGGCGAGGGTCGCGGCCGCGCCGAGCGCGGGCAGCGCGGGGACGAGTGCGGGCAGGGCGAGGTTCATGCGGCGGCCTGGCCCTTCAGCGCCTCGGCTCCGGCCGACGCCTCTTCGGTGGCGAGCGGCTCGGCCGGATCGCCGAGCGCGGTGGCGCGGTCGATGTCCGCCGTGCCCCGGGCCCGGAACAGCAGCAGGACGATGGCGAGGCCCAGCCCGATCTCGGCGGCGGCGACGGTGATGGTGAACAGGGTGAGCGCCTGCCCGGCGTGCAGCGAGTCGCGCAGCCAGGCGTCGAAGGCGACCAGGTCGAGGTTGACGGCGTTGAGCATCAGCTCGACCGACATCAGTACCAGGACGGCGTTGCGCCGGGCGAGCACGCCGTACACGCCGACGCTGAACAGCAGCGCGGCGAGGACGACGGGGTAGGCGAGGTGCATCAGCTCTTCTCCTCCGGCTCGGCGGAGCCCGGCGCGGCGGAGCCCGGCACGGTCGGCTCGGGCGTCACCGGCTCGGGCGCCGTCGGCCTGGGCGCGGTCGCGGCGACCGTCCCGTTCGACCCGACCGGCCGCCCGGCGCGCAGCCTGCCCGCCCGGGGTGCCGGCACCCGCCGCTGCGAGCCGCGCGACAGCACGATCGCACCGACCAGCGCCGCCAGCAGCAGGACGGACAGCGCCTCGAAGGGCAGCACCCAGTTCCGGAACAGGCTGGCGCCTGTGACGGCGGCGGAGCCGCCGCCCGCGCCGAGGTCGATCCAGGAGGTCCGGAAGGCGTCGACCACCAGGGTGACCAGCGTCCCGGCCGACGCCAGCGCGACCGCCAGGGCCACCCAGCGGTTCTTGGAGTCGGCGTCCGGCGAGCGCCCGATCGGCGCCTTGGTGAGCATCAGGCCGAACAGGACCAGGACGACCACCGAGCCGAGGTAGATCAGCACCTGTACCCAGGCGATGAACTCGGCGGTGAGCAGCAGGAACTCCACCGCGAGCCCGCCGAGCGCGACGACCAGCCAGAGCGCGGCGTGCACCAGCTGCCTGGTGGTGACGGCGACCACGGCCGAGCCGAGCACGGCGATCCCGACCAGCAGGAAGACGATCTCCTGGCCGGTCGGGGACAGGAACGAACGGGCGGCCGGCTCCAGCGAGCCGGTCGCCGCGAGCAGGGTGGGAACACTCACTCGGTCTCACCCTTCTTCTCTTGCGACTTCTCCGGCTTCTGCACCGGCTCCGGCTTCACCGGCGGCTCCGGCTCCTCCACCGAGGCGGCGGCAGCAGCCGCAGCCGCCAGCTTGTCCGCCGCCTTGCGCGCGGTGGCGATCTCCTTGGGCTCCTCGGCCGCCGGATCCAGGGCGGGCGGCGCCGGGACGGTCCACATCCACTCGCGGAGCTTGTCCCGCTCGTGGGTGAGCTCGTGGATGTCCGTCTCGGCGTACTCGAACTCGGGCGACCAGAACAGCGCGTCGAACGGGCAGACCTCGATGCAGATCCCGCAGTACATGCAGAGCGAGAAGTCGATGGCGAACCGGTCCAGCACGTTGCGGGTGCGGGCCCGGGCGTTCGGCTCCGCGGCCGGCAGCGTCTCCTTGTGGGAGTCGATGTAGATGCACCAGTCGGGGCACTCGCGCGCACAGAGCATGCACACCGTGCAGTTCTCCTCCAGCAGGGCGATGACGCCGCGCGAACGCGGCGGCAGCACCGGCTGGACGTCGGGGTACTGCGCGGTGACGGTCTTCTTCGTCATCGTCCGCAGCGTCACGGCCAGCCCCTTGGCGAGACCGGCACCGGGAAAGCTCATGAGATCGCCACCTTGATGATGCCGGTGAGGGCCAGCTGGAGCAGGGCGAGCGGGATCAGCACCGTCCACGCGAAGCGCATCAGCTGGTCCTCGCGCAGACGCGGGTAGGTGACCCGCAGCCAGATGACCACGAAGGCCAGCGCGAAGGTCTTGAGGATCATCCAGAGCCAGCCGAGCTGGTCCGCCATCGGCCCGTGCCAGCCGCCGAGGAAGAGCACCGCGGTCAGCGCCGACACCACGAGGATGCCCACGTACTCGGACAGCAGGAACAGCGCGAACCGCAGACCGGTGTACTCGGTGTACGCGCCGAAGATGATCTCCGAGTCGGCGACCGGCATGTCGAACGGCGGGCGCTGCAGCTCGGCCAGACCGGCCGTGAAGAACACGAACGCGCCGACGACCTGCCAGGGCAGCCAGTACCACTGCCAGGAGTCCACGATCCCGGGCAGCGACAGCGTGCCCGCGGCCATCGCCACCGAGGCCGCCGCGAGCACCATCGGCAGCTCGTACGACATCAGCTGCGCGGCCGTGCGCAGGCCGCCGAGCAGCGAGAACTTGTTCGCCGAGGCCCAGCCGGCCATCAGCTTGCCGATCACGCCGACGCCCATCACGGCCAGCACGAAGAACAGCCCGGCGTCGATCGCCTGGCCGACGAAGCCGTTCGGGCCGACCGGGATCGCCAGCAGCACGAAGAGGTACGGCAGCAGGGAGACGGCGGGCGCCAGCTGGAAGATCCGGCGGTCCGCCCCGGCCGGGACGATGTCCTCCTTCTGCGCGAACTTCACGCCGTCGGCGACGAGCTGTGCCCAGCCGTGGAAGCCGCCCGCGTACATCGGGCCGAGCCGGCCCTGCATGTGCGCCATGACCTTGTGCTCCGTCTGGCCGATGACCAGGGGGAAGACGAGGAAGACGACGAGGGTGGCGACGCAGCGCAGCACCGTGTCGAGCAGGTTCACGCGCCGTCTCCGTCCCGGTCGGCCGGGTCGGCCGGCGTCTCGTCCTTCTGCTCCGGCTCGCCCGGCTCCTCGGCGGTCTTCCCGCCCGACGGTTCGTCGTCGTGGGCGGGCACCGGGTTGTGCCAGGGCGCGTCGGAGGACGAGGGCCGGGCGGGGCCCGGACGCTCCGTCTTGGGCGCGTCGGCGGTCTGGCCGACGGAGCCGTCGGCGGCCGTCCTGGTCCGCCGGGGCCGGTCCGCCCGTACGGCGGGCGCCCCCTCGCCGACGGCCGGAGCGGCACCGGCCGCCGGGGCGCCGCCGGCAGGCGGGGTGTCACCAGCCAGCGGGGTGCTCTCGGCAGGCGATGGTCCGCCGGCAGGCGCGGGGCCGTCAGCGGCCGGGGGGCCGGCAACCGCGGACGCGCCCTCGGCGGTCGGGGCGGCCTGGCTCGCCGAGCCCTCCGACACCGAGCGCGTACGCCGCGGCCGGTCGGCCCGGACGGGCGCGCCCTCGGCAGCAGCACCAGCGCCGCCACCGGCAGCCCCGGCCGCGGCCCCGCCCGCAGCCGCGGCCGCCCGGGGCGTGCGCGCCGCGGCGCCCGCCGCCCGCGCGCCGCGCGCGGGCCGCTCGGCGACCGGCGGCAGGGTGCCCTTGAGCGGTCCCCACTCGTTCGGGTCGGGCACGCCGGCCGGCTGCATCTTGCGCCTGACCGGCCCCTCGCCGTGGTCCGACTCGCCCGGCTCCTTGGCCCCGGGCCAGGCCTTGGCGACCCGGGCGGCGAGCACGAACTCCTTGCGCAGCGGGTGCCCCTCGAAGCCGTCCGGCAGCAGCAGGGCTGCCAGGTGGGGGTGCCCGGGGAAGTCGATGCCGAACATCTCGTGCGTCTCGCGCTCGTGCCAGGCGGCACCGGCGTAGACGGAGACGGCGGTCGGCAGGGCCGCCCCGTCGCGCGGCAGCCGGGTGCGGACCGTGAGGTGCCGTACGCCCGGTGCCTCGACGGCGGCCAGGTGCGCGACCACGGAGAAGCCGTCGGCGAGCTCGTCGACGGCGCTCAGCCAGTCGAAGTAGGCCAGGCCCAGGACGTCCCGCGCGTTGGTGAGCGCCTCGATCCAGTGCTCGGCCGGGACGTCGACGGTGGTCAGCCCGTACGCCTCGGCGCCGGTCGCCCACTCCCCGACCGACGCCGCGTACTGCTCGGCCGTGGTCACGAGACCCCTCCCTCACTCGAAGTCCCGGCCTCGGCCCCGGCCTTGGGGCCCGCGACCAGCGGCCGGCGCAGCGCCCCCGCGGGCGCGGCGTAGCGGCCGGGCAGGGACTCGGCGGCGATCTTCTCCTGCAGCTTGAGGATGCCCTGGAGCAGCGCCTCCGGCCGGGGCGGGCAGCCGGGCACGTAGACGTCGACCGGGATGATCTGGTCGACGCCCTTGGTGACCGAGTACGAGTCCCAGTAGGGGCCGCCGGAGTTCGAGCAGGCGCCGAAGGAGATGACGTACTTCGGCTCGGGCATCTGCTCGTAGAGGCGCTTGACGGCGGGCGCCATCTTGTCGGTGACCGTCCCCGAGACGATCATCAGGTCCGCCTGCCGGGGGCCGGGCGCGAACGGGATGACGCCCATCCGGATGAAGTCGTGCTTGGCCATGGACGCGGCGATGAACTCGATCGCGCAGCAGGCCAGGCCGAAGTTGAAGCACCAGAGGCTGTAGCGGCGCCCCCAGTTGAGCACCACCTTGACCGGGTCCGGCGCGAGCCGTGCCAGCGGGCCGAGGCCGCGCCGTTCGACGGCGCCGGGGCGCGCGGGGTCCGGCAGGCCGAGCGGGACGGGGCCGCCCTGCGCGCCGTGCGGGTGGGAGTGCGTCACGTCCATTCGAGAACGCCCTTCTTCCAGGCGTAGAGCAGCCCGACCGCGAGGAAGCCGATGAAGAGGAACATCTCGACCAGCGTTCCGGCGCCGTACCCGGCGGTGGCGAAGACGGTCGCCCACGGGAACAGGTAGATCGCGTCGACCGCGAAGATCACGTACAGGAAGGCGTACACGTAGTAGCGGATCTGGGTGTGCGCCCAGTCCTCGCCCACCGGGTCCACGCCGCACTCGTAGGCGAGGAGCTTCTCGGGCGAGTACACCACCGGCCGCAGCAGGCGGTTGGCGGTGAACGCCACGGTGACGAAGAGCACCCCGACGACGGCCAGCAGGCCCATCGCGGCGTACGCGTCGAAGTAGCCGCTGCCGGCCGCCGGGTCGGCCGCGACGGCAGCCGCGTGCTGCCACTCCATGCCTTCGCCTCCACCTCGGCCGTGAAACCGCCCCTCAAGGCAGTTCTACGACGTTTCCTCGCACGGTCATAACCACGGGTCTCAACCACGATCACAACCATGGCCAATGCGTGAGTCTAAGGGGAGGGCCGAGGTCCGCCCGAACCCTGCCCGCTCCGCAAGACGGCCCGTGGACACCCCGGTGAACGGCCGGCGGGGCGCAGGCGACCGGGACGGGGGTGCCGGGGGTGGGGATAACCCCCGGCCGGGAAGATGTATCACCCCCATGGCACCCGCCGCCCCCGGTTCGGGAAGCTTGGTCCACCCGCACGATCACGAGGGACGGTAGATCCGGATGAAGCCGCTGCACCGCCGCGCCATGGACGCCATCAAGGAGCAGGACGCCCGGATGGAGCGCCCTCCGCTGTACGGCGCGCGCATGTGGCGCCAGGCCGGGCAGCTGCTGCTCAACCTGCCGCTGGGCATCGCCGGCTTCGCCCTGTCCGTCACGACGCTGGCGGTCGGTCTGAGCCTGTCGGTCACCGTGGTCGGCCTGCCCCTGCTCGCCGGCGGGCTGGCCGCCTCGCGCAGCCTGGGCGCACTGGGCCGCCGCCGGGCGCGGACGGCGTACGACTCGACGATCGACGAGCCGGCGCCGGTGAGCCCGCGGCGCCCGGGCGCGGTGGGCTTCACCATCGCCCACCTCACCGACCTGCTGAACTGGCGCACCGTGCTCTACAACGTGCTGATGCTGCCCTGGGGCATCCTCGGCTTCGCCCTGACCGTGGTGTCGGTCCTGGCGCTGTGGCCGGTGCTGCCCTGGGTGATCCGCGGCTTGGCCGCGATCGACCGGATCCTGATCGAGTCGCTGCTCTTCCCCGGCGCCCTGGCCGAGCGGGTGCGCGAGCTGGAGGACGACCGCGGCACCGTCGTGGACACCGCCGCCGCCGACCTGCGCCGGATCGAGCGCGACCTGCACGACGGCGCCCAGGCCCGGCTGGTCGCGCTGGCGATGGACCTCGGCATGGCCAAGGAGCGGCTGCGGGAGGTGGAGTCCGAGGACGACGTGGCGGTCGCCGCGAAGATGGTCGACAACGCGCACGGCGAGGTGAAGCTGGCCCTGCAGGAGCTGCGCGACCTGGCCCGCGGCATCCACCCCGCGGTGCTCACCGACCGCGGTCTGGACGCCGCGCTGTCCGCGGTCGCGGCCCGCTGCACCGTCCCCGGCGGGGTCAAGGTGAACGTCGACCTGGCCGGGCCGGACGGCGAGCCGGAGCGGCCGGACTCGGCGGTCGAGGGCATCGCCTACTTCACCGTCAGCGAGCTGCTCACCAACGTCTCCAAGCACGCGGGGGCCCGCACCGCCTCGGTCGACGTCTGGCGCTCGGACAACCAGCTGATGGTGCTGGTCCAGGACGACGGCAAGGGCGGCGCCGCCGCCTACCCGGGCAGCGGCCTGTCCGGGCTGGCCGAGCGGATCCGCGCGGTGGACGGGGTCTTCCTGGTGGAGAGCCCGACGGCCGGCCCCACGACCGTCACGGTCGAGCTGCCCTGGCGCACCCGCGCCGCCCGCCGCTGACCGCCCGTGACAGCCTCCGTCCGCCGCTGACCGCCCCTGGACCGCGGGAGCGGCGGACGGTGCGGGAACAGCAGTGCGCCGGGCCCCCGTCGAGGCAGTGACGGGGGCCCGGCGCCGGTCCGGTACGACGGGCCGGCCGCAGAACCCTTGCGCGGTGTGCGGCCCGGCGGCGCCGTACCGGGGTTACGGGGTCGCCAGCGTGCCGAGGGTGACGTCGGCGGTCTTGGTGCTGCCGTCCCGGGTGTAGGTGACGGTGACCTTGGTGCCCGGGGTGAGCGAGGCGAGCGCGGTGGTGAGCGCGTTCAGCGAGTCGACCGGGGTGTCGCCGATCTTGGTGATGACGTCGCCGGGCTGCAGCCCCGCGGAGGCGGCCGCGCCGCTCGGGCTGACCGCCACGATGGCCGCGCCGGCGGGCTGGAACTGCTGGTTGAAGCTGGTCCGGGCGGTGATGCCGAGTGCGGCCCGGCCGGAGTTGGTGACCTTGCCCTGCTTGATCAGCTGGTCGGTGATGCTGGTGATGGTGGACGCCGGGATGGCGAAGCCGATGCCGGGTGCGGCCGCGCCGTTGGTCGCGGGCTCGGTCGCGGCGAGCGTGTTGATCCCGATCACCTGGCTGTCCAGGTTGACCAGCGCGCCGCCGCTGTTGCCCGGGTTGATCGCCGCCGAGGTCTGCACCATGTTGCCGATGGTGGCGCCCGGCGAGCCGCCGCCCTGGGGCTCGGAGACGGTCCGGCCGGTGGCCGAGACGATGCCCTGGGTGACGCTGCTGGAGAGCCCGAGCGGGCTGCCCATGGCGAGGGTGATCTGGCCCAGCTCGACCTTGCCGGAGTCGCCGAAGGTCGCGGGCTTGAGGCCGCTCGGCGGGCTGCTCAGCCGGATCACCGCGAGGTCGGAGTCGGGGTAGCTGGCGACCAGGCCGGCGTCCAGCGCCTTGGTGGTGTTGGCGAGGGTCACGGCGAAGGTGGTCGCGGTGCCGACCACGTGGGCGTTGGTGACGATGTCGCCCTTGTCGTCGTAGACGATCCCGGAGCCGAGGCTGTCGCCGGTGGTGATCTGCACCACCGAGGGCAGCACGTCGGAGATCACCTTCTGGTAGGCGTCCTGCAGCTGGACGGCGCCCTGCGCGGGGGCGGAGGAGGCCGGTTTGGTGGTGGCGGAGCCGGACGGACCGCCGGCGGAGGACGGGGACGCCGCGGAGGATGACGAGGACGAGGAGGACGAGCCGCTGCTGCACCCGGCGAGGACCAGCGTGGTCACCACCGCGACGGCGGCCGCGGGCCAGCGCCCGTGCGCCGCCCGGGGCCCGGTCGGCCGGGGCCCGGCGGGGAGGGGGCGGGAGTGTTCCTTCTTACGACTCACCTGGCTGCCTCCGATTCGTCACCACGCCGTCGGCGCGGGCGTGAGAGCACGCAAATCTTTGTCAGCATTCCACCAATTTGTCCGATTCGCTGGCCGGACTCGCCCGAAAAGTCGACCGGATCCGAACGCCTAGGATCGGTACATGACTTGGTTGATCACCGGCGGTGCCGGATACATCGGCGGACACGTCGTCCGCCAGCTGCTCGACGCCGGTGAGCGCGTCGTCGTCCTGGACGACCTCAGCACCGGCGACCCGTCCCGCCTCCCCTCCGACGTCACCCTGGTCGAGGGCTCCACCCTGGACCGCGCGGCCCTGGACGCCGCGATCCGCGAGCACGGCGTCGAGGGCGTCCTGCACTTCGCCGCCAAGAAGCAGGTCGGCGAGTCGGTCGAGCAGCCGTTCCTGTACTACCGCGAGAACGTGATCGGCCTGCAGACCGTCCTGGAGGCGGCCGCCGAGGGCGGGGTCAAGCGCTTCCTGTTCTCCTCCTCCGCCGCGGTCTACGGCATGCCGGACGTCGACCTGGTCACCGAGTCGACCCCCTGCGCCCCGATGAGCCCGTACGGCGAGACCAAGCTGGCCGGCGAATGGCTGGTCGCCGCGGCCGGGAAGGCCCACGGCATGTCGACCGTGGCCCTGCGCTACTTCAACGTGGCCGGCGCCGCCTCCCCCGAGCTCTCCGACGCCGGGGTCTTCAACCTGATCCCGATGGTCTTCGAGCGGCTGACCGCCGGCCAGGCCCCGCGGATCTTCGGCGCCGACTACCCGACGCCGGACGGCACCTGCGTGCGCGACTTCATCCACGTCTCCGACATCGCCTCGGCCCACGTGGCGGCCGCCGCGCGCCTGGCCGCCGACCCGGCCGGGGAGACCTCCCTGGTGCTCAACATCGGCCGCGGCGAGGGCGTCAGCGTCCAGGAGATGCTGCAGGTGATCGGCAAGGTCACCGGCTACGACACCACCGCCGAGGTGACGCCCCGCCGCCCCGGCGACCCCGCCCGGGTGGTGGCCTCCGCCGACCTGATCCACCGCGAGCTCGACTGGACCGCGCGCCACGGCGTGGAGGAGATGGTCGCCTCCGCGTGGGCGGGCTGGTGCAGCCGCCACCCGGAGGCCCGCAAGGCCTGAGCCCGCACCCCGGCCCGGACCGGTGGCACCACCGGCACGGCGGTGTCCGCCCCGCTCAGCGGGCGGGCACCGCCGTGCCGTAGAAGGCGTCCAGCGCGTACACGCAGCGGTCCTTGGAACCGACGAAGACCCGCCCGCCGACCGCCACCGGGGAGCCGGTGAGCTCGCCCTTGGTGCCGAGCTCCCAGCGCAGCTGACCGCTCGCCAGGTCCAGGGTGTGCAGCGAGTGGTCCCGGCTGCCCAGGTGCACCAGGCCGTCGGCCACCGCCGGGGAGCCGACGATCTCGCCGCGGGCGGTGTAGCGCCAGCGCTCCCGGCCGGTCGACGCCTCGAAGGCGTACAGCACCTCTCCGCTGCCGACCAGCACCATGCCGTCCCCGACCACCACCGGCTCGGCGCCCTGGCGGCTGCCGGTGACCCCGCGCCAGCGGTCCAGCCCGGTGGCGGCGTCCAGCGCGTAGACGGTGCCCAGGTAGTCGGCCACGTACACCGCGTCGGCGTCCAGGGCCGGCGGGGTGAACAGCACCACCGGGGCCTCGAAGCGCCAGCGCTCGACCCCGCTGGCGGCGTCCAGCGCGTACACCCTGGTGCCGGCCGTCACGTACAGCACGCCGCCGCGCTCGACCGGGTGCGAGGGCACGTCCTCGCCCACCGGGAAGGACCAGCGCAGGCCCGCGCCGCGCGGGTCGACGCAGCGCAGCCGCCCGGCGCCGTAGTAGTAGGCGGCGCCGGCCACCAGGACCGGGCCGGACTGCGGGCTCTCGTAGTCCTGCTGGGCGTCGTCGGCCCGCCACAGCTCGGCGCCGTTGGCCGCCGAGCGCAGCTGCACGCCGCCGCCCCTGATGCCGCAGCAGAGCACGCCGTCGGCGGCGGAGAGCGAGTAGACCCAGCCGTCCAGTGAGGTGCGCCAGCGCTCGGCGCCGTCCGCGGCGTCCACGGTGTACAGGTGCGGGCCGTCCGCGGCGTGCACCCGGCCGGCGTCCACCGCGAGCGCCCAGGCGACGTCCCGGGTCTTGTAGCGGCGCTCACCGGAGGCGATGTCCAGCGCGTGCACCTCGAAGCTGGAGACGAAGAGCGTGCCGTCGGCGATCAGCGGGGTGCCCCAGACGTCGTTGGACATCCGGAACCGCCAGGGGCGCCAGCGGGCGGCCTGGGCCGGCAGGGCCGGCGGGGTGGGGGCCGCCCGGCGGACCCAGTCGGTCGCGGCCGGAGCGGTGTTCGAGCCGGGCTGCTCGTGCTCGGCCCGCGGCCCCGGGCCTATCCGCACCGAGGCGCCGGACAGCCGCACCTCGACGGCGGCGCTGTCGGCGGGCGCGCGGTGCCGGTTCGAGGAGGCGATCTTCGCGGTCGCGACCTCGGCCTCGGCCTCGACGGCCCGGCCCGGCGCCGGCACGCTGTGCACCGGCCCGGCCGGCGGCTGCGCGTGCCGGCCGGGGTTGGTGCGCGGGTCGGCCGGCCCGTGGGGCGGCGGGCCCTGCGGGTGCGGCGGGGGCGCGTGCGGGGGCGGTTGCGGCGGCTCGGCCGGGCCCGGGGACGGGCGGGGCGCCGGCGCGGTCGGGCGACGGCCGCGCCGGCGCTCGATCAGTTCCAGCGCGTTGGCCGGCAGCCAGTCCCCGGCCTCGCCGGAGGCGTCGTCGCGGGAGAACAGGTGCGGGGCCAGTTCGGCCTGGATCTGCGCCGGGGTGGGCCGCCGCTCGGACGCCTGCTGCATGCAGGCGCGGACGAGGTCCATCAGCTCGGGCGGCATGCCGGTCAGGTCCGGCTCCTCCCGCAGCAGCTGGAACACCGTCTCGACCGGGTTGGTCCCGCGGTAGGGCGGGTGGCCGGTGGCGCAGAAGACCATCAGCGAGCCGAGCGAGAAGACGTCGCTGGCGCCCCGGACGGTCCGGCTGTCCCGGGCCTGCTCGGGGGACATGTAGGCGGGGGTGCCGACCGCGACGTTGGTCATCGTGAGCCGGGTGCTGGACACCCCTGCCGCGATGCCGAAGTCGATCACCTTCGGGCCGTCCTCGACCACCAGGACGTTGGAGGGCTTGAGGTCGCGGTGGATCAGCCCGGCCGCGTGGATGGACTGCAGGGCCTCCGCGATGCCGGCGACGAGCCAGCGGGTGGCGTCCACCGGCAGCGGGCCGCACTCCTCGACCAGGTCCTCCAGCGAGGGCGCCGGGATGTACGCGGTGGCCAGCCAGGGCACCCGCGCGTCCGCGTCCGCGTCCACCACGGCCGCCGTGTAGAAGCCGCCGACCGTCTTGGCCGCCGCGATCTCACGCGCGAAGCGGACGCGGAACAGCTCGTCCTCGGCCAGCTCCCCCCGGACGGTCTTGATGGCCACCCGCCGCCCGGACGCGGACCGCGCCAGGTAGACCAGCCCCATCCCACCCGCGCCGAGCCGCCCCAGCACCTCGAAGGGCCCGATCCGCCTCGGATCGTGCGCCGTCAGCTGGTCCACTCCGCTGCCACCTCCCCGTTGTCCGCACCCGCCGCGTGGTGCCGGACCCGATTCTCCAATGCCGCCCGCCGCATCTCCAACCTCCCCCACCCGAGGAGACCGCCGCCCCGGACCGGACGGTGCGCCGGACGGGCCCCCGGTCAGCGAGGACGGAACGGCCGGATTCTGACGTTCGGTCCGGCCGTGACTTGCGCCGACCGGCCGGACCGTCCACTTCCGGACGGCACGCCACCGACACATGACCCGTCACGCTCTGTCACACGACCACCCCTCAGCGGACTCGCCGTCACGCTGTGAGATCAAAAGCACACGGGGGGGCTTCAACAGCGCCTTCGGGGGCCGGTGAATATCCGCCCGAAGGGGTTCATGCCGCTATACCAACCCCCGTGCGGAGTAATAGTCGCATCACCGAATCGCGCCAAGATCGTGCCACGGTAAGCTGACGGCATGACAGGACAAGTTCGCACCGTCGACGGTCGCGTCGCCGGGCGACGCGGACAGGAGACGCGGCAGAAGCTGCTCGACTGCCTCCGCGAGATGCTCAGCACGTCGCCCTATCGGGACGTCAAGGTCATCGACGTCGCCCGTATGGCGGGTACCTCCCCCGCGACCTTCTACCAGTACTTCCCGGATGTCGAGGGCGCAGTCCTCGAAATCGCCGAGGAAATGGCCAAGGACGCCGACACCCTCAAAGAGCTGGTGGCCGGAAAGTCCTGGGCAGGGAAGTCCGGCCCGACCACTTCGGAAGAACTGGTCGACGGATTCCTCGCCTTCTGGCGCAAGAACGACGCCATTCTCCGAGTGGTCACGCTCGGTGCCGCCGAAGGGGACAAGCGGTTCTTCAAGATCCGCATGACGGTCCTCAACGCGGTCGCCAAGCCACTCGCGGAGGCCGTCAGGGAACTCCAGGGGAAGGGGCAGGCCGACAAGTCGCTCGACCCCAACGCCGTCTCCGGGGCCCTGGTCTCGCTGCTCGCCTCGGCGGCCGAGCACCAGAAGGCCTTCACCTCCTGGGGCGTCAAGGTCAAGGACCTCAAGCCCAACCTCGCTCCCTTGGTGTACCTGGGCGTCACCGGAAAGAAGCCGCCCAGGTAGCCGACTCCGACCCACCAACCGCTCCGCGCGCAGCCCCGGCCTCCTGTCCGGGGAACGACGGACGGCGGCCGTGTCCTCGGGGGAGGTCCGCCGACGTGCCGCACGCGCGCCAGACATGCCGGTGGGCGGGCACCCCTCACACGGGGCGCCCGCCCACCGGCATTCGTCGTTCGCGGCAGCCTTCCGAAGCCCGCCGATGTCTCCGATGTCTCCGATGTCTCCGCAGTGTTCCTGGCAGACCTCTCCGCCGGTCCGGTACCGGTACCGGACTGGCGCTCCTTACGGGCAGCGCACCACCTGGCCGGCGTAGGCCAGGCCGCCGCCGAAGCCGAAGAGCAGCACCGGGTCGCCCGGCGAGAGCTCGCCCCGCTCGACCAGCTTGGAGAAGGCCAGCGGGATGGAGGCGGCCGAGGTGTTGCCGGAGTCGACCACGTCCCGGGCGACCACCGCGTCGGCGAGGCCCAGCTTGCGGGCGATCGCGTCGATGATCCGCAGGTTGGCCTGGTGCGGGACGAAACCCCTCAGCTCCGACGGGTCGATACCGGCCCGCTCGCAGGCCTGCCGGGCCAGCGGGGCGAGCTGGGTGGTGGCCCAGCGGAACACCGCCTGCCCCTGCTGGCTGATCACCGGATCCCAGCCGGTGATCACCACGGCGTCGCCCTTCTCCGGCTGGGAGCCCCAGACCACCGGCCCGATCCCGGGCTCGGCGCCCTCCTCCTGGGCCTCGACCACCGCGGCGCCCGCGCCGTCACCGAAGATCACACAGGTGGAGCGGTCGGTCCAGTCGAGGGTGTCGGACATCCGCTCGGCCCCGATCACCAGGGCTCGGCGGGCCGCACCGGCCCGGATCGCGTGGTCGGCGGTGGCCAGGGCGTACGAGAAGCCGGAGCAGACCGTGTTGATGTCGTACGCGGCGGGCGCGCGCACCCCCAGCCGGGCGGCCACGGCGGCGGCGGTGTTGGGGCTCCGCTCGATGGCGGTGCAGGTGGCGACGACGACGAGGTCGATGTCCTCTGCCGTGCGGCCGCTGTGGGCGAGCGCCTTCTGCGCGGCCTCGGTGGCGAGGTCGACCAGGCTCTCGCCTTCGGCGATGTGCCGGGTACGGATGCCCACCCGGGTGCGGATCCACTCGTCGTCGGTGTCGACGAGCACCGCCAGGTCGTCGTTGCTGAGGACCTTGGGGGGCTGGTAGTGGCCGAGTGCCACAATGCGCGAACCGCTCATGCTGCCATGGAACCGGGTTACCCGCTGGTCAGCGGGGCACGACCGGCGACAGGATCCGACCCCGCGATCTGTAGGAGATCGACAAGGGGCCAGGTGGGGAGCCGCCGGCGGCCGCCCGCGGGGCGGCGGGGCGCCCCCGGGTGGGGGCCGCGCAGCCCGGTCAGGTGGCCAGCGTGGTCGCGTCGCCCATCACTATCACCGGGTGGGCGGCCGGGTCCAGGGTCCGGATCAGCTGGGCCATCTTGTCCTCGGGGATCGACACGCAGCCGTGGGTCGGGCCGTCGTGGTCCACGTGGAGCCAGATGCCGCCGCCCTTCTTGGGGCCCATGGGGCGGCGCATGTCGAGCGGGGAGCTGCCGGCGACCCGGTTGTAGTTGATCGCGACCACGTAGTCGAAGGAGCCGGCCAGCTGGTCGCCGAAGAAGCCCGTACCGGACACCACGAAGCTCGGGTCCTTGTCGTACGGGAGCTTGCTGCCCGGGTCGTCCTTGCGGCCGCCCGCGTCACTGAGGCTGTAGACGCCGATCGGGCTGCGCAGGTCGCCCTCGTTGTGGTCGGCGGTCCAGCCGTTCTTGCCGTTGTGGCCCTGCCAGGTCTCGCCGGCCAGCCAGCGGCCCTCGGGGGTGCGGGTCCAGAGGACCACGGTGTTCTTGTCGGTGTTCCGGTCCGCGCCGGAGGCGACCAGGACCTGGGCGGTCTCGGCGGGGATCTTCGCGGTGAAGCTCGCACCGAGGCCGGGTATCGCGGCCACCGAGGCGTCCTGGCGGGTCTGGCTGCGGTCGGCGGCCGGGGGCTCGGACTGCCGGTCGGAGGCTATCCGGGCCGCGGCGGGGGCCGCGCCGGGCCGGTCGGGCGTGCTGACGCCCTCCGGGCCCGGGCCGTCCGCGGCGGCCAGGCCGGGCTTGGCGTCGTCCTGGCCGACGGTGTACCAGCCGGCGGCGGCCGCGACCAGCAGGGCGGTGCCGGCCATCACGGCCTTGCCGTGACGTTTCGGCTTGGCCTTGCGGCGCCGGCCTCGGGCCGCGGTCCGGGCCCCCACGACGGGGGCGGCGGACGCCAGGGGCACGACGGGGGCCAGGGGCTCGGGCTCCGGCTCGTACACCGGCTCCTGACGGAACGGCTCCGGCTGCTGGTGGAACTGCCCGGGCTGCTGCTGGTGGAACCGGTCCGGCTGCTGGTGGAACGGCTCCGGCTGCGCCTCGTACGACCGGAACGGCTGCTCGTACGCCTCGGAGTACCCGTCAGGGTCCTGCCCGTACGGCTGGTACGCGCCGTGGCCGTACGGCTGTGCCTGCTGCTCGTAGGGCTGCTCGTACGCCTGCTCATACGGCTGTTCGTAGGGCTGCTCGTAGGGCTGCTCGTACGGCTGGTACGGGGTGTACGCCTGCTCGTACGACTGCTCGTACGGCTGCTGTGGCACCCCGTACTCCGGCTCCTGCATCGGCTGGTACGGCGGGTACTCGGTGGCGCGATGGGAACCGGACATGCTGTCGATCCTGCCAAACGCCCTACCCGTTGGTAAACCCGGGTCGCGTGCGGAGGCCGTGAAGACAACCGCCGCCCGGGCCGCGGGGCGGCTCGGGCGGCGGGAAGTCCGCAGGTCGGAGGGCAGGTCAGAGGCGCATCGCCTGCGGGGCCTCGCGGCGCATCGGGTCCGGGCCCTCGTACTCGCGGATGATCTCGTAGCGGGTGTTGCGCTCGACGGGGCGGAAGCCGGCGTCGCGGATCAGGCCGAGCAGGTCGTCGCGGCCGAGCTTGTTCGGGGTGCCGAAGTTGTCCGCGTCGTGGGTGATCTTGTACTCGACCACCGAGCCGTCCATGTCGTCCGCGCCGTGGCTGAGCGCCAGCTGCGCGGTGGCGACGCCGTGCATCACCCAGAAGACCTTGACGTGCGGGACGTTGTCGAAGAGCAGCCGGGAGACCGCGAAGGTCTTCAGCGCCTCGGCTCCGGTGGCCATCTCGGTGCGGGCCATCAGCTTGTTGCGCACGACGCCGTCCTTGGAGTCGTGGAAGTCGTGCTGGTAGCGCAGCGGGATGAAGACCTGGAAGCCGCCGGTCTCGTCCTGCAGCTCGCGCAGCCGCAGCACGTGGTCCACCCGGTGGCGGGGCTCCTCGATGTGGCCGTACAGCATGGTGCAGGGCGTCTTGAGGCCCTTGGCGTGCGCGAGGCGGTGGATCCGCGACCAGTCCTCCCAGTGGGTGTCGTGGTCGACGATGTGCTGCCGGACCTCCCAGTCGAAGATCTCCGCGCCGCCGCCGGTCAGCGACTCCAGGCCGGCGTCGATCAGCTCGTCGAGGATCTCGTCGGCGGACAGGCCGCTGATCTTCTCGAACCAGTGGATCTCGGTGGCGGTGAAGGCCTTCAGCGAGACGTTCGGCAGCGCCGCCTTGAGCTCCCGCAGCGAGCGCGGGTAGTAGCGCCACGGCAGGGTCGGGTGCAGGCCGTTGACGATGTGCAGCTCGGTGAGGGAGTCGACCTCCATCGCCTTGGCGAGGCGGACGGCCTCCTCGATGCGCATCGTGTAGGCGTCCTTCTCGCCCGGCTTGCGCTGGAACGAGCAGTACGCGCACGAGGCGCTGCACACGTTGGTCATGTTGAGGTGGCGGTTGACGTTGAAGTGGACGACGTCGCCGTTCTTCCGCGTCCGCACGTGGTGGGCCAGCCCGCCCAGCCAGGCCAGGTCGTCGCTCTCGTAGAGCGCGATCCCGTCCTCGCGGGTCAGCCGCTCACCCGCGTAGACCTTCGCCTCCAGCTCGCGCTTGAGCCCTGCGTCCATGCGGTGCCCCGCCTCCTCCGACGTTCGGTTCGTTGCCGGAACGAGCGTACGCCTATGCCGAGAGCAGCTCTGCGAGCAGTGCGGGTTCGATGTTCCCCCCGCTGACCACGGCCGCCACCGCCTGGCCCCCGGTCTCGGCGGCGCGGTGGAAGTAGGCGGCCGGGGCGACCGCGCCGGACGGCTCGGCGACCAGCCGGCCGCGGCGGGCCAGCAGGGCGACGGTGGCGCGGATCTCGTCCTCGGTGACGGTGACGATGTCGTCCACGTAGGCGGTGATGTGCTCGTAGGGCAGCACGCCGACGGCCGGGGTGCGCAGGCCGTCCGCGATGGTGCGGTAGGTGTCGGCGACCGGCCACTCCACCCGGCGCCCCGCCCGCAGCCCGGCCTGTGCGTCGGCGGCCAGCTCAGGCTCCACGCCGATCACCCGGATGCCCGGGCGGGTGAGCTTGAGGGCGGCCGCCGTCCCGCCGATCAGGCCGCCGCCGCTGACCGGCACCAGGACGGTGTCCAGTTCGGCCGGGGCGTCCTCGGCGATCTCCAGGCCGACCGTGCCCTGGCCCGCGATGACGAACGGGTCGTCGTACGGCGGCACCCAGACGTAGCCGTGCTTCTCGGCCAGCTCGCCGGGCAGGGCGTCCCGCTCCGCCGGGGACACCAGCAGCACCTCGGCGCCGAACGCCCGGGTGGCCGCCACCTTCACGGCCGGCGAGGTGTCCGGCATCACGATCACGGCCTTGATGCCGAGGATCCGGGCCGCGTACGCCACGGCCTGCGCGTGGTTGCCGCTGGACTGGGCGACCACGCCGCGGGCCCGCTCGTCCGCGGTGAGCGCGGCCAGCCGGTTGTAGGCGCCGCGGGTCTTGAAGGCCCCGGTCGGCTGGAGGTTCTCGGGCTTGAGCCAGAGCTGCCGCTCCCCCTCGGCCGCCCAGGGGGCAGGGACCAGCGGGGTCCGCACGGCGACCCCCGCGATCCGCTGCCGAGCGGCTCGCAGCTCCTCCAGACCGACCAGTGCCATACGTCACTCTCCTTCGGGAGGGAGTTCGCTCACCCGGTTCTCCCACTTCGTGGAGAGTACGACGGTGGTACGGGTGCGGGCCACGCCCTTCGTGCCCGAGATCCGCTTGACCACCGATTCCAGGCCCGCCACGTCGGCCACCCGGACCTTGAGCATGTACGAGTCGTCACCGGCGATGAACCAGCAGTCCTCGACCTCGTTGAGGTCCTTCAGCCGGAACGCGACGTCCTCGTGGTCCGCCGCGTCCGTGAGTTGAAGGCCGATCAGGGCCGTGACGCCGAAGCCGAGCGAGGCCGGGTTGACCGTCGCGCGGTAGCCGGTGATCACTCCGGCCTGTTCCAGGCGGTTGATCCGGTCCGTGACGCTCGGGCCGGAGAGTCCGACCAATCGGCCCAGCTCGGCGTAGGACGCACGGCCGTTCTCCCGGAGCGCCTGGATGAGCTGTCTGTCCACCGTGTCCATATACCGTCCGCGTCCTTCCGAACCTCGCCAGACCCACAGATCATTATCCGGATTCAAAGGCGCCGTGCGCCGACCGACCCGGATATCGCAGAGAAGATACTCTCCCGCCCTCGCGCTCCTTACTCCCCCTCAACCGGAACGCCGCGCCCGCCGCCCGGCCGGCGGGCCGCCGCCCCCAACTCCCCTTCCCAGCGCAGGTACAGGGAATGCGGCACGTCAACGGCATCCAGCACCCTTCCGGCCACGAAATCCACGAGTTCGCGCACGGTGGAACCACCGGCGTAGAAACCGGGCGAAGCGGGCAGCACGACCGCGCCCTGCGCGTCGAGCTCCACCAGGTGCTTCAACGTCACCCCGTTGAGCGGCGTCTCGCGCACGCACACGACGAGCGGACGGCGTTCCTTGAGGGTGACGCTGGCGGCCCGCTGCAGCAGGTCCTTGCTGAGGCCGAGCGCGATCCCGGCCACCGCCCCGGTCGTCGCGGGCACCACCAGCATGCCCTTGGCGGGGTACGAGCCGCTGGACGGGCCGGCCGCGAAGTCCCCGGCGGGCCAGTAGCGGACGTCGTCCAGGCCGTCGTCGCTCCCCAGCCAGGAGCCCAGGTCGGCGCGCCAGTGGGCGTCCCGGAAGGCGATGCCGGTCTCGTCCAGGATGGTGAGCCGGGCCGCCCGGCTGACGATCAGGTCCACCGCCTCACCGGCGGCCAGCAGCGCCCGGATCACCGACGCCGCGTACGGCGTCCCCGACGCACCCGAGACCCCGACCACCCACGGCTGACGCTTCGCAGTTCCCATGGGGCATTTCTATCCGGCTTCCTCCGGCGGGGCCGCATCCGCGATCGCCCTGGAAGGATGGGGGGCATGGCAGCGACCCTCGTCGACCTCACCCATCAGGTGACCACCGCGATGCCGGTCTACCCCGGCGATCCGGCCGTCCTGCTGGAGCCCGCGCTCACCACCGCCACCGCCGGGGTGAACGTGCTGGCCCTGCACCTCGGCTCGCAGTCCGGGACGCACGTGGACGCGCCGTACCACGTGGACGTCACCTGGCCGACCCTGGACGGGCTGCCGCTGGAGCGGTTCACCGGCCCGGCGGTCGTCGCCGACCTGCGCGGGGCGGCCCCCCGGGCGGCCGTCACCCCCGAGCTGCTGGCGCCGGCGCTGGAGCGGGCCGCGGACTCCGGCGAGGGCACCGTGCTGCTGCTGGCCACCGGCTGGGCCCGGCACTGGGGGACCGACGCCTACCTCGCCCACCCCAGCCTGACCCGCGAGGCCGCCGAGGCGATCGTCGCCGCCGGGGTGCGGACGGTCGGGGTGGACGCGCTGAGCGTCGATCCCACCCCCGATCCCGGCCCGGGCGACCCCACGGTGGCCGCGCTGCTCGCCGACCTCACCGACGAGCACGACCAGGGCACCGCCGACGAGCCGTCGCTCGCCGCGCACCGGGTGCTGCTGGGGGCGCCCGGCGGCGGTGTGATCGCCGAGAACCTGACCGACCTGCGGGCGCTCCTGGCGGCCCAGGACGCCGGCCGGCCGGTGGAGGTCTCGTTGTTCCCGCTGCGGCTGGTGGCGGCGGACGGCGCGCCGGTGCGGGCGGTGGCCCGGCTGGGCTGATCCCGCCCCCGCCGCCCCACCCGTACGCCACTTGGTCTAGACCATCCCCCGGTGGCGCCAGTACGCTGTCCGGCCATGGCTGAGATCATCGGAGTGATCGAGCGACTCTGGCGCTACCCCGTGAAATCCACCGGCGGCGAGCGGCTCGACTCCGTCGAGGTGGACGAGCGCGGCCTGGCCGGCGACCGCCTCTACGCCGTCCGCGACGCGGCCGGGAAACTCGGCTCCGGCAAGAACACCCGCCGCTTCCGCCGGATGGACGGCCTGCTCCGCCTCTCCGCCCGCCTCGGCCGCCGGATCGACGGCCCCGAGCTGTTCGACCCGCTGGGTCGGCCGGTCGACCGGCCGACCGCCTTCCTGCGGGCCTACCTCCAGCGCGAGGACGTCGAACTCGCCCGCGAGGACGCCGTCTCGCACTTCGACCAACGGCCGGTCAGCGTGCTCACCACCGCCACCCTGGACTGGGTCCGCGAGACCGCCCCCTTCACCGCCGTCGACGAACGCCGGTTCCGCCCCAACCTCGTGCTGCGCACCCCGCCCGGCACCCCGCCCTTCGTCGAGGACACCTGGTTCGGCCGCCAGGCGCGCGGCGAGGCCCCCGACAGCGCCCGCCTCGCCTTCGTCACCTCCAGCGAGCGCTGCGCGATGACCGGCGCCCCACAACCGGGGCTGCCCCGCGCACCCGAGATCCTCAAGGCCATCGTGCACGCCCACGACGGCCGCCTCGACGCCCTCGCGGAGGTCGCCGCCCCCGGCCGGCTCCGGGTCGGCGACCGCCTCACGCTCGACTGACGACCAGTCAACCGGCTCCCGTGGGGAGTCGATCAGGCAGAACGGGTGCCCGACCGGGACGGCGAAGACGCTCTACCCGCCCGCGCCGCACAGCCGGACGGCGGCACGCTCGCCCACAGCGGTCCGGACGACGCCGCCAAGTCCGCGGCGGGCGCCGCCGCGTCGGTCGACCCTCGGGCAACCCCCTTCCTTCCTTGACCACTTGACCTCCACGGCACCATGCTGTCTTACTGTCATAAGACAGGAGAACAACAGTGATCGAGTTCGTCCTCGACGGCCGCTCACGGGTGGCCACCTACATGCAGCTCGTGCTGCAGGTGAAACAGGCACTGCGAGTCGGGCTGGCACAGCCCGGCGACCAACTGCCCAAGGTGCGCGAGGTGGCACGGGCCCTGGCGATCAACCCCAACACGGTCCTGAAGGCCTACCGGGAACTGGAGCTGGAGGGGCTGGCCGAAGGACGGCCGGGCGTCGGGACCTTCCTGATCGGCACGCTGGCCGGGCCCGCGCTGGCCAACCAGGCCGAACTGCGCGAGGACCTGGTGGTCTGGCTGCGCAAGGCCGAGGCCGCCGGGCTCGCCCACGAGGACATCGCCGCACTGATCGACACCACGGTGCGGGCCACGCTCCACCGACCGTGACCCGCCAGGGCGCCCCGCACCGGCCGGCACCCACGAGACCACCAGGGGGAAGACATGACGGAAGTCGCGCTGGAGACCCGAGAGTTGGGCAAGAGATACGGCAAGTCATGGGCGCTCAAGGGCTGTTCACTTCGACTGCCGGCCGGGCGGATCGCCGCACTCGTCGGCCCGAACGGCGCGGGCAAGTCCACCCTGCTGCACCTCGCCGTCGGCCTGCTGGAACCGGACGCCGGACAGGTCCGGGTGTTCGGACGGAATCCGCGCGGCACCACCGAGGCGCTGGCCGAGATCGGCTTCGTCGCCCAGGACACCCCGCTCTACCCGGACTTCACCGCCGCCGAGCTGATCACCATGGGCGGCAAGCTCAACCGCCGCCGCTGGGACCGGACCACCGCCCAGGACCGGCTCGACCGGCTCGGCATCCCCACCGACAAGCCGGTCGGCACCCTGTCGGGCGGCCAACGCGCCCAGGTGGCACTGGCACTCGCACTCGCGAAACAGCCGCGACTGCTGCTCCTCGACGAACCGGTGGCCGCCCTCGACCCGCTGGCCCGGCACGCGTTCATGCAGGAGCTGATGGGAGCCGTCGCCGAGAGCGGCACCACCGTGCTGCTCTCCTCCCACCTGCTCGCCGAGCTTGAGCGGGTCTGCGACTACCTGGTCGTGCTGCAGACGGCGCGGGTCCAGCTGACCGGCCCGGTCGACGAACTGCTCGCCGAACACTGCACGATCGTCGGGCCTCGAATCGGGACGGAGGCCGTCCCCGGGGTGGCCGCGGTCGTCCGCGCCAGCCACACCGAACGCCAGTCGACGCTGCTCGTGCGTACCGACGGGCCGGTGGACGAGAGCGTCTGGACCGTCCACGAGGTGACCCTCGAAGACCTCGCCCTCGGCTACCTCGGCACGGCCGACGCCGCCGCCGACGACACCGCCCCGGAGGTGGCCGCGTGATCTGGCTGACCTGGCGCCAACACCGCAAGCAGGCCCTGTGGACGGCGATCGCGCTGGCCGCGCTGGCCGCCCTGGTGGTCCCCACCGGCCTGTCGATGCGCTCGGCCTTCGAAGACTCCGGCCTGGGCGCCTGCCTGCGCGGGCTCGGCCACGCCGAGCTGGTGACCGGCGGCGACTGCCACGCGCTGAGCCAGCGGTTCGACAACCAGTACGGCGGGATGGCCTACGTCGCCATCCTGTTCGTCCTGTTACCGGTGCTGGTCGGCCTGTTCTTCGGCGCCCCGCTGGTCGCCCGGGAGGTGGAGAACGGCACCCACCGGATGGTCTGGACCCAGGGCATCAGCCGCCGCCGCTGGATCACCACCAAGTTCGGCCTGGTCGGCGGCACCGCCCTGGTCCTGTCCGTGGTGTACGCACTCGGCGTCTCCTGGTGGTTCGCACCGCTGGCCGACGACGGCCTGGGCCGGTTCCGCTACCTGGTGTTCGACATCAACGGCACCGCGCCGATCGGCTACACCCTGTTCGCGGTGGCGCTCGGCATCTTCGTCGGCACGCTGTGCCGGAAGGTACTGCCCTCGATGGGCATCTCACTCGCCGCCTTCCTCGCCGTCCGGGCCGCCGTCGAACTGCTGGCGCGACCGCACTTCCTGCCGGCCAAGACGCTGAGCTACGCGGTCGACAGCCCCGCGATGGCCAACCGCTTCGCCGGGGACTGGATCAACGCCAAGGGGCTGCGCAACGGCCTCGGGGAACTGGTCATGGCGGACGCCCAGATCAGCTGCGGGCCGGCGGGCGGTGCGGGCAGCGGGGGCAGCGCCACGTGCACGGCCGACCTCGCCGGGCAGGGCTTCGGCCCCGCCCCGTACACCAACTGGCAGGAGTACCAGCCGGCCGACCGCTTCTGGACCTTCCAGGCGATCGAGACGGGCCTGTTCCTCGCTCTCACCGCGCTCCTGCTGTTCCTCGCCGTCCGCCGGATCCGCCGGATCGCCTGAGGCGTTCAGGCCTCCGGCCCGCTCCCCGAACCCGCCCCGGCGCCGGACGGCACGCGAAGGTCCCTGGGACACACGGGAGTTGGCGCGCGCCGGGTAGACGATGGCGCATGGACCCTAGACCCGCACGCATTGGGCGTCTCATCTTCCTCGATTACGTTCGAGACATGACAGACAGGCGAGTTGACGAGGTCGCGCCCGTGCTGGCGGTCGGCGCCTCCGGAACGGTCGGGCGACACGTCGGGCTGCAGCTCGCGGCCACCGGGGTGCGGGCCCGGACGCTGACGCCGCGGGCACTGCTCGACCCCCAGTCGCTGGAGGCGGCGGCGCAGGGCGTCGGCGCGGTGCTGCTGGGGTGGCCGTTCCCGACCGCGGAGGGGGCCGCCGAGGCGGTGGGCGTGCTGGCCCGGGAGGTCGGGCGGGTGGTGTTCCTGGCATCGGCCCGCCCCGGCCCGCCGGAGGGCGAGATCGAGGCGATGCTCGCCGGGAGCGGGGTCCGGCACACGGTGCTGCGGGCGCACGGGTTCGCCGCCGCGCTGCAGTGGGCGGAGGAGATCCGCGGCGGTGGCGTCGTGCGGGGCTACGGCGGCGCGGCGCGGCTGAACCCGGTGGACGAGCGGGACGTCGCGGCGGTCGCCGTCCGCGCCCTGGTCGAGGACGGCCACGACGGTGCGCGGTACGTGCTGACCGGCCCGGAGTCGCCGACGCAGGCGGAGCAGGTCGGCATCATCGGCCGGGCCGCCGGGCGGCGGGTGACGTGGGAGGAGATCCCCCGCGAGAGCGCCCGCCGCCGCCTGTGCGCGGCCGGCCGGCCCCCGGCGGCGGTCGACGGCATCCTGGACCTCGTCCAGGCCCGCATCGCCGCACCGGAGCCGGCCACCACGACGGTCCAGGACCTGACCGGCCACCCGGCCCGGAGCTTCCGTGCCTGGGCCGCGGACCATGCCGCGCTGTTCCGCTGACCGCCCGCCGCCGGTTCGGCGGCCCTGCCGGATCAGGTTCCGAGGCCGCGGACCACCAGGTCCACGAGCGCGAAGAAGAACAGCGAGATCCCCACGAAGCTGTTCGTCTGGAAGAAGGCGCGGTTGAGCCTCGACAGGTCGTTCGGCCTGACGATGGTGTGCTCGTAGACGAAGGCGCCCGCGACGACCACGAGGCCGACCCAGAAGGCCGCGCCGGCGTCCGTGCGGAGCCCGAACCAGCCCAGCAGGAGCGTCGTGAGGACGTGGCAGGCGCGCGCGCCCCGAATCGCCGCCGGCACGCCGAACCGCGCGGGCACGGACCGGACGCCGTGCTCCCGGTCGGACTCGACGTCCTGGCAGGCGTAGATCAGGTCGAAGCCGCCGATCCAGATGCCGACCGCGACACCGAGCACGACGGCGTCCCAGGACCAGCTGCCCGTCACCGCGAGCCACGCGCCCACCGGGCCCATCGCCTGGGCGACGCCCAGGATCGCCTGCGGGAAGTCCGTGAACCGCTTGCCGTACGGGTAGACCACCATCGGCACCACGGCCACCGGCGCGAGCGCCAGGCAGAGCGGGTTGAGCATCGCCGCCGCGCCGAGGAAGACCACCAGGGCGACCGCGGACCCGACGTACGCGGTCTTCAACGACACCGCGCCGGTGACGAGTTCGCGCGACGCCGTGCGCGGGTTGCGGGCGTCGATCTCGCGGTCGATGATCCGGTTCGCGGCCATGGCGAAGGTCCGCAGCCCGACCATGCACACCGTGACGACGAACAGCTCGCCCCAGTGCACCCGCTCGTCGGCGAGGAACATCGCCGTCAGCGCGGCGATGTACGCGAAGGGGAGGGCGAAGACCGAGTGCTCGATCATCACCAGGCGCAGGAACGCCTTCGTGCGCCCGGGGGTTTCGACAGCAGCCGTACTCATCAGAGCCCGTACTCCTTCCAGCGACGCGACACCAACGCGGCGGTGGCCGGGTCGGACGAGACCATCTCCGGCCAGCCGCCGTCCCGGGTGTACCCCTCCTCGGGCAGCTTGCGGGTGGCGTCGATGCCCGCCTTGCCGCCCCAGAACTGCTGGTACGACGCGTGGTCGAGGTGGTCCACCGGCCCCTCGACGACGGTGAGGTCCCGGCTGTAGTCGACGTTGCCGAAGGCCCGCCAGGCGACCTCCTGGTAGTCGTGGACGTCGCAGTCCGCGTCCACCACGATGATCAGCTTGGTGAGCGACATCATGTGCGCGCCCCAGATCGCGTGCATCGTCTTCTGGGCGTGCTTGGGGTACTTCTTGTCGATCGAGACGATCACGCAGTTGTGGAAGCCGCCGGCCTCGGGCAGGTCGTAGTCGACGATGTCCGGGATGATGATCTTCAGCAGCGGCAGGAAGAACCGCTCGGTGAACTTGCCCAGCGGGCCGTCCTCCGTCGGCGGGCGGCCGACCACGATGGACTGCAGGATCGGGCGGCGGCGCATCGTCACGCAGTCGATCGTCAGGGCCGGGAACGGCTCCTGCGGCGTGTAGAAGCCGGTGTGGTCGCCGAACGGGCCCTCGGGCAGCATCTCCCCGGGCTCCAGCCAGCCCTCCAGCACGACCTCGGCGTCGGCCGGGACCTGCAGCGGGACGGTCCTGCAGTCGACCATCCGCACCCGCTCGCCCGCGATGAAGCCGGCGAAGAGGTACTCGTCGATGTCGCCGGGCAGCGGCGCGGTCGCCGCGTAGGTGACGGCCGGCGGGCAGCCGAAGGCGATCGCGACCGGGAGGCGCTCGCCCCGCCTGGCCGCCACCGCGTAGTGGTTGCGGCTGTCCTTGTGGATCTGCCAGTGCATTCCGATGGTGCGCCGGTCGTGCCGCTGGAGCCGGTAGAGGCCCAGGTTGCGGATGCCGGTGTCCGGGTCCTTGGTGTGGGTGAGGCCCAGGTTGAAGAAGGAGCCGCCGTCCATCGGCCAGGTGAAGAGCGCGGGCAGCGCGTCGAGGTCGACGTCGTCGCCGGTGAGCACGACCTCCTGCACCGGGGCGTCGCCGGACTTCACCTGCCGCGGCGGGACGTGCGCCATGGAGGCGAGCTTGCCGAAGGCGTCGCGGAAGCCGGTGAAGCCCTGCGGCAGTTCGGGCTTGAGCAGGCCGGCGATCTTCTCGGAGACGTCGTCCGGGCCCTTGAGGCCGAGCGCCTTGGCCAGGCGCCGTTCGGTGCCGAAGACGTTCATCGCGAGCGGCATCGACGAGCCCTTGACGTTCTCGAAGAGCAGCGCCGGCCCCTTGGCCTTCTGCACCCGGTCGACGATCTCGCCGATCTCCAGGTGGGGGTCCACCTCCGCCTTGACGCGCTTGAGGTCGCCTTCACGGTCGAGGGCTCGGAGAAACGAGCGGAGATCGTCGTATGCCATGCCTGTCAGTATCCGCCACCCGATAGCCTGGCTCGGTCAAGGGCCCCGGGAAGGCGCCCGCCACTGCCGCCCGCTGGGGGGAGATCGCAGCCATGTTGCGGATTCTGCTGACCATCGTCCTTCCGCTCGCGCTCTGGGTCTGGGCGTTCGTCGACTGCCTGACCACGCCCGAGGACGAGGTGAGGCACCTGCCGAAGGTGGTGTGGGTGCTGATCGTGCTGCTCTTCCCGCCGCTGGGCCCGATCGCCTGGCTGATCGCCGGCCGGCAGCGCGGCTTCCTGCGGACCGCGACCGCCGGCGGGTACCCCGGCCACCCGTCCGCCGGCCCGGGGCACCCCGCCGCTCGCGGCGGGCGCCCGCAGGCGCCGGACGACGACCCGGAGTTCCTCGCCTCGTTGAAGAAGGGCGACAACGAGCACGAGGACATGCTCAAGCAGTGGGAGGCGGATCTGCGCCGCCGGGAGCGGGAACTGCGCGACCGGGACGAGCCGGAGGACGGCCGGAAGGGCTGACGGGAGCCGGGCGGAACGGGGAGCACCTGGTCGGAGCGGTGCGCGCGCTCCCTCCAACAGCCCACGCGGGCCGAGCCCGGGTGGGCTGTGGCGTTTTTGGCGCTTCCCTACGACTGCGAGCCCTCTCCTGCGAATGACCGCCGGTCCGGCACGCGGCTTGAGCGGGCCTTGAGCGCCGCCCGAGACGACTCGTTTACATTACGGAGGGATGGCCCTGACCTGCGCTTTTCCTCATGCTCAGATCATCGGACCATCACCTGCCCGACAACCCCCGGTATTCGAACGATCACCGAGCGCCCCGGCCCCGGTGCGACCGCTTCTGTACAGGCCTGACAGCTAAACGAACTCGACCTTGTACGGAATCGACGCCGAAACCAGCGCACGGCCCCTCGTACAGTCATAAGTGAAGAAAGTGATTCGCGGCCGGGGGCACAGCAGACGTTGGCTGTCGGACAGTTCCCTCACCCTTGGAGTGGTTCGAGATGACGGTTGTGCATGAGGCGCCGGTCGACGGCGAGGTCCCCGAGGTCCCGGCCGACGCCCGCGGTCGGGTCGCCGAGCTGCACGAGCTGCGCGAGAAGGTCCGCCGCGGCCCCAGCGACAAGGCCACCGAGGCCCAGCACGCCAAGGGCAAGCTGACCGCCCGGGAGCGCATCGAGCTGCTGCTGGACGAGGGCTCCTTCCGCGAGGTCGAACCGCTGCGCCGGCACCGCGCCCAGGGCTTCGGCCTGGAGGCCAAGAAGCCGCACACCGACGGCGTCGTCGTCGGCTGGGGCACCGTCCACGGCCGCACCGTCTTCACCTACGCGCACGACTTCCGGATCTTCGGCGGCGCCCTCGGCGAGGCCCACGCCCAGAAGATCCACAAGATCATGGACATGGCCATCGCGGCCGGTGCGCCGCTGGTCTCGCTGAACGACGGCGCCGGCGCCCGCATCCAGGAGGGCGTCACCGCGCTCGCCGGCTACGGCGGCATCTTCCAGCGCAACACCAAGGCCTCCGGCGTCATCCCGCAGATCTCGGTGATGCTCGGCCCGTGCGCCGGCGGGGCCGCGTACTCCCCCGCGCTGACCGACTTCGTCTTCATGGTCCGCGAGACCTCGCAGATGTTCATCACCGGCCCGGACGTGGTCCAGGCCGTGACCGGCGAGAAGATCACCCAGAACGGCCTCGGCGGCGCGGACGTGCACGCCGGCGTCTCCGGTGTCGCCCACTTCATCTACGACGACGAGCAGTCCTGCATCGAGGAGGTCCGCTACCTCCTGTCGCTGCTCCCGCAGAACAACCGCGAGATGCCGCCGTCGGTGCTGAGCGAGGACCCGGTCGAGCGGCGCAACGACGGCCTGCTGGACCTGGTGCCCGCCGACGGCAACCGCCCGTACGACATGCGCAAGGTGATCGAGGAGATCGTCGACCACGGCGAGTACCTGGAGGTCCACGAGCGCTGGGCCACCAACGTGCTGTGCGTGCTGGCCCGGATCGACGGCCACGTCACCGGCATCATCGCCAACCAGCCCCAGTCGCTGGCCGGCGTGCTGGACATCAACGCGAGCGAGAAGGCCGCGCGCTTCGTCCAGATGTGCGACGCCTTCAACATCCCGCTGGTCACCCTGCTCGACGTCCCCGGCTTCCTGCCCGGCGTCGACCAGGAGCACGGCGGCATCATCCGCCACGGCGCCAAGCTGCTGTACGCGTACTGCAACGCCACCGTGCCGCGCATCTCGCTGATCCTGCGCAAGGCCTACGGCGGCGCGTACATCGTGATGGACTCCCGCTCCATCGGTGCCGACCTGTCCTACGCCTGGCCCACCAACGAGATCGCCGTCATGGGCGCCGAGGGCGCGGCCAACGTCATCTTCCGGCGCGAGATCAACGCCGCCGAGGACCCGGACGCCATGCGCGCCCAGAAGATCAAGGAATACAAGAGCGAGCTGATGCACCCGTACTACGCGGCCGAGCGCGGCCTCGTGGACGACGTCATCGACCCCGCCGAAACCCGCCAGGTGATCGCCTCCGCACTGGCGATGCTCCGCACCAAGCACGCCGACCTGCCCAGCCGCAAGCACGGCAACCCGCCGATGTAGCGGCGCGGTCCACACCGCAGCAGGCCGTACCGGGCACCACCTCACACCACAGCCACCGGGGGAGAAACCAGGACATGACCGCTTCCGCCGAACCCCTCGTCCACATCGTCCGCGGCAGCCTCACCGACGAGGAACTCGCCGCCCTGACCGCCGTCCTGATGGCGCGCGCCGCCGCCGCGCAGCAGGCCGCCGCCGCCGCGCCGATGGAGCCGATCGCCACCTGGCACCGGCTGGAGCGCCGCCCGGCGTACTTCTCGCCGGTCAGCTGGCAGCAGGCCGCCTGACGGCCCACGGCCTCCGCCGACGGCCGGTCACCCCGTTCGGGTGACCGGCCGTCGGGCGTTCCCCGGCGCCGCCTGCGGGCAGCTCGGTAGGATGCCTACTGGACGGTATGCCTCCGCCACCCCGTCGGCCCCATAGGATCGGCCGCTGCCGAGGTACCAGAACTTTCCAGGGAGGCTGCGATGGCCAGGCAGGCCCGCGCGCTGGCGACCCGCCAGACGGTACTGCTCGCGGCGGCCGAGGTCTTCGACGAGCGGGGCTACGCCGCCGCCACGATGTCCGAGATCCTGGACCGCGCCGGCGTCACCAAGGGCGCGCTGTACTTCCACTTCCGCTCCAAGGAGGAGCTGGCACTCGCCGTCATCGAGGGGCAGGGCGCCTGGATCGCCGGCTGGCAGCCGGCCTCCGACAGTTCGGTGCAGAACCTGATCGACCTCGCGTACGCCTTCGGCCGCGCCCTGCAGGGCGACCCGCTGGTGCGCGGCAGCATCCGGCTGACGATCGAGCACGGCAGCTTCACCCAGCCGCAGATCGCGGCCTACCAGGGCTGGATGGACCTCGTCCGCGAGCTGCTGGAGCAGGCCCGGGACGACGGGGACCTCCACCCGGGGATCGACCTCGCCGCGGCCGCCGGCGTGATCACCGGGGCCGTCACCGGGATCCAGCTGAGCTCCCAGGTGCTGGCCGACCGGCAGGACCTGATCCAGCGGATGGCCGACCTGTGGACGCTGCTGCTGCCCGGTCTGGTCCAGCCGCACGCGCTCGCCCGGCTGAGCGTGGCCGAGCGCGCCTCCTGAGCCGCCGGCCCGCCGGGATCAGACCCGGTAGCCGGCCCGGTGCTCCGCCGCCACCAGGGCCGGCAGCGCGGCCGTCCAGACCCGGCGCACGGCCTCCGGCCGCGGCCGGTCGGCCTCCTCGCCCGCCAGCAGCACCTGGCCCGCCGCCACCGCGGTGAGCAGCTCGGAGGCGGCCCTGCGGTCCACGTCGGGGCGCAGCTCGCCGGCCTCGGCGGCGCGGTCCAGCAGCCGGTGGACGACCGCGGTGAGACTGCGCCAGGCGGCGTCGGGGCCGGGATCGGCGCCCGGGGCGCCGCCGCGGCGCGGGCCCTGGCGGCCGAGCCGGACGCCCGCCCGCACCACCACGTCCTCGCGCAGCATCCGGGCCAGTTCGTGCGAGAAGTCGATCAGGCCCTGGAGGGCCGGCCCCTCGGCGCGCAGGGCGCGCAGCGCGGCCGAGCCGATCTCCCGGCCGGCGGCGCCGCGCACCCCGTCGGCGAGGGCCTGCTTGGACACGAAGTGGAAGTAGAGGGCGCCCTTGCTGACCCCGGCCCGGCGGCTGATGTCGACCAGGCTGGCGGCCTCGAAGCCCACCCGCGCGAAGGTCTCCGCCGCGGCGAGCAGCACGGCCTGCCGGGTCCGCCCAGCCCGTTCCTGCTTGACCACTGGTCCCCTCCGGACTCGACCGGGCGCGATCCCCGCCCCGCCCGGCTGCTGTCGGCGCGCCCCCTGCGGGGAGCGGCGCTCGCATGCGGACGGCTGCGACCGAAACCGCATGGTTGGTATCTAATCTACCGCCTGCTTCGCCCCCGCCGTCCAGCGGGGAGGGGCCCCCGCCCAAGGTCTGCGGTCTCCCGGTGGGGCATCGCCGCAGTCCACGGGCGGGTAGCGTGGAAGGGCCCGGCCCGCGTGGCCGGGGCACCCCCAGTCGTCGAACACAAACCGGGTGGTATGTATGTTCTGCTCGGGCGTCCATGGCGGCCGCTCGACCGACACCCTGGGAGCGGGGCCCGTCATGCCATCGATCGTAGAGCCGGGCCAGCAGGGCCCGTACGCCCACCCCGGACCGGGCACCGGCACCGGCACCAGCACCAGCACCAGCACCAGCACCGGCTACGACTTCCACGACCGGACCGTCTCCCGGCACCTGGTGCACCGCGCCGCGGTCTCCGAGGTCTTCCTCACCGGGTGGCAGGCCACCGGCCCGTACGACTTCCTGCTCGGCGCCCAGTGGCCCCGCCTGCACGGCTTCTACCGGCTCCCCGGCGACCGCTACCACGACCCCGTGCTGCTGGCCGAGACCGTCCGGCAGGCCGGACTGCTGATCGGCCACGCCGGGTTCGGGGTGCCCCGCGGCCACCACTTCGTCATGGAGGACCTCTCCTACGCGCTCGGCGGCCCCGGGCTGCCCGGCCTGGCCGTCACCACCGGCCCCGCCTCGCTGATGCTGGCCGTCGGCTGCGAGGACGTCCGGATGCGGCACGGCCGACTGGCCTCGCTCCGGGTGCGCGCCGAGATCACCCGCGACGGCCGCCCCGTCGGCCACGGCTCGGGCCAACTGCGGGTGGTCTCCCCCGACTCGTACGCCCGGCTGCGCGGGGCCGGCCGCCGCGCCGTCACCCCCTTGCGGCCGCCCTCCCCCACCGCGCCCGAACTCGTCGGCCGCGCCCAGCCCGCGGACGTGGTGCTCAGCCCGACCCTGCGACCGGACACCTGGGTGCTGCGCGCCGACGCCGCGCACCCGGTGCTGTTCGACCACGAGCTGGACCACGTGCCCGGAATGCTGGTGCTGGAGGCCGCCCGGCAGGCCGCCCAGCGGCTGCGCCACCCCGAGCCGGTGGTCCCCGTCGAGCTGGTGACCTCCTTCGACCACTACATAGAACTGGACCGGCCCTGCCTCGTCCGGGCCGTCCCCGAGGCCGCGGCCGACGGCCGCAGGCTGCCCGTACGGGTCCAACTGCTCCAGGACGGCCGGACGGCGGCCGAGTGCCTGCTCCTCACCGAACCGCTGGACGGGCCCGCCGAGCGCCCGGCGGTGCCGGCCCGGCGGGACGCCCTCGACGACCGCCCCGCCGCGCCGGGCCTCGGCAGCACCCGGCTGCCGCTGGCCAGTTGAGCCCTGCCGGGCCCGGCGGCCGTCAGGCGGCCACCAGTGCCGACGACGGCCGCCGCCCGGCGTGCATCACGCTGAGGTTGCCCGCCAGGGTGACCGGGTCCTGGGCCAGCCAGAGCCGCAGCGCCGCGCCCAGGGCGGCGCTGGCCGACTCGATCCGGACGTCGGTGAGCTGCGCGATCCGGGCCGCGCCGGGCACCAGCAGGTCGGCCAGCGGGGTCGGCAGCCACACCGTCAGGGCACACGGTGCGGGCACCGCGAGCGCGCCCAGCAGGCGGTAGGCGTCCCCCGGCGCGCTGAGCGTGGGGATGATGTCCAGCAGAGCGTCGGCCACCACCTCGGAGACGTCGCTCCGGTGTCCCTGGGCGAGCCGGCGGAGCAGCATGCGCTCGGCGGCGGTGATTCGGACGGTCAGCATGACCTCGTCGCACTCCATTGCGCGATTTCCTCCTCAGTTCCCTGTCGTGCCGACCGGCGGCCGGCACGGACTACCCCTGTCACACCGCGGCCCGGCCACCTTCTGCGGAAAGCCGGGCCGGTGGGTGAACGCGCCCCGGTCAGATCCCCGCGTACGAGTGCTTGCCGGTGACGAAGATGTTCACGCCGTAGTAGTTGAAGAGCCAGCAGGCGAAGGCCGCCAGCGCCAGGTACGCGGCCTTGCGGCCCTTCCAGCCGGCCGTCGCCCGGGCGTGCAGGTAGCTGGCGTAGGCGACCCAGGTGATGAACGACCAGGTCTCCTTCGGATCCCACTCCCAGTACTTGCCCCACGCCGCCTCGGCCCAGATCGCGCCCGCGATGATGGTGAACGTCCACAGCGGGAAGACCAGGGCGTTGATCCGGTAGGACAGCTTGTCGAAGGTGGACGCGGCGGGCAGCCGGCGCCAGATCGACGCCGAGGTGCCCAGCGGTCCGGTGGTCAGGCCGGCCGCCGCGCGCTTCTCGAAGGACTCCTTGCCCAGGTACAGCAGCGTGGCGATGAACGCCGCGTAGAAGGCGCCGCCGCAGAAGATCGCGGTGGACACGTGGATCGCCAGCCACGGCGAGTGCAGCGCCGGGACGAGCTGCTCGGAGTCGGTGTACAGCACCGTGGTGGCGATGCCGAGGGTCAGCAGGACCGCCAGGACGACCGGCAGGCCGAGCCAGCGGACCTTCTTCTTCGCGGCCAGCAGCACCAGGTACGCGGCCGCCATCGCGAAGGCGAAGGCGCAGGAGAACTCGTACATGTTGCCCCACGGCCAGCGGGACACCGACAGGCCGCGGGCGACGATCCCGCCGCCGTGCAGCAGCAGCGCCAGCACGGTGAGCGAGACCGCGATCCGGCCGGCCAGGTCCGCCCTCGAGCTGGTGCCGGCCGCGCCGGGGCCGTCCTCCTCGTCGGCGCCGCGCCCGCTGGTGACCACCGTCGCTCCCTCGCCCGCGATCGCGGTGCGGGTGAGCGTGGTGGTGCCGCCGCCGGCTGCCGCCACGGTGACGGTGACCTTCTTCCCGGGCTTCTTCGCGGCCGCGGCGACGGTCTCGGCCAGGCTGCCGGCCTGCTCCTTCGAGCGGACGGCGACGGCGCCCTTGCTGCCGAAGGTCCACTCGATCATGTGGGCGAACATGGCGAGCGTGTAGACCACCATCGCCGAATAGATCAGCTTGTTGGAGAGGTCGGCCAGCTGTGGGTCGACCGCCGAGGCGAGTTGCACCGTCTACTCCTTGGAGTTCTGGTCGGCAGGGACTGCGGGGGCTGAGGCCTCGGCCTCGGGGTCGTCGGATCCGGCGGCGGCTTCCCTGCCGTCCGGAGCCGGGGTGGCGTGCCGGTCGTGCCGGTCGCCGTGGTCGTGCCGGTCTTCCCGGCCGTCGTCCTGGTCCTCGACCCGGTCGTCGTCCTGGTCGTCGTCCTGGTCGTCGTCCTGGTCGTCGTCCTGGTCGTCGTCCTGGTCGTCGGAGGCGGGGGCGTCGTCCTGGAGGTCCACGGCGAGTTCGGCCAGCTCCTCGGCGATCTTCGCCGACTCGCTGCGGGCCAGGCCGGCCAGCTCCACCTGGGTGCCGCCGCCCGGCAGGGCCACCGCCCGCACCCAGATCCGGCGGCGCTGGATGAACAGCGAGCCGACCAGGCCGAGGATCGCCAGCACGGCGCCGGCCAGGGCGATCTCGTTGCCCGGGCGGTGGGTGACGTTGAAGCTGGCCCACTGCTTGTAGCCCTCGAAGGTGATGGAGCCGTAGCCGTCGGGCAGGGTCCAGCCCTGGCCGGGCTTGAGCCGGGCCTTGGCCGGCTGGCCGTCCTGGGTCAGCTGGGTGAGCTTGCGGGTGTTGAGCTGGTAGACGTTCTGCGGCAGGCCCGAGTCGGTGCCGAGGTCGCCCGCGAAGGCGTTCAGCACCAGTTCGGGGGCGGCGTCGCCGGGGAACAGCGAGACCGGGCCGGTGCCCTCGAAGCTCAGCGGGGCGGTCGGCAGGAAGAAGCCGGAGAAGCCCATCTGGGTCCTGGTGCCGTCGGGCCCCGCGCCGTAGTCGGAGACCTTCACGACGCCGGTGGAGGTCAGGTTGCTGTCCTGCGGCAGGAAGGGGACGGCGCCCTGGTAGACGACGTCGCCCTTGCCGTTGCGGACGGTCACGACCGGGGCGTAGCCGTGGCCGATCAGGTAGACCTTGCTGCCGCCGATCTCCAGCGGGTGGTTGACCTCGATCGTGGACTTCTTCAGCTTCGAGTCGTCGCTGCCCGAGTAGTACTCGACGTTCGCGGTGAACTGCCGGGCGGCGCCGATCTGGTCGCCCTTGGTCTGGAACTCGGACGTGAAGCCGTCCAGCTTCAGGTAGAACGGGTCGAGGTCCTGGTTGCCGTAGAACCGGGTGCCGTTGAAGTCGTCGAGCTGGGTGATGGTGTTCGAGTAGCCCTCGCCCTCGACCATCAGCTTGCCGCCCGTGCCCGAGGCCAGGCTGGCCCAGGCGAAGCCGCCGAGCAGGGCGAACAGCGACAGGTGGAAGAGCAGGTTGCCGACCTCGCGCAGGTAGCCCTTCTCGGCGGCCACCGAGCCGCCGGACAGGTTGGCGCGGAAGCCGCGCCGGCGCAGCAGCCGGTGCGCGGCGGCGTGCACCGCGGCGGCGTCCGCCTCGGTGCGCCAGGCCGCGTGCACCGGCATCCGGGTCAGGTTGCGCGGCGCGGCCGGCGGCCGGGAGCGCAGCACGCCGACGAACTGCCAGGTGCGCGGCACGATGCAGCCGGCCAGCGAGACGAACAGCAGGATGTAGATCGCGGAGAACCAGACCGAGCTGTAGACGTCGAACAGCTGGAGCTTCTCGTAGATCGGCGCGACCGTGGCGTGCTGGGCCTTCCAGGCCTCGACCTTCAGCTGGCCCTGGCCGTTCTGGTACTGCGGGATCAGCGAACCGGGGATGGCGGCCAGCGAGAGCAGGAAGAGCAGGATCAGGGCGACCCGCATCGAGGTCAGCTGGCGCCACATCCAGCGCGCCCAGCCGAACGGCCCCATGCCGGTCGGGCCCTCGGACTCGACCGGCGCGGTGCTGAGCCGCTCGGCGGCGCTGTCGTCCGGCGCCGGGGGCTGCTCGGTCTCGGTCGTGGTGTTGCTCACGGTCAGATTCCGATCCGGAAGTCGGCGGTCCAGGACTGCAGTTGGCTCATCATGGAGTCCCAGACCCCGGTGACGAGCAGCAGACCGACCACGACGAGCATGCCGCCGCCGATCCGCATCACGAGCGGGTAGTGCCGCTTGACCCACCCGAAGGCGCCCAGCGCCCGGCGGAAGGCCACCGCGGCCAGGATGAACGGTACGCCCAGGCCCAGGCAGTAGAAGGTCGTCAGCAGCGCGCCGCGCTGGGCGTCGGCCTGGTTGAGCGCGAGGTTCTGCACGGCGGTCAGGGTCGGTCCCATGCAGGGCGTCCAGCCGACGCCGAAGACCACCCCGAGCACCGGGGCGCCCAGCAGGCCGACGGCCGGGCGGCGGTGCGAGCGGACCTCGCGCATGCTCAGCCCGGGCACCAGGCCCATGAAGGCCAGGCCCATCACCACGGTGAGCGAGCCCAGCACGATGTCGATGGTCCGCTTGTAGTCCTGCAGCTCCTGGCCGAAGTAGCCGAACAGCGCGCCGGTGGAGACGAACACCGCGGTGAAGCCGAGGATGAACAGCACCACGCCGAGCAGCATCCGGCCGCGGCGCGTGCCGCGGGCGTCCGCGAGGTCGGCGGCGGAGAACCCGGTCACGTACGAGAGGTAGCCGGGGACCAGCGGCAGCACGCAGGGCGAGAAGAACGACGCCAGCCCCGCCACCAGCGCGACGGGCGCCGCGACCAGCAGCGCGCCGCCCTGGACGGTCGACGTGGTGTCGGCCAGCTGGAGTCCGGCCGCGGGCAGGGGTGGCAGGCTCACTGCTTCTGCTCCGCTACCACCGGCTGCAGGATCGACTCCAGCGCGTCCTCGGTCGTGCCGCCGACGGCGCGGGCGGCCAGCTTGCCGTCCCGGTCGACGATCAGGGTGGTCGGGATGGACTGCGGGTTGAGGCTCCCCTTGGCGAACTTGAGCAGCTGGGTGCCGGCCGGGTCGAAGATGCTCGGGTAGGTGACGCCCTGCTCCTGCTCGAAACGGACGGCGTTGTTCCGCTCGGTGTCCCGGGTGTTGATGCCGAGGAACTGCACGCCCTGGTCCTTGTACTTCTCCGAGACGGTCTGCAGGCTCTTCGCCTCGGCCCGGCACGGCCCGCACCAGGAGCCCCAGACGTTCAGCACGACGACCTTGCCGCGGTAGTCGGAGAGCCTGGCCTGGGCGCCTTCCAGGGTCTCCCCGGAGATGTCCGGCGCGGCCCCGCGCCGGCCGGCGTCCGCCTTGGACAGGTTGGTGCCCTTGACCGTGACGAAGCCGACCTGGCCCGCGCCGCCGCCCGACGAGCCCGAGGAGGAGCATCCGGTGAGGGCGAGCGCAGCGGCGGCGGCGGTGGCGGCGGCAGCTGCGGCGACACGGGGACGGGGGCGCGCCATGGCAGACATGTGAAAAGTTTCGCATGGAGTTCCGGGCAGGTTCGGGGGGGTCCTGCCTTGCGCGGCGCACCCCCTCTGACCTGGGACGACTTCGGGTCACCCGGCATCCACCGGGTGACCCGAAGTCATACTTACGCACCGCTTACGCGCGGTGGGCGGCGGTCACGCGCCGAAGCTCCTGCCCACCGGCTTGTCGCCCTTGCGGCCCTTGCCCACCAGGTGCGCGGGCAGCAGGTCGCGGGCCGGCTCGCGGTAGCCGACCGAGACGATCCGGTCCCCCTCGAAGGTGAAGCTGGTCAGCGAGGCCAGCGAGCACTGCCGCTTGCGCGGGTCGTGCCAGAGCCGGCGGCGCTCCACGAAGGAGCGGACGATCCAGATCGGCAGCTGGTGGCTGACGCACACCGCCTCGTGCCCGCGCGCGGCGTCCCGGGCGGCGCCGAGCGCGCCCATCATCCGCACCGCCTGGTCGAGGTACGGCTCGCCCCAGGACGGCTTCAGCGGGTTGGTGAGGTACTTCCAGTAGCCCGGGTTGCGCAGCGAGCCGTCCCCCACGCCGAAGGTCTTGCCCTCGAAGACGTTCTCCGCCTCGATCAGCCGCGCGTCCTGCGCGACGTCCAGGCCGTGCGCCTTGGCGATCGGCTCGGCGGTCTCCTGCGCCCGCTCCAGCGGCGAGGCCACCACGTGGGTGATGTCCCGGTCGGCCAGGTCCTCGGCCACCCGGTCGGCCATCCGCCGGCCCAGCTCGGACAGGTGGTAGTCCGGCAGGCGCCCGTAGAGCACGCCCTCCGGGTTGTGCACCTCACCGTGCCGCATGACGTGGACGACGGTGATCTCGTTGGCGCTCACTTCTCAGTACTCCTGGGGCTCGGGGTCGGCTAGGCCGTGGCGGCGGCAGCGGCGCGCGCGGCGGCCGGCAGGGCGGCGGCGATCCGCTCGATCGCCCGCTCGTCGTGGGACGCCGAGACGAACCAGGACTCGAAGGCGGACGGCGGCAGGTAGACGCCCTCGGCCAGCATCGCGTGGAAGAAGGCGGTGAAGCGGAACGCCTCCTGGGTCTTCGCCTGGTCGTAGTCGGTGACCGGGGACTCGGTGAAGAACACCGAGAACATGTTCCCGGCGGTCTGCAGCCGGTGCGCCACGCCCTCCTTGGCGAGCGCCTCGGTGACCAGGCCGGAGACCTCCGCGGCGACCTCGTCCACCCGCGCGTACACCTCGTCGGTGCAGCCGCGCAGCTGGGCCAGGCCGGCCGCGGTGGCGATCGGGTTCCCGGACAGGGTGCCGGCCTGGTAGACCGGGCCGGCCGGGGCCAGGTGCGCCATCACGTCGGCGCGGCCGCCGAAGGCCGCGGCCGGGAAGCCGCCGCCCATGACCTTGCCGAAGGTCAGCAGGTCCGGCGCCCAGCCCTCGTTCGCAGCCTCCAGGCCGTACCAGCCGGCCCTGGAGACGCGGAAGCCCGTCATCACCTCGTCGGAGATGAACAGCGCGCCGTTGCCCTGGCAGAGCCGGGCCAGGCCCGCGTTGAAGCCGGGCAGCGGCGGGACGACGCCCATGTTGCCGGGCGAGGCCTCGGTGATCACGCAGGCGATCTCGCCCGGGTGGGCGGCGAAGGCCTGCTCGACGGCGGCGAGGTCGTTGTACGGCAGCACGATGGTGTCGCCGGCCTGGGCGCCGGTGACGCCGGGGGTGTCCGGCAGGCCGAAGGTGGCCACGCCGGAACCGGCGGCGGCCAGCAGGGCGTCCACGTGGCCGTGGTAGCAGCCGGCGAACTTCACCACCTTCGCCCGGCCGGTGAAGCCGCGGGCCAGCCGGATCGCGGACATGGTGGCCTCGGTGCCGGAGGAGACCAGCCGGACCTGCTCGACCGGGGCGACCCGGGCGACGATCTCCTCGGCCAGCTCGACCTCGCCCTGGCCGGGCGTGCCGAAGGAGGTGCCGTGGGCGACGGCCCGCTGGACGGCGTCGATCACCGCGGGGTGCGCGTGGCCGAGGATCATCGGACCCCACGAGCACACCAGGTCGACGTACTCGCGGCCGTCGGCGTCGGTGAGGTAGGGGCCGGTGCCGGACACCATGAAGCGCGGCGTGCCGCCGACCGCGCGGAAGGCGCGCACCGGCGAGTTGACGCCGCCGGGCGTCACCACGGAGGCGCGGTCGAACAGCGACTGGGACTGGGGGGCTTCGTAGGGATAGCTCACAAAGGACATGGTCTCAAATCGTGTCCTTGCGCTCTGCATGTCGGACCCGATCATCTGGAACGATGATCCGGGCACCGTTGTCTGTACGGTTGTCCACGGCTGTCCGTACAGTCCGTACGGACGGGGCCGCCGACTGCTCCGCGGGACGGACCAGTCAGACTGTGTACACAGAGTGCGCGAGTGCTCCGGTTGTGTGCAGGGGTGTGGGAGAGGACTGCCACGTACCGAGAGTGGGTACGGCGGCGCATGACGGGTAAGGAGCACGTCCGGTGGGACGCCGGACGTGCGGGGGTCTGTCGATTCCGGCGAATTCCGGTGAGGATGGTCCGAGTGTCCGAGGCGCAGGACGGCTACGACGAGGCCGCGGGGGGCCCCCGCAGGCCCGCCGAGACCGCACGCGGGGGTACGGGAGCGGGTACGGGCCGTGGTCGTCGCGGCGGTGAGAGGCGGGGTGAGGGACGCGTGGGGGTGACCTACAAGTACTTCGGCGCCCCCGACCGCGCGACCGCCGCCAGGGTCCCCACCGCGCTCGGCCCGGGCGGGCTCGGCCTGGACGCCGGGGAGCTCGGCTCGCTGGGGCGGCTCGGCGACCTGATGGAGACCAGCGGCTCCCCCACCGGCCACCTCTCCACCAAGATCAAGCCGGAGACCATGAGCGCCATGGTCCTCACCGGCATCCAGGGCGTCCCCCTGCACCAGGTGCCGCCGCTGGAACTCGTGGTGCTGCACCCCGACTACGCCGTCGTCCAGCTCCCCCAGAACGTCGTCGAACCGCTCCGCAAGGCCGATGAGACCGAGCTCGGCGCCGCCGCCTTCATCTGGTCCACCGTCCCGGACCGGCGCGGTCCGAGGGACGCCTTCGTGATCTACAGCATGCTGCACGAGTGGCAGGACTTCGCCAACCGGCTGCACGAGGCCGGGCACCAGCTGTACTGCCTGGTCTGGCCGTAGCCCCGGCACCGGGCGGCTCCTGACCTCCCGTCGGCTCCCCGCGGCAGGCCGGCCGGGCGGGAGGTCAGCCCAGCGGGAGGGGACGGCCCGGCGGGAGGGGACGGCCGTACGGAAAAGCCGCCGCCCTCGCGCGGGGGTTCGCGAGGGCGGCGGCCCGACCGGTCGGCGCCTTTGTTCGATCGGCTCCGCCGGTGGCATGGAGGCGTCCGGTCAGCCGGGGCCGCGCCGCCGGGGCGGGCGACCGGGGTCGACCGGGCCGCAGTGGTGCGGCCGCTCGGCGAGGAACTCGGCGACCCGTCTCAGCAGCTCGTTGGCCGAACGGAGTTCCTCGACCTCGGACTCCAGCCGGGCGATGCGTCGGGTGTGGGCCTCGCACATGGCGTCCTCCTCCGCCTCGGACATCGACTACCGGTTATCCCTTGACGTTCCGCCGGGCCGTCCCCACCAGGAACACCACCGCGAGCATCGCCGCGGACAGTGCCGTGACCAGCAGCGGGCTGGGCCCGGCCGGCTTGCCGTCCACCCGGACCGCGCCCATGAAGTCCAGCGCCGCCACGTTGTTGACGAGGATGTACCAGATCGGCAGGTAGATCGCCTGGAAGACCCGGTGGGTGCGGCTCAGCACACCCAGCGACATGGCGAGCGACGGGATGAACAGCACGCCGCCGACCCAGCAGGCCACGCCCGGGCCGTCACCCGCGGCCAGCATCCGCACCAGCGGGGCGACACCCATCACCGCGGTCAGCACCAGCCCTGACCCCCACTCGGCCAGCAGCCTGCGCCGGGCCGTCGGGTAGGCGCCCAGCAGCACCTCCAGGCCGTTCTCGACCTGCTGGCTGCCCAGCCTCGACCAGATCAGCACCGGCCACAGCCAGACGCCGGGCAGCAGCATGCCGGTCACGGTGTCCATCGGCAGCGCGAAGCCGGCCACGGTCAGCGCGCCGGCCACCGCCCACCACCAGGGCGAGACGCCCTGCAGCAGGATCCGGACCTCCCCGACCAGCAGGCGCCCGAAGGCTCCGGCCCGGGTCGGCTGGGTCGTCGGGAGAGCACCGGGAGCGGTGGACCAGGTGACGGCCGGGGCCGGCTCCGGCGCGGCGGTGCCGAAGGACTCGACGGCCGACGAAGCGGACTCCCCTTCCGCCCCCGCCTTCGCCGGGACCACCGAACCGGCCGCGCGGGCCGGGTCGAACCGGCCGAACCAGAGCGCCGGCAGCAGGGCGACGGCGCAGGCCAGCAGGACCAGCACCACCCGGCCGAGGACGAAGCCGCCGGACGCGTCGAAGCCGTCCCAGAGGAAGGTGCCCAACGGCTTGCTCACCTTGGTCAGACCGAGGCTGAACCCGCCCCCGCCGGACTGCAGGTGCTGGTTCTCCAGCGCCGCGTTCAGCGACTGCGCGACCTGGTTCACACCGAGGCCGCCGAACGGGGCGGAGGCGGACTGGCCGCCGATCGAGATCGCCAGGGCCAGGACGAACCAGACCACGTTCCCGAAGCCGGCCCGCAGCAGCGGCACCGTCTCGAACAGGATCGCGGCCGCCGCCGTCAGCGCCATCACCGGCAGCGAGAGCAGGACGAACGGCTCGACCAGGGCGACCGGGTCGACCGAGCGGTTCTCGCCCCGGGCCAACTGCATCACCAGCGCGGTGACCGCCAGCACGCCGGTCATCGAGGCGAGCACCAGCAGGTTGCTCAGGAACTTGCCGAGCAGGTAGCTCGACGTCCGCAGCGGTGTGGCGGCGAGGATCTGGCCGACCCGGCTGGTCTCGTCCCGCGCGATGCCGCTGCGCACCACGTAGAAGCCGCCGAAGGTGAGCCAGAGCGCCCCGGCGAGGGCGGTGACCGCACCGACGTAGGCGCTGTTGTAGACGCCCCGGTTGCCGCCGACGTCCATGATCACCCAGGTGCTGTCCACATTCGGCACGGCCAGGTAGCCGAGCCCGATCGCGGCCAGCAGGGTCACCGCGTACGCCGGCCGGCGCACCCGGTCGCGGAAGTCGCCGACCGCCAGGCCGGTGAGGAGGCGCACGTTCACCACCGCACCGCCTGCTGCTCGGCCGGCGTCCGCTCGGCGGGCCGGTGGATGATCCCCAGGTAGGCGTCCTCGAGGTCGGGCGAGACCCGGACCGCGTCCCGGGTGGGCGGTGCGACGGCGAGCACCCGCAGCCGCACCCCGTTCGCGGTCCGCACCATGCGGCTGACCACGTGCCGGGCCTGCACGGTCGACACCTCGGCGGGGGCGACCATGACCTCCCAGACCTGCCCGTCGATCTCCCGGAGCAGCTCGTCGGGGGCGCCCCGGCGCAGCAGCCGGCCCTGGGCGACCACGGCGATGTCGGAGGCGACCGACTCGACGTCGGAGACGATGTGGGTGGAGAGCATCACCACCCGGTCGGCCGCGAGGTCGCTGAGCAGGTTGCGGAAGCGCACCCGCTCCTCCGGGTCGAGGCCCGCCGTCGGCTCGTCGACCACGATCACCTTGGGGTCGGCCAGCAGGGCCTGCGCGATGCCGACCCGGCGGAGCATGCCGCCGGAGTACTTGCCGAGCGGGCGCTTGACCGCCTCGGTGAGGTTGACGAGCTGGATCAGCTCGTCGATCCGGGCCCGGGCGGAGCGCGCGGAGAGACCCTTGGCAGCCGCCAGGTAGGACAGGAACTCCCGCGAGGTCAGGTTCGGGTAGACCCCGAAGTCCTGCGGCAGGTAGCCGAGTTCGCGGCGCAGCCGGTCCGGGTTGGCGACCACGTCGGTCCCCTCGTAGCGGACCTGGCCACTCGTGGGCTTGGTGACCGTGGACACGATCCGCATCAGCGAGGACTTGCCGGCGCCGTTGGGCCCCAACAGGCCCAGCATGCCGGGCTTCAGGTGCATGGTCATGTCGTCGACGGCGCGCTTGCCGCCCTTGTACACCTTGGTGATGTCGATCAGTTCGAGCATTGTCATCTTCTTCCCCGTCGGACCGGCCGGCCTCAGCCCTTCAGGTCCGTCTCTTTGCCGTCGCGCGTCACGGCGACGCCGCGCGGGACCTCCACCCGGAACTTGGCGTCGCAGTTGGCCAATCCGGTGCACTGCGCCTGGAGTTCGAGCGTTCCGTCTTCCAGCTTCCAGACCTCCTTGGTGTCACCCACCTTGGAGCCCTTGTCGAACCAGCGGGTGACCTTGACGTCCTTGCGGTCGGCCGGGACGAGGTCGGTGGGGATGCCGTGCGACGACACGTTCAGGGACTTGCCGCTGAACTCGAACGTCTTGTCCTCGGGCGCGCTGTCCGTGGCCTTGGCGCAGCCGGTCAGCGGGATGAGGGCGGCGACGGCGAGGGCGAGCAGGGCGGGTACGGCTTTCTTGCGCGAGACCACCGGTTCCTCCGGAAGGCTGGGATTGGGCACGGTTGAGAGCTTCGTCGATCCGCGGCCCGCTGCCATCTGCCGTTCGGCAGATATTGCCGCTATTGCCGCCCCTGCCGATCGGCCTGGTCCGGCCGGTCGGCAGGGTCGAGTCGGTCGGCCTGGTCGAGTCGGTCCGACCGGTCCCACCCGTCCCGCCCGTCCGGGGTCTCCCACCCGCCCGGGGCATCCGGAACGGCCGGGGCCGCCGGAGCCTCCCGGACGGCCGGGGCGGCCGGGGCGGGGCGCAGCGGCAGCACGCCGCAGACGCGCCAGCCCCCGGCGTGCGGGCCGGCGGCCAGGTCGCCGCCGAGGGCGGTGATCCGCTCGGACAGGGCGGCCAGGCCGGTGCCGCCACCACCGGGGCGGCGGGCCGACAGGCCGCCGGAGCCGCCCTGCCGTCCGCTGTCGGTGACGGTGACCCGCAGGGCGGGGCCGTCGGTGCGGACCACCTCGACCGCCAGCCGGCCGGCGCTCGGGGCGTGTCGGCGGATGTTGGTCAGCGCCTCCAGGACGACCCGGTAGGCGGCGTCCTCGATCTCCCGCGGCGCCGTCCCGGCCAGGCCCGGCTCCAGGTCGAGCACGCCGCCGACCGTGCCGGAGGCCAGGAAGCGGTCGACCAGTTCGGGCAGGTCGGCGAGGCCGTGGACCTTGGTCGGCGGCGGTTCGGCGGCGGCCGGAGCCTCCGGGTCGCGCAGCGTCTGCAGGGTGTGGTCCATCGAGTCCAGCGCCCGCAGACCGGCCGCCTCCAGCCGGCCCAGCAGTTCCCTGGTCTGCTCCTCGTCGTACGAGCCGACCTGGGCCGCCTGGACCTCCAGCAGGATGCCGGTCACCTCGTGGGCGACGAAGTCGTGGAGGTCCCTCGCCACTTCGAGCCGCTGCTCCCGGCGGGCCCGCTGGACCGCGCGGACCCGGCGGTCGTCGTTCGCCCGCAGGTAGAGCCCGACGCCCACGGCGCAGGCCGCCGGGAACATCGCCAGCGCGACGGCGACCACGGAGGGAGCGAGCACCGCTTGCGGCAGCCGGAGGGTGAAGCGCAGCGGGAGCGACATCAGCGCCAGGGTCAGCGCCGAGCCGACCAGCGCCGCCTGGCGCACGTCCGCCCGCCGGACCACCCGCCCGGCCAGTACCAGCATCGACGCGAACTCGAACGGGAGCCACGGCAGTACCAGTCCCTGCCGGCCGGGGTAGCCGATGGTGACGGCGACCGACAGCACCGCGACCAGGCCGGCCGCCTGGACCGGGGAGACCGGTCCCGGCGGCCGGCGCAGGATCGCGACCGCCATCGCCAGCACGGCGACGAGGGCCACGGCCCACGCACTCGGAGGGGCGATCGCCGCCGGAGCGGCGACCAGGATCGTCGCCGTCGCGCACACCGTGCGGCGGCGATGCGAGTCAGGCATCAGTTCGGTCTGCACGGAGCCGAGCCTACGCACGGCGCAGGACCTCTGTGGCGCCCTGCAGATGACCGTCGATCAGACATCTGCCGTTCGACAGATCTTTCGGACGCGTGCGTACGGCACAATGGACTGACGGCCGGTCACACCGCCCCGCCCGTCGGGGTCGGTGTCGGGGCCGGTGCGGGAAAGGGCGTGGGCCGGGGCCTGGACCAGCGGCGCATGGCCGGCCGCTCCACCAGGACGTTCAGCACCCAGGCCAGCAGCAGTGACAGCAGGAAGGCGGCGGCGATGAGCGCGATGCCGGCCGCCATGCCGTAGCTGGGGCCGACCAGGTCGCCGTCCTTCTCCACGGCCCCCAGGGCCAGGTGGCCGTACTTGAGTACCGGGTTGTGCAACAGGTAGAAGGCGAAGGAGAGTTCGCCGAGGCGGACGACGAAGCGGTGGTTCAGCACCGTGCGCCGGCCGGCCATGTCGGCGACGGCGAGGGAGGCGGTGAGCAGGCCGACCGGGATCACCGTGGCGGCGCTCGTCCGGTACAGGTAGGGCAGTTGCTGTCCGATCCAGTAACCGACCACCACGAGCGGAGCGGCCACGTACGGCCGCATCCAGCCGATCCAGCGGCCGGTCAGGACGATCCGCGCCAGCAGCATGCCGAGCAGGCACTCCACCAGGCGGGCCAGTGGGAAGAAGTACACCAGCCAGTACTGGCCGATCGACACCCCGAACAGCGGCATCGGCCGGTCGTCGTGGACGAAGTTCTGGGCCACCGCCGGCACCAGGGCGACGACCAGCACGCCGACGCCGGCCCAGGCCCAGAGCCGGCCCGGCCGGATGCGCTCGACCAGCCGGTACAGCAGCGGGAAGAGCGCGTAGACGGCGAGGTCCACCGAGAGGGACCAGGTGACGGAGTTGCCGATGTCGAAGTAGGCCGGGTCGGGTATCCAGGCCTGGAGCAGCAGGGCCTGGGCGCCGAGGCCCTTCCAGTCCGGCAGGTCGGCGTAGTGGCTGATCAGGAGGATCACCGCCACCAGGGCGACCAGGTGGCTGGGGAAGACTCTGAACACCCGCCTGCGCCAGAATCTGCGGGCCCGGTCGGCCGGACGGTACGACCACGTGAGCACGAAGCCGCTGAGGACGAAGAAGTACGAGACCGCGACGTGCCCGGAGGTGCCGACGCCGTTCAGGAAGTCCCAGTCCGCCTGGGTGTCGTTGAAGATTCCTTCGAGTGAACTGTGGAAGAGGAATACCGGAATCATCGCGAGGAACCGGAGACCGGTCAGCGAATCCAGTCGGATTCCCTTTTCTCGATTGTGCATGGGATGCCTTTCGCTGTTTCGGTGCTGCACGTGCACCGGACCGGCCACCCCTGATCCACGAGTTCTCCGGCACCCGCCGGCCGGAGGAAGTCCTCACTCCGCCAATCGGCCGGTCGCATATCCCATCTCGAAGGCGCGCACGGCGATTCCGACCCGGTTCTTGACGCCCAGCTTCCGCTGGATGCTGGCCACATGGGTCTTCACCGTGCCCGCCGAGATGAAGAGCTCGCCGGCGATGTCGGAGTTCGTCTTGCCCTCGGCCACCTTCCCGGCGATCTCCGTCTCCCGCCCGGTGAGCGGCTCGACCAGGGCCGGGCCGCCGGGCCGGCCGCCGGTGACGTGCTTGAGCAGCCGGACCGTGATGGACGGACTGATCAGGCTGTCGCCCGCCACCGCGGCCCGGACCGCCTCGACCAGCAGCGTCGGGCCCGAGCGTTTGAGCAGAAATCCGGAGGCGCCGTGGCGCAGCGCCGGGTACACGTACTCGTCGAGATCGAAGGTGGTGACGACGACGACCTTGATCGGCGGCGCCGCCGAGGGGCCGGCGAGCAGACGGACGACCTCCAGCCCGTCCATGCGCGGCATCCTGATGTCCACCAGTGCCACGTCAGGCCGGAGTTGGCGCGCCGCCTGCACTGCCGCGACGCCGTCCTCAGCTTCGCCGACCACCTCCATGTCCGGCTGGTTCTCAAGGATCCGCCGCATACCGCGGCGGACCATCTCCTGGTCGTCTGCGAGCAGTAATCGAATGGTCACAGGCAGGAATTCTGTCATACCGGCGGTCGCACGATCCCGTCCGCCGGGTGGGCCGGAGCCCGGTCAGCCCTGCTGGGCCGCCAGGCTCGCGGGCCGCATGTCCGTCCAGTTGGCGTTGACGTAGGCGATCGCGGCCTCGCGGTCGGCGCCTGCCAGGACGGTGCGCCAGCCGGCCGGCACGTCCGCGAAGACCGGCCAGAGCGAGTGCTGGCCCTCGTCGTTCACCAGGACGTGGAAGGAGCCGTCGGGGTCGTCGAAGGGGTTGGGGGTGCTCATCGTTGCGCCTCCTCAGGCCGGGATGTCGGTTCGTTGGTGGCTGCGGAACGGCATCGGCACGAGTTCGCGGCTCTGCAGCAGGGCCATGCCGAGCGTGGTGAGGGTGTGCAGTGCGGTGTTCCGGTTGCGCGCGGTGGTGATCAGGCCCGCCCGGCGCAGCACCGCCGCGTGCTTGCTGGCTCCGGCGAGCGATATGCCCAGCCGTTCGGCGAGTTCACCGGTGGTGCAGCTGTCGGTGAGCGCCTGGAGCGCCGCGGCCCGGGTGTGGCCGACCAGGGCTCCGAGTGCCTGCTCGTCCGCCTCCCAGGAGTCCCAGATCCCGGGCTTGGCGGCCGAGCCGATCGGGAAGTACACGGCGGGCCCGCCGGCCTCCCGGTCGTCGTCGATGAACACGCAGGACGGGTCGTTGAGGAAGAAGGAGGGGCTCAACACCAGCCCCCGGCCGCCGAGGTGGACGTCGCGGTCGGGTCCGCCGCGGACTTCGAGGACCGGCGCGTTCCAGCGCAGCGTCGGATGGATGGCGCTCAGCAGCCGCTCCGAACCGTGGGCGATCGCGATCCTGCCCCGGGCGTCCCGCACCCGCTCCAGCTGCGGCCTGATCTCGGTCCAGTAGGGCAGGACCGCGACCTGGGTGAACCTGCCCAGCAGCGCGGCCGGACCGGACTGCCCCTCGCCGTCCGCGGACGGACCGAGCAGTTCGGTCAACTCGGTTAAGCTCGGCGCCTGCTGGGCCAGGGCCTCGAGTTCGGCGGTGCGCGTCCTCAGCGCGGCGCGCACCCGCATGCGCCACGGGTGGAACAGCACGCTACCGCTGTGACTGAACCGGTGGAGGGCGAAGATGCCCTCGGTCAGCGGGCCCAGGCCCGCGACCATCCGCAGCCTGGCCAGGTCCTCGACAGTGAAATGAATCCTCAACACAAAGCAACCCCCGTAGTCGCTGTCTTTCGCTGGTTACGCCTTGCCGTCCTCCAGGACTCGCCCGCCGTGCAGCGTCTCGGCGTACGAGAACACGTGACCTGCTCCGACTTCGACGGGTGCGAGGGACGCGAAGTCCTCACCCAGCACGTCGAAGAACCCCATCTCGGCCGTACCCGACCAGACTTCCGAGAACTCCACACCTGACACCTGGGACGCCACGAGAGTCGGCTTAATCGGGCTGGTCATGGTCCAGTCTGGGAAGTGCAAATTGTGCGCCAACGGTACCATGTGCAACGCCGGCGGCTCGGGGGCAATTCCCTTCAGGCTGACGGTTGCTGACACCGCCCTCTGTCCACGCACTGACAGTGTTCCGGAGAACTTCCCGCCGGCCTCCAGCCGGGGTGCGGCCCGTCCCACCGTGGCCGCGCGGCTCTGGTGGACGGACCCGAACTGCTTGGGCATGCCCTGCAGCCACCCGCGCATCATCGGCACCGGCTGGTCCACCCAGGCGAACGGGCAGCGGGCCATCGGCTCGCCCTCGAACTCGCAGGAGAGCAGCACCAGGAACTCGGCGAAGCGGTTGTGGCCGGGTTCGGCCAGTTCCTCCCCCGACTCCGAGCACCACTGCCACTCGGCGAAGACCGCCGCGGCCGCGCCGGCGTCCCGGCCCGGGGTCAGCCCAGGCGGCAGGAAGGCCGCCGCGGCCTCGGGATCCACCCGGTAGTCCACCATCACCACCTCGCCCGTGAAGTGCCACGGGGGCGGGGTGATCATGGAGGCCCGGCCGGACGGCGAGAGCGGCAGGCTGTACCCGCGCAGGCCGCCCACGACGGCGGGCATCGGCCCGTCGGCCACGGGCGTCCCGTCGGCCACGGACACCTCGTCAGTCACGGACACGTTCTGCTCCTGTCGGTAGCTGGGACGTCGATGGGTGAGGCACCGACGGGTGGGGCAGGGCGCGCCACGCGGCGGCCAGCCGCTCGGCGGCCGTCGCCAACCGCTCGGGCGAGTTGAAGCTGAAGGCCAGCCGGAACGAGTGCGCGCCACCGGGGCCGAACCGCGAGCCGGCGGCGATCCGCACGCCGGCCTGCGCGGCCGCCCGGAGCAGTTCCGCCTCCGGTCGGCCCACCGCCGGCTCCAGCCAGAGGAAGTAGCCGCCGGACGGCAGCCGGAAGCGGACCGGCTCCGGCCGGTCCACCGCCCGCAGACCCTCCGCCAGGGCGTCCCGGCGCGACCTCAACTGCTCGCGCAGGAACGCCACATGGCGGTCGTAGTCGCCGCTCGCGATCATGACGGCGGCGGCCAGCGAGGCGACGTGGTTGAGCGAACCGCCGCTGACGAACAGGCCGTGTGAGGCCAGCCGGTCGACCAGCTCGGGATCGCCGAGCAGCCAGCCGAGACGCAGTCCGGGGGCCAGCGTCTTGGAGAAGGTGCCCAGCCGGAGCACCCCACGGTGCCCCGACAGCGCGGCGAGCGACGGCGGCGGCTCCACCGCCGGGTCGAGCGCCAGCCCGGCGTAGGCGTCGTCCTCGACGACCAGCAGCCCGTGGTCCGCCGCCACCGCGAGCAGTTCCCGCCGCCGGAGGGTCGGCAGGGTTCGGCCGGTCGGGTTGTGGAACGTCGGGTTCAGGTACAGGAAGGCGGGCCGCACGCCCTCCCGCCGCAGCCCCCGGAGGGCCTCCCGCAGACCCTCCGGCGAGGTGCCCAGGGCGTCCGCGGGCACCCGCCGGAGGGTCAGGCGGCAGTCGGTGAACAGCTTCTGCGCCAGGTCGTAGCAGAGGTCGTCGACCAGCACCGCGTCGCCCGGGGAGGCCAGCGCGGTGGCGATCAGGTACAGCGACTGCGAGCTGCCCGACGTCACCAGGACGTTCTCCGGCGAGCACGGGTGACCGTCCGCGCGGGCGGTCCGCTCGGCGAGCGCCTCCCGCAGGGGGGCCGCGCCGGCGTTGCTCCCGTACGCCAGCGCGGCGGCGCCGAACTCGGCCAGGGCGGCCGCCTGGGCGTCCCGCAGCAACTCCACCGGGAGCAGCGCGGGCTCGAGGTAGCCGGGCCCGAGGTCGATCACCCCGGGCTCGGCCGTCTCCTGCACCACGCCGAGCTGCCAGCGCCGGGTGTGGCGGGCGGCAGCCGTCGCCAGGGTCACCGGCTCTCCAGTACGGTCCTGAGCAGGCGGACCGACTCGGTCAGCGGCTCGCGCGAGCGGGCCAGCGCGATGCGCAGCATCCGGCTGCCCTCGGACGGGTCGGCCCAGTGGAACTGCTCGCAGGGCAGGGCGAAGACGTTGTGCTCCTGCAGCGACTCCCACACCTCGGTGCCGGTCCGGCCGGAGAAGCGGACCCGCTCCACGCTGGTCCGGCTGTCCGGATCCGGGAAGTCCACGCCCGGCAGGCCGGCCAGGCCGGAGCGGACCGCGGCCCGGTTGCCCGCGATGAACTCGTGCAGCTCGGCCAGGCCGCCGGACGCCGCGTCCTCGGCGAAGCGGCGGATCAGCGCCAGGATCAGCGGCGAGACGCCCAGCAGGATGTCGGAGTAGATCTTCTCCACCGGCAGCCCGAGGTTCTCGGAGACGACCAGCAGGCCGGCCTTCAGGTCGAGGGTGGGCCAGAGCTTGCCGGTGTCCTCGATGACCGCCCAGCGGCAGCCGACGGAGTTCAGCACCGCGTAGTGGTCGTAGTGGGCGCGGGTGTCGAAGCCGCGGAAGGACGTGTCCAGGGCCAGGACCACGTCGTGCTCGGCGCACTGCTCGGCCAGCCGGCGCAGCCGGTCCTCGGCGAGCACCCGGCCGGTGGGGTTGTTGGGGGTGGTCACGAAGACGCAGCCCACCGAGGCCAGCAGCTCCGCCGGGAGGTCCTCGCCGTGCAGCGGGTCCTCGGCGAGCGGGACCGGCTTGAGGCCGTTGCCGCGCAGCAGGTCGGCGATGTTGTCGAAGGTGGGGTGGACCAGGGCGATCGTGTCCACCTTGGCGGACAGCGCCCGGGAGAAGATCTCCATCGCGACGGACGAGGAGTAGCAGCTCATCACCCGGCCGTGGTCGGTCGGGTAGCTGTGCTGGCCGAGCAGGGTGAAGTAGGCCTCGTGCGCCTCCCGCTCTATCTGCTCGACGGGACGGCGCTCGCCCTCGGAGAAGAGCAGCGGGAGCTCGTCGACGATCTTGGTCTGGCCCAGGGTCAGCGCCTGCCGGGCGTGCCCGTCCGCGATGTTCAGCTCGCTGTTGAGGGCCAGGAACTCCCATTGGGTCAAGTTGCCCTTGCTCTGCAGCATTCCGGTCACGGTTAACCTCGTGTGAGAGAAGTGGGGAACCGTCGGTGACGGTCAGTAGATGACGCGGGAGTCGGCGCTGAGCCGGTACTCCCGGGACTTGCGCAGGTCACGGGCGATGTTGAGGCGGCGCAGCCAGCGGTCCGTCCCGTCGTAGCGGGCCCGGAACGGCTTGCGGCCGTGCACCACCCGGTAGTTGTCGAGGAAGACGATGTCGCCGGGCTCCAGCACGACACCGGTGAGGGCGCGGTCGATGGCGGCGCCGGCGGCGTCGAGCGCCCGCTGCTGCTCCTCGCCGTGGACGCCCTGCATGTAGTAGGGGTCGATGACCAGGTAGGGGTCGTCGGGGTCGCCGAAGAGGACGGCCAGCGGGTCGGGCTGCTCCAGCGCCCGCTCGACCCGGTCCAGGGCGAGCCGGCGCAGCCGCTCCTCGCGGTCCTCGGCCCCGGCGGACCGGGTGCCGCCGCGGTGCGCGTCGTCGGGCAGGATGCGGAAGCGCGGCTCGCTGAGCGCGGCCCGGGTCTCCTCGTCCAGTTCGACGTCGGCGATGTCCGCGACGGTCGTCTCGACGCCGTCCGGGTTCCGCAGGCACATCAGACCGAGGTAGTCGGTGCGCAGCGGGTGGAAGGCGTCCTCGGTGTGCCAGCTGAGGGTCTCGGCGCTGCCCCAGCCGATCTGGTCGTTCTCGTGCGACTGGACCGGGTAGACGTCGTGCATGATCAGGCCGTCCTGCTGGGTGGCCCAGCCGATCGGGTCGCCGAGCACGCTCCCGATCAGGAAGAAGGCGATGTCCTGGCGGAGCGAGGGGGACGGCGCCGGCTTGCTGCGGCGCTCGGCCGGCGTGGCGCCGAGCGCCGTGTCCTCGACCCGGAGGCCGGAGACCACGAAGGTCCCGGACTTCTCGGTCAGCCGGAACTCGTTGAGCTCCGCGCGCAGCCGCCGGGGCAGCTCCTGTGCGTAGGTGCGGCTCTCGCGCTGGAAGGCCGGTGCCTCCACGGTGTCGTACCGCTGGGCGAGTTCGTCGGCGATCGCCTCGACGGCCGAGACCTCGTCACCGGTGAGTCGGATACGGATCACGAGCGGGTACCTCCTTTGGCAGGTCTGCGTCGGAAACGCCTCGGCACACTCGGAGCCTCACCGATGTCCACCCGGGGTTTCCAGTCACTTGAATCGAGAGTGAAATTGCCGTTCGCCCGTCACGGTCGTTACTCGTGGGGCTGGGCGGACGACGTCGGGAAGCGGCGCAGCACGGGGCTGGCGGTCGTCGCGACGGCGATCAGGGCCAGCGCCCCGCCACAGGCCAGCACGGCGTCCGTACCGCCCCCCGGCCTGGCCGCCAGCACCCCGCCCACCAGCGGGCCCAACGCCCCGGCGCCGCTGGAGCACAGGGCGCTGATGGAGCTGACCCGGCCCCGCAGGCCGTCGGGCGTGACCAGGAGCTGATGGGTCATCACCGTGGTGTTGGCCACGGGCGCGAACAGGGCGGCCAGGCCGAGCAGCACGCCGAGCGGCACCCCGCCCGAGACGGCGGCCATCAGGACGGTCGCCACGGCGGCCAGCCAGGCGAAGCCCAGCACGAGCACCGGGGCCGACAGCTTCCGGTGCAGCCAGGGCGCCAGGGCGGCCCCGAGCAGGCCGCCGGCCCCGAGACAGGCCATCATCAGGCCGATCTCGCCCGGGGCGGTGTGGTCCTCGTGGGACAGCGCCAGGACGATCACCAACAGGGCGTTGAAGACCAGGTTGGTGCCCATCATCCAGAGCAGGGTGGTCCTCAGCACCCGGTTGCGCAGCACCCAGCGGAACCCGGCGGCCATCTCGCCGCCCATCCCGCTGTCCGCCTCCGTGGTGTCCGGGCGGGGCGCCCGGGGCAGCCGGAGCAGGGTCAGCGCGCCGGCCGACAGGGCGAGCATGGCGGCCGTCACCGTGAACGGATCGGTCGGGTGCACGCTGAACAGGAAGCCGGCGACGGACGGGCCGAGCAGGGTGGCCACGTACGGGCGGGCGGCGTTGCGGGCCACCGCGGTGGAGAGCTGGGACTCCGGGACGACCTGCGGCAGGGCCGCGTGCTCGGCCGGCTCGAAGACCGAGCCGAGCACCCCCTCCAGCACCACGACGGCGAGCAGGTGCCAGTAGGCGTAGCGGTCCAGGGCCAGCGCGGCGGCGAGGCTCCCCATGCCGACGGCCCGCAGGCCCTGGCAGACGAGCATCACGGTGCGCCGGTTCCAGCGGTCCGCGATCGCCCCGGCCGGCACGGCGGCCAGCATCCGGACGGCGGCGAGCACCGAGGAGGCGACGCCCATCTGGATCGCCGATCCGGTGTGCGCCAGGATCAGCAGCGGGACGGCCACCATCGCGATCTCGAAGGCGAGTTCGGACAGCAGCTGGCCGGTCCAGAGGATGTTGTAGCTGCGGTTGCGGGACAGCGGCCGGGTCGGCGGGGGCGGGCCGGTCGGCTCGTCGGACCGCTCGACGGTCGGTAGGTCGGTCGACCCGTCGGGCGGGCGGGCGACCGTCACCGGCTCACCACTCCTCGGGCCGGCTCGCGGCGCGCGAGCCGGCCGGAGACCTGGAGGTACTCGACCCGGCCGGTGCCGGGATCACGGAGGAAGCGCCCGGCGAAGACCGGGCCGCCGGCCGGGTCGCCGCCCGCCTCACACATGGTGAAGCGCAGGTCGGCGGTACAGCTGAGCGCGTACTGCGGCGGGCCGCCGAGGCCGAGCAGCAACTGCCCGGGCCTGCCCCGGGAGACGGTGTAGCGCAGGTCCCCGTTGGCGTAGTCACCCAGGCAGTCCTCGGGCACCGGGCCCGGACCGTCGCACGGCCCGACGGGGGCGGGGCCGGGGACGGCGAGCCCGGCCGCCCGGAGGCAGCCGACCAGGTCGGCCCAGAGGTTCTGGCCGGTGTTGGCGTTGGTGGTGAGGACCACCACGGTGCCCGCGGCCGGGTCGAACCTGAGGTGGCAGGAGATCCCGTCGCCGGTGCCGTCGTGGCCGTACCAGTCCGGGCCGCCGTCCCGGTAGCGGGCCCAGCCCAGCCCCCAGCCGTCGGCCATCCCGTACGGCCCGAAGGGGACGCCCGCGAGCTGGTCGCGGCACATCTCGGCGACCGTCTCGGCGGCCAGCAACGGCCCCGGCGGGGCCAGGAACTGGCGGGCGAACAGGGCGGTCTCCTCGGCGCTCAACGCGAGCGCCGAGGCCGGCGCCTCGACCACCGGCACGTCCTGCTCGGCGACCGGGAGCGTCCGCCGCCCCGAGCCCCGCACGACGTGGCCGCCGGCCGAGGAGCGGCCGCGCGGATCGCGGACGTCCCCGACGAAGGCCGGGACGATGTCGAGCGGGGAGAGCAGGATCGCCTCCAGCGCCTCCGGCCAGTCCATGCCGGTCACTTCCTCGACCACCGCGCCGGCCAGGGCGTAGCCCACGTTGGAGTACGAGAACGCCGTGCCCGGCGCGGCCACCGGAGCCTGCCGGTCGGTGGGTCCGGCGGCCCGGCGGCGGGCTCCGCCCGCCCGTCCGGCGGCCTCGGACAGGGCCGCCGGCAGCCCGGCGGTGTGGCTGAGCACCTGCCGGACGGTCCCGGCGGTGGCCGGTCCGGCCTCCGGGAGGTGGTGGGTCACCAGGTCGTCCAACTCGACGTCCCCGTCCGCGGCCAGGGTCATCACCAGCGCCGCGGTGAACGGCTTGGTGAGCGAGGCGAGCGGGAAGGCGGTGTCCCGGCCGACCGGCCGGCCGCCGCCGAGGACCTGCTCCCCGACGGCCACCGAGACGGTTCGGCCGCCGTGGTGGATGGCCAGTTGGGCCCCGGGGACCCGGTGCACACCGGCCAGACGTCCCAGCAGCGCGGACAGGGCCGGCTCGTCGATCCGGTGCTCGCCGTCCACGGGCGCCCGGCCGTTCACGGGAGCCCGGCCGTTCACGGGCGCCTGGTCGTCCACGGGAGCCCGGCCGTTCACGGGCGCCTGGTCGTTCATCGTCGCCTGGTCGTTCATCGCCACCCGGCCATTCATGGTCGCTTGGTCGTTCATGGTCACCGCCCCGCCGCGTGCCGGGCCGCCGACCGCAGGTCGGCCAGCAGGTCCTCGGCGAGCCGCTCGACCGTGGCCCGGTGGTGCACGTTCCGGGAGTAGTACCAACTGAGGCGCAGGCTGCCTCCGCTCACCCCGCCGACCACCTCCAGCAGGTGGCCGACCTCGGCGTCGGGGCTGCGGTCCCGGCCGATGGAGGGATGGAACGCGTGGTACAGCCCGCCGTCACCGCCCCCGGCCGTCGGGTCCGCCTGGCCGTGGTAGTTGAACACCACCTGCGCGGTGGCACCGACGGGGCCGGCCGGCTCCTTCAGGTACCGCAGGGCACCGTGGCCCAGGCCGTTGCCGGGCACCGCGCGCAGCTGGCGCCGGACCGACCGGGCGAGCGAGGGCCAGTCGGCGTCCGGTTCGGGCAGTTCCAGGGCCACCGGGTGGATCGTGGTGAACCAGCCGACGGTCCGGGAGAGGTCGAGGTCGTCGAAGATCTCCTCACGGCCGTGCCCCTCGAGGTCGATCAGCACCTGCCGCTCGCCGGTCCAGCCGCCGAGGGTCCGGGCCAGCGCGGCCAGCAGCAGGTCCCGGGCGGGGGTGCGCAGCCGGCCGACCGCGCGCAGGAACTGCGCGGTCTCCTCCGGCTCCAGGACCACCGTCACGGTGTCCACCGAGCCGGCCAGGTTCGGCCCGTCGCCGTCCCGGGGCAGCTCGGCGGCCGGCCGGACGGCCTCCCAGTACGGCGCCTCCCGGTCGAAGCCGCCCTCCCGGGTGTGCCGCCGCAACTTCTCGGCCCAGCGGCGGAAGGAGGCGCTGCGGAGCGGGGGTGCGGCCGGCTCACCGCTGAGCCGGGCCCGGTAGGCGCTCTGCAGGTCGTCCAGCAGGATGCGCCAGGAGACCGCGTCGACCACGAGGTGGTGCGCGGTGAGGAAGAGCCGGGGCCGCCGGCCCGCCCCCAGGTCGAACCAGAGGGCGCTCAGCAGCGGTCCCTCCCCGAGGTCCAGGCCGGCGTCCGCGTCGGCGGCGAGCCGGTCCATCTCCGCGGCCTGGTCCGGCTCGGGGTGCTCCGACAGGTCGTGGCGCCGCAGCAGGTCGACCGCGTCGGCGGCGACCGCGTACTGCTGCCAGCCGTCGGCGGTCCGCCGGTAGCGCAGGCGCAACGCGTCGTGGCGGGTGGGCAGTTCGGCCAGGGCGGCGCGCAGGGACGGCTCGTCCGCGTCGTCGGTCAGCTCGATCAGCACCGACTGGGTGAAGTGGTGCGGGGCCACCGGGTCGGCGCCCAGGAAGGCGGCCTGGATGGGGGTCAGCGGTACCTCCCCGGTCGTCGGCCCGTCCGGCTCGGGCTCGTCGGCCGTCTCGGGGGTGACCACCTCGGCCAGTCGGGCGACGGTCGGGTTCAGGAAGAGGTCCCGGGAGGCCACCCGCAGGCCGGCCTGCCGGATCCGGTGGACCAGCTGGATGCTGAGGATGGAGTCGCCGCCCGACTCGAAGAAGTCGTCGGTCACGCCGACCCGTTCGAGGCCGAGGACGTCCGCCCAGACCTCCGCGAGGATCCGCTCGGTCCCGGTGCGCGGCGCCGTGTACGTGCCTTCCGCGCCCTCGACCGGCCCGGGTGCGGGCAGGGCCCGTCGGTCGACCTTGCCGCTGGGGGTGAGCGGGAGCGCGTCCAGCACCACGACGGCCGCGGGGACCATGTAGTGCGGCAGCGCCCGGCGGGCGAAGGCGCGCAGCCCGGCCGGGTCGGGCGCCTCGGCACCGGCGGCGGTCACGTACGCCACCAGCTGCGGCGCCCCGGCCGCCCCGGGCCGGACCGCCGCGGCGGCGTCGGCCACCGTCGGGTGGCCCTGCAGCAGGGCCTCGACCTCGCCGAGTTCGATCCGGTGGCCGCGCAGCTTGACCTGCGCGTCGATGCGGCCGCAGAACTCCAGGCTGCCGTCCGCCCGGTAGCGCACCAGGTCGCCCGTGCGGTACATCCGGGCGCCTGGTTCGGTGGCGTACGGGTCCTCCGTGAAGCGCTCAGCGGTCAGTTCGGGCCGCTCGTGGTAGCCGCGGGCGACGCCGAGGCCGCCGATCCACAGCTCGCCCCGGGTGCCGCGCGGCACCCGGCGGCCGTACTGGTCCAGCACGTGGAAGACGGTGTTGAGAACGGGCGTGCCGAGCGAGACCTCGCCCCGCTCCAGCGCGCCGGCCTCCAGCGTCCAGGTCGAGGACCAGACGGTCGTCTCGGTCGGGCCGTACATGTTGACGACCTCGCCCGGGCAGAGCGCGGCCAGCTTGCGGGCCAGGCCACGGTCGAGGGCCTCGCCGCCGACCAGCATCCGGCGCAGCCCGCCGACGAGGGCGCGGCCCTCGGCGTCGGCGAGCAGCAGCCGGGCGTAGGACGGCGTGCACTGCAGGTGGGTGGGGTCCAGGCGGCGGTGGGCGGCCCAGTCGGCGGTGGTGCCGGCCGCGACCACGACGCGGTAGCCCCGGGTGAGGGTCCACAGCAGTTCGAGGGTGGAGATGTCGAAGGAGAGGCTGGTGACGGCCAGCCAGGTGTCTCCGGGGCCACCACCGATCCGCTCGTCCATGGCGCGGCAGAAGTTGGCGAACTGGGCGTGCTCGACCAGGACGCCCTTCGGCCGGCCGGTGGAGCCGGAGGTGAAGATGACGTAGGCCGGGTGCTCGGGGCGCAGCGGCCCGGTACGGTCGGCGTCGGTCGGGTTCCCGGTCGGGTTCCCGGCCGGCTCTGCCGTCGGGTGCGGGTCCTCGAGCACCGGCACGCCGTGCGGCCCGCCCGGCAGTTCGCCGATCACCAGGGCCGGCCTGGCGTCGTCGAGCATGAACGCGACGCGCTCGGCGGGCATTTCGGGGTCGACCGGGAGGTACCCGGCGCCGGCCTTCAGCACTGCGAGGACCGCGACCACGGTGTGCACCGCCCGGACCCCGGCCACGGCGACCAGCTGCTCGGGGCCGATGCCCCGGGCGATCAGCCGATGCGCCAGCCGGTTCGCCCGGGCGTTGGCCTCGGCGAAGGTCAGCGTGCCGTCCGGGCCGACCAGCGCGGTCAGCTCGGGGGTGTCGGCGGCCTGCCGTTCGAACCTCTCGACGAACCCTTCCAACGGGCCCGGCAGTTCGGGGCCGGCGGGGGAATCCGCCGTGTCCGGCAGCGGGAGGTCCGCCAGGCGGCGGTGGCCGGTGACCACGCCGGCCAGCAGGACCCGCAGCTGCTCGGCCAGCGACGCGACGGTCCCCGGGTCGAACAGGGCGGTGCTGTAGCCGATCACCGCCTTCAGCCGCCCTTGCTGCTCGTAGAAGTTGAAGCTCAGGTCGTGGCCGATCTCGTCGCTGACCAGCGGGGTCGGCTCGACCCGGAGGCCGGGCAGCCGGATCTCGCCGGAGCGGTCGGTCTCCAGGCCGACCATGACCTCGACCAGGGCGTTGCGGCTGGGGTCGCGGTCCGGGCGGAGCGCCTCGACCAGCTGGTCGAACGGCGTCTCCTCGTGGACGAAGGCCTCCAGGACGGCCTCCCGGACCCGGCCGAGCAGCTCCGGGAAGCTCATCGACTCGTCGACGGTGGTGCGGAGCACCACCGTGTTGACGAAGAAGCCGACGATGTCCTCCAGTTCGGGGCGGCCCCGGCCGGAGGTCGGAGTGCCGACGGCGAGGTCCGACTGCCCCGACGCCCGGGACAGCACGACCTGGACGGCGGCGACCAGGGCCATGAACAGGGTGGCGTCCTGCTGCCGGGCCAGCGCCCGGAGCCGGTCCGCCAGCGACGCGGGCAGGTCGACGGCGAGTACCGCCCCCGCCGTCTCCCGGACCGCCGGGCGCGGCCGGTCGGTGGGCAGTTCCAGCGGGGCGAGCCCGGCCAGCCGCTCCCGCCAGTACTCCAGGTGGCGGTGCTGCTCCGGGGTGTCCAGGCGCCCGCGCTGCCAGGCGGCGTAGTCGGCGTACTGCACGGGCAGCGGCGGGAGGACGGCCGCGGTGCCGTCCAGCGCGGCGGTGTAGCAGGCGCCGAGGTCGCGGGCCAGCAGGTCCATCGACCAGCCGTCGGTGGCGATGTGGTGGATGACCAGTGCGAACAGGTGCCGGTCCGGGCCGGTCCGGGCCAGGGCCGCCCGTAGCACCGGGCCGTCGACCAGGTCGAAGGGCTGCCCGATCCGCTCGCGGAGCCACTCCTGCGCCGCGGCCTCGGCGTCGGCTCCGGGCGTGTCCGCCCGGTCCGGCTCGAAGAGGAGCAGTTCGGGCTGTTCGGCGGGCCGGACCAGCTGGACGCCGCGGCCGTCGACGGTGTGGTAGACGGTGCGCAGCGGCTCGTGCCGCTCGACCAGGGCGGCGAGCGCCGTGCGCAGCGCGTCGACGTCCAGCGGCCCGTCCAGCCGCAGCCCGAGCACGGTGTTGTACTCGGTGCCCCCGGGTGCGAAGTCGTGCAGGAACCAGAGGCGCTGCTGGGCGGACGAGAGCGGCAGCGGGCCGCTCCGGTCGACCGGCACCGGGCCGGCCTCCTCGGCGACGCCCTGCCCGTCGAGCCAGGCGGCCAGTGCGGCCACGGTGGGTGTGTCGAACAGCTGACGGGGGGAGACCGCGAGGCCGAGGGCGGCGCGGATCCGGGAGATCACCCGGATGCTCAGGATCGAGTCGCCGCCGAGGTCGAAGAAGCCGTCCTCGACGCCGACCCGGGCGGTGCCGAGCACTTCGGCCCAGATCCCGGCGAGCAGTTCCTCGGTGTCGGTGCGCGGGGCGGTGTACGGGAGGTCGGCGGTGTCCGGGGCGGCCGGGGAGGGCAGTGCCCGCCGGTCGACCGTGCCGCTGGGCGTCACCGGCAGGGCGTCCAGCACGACGTAGGCGGTGGGTACGGCCGCAGCCGGCAGGCTCTCGGCGAGGAAGGCCCGGAACTCGGCGGGCTCGGGCAGCGGGCCGGTACCGACCACGTACCCGACCAGTCGGCTCGGGCCGCCGGCGTCCGTGCGGACGGCCGCGGCGGCCGAGTGCACGGCGGGGTGGCGGGCCAGGGCGGCCTCGACCTCGCCGAGCTCCACCCGGAAGCCGCGGATCTTCACCTGGTCGTCGGCCCGGCCGAGGCACTCCAGGTTGCCGTCGGGCCGCCAGCGGGCGAGGTCGCCGGTGCGGTACATCCGGGCGCCGTCGGTCGTGGCGAAGGGGTCGGTCCGGAAGCGCTCGGCGGTCAGCTCGGGGCGGTTGAGGTAGCCCCGGGAGACGCCGCCGCCGGCGATCCAGCAGTCGCCCACCACCCCGGTCGGCACCGGCCGCAGGTCGCGGTCCAGCACGTAGATCCGGGTGTTGGCGAGCGGACGGCCGATCGGCACGAAGGCCGCGTCGCCCAGCGGGTCGCCGCCGAGCTGGAACACGGTCGAGTCGACCGTGGTCTCGGTGGAGCCGTAGGCGTTGACCAGCACGGTGCCGGGGGCGAGCCCGGCCAGCACCTCGGCGGCCGCGTCGACGGGCCAGCCCTCGGAGCCGACCATCAGCACCTTCAGCGACTCCGGTTCGACCCCGCGCCAGCCGAGTTCGGCGACCAGGGCGCGGGCCAGGGTCGGCACCGTGATCATCAGCTCGGACCGGTCCGCCAGCAGCAGGTCGGCCAGGGCGACCGGGTCGCTCACCGCCTTCGCCGGGCAGACCGTCATGGTGCCGCCGAACAGGGCGGCCAGCAGGAAGTCGGAGAAGAAGAGGTCCACCGAGACGCTGGAGACCGAGAGCACCCGGGGCCGCAGCGCGGTGAGGCCGTAGCGGGCGTCCCAGCCGTGGATCATGTGGTGGACGTGCCGGTGCTCGACCATGACGCCCTTGGGCCGGCCCGTGGTGCCGGAGGTGTAGATCACGTAGGCGAGGTCGTCCGGGGTCGCGCCGCCCTCCGGCGCGCTCGCCGGCAGGGCCGCCAGCAGCTCCCGGTCGCGATCGAGGCAGACGGCCCGGGCGCCGTCCCCGGTGACCCGGTCGAGCAGCCGCTCCTCGGTGACCACCACCGGGGCGTCGGCGTCCGACAGCATCTGCCGCAGCCGCTGCGCCGGGTACTCCGGGTCCAGCGGGACGAAGGCGCCGCCGGCCTTCTGCACCGCGAGCAGGGCGACGACCGCGTTCGCGCCGCGGGTGACGCAGACGCCCACCAGCACCCCGGGCGCCACCCCGAGGCCCTTCAGGTGGTGCGCCAGGCGGTTGGCCCGCTCGTCGAGTCGGCGGTACGTCAGCTCCTCGTCGTCGTCCTTGACCACGATCGCGTCCGGGGTGCGGGCGGCCTGCTCGGCGAACAGCTCGGGCACGGGGCGGGCGCGCGGCAGACGGGTCGCGGTGTCGTTCCACTCCACCAGCAGCCGGTGCCGCTCGGCCTCGGTGAGCACCGGCAGCTCGCCCACCGGGGTGTGCGGCGCCGCGGCGAGCGCGTCCAGCAGGGTGGTGAGGTGCCCGGTCATCCGGGTGATGGTCTCCGGGTCGAAGAGCGCCGGGTCGTAGCCGATCGCCAGCCGAAGTTCCTCGCCCGCGTGGGCGGTCAGGGTGAGTGCGTAGTTGGTGTGCTCGTCGCCGCGGAACGCGCCGACCCGCAGGCCCGACCGGGCCGCCTCCGCCTCGTCGTACGGGTAGTTCTCGAAGACCACGATGCTGTCGAAGAGGCCGCTCGGGCTGCCGCTCCAGCGCTGGATCCGGGTCAGGTCGACGTGCTCGTACTGGCGCGCCTCCACCTGGGCCGCCTGCACGCCGCGCAGCCACTCGGCGGCCTCGGCGGCGGTGTCGACGGCCACCCGGACCGGCACGGTGTTGATGAACAGGCCGACCATGCCCTCCGCGCCGGGCAGGGACGCCGGGCGGCCGGAGACGGTGGCGCCGAAGCACACCTGCGACTCTCCGCTGTAGCGCGCGAGCAGCACCGCCCAGGCGCCCTGGACCAGGGTGTTGACGGTCAGCCGGGCGGCCCGGGCCGCCTCGTACAGCCGGTCGGAGCGCTCCGGCCCGAGGCCCACCTGCTCCTCGCGGGAGGACCGGGTGCCGTGCGCCCGCACCGGCTGCCGGTCGAAGGGCAGCGGGGTGGGCACGGAGAAGCCGTCCAGCGCGCCGCGCCAGTACCGCTCGGCCTCGGCGTCGTCCTGCGCCGCCAGCCACTGCACGTAGTCGCGGTACGGGCGGCGCGCGGTGACGTCACCGCCCTGGCCGCCGGTGAGCAGCGCGTACTCCCGGAAGACGTCGGACAGCACTCCGGCGAAGCTCCAGCCGTCCAGCATCATGTGGTGGGTCGACCAGAACATCTCCACGGCGTCGTCGGTGAGCCGGACGATGCCCACCCGGAGCATCGGGGCGGTGCCGAGGTCGAGGCTCTGCCCGGTCCGCTCCGCCCAGATCCGGTCGGTCTCGGCCTCGCGTTCCGGCTCGGGCAGGGCGCGCAGGTCGAGGTGCTCGACCGTCACCGGGACGCCCGTGTGCACCACCTGCAGCGGCTCGGGGACGTCCTCCCAGACCACGGCGGTGCGCAGCACCGGGGTGCGGTCCACCGTCCGCTGCCAGGCCGCGGCCAGTGCGGCCACGTCCTCGACGCCGTCGAGCCGGACGCCGAAGTGCCCGGTGTACATGTCCCGGCCGGCCTCGGAGAGGGCGTGGAAGAGCATGCCGCTCTGGGTCGCGGTGAGCGGGTAGACGTCCTCGACCGCGCGGCCGTCGCCGACCAGCCGGTCCACCGTGGCCTGGTCGAGTGCGGCGAGCGGGAAGTCCGAGGGGGTGCAGCCGCCCGCGCCCGGGGTGGTGCAGTGCTCGACGATCTCCCCCAGTGCGGTCAGGAAGGCCTCAGCGACCCGCCGCACCGTCGACTCCTCGTGCAGTTCGCCGGAGTAGACCCAGTGGAACTCCAGGTGTCCGTCCGCGACCCAGCCGTTGACCTCCAGCAGCTGGTGCCGGGCCTGGCCGGCACCGCGCTCGTGCCCCTCGACCGGCAGCCGGCCGAGGAACAGGCCGGACTGCGCCGCCCCCGCGTCCAGCCGGCCCAGGTAGTTGAAGCTGATGCCGGGCTCGGCGGCGGCCCCGGCGCCCTCCGTCCCGCCGAGTCGGCGCAGCGCGCCGTAGCCGAGGCCGTTGGACGGCACGGCCCGGAGCTGCTCCTTGACCGTCTTGAGCACCTCGCCCCAGCCGGCGCCGACCGGGGCGGCCAGGACGACCGGGAACAGGGTGGTGAACCAGCCGACCGTACGGGAGAGGTCGACGTCGGCGAACAGGTCCTCGCGGCCGTGGCCCTCCAGGGCGACCGCCACGGCGCCGTCCCCGGTCCAGCCGGAGAGCGCCCGCCAGAGTGCGCTGAGCAGCACGTCGTTGACCTGTGTCCGGTAGACGCCCGGCACCTTGCGCAGCAGCGCGTCCGTGCGGTCGGCGTCCAGCCGGACCGAGACGGTGCGGGCCGAGCCGGCCGTGTTCTCCCCGGCGCGGTCCACGGGCAGCGGGGCGGCGGCCGCCACGGCCGCCTCCACGCCGTCCCAGTAGGCGCGTTGGCCGGCGAAGCCGCCGGAGCGGGTGTGCTCGCCGAGCCGGGTGGCCCACTCCTGGAAGGAGGTGCTCCGGGGCTGCAGGACGATCGGTTCGCCGCGCAGGGCCTGCCGGTAGCCGGTTTCCAGGTCGGCGAGGAGGATGTGCCAGGACAGCGCGTCCACCACCAGGTGGTGGGCGACGAGCAGGAGTCGCGGCCGCTGGTCCGGGCCGTCGCCGGCCGGGAGCAGTCGGGCCCGCAGCAGGGGTCCGTCCGCCAGGGGGAAGCCGGTCTGGGCCCGTTCCACGAGTTCCCGGACGGCTGCCTCCCGGCGTTCCGGGGTGAGGCCGGCGAGGTCGATCCGCTCGAAGTCGGCGGCGCCGTCGGCGGGGTGGTGCAGCCGCCACTGCCCGTCGGTGCGCTCGGCGCGCAGCCGGAGCGCGTCGTGGTGTCCGACCAGCGCGTCCAGCGCGGCGCGGAGCGCGGCCTCGTCGGCGCCGTCGGCGGACAGTTCGAGGCAGACGGCCTGGTTGAACCGGTCGAGGCTGTCGGTGAGCCGTTCGAAGAACCAGTGGTGGATCGGGGTCAGCGGGACGTCTCCGGCCGTCGGGCCGCGCCGGGCCGCGGCTCCGGTCCCTGCGGCCTCGGCGGCCTCGGCGGCTTCGGCTGCCTGGGCGGCCTCGGCGGCGAGTTCGGCGACGGTCTGGCGCAGGAAGGTCTGCCGGGCGGTTATCGGCAGGCCCGCCTCGCGGGCCCGGGCGACCACCTGGAGGCTGAGGATGGAGTCGCCGCCGAGGTCGAAGAAGTTGTCCTCGACGCCGATCTCCTCGACGCCGAGCAGCTCCTGCCAGATCCGGGCGAGGGTCTCCTCGACCGGGTTGCGGGGCGCGACCCGGGTGGCGGCCGGGTCGCGGCGCAGGTCGGGGTCGGGCAGGGCGCGCCGGTCGACCTTGCCGTTGGCGTTCAGCGGCAGCCGGTCCAGCAGCACGAACGCCGCCGGGACCATGTACTCGGGCAGCTGCCCGCGGGCGTGGGCCCGCAGCTCGTCCACGCCCGGGCCGTCGGCCTCGACCACCAGGTAGGCGACCAGCCGGCGGGTGCCGCGCGCGTCCTGCTTGACGGCCACGGCGGCGGAGGTCACGGCGGGCTGCCGGGCGAGCACGGACTCGATCTCGCCGGGCTCGATCCGGAAGCCCCTCAGCTTGACCTGGTCGTCGGCCCGGCCCAGGTAGTCCAGGGTGCCGTCGGCCAGCCACCGGGCGCGGTCGCCGGTGCGGTACATCCGGGTGCCCGGCGCGCCGTACGGGTCGGCGACGAAGCGCTCGGCGGTCAGGTCGGGCCGGCCCAGGTAGCCGCGGGCCAGGGCCGGGCCGGAGAGGTAGACCTCGCCCGGGACGCCGGCCGGCACCGGGCGGAACCGGCCGTCCAGCACCCGCACCCGGACCCCGGGCAGCGGGCGGCCGATCGGGACCGGGCCGTCGCCGAGGGCGGCCGGGTCGATCCGGGCGCTCATCGTCGCGCAGACCGTCGACTCGGTCGGCCCGTACGCGTTGATCATCGGGCGGTCGGCCGACCAGAGCCTGGCCAGCGCGGGCGGGCAGGCCTCGCCGGCCACGACCAGGGTGAGGCCGGCGGGTATCCGCTCCGCCGGGAGCGCGGTCAGGGCGCTCGGCGGCAGGGTGACGTGGGTGACCCGGTGCCGGGTCAGCAGTGCGGCCAGCGGCTCGCCGGGCACCAGGTCGTCCTTGCCGGCGACCACCAGGGCGCCGCCGGAGAGCAGGGCCATGCCGATCTCGGAGAAGGCGGCGTCGAAGGAGAGCGAGGCGAACTGCAGCACCCGGGTGTCCGGGCCGGTGCGGAAGTGGGCGGACTGGCCGGCCACCAGGCCGTGGATGCCGGCGTGGGTGACGACCACGCCCTTGGGGCGGCCGGTCGAGCCCGAGGTGTAGATGACGTAGGCGGGGTGTGCCGGGAGCAGGGCCTGCGCCGGCTCGGGCGCGGTGTCCGGGAGCGCGGCGAGCTCGGCGGCGGTGTGCGGTGCGTCCGGGCAGACCGCCGCTGCCGTGGAGGCGAGCCGCTCGGCGGTGGCCGTCCCGGTCACCAGCAGGACGGGCTCGGCGTCGTCGAGCACCAGCCGGATCCGCTCCTGCGGGTGGTCGAGGTCCAGCGGCAGGTACGCGGCGCCGCTCTTCAGCACGGCCAGCACCGCGACCACCGCCGCCACCGACTTCGGCAGGCCGATCGCGACCAGCTTCTCCGGCCCGGCGCCCCGGGCGATCAGCAGGTGTGCCAACCGGTTGGCCCGCCGGTCGAGTTCGGCGTAGCTGAGGGTCTCCTCGGCGGAGACCAGGGCGGGCGCGGACGGGTCGCGGGCGAGCTGCGCCGCGAAGAGCTCCGGTACGGTCCGGGGCTCCTGCCCCTGCGCCGTACCGCTCCACTCCTCGACCAGGCGGTGCCACTCGTCGGGGCCGAGCATCGACAGGGCGGCGATCGGCTCGCCGGGCGCCCGGGCGATCCGGCCGAGCAGGACCACCAGGTGGTCGGCCAGCCGTGCGACGGTCTGCGGCGTGAACAGGTCGGTGCTGTAGCCGAGGTAGCCGGTCAGCTCGCCCGCCCGCTCGAAGAAGTCGAAGGAGAGGTCCATGCTGCTGGTGACCACCGGCGGCGGGACGTCCGCGATCCGCAGGCCGGCCGGCGCCGCGGCGGGCTCCGGGGTGTTGTGCAGGTTGACCGCCACCTCGGCCAGCGCCGGCCGGCTGGAGTCGCGCTCCGGTCGGAGCGCCTCGACCACCTGCTGGAACGGGAGTTCCTGGTTGTCGAGCGCCGCCAGCACGGTGGTCCGCACCGAGTCCAGCAGGCCGGCGAACGACCGGGACTCGTCGATCCGGCTGCGCAGCACCAGGTTGTTGACGAAGAAGCCGACCAGCGGCTCGGTCTCGGCGCGGCCGCGGCCGGAGACCGCGGTCGCCACCGCGACGTCGTCGCGGCCCGCCCAGCGGGACAGCAGCAGCTGCACCCCGGCGACCAGGGTCATGAACAGGGTGGCGCCGCCGTCGCGGCCCACCTCGCGCAGCCGGGCGGCCAGTTCGGCGGGCACCCGGAACTCGTGCAGCCCGCCGGCGCCGCTGCGGACCGGCGGCCGGGGGTGGTCCGTCGGCAGGTCGAGCGGGGCGAGACCGGCCAGTTGCTCCCGCCAGTGGTCCAGTTGCCCGCGCAGCGCCGGGCCGGCCGCCCGGTCCCGCTGCCAGGCGGCGAAGTCCGCGTACTGCACGGCGAGTTCGGGCAGTCCGGCGGGCCGGCCGGTGGTCTCGGCCGAGTACAGCGCGGCCAGGTCGCCGATCAGGACGCCGAGCGACCAGCCGTCGGTGACGATGTGGTGCATGCCCAGCACCAGGACGTGCTCGTCCCGTGCCAGCCGCAGCAGCCCGGCCCGGAACACCGGCCCGGTGCGCAGGTCGAAGGGGTTCCGCGCCTCCGCCAGCAGCGCCGCCTGCACGGCGGACTCCCGTTCGTCGTTCGGCAGTCCGGACAGGTCGGTGACGGCGAGCGGCACCGGCCCGGCCGGCCCGACGTGCTGCAGGCCGACCCCGTCCACCGCGTCGAAGACGGTGCGCAGCGACTCGTGCCGGGCCACCAGCAGGTCCAGCGCGGCCCGCAGCGCCGCCACGTCGAGCTCCCCGCTCAGCCGGACCGCCCGCAGGGTGTTGTACTCGACGCTCTCCGGATCGATCTCGTGCAGGTACCAGAGCCGCTGCTGGGCCGAGGAGATCGGCGAGCCGCCCTCCCGGGAGACCCGGGTGATCCGGTCCTGCTCCCAGTCGTCCAGCGCCTGCCCCATCAGCCGGCTGCGCAGCATCTCCTGCAGGTGGGCCGGCAGCGCGGCGATCCGGGCCTCCCTCGAAGCGGTGTCGTCCACGGTGTCCTTCCCGTCACGCCCTGCCATGCGTACCGCCCCCTACCGCCGCTTCCAGACTGCTCAGGATCATTTCCTCCAGGACCTCCGCGAGAGCGGCCACCGTCGGCCGGTCGAAGAAGTCCCCCGGCGAGAGCTCGACGCCGAACGCTCCCGCCATCCGCGACATCAGCCGCAGACTCGTGATGGAGTCCCCGCCGAGGTCGAAGAAGTTGTCCTCGACGCCGATCCGCTCGGCGTCGAGCACCTCGGCCCAGATCCGGGCCAGCGCCTCCTCGGTCGGCGTCCGGGGCGCCAGGTAGCCGTCCGCCACGGTGTCCCGGCGGGTCGGCGCGGGCAGTGCCTTGCGGTCGACCTTGCCGGTGGGGTTCAGCGGCAGGGCGTCCAGGACGACGAAGGCCGAGGGCACCAGGTGGCCCGGCAGGATGCCGGCGGCCGCCCGGCGCAGCCCCGCGGAGTCGAGCGCCGGGCCGTCCGGCGCGGGCACCACGTAGGCGACCAGGCGCTTGTGCCCGGACTCCTCCTCGCGGGCGACCACGACCGCCTCGCCGACCCCGTCCAGGCCGAGCAGCGCGTTCTCCACCTCGGCCGGCTCGACCCGGAAGCCGCGGATCTTCACCTGCTGGTCCGCGCGGCCGGCGAACTCCAGCTGCCCGTCGGCGTTCCAGCGCACCAGGTCGCCGGTGCGGTACAGCCGGGAGCCGGGCGGGCCGAACGGGTCGGCGACGAACCGGCCGGCGGTCAGCCCGGGCTGCTCGAAGTAGCCGCGGGCCAGCCCGACGCCGCCGACGTACAGCTCACCGGTGACGCCGACCGGCACCAGCGCGAGGGCCGGGTCCAGGACGTGCACCCGGATGTTCGGCGCGGACCTGCCGAGCGGGACGGTGCGGTGCCCGGCGCCCGGCTCGACCGGGAACATGGAGACCGCCATCGCGGTCTCGGTCGGGCCGTAGATGTTGAACAGACGCCGGCCGTGCGACCACTCCTCGGCCAGCTCCGGCGGCAGCACGTCGCCGGCCACGCCGAGGACGGCCAGGTCCGGCAGCGCGTCCGGGTCCAGCGCGGGCAGCAGGGCCGGCGGCACGGTCAGGGCGCCGATCCGGTCCTCCCGCAGCTGCCGTTGCAGCAGCTCCGGGCTCTGCACCGCGTCGGGCCTGGCCAGCACCAGGGTGGCGCCCGCCACCAGGGTCTTGAAGACGTCCCAGACGCCGCCGTCGAAGCTGAGCGTGTAGAACTGCAGGACCCGGCTGCCCGGGCCCAGCCCGTAGGCCCGGCCGGCCATCAGCACGATGTTGTACAGCGAGCGGTGCTCGATCATCACGCCCTTGGGCCGGCCGGTGGAGCCGGAGGTGAACATCAGGTAGGCGAGGTCGCGCGGGCCCGCGCCGGTCTCCGGTGCGGTGGACGGCCGGGCGGCGATCGCGGCCGCCTCCTCGTCCAGGCAGACCACGGCGGTGCCGTCCTGGGCGAACCGGTCGGCCAGTTCGCGCCGGGTCAGCAGCACCGGCGGCCGGGCCTCGGCCAGCATGCCGTTCAGCCGCTCCGGCGGGAAGCCGGGGTCGAGCGGCAGGTAGCCGGCCCCGGCCTTGAGCACGCCGAGGATGGCCTGCACGGCTTCCGGGCCGCGGTCCAGCGCGATCCCGACCACGTCGCCCCGGCCGACGCCCAGCGCGGCCAGGTGGTGACCGAGCCGGTTGGCCCGCCGGTCGAGTTCGGCGTAGCTGATCACGGTGTCGCCCGCGACCAGTGCGGCGGCGTCGGGCCGGCGCTCCGCCAGCTCGGCTATCACCTGCTCCACCCGGCGGTCGACGACGTCCGCGGTGACGGTGCCGCTCCACTCCTGCCCGAGGGTGTGCCGCTCCGCCGCGGTGAGCACCGGCAGCCGGCCGAGCGGCCGGTGCGGGTCCTCGGCGACGGCCGCGAGCAGCACCTCCAGGTGTCCGGCCATCCGCTCGACGGTCGCGGCGTCGAAGCACGCGGGGTCGTAGTGGAGCAGCAGCGAGAGCCGGTCCTCGGCGTAGGCGACCAGGTTCAGCGGGAAGTTGGTGCCGCTGCGCGCCTTGATCCCGACCAGTTCCAGGCCGAAGTCGGCCGCCAGCCGGTCGTCCACCGGGTAGTTCTCGAAGATCACCACGCTGTCGAACAGCTCGGTCTCGCTGTCCGGGGCCACCCACTGCTTCAGCCGGGTCAGCGGCACCTGCTCGTGCTGCCGGGCCTGGGCCTGGTCGTCCTGCAGCTTCCGCAGCCAGTCGACCAGTTCGGCGCCCGGGTCGACCTCGGTCCGGACCGGCAGGGTGTTGATGAACAGGCCGATCATGTCGTCCACGCCGTCCAGCTCCGCCGACCGGCCCGACACCGTGGCGCCGAAGCAGACCCGCGACTCACCGCTGTAGCGGGCCAGCAGCAGCGCCCAGGCGCCCTGCAGCACCGTGTTCAGCGTCACCCGCGCCTCGCGCGCCACCGCGTTCAGCCGCTCGGACAGCTCGGCCGACAGCCCCAGCGCCACCTCCGCGGAGGAGGCGCTCCGGCGGCCCGCCGCCGGCGGCCGGTCGTACGGCAGCGGCGTCGGCGACTCCCAGCCCGCCAGCACGCCCCGCCAGTACTCCTCGCCCGCCGCGGAGTCCAGCCCGCGCAGCCAGGCCACGTGGTCCCGGAACGGGCGGCGGCGCTCGGGGGCGCGGCCGCGGCCGGTCGTGCCCTCCGGCCCTTCGGCGTCGTCGGCGGCCCGGGGCGGCCCGGCCAGGGCGGTGTACTCGGCGAGCACCTCCGCGAGCAGCCGGGCCGCGCTCCAGCCGTCCAGCAGCACGTGGTGGAAGGTCCAGAACACCCGGACCCGGCTGTCGTCCAGGACGGCGACCGCGATCCGCATCAGCGGCGCGGTGGCGAAGTCGAGTCCGCGCTCGCGGTCCTCGTGGAGGAACCGCTCGACGGCCGCCCGGCGGCCGGCCTCGTCCAGCTCCGTCCAGTCCAGCCGTGCCACCTCCAGGGCGGCTTCGGTCCGGACCACCTGCATGGGCTCCGGCAGGCCGTCCCAGCGGACCGCGGTGCGCAGCACCGGTGTGCGGTCCACCACCCGCTGCCAGGCCCGGCCGAGCAGCTCGGGGCTCCGGACGCCGGACAGCTCGAAGTGGTTCTGCTCCAGGTACAGTCCGCGCTGCCGGTCCACCAGGCTGTGGAAGAGCATGCCGCTCTGCATCGGGGTGAGCGGGTAGACGTCCGCGACCTGCCGGCCGTCGCCGACCAGCCGGTCCAGCGCCTCCTGGTCCAGCCCTGCCAGGGGGTAGTCGGACGGGGTACGGCCGCCGGCCCCGGGCTCGGCGCAGTGCGCGACCAGCGCGGCGAGCGCGGCGAGGTACTCGTGGGCGAGCCGCTCGACGGTCTCCCGGCGGTGCACCCGCTCGCCGTACTGCCAGCTGAACTCCAGCCGCCCGTCCCGGACGGCGCCGACGACGTCGATCAGGTGCAGCCGGGCGCCGTCGCCGTCCTGGTACAGGCCGATCCCGGAGACCGTCCGGTACAGCCCGCCGCGGGCGGTGCCGCCGAAGCGGCCCAGGTAGTTGAAGCCGAACTGCGGCAGCGGGTCGGCGGCCAGCTCCGGCGCACCGACGGTGCGGCGCAGCGCGCCGTAGCCCAGGCCGCGGCCGGGCACCGCCCGCAGCTGCTCCTTGACCGACTTCAGCAGGGCGCCGGGGCCGGCCTGGTCGGCCGTGCCGTCCAGCAGCACCGGGAAGTACGAGGTGAACCAGCCGACGGTGCGGGAGAGGTCCAGGTCGTCGAAGAGCTCCTCGCGGCCGTGCCCCTCCAGGGCGATCACCGTACGCGGCCGGCCGGTCCAGCGGGCCAGCACCGGGGCGAGGGCCGCCAGCAGGACGTCGTTCACCTCGGTGCGGTAGGCCTCGGGGACGTCCCGCAGCAGCGCCTCGGTGGCGGCGGCGTCCAGCCGGACCAGCACCTCCCCGGTCGCGGAGACCGGGTTGGGGCCGTCGCCGTCCTGCGGCAGCCGGTGTTCGGCGTCCGCGAACGCCTGCTGCCAGTGGGCGAGTTCGCCGTCGAAGTGCCGACCGGCGGCCAGCTCGGTGAACCGGTGCGCCCACTCCCGCAGCGAACCGCCGGGCGCGCCGAGCTCTGTCGGGCGGCCGGCCAGGGCCTGCCGGTAGGCCGTCTCCAGGTCCTCCAGCAGGATCCGCCAGGACACGCCGTCGACCACCAGGTGGTGGGCCGTCAGCAGCAGCCTGGCCGGGGCGCCGTCGGCGGTGAACAGGACGGCGCGCAGCAGCGGGCCCCGGGTCGGGTCCAGGGCGTGCTGGGCCTCCTCGGTCGCGGCGGCGACCGCGGCTTCGGCGTCCGGGAGCCCGGTGACGTCCACCACCCGCAGCAGCTCGGCGTCCTCCTCGGCGGCGGGCTGCTGCGACCAGCGGCCGTCGGCCCGGGTGAAGCGCATCCGCAGGGCGTCGTGCTGCTCCGGCAGGGCCGCCAGGGCGGCGCGCAGCGCCGATTCGTCCGGGGTCTCGGCGAGTTCGACGGTGACGAACTGGTTGAACGCCGCCGCGCCGTCGGCGTGGACGTGCTCGAAGTAGAGGTGCTGGATGGGCGTCAGCGGGACCGGTCCCGCGACCCGGTCGGCCCTCGCCGATGCGGGGGCCGGCTGCCCGGGCTCCGGCCCGTCCGCCAGTGCGTCCGCCAGCTCGGCCACGGTCGGCCGGCGGAACAGGTCCTTGGAGGTGAGCCGCAGGCCGGCCCGGCGGGCCCGGGAGACCACCTGGAGGCTGAGGATCGAGTCGCCGCCGAGGGCGAAGAAGTTGTCCCGCACGCCGATCCGGTCGACGCCGAGCACCTCGGCCCAGATCTCCGCCAGGGCGCGCTCGGTGCCGGTGGTCGGCGCGTCCGGCCCCGCCGACGCGGGGGCGGCCGCCGGTACGGGCAGTGCCCGCCGGTCGACCTTCCCGTTCGGGGTGAGCGGCATCCGGTCGAGGACGGTGAAGACGTCCGGCACCATGTAGCCGGGCAGCACTTCCCGCAGGCGGGCGGCGAGTGCCTCCGTCCGCAGTTCGGCCCCCGGCTCGGGGGTGACGTACCCGAGCAGTCGGCGGCCGTCCGCGGTCGGTGTGACGGCGCACTGCGCGACCTGCGGCAGGGCGCCCAGCCGGCTCTCGATCTCGCCGAGCTCGATCCGGAACCCGCGCACCTTGACCTGGGTGTCCACCCGGCCGAGGTAGTCGAGCGTCCCGTCCGGGCGGCGGCGCACCAGGTCGCCGGTGCGGTACATCCGCGACCCGGGCGGGCCGAACGGACAGGCGACGAAGCGCTCGGCGGTCAGGTCCGGCCGGCCGAGGTAGCCGCGGGCCAGCCCGTCGCCCGCCAGGTGGAGTTCGCCGGCCACGCCGACCGGCACGGGCTGTCCGTACGGGTCGAGCACGTAGGCGGCGGTGTTGTCGACCGGCAGCCCGATGCCGGGCGGACGGCCGTCGGAGTCGTCCGGGCCGACCTCGCCGGCCGTGGCGACCACGGTGGCCTCGGTCGGCCCGTAGTTGTTGACCAGCCGGAACGGCAGGCCGGCGGCGGGGCGCCGGTGCAGCACGTCGCCGCCGGTGAGCACGGTGCGCAGGGCGGTGCCGGCCAGGCCCGGCTGGTCCAGCAGGACCTCGGCCAGCGGGGTGGGCAGGAAGCAGACCGTCGTCCCCGCCCGGGCGAGCCAGTCCACCAGGGCGGCGGGGTCGTCCAGCGCCTCCGGCTCCGGCAGGTCGATCCGGGCGCCCGCGGTCAGGTACGGCCAGAGCTCCCACTGGGCCGCGTCGAAGCCGAGCCCGGCCAGCTGGGTGGCCCGGTCCCCGGGCTCGATCCGGTACGCCCGCCGGTGCCAGGCACAGAGGTCGGCGAGCGAGCGGTGCGAGATCATCACGCCCTTGGGCACCCCGGTGGAGCCGGAGGTGTAGATGACGTACGCCAGGTCCTCCGGTGCCACCCGGACGTCCGGGTCGACGGCCGGCCGGCGCTCGATCTCCGGCCAGGCGCGGTCGAGTTCGACCACCGTGGCGGGGGTGTCCGGCAGCCGGCCGGCGGTGGCGGCGATCAGCACCGGCGCGCCGGTGTCCTCGACCACCAGGCGCACCCGCTCGGCCGGCAGGTCGGGGGCCAGCGGCACGTACGCCCCGCCCGCCTTCAGGACGGCGAGCATCGCCACCGGCAGCAGCGGGCTCCGCTCCATCACCAGCACGACCCGCGCACCGGGGGTGACGCCGAGCGCCACCAGGTGGTGTGCCAAGCGGTTGGCCCGCTCGTCGAGTTCGGCGTAGTCGAGCCGCTGCTGTCCGGCGCCGACGGCGATCGCGGCCGGGGTGCGCCGGGCCTGCTCGGCGAAGAGCCGGTGGACGGGCCGCGCGGTGTCGTGGTCGGCGGCGGTGTCGTTCCAGCCGGTCACCAGTTGTTCGCGTTCGGGGCCGGTGAGCAGCGGGAGTTCGGCGATGCTGCGGTACGGGTCGGTGCCGAGCGCGGCGAGCAGCACCCGCAGCCGGTCGGCCATGGCCTCGATGGTCCGCGCGTCGAACAGGTCGGCGTTGTACTCGACCATGACGTCGAGCGCGCCGTCCCGCTCGGTGAACTCCAGGGTGAGGTCGAGCACCGCCGACCGGCGCGGCAGGTCGTACGGCTCGCTGCGGACCCCGGCGAGGTCGAGCACCCCGGCGGGGGCGTTCTGCAGCACCACCATGGCCTGCACCAGCGGGGTGAGGCTCGGGTCGCGTTCCTCGCAGAGCTCGTCCACCAGGTCCTCGAACGGGATGTCCTGGTGGGCGAAGGCGCCGAGCACGGTCTCCCGCACCTGGGCCAGCAGCTCCGGGAAGGGAGCCCGTCCGTCGACCTCGGAGCGCAGCACCACGGTGTTGATGAACGAGCCGACCAGCTGCTCGAGTTCGGGCCGGTCACGGCCGGAGACGGCCGTGCCCACGGCGATGTCCGACTGGCCGGAGAGCCGGGCCAGCAGCACCTGGGAGGCCGCCACGAGGGTCATGAACAGCGTCGCGCCGTTGGCCCCGCCCAGCGCCTTGAGCCCGGTCACCACGGTGTGGTCGATCCCGAAGCGGTGGACCGCGCCGGCCGCGGTGCGGACGGCCGGGCGCGGCCGGTCCAGCGGCAGCTCCAGCGGGTTCAGTCCGGCCAGCCGGTCGCGCCAGTAGTCGAGTTGCCCGTCGACCGCCGGTCCGGCGACGCGCTCGCGCTGCCAGGCCGCGTAGTCGGGGTAGCCGATGCGCAGCGGCTCCAGGGCGGCGGGCCGCCCCTCACCCGCCGCGGTGTAGAGCGCGCTCAGCTCGTCGGCGATCAGGCCCATCGACCAGCCGTCGGTGGCCAGGTGGTGGATCCCGAGGGCGAGTACGTGGTCGTGCTCGGCCAGGCGGACCAGCAGCGCCCGCAGCACCGGTCCGGTGCCCGGGTCGAAGGGCCGGGCGGCCTCCTCGGCCAGCACCCGCTCCAGTTCCGCGGCGCGCTCCTGCGCGGGCACCGCGGAGAGGTCGGCCACGGTCAGCGGCACCTCCGCCTCGGACGCCGGGAGGACCACCTGGTACGGCTCGCCGTCCTCACCGGAGATCACGGTGCGCAGCGGCTCGTGCCGCTCGACCAGCCCGGCCAGGGCCGCGCGCAGCGCGTCCTCGCGCAGCGCGCCCCGCAGCCGGTGGCCGACGTGGACGTTGTACGCCGCGCTGCCCGGATCGAACTCGTGGAGGAACCAGAAGCGCCGCTGGGTGGAGGAGAGCGGCAGCCGGCCGTCGCGGTCGACGGGCTCGATCGGCGCCCCGGCGGCCGACTCGGACCGCCCGTCGGCCAGGCCGGCGACGGTCCGGGCCTGGAACAGCGCCCGGACGCTCAGGTCCCAGCCGAGTTCCGCCCGGATCCGGGAGATCGCCCGCACCGCGGACAGCGAGTCGCCGCCGAGTTCGAAGAAGTCGTCGGTGACCCCGACGTCGGCCAGGCCCAGCACCTCGCGCCAGACCCCGGCCAGGGTCTCCTCGACGGCGTCGCGCGGTGCGACGGACTCCGCCGCCACGCTGTCCTGCCGGGTCGGTGCCGGGAGCCGGCGGCGGTCCAGCTTGCCGTTGGTGGTGAGCGGGAACCGCTCCATGACGTGGAAGGCGGAGGGGATCATGTAGCCGGGCAGCCGGTCGGCCAGCAGCTCGCGCAGCCGCGACGGCGACGGTACGACGGCCTCCGGCCCGGCGGGCACCAGGTAGGCGACCAGCCGGCGGTCTCCCGGGCGGTCCTCCCGGACCAGCACCGCGGCCGCGCCGACCGTCGGCTCGCGCTTCAACGCGGCCTCGATCTCGCCGAGTTCGATCCGGAAGCCGCGCAGCTTCACCTGGTCGTCGCTGCGCCGCAGGTACTCCAGGGAGCCGTCGGCGCGCAGCCGCACCAGGTCGCCCGAGCGGTACATCCGCTCACCCGGCGCTCCGAACGGGCAGGCCACGAACCGGGCGGAGGTCAGGTCGGGCCGGTTGGCGTAGTTGCGGGCGAGGCCGGGCCCGGCCACGTACAGCTCGCCGGTCGCGCCCGGCGCCACCGGCCGCAGTCCGGCGTCCAGCACGTGGAAGTCGAGGTCCGGGATGGCCGTGCCGATGTCGCTGCCGACGGCGGCGGCCGCCCCGGCCTCGTCGAGCGCGAGGAAGGAGGCGTGCACGGTGGTCTCGGTGATCCCGTACATGTTGACCAGGGTCGGAGCCTTGTCGCTGTGCCGCTCGTACCACTCCCCCAGCCGGCCGAGGTCCAGCGCCTCCCCGGCGAAGACCACCCAGCGCAGGGCCAGTCGGGCGCTCAGCTCCGGCTCGGCGCGGTCGGCGGGCATCAACTGGTAGAAGGCCGAGGGGGTCTGGTTCAGCACCGTGACCTGCTCGTCGGCCAGCAGCCGCAGGAAGTCGGCGGGCGAGCGGGTCACCGCCTGCGGCACCACCACCAGCCGGCCGCCGTGCAGCAGGGCGCCCCAGATCTCCCACACCGAGACGTCGAAGGCGAAGGAGTGGAAGAGCGGCCAGACGTCGTGCTCGTCGAAGCCGTACCAGTGCGCGGTCGAGGCGAAGAGCCGCGCCACGTTGCCGTGCGGGATCACGACGCCCTTGGGCCGCCCGGTGGAGCCCGAGGTGTAGATGACGTACGCGGGGTCCTGCGGGCTGCGGCCGGCCGTGGGCAGGGCCGTGGTCGCCGCCGCGGCCAGGGCCGCGGCCGTGCCCGGGTCGTCGAGGGCCAGCCAGTGGCCGTCCGTCCGGAGCCCGGCGAGCGCCCCGCCCACCTCGGCGGTGGTGAGGGTGAGCACCGGCCGGGCGTCGGCCAGCACGTAGGCGATCCGCTCGGCCGGGTACTCGGGATCGATCGGCACGTAGCCCGCACCGGACTTGAGCACCGCGAGGACCGCCACCAGCATCTCGGCCGACCGCGGCAGCACCAGCGCGACGAACCGCTCGGGGCCGGCCCCTTCGGCGACCAGCAGTCGAGCCAACTCGTCGGACCTGGCGTCCAGTTCCGCGTAGCTGATCGACTCGTCGCGGTACGTCAGCGCGATCCGGTCCGGCGTCCGAGCCGCCTGCTCGACGAACAGCCGGTCCAGGCAACGATCCTGTGCGACACCCATCGGAACTACTCCTCCTCGGCCTTCGGCCTGCTCTGCGGGGCTGCGACTCACGGGCGTCCTCGGCCCGTCACTCGTACGCGCCGAGGTGGCGGTACGCGGGCCACAGCGTCTTCCACGGCGCGCGCGGCCCCCGGCAGACCGAGATCTGCCGGCCCTGCTCCGGATTGTTGACGCCGAGCCCGTTGTCGAGCGGGGCGGCGGCCACGCACCGTTCGAAGTCGGCGGTGAGCCGGGCCTGGTCGACCCCCACGGCGACCACGACGTCCGCGGAGTCGGGCGGCGGTCCCCAGTTGTGGAGCTCGTTGTGCCCGCTGTAGACCTCGGGCAGGCGGTACTTCCCGCCGAAGCGGTCCAGGGCGCCGGCCTCGCCGAAGTTGCCCGCCAGCAGCACCGCGCGGGCCTTCTCCTCGGGCGGCAGTCCGTCGTACACCGCCGCCACCTGGGCCACCGTGGTCGGCCAGCCGACCGTCTCCAGGGCCATGCTGTTGAACGCCGCCCGGTGCAGCGACTTCTGGGGGACCAGCGGCAGCGTCAGCAGCAACTGGGCCAGCGCGGTCAGCACCAGTCCGACCGCCACCACCGGCAGCCGCCGCCGGCCGCGAGCGATCCAGCGGTCGGCCCGGATCGCCCCGGCCGCGAACAGCGCGATCAGGAACCCGCCGGTGTAGTCCGGCCGGCCGCCCTCGATCATCAGCGCGGCGACCGTCGCCAACAGGTAGCCGACCCCCACCGCCCGCACCGGACGCCACTCCCGCTTGCGGAACAGCCCGATCAGGCCGGCGATCCAGAACACCGCCAGGCCCGGGCCGAGCAGCAGCAGCAGGTTCGACACGAACAGCGAGCGGTTCGCCGAGCCGTCGCTGGCGCCCAGCGCGTGCGCCATCTGGATCTGCGGGAAGTCGTGGGTGATCTGGTAGATCAGGTTCGGCGCCCCGATCACCAGTGTCAGCGCCATTCCCAGGTAGAGCCGTCGGTCGCGGAAGACCTGCCGGGGCCCGACCAGGGCCAGGCCGAGCAGCAGCGACACCGGCAGCAGCAGCACCATGTACTTGGCGTACAGCGCCACACCGCACACCACACCGGCCCAGAGCCACCACCGGCCGCCGTCCCGCCGCAGCAGTGCCCGCAGCACGAACAGCATCACCAGGCACCAGGCCACCGCGTCCAGGCTGCTGGTCAGGATCCAGTGACCGACGCTCAGCACCATCACCGAGCTGCCGAGCCCGAGCGCCGTCATCAGCTGCGCCCGCCGGGTGGCTCCGAGCTCGACCGCGATCATCGACCCGAGCACCACCACCGCCGCCGCGCACAGCACGGCCGGGATGCGGATCGCCCAGAGGCTGTCCCCCAGGAGCAGCGTGGCCGCCCGGACCACCATCGGCAGCGCCGGCGGCTGGTCCACGTAGCCCCAGGCCGGCCCGCGGGCGCCCAGCATTCGGAAGTACAACTCGTCCGCGTCGTAGCCGTATTCATTGATGAACAGCAGCAGTACGATCGCCGTCCCGGCCGCCACCGCGGCCACCGGCCGCCAGGCCGTCGCCGCGGCCGACGTGGCGACCTCGGCTTCCCGTCGTTCGGAGAGCCGTGTCTCGTCTGTTCCAGTGGTAGCCATCACAACCCTCACGTACCGGTAGGTCTGAGGACACTTGGGCAGGCCGGACGCCGGGCGTCACGAGCCGTGTCGGATCCTCCTCGAACTACCGAGCGAGGCTCCACCTGTTTGACTCGTCCGCTAAGCAGCTGCTCCCGGGCGCCCTTTGACGGGTCCATCTCCACCCTGCGGCTGATGCCGCCTCAGACTTTCGGCGGACCTGGGCATCGCGCACGGCTGCCTAGCCTGAGGATGTGCATCGACTCCACGTCCGGCTGCGCAGCCGCCCGACGACGGTCAGCCCCGGTTGGGCCGGGCTGCTGTCGGCCGTCGGCCTGGTGCACGCGGCACGGTTCGCCGGACCGCAACCGGCCTGGCGGGCGGCCGCGACCGTCCTGCTGGCCGTCCTGGTGCCCGCACTGCTCGCCGTCCGGCTCCGGGCCCCCGGACCGGCCACGGTCGGCGGCGTCCTGCTCGGGGTCGGCCAGGTCGCGCTCGGCGTCCCCGCGGGCCCGGTGGCCGTCGGCTACCTCGTCCTGGCGTACAGCGCCGCCGCGTACGGCCCGGTCTGGGCCCTCCGGCTCGCGCTGGCCGGCGGCGCCCTGGCCGGCCCGCTGGCCGTGCTGCGCTTCGATCCCGGCGGGCCGACGGGCGGCGTGCTGCGGACGGTCCTGCTCTCCGGGTTCCTGGCCTCCCCGTTCGTCCTGTGCTGGGCGTCGGGCCGGCTGGCGAGGGTGCGCCGCGCCTACCTGAGCGAGCTGGAGGACCGCGCGGCCCGGCTGGAGCGCGAGCGGGACGCCCGGGCCAAGGTCGCGGTCGCCGCCGAACGCGCCCGGATCGCCCGCGAGCTGCATGACGTCGTCGCCCACAAGGTCTCGGTGATGGTCGTCCAGGCGGACGGCGCCGCCCACGTCCTCGACGACTCCCCCCGACAAGCCGGCGAGGCACTGGGCGCGCTGCAGGTGGACTACGCGACCTCCGGGCACCCGCGGGACCTGCCGCGCGGCGTCGAACTGACCGTCTACCGGCGGCATGCGCGAGCGGGTCGGCATGGTCAGCGGCAGCCTCGACGTGGGCCCCCGCCCCGGCGGCGGCTTCCGGATCCGCGCCGTCCTCCCGCTCAAGGCCCCGTCCTGACCGGCCTCCCGCCGTGGCCGGGGTGGTTCAGCCCCGGGAGCGCCGGGGCCGGCGGACCGTGCGTTCGCTCTCCGCGGGCTCCGCGAGGTGGCCGCCCACCAGGCGCGTCAGCGCCGAGACGAACACCTCGCGCTCGGGCTGCGGCAGCGCCTCCAGCAGTTCGCGGTGCACCCGGTCGGCGATCGCGGTGCCCTGCACCACGGCGCGCGCACCCGCCTCGGTGACCGTGACGATCCGGGCCCGGCGGTCGGTCGCGGACGGGCGGCGCTCGGCCAGGCCCGCCTTCTCCAGCTCGTCGACGGTGACCACCATGGTGGTCTTGTCCAGGTCCGCCAGCTCGGCCAGCTGGATCTGGGTGCGCTCGGCCTCCTGGGCGTGGAACAGCACCGAGTACGCGCGGGGGGTGATCCCGAGTTCGGTGAAGGCGGCCGCCATCCGCGTCGCCAGCACGTGGCTCGCGTGGTCCAGCAGGCCGGAGATGTCACGGATCCGGCGCACGGGCGGGGTCGTGGTCATACGTCCGACACTAGCAACGGCCCGTCCGCTGCCGGATGATCCCGTTGCCAACCAACCCCGCGTCTACGGGATGCCCAACTCGAACAGCGCATAGCCCGCGTACCAGCCGGCCGCGAGGACGGGCATCGCGAACAGCCCGACCAGCGAGGAGGTCCGCACCCGGCGCAGCGCCACCGCCAGGCCGATGAACAGCGGGAAGGCCGGCAGCAGGTAGCGCGAGATGTTGCCGAAGATCTGGTTGCTGCTCAGCGCCGTCATGAGGGTGAGCGCGGTGTACACCCACAGGACCAGCGGCGGCCGGACCCGCCGGAGCAGCACCAGCAGGCCCGGCAGGGTGAGCAGCAGCGCGATCGCGATCAGGTCCGGGACGGGGTTGGACTGCCAGAAGTCCCAGTGGCCGGTGATCACGTCCATGACGGTGCGGACGGTGGAGGCACCGCCGTCGAAGTAGCGGTTCCACGCGCCCCGCTGGAGCTTGAAGTAGCCGCCCCAGTCGCCCATCCTCCAGCCGACCCAGGCGACGTAGCCGATCAGGCCCCACGGAGTGATCAGCATCGCGGTCAGCGGGCGGGCCACGCCGTCGGTCCGGCGGACCAGCGCCACCAGCGCGGCGATCGACACGGCGGCGATCAGCGCGGCGGCGGTCGGCCGGTTGAGGCCCGCCACCAGCGCCAGCAGGCCCGCGGCGAGCCAGCGGCGGGTCATCACGCAGTAGCAGGCCCAGGCGGACAGCGCGACGAACAGCGAGTCCGAGTAGACCGCCCACTCCACCCCGGAACCCGGGAAGAGGCCCCAGACGACCGCCGCGATCACGCCCGCCCGGAAGCCGCCGAGCCGCTCCGCGATCGCGAAGATCCCGGCCGCCGCGACCAGCGACGCGAGCACCGAGACCGCTATCCCCGAGCCGTACGGCCCGAGCCCGGTGCCCGCGCCGACCAGCCGCATCAGCCACGGGTAGAGCGGGAAGAAGGCCGCCGAGTTCTCGTAGTAGGTGGCGAGCGGGAAGCCGTGCAGCGGGATCAGCTGCGGGTCGTACCCGTTCTCGGCGATCCGCTGGTACCAGACGCCGTCCCAGGTGCCCAGCACGTCCCAGGGGTTGGCGCCGCCGCCGCGGCCCGGCTGCTTCTTCAGGTAGTCGCCGGTGTGCGACAGCAGCAGCAGGAAGACGGTCAGGCCGATGGCCTTGACCACCGCGTAGGCGCCCAGGGCGGGCGCGAAGCGGTCCACCAGCGCCCCGAGACGCCCGGGTGCCCGGCCCGCCCGTTCCTCGGACGGCCCGGCCGTCGCCGCGGCGGGCGCCTCCGGCTCGGTGCTGGACGACTCGGTGCTCGATGCCGTGCTCATCTGCTCTGGGTACTCCCCGCCCCGCTCATGGTTCCGCGCGGCTCCGGCGCAACGATTTTCCCGTGAGCCTACGGCACGCCCCCGGCCCCCCGACCGACCCCCGCCCGGACGGAAATCCCCTGGCGCCCGGACGCCTGCGCCCGCGACGATGCCGCGCATGCCGAACACCTCCCCGACGCGCCTCGTCCGGGCCGCGCACACCGCCGACACGGTCACCGTCTACCAGGCCTTCCCGCCCGGGATCGCCGAACCGGCGGCAGCCGAGGGCCGGTTCCCGGAGGCGTTCGCGCGCGACCGGATGACCTGGATCAAGCCGTCGTTCCTGTGGATGATGCACCGCAGCGACTGGGGGCGCGGGGCGGGGCAGGAGCGGGTGCTCGCGCTGGAGATCAGCCGGGAGGGCTTCGACTGGGCGCTGGAGCGGGCGGTGCTGAGCGCCTACACCGGCCGGGTGCACGACTCGCAGGCGGCGTGGAAACGGGAGCTGCGGCAGAGCCCGGTGCGGGTGCAGTGGGATCCGGATCGGGATCTGGGCCTGCGGCCCCTGGAGCGCCGGGCGGTCCAGGTCGGGCTGCGCGGCGAGGCGGTGCGGCGGTACGCGGACGAGTGGATCCGGCGGATCACGGACGTCACCGCGTTGGCGGGGCGGGTGCGGGTGGAGCGGGATCCGGCGTTGCTGCCCGTCGAGACGGCGTACCCGCTGGACGCGGCCGTCGCCGCCCGGTTGGGGGCGGCGACGGGTCGGGCGGTGGGGCCGGGCGGGGCCGGTGATCAGCCCTTGACGTAGACGATGCCGAGCTTGGTGAGCTGCCAGAGCTGTTCGGCGGCCCCGGTGTCGGCGGCGAGCACGACGGACGGGTTGCCCTTGGCGTCGGCGGGGCCGGCGGCGGAGAGGACCTTGTTCCGGTCCTGGGAGTCGGCGATCTTGTAGCGGCCGTCGCCGGCCGGCTCGAACATCCAGTGCTGGTTGCCGCCGCCGGTGCAGCCCCACTGCTGGATCCGGGTGCCGGGGGCGGTGGAGGCGGCGTTGGCGTCCAGGCACATGTCGCGGTTGCCGCTGAAGTCGAGCTCGTAGCTGCCGCCGGCCTTGGCCTCCAGGACGAAGGACTGGTTGAGGCCGCCGGTGGCCGGATAGGTGATGGCGGCCCGGCCGTCGGCGGAGTCGCCGTAGGTGCCGCCGCCGGTGAGGTCGAGGGCGTTGCCGGTGGCCGCGTTGGTGAGCTGGTACCAGGAGCCGTCCTCCGGGGTGTCGGGGAACGGCTTGCCGGGGGTGAGCGGCTGGATGGACGTGGTGTTCTGCTGGTTGAGCGTGCAGTAGGCCTGGGTCAGTTCGGGCCGGGCGTAGAACTGTCCGAGGCAGACGCCCTCTCCCCGGTAGCCGGCCACCCGCAGGTGGTAGGACTGGCGGACCATGTTCATGCACAGGCCGGGGATGCCGATCTGCGAGTCGCAGCCGTTGCGCGCCCACTCGGAGAGGTTGATGACGTCCCCGTTGCTGTACTCGTACGGGGAGCTGGTCCACTCCGCGCAGACCTCGTGCCCGAAGGCGACCCGCCGCTGGTCGAGGTAGCGGACGCCGGGCACCTGCTCGGCCGCGCCGCGCAGCGCGTCGCTGAAGGTCGGCACGACCCAGTTGTGGCCCCAGGCGAGGTCCTCGGGGAAGGCCGGACAGCCGTCGGCGATCTTGCCGAGGTAGTCGTTGCGCCGGATGTCCGGGGTGATCGGGTTGAAGTACGACTGGTAGACCAGCTGGTAGGACGAGTCGGCGTAGCCGGCCTTGCGCATGGTCTGCCGGATGTTCTGCAGTGCGGCGACCACCTTGGGCTGGACGGCCTTGGCCCGTCGGACGATCTCGTCGCTGCCGATGGTGTCGCGGCAGCCCTGGTCCTTGGGGATGGGGAAGTACTGCGCCAGGCAGTGCATCATGACGCCGCTGAAGTCGAAGTCGTCGTTGGCGCCGATCGTCACGACGACGAGTTTGACGTCGTACTTGGCCGCGGTGCCGGCGAGTTCGACGTCCTGCTTGGGCTCGCCGAAGTCGCCGCTGCCCGGTCCGGTGATCCTGGCCAGTTCCGGGTCGCTGACCAGGTCGCCGGTCTGGGCGCCGGAGCAGGCGAGGTCGATGGGGGTGACGCCGGGGATGTCGGAGACGAAGATCTCCGACTTGGGGTGCCGGTGGCAGTAGTTGGTGGGGCTGTCGGTCTCCGGGAAGTAGCCGTCGCCGGTGTCGGTGCCCGCGCCCTCTCCGGAGATGGCGCTGTCGCCGAGGGCGACGACCGCGGCCGGGCGGGTGGCGGCGGGCGCCGGGGCGGGGTCGGCGAGGGCGGCGGGTGCGCCGGTCAGACCGAGGGTGGCGACGAGGGCGCCGATGGCGAGCAGCACGGCCGGTGTTCGGAACCTGGTCACACGCGACTCCTTGCGGGGGTGGGGAACCGCCCGGCCGGGGGGCGCCGAGCGGCGCGGACCAAGGGGAGGAGCAGGAAGGTGAGCAGGACTCGGATTCTAGGTACTGACAAGTAGTCCAACAAGACGTCCGACAGCACTCCGTGCGGCCGCGCGGCCACGGGAACGCGCGGGCACAGAAAAAAGAGCCGCCGTTCCGCGCCCCAGGAGGGAAGCACGGAACGGCGGCTCGCACCGGCCGAACCGGGTGCGGTCTCAGCCCGCGTTGACGCAGTGGTTGCCGAACGCCGGGTTCAGCAGGCCGATGATGTCGACGGTGTTGCCGCAGGCGTTGACCGGGATGTGCACCGGGATCTGAATCTGGTTGCCCGAGATGACACCGGGGGAACCGGCGGCAACACCCTCGGCGCCGGCGCTGGCCATCGCGGTGCCGGCACCGGCGGCCACGATGCCCACCACGGCCGCACCGACAGCGGCGGTCTTCTTGATGCTCATGCGAGCCTCCTGACTGTTCAACAGAGATGCACGGGGAGTGCGACATCTAGAACGAGACCCGTCCGGACCGGTTGCGACGGTGCCCGCACTGTCACCCATCCGGAGCAACGGCGTCGCCGGTCGGCATTCGGGTGATCGGCTTCGGCCGGACCGTTTCCCCGCGCGCCGTGCCTCGTTCTCCCTCACGGAACCCGATCCATCGGCCCCCACACACGAATCGAGTACGCCCATGCGCAAGCGAGCCCACGGCGTCGTCGGCACCGCGGCCACCGGCGGCTCGATCGGCGTGGCGGGCCTCACGAACGCGGCGTCCGGCAATCCCCGTCGGCACGCCTGACCGGGAATTCCGCCTGGTCGCGCCTTCGCCAGAGCCTTTCCCGGCCGTGCGGGAATCGTTCCGAGAGGCGCCGCAAATCGGCGGCTGCGTCCACGCCCGAGCCATGGGCGGAACACGCCGGTGTGCGCCACCCGAGTGACAATCACGGCAATCCCTGAACCCTTCGGGCGATATTCGTGCTCGCCCGACTCCCGACATTCCCCTTCCGTCGGGCAGAAATCGGAGGAACAACATGCGTAACCTCAAGAAGGCCGCCGCCCTGTCCCTGGCCGCCACCGGTCTGGTGCTCGGTGCGGCCGGCGGCGCGTTCGCCAGCTCGGGCGCCGAGGGCGTCGCCGCCGGCTCCCCGGGTGTGCTCTCCGGCAACCAGCTCCAGGTGCCGATCCACATCCCGATCAACCTCTGCGGCAACAGCATCGACATCATCGGCCTGCTGAACCCGGCGTTCGGCAACACCTGCGTCAACGCAGGCTGAACGGGCCGTCGCCGCACCGGCGACAGCTGATTCACCGAGCCCGTGCCGCGCTCCGGACCACCGGGGCGCGGCACGCTCCACCCGTGTGTGATCGAGGAGATCAACCCCCATGCAGAACGTGAAGAAGGCCGCCGTCCTCTCCGCCGCCGCAGCCGGTCTGGTGCTGGGCGCGGCGGGCTCCGCCGCCGCCAGCGCCGGCGCCGAGGGCGTGGCCGCCGGCTCCCCCGGTGTCGTCTCCGGCAACCAGATCCAGGTCCCGGTGCACATCCCCGTCAACCTGTGCGGCAACTCCATCAACGTGATCGGCCTGCTGAACCCGGCCTTCGGCAACAGCTGCGCCAACGTGGAGATGCACCCGAAGCCCGCGGACGACTGCTGATCCCCGATCGGCACGCGTTCCGGCCGTCCTGCCCCCCGACCAGCCGGCCGGGGGGCAGTTCGGCATCCCCGGACGGCCGTCCGGGACTCCCGATCCACCGAAGGGTGATCCGCATGGTTTCGAAGAAGAGCGGGGCCGGCCTGGCCGCCGCCGTCGGTGCCGCGGTCCTGCTCGGCGCCGGTTCGGCGCAGGCCGCCACCACGCCGGCCGGGCAGGCGCCGGCCGGCCCGGCCACGCTGGCCAGGACCGACGTCGGCCAGGCGCTCAACGGCACGACCTCCGGGCTCGGCTACGGCATCGCGCCGATCAAGAGCCTGCGCCTGGACCCGTGGGCGAACTCCGCGGCCGACGTGCTGAACAACGGCGCGACCGTCCAGCCGGACCAGGGCCTGGCCCCGGTCGGCACCGGCACACTGACCGGCCCGCTGAGCGCGGGCGGCGGCGTCAAGGACCTCCCGCTGGTCGGCGGGCTGACCGGCGTCCTGCCGGGCTGAGCCGTCGGGCACGCCGGAGCCCGGTACCCCGCTCACGCGGCGGGGTACCGGGCTCCTGGCGCGCCCGACGCCTGGTCAGAGCTGGGTCAGGCCGGTCAGCCCGGCCTGCTGCAGGACCCCGGTGGCGGTCGCGGTGGTGGCCGCGGGGTCCGACAGCCCGGTCTGCTGCACCACACCGGCGGTGGTGGCGGTGGTGGTCGCCGTCAGGGCGTTCACCTCGTCGGTGACGGAGAGCCGCTGGTCCTCGCCGCCGAGGCTCGCGCTGGCCCCGGGGACGGCCTGCACCGCGCCGGTGAGCAGCCGCGGGTCGACCTCGCCGACCTTGAGCCGGCCGTCGGCGAGCTGGCCGGCGCCGTCCTCGGCGAGCGAGAGCGGCTTGCCGAGGGTGAGGCCGGGGGTGTCGGCGTGCAGCGGCGCGGCCGGGGCGTCGAGCAGCACCCGGCCGAGGTCGGCGCCCTGGTCGACCAGCGGGAGCGGCAGCTCGGCCTTGGCGCTCGGGCCGACCTTGCCGGTGCTCAGCTGGGGGACGATCCGCTCCGGGACCAGCTCGGTGCTGGTGCTGGTGGTCCGGCCGGGCACCGGCGGCATGAGCAGCGAGGTCGGGATGCCGGCCGAGAGGTGGCTGCCCAGCGGGGTGAGCGGCACGTCCGCGGGGACCTGCTGGGTGGCCAGCGCGTCCTCCAGGGCTCCGACGTGGTCGAGGCCGACCGGGGCGGCGGAGGCCGGTCCCTGGGAGGCGAGCATGCCCGCACCGACCGCCAGCAACATCGCGCCGGCCCGCTTGGAGAACTTCATGCTTTTCACCGTTCTGCTGTCCGTACTGGGGTTCACTGAGGAACGGCTGCGCGGGCGCAGCCGGAAACAATCTGTCTCAACGAGTGACCGGGAGCGCGGATTGCGCCGGTTAACCGGTTCGGCGTAATAATCCGACCGGAAACCACCCGTCGCCGCGCCTCCCGGACTCTTTTCAAAAATCCCCGTAACCTTCCGTGCCGTCATTCTTTGATCTGGACGTCAGTGACTGCAGACCGGGTCTGAGCGTTCTACGCGTTGTACGCCACGGAATCCAAGAGCATTTCAGAGAGGGATCTCCCCATGATCCAGAAGTCCTTCGCCGCTGCCGGCCTGGCCGTCGCCGCGCTGGCCGCCGCCGCCGCGCCCGCCTCGGCCATCGGTGACGCGGACGGCGCCGCCGCCTCCATCGAGGGCAACGGCGGCACCAACTTCACCGGCACGGTCGGGAACAACAGCCCGAACTTCCACTTCCTGGACAACGCGAACGTCTGCCTGCCGGAGATCCACAACATCGCCGTCGGCGTGCTCGGCGTGGCGGTCCCGGTCGAGGTCCCGATCGCCAACAGCGGCGGCAAGCAGTACTGCACCCAGGGCCAGGGCACCCAGAGCCACGGCGATGCGGGCGTGTCCCACCTGATCGGCTGACGCTCCGCTCAGCTCCCCTGCACCACCCCCCTCTGATCCACCTTCGAATCGCTCCCCGATTCACCCTTGAGAGGAAAACCGGAAATGATCAAGAAGTCCCTCGCCGCCGCCGGTCTGGCCGCCGCCGCCATCGCGATGTCCGCCGGCTCGGCTTCCGCCATCGTCGACTCGGACGGCGCCGCCACCTCCGTCCAGGGCAACGGCGGCACCAACCAGACCGGCACCCACGGCAACGCCAGCCCGAACTTCCACACCCTGGACAACGCGAACATCTGCCTGCCGGAGATCCACAACATCGCCGTCGCCGTGATCGGCGTCGCGGTTCCGGTCGAGGTCCCGGTCCTGAACAGCACCCCGAAGCAGATCTGCAACGTCGGCCAGAACACCCAGTCCTCGGGCGACGCGGGCGTCTCGCACCTGATCGGCTGATCACGGGGCACGGCACGGACGGAGGGCCCGGGGAGGAAGGTCTCCCCGGGCCCTCCGGGCTTGGCGGACGAAGTGTCCGGCCGGCCGCCGCAGGGCGGACCGGCCGGGTGAGCGGCCGTCCGGACCGGCGCGTGGGCGCAGGGCCGGGCGGCCGGAGGTGAACACGTGTCAGAGCGCCCGCCCGGGCGCTCCCAGAGAGAGGGCAGATCCATGAAGAGCATGCTGGCCAAGGCCGCACTGACCGCCACCGCCGCACTGGCGCTCGCGGGTGCCGCCACCCCGGCCTTCGCCCACGTCGGCCTGGCCGGCGGCGGCGCGTTCGTCGCCACCGCGGACCAGCCGTTCCTGGCGGCCGAGGGCTTCGGCCTCGCCCACACCACGGACACCGCCGCCGGCGGCTTCGGTGCCGTCGCCGCCACCTCCACCGACCTCGTCGGCGGCGGCGAGGGCTTCGCCCACATCAAGGGCTGGATGTAGCGGAAGCCGCGAAGGCCGGGCTGCTCCCCGCGGGGAGCGGCCCGGCCTTCGCGTCGCGCGGACGGGTGCCCGCTACCTGAGCATCGCGGCGGCCTCGACGGCCCAGTAGGTGAGGATCTGCTCGGCGCCGGCCCGGCGGATCGAGGTGAGCGTCTCCATGATCATCCGCTCCCGGTCGATCCAGCCGTTCGCCGCGGCCGCCTCGACCATCGCGTACTCGCCGGACACCTGGTACGCGGCGACCGGCACCGGGGAGGCGTCGGCGACCTGGCGCAGGACGTCCAGGTAGGCCATGGCCGGCTTGACCATCACCAGGTCGGCGCCCTCGGCGAGGTCCTGCTCCAGCTCGCGCAGCGCCTCCCGGGCGTTGGCCGGGTCCTGCTGGTAGGCCTTGCGGTCGCCCCTGAGCGAGGAGCCGACGGCCTCGCGGAACGGGCCGAAGAACGCCGAGGCGTACTTGGCGGTGTAGGCGAGGATGCCCACGTCCTGGTGCCCGGCCTCGTCCAGCGCCCGCCGGACGACGCCGATCTGGCCGTCCATCATGCCGGAGGGGCCGACCAGGTGGACGCCGGCGTCCGCCTGCACCCGGGCCATCTCGGCGTAGCGCTCCAGGGTGGCGTCGTTGTCCACGCTGCCGTCGGCGGCCAGCACGCCGCAGTGGCCGTGGTCGGTGTACTCGTCCAGGCAGAGGTCCGACATGACCACCAGGGCGTCGCCGACCTCGGAGACCACGTCCCGGATCGCCTGCTGCAGGATGCCGTCCGGGTTGGTGCCCTCGCTGCCGATCGCGTCCTGCACCTGCGGGACGCCGAACAGCATGACGCCGCCCAGGCCCGCCTCGGCCGCCTCCACGACGGCCTTGCGCAGGGTGTCCCGGCTGTGCTGGACCACGCCCGGCATCGAGGTGACCGGGACGGGCTCGGTGACGCCCTCGCGGACGAACAGCGGCAGGATCAGCTCCGCCGGGTGCAGCCGGGTCTGGGCCACCAGCCGGCGCATCGCCGGGCTCTGCCGCAGTCGGCGCGGGCGAACGTACGGGAATTCAGCGGACACGGCTTCTCTCTCCGAACGGTTGTGCGGCGCCGGGGGTGGCGGACCGCCGCCCCCGGCACCAGGGTCGGGAATCCTCAGCGGGCCTTGCGGCGGGATCCCGGACGGCGCTCGCTGGGCCGGTAGACCGGCTCGCCGGCGGCCGTCGCGGTGTCCCGACGCTTGGCCCCGAAGTCTGCCAGCGCCTGGGCCAGCGCCGCCGCCGACGGCGCTGGCGCCATCACGTCGACCCGCAGGCCGTGCTCCTCGGCGGTCTTGGCGGTGGCCGGGCCGATGCAGGCGATGACCGTGACGTTGTGCGGCTTGCCGGCGATGCCGACCAGGTTGCGGACGGTCGAGGACGAGGTGAACAGCACCGCGTCGAAGCCGCCGCCCTTGATCGCCTCGCGGGTCTCGGCCGGCGGCGGCGAGGCGCGCACCGTCCGGTACGCCGTCACGTCGTCGACCTCCCAGCCGAGCTCGACCAGGCCGGCCACCAGGGTCTCGGTGGCGATGTCGGCGCGCGGCAGCAGCACCCGGTCGATCGGGTCGAAGACCGGGTCGTACGGCGGCCAGTCCTCCAGCAGACCGGCGGCGGACTGCTCGCCGGAGGGCACCAGGTCCGGCTTCACACCGAAGTCCACCAGGGCCTGCGCGGTGGTCTCGCCGACCGCCGCGACCTTGATCCCGGCGAACGCCCGGGCGTCCAGGCCGTACTCCTCGAACTTCTCCCGGACGGCGCGCACCGCGTTCACCGAGGTGAAGGCGATCCACTCGTAGCGGCCGGTGACCAGGCCCTTGATGGCCCGCTCCATCTGCTGCGGGGTGCGCGGCGGCTCGACCGCGATGGTCGGCACCTCCTGCGGCACCGCGCCGTACGAGCGCAGCTGCTCGGACAGGCCGGTGGCCTGCTCCTTGGTGCGCGGCACGAGGACGTTCCAGCCGAACAGCGGCTTGGTCTCGAACCACGAGTGCGAGGCCCGGTGGGCGACCTGCTCGCCCACCACGGCTATCACCGGGGTGGCCGGGTCGACCGGGGCGGAGACCGGCGAGGGGAGCACCCTGGCGGCCTTCAGGTCGGCCGCGATGCCGGACAGCGTGGAGGTGAAGGTCCGCTGGCGGGTGGTGGTGCCGGAGAGCGTCGCGCTCAGCGCCGACTCCGGCTTGCGCCCGTTGGAGACCAGCGCGGCGGCGGTGGCCGGCAGCTGGCCCAGGGTGGTGCGGACCACCAGGGTGGTCTCCGCCGCGCCCAGGTCCACCGGCGCGCCGGACAGCAGCTGGACGCCGTCCACGAAGCGCACGTCAGTGCCGGAGCCGCCCCGCAGCGGAACGCCCGCGTACGCCGGGACGCCGACCGACTGGGCGACGCCCGGGATCACCTCGAACGGGATCCCGTCGCCGGCGCAGCGGAGCATCTCCTCGGCGGCGCAGCCGTCCAGGCCCGGGTCGCCGTCGACGGTGCGGACCACGTGCTTGCCCGAGCGGACGGCCTCGGCGACCAGCTTGGCCAGGTCGAAGTCGGTGCCCTCGGTGGCGGGGGCGTGCACCTGGACGGCGGCCGGGCAGTGGCTGCGCACGGCGGCCGCGGTCAGCGGGTCGGCGACCAGGACGTCGGCCGTGGACAGCACCTCGACCGCGCGCAGGGTCAGCAGGCCCGGGTCCCCGGGGCCCGCGCCCAGGAAGGTGCACCGTCCGGTGGCGGGCTGTCCCGCCGGGAACAGGGCGTCGGTGGCGGCGGTGGGGCTCATCGGGCTCGCTCCCCCATCAGGGCGGCCGCGCCCGCGCCGAGCAGCCGGTCAGCCAGTGCGCGGCCGAGGGCCGCCGCCTGCTGCTCGGCGGTCTCGTCGAGGACGATCGGACCGTTGGCGGACATCTTCAGCAGGGCGGAGCCGTCGGGGTTGCCGACCACTCCGTCCAGCCGCAGTTCGTTCTCCCGGCCCCAGGTGGCCAGCGCGGCCACCGGCGCCGAGCAGCCGGCCTCCAGGGTGGCCAGCAGGGCGCGCTCGGCGACCACGGCGACCCGGGTGGGGGCGTGGTCCAGGGCCGCGAGCGCGGCGGTCAGCTCCGTGTCGGCGGTGGCGCACTCGATGGCGAGCGCGCCCTGGCCGGGGGCGGGGAGCATCAGCTCGGGGTCGAGGTGCTGGGAGACCTCGGCGCCGCGGCCGAGCCGGTTCAGGCCGGCCGTCGCCAGCACGACGGCGTCCAGTTCGCCGCCGGCCACGTAGCCGATCCGGGTGTCCACGTTGCCGCGGATCGCGACGGTCTCCAGCTGGGCGCCGCGGGCGGCCGCCCAGGCGTTCAGCTGGGCCATCCGGCGGGGCGAGCCGGTGCCGATCCGGGCCGGGCGACCGGCTCCGGCCAGCTTCTCGACCAGCTCGTCCAGGGTCAGGCCCTCGGCCGCGACCAGGGCGTCCCGGGCATCCTCGCGCCGGGGGACGGCGGCCAGCGCCAGGCCCCGGGGGGCGGCGGTGGGCAGGTCCTTGAGGGAGTGCACGGCGAAGTCGATCCGGCCTTCCAGCAGCGCGTCGCGCAGCGCGGAGACGAACACGCCGGTGCCGCCGATCTGCGCCAGCGCCTCCCGCGAGGTGTCGCCGTAGGTGGTGATCTCGACCAGGTCGACGCGGCGCCCGGTGAGCCTGGTCACCTCGCGGGCCACCATGCCCGACTGGGCCATGGCGAGGGCGCTGCGCCGGGTGCCGAGCCGCAGGGGCGCGGTGCCCGGAGGCTGCTCCGTGATCGGTTGACCATTCATGAGGTGATCGTCCCGGTGGTACTCGTGGGATGGCTGACGGTTCATCTGGTGCCCCCGGCGGAGGGCTGGGGCGGGCCGCCGACCGGCGTGCCGGACACGGCGTGCACGGCTGCCGGGTCGAGGTCGAACAGCTCGCGCAGGGCCTCCGCGTAGGAGGCGCCGCCGGGCTCGGCGGCCAGCTGCTTCACCCGGACGGTCGGGGCGTGCAGCAGCTTGTCGACGACGCGGCGGACGGTCTGGGCGATCTCGGCGCGGGAGCGCTCGTCCAGGTCGGGCAGCCGGGAGTCCAGCCGGCCCAGTTCGGCGGCGACCACGTCCGAGGCCATCGAGCGCAGGGCGACCACGGTCGGTGCGATCCGGGCGGCCCGCTGGGCGGCGCCGAAGGCGCTCACCTCGTCGGCGACGATCCGGGTGACCTGGTCGACGTCGCCGGCGCCGGGGCTGGCGGCGTGCGCGTGGGAGAGGCTCTCCAGGTCGACCAGCAGGGCGCCGGCCAGCTCGTGCACGGCGTGGTCGACGTCGCGCGGCATGGCCAGGTCCAGCAGGGCGAGCGGCTCGGGGGCCGTGCGCAGGGCGACCGCGGCGGCCACGTCCTCGGCCCTGACCACCACGCCGGCCGCGCCGGTGCAGGAGATCACCAGGTCGACGTCGGCCAGCGCCTCCGGCACCTTGGCGAGGTCCAGGGTGCGGGCCACGTCCGGGCCGAGGATCTCGACCAGGCGTTCGGCGCGCGCCGGCGTCCGGTTGGCGATCAGCAGGTCGGTCACGCCGGAGCGGACCAGGGTGGCGGCGGCCAGCGAGCTCATCGAGCCGGCGCCGACCACCAGCGCGCGCTTGCCGGCGATCTCGCCCGCGCCCGCGGCGACCTGCTCCAGGCCGAAGGTGACCAGCGACTGGCCGGCCTTGTCGATGCCGGTCTCGCTGTGCGCCCGCTTGCCGACCCGCAGCGCCTGCTGGAACAGCTCGTTCAGGCCGCGCCCGGCGGTGTGCTCCTCCTGCGCCTTGGCCAGCGCGTCGCGCAGCTGGCCGAGGATCTGGCCCTCGCCGACCACCATCGAGTCCAGGCCGCAGGCGACCGAGAAGAGGTGGTGGACGGCGCGGTCCTCGTAGTGGACGTACAGGTGGGAGGTCAGCTCCTCCAGGTCCACACCGCTGTGGTGGGCCAGCAGCAGCGACAGCTCGGCGACGCCGGCGTGGAACTTGTCCACGTCCGCGTACAGCTCGATCCGGTTGCAGGTGTTCAGCAGCGCGGCTTCGCCGACCGTGGCGGTCGCGGCCGCGTCGTGCAGCAGCCGGGTCGGCACGTCACCGGTCAGCGCGGCGCGCTCCAGCACCCCGACCGGGGCCGTGCGATGGCTCAGCCCTACGACGAGAAGGCTCATGCCCGCCCCTCACAGCTCTCGGTGTTCATGCGGGCATCACCGCGGAGAGATCCCCGTCGCCGCCCTTGGCGGTCTTCGCCTTGGCCTGGTCGGCCGGTTCCTTGGCCGCCGCCTCGGCGGTGCCGCGGGCCTTGCCGGTGGCGCCGGCCGCGCGGCGCAGCTTGGCGGCGGCCGCCCGGACCGGGCCGGGGGCGCGGTCGAGCACCGACTCGGCGCGGTCGTCCGGCTCCTCGCCGGCCTTGCGCTGCTCGTGGAAGGCGAGGATCTGCAGCTCGATGGAGAGGTCCACCTTGCGCACGTCCACGCCGTCCGGGACGGTCAGCACGGTCGGGGCGAAGTTCAGGATGCTCGTCACGCCCGCCTCGACCAGCCGGTCGCACACCTGCTGGGCGGCACCGGGCGGGGTGGTGATCACGCCGATGGACACGTGCTGGCTCTCGACGATCGACTCCAGCTCGTCCATGTGGCGCACCGGCAGGCCGGCGGCACTGGTGCCGACCACGTTCGCGTCGGCGTCCAGCAGGGCGGCCACCCGGAAGCCGCGGGAGGCGAAGCCGCCGTAGTTGGCGAGGGCGTGGCCGAGGTTCCCGATGCCGACGATGACGACCGGCCAGTCCTGGGTCAGGCCGAGCTCGCGGGAGATCTGGTAGACGAGGTACTCGACGTCGTAGCCGACGCCCCGGGTGCCGTAGGAGCCGAGGTAGGAGAAGTCCTTGCGGAGCTTGGCGGAGTTCACGCCGGCCGCGGCGGCCAGTTCCTCGGAGGAGACGGTCGGCACCGAGCGCTCGGAGAGCGCGGTGAGGGCCCGCAGGTACAGGGGGAGCCGGGCGACGGTCGCCTCCGGGATGCCCCGGGCACGCGAGGGTCGGCGCGCGGCGCCCTGGTCGGGCGTCTGCGAACTGCTCTGTGGTGATCGGCCGATTGCCACGGTGCTCCTGTGGGTGAAGCTGGGCTTTGACAGCCAGGCTATGCGTTTGTGAACGTGTGCACAAAGATGGTGTCCGATTTGTCCCGGCACAGTGATGCGCATCACGCCGTCGAGCGCATAGCACCGGCCTGCGTCAGTACGACCTCCGGGGCCTGCGCGTCGGGCAGCCAGGGGCCGTACGGCGCCTCCCGGCGCAGCAGCGGGACGGCCGCGCCGGACGGGCGGGAGCGGGCCCGGCCCAGCCGCGGCCAGGGCACCCGGGCCGCCTCGCGCAGCGGGCCCGTCCAGTCGTCCGGCGGGCACGACGGGGCACCCAGGCAGTGCCGCAGCAGCTCCGCGGTCACCCGGGCGTCGCCCAGCGCGGTGTGCGCCGGGTACCAGCCCAGACCGGCCGACTCCACGCAGGCCGCCAGGCCGTACCCGGGCGCCTCCGGCAGGTGGGCCCGCGCCAGCCGCATCGTGCACAGCAGCGGGACGGGCGGCAGCGGCACTCCGATCCGGGCGAACTCGCGGTCCAGGAAGGCGTGGTCGCAGCTGACGTGGTGGCCGACCAGCACCCGGCCGGCCAGCAGCTCCAGCAGCAGCGGGGCGACCTCCCGGAACCGCGGGGCGCCCTCGACGTCGCTCTGGCGTATCCGGTGCACGTGGGTCGGGCCGACCGGGCCGAGCGGGTCCAGCAGGGTGGCGAACTCGCCCTCGGGCCGCAGCCGCTCGTCGAGCAGCACCACCGCGACCTCGACCACCCGGTGCCGCCACGGGCTGCGGCCGGTCGCCTCCACGTCCACCACGGCGAAGCCCCCGGCCCCGGGCGGGGTTCCGGGCGTCCCAGGGGTAGGACCGGGAAGCATGGCGGCACTCCTCGTGTGCTCAGCCCCCCATGGGCGCAAACGCGTTCGATCGTAAGCCGACCAACCCGCCCCGCCCCAAGCCGGAACGGAGTGTCTTTGGCAACGATTCGGCGAAGCGCCCCCGCCGAGTGGCGGGGGCGGCCGGCGCGCGAACGGGAGGTCAGGCGCCGAGGGCGGTGCGCAGCCGGCGCTCGTCGACCCGCCAGAAGTCGTGCTGACGGCCGTCGATCAGGGTCACCGGGATCTGCTCCCAGTAGCGGCGGTACAGCTCCTCGTCCTGGGTGATGTCCTTCTCCTCGAAGGACGCCCCGAGCTCGCCCGCCACCCGGACGATCACCTCGCGGGCCTCGTCGCACAGGTGGCAGCCGGGCTTGCCGACCAGGGTCACGGTCCGGTCCGCGGGCCGGGGGCTCTTACGTCGCAGCAGTGGGCTCACCACCCCATTCTGCGGCCGCCGCAGGACCGGTCCGCGCCCGGTCGCGCTGTTCACCTCCCGGGCACGGCTCCGTCACGGACGCTCCGCGTCCGGCTGGCTATGCTCGATGGCATGGCCGTGCTCCGAAGGCTCACCCAGGCGAAGCGTTCCACCACCGAGCGGAGCGCCCTGGCCGGCGAAGCCGCGGCCGAGGCGGCCGAGGCCGCGCTGCGCGCCGAGCCCGTCCCCGCTGCCGACCCGGACACCGGCACGGACCGGGAGGCCGGGGCCGCGCCGGCCGCGCCCTCGCCCGGAAAGGCCGCCAAGGCACCCAAGGCCCCGACCGAGAACCACACCCCGGAGCCGGGCGACCCCCACGCCGCCGCCTTCTTCGACTGCGACAACACCATCCTGCGCGGCGCCGCGATCTTCTACCTCGGCGTCGGCCTCTACCGCCGCGGCTTCCTCACCCACCGGGACATCGCCCGCTTCGCCTGGCAGCAGGCCTGGTTCCGGCTGCACGGCGCCGAGGACCCGGAGCACATCTCGGACGCCCAGCACACCGCCCTCGGCATCGTCGCCGGCAAGCCCACCGCCGACCTGGAGGCGATCTGCGAGGAGATCTTCGAGGAGGTCGTCGCGGACAAGATCTGGCCGGGCACCCGCGCCCTCGTCCAGATGCACCTGGATGCCGGCCAGCGGGTCTGGCTGGTCACCGCCGCCCCGCTGGAGGTGGCCCGGATCATCGCCCGCCGACTCGGCATGACCGGCGCGCTCGGCACCGTCGCCGAAGCCAGGGACGGCCGCTACACCGGCCGGCTCGTCGGCGACCTGCTGCACGGACCGGCCAAGGCCGCCGCCGTCGGGGCGCTGGCCCGGCGCGAACGGCTCGACCTCGACCGCTGCGCCGCGTACAGCGACTCCGCCAACGACATCCCGATGCTCTCGCTGGTGGGCCATCCGTACGTGGTGAACCCGGACGGCGCGCTGCGCCGCCACGCCCGGGCCCAGGGGTGGCGGGTGCGGGACTTCCGGACCGGGCGGAAGGCGGCCCGGGTGGGCCTGCCGGCGGCGGCCGCGCTCGGGGTGGCGGCCGGCGCCACGGCGGCCGGGGTCGCGCTGTACCGACGGCGCCGCCGCCGCGCCTGAAGCGCCGCGGTCTCCGGGCGGGCCCGGTGCGGGCCTCTCCGGGCGCCTCCGGGCGTCTCCGGGGCCGAGAGCGGGCCGTCACCGGGCCGTCAGCGGGCCTGCGCGGGTCACTCCGCCGGGCTCGCCCGGGCGGGTGACGAGGCGTCAACCAGGCCCCTGACCTGGCCGCTCGTACGGGCGAACTCCCTTTCGCCGCAGTACAGTCCGGGGCCAATGCACGAACCTGCCAGCCGCTGACCGGTTCTGATCGTTCGCCAGACCGGGAAAGTCGGGGGTTGCCGAGCCCCAAGGCTGGGAAACCGCCCGGCGGACCCCCGAATTGGTCACCCTGAGCGCCTGTTCGATCACGTTGAGCCGGATGAACGATGACAGCTCCGGTCAGTGTCAGCCGAATATGCACAACAACTGGATCCCAAACGACCACTTCGACCACACGGTGTAGCTGTCATTGCACAAAGCGTTATTCTCTCCTGGATGCACGTCACCACGCGTCCCGCCCGAACGGGTGCGTCGGGAGTGCTCTCCGCGCAGGCGGAGGTGATCCGTCCACAGTTCTGCCTCTGGGAGTCCCGTGTACCCACCCGTCCGGAACGACGCGCCTGCACCCTCCCGCCCGTCGTCCGCGCCCCTGCGCCCCCGCACCGGCCACCGCGGCCGCCCCGCCGCCGAGCGGCAGATCTCCACCGGCCTGGACCTGCTGCGCACCCTGCTCCGCAGCCAGCTCGCCGCCTCGCCCCAACTCGTGCCCGCCGGCGGACCGTTCGGCCACGCGCACCACGCCGGCCTGGCGCTGCGCACCACCGCCGCCGGCTCGACCGGCACCGGATCGCGCGGCCGCACCGGCACCACCGGCACCGGGCGCGGCCGCTCCCGGACGACGACCGGACCCGGCTACGAGACCGAGCACAACCCCATCATGGAGCTGGTCGAGCGGGCCCAGGCCGGCGAGAGCGAGGCCTTCGGCCGGCTCTACGACCACTACGCGGACACCGTCTACCGCTACATCTACTACCGGGTCGGCAGCCGGGCCACCGCCGAGGACCTCACCAGCGAGACGTTCCTGCGCGCGCTGCGCCGGATCGGCACCTTCACCTGGCAGGGCCGGGACTTCGGCGCCTGGCTGGTCACCATCGCCCGCAACCTGGTCGCCGACCACTTCAAGTCCAGCCGCTTCCGGCTGGAGGTCACCACCGGCGAGATGCTCGACTCCAACGAGTGCGAGCGCAGCCCGGAGGAGTCGGTCCTGGAGTCGCTCTCCAACGCCGCCCTGCTGGACGCGGTGCGCCGGCTCAACCCGCAGCAGCAGGAGTGCGTCACCCTGCGCTTCCTCCAGGGGCTCTCGGTGGCCGAGACGGCCCGGATCATGGGCAAGAACGAGGGCGCCATCAAGACCCTCCAGTACCGCGCCGTGCGCACGCTGGCCCGGCTGCTCCCGCCCGACGCGCGGTGAGCCGGTCGTGACCGACGGGGAGATAGCCGCGCGGCCGCCCGGCCGTACGTCACCGTCCGCACCCGGCCGACACGTCAGGGTGAACGGTCGGTCCGATGATCAGCCGTGCGTAACCGACCGCCCGTACCGCTCGTTGGCCAGCGTGCAAGCCTCCACCAGGCGTACGGTCAAGCCGAATTGCGACCTGTCACCCGATGGAGTGGCTTTGGCCAGCCGGGGCAACCGTCCGGCAGGCCGGCGTGTCGACAACGACGAAGGGAGGTGTGGCCCGTGACGGCAAACGTGCTGGAGCACCGGCGGGCGAAGGCCTTCGCCGAGGCGCTGGAGGCCCACCAGACGGAGCAACGCGCTGCGGCCAACGCGGAATCGGCCAACACCACTGGCGCCGCCGCCGGTTCGGTCGCGATGGCCGAACTGGTCGGCCTGACCGAATCGCTGGGGGCGCTACCCGGTCCGGCGCTGGACCGGGAGGTCCGAACGGTCCAACGAGCCCAGCTGATGGCCGCGTTCGAGCAGGCCTTCGCCGGCGGGCCGGGCGCCACGGTGCCCCGCCAGCGCCGCCACCGGGCGATCCGGACGGCGCCGCGCGGCCGCTGGAGCCGCCGGTTCGCCATCGGCGGGCTGGTCGCCGGGCTCGCCGTCGGCAGCCTGACCGGCGCCGCCGCGGCGAGTTCCAACGCCCTCCCCGGGGACACGCTGTACGGCCTCAAGCGCGGCCTCGAAGGGCTCCGGCTGGACTTCGCGGGCTCCGACGCCGAGCGCGGCGAACTGCTGCTCGACAACGCGGCCACCCGGCTCGGCGAGGCCGATGCCCTGGTCGGCCGCACCGGCCCGGCCGGCGGGCTGAGCCCAGCCACCGTCGAGCAGGTCCGCCACGCGCTGGACGACATGCACGCCGACGCCCTCAAGGGCCGCGAGCTGCTGCGCTCGGTCTACCGCAGCAACGGCTCCCTCGACCCGATGCGCGCGCTGGCCGGCTTCGCCCACGACGAGGACGGCCGCTGGTCCGAACTGCAGGGCAAACTGCCCGTCCAGCTCACCCAGCAGGCCGACCTGGTCAACCGGCTCTTCGACGACATAAGCGAGGACGTCGCGCCCCTGCGGCTGGTCCAGGCCCCCGCCAAGAGCGGTGGCACGGCCGGCCCCGGAGCGGGCGGCGACTCGTCCGGCCCGGCCGGCGGATCCCCGGCCGGCGCCCCGACCGGCGGCTCCGCCGACGCGCCGGGCGCCCAGTCCCCGGGCAGCGGCGCGACCGGCGGCAACCGCCCCGGCAGCACCGAGCGCGCCCCGGCCAACCCCGGCGCCGGCGCGACCGGCGGCCTCGGCAAGGGCGGCGGGCTGCCCGGCACCCTGCCCACCAGCGCGCCGGACGCCGTCAACGGGCTGGTCGGCGACCTCACCGGCGGGCTCACCGGCACCAAGCCCTCGCCGAGCTCCGACGCGGCCCCGTCGCAGGCGCCGCAGCCGTCCGGCACACCGGGCACCCCGGACGCGGCCCGGCAGCAGGGCGTCGAGGTGCCCCCGCTGGTCCCGGGCCTGCTGCCCGGGCTGCGGATCCTCGGCGGCTGACGGCCGCAGGCCGGGGGCTCCGCGGAGTGCGATATCCGCGGGGCCCCCGGCCTGCTGTCCTACTGCCTACTGCCCTGCCGCCCTGCTGCCCGCCGTGCGGCGGGCGCCCGAGCGTCAGAAGAACACCGAGCGCCGCTGCACCAGCAGCTGGTAGAGCGTGTGCTGGATGGTCTCGCGCACTTCGTCGGCCAGGTCGAAGACCAGCATCGGGTCGTCCGCCGCCTCCGCCGGGTACCCGTCGGTGGCGATCGGCTCGCCGAAGCGGATCGTCCACTTGGTCGGCAGCGGCAGCATCCCGAGCGGGCCCAGCCAGGGGAACGTCGGTGTGATCGGCACGTACGGCAGGCCCAGCAGCCGGGCCAGCGTCTTCACGTTGCCCACCATCGGGTAGGTCTCCTCCGCCCCGACGATCGAGCAGGGCACGATCGGCACCCTCGCCCGCAGCGCCGAGGCCACGAAACCGCCGCGGCCGAACCGCTGGAGCTTGTAGCGCTCGGAGAACGGCTTGCCGATGCCCTTGAAGCCCTCCGGCCAGACCCCGACCACCTCGCCGCGCTCCAGCAGCGCCTGGGCGTCCTCGTTGCAGGCCAGCGTGTGGCCGGCCTTGCGGGCCAGCTCGTTGACGCCGGGCAGCACGAAGACCAGGTCGGCGGCGAGCATCCGCAGGTGCCGCCGGTTCGGGTGGTGGTCGTGGATGACCACCTGGGTCATCAGGGCGTCCAGCGGGATCGTTCCGGAGTGGTTGGCGACGACCAGCGCCCCGCCCTCGGCCGGGATGTTCTCCACGCCCTGGACGTCGATCCGGAAGTACTTCTCGGCCAGCGGGCGCAGCAGTGCGAGCAGCACCTCCTCGGTGAGCTCGCGGTCGAAGCCGAACTCGTCGACCTCGTAGTCGCCGGTGACCCGGCGGCGCAGGAAGGCCAGCCCCTCGGCGGCGCGGCCTTCCCAGCCCTTGCCGAACAGCCGGGCGGCCGTCGGCCCGAGCGGCCCGGACAGCGCTGCGCCGACCGCCCCGGCGAGCCGGTCGGCCAGCCCGGCGCCCGGGCCCTCGGGCTCGGACCAGCTGGGCGCGGACTCGATCGGGATGACCTTGGCCTCGCCCGGCGCGTTCTCGGCTGCGGCACTCATCGCGGGTTCAGCTCCTCGGTCGGCGGGGGCGGTTCGGTACGGCGGCGGTGGCGGTGGCGGTGGCGGTGCCGGCGGGCCCTTCCGGGCCGAGCAGGGCGGTCAGCCGGTCGGTGACGGCGGCCAGCCGCTCGGGCGGGAGCAGGCCCGGCCCCTGGGCGGCGGCGAAGTCGGCGAAGGCCTCCGGGGTGGTGAACGCCGGGCGGTAGCCGAAGGTCTCGCGCAACCGCGAGGTGTCCACCACGCGGCCGTGGGTGAGCAGCCGCAGCTGCTCCGTCGAGACGTCGACCAGTCGGGTCTGCCGGGCCAGGACGGCCATCCAGCTGACCGCGGGCAGCAGCAGCGGCAGGGTCGGCCGGCCGAGCCGGCGGGCGCACTGGGAGAGCAGCAGCACGCCCTCCCCGGCCACGTTGAAGGTCCCGGTGTTGGTGGTGCCCGGCTCGGGCTCGCCGACGGCCCGGCAGAGCACGGCGACGGCGTCGTCCTCGTGGACGAACTGCAGCCGGGGGTCGTAGCCGAGGACGGTGGGCAGCACCGGCAGGGCGAAGTACTCGCTGAGCGGGGTGTCCGCGTTCGGGCCGACGATGTTGGCGAACCGCAGCACCGTCACCGCGACGTCCGGCCGGCGCCGGGCGAAGCCGCGCGCGTAGCCCTCGACTTCGGCCGCATCCTTGGCGAAGCCGCCGCCGGGCGGGTCCTTCGGCTGGATCCGCTCGCTGAACACCGCCGGGTCGCGGGGCGCGGAGCCGTACACGCCGGTGGTGGACTTGACCACCAGTCGGCGCACCGCCGGCGCCTTCTGGCAGGCGCCGAGCAGTTGCATGGTGCCGATGACGTTGGACTCCTTCACCGCGGAGCGGTTGGTGGAGCCCAGGCCGGTGGCGCTGACGCTGAGGTGCACCACGGTGTCGACCTGGTGCTCGGCGAGCACCCGGGACAGCGCCGGGCGGCGCAGGTCGAGCTGGTGGAAGCGGTAGGGGGCGGCCGGGCCGTCCGGCTCCGCGGCCGGCGACCGGGGCGGCTGCACGTCCACCCCGACGACCAGGTCCACGCCCGGGCGGCGGCGGACCTCAGCGGCGAAACGGGCACCGAGATGGCGCGCCACGCCGGTGACGAGCACGACCACGCCCACGGTGCTGCACCCCATTCCCACGACCCGATCGGCCTGCGTGCACCGTACCGCGCCGCCCCACCGGGCGGTGAAACGACACCGCCCGCCCGGCCACGGGGGCCGGACGGGCGGTGGAAGCGTCGGGCGCGCGGTGCGCGGCCGGGGACGCTTACTTCTTGTTGCGACGCTGGACGCGGGTCCGCTTCAGAAGCTTGCGGTGCTTCTTCTTGGCCATACGCTTGCGACGCTTCTTGATGACAGAGCCCACGGAACAACCCTCGCTCACTGAGACTCTCGTCCGTGAGAGACGGAGTCCATACGACTGACGTGGGGGCCTAGCCTACCGTCCGCACGGCCGGGGCCGTAATCGCGCTCCGGGCGACCGGGAAACTCCGGGGAAATCCGGGGCGAACGGGGCCCGGTCCACGGCTGCGGACCGGGCCCCGCCGACCCTGGTGCTACGCGCTCTCGAGCCGCACGTACGACTCCTTGAGGTACTCGTGCACCGCCTGCTGGGGCACCCGGAAGGACCGTCCGACCCGGATGGCCGGCAGCTCTCCGCTGTGCACCAGGCGGTACACCGTCATCTTGGACACCCGCATGACCGCAGCGACCTCCGCCACGGTCAGGAAGACGACTTCCTGCAGGGGACGCTCCACGGAACTCATGACCATCACCCGACCCTTACCCGTGTGCAAGGCACCGGCTTCCCCTCCGGTGACTCCACCGGCACACGTGTATCCCCAGAGTAGTTATGGGTGGTACCAGTGGGAAGAGGGGAAGTGCAGTCCTCGTACGGTGAGAGATAGGACTGTTGCAGTACGTAGCCGCTCCGCCGATCGCACCGGTCGACGTACGCACCGCCCGGCGGGCCCCGGGCGGGGCGGCGGGATCAGGCCAGCAGGCCGTGGTGGGGGAACACCGCACGGCGGCCGGCGAGGATGGCCTGATCGAGCCGGTCGGCCGGATCGTAACCCGCGTCGAAGTCGCGCCAGGCCGGGCGGGCGCCGTCGGTCATCCGCAGCGGGGCCGGGCGGCGGGTGCGGCGGTAGACCTCGGCGCGCCAGGACTCGGGGGTCTCGGTGGCCGGGTCGACGGGCCGCCCCGCGGCGGTGGCGACCAGGTGCGTCCAGCTGCGGGGGACGACGTCCACCACGGCGTAGCCGCCCCCGCCGGTGGCCACCCAGCGGCCGTCGGCGTGCCGGTGGGCCAGCTCGTGCAGTTCCTCGGCGATCAGCCGCTGGGCGTCCAGGGTGACGGCGAGGTGGGCGAGCGGGTCCTCCAGGTGGGTGTCGGCGCCGTGCTGGGTGACGAGGACCTGTGGCCGGAAGGCGTCCAGCAGGTCGGGCACCAGGGCGTGGAAGGCGCGCAGCCACCCGGCGTCGCCGGTACCGGCCGGCAGCGGCAGGTTGGCGGCGGAGCCGGGGGCGTCCGGGCCGCCGGTCTCCGTCGGCCAGCCGGTCTGCGGGAAGAGCGTGGCGGGGTGCTCGTGCAGGGAGACCGTGAGCACCCGGGGGTCGTTCCAGAAGGCCTCCTGGACGCCGTCGCCGTGGTGGACGTCCACGTCGACGTAGGCGACCCGCTCGGCGCCGAGTTCGAGCAGCCGGGCGATGGCCAGTGCCGGGTCGTTGTAGACGCAGAAGCCGGAGGCCTTGCCGGGCATCGCGTGGTGCAGGCCCCCGGCGAAGTTGACGGCGTGCGGGGTCTCGCCGCGCCACACCGCCTCGGCGGCGGCCACGGACTGCCCGGCGATCAGCGCCGAGGCCGAATGGATGGCGGGGAACGACCAGTTGTCGTCGGTGCCGAGGCCGTGCCGGGGGTCGCTCCGCTCGGGGTGGGCGGCGGCGTGCTTGACCGCTTCGACGTACTCCCGGGTGTGCACCAGCCGGAGGGTGGACTCGCCGGCGGGCGGCGCGGAGCGGACGGTCACCCCGGGGCCGCCGTTCAGTCCGAGGGCCTCGACCAGGCGCATGGTGAGGGCCAGCCGGGTCGGATCCATCGGGTGGCCGGGGCCGAAGTCGTAGGCGGTGACGGCCTCGTCCCAGAAGAGGTGCAGGCCGCAGGGGGTGTCACGCTCGGCTTCGGGCATGGCCTCCACCGTAGCGGGTGGCGGCGGCCGGGCGGCCGCCAGGGCACGTGGGGGGCATGTCCGGGCGGCGGCACGGCAGTCCGCACCCGGTGGCCCCCGCGTCCTGCCTCTCCTACGGGTTCGGCCGGGTGGGGGACCCGGCCGGCGTCACGCGGCGACGGGGGCCGGCACCGGCGCCGGGGCGAAGCGGTCGGCCAGCGGCACGACGGCGAGCACCAGCAGCATCGGGGCGAGCAGCGCCCAGCGGTACGAACTCGCGTCGGCGATCGCCCCGACCAGTGGCGAACCGACCAGGAAACCCACGTAGTTGAAAAGGTTGAGCCGGGCCACCGCGGCGTCCGAGTCGGCCGGGAAGAGCCGGCCGCCCGCCGCGAACACCTGCGGGATGATCGCGCAGATGCCGAAGCCCAGCACGGTGAACCCGGCGATGCCCGCCCAGGCGGCCGGTGCGACGGCGGCCGCCCCGAAGCCGAACGCGGCCAGCGCGGCACCGCCGCGGACCACCGGGACGGCGCCGAAGCGCTGCACCGCGCGGTCGCCCAGGGTGCGGCCGAGCAGCATCGCGACCATGTAGCCGAGGTAGGAGAGCTTGGCGAGGTCCGCACGGCTGCCCAGCCCGTCGGTGAGGTACTTGACGCTGTAGTTGGAGACCGAGGCGTCCGCGATGTACGCGAAGGCCATCGCCAGGCAGAGCGGCAGCAGCGGCCGCCACGGCACGGACCGGGCGGCGGCTTCGGCGGCCTCCCGGACGGCGTCGCCGGGTCCGGCCGGGCCGGCGGCGGGAGTCCGGTCGGCCGGAGGCTGGGGGAGGCTGCCGGTCACCACCGCGAGCGGGGCGACGACCGCGGCGGCCGCGCCGAACAGCGCCGGCAGCCCGAGGCCGTAGTGCGACCCGAGGCCCGCCAGGGCCGCGCCGACGATGCCGCCGAGGCTGAACGCGGCATGGAAACCCAGCATGATCGAGCGGCCGTAGCGGTGCTGCAGGCTCACCCCGAGCATGTTCATGCTGGCGTCCAGCGCCCCCACGAGCAGTCCGAACGAGCCCAGTGCCAGGGCGAGTTGCCACAGCCCGTCACCGAACCCGACCGCCGCCAGGATCAGGCAGACGGCAGGCTGGACGACCCGCAGCACGGCCCGGGCACCGGTGCGCTTCACCACCTGCTCGGAGGTGATCGAGCCGACCCCGGCCAGGATCGGCACCGCGGCCAGGAACACCGGCAGCAGCCCGTCGCTCAGCCCGTACCGGTGCTGGATCTCCGGGATGCAGGTGACCAGCAGCGCGAAGACGGTGCCCTGGAGCAGGAAGCCGCCCGCGAGCGCGGCCCGCCCCACGCGCAGGCCGGGCGGGATCGCGGACGGCACGGCACTCATACGGACCTCCACAGGGCCTCCGGGCGACCTCGCTACCAGCCGGTAGGGCGAGGTTGGCGAGAGCGTAGGCGGTGTGCCGCGATTGCGGGAGGGGTCGCGCAGGGACTTCTGCCGGGCCGCCCCGGGCTACCTGCCGCCGGAGGCCAGCTCCCGGGAGCGGTCCCGGGCCGCCTCCAGAGCGCCCAGCAGCGCGGCGCGCACCCCGTGGTTCTCCAGCTCGCGGATGGCGGCGATGGTGGTGCCGGCCGGCGAGGTCACCGCCTCGCGCAGCTTCACCGGGTGCTCGCCCGAGTCGCGCAGCATCACCGACGCCCCGATCGCGGACTGCACGATCAGGTCGTGCGCCACCTGCCGGGGCAGGCCGAGCAGGATGCCGGCATCGGTCATCGCCTCGACCAGGAAGTAGAAGTAGGCCGGGCCGGAGCCGGACAGCGCGGTGGCCGCGTCCTGCTGGGACTCGGGCAGCCGCAGCGCCTTGCCGACCGAGCTGAAGATCTCCTCGGCGCGCACCAGGTGCTCCTCCGAGGCGTACGAGCCGGCCGAGATGACGCTCATCCCCTCGTCCACCAGGACCGGCGTGTTGGGCATCACCCGGACCACCGGGGTGCCGGCCGCCAGCCGCTCCTCGAACCACGAGGTGGGCACGCCCGCCGCCGCCGAGATCACCAGCCGGTCCGCGCCGACGTGCGGGGCCAGCTCCTCCAGCAGGGTGCCCATGTCCTGCGGCTTCACCGCGAGGATCAGGGTGTCCGCCAGCTTGGCGGCCTCGGCGTTGGAGACGGCCACCACGCCGTAGCGGGCGGCGAGTTCGACGGCGCGCTCGGGGCGGCGGGCGGTCACCAGGACGTCCGCCGGGTCCTTTCCGGCCCGCAGCAGGCCGGAGAGCAGGGCCTCGCCGATCTTGCCGGTGCCCAGGAAGGCGATCTTCTGTCCGTGTGCTGCGCTGCTGCCCATCGTCCGCTCCTTGCCTCGGTACTGCGGCCATCCTCGCACCGCGCGACGAGGCCCGCCGGGACCGTCCGGTCCGCGGGCGCCCGCGTCACCCCGGGCGCCCCACCGGGCCTGTCCCCGACGGGCCCTAGGGAGGAAACCAGGGGATTCCCCTATGGCCACCCGACTCGGGCGGGCGCACCGTTGAGCCATGGCACACGACGAAATGACCCGACGTGAGAACCGACAACTCGCCGTCGCCGCAGCGACCGTGGGCCCGTGGCGGACCGCCGCGGGGGTCGGTGCGGTGGTGGGGGCGACCGCCCTGGGGATCGAAGCGATCTCCGGGAGCTGGTCGTTGGGCATGCTGGCCGGACCGGCCGGCTGGGCCCTGTTCTTCTTCTTCCTGGTCGGCACCGTCGGCGGGCAACTGCGCCGCGACACCGCCGACCGGCGGCTGAGCCGCTGGGCGAACGACCACCCGTGGCGGTCGGCGCTCCCGGCCGCCGGCGGGCTGCTGGTGCTCGACACCGTGGCACAGCTGTTCCTCGGCGACGCCGGCCTGTTCGGCGCCTTCTTCCTCTCCCTGCTGCCGGCGGGCCTGCTGCTGGCGATCGCCGGGGTGGTGGGGTCCGTCAAGCAGGCCCGGCGCAAGGGCTGAGCAGGCCGGACACCGGCACGGCTCCAGGCGAAACGGGGTGAATCACCACCCGGCACACACCGGTTCACCACCTGGTGCGCCCCCGATCGACGCATGGTCACACCCCGTCGTCATACTGGCGCGATGCCGATAGCCGAAGATCCGGAACCGCGCCCCGCCCGGGGCGACGAGCCGGGCGGGTCCGACCCGTCCGGGACGGGCTCCAGGGACCCGTTCGCCGACCTCGTCCTGGACGAGGAGTTCATCCGCAACGCCGCCGTCAAGGAGCAGAGCGGACGCACCCGCATGCTCTCCGCCCGGTGGAAGCACACCCCGCCGGTCGACCCGGGCGGCCGCCGCTCGGTCAACGACGGCCCCACGCCCAAACGGCGCTTCGGCCGCAAGCCGAAGCCCCAGGCGGTCGACCCCTGGGGCAACCCGCGCCCGCGCCGCCGCCCGCAGTGGCGCACGCCCCTCTACGTCGTGCTGACCGTCACCGTCCTGCTCGCCGCACTGAACATCGGCGGGCTGCGCAACTGGTACGCGGACCACAACGGCGGCTCCTCGTCGGCCCACGCCCCCGTGCCGACCGTCGCCCCCGAGACGGCCAAGCCGACCACCGCACCGCCGAAGGTCGACGAACAGCAGCCGACCGTCGACCACCCCTGGGCGGGCTCCCCCGCCGAGGGCTGGCCGAACGGCGCCGACGCCTTCGTCGTCCCCGAGGCCCAGGCCACCGGCGTGTTCTCCACCGAACAGGTGGCCGCCCAGCTGCAGTCCGTCAAGGACTACCTGGTCGCCGCCAACCTCGATCCGAACGTGATCGCGGGCGGGCGGCCGGACGCCGCCCTGGCGATGCTGGAACGGCAGGACCAGGACGGGGCGAGGGCCGCGCTGGAGCACCCGTCCAAGGAGACCGACCCGACCGACTGGTTCAGCCGGTTCGACCCCCGCGACGCGATCCCGGTGGGCGACACCGTCAAGGTCCAGGGCCGGATGACCTACGAAGGCGACGGGGACAAGGGCGTCCTGATCCACACCGACTTCAGCTACGTGTACGCGCTGCGCCCCGGCCCCGAGGCCGCCAAGCGCGCCGGGTCGCCCCAGCCGACGACCGGCGCCCCGCAGCCGGCGAAGCCCACGACGCCGGCCCCGCCGCAGGGCGGCACCGCCAAGCCGGTGGGCCTGGTCGTGCGGGCGGCCGACGTGGCCGGGGACACCTGGACCACCCGCACGATCGTGCGCCGGGTGGACACCTTCCGCTTCTACGACCCGGGCCGCTACCGGGTCCAGCCGAAGAAGATCGTGTACGCCAAGAGCCAGACCGACCCGGCCAACTCGGCCTGCAACGTCTACGACGGCTTCTTCCACCCGCAGTTCGACCAGTTCGCCGCGCTGCAGCCGGACAACCCCGACTCCCGGCCGACCGGCCCGGCGGTCGACCCGTACGACCGCAGCAAGGACGTCCAGCAGGCCGAGGGGTGCGGCACCATCAGCCGCGACTGACCGGTCAGCGCTTGCGCTTGGTCCGGCCCGGCGCCTTGGCGGCGGGCCGGCCGCTGCGGCTCGCCCGCCGCTTCTCATACTGGGCGACGGCGCGCTCGTAGGAGGCCCGGTGGAGCGCCTCGCCGGGGGCCTCCACCAGGCTGCGGGCGAAGTAGGCGAGCAGGGAGCCCGCGCCGCCGATCAACCAGACCGCGCCGAGCGACTTGTCCTCGGCCATCCAGCCGGTCAGCCGGTCCTTGCCCTCGGTGAGCACCTTCCAGGTGCGCCGGACGGACATCATCGAGCAGACCGCGATGGCGGCGGTCAGCAGCGCGTTGAGGAAGGTGCCGTTGTCGGACAGGGCGATGCCCTCGACGCCGAAGCGCAGCACCAGCACCACGGCGACGGCCGCGACCAGGGAGCCGGCCGACACGGCGACCCGGCGCAGCCAGTAGCCGTCGTCCCGGTTCAGCCAGCTGGTGCCGAACCAGCGGATCGGCTCCGGCTCGGGGGCGCCGGCAGGCATGGGGGCCGGGGCGGGGGCGGGGGTGGGGGGCTGCTCGCTCACGCCGTCGATTATCACCCGGCCGCCGCACGTGCCGGAGGAGCCGTCCCGCGCCGGGGCGGCTCCTCCGTCGTCCACCGCTCTCAGCCGAGCTTGGCCACGTCGCGGACGGCGCCCTTGTCGGCGGAGGTCGCCATCGCGGCGTAGGCGCGCAGGGCCTGGCTGACCTGGCGGTCGCGGTTCTTCGGGCGGTAGCCGCCCGAGGCCTCCAGGGCGCGGCGGCGCTCGGCGAGGACCTCGTCCGGGACCTCCAGGGAGATCGTCCGGCCGGGGATGTCGATGGCGATGGTGTCGCCGTCCTCGACCAGCGCGATGGTGCCGCCGGAGGCCGCCTCCGGGGAGGCGTGGCCGATGGACAGGCCCGAGGTGCCGCCGGAGAAGCGGCCGTCGGTGACCAGGGCGCAGGCCTTGCCGAGGCCGCGGCCCTTGAGGAAGGAGGTCGGGTAGAGCATCTCCTGCATGCCCGGGCCGCCCTTGGGGCCCTCGTAGCGGATGACGACGACGTCGCCCTCCTTGACCCGCTTGGCGAGGATCGCCTCGACGGCGTCCTCCTGGGACTCGACCACGACGGCCGGGCCGCTGAACGTCCAGATCGACTCGTCCACGCCGGCGGTCTTCACGATGCAGCCGTCCTCGGCGAGGTTCCCGTACAGCACGGCCAGGCCGCCCTCGACGGAGTAGGCGTGCTCGACGCTGCGGATGCAGCCCCCGGCCGCGTCGGTGTCCAGCGACTCCCAGCGCTCGGACTGCGAGAAGGCCTCGGCGGAACGGACGCAGCCCGGGGCGGCGTGCCACAGCTCGACGGCCTCCGCGGACGGCGAGCCGCCGCGCACGTCCCAGGTCTTCAGCCACTCGGCGAGCGAGTCGGAGTGCACGGTGTGGACGTCCTCGTTGAGCAGCCCGCCGCGGTACAACTCGCCGAGGATCGCCGGGATGCCGCCGGCCCGGTGGACGTCCTCCATGTAGTAGGAGCCGTTGGGCGCGACCTTGGACAGGCAGGGCACCTTGCGCGAGATCGCGTCGATGGCCCGCTGGTCGAAGTCCAGCTCGGCCTCCTGGGCGGCGGCGAGCAGGTGCAGGATCGTGTTGGTCGAGCCGCCCATGGCGATGTCCAGGGCCATGGCGTTCTCGAAGGCGGCGCGGGTGGCGATCGCGCGCGGCAGGACGGAGGCGTCGTCACCGCCGTAGTGGCGGTTCGTGATCGCGACGACGGTCTCGCCGGCCTTCTCGTACAGCGCCCGGCGCGCGGTGTGGGTGGCGAGCACCGAGCCGTTGCCGGGCAGCGACAGGCCGATGGCCTCGGTGAGGCAGTTCATCGAGTTGGCGGTGAACATCCCGGAGCACGACCCGCAGGTGGGGCAGGCGTTCTCCTCGATGATCGCGATGTCCTCGTCGGAGACGTTCTCGTTGACGGCCTGGGAGATCGCGTCGACCAGGTCCAGCTTGCGCACCGTGCCGTCGACCAGGGTGGCCTTGCCGGCCTCCATCGGGCCGCCGGAGACGAAGACGGTCGGGATGTTCAGGCGCAGCGCGGCCATCAGCATGCCCGGGGTGATCTTGTCGCAGTTGGAGATGCAGATCAGGGCGTCCGCGCAGTGCGCGTTGACCATGTACTCGACCGAGTCGGCGATCAGGTCCCGCGAGGGCAGCGAGTAGAGCATGCCGCCGTGGCCCATCGCGATGCCGTCGTCCACGGCGATGGTGTTGAACTCGCGCGGGATGCCACCCGCCCGCTTGATCGCCTCGGAGACGATCCGGCCGACCGGCTGGAGGTGGGTGTGGCCGGGGACGAACTCGGTGAAGGAGTTGGCGACCGCGATGATCGGCTTGCCGAAGTCCTCGCGGGCTACGCCTGCCGCCCGGAGAAGCGCCCGGGCGCCTGCCATGTTGCGACCGTGGGTGACCGTACGGGACCTCAGCTCGGGCACTGTGCTCCACTCCTTCGGGCTCTCGCCGGCGCCCCGCCGGTGGGAGGGTGCGGGGGCCGCTGTGGCTACCGAGCCTACGCCCGCCGTCCGGCCGACGGACCGGCCGTCCGCGATGCGGTCAGGGCCGGGGGCGCCGGGGCATGGTGTCGAGACAGGGGCGCCGGGACGCCAGGTGCGGGGCGCGGGCTGCGGGCACGGGGCGGGGTCACCCCGGGGCGACGGCCACGGTGAGGTCCAGGCTGAACGGCTCGACCACGGTCCCGTCCGGGAACTCGGCGAGCAGCGCCTCCCGCTCGGCGGCCAGCACCGGCGCCCGCTCCTTCGGGCTGAGCGAGGCCAGGTACGAGCGGGACGTGAGGTCGGTGAGCACGTGGTCGACGGTGACCCGCCGCTCCCAGTGCAGCACCGTCCGTTCGACCGCGAGACCGGCCGGCGCGAAGTGGCTGGTGTGCCCGGTGATCCCGCCGTAGCCGTGGTAGCGGGCGGGCAGGGCGGCGGCCATCCGCTCGGCCCGCGCCCGGACCCACGGGACGGTCTCGTCGTGCACGTTCCACCAGGCCGCGACGGCGCCGCCGGGCCGCAGGACCCGGACCGCCTCCGGGACGGACCGCTCCGGATACGTCCAGTGGAAGGCCTGGGCGTACGTCACCAGGTCCGCCGAGTCGTCGTGGAACGGCAGGTCGTCGCCGCTGCCGCGGACCAGCGGCAGCCCGGGTGAGGAGGCCAGGAACCGGGCGGCCATGCCGTCACTGGGCTCCACGCCGACGACGGCCGCGCCCCGGGCGGCCAGCAGCCGGGTCGCGATGCCGGTGCCGGCACCGACGTCCAGCACCCGGGCGCCCTTCAGGCCGCGGCCCCACAGCCGCTCCAGCGCGTCGAACAGCTCGTCGGGATAGCCGGGGCGGCCCCGCTCGTACTCGGCGGCCACCGCGCCGAAGCTCCCGGCGGCCGCCCGGTAGTTCCGCTGCTCCGTCAACTCTCCCCCTCCGCCATGTCGCCCCCTCCGCAAGGGAGTTCGCCGTTCCGGGACGAGCTCCGCACGGCTCAGCGTACGCGCGAGGGGGTGGCCAGGTGCAAGCGGGTGAAGGCCAGCGCCTCGGCCAGATCGGCCTCGCGTTCGGCGGGGGACGCGGCGCGGCGGGTGTTGACCTCCAGCACCACGTGACCGTCGAAACCGGTACGGGCCAGGTGTTCCAGCAACTCGGCGCACGGCTGCTTGCCACGGCCGGGGATCAGGTGCTCGTCCTTGCCGGAGCCGCTGCCGTCGGCCAGGTGGACGTGGGCTAGCCGCTCGCCCATCCGCTCGACCATGGCGAAGGTGTCGATCCGGGAGGTCGCGACGTGCGACAGGTCGATGGTGAAGTGCCGGTACTCCTCGTCCGTGACGTCCCAACCGGGGGCGTACGCCAGCACCTCGCGGTCCCGGTAGCGCCACGGGTACATGTTCTCGACGGCGAAGCGGACATCGGTCTCGCCCGCCATCCGGTTGATGCCCTCGACGAAGTCCCGGGCGTACTGCCGCTGCCAGCGGAACGGCGGATGGACGACGACCGCGCTCGCGCCCAGCTTCTCCGCCGCCGCCCGGGCCCGGACCAGCTTGGTCCACGGGTCGGTCGTCCACACCCGCTGGGTGATCAGCAGGCAGGGCGCGTGCACCGCCAGGATCGGCAGCTGATGGGCGTCGGAGAGCCGGCGCAGGGCGTCGACGTCCTGGCTGACCGGGTCGTTCCAGACCATCACCTCGACCCCGTCGTAGCCGAGCTTGGCGGCCGACTCGAAGGCGACGGCGGTGCTCGCCGGGTACACCGAGGCGGTGGACAGGACCACCTTCGTGTCGGGAATGTGCAGGGTCGGGTGCCGGGGCAGCACCAGCCGGTCCGTGGTGCGCAGCAGCGGCGGACGGGCGGCGTCCCGGCGGGCGGCCTTGACCGAGCGCACCGACTGGACGGCGGCCTTGGCGGCTCCGGCGGCCCGGGCGGTGCGGGTCTCCTTCGGCGCGGCCTTGGCGGCGGCTTTGCGGGGGGCGCGGCTCCGGGTGGGCTTCTCGGCGGGGTGCCCGCTCCGGTCGGCCGGGTTCTCCGTCGGAGCGGCCGACGGGGTCCGCTTCGTCGAGGGCTTGGCCATGGCGGCGGTCGTAGCCGGGGGCGTTGCCGTCGTGGGCTTCGTCCCGGAGGCCTTCTTCGCGGTGGCCGAGGCCGCCTTGGCCTCCGTGGTCCCGTTGGCCGCTTCGGCCGCTTCGGCCGCTTTGCCGGCCTTGGCCGTTTTGGCCGCCTTGGCTGTTTTCGCAGTCTTGGCTGTTTTCGCAGCCCTGGCCGCCTTGGCCGCCTGCGCGGCGGTGGCGCCCTTGACCGCCTTGCCGAGCCGGCGGCGCGGGCTGTCCGGCCGCGGCTGCCCGTCCCCGGGAGCGCGGCCCTCCCGCGTCCCGTCCTCGCCCGCTGGTTGCACCACGGGAGACAGCGTAAGCGGAGCGCGCGCCGAACGGGACGCCGTCCTACGGGGTGAGCGCCGGACGGCGCCGGTCCGCGGGGCTGTCCATGGTGTCCAGGCGGCGCAGGATGATGCCCTCGCGCAACGCCCAGGGGCAGACGTCCAGCTCCTCCAGGCCGAGCAGGTCCATCGCGGCGTCGGCGACCAGCGCGCCGGCCAGCAGCTGCTTGGCGCGCCCCTCGGACACTCCGGGGATCTGCGCGCGCTCGGCGACCGTCATCGAGGACAGCCGCGGCAGCCAGGCGGCCAGCCCCCGGCGGGTGAGCCGGCGGTCGGCGTACGGGCCGGCGTCGGCCGGGGCGGCGCCGGTCATCCGGGCCAGCTGCTTGAAGGTCTTGGAGGTGGCGACCGCGTGCTGCGGCGGCCCAAGTCGGGCTATCTCGCCGACCACGGTGGCCATCTCGGCGCGGATGTGGCGCCTCAACTCGCGCAGCCCGGCCGGGTCGGCGACGTCGCCGGGCAGCCAGCGGGCGGTCAGCCGGCCGGCACCCAGCGGCAGCGAGCAGGCGACGTCCGGCTGCTCGTCCAGGCCGCAGGCGATCTCCAGCGAGCCGCCGCCGATGTCGAGGTTGAGCAGCCGGCCGGAGGACCAGCCGAACCAGCGGCGGACGGCCAGGAACGTGAGCCGGGCCTCGTCCTGCCCGGACAGCACCCGCAGTTCGACGCCCGTCTCGGCGGCCACCCGCCGCAGCACCTCCTCGCCGTTCGCGGCCTCGCGCACGGCGGACGTCGCGAACGGGAGGATGTCCACGACGCCCTTGTCCTCGGCGACCCGCAGCGACGAGGCGACGTGCCCGACCAGCCGCTCGATGCCTGCCTCGCCTATCGCGCCGTTCTCGTCCAGCAGCTCGGCCAGGCGCAGTTCGGCCTTGTGCGAGTACGCGGGCAGCGGAGCAGCGCCCGGATGGGCGTCCACCACGAGGAAGTGGACCGTGTTGGAACCTACGTCGAGCACACCGAGTCGCATAACGCTCCACGCTACGCGATGCGGGTCCGGGCGAGAGCGGGTGCGGCGGTATTCGCGCTGGTCCGGACCGCTGGGACGCGGCGGCGCGCGCCGGCCCGCTCCTTCCCCGCACCGAGCCCGTCATCGCCCCCGCGAAAGCTCTACCCTTGCCGGGTGGCACCAGCAGAAACGTCCAAGAAGAAGGCCAAGGCGAAGCCCAAGGCCTCCCCCGCCCCCGTCGACCTCGCGATGCCGACCCTGCGCCGCGAGATCCCGCGCGACGAGGTTCCGCTCGACTTCCCGCGCGCCTGGGTCGAGTTCGCCGACCCCGCCGACGAGGAGCAGGTCTTCCGCTGCGACCTCACCTGGCTGACCTCCCGCTGGTCCTGCGTGTTCGGCCAGGGCTGCCACGGCATCCGCGAGGGCCGCGGCGAGTCGGACGGCTGCTGCACGCTGGGCGCGCACTACTCGGACGAGGACGACGAGAAGCGCGTCCTGGGGCACGCGGCGCGGCTGACGCCCGAGCTGTGGGAGAACTTCGCCGAGGGCACCGACGCCAAGGGGCGGATCACGTCCGGCGACGGCACCTCCGGCGGCATCACCATGCTGGACGAGGACGGCGACCGCCAGACCCGCCGGGTCGGGGGCGCCTGCATCTTCGTGAACAGCCCCGGTTTCGCGGGCGGCGCCGGCTGCGCCCTGCACGCGCTGGCCCTCAAGGAGGGCCGGGAGCCGCTGGAGACCAAGCCGGACGTCTGCTGGCAGCTGCCGATCCGTCGCACCTACGACTGGATCGACCGCCCGGACGACAGCCGCTACCTGCAGGTCTCGATCGGCGAGTACGACCGGCGCGGCTGGGGCCCGGGCGGCCACGACCTGCACTGGTGGTGCACCGGAGCCCCGGCGGCACACCAGGGCGCGGAGCCGGTGTACGTCAGCTACCGCCCCGAGCTCACCGAGCTGATGGGCCGGGCGGCCTACGACGTGCTGGCCGGCCTGTGCGAGGAGCGGATCGCCACCAAGGGCGACCGCAGGGTCGCCCCGCACCCGGCGGACCCGGTCAGGAAGGCCGAGCCCGCCAAGAAGCCCAAGGCCAAGTAGCCCGACGAGTGGCGCCCCGGGCAGTCTGCCCGGGGCGCCACTCGTCGGGCTGCTCGTCGGGCTACTTGTCGATGTCGCCGACCACGAAGAACATCGACCCCAGGATCGCCACCATGTCCGCAACCAGCGTGCCCGGCAGCAGTTCGGTCAGCGCCTGGACGTTGTTGAAGGACGCCGAGCGCAGCTTGAGCCGCCACGGCGTCTTGTCGCCGCGCGAGACCAGGTAGTAGCCGTTGATGCCGAGCGGGTTCTCGGTCCACGTGTAGGTGCTGCCCTCGGGTGCCTTGAGCACCTTGGGCAGCCGCTGGTTGACGGGGCCCGCCGGGAGGGTGGCGAGCTTGTCGAGGCAGGCGTCGGCGAGGTCCAGCGAGTTGGCGGTCTGCTCCAGCAGGCATTCGAAGCGGGCGAGGCAGTCGCCTTCGTCGCGGGTGACGACGGTGAGCACCTGCCGCAGTTCCTCGGAGTCGTACGCGAGGTAGGGCTCGTCCCGGCGCAGGTCGAAGTCGAGGCCGCTGGCCCGGGCGATGGGGCCGCTGACGCCGTAGGCCTGGGCCTGGTCCCTGGTGAGGACGCCGACGCCGGCGGTGCGGGCGCGGAAGATCTCGTTGCCGAGGACGAGGTCCTCGAAGACCGGCAGCTGGGAGCGGACGGCGGCGACGGCGGTGCGGACCCGGCCGAGCCAGCCGGCCGGCAGGTCCTCCTTCAGACCGCCGACGCGGTTGAACATGTAGTGCATCCGGCCGCCGGAGGCCTCTTCGAGGACGTGCTGGAGGTCTTCGCGGCTGTTGAAGGCGTGGAAGACGGGGGTGATGCCGCCGAGTTCGAGCGGGTACGAGCCGAGGAACATGAGGTGGTTGAGCACCCGGTTGAGTTCGGCGAGCAGGGTGCGGACCCACACCGCCCGCTCGGGGACCTCCATGCCGAGCATCCGCTCGACGGCGAGGACGACGCCGAGTTCGTTGGAGAAGGCGGAGAGCCAGTCGTGCCGGTTGGCCAGCATGATGATCTGCCGGTAGTCGCGGGCCTCGAACAGCTTCTCCGCGCCCCGGTGCATGTAGCCGATCACCGGCTCGGCGGTGACGATGCGCTCGCCGTCGAGCAGCAGGCGCAGGCGCAGCACGCCGTGCGTGGCCGGGTGCTGCGGGCCGATGTTGAGCACCATGTCGGTGGTGCCCGCCTCGCCGGTGAAGTTCTCGGCTCCCGCCCCGATGCCGACCGTGGTCTCCCTCATGCCCCCAGAGTCTGCCATCCCGGCAGGGGCTCCAAGCTCGCCGGTACCGGCATGCGGACGGTCTGCACCAGCCACCCGAAGCCGCCCAGGCCGCCCGGGTCGGTCAGTTCGGCGCCCTCCCCCGCGCCGCCCAGCGCCCGCAGGTAGCCCGCCGGGTCGGTGGAGGCGAGTGCGAGCGGCGGCCGCCCGCCGCTGACGCCGAGCGCGCGCAGCGCCTCCCGCTGGGTCGTCCACAGGCTGTGGAGACCGGGCACGGCGGCGGAGTCCAGGGCGACGTGCGCGGTGATGTCGCAGGAGCCGTCCGGCAGGGGGGCCACCTCCCGGCCGTCCCGGAAGCCGGTGTGGGTACCGAAGGGCGGGCGCCGCCCGGCCGTGTGCCCGTAGTCGACGGCGACGGCCAGTCCGCGTTCCAGCCCGGTGACGGCCCGCGCCCAGGCCGCGTCCCGGGGGCCGCCGAACTCCACCACCGCCCCGGGTCCGTCGACCGGCCACCAGCGCTCGGCCCAGGCCGCGTCGGCCGCCGAGACCGGTTCGCCGAGGCGCTGCCCGCCGGTCGCGGTGTCCACCTCGACGTAGCGCAGCACCCCGTCGGCGTCGACCTCGCCGGCGTCCAGCGGCACGTTGTCCAGCCACTCGTTGGCGAACAGCAGCCCGGTCAGGCCGCGCGGCAGTTCGTCCGTCCACAGGGCTGTGGACGGCAGTCCGGCGGGACGGTCCGCGATCTCCACGCCGTACGGGCGCAGCCGCGACAGCACGTCACCGCGCCCGGCGCCGCGCGCGCCGCCGGGCAGCCCCCCGGCGGCCTCCCCCGACAGTTCGGCGACCACCCCGGCGAGCAGTTCGCCCCGTCCGGCCCCGACGTCGACCAGGGCCAGCTCCTCCGGACGACCGAGGGCTTCGTCAACCTCCAGCAGCAGCCGGGCCACCGCACGGGCGAACCTCGGGGAGGCGTGCACGGACGTGCGGAAGTGACCGGCGGGACCCTCCGGCCTGCGGTAGAACCCCCGGTCGGGGTCGTACAGGGCCTGTTCCATGGCGGGCGCCCACCGCATCCAAGTCATGGGGCGCGACGCTACCGGGCCGCGGGAGACCCCTTCCAATCGGAGCCGGGGCTTCTCCGACCTACGGAGTAGGACGGATCGCCCTACCGGCGGACCTGGACACGCGGAGCGACTGCCTACGCTGGACACGTGCATCGACTCAACGCCTGGCTCCGCCGTCACCCCATGGTGGTCGACTCCGCCTGGGCGGCGATCGTGCTCGTCATCGGCCTGCTGCCGAACGACAACCTCCCCGACGACGGCTGGCGCTTCTCCGCGGACCTCCTGGTCGCACTGATGCTGCCCGCGCTGATGGTCTTCCGCCGGCGCCACCCCGACGTGACCGTGGCCGCCGCCATCGGCCTCGGCGTCAGCCAGGTGCTCGCCGACGTCGAACCGGGCGGCTCCTCGATCGCCTACCTGGTCTTCGCCTACACCGGCGCCGCCTTCGGCCAGAAGTGGACCTCCCGGCTGGCACTGACCGTCGGCCTGTCCGCCGGGCCGCTGGTGTTCTGGCAGATGCACCCGATGAAGACGGTCGACATCGGCGACGGGCACTACGCCTCCCACCCGTACGGCGCCGGCGAGTCGGCGGCGATCATGCTGCTGATGAGCACGCCGTTCATCCTGTGCTGGGCGTGGGGCCGGCTGACGAGGGTGCGCCGCGCCTACCTGACCGAGCTGGAGGACCGCGCGGCCCGGCTGGAGCGCGAACGGGACGCCCAGGCCAAGGTCGCGGTCGCCGCCGAACGCGCCCGGATCGCCCGCGAACTGCACGACGTCGTCGCCCACAACGTCTCGGTGATGATCGTCCAAGCCGACGGCGCCGCGTACGTCCTCGACAACTCGCCCCAGCAGGCCAAGGAGGCGCTCGGCACGATCGCCTCCACCGGCCGCCAGGCGCTGGTCGAGATGCGCCGCCTGCTCGGCGTGCTCCGCACCTCCGCGGCATGCGCGAGCGGGTCGGCATGGTCAGCGGCAGCCTCGACGTGGGCCCCCGCCCCGGCGGCGGCTTCCGGATCCGCGCCGTCCTCCCGCTCAAGGCGGCCCACTAGCCCCGCCCGCTTCCCCTCTGCCTAGGAGCCCACCTTGACCATCCGCGTGATGCTCGTCGACGACCAGGAACTGCTGCGCACCGGGTTCCGGATGATCCTGCAGTCCCAGGGGGACATCGAGATCGCCGCCGAGGCGGGCGACGGCGCGCAGGCCCTGGAGCTGCTGCGGCACACCGCGGTGGACGTGATCCTGATGGACGTCCGGATGCCCCGCCTGGACGGCGTCCAGGCGACCCGCCGGATCTGCCTGGCCGAGGACGGCAGCCCGCTGCCGGGCGCCCCGCACGTGCTCATCCTCACCACCTTCGACCTGGACGAGTACGCCTTCGCCGCGCTGAAGGCCGGGGCCAGCGGCTTCCTGCTCAAGGACGTCCCGCCGACCGAGCTGGTGGCCGCGATCCGCGCGGTGCACGGCGGGGACGCGGTCGTCGCCCCGACCACCACCCGCCGGATGATCGACCGCTTCGCCGAGGTGCTGCCCACGCCCCACAGCGCGCCCGGCTCGGACGCCCTCGGCCCGCTCACCGAGCGCGAGCGGGAGGTGTTCCTGCTGGTCGCCCAGGGCCTGTCGAACGGCGAGATCGCGGCCCGGCTGGTCCTCTCCGAGGCGACCGTGAAGACCCACGTCGGCCGGATCCTGGCCAAGCTCAACCTGCGCGACCGGGTCCAGGCCGTGGTGCTGGCGTACGAGGCCGGGCTGATCCGGGCCGGGGCCACCGACTAGGGCCACCGGACGGGGGCGCCCGTACACTGGGGCGGTACGTCCGGTACCCGCAGAGGGACCGGAACGGTCATTCAGGACAAGGGTGGATGCGTGGATCCGTCCGACTTCGCCGGCTCCGGCGAGTTCGCCCCGCTCGCCGACGGCCTCGGCGACGCCGCCTTCGGAGACCTCGGCGACCCCGCCGCCCGGCCGGCCCGGCTCGCCGTCGGCGTGGTGGGCACCGGCCGGGTCGGCCCCGCGCTGGGCGCCGCCCTGCAGCTCGCGGGGCACACCGTGGTCGCCGCCTCCGGGGTCTCCGCCACCTCCCGCCGGCGCGCCGAGGCGCTGCTGCCGGGGGTGCGGATCGTCACCCCGCCCCAGGTGCTGGCCGCCGCCGACCTCGTCCTGCTGACCGTTCCCGACGACGCGCTGGCCGACCTGGTCGCCGGGCTGGCCGCCACCGGCGCCGTCCGCCCCGGCCAGCTGGTCGCGCACACCTCCGGCGCGCACGGCGTCGCCGTCCTGGATCCCGCCACCCGGGCCGGGGCGCTGCCGCTGGCCCTCCACCCGGCGATGACCTTCACCGGCACCTCGGTCGACCTGGCCCGGCTGGCCGGCTGCCCGTTCGGCGTGACCGCCCCCGAGGAGCTGCGGCCGGTCGCCGAGGCGCTGGTCGTGGAGATGGGCGGCGAGCCCGAGTGGGTGCCCGAGGAGGTCCGCCCGCTCTACCACACCGCCCTCGCGCACGGCGCGAACCACCTGGTCACCCTGGTCTCCCAGGCGATGGAGCTGCTGCGCACGGCGGGCGTCGCCGAGCCCGGCCGGATGCTCGGCCCGCTGCTGGGCGCCGCCCTGGACAACAGCCTGCGCTCCGGCGACGCGGCGCTCACCGGCCCGGTCGCCCGGGGCGACGCGGGCACCGTGCGGCGCCACTTGGCGCAGCTCAGTACGGTGTCCCCCGACATCCCGGCGGCCTACCGGGCGATGGCCCGGGCCACCGCGCAGCGGGCGCTCGCCAACGGGACGATCGACGAAACGTCGGCGGCGGCGCTGCTGGACGTACTGAACGAGGAGAAGCGCTAGATGGCACGCGGAAAGCAGCCGAGCAAGGCCCAGCGGACCCCGAAGGTCCACCGGGCCGTCGTCACCCGCACCGTGGACGACTTCGAGGCCGCGTTCTGGCCGGACGAGCGGCCGGTGGACAACGCCGTCGTGATGACCATGGGCGCGCTGCACGAGGGCCATGCCGCGCTGATCCGGGCCGCCCGCAAGCAGGTCGGCCCGGAGGGCCGGGTCGCGGTGACGGTCTTCGTCAACCCGCTGCAGTTCGGCCCGGCCGAGGACCTGGACCGCTACCCGCGCACCCTGGACGCGGACGTGAAGCTGGCCGAGGAGAACGGCGCCGACGTGGTCTTCGCGCCGTCCGTCGAGGAGGTCTACCCGAACGGCGAGCCCCAGGTGCGCATGACGGCCGGCCCGATGGGCGAGCGCTTCGAGGGCGCCACCCGCCCCGGCCACTTCGACGGCGTGCTGACGGTGGTCGCCAAGCTGCTGCACATCACCGACCCGGACTTCGCCCTCTTCGGCGAGAAGGACGCCCAGCAGCTGGCGATCATCCAGCGGATGGTCGCCGACCTGGACTTCGACGTCGAGGTCGTCGGCGTGCCGACCGTCCGCGAGGAGGACGGCCTGGCGCTGTCCTCGCGCAACCGCTTCCTCTCGGAGGAGGAGCGGGCGCGGGCCCTCACCCTGTCCAAGGCCCTGTTCGCCGGCCGGGACGCCGCCGCGCAGGGCCCGAAGGCCGTCCGCGAGGCCGCCTCGGCCGTCCTCGCCGCCGCCGAGGACATCACCCCCGACTACCTCGCCCTGATCGACCCGCACGACTTCACCGAGGCGGCGGACGACTTCCAGGGCGAGGCGGTGCTGGCCGTCGCCGCGAAGGTGGGCTCCACCCGCCTGATCGACAACGTCCGCATCATCGTGCGCTGACCGGTTCGCCCGTCCCCGCGCCGGCCCGTGCCGCGCACCGACCAGCGCACCGACCAGCGCACCGATCGCACACAGACCGTCCCACCGATCCGCAGCAGGACCCCCTTCAGGCATGCACTCACAGGAGGCGTGACCCCATGCTCCGCACCATGCTCAAGTCCAAGATCCACCGGGCCACCGTGACCCAGGCCGACCTGCACTACGTCGGTTCCGTCACCGTGGACGAGGACCTGCTCGACGCCGCCGACCTGCTCCCCGGCGAGCTGGTCCACATCGTCGACATCAACAACGGCGCCCGGCTGGAGACCTACACCATCGCCGGCCCGCGCGGCACCGGCGTGATCGGCATCAACGGCGCCGCGGCCCGGCTGGTCCACCCCGGCGACCTCGTCATCATCATCGCCTACGGGCAGATGGACACCGCCGAGGCCAAGGGCTACGAGCCGAAGGTCGTCTTCGTCGACGAGCGGAACCGGATCACCGGCCTGGGCGGCGACCCGGCCGAGGCCCAGGAGGGCACCGGACTGCTCCGCGGCGACGCGGCGTACGGTGGCGGCAACGGCGCGGCCACCGCCGCCGCGCGCTGAAGGAGCCACTGACGCCATGTCCACGCATCGCCTCACCGCCCCGGCCCCCGGCTGGACCGCCACCACGGACGTGGTCGTGGTCGGCTCCGGAGTCGCCGGCCTCACCGTCGCACTCAACGTCCGCAAGGCCGGCCTGCGGGTCTTGGTGGTCACCAAGGCGATGCTGGACGACGGCTCCACCCGCTGGGCCCAGGGCGGCATCGCCGCCGCCCTGGCCGACGGGGACACCCCCGAGCAGCACCTGCAGGACACCCTGGTGGCCGGCGCCGGGGTCTGTGACGAGGAGGCCGTGCGCACCCTGGTCACCGAGGGCCCGGACGCCGTCCGCCGGCTGATCGCGGTCGGCGCCGCCTTCGACCGCGGCGAGGACGGCGAGATCCTGCTGACCCGGGAGGGCGGCCACCACCGCCGCCGGATCGCGCACGCCGGCGGGGACGCCACCGGTGCCGAGATATCGCGCGCCCTGGTCGCGGCCGTCCGCACCGACCCCGAGATCGAGCTGATCGAGCACGCGCTCGTGCTCGACCTGCTCACCGACGCCGACGGCCACGCGGCCGGGCTCACCCTGCACGTGATGGGCGAGGGCCAGCGCGACGGCGTCGGCGCCGTCCGGGCCCGCGCGGTGGTGCTCGCCACCGGCGGAATGGGCCAGGTCTTCTCCGCCACCACCAACCCGGCGGTCTCCACCGGCGACGGCGTGGCGCTCGCCCTGCGGGCCGGCGCGGCCGTCACCGACCTGGAGTTCGTCCAGTTCCACCCGACCGTGCTCTGGCTCGGCCCGGAGGCCGAGGGCCAGCAACCGCTGGTCTCCGAGGCCGTCCGCGGCGAGGGCGCCCACCTGGTGGACGCCGACGGCGTGCGCTTCATGGTGGGGCAGCACGAGCTGGCCGAACTCGCCCCGCGCGACATCGTCGCCAAGGCGATCACCCGGCGCATGCAGGAGCAGGACGCCGAGCACATGTACCTGGACGGGCGGCACTTCGGCGCCGCGATGTGGGAGCAGCGCTTCCCGACCATCCTCGCCTCCTGCCGCGCGCACGGGATCGACCCGGTCACCGAGCCGATCCCGGTCGCCCCGGCTGCGCACCACGCCTCCGGCGGCGTCCGCACCGACCGGCACGGCCGCACCAGCGTCCCCGGCCTGTACGCCTGCGGCGAGGTCGCCTGCACCGGGGTGCACGGCGCCAACCGGCTGGCCTCCAACTCGCTGCTGGAGGGCCTGGTCTTCGCCGAGCGGATCGCCGCCGACCTGGCCCGGCGGCACCGGTCCGGCGAGCTGCCCGAGCGCGTCGTGGACGTCGCCGCCGCGCGGGCCGCGCACCCCGTCCCGCTGCCGCCGTCCGAGGCGCGCGCCGAGATCCAGCGGCTGGTGTCGCGCGGCGCGGGCGTGCTGCGCTCGGCCGCCTCGATGGCCGACACCGCCGCCGGGCTCGCCCTGCTGGCCGAGCAGGCGTACGCGCACGTCGCCGAGGAGAAGCCGGCCGACCCCCGGGTGGAGACCTGGGAGGCCGCCAACCTGCTGCTCGTCGCCACCGCGCTGGTCGCGGCCGCCGCGCAGCGCGAGGAGACCCGCGGCTGCCACTGGCGCGAGGACTTCCCCGAGCGCGACGACGCCCACTGGCGGCGCCACCTGATCACCACCCTCGCCGCCACCGGCGGTCCCGTCAGCACCCCTGAGGAGCAGTAGAACCATGACCCACTCCCACGAGGAACTCCCCCTGGCCGACCAGGGCGGCTGCGGCGACGGCTGCGCCTGCGGGGACGGCGAGGGCTACGAGACCGGTCTGGACCCGCAGCTGGCCGAACTGCTGGAGCAGGCCGGGCTGGACCCGGTCGAGGTCGAGGACATCGCCACCCTGGCGCTGGCCGAGGACCTGGCCGGCGGCGAGGACGTCACCTCGGTGGCCACCGTGCCCGCCGACGCCGTCGCCACCGCCGACTTCACCGCCCGGCAGGCGGGCGTGGTGGCCGGCCTGCGGGTCGCCGAGGCGGTCCTCTCGCTGGTCTGCGAGGAGGAGTTCGAGGTCGAGCGGCACGTCGAGGACGGCGACCGGGTGGAGGGCGGCCAGGTGCTGCTGTCGGTCCGCTCCCGCACCCGCGACCTGCTGACCGCCGAGCGCAGCGCGCTCAACCTGCTCTGCCACCTGTCCGGCATCGCCACCGCGACCCGCGCCTGGGCGGACGCCCTGGACGGCACCGGCGCGGTCGTCCGGGACACCCGCAAGACCACCCCGGGCCTGCGCGCGCTGGAGAAGTTCGCGGTGCGCTGCGGCGGCGGCGCCAACCACCGGATGGCACTGTCCGACGCCGCCCTGGTGAAGGACAACCACGTGGTCGCGGCCGGCGGCGTGGCCGAGGCGTTCCGGGCCGTCCGGGCCGCGTACCCGGACCTGCCGGTCGAGGTCGAGGTGGACGGCCTGGAGCAGATCGCGCCGGTGCTGGAGGCCGGGGCCGACCTGATCCTGCTGGACAACTTCACCGTCGGGCAGCTGAAGGAGGCCGTCTCCCTGGTGGCCGGCCGGGCGAAGCTGGAGGCCTCCGGCGGACTGACCCTGGCCGACGCGCGCGAGGTCGCCCAGACTGGTGTCGACTACCTGGCCGTGGGCGCGCTCACGCACTCCTCGCCGATCCTCGACATCGGCCTGGACCTGCGCGCCTGACCGTCAGGACCAGCGCAGACCCGTCCCGACTCGCAGAAAGCGCCCCATGCTCCTCACCATCGACGTCGGCAACACCCAGACCACCCTCGGCCTGTTCGACGGCGAGACCGTGGTGGAACACTGGCGGATCTCCACCGATCCGCGTCGCACGGCCGATGAACTGGCGGTGCTGCTGCAGGGGTTGATGGGCAACCACACCGCGGTCCGGGAGGCCGCGGTGGAGGGCCTGGCGATCTGCTCGTCCGTTCCCGCCGTGCTCCACGAGCTCCGCGAGGTGACCCGCCGCTACTACGGCGACGTCCCCGCGGTGATCGTGGAGCCCGGCGTGAAGACCGGGGTGCACGTCCTGATGGACAACCCCAAGGAGGTCGGCGCCGACCGGATCGTCAACGCCCTCGCCGCCAACCACCTGTACGGCGGCCCGTGCATCGTGGTCGACTTCGGCACCGCGACCACCTTCGACGCCGTCAACGACCGCGGCGACTACGTCGGCGGCGCGATCGCCCCCGGCATCGAGATCTCCGTCGAGGCGCTCGGCGTCCGCGGTGCCCAGCTGCGCAAGATCGAGCTGGCCCGCCCGCGCAACGTGATCGGCAAGAACACCGTGGAGGGCATGCAGTCCGGCATCCTCTACGGCTTCGCCGGCCAGGTCGACGGCCTGGTCGAGCGGATGGCCCGCGAGCTCGCCAAGGACCCGGACGACGTCCAGGTGATCGCCACCGGCGGCCTCGCCTCCCTCGTCCTCGGCGAGGCCACCACCATCGACGTCCACGAGCCCTGGCTGACCCTGATCGGCCTGCGGCTGGTGTACGAGCGCAACCGCCCGAGCTGAGCAGCCCTCAGGAGCCAGCCCTCGAAGGGCCGGCTCCCGGGGCCGGGCACCGGCGGGGCCGCCGCGCCGCCGGGTGGCGCCGCCGGCCGGGCCGACCGTGGGTAAGTCGGCGCGAGGTTACCGACAAATCGGATATTCCTCACGTAGTGTCAGCCCATGCCTACGCCACACGGATCGCGCGGCGGCATGGCCTTCAGCGCCGACGAAGTCCGCGTGCTGCGCCGAGCCCTCGCCCAAGCCCTGCACCCCGCCGTCCCCGTCCACCTCCAGGGGCCCGACCGGACGGCGCTCGCCGGGCCCGGCGCCGAACTGTGGGCGGAGGACGTCCAGGACGCGCTGCGCCTCACCGAGGCGATCGACGAGGCCGTCCAGGAGGGCGGCCGGCTGCGCGCCTTCCTCCTCGCCGACCTCGGACGCTACCGCTCCGCCCTGCCCGGCAGCGCCCGCGGCTACCTGGAACGGCTGGAGGAGGCGGTGTCCGACGGGTACCTGCCCGGGCCGGAGGACCTCACCGCACTGCGCGGGCTGTCCCGTCAGCCCTGCGGGCAGGGCGAACGGTCCCGCCGCTCCCGCCTGGCCGGCCGCTGCCACGCCCTGGCCGAGGCCGCCGTCCGCGAACGCCTCGCCCTCACCACCGGACAGCCGCGCCACCTGGTGGCCGTACCGAGCCCCGCCGCACCCCCCAGCAGTCACCCCACCCACGTAGGAGGACGGACCACCATGAGCAGCACCGACTCCCGCCCGGAGCAGCCCGCCGAGCCCTCCGCCGCGAAGACCCCGCCCCGCCCCCACCGGATGCCCACCCCGGCCGAGCTCTTCGGCCGCCGCCCGAAGCCCCCGGTCCACCCCGCCCCGCCCGCCGAGCAGACCCCCGACGACCTGGAACTCGCCACCGGCACCGGTTGAGCCACCCGCACCCGCGCGGGGGGGAGGCCGTCGACCCGACGGCCTCCCCCCGCGCGTCATCCCGTCACGGAGCACCGTGTGTGGCTGGCTACCCTTGTGGGGTGAGCGATCAGAGCCTTGTCCCCGCGACCGACGACCTTCCCGAGCAGATGCGCGTCCGGCGCGAGAAGCTGGACCGGCTCCGGGCGGCCGGTGTCGACCCGTACCCGGTCGGATTCCCCCGCACCAGCACCATCGCCGACCTGCGCGCCAAGCACCCCGACCTGGAGCCGGACACGGCCACCGGCGAGCGGGCCGGCGTCACCGGCCGGGTGATCCTCTCCCGCACCGGCGGCAAGCTGTGCTTCGCCACCCTGCGCGACGGCACCGGCGACCTGCAGGTGATGTTCTCCCTGGACAAGCTGGGCGCGGAGCGCCTGGCCGCCTGGAAGGCCGACATCGACCTCGGCGACCAGGTCGGCGTCGAAGGCGAGGTGATCACGTCCAAGCGCGGCGAGCTGTCGGTGATGGTGGACCGCTGGGAGCTCACCGCCAAGTGCCTGCGCCCGCTGCCCGACAAGCACAAGGGCCTGACCGACCCGGAGGCCCGGGTCCGCCAGCGGTACGTGGACCTGATCGTCAACCCCGAGGCCCGCGAGATCCTGCACCTGCGCAGCCGCGTGGTCCGCTCGATCCGCCGCACCTACGAGGACCGCGGCTACATCGAGGTCGAGACCCCGATGCTGCAGCCGGTGCACGGCGGCGCCAACGCCCGTCCGTTCAAGACGCACATCAACGCGTACGACATCGACCTCTACATGCGCATCGCGCCCGAGCTGTACCTCAAGCGCCTGGTGGTCGGCGGCGCCGAGAAGGTCTTCGAGATCAACCGCAACTTCCGCAACGAGGGCGCGGACTCCACCCACAACCCGGAGTTCACCTCGCTGGAGTCGTACGAGGCCTACGGCGACTACGACACCCAGGCCGAGCTGATCCGCGAGACGATCGTCAACGCGGCCCGGGACGCGCTGGGCACCACGGTGATCAAGGGCGTGGACGCGCACGGCGTCGAGCACGAGATCGACCTGGCCGAGCCGTGGGAGGAGATCAGCGTCTACCCGGGCATCTCCGCCCGCCTGGGCGCGGAGGTCACCCCCGGGACCGGCGTCGAGGAGCTGCGCAAGCTGGCCGCCGAGCACGGCATCCCCTTCGAGAAGGACTGGGGCCACGGCCAGATCGTGCTGGAGATGGTCGAGCGCCTGCTGGAGGAGAACGCCGTCCGGCCGACCTTCATCAAGGACTACCCGACCGAGGTCTCCCCGCTGACCCGCCAGCACCGCTCGATCCCGGGCGTGGCCGAGAAGTGGGACCTGGTGATCTTCGGCACCGAGATCGGCACCGCCTACTCCGAGCTGGTCGACCCGGTCGAGCAGCGCGCCCGCCTCACCGCCCAGTCCCTGCTGGCGGCCGGCGGCGACGTCGAGGCGATGCAGGTGGACGAGGACTTCCTGCGCGCCCTGGAGTACGCGATGCCCCCGACCGGCGGCCTCGGCCTCGGCGTGGACCGCCTGATCATGCTGCTGACCGGCAAGAACATCCGGGAGACCGTGCTCTTCCCGCTGGTGAAGCCGGAGCCCAAGGCTTCCGCCGCGACGGCGGAGAAGACCGAGGAGGAGTGACCTGATGGACTACGTCAGCGCGATCGTGCCGCCGCTGGTCATGGCGATCGGTTTCGGGTTCCTGGTGCGGGCCATCGTCCGCAGCCAGGGCGGGAACCAGAAGGCCAAGGAAGACTTCGACTGACCGCCCCGGGGGGCCGGACGATCCGCCGCCCCCGGACCGACCCGCGAGCGGACCCGCGACTGACGCCGTCAGCCGCCCCGAACGACCGGCGCGCCGCCATTCCCGATTCCGGGGGTGGCGGCGCGCCGGTTTGGCGCACTTCACAAGATTTGCCCCATTCACTCCCTATCCTGGCCGCACTATGGTCCGGCAACTCGGCGAACTTGAGAACGCCATCATGACCCGGGTGTGGCAGTGGAACCGACCGGTGACGGTTCGCGAGGTTCTCCTCGATCTGCGGGCGGAACGCGAAATCGCGTACACCACGGTGATGACCGTCCTGGACAAGCTCCACAGAAAGGGCTGGCTGCGCCGCGACCGGGTGGGCCGGGCCTATCGATATGAACCGGTCTCCTCGCGGGAGGCGTACACGGCGGCCCTGATGAACGACGCCTGGGCCACCAGCGACAATCCGGCGGCTGCCCTGGTGCACTTCTTCGGCCTGATGTCGCCCGAGCAACGCGAGGCGCTCCGGGACGCCTTGCGGGTGGCCGCTCTGTTCCCGCCCGATCCGCCGGGCGCGGATTCCGCGCCGGACGGAGCGGACGGGGCGGATACCGGGGAGACCGGGCCGGGGCCGACGCGATAACGTCCCGCCATGGAGGTCACCATCCGCCGCGCGCGGACCACGGACGTGCGCGCAGTACGCAGGCTCATCGACGCCTACTCGCGCGACGGCATTCTGCTGGACAAGCCCACTGTCACACTGTTCGAATCCGTCCAGGAGTTCTGGGTCGCCGAACGGGACGACAACGGCGAGGTGGTGGCCTGCGGCGCCCTGCACGTGATGTGGGAGGACCTGGCCGAAGTCCGGACGCTCTCGGTGGATCCGGCCTGCCGGGGCCACGGGATCGGACATCTGCTGCTGGAGAAGCTGGTGCAGACGGCGCGCTGGCTCGGCGTCCGTCGGATTTTCTGCTTGACGTTCGAGGTCGCGTTCTTCGCGAAACACGGTTTCGTCGAGATCGGGGAGCTCCAGGAAACCGATGATGGTACGACAGACCCGGCGGCGATCGCTACGGATGTCTATGAAGAACTCCTGCGCTCGTACGACGAAGGCGTCGCCGAGTTCCTTGACCTGGAGCGCGTGAAGCCCAACACACTGGGCAACTCGCGCATGCTGCTGCACCTCTGAGCGGCTCCGCCGGGGGTCAAGGGTTTGTGTTTTCCGGAGAAAAGCGCTTTCCTTTCCTCAGGCAATGGGTCGTTTAGCGGAAAGGGAAGCCCGTGGCACAGAGGGTGCAGGTCATTCTTGAAGACGATCTCGACGGCGGTTCGGCGGACGAGACGGTGACGTTCGCGCTCGACGGCGTTGCCTACGAGATCGACCTGAAGAGCGCCAACGCGGACAAGCTCCGCGGTCTGCTGGCGCCGTACGTGGAGAAGGGCCGCAAGCAGAGCGGTCGGCTCGCCGGCCCGCGCCGTCCGGGCCGCGGCTCGGCCCAGCGCCCCGCCGGCGGCGCTCCGGACACCGCGAAGATCCGCGCGTGGGCCAAGGAGCAGGGCATGGAGGTCAACGACCGGGGCCGGGTGCCCAGCGGCGTCCGCGAGGCCTACGAGCAGGCCAACGCGTCCTGATCCCGGCGCCGCCGGCACGCCGGAGCGGGTGCGGGGCCCCGGTGGCCGCTCGCGGCGCCGACGACACACGCGCGGGGCGCGGAGGAGTCTCCTCCGCGCCCCGCGGTGCGCGCCCGGACGGCTGCGCGGCTCCCGGTACCGGGGGTCACCGGCGGCCCGGACTCGGGCGGCGGAACAATCACGAGCTGTGCAACGCTGTAGGGGCGAAGCGGTAACGCGGACACCGCCGGGATGGCGCACCGACCATCCGGGCCGACGTCCAACCACCTTCACCGCGGCCCGACTTCTCGCCAGGCGAACACCGCCACCGCGGAAACTGCGCGAGAAGCGCCCCGATACCGGGTATGAATGCAGGTGGACGGGTTCTCGACCCGTCCAGGGGCAGTATGTGCGACCGGCCGCAGGGGGTCCGGCTCCGCCTGGCGGCGCTTGTTCGCCGATGGCGTAGCGGATTCCGGTGCATCCGGCCCTCCTGCGGGAACACCGTTTCCCAGCATCAGGTTGGGATTGGTGTCGGCTGGTCGCGCAGCATCTCGCTCCCGTACCGGGGAGTGAATCCGTGGGCCGCGCCGCTGAGCGGGACTAGCATGCGGAAGGACAGGGCGGGGACGGACCCCGAACTGCCCGACCGCTCTGAGGAGCGATAAACGATGTTCGAGAGGTTCACCGACCGCGCGCGGCGGGTTGTCGTCCTGGCTCAGGAAGAAGCCCGGATGCTCAACCACAACTACATCGGCACCGAGCACATCCTCCTGGGTCTGATCCACGAGGGCGAGGGCGTCGCCGCCAAGGCCCTGGAGAGCCTCGGGATTTCTCTTGAGGCCGTTCGCCAGCAGGTCGAGGAGATCATCGGCCAGGGCCAGCAGGCCCCGTCCGGTCACATTCCCTTCACCCCCCGGGCGAAGAAGGTCCTGGAGCTGTCGCTCCGCGAGGCCCTTCAGCTCGGCCACAACTACATCGGCACCGAGCACATCCTGCTGGGCCTGATCCGCGAGGGCGAGGGCGTCGCCGCCCAGGTCCTGGTCAAGCTGGGTGCCGACCTCAACCGGGTGCGCCAGCAGGTCATCCAGCTGCTCTCCGGCTACCAGACCGGCGGCGGCAAGGAGTCGGCCACGGCCGGCGGGCCCGCCGAGGGCACCCCGTCGACCTCGCTGGTCCTCGACCAGTTCGGCCGCAACCTCACCCAGGCCGCCCGCGAGGCCAAGCTCGACCCGGTCATCGGGCGCGAGAAGGAGATCGAGCGGGTCATGCAGGTGCTGTCCCGCCGCACCAAGAACAACCCGGTGCTGATCGGTGAGCCCGGCGTCGGCAAGACCGCCGTCGTCGAGGGCCTGGCCCAGGCGATCGTCAAGGGCGAGGTCCCGGAGACGCTCAAGGACAAGCAGCTCTACACGCTGGACCTGGGCGCCCTGGTGGCCGGCTCGCGCTACCGCGGTGACTTCGAGGAGCGCCTGAAGAAGGTGCTCAAGGAGATCCGCACCCGCGGCGACATCATCCTGTTCATCGACGAGCTGCACACCCTGGTCGGCGCGGGCGCCGCCGAGGGCGCCATCGACGCCGCCAGCATCCTCAAGCCGATGCTGGCCCGCGGCGAGCTGCAGACCATCGGTGCCACCACCCTGGACGAGTACCGCAAGCACCTGGAGAAGGACGCCGCGCTGGAGCGCCGCTTCCAGCCGATCCAGGTCGCCGAGCCCTCGCTGCCGCACACCATCGAGATCCTCAAGGGCCTGCGCGACCGCTACGAGGCCCACCACCGGGTCTCCATCACGGACGCCGCCCTGGTCGCCGCCGCCACCCTGGCCGACCGGTACATCTCGGACCGCTTCCTGCCGGACAAGGCGATCGACCTGATCGACGAGGCCGGCTCCCGGATGCGCATCCGCCGGATGACCGCGCCGCCGGACCTGCGCGAGTTCGACGAGAAGATCGCCGACGTGCGCCGCGAGAAGGAGAGCGCGATCGACGCGCAGGACTTCGAGAAGGCCGCGTCCCTGCGCGACGACGAGAAGCAGCTCCTGCAGGCCAAGGCCAAGCGCGAGAAGGAGTGGAAGGCCGGCGACATGGACGTCGTCGCGGAGGTCAACGAGGAGCTCATCGCCGAGGTCCTGGCCACCGCCACCGGCATCCCGGTCTTCAAGCTGACCGAGGAGGAGACCTCGCGCCTGCTGCGCATGGAGGACGAGCTGCACAAGCGCGTCATCGGCCAGAAGGACGCCATCAAGGCGCTCTCCCAGGCCATCCGGCGCACCCGTGCGGGCCTCAAGGACCCGAAGCGCCCCGGCGGTTCGTTCATCTTCGCCGGCCCGTCCGGCGTCGGTAAGACCGAGCTGTCCAAGACGCTGGCGGAGTTCCTCTTCGGTGACGAGGACGCGCTGATCGCACTCGACATGTCCGAGTTCTCCGAGAAGCACACCGTCTCCCGGCTGTTCGGCTCCCCGCCCGGCTACGTGGGCTACGAGGAGGGCGGCCAGCTGACCGAGAAGGTCCGCCGCAAGCCGTTCTCGGTGGTCCTCTTCGACGAGGTCGAGAAGGCGCACCCGGACATCTTCAACTCGCTGCTGCAGATCCTGGAAGACGGCCGTCTGACCGACTCCCAGGGCCGCGTGGTCGACTTCAAGAACACCGTCATCATCATGACGACCAACCTCGGCACCCGGGACATCTCCAAGGGCTTCAACCTGGGCTTCGCGGCCACGGGTGACACCCAGACCGGGTACGAGCGGATGAAGGCGAAGGTCGGCGAGGAGCTCAAGCAGCACTTCCGCCCCGAGTTCCTGAACCGCGTCGACGACATCGTGGTGTTCCACCAGCTGTCCGAGGACGACATCATCCAGATCGTCGACCTCATGATCGACAAGGTGGACGAGCGGCTCAAGGACAAGGACATGGGCCTGGAGCTCAGCGTCGAGGCCAAGAAGCTGCTGGCCAAGCGCGGCTACGACCCGATCCTGGGCGCCCGCCCGCTGCGCCGCACCATCCAGCGCGAGATCGAGGACCACCTCTCCGAGAAGATCCTCTTCGGTGAGCTGCGGGCCGGCCACATCGTCGTCGTCGACGTCGAGGGCGAGGGCAAGGAAGCCAAGTTCACCTTCCGCGGCGAGGAGAAGTCGGCCGTCGCGGACACCCCGGCCGCGGTCGCCTCGTCCGGTCCGGACCTGACGAAGTAGCCCAACTTTTAACAGACAACTTCACAGCAACCGAGCCCCCGGCGTTCGCGCCGGGGGCTCGGTGCGTTCCGGCGCTCCGGTACGGCGGGGCCGGCGGGTCGGGGCGGACGGCCTCCGCGCCGGTTGGTACGGATACGCTCGATTTCTCAGTCAGGTTTAAGGAACATACGGTTGACAGATGGTCAGCTGATGGGAAGTCGCGGAGCATAGCGCCGTGACCATGTCATGGTCAAGATCTATCTTTTCCATGCGCGCTTGTATCAAATGACGTTCACCTGTCTTTCATTTTGGTTTGCCGGGCTTTGGCTGAGAGCTGGCCCCGGTCGGGGAGGACGTCACACCGTTGAAGAACACCAGGAGAACCGCTGCGGCCGCGACGGCCGCGGCGGTCATAGTCGCGCTCGGCGCGGGTCTGTTCCCGAGCACCGCCGTGGCGGCCGGCTCGGCCCCCGCGCCGAAGGACCCGGCTGACGCCGTCCAGCAGAACACCGAGCACAACATTCCGGGCCCGCTGACCGCGAAGGTGGAGGCGGAGCAGAAGGCCGCCACCGAGAAGCTGCTCAACGGCACCGCCGAGGTCGAGCAGCACAACGGCAGCACCAGCGTGAAGCTCGGCAAGGACAAGTACGTGGAGCTCGCCCGCGAGCGCACGGACAAGATCTTCACCATCCTGGTCGACTTCGGCGACCAGGTGGACAACACCACCAAGACCGCCGACGGCAAGGTCAAGTACGGCGGTGAGCCCGGCCCGAAGCACAACGAGATCGCGCAGCCGGACCGCACCACCAACAACTCGACCGCCTGGCAGGCCGACTACAACCAGCAGCACTACCAGGACCTGTACTTCTCCAAGGACAAGCCCTCGCTGAAGACCTTCTACGAGAAGCAGTCCTCGGGCCGCTACTCGGTCGACGGCGTGGTCTCGGACTGGGTCCGGGTGCCGTGGAACGAGGCCCGCTACGGCTCCGACTACTGCGGCTCCAACGTCTGCGCCAGCGCCCAGGACCTGATCCGCGACGCCGTGGACATCTGGAACAAGGACCAGCTGGCCAAGGGTCAGACGCCGGAGCAGATCAAGGCGACGCTGGCCCAGTACGACCAGTGGGACCGTTACGGCTCGCACCACGACGGCAACTTCAACCAACCCGACGGGTACATCGATCACTTCCAGATCGTGCACGCCGGTGAGGACAAGTCGGCCGGCGGCGGCAAGCAGGGCAGCAAGGCCCTGTGGGCCCACCGCTCCTACGTCTACGGCAACCTGACGGGCCAGGCCGGCCCCGAGGGCAACAAGCTCGGCGGCGTCCAGGTCGGCAACACCGGCCTGTGGATCGGCGACTACACGATGCAGCCCGAGAACGGCGGCCTCGGCGTCTTCGCCCACGAGTACGGCCACGACCTCGGTCTGCCGGACCTCTACGACACCGCCGGCAAGGGCATCGACAACTCGGTCGGCTTCTGGTCGCTGATGTCCTCCGGCTCCTGGCTCGGCGAGGGCAAGGACAACATCGGCGACATGCCGAACGACCTCGACGCCTGGAGCAAGTACCAGCTCGGCTGGCTGAAGGTCGACCACGCCAAGGCCGGCACCGAGTCGACCCACCACATCGGCCCGGTGGAGTACAACACCAACCTGCCGCAGGCGCTCATGGTCGACCTGCCGAAGAAGAGCATCACCACCGAGATCAACAAGCCCTTCGCGGGCACCGGTGAGTGGTGGAGCGGCAGCGCCGACAACCTGAACGTCACGCTCACCCGTGAGCTCGACCTGACCGGCAAGACCAAGGCCGCCATCAACGCCAAGGCCTGGTACGAGCTGGAGCCGGACTTCGACTACGCCTTCGGCGAGGTCTCCACCGACGGTGGCAAGACCTGGACCGTCGTGGACGGCACCTGGAACGGCGCCCCGCTCCCGAAGGAGAACGGCCGCCCGGCCGTCAACGGTCTCGCCGCCACCTGGGGCGACCTGTCCTTCAACCTGGACGCCTACGCCGGCCAGAAGGTCCAGTTCCGCTACCACAACACCACCGACGGCGGCCTGCACTACCGTGGCCTGGCGCTGGACGACATCACCGTGACCGCCGACGGCGCCACCGTGTTCAGCGACGACGTGGAGAAGTCCGACAACGGCTGGGCCGCCACCGGCTTCACCCGCTTCGGTGGCTCGTTCACCAAGGATTACGCGCAGTACTACATCGCGGAGAACAAGCAGTACGTCTCGTTCGACGCGACCCTGAAGACCGGCCCGTACAACTTCGGCTTCGCCGACAAGCCGGGCTGGGTCGAGCACTACGCGTACCAGCCCGGTCTGCTGATCTGGTACTGGGACGCGTCGCAGACCGACAACAACGTCAGCGCCCACCCGGGCCACGGCCTGGTCCTGCCGGTCGACTCGCACCCGGCCCCGCTGAAGTGGGCCGACGGCTCCCTGATGCGTCCGCGCATGCAGGGCTTCGACTCCACCTTCGGTTCGCGCCGCGTCCCGGCGCTGACCCTGCACAAGGCCGGCGTCGAGACCGTCACCCCGAAGGCCAAGGGTGTCGACGAGTTCTCGGACCTGAAGTCGTGGTGGTCCGCGGACGACCCGTACAGCGGTGTCGACGTTCCGAAGACCGGGACCAGCATCGAGGTCGAGAACGAGTCCTCGAACTACCTGGAGACCTGGATCCGGGTCCGCCCGGTCGACAACTGATCGCCCCTCGCACCTCGGGTAGCGATCGGCCTGTGACCAGGCAGCTCTGACAACTCCACGTCCGGCCCGTCCCCGCACCGCGCGGGGGCGGGCCGGACGCTTTTGCGCGCCCGGACGGCCCTCCTGGGGGCGGGCAGGCCCCGGCGGCCCCCGCGGACCCGGGCGGGGCTCCAGCGGAACCCGAGCGGCCCCCAGCGGGCCCGGGCGGGGCCCCTGCGGTGCGTGGCTCTGGTCACAGGCCTCCGCCGCGGTACGACGGGCGGTAGTAGCGGGCGGGACGGGCACTCCGACCGCCCCGGCGCGGACGCAAGCCCAGCGATCGCGTGATCATCGCTCCGCCCGTTCGAACGTCCGCCACCACGCCGACTACCCGCCGTAGTACGTCGGTCGGTTTGGGCGTGCGCTCCGTGACCGTTACACCTGAGTGGTCCCCCGCTCAGCACGCGCCCCGAACGGGCCCTTTCGTGCTGCCCCCGTACGACCGTGAGGTAACGGCCACCGATGTCCACCGTCCCGCCCGTGGGGCCGGCCCTGCGCCGGCTCGCCGCCCGCACGGCGGCCCAGGCGGCGGCCTGGCAGCCCCGGCTCGGCCACGCCGTCCGTACCCACGCCGCGCCCCTGCGCGTGCTCGCCACGCCCCGGCACGCCACGCTGCCCGGCAGCCGCCAGCGCGCCGAGCACGACCACGCACTGGTCGTGGCCGGGGCGACCGCGGCGCTGCTCGCCAGCGCGCTGCTGGTGGCCTCGCCCGGCACCGCCACGGCGCAGACCGTCCTGCCCACCACCCCGGGCAGCTCGGCCTTCACCGCGTCGCGGGCGGAGGTGCCGGACCCGGGGGTGGTCCAGGTGGCCGGGCCCAGCCCGTACCGGCTGCCCGGGGACGGCGAAAAGGCCCAGCAGTTCGTGGCGGTGGCGGCCAACCTGCTGCCGCTCCGACCGCCCGCCCCGGTCGCCGAACCGGAGCCCGCCGCCGCTCCGGCACCCCAGCCCGAACCGACGCCCGCGCCCGCGCCCGCACCCGCACCCGCACCCGCACCCGAGTGGTCCGCGCCGGTGCCGGACGCACCGACCAGCAACCCGTACGGGGTGGCCAATCGCGGGTACGCGGCCGGCTACCACACCGGGGTGGACTTCGCGGTCTCCCCCGGCACGCCGCTGCTGGCGGTCGGCAACGCCACCGTCGTGTCGGCCGGCTGGGACGGCGCGTACGGCAAGGAGGTCGTGCTGCGGCTCGCGGACGGGCGCTTCGCGCAGTACGCGCACATGTCCTCGGTCGCGGTCTCGGCGGGCCAGCACGTCTCGGCGGCCCAGCGGATCGGGCTGTCCGGGAGCACCGGCAACTCGACCGGGCCGCACCTGCACTTCGAGATCCGCACCAGCAACCGCTACGGCGCGGTGGTCAACCCGATCGCCTACCTCGCGGGACACGGCGTCACGAACTTCTGAGCCGGGCGCCCGGCGCGCTGAGCCGGGCGCGGCTCAGCGCGACCCGGAGGGCCGGCGCGGCACCGGAGAGCCGGCGCGCTACCGGGAGGCCGACGCGGCCGGGGCCGGGTGGCTGATCCGGCCGCCGATCTCCAGGGCGACGTCCCGGGCCGCTCCGATCGCCTCGTCCAGCGTGGTCGCCGCGTCCAGCGGCTCGCCCCAGACGTTCTCGGCGTGGGAGCCGTCCGTGTGGTCCTGCTTGAGCAGGAACAGCGCCGAGTGGACGGTGAACAGCGCCATCGCGGCCCGCAGCCGGTCCGTGAAGTCCGCGTCGGGCCCGTGCACCAGCTGCATCATGGTGATCATGCGGTCCCGGAAGGCCAGGCCGGCCGGGGATTCGCGCAGCGCGGGCTGGTTCTCGTGGAAGAAGCGCAGCAGCGGGGCCCGCTCGGCCATCCCGTCCGCGAAGCGGCGGATCAGCTCGTCGCGCATCCGCGGGCTCCACGCCTGCTCGCGGCCCCACGCGATGGTCTCGTCGATCGGCGCGGCCATCCGCTCGACGATGCCGAGGACGATGTCGTCCTTGGTCTTGAAGTGGTAGTAGAGCGCGGCCTTGGTCACCCCGAGGCGGTCGGCGATCTCGCGCAGCGAGGTCTGCTCGTAGCCCTGCTCGGAGAAGAGCTCCAACGACACCTCGATGATGCGAGCCCGGGTGTCGCTGCGGGGGCTGTGCGGAGTGCCCATGGCCTGCCTCATGACTGCGTCGGTGACTGCTGCGGACTCCCGGTGGCGTCCGCCCCGGGCAACATTCTCCCTGCCCAGGTGCTCGGTCGGAAAACTGGCTTGACGACCGGCTAGGGAACAACTTACCGTGCCGACGATTACTAAAACTAGCCGGGCGACAAGTAAGTGAACCGCCGCCCGGCGCGACGCTCCGTCCGAACCACCCCTCCGGGAGATCCACCTCATGTCACAGTCCAAGACCGCCGGCCCGGCACCGGAGGACACGACGGCCGAGGAGGAGCAGCCGCGGTCACCCCGCGAGATCCGCCTCGTCATGGTCGGCCTGGTCGTCACCATGCTGCTGGCCATGCTCGACAACCTGATCGTCGGCACCGCGATGCCGACCATCGTCGGCGACCTGGGCGGTGCCGAGCACCTCTCCTGGGTGGTCACCGCCTACACCCTGGCCACCGCCGCCTCCACCCCGATCTGGGGCAAGCTCGGCGACATGTACGGCCGCAAGGGCACCTTCCTCACCTCGATCGTGATCTTCCTGGTGGGCTCGGCGCTGTCCGGCCTGTCGCAGAACATGAACGAGCTGATCGGCTTCCGCGCCGTCCAGGGCCTGGGCGCCGGCGGTCTGATGGTCGGCGTCATGTCGATCATGGGCGCGCTGGTCCCGCCGCGGGACCGCGGCAAGTACCAGGGCATGTTCGCCGCGGTGATGGCCCTCGCCACCATCGGCGGCCCGCTGGTCGGCGGCTTCATCACCGACCACCTGAGCTGGCACTGGACCTTCTACATCAACCTGCCGCTCGGCGTGGTCTCGCTCGCCCTGGTCATCGTCACCCTGAAGCTCCCGAAGGTCCGCAGCAGCGCCAAGATCGACTACCTGGGCGCCGTCCTGCTCACCGTCGGCATCACCTCGCTCGTGCTGATCACCACCTGGGGCGGCCAGCAGTACGCCTGGGGCTCCAAGGAGATCCTCGGCCTGGCCGCGCTCGCCGCCGCCTCGCTGATCGCCTTCTGCTACGTGGAGCAGCGGGTCGAGGAGCCGATGCTCCCGCTGAGCCTGTTCAAGAACCGGAACTTCACCCTGGTCTCGGTCATCGGCTTCGTCGTCGGCTTCGTGATGTTCGGCGCGACCGTCTTCCTGCCGCTCTACCAGCAGATCGTCCAGGGCGCCTCGGCCACCAACTCCGGCCTGCTGCTGATGCCGATGATGTTCGGCATGCTGGTGGTCTCGCTCGTGGTCGGCCAGGCCGTCACCAAGACCGGCAAGTACCGGATCTACCCGATCATCGGCACCATCGTGATGGCCGGCGGCCTCGTCCTGCTCTCCACCATGGGCACCGGGACCAGCAGCCTCACCTCGGCCTGCTGGATGGTCGTGCTCGGCTCCGGCATGGGCTTCCTGATGCAGATCACCATGCTGGTCGCGCAGAACAGCGTCGAACTCAAGGACATGGGCGTGGCCAGCTCCACCGCCACCCTGTTCCGCACCATCGGCGGCTCCTTCGGGGTCGCGCTGTTCGGCGCGCTGTTCAACAACCGGGTGGCCGACACCATGAAGGAGAAGCTCGGCGAGCAGGCCACCGCGGGCGGCGGCGTGAAGGACCCGGGCCAGATGAGCCCGGCCGCCCTGCGCAAGCTGCCCGAGAACATCCAGGACGCCTACCACCACGCGGTGGCCAACGGCATGCACACCGTCTTCCTGTGGGGCGCCGGGGTCGCCGTGATCGCGATCGCCGCCGCGGTGTTCCTGCGCGAGGTGCCGCTGCGCGGGGCGGGCAAGGGCGAGAAGCCGGCCGAGGCCTCGCTGGAGGCGGCTGCCGTCTGACAGCCCGTCCGGTACGACCGCGGCGCCCCCGGGAGGTTCGTCCTCCCGGGGGCGCCGTCGGTTGCGGTCTTGAGTTGCGGTCGGCGGTCTTCGGTTACGGCCGGCGGTCTTCGGCCGCGGACGGCTGCCGTCGGTCGCGCTCCGCTGCCGTCGGTCGCGCTCCGCTGCCGTCGGTCGCGCTCGGCTGCCGTCGGCCGCGGTTGCCCGCGGTCGTACCCCGTCGCCCTACCGGGGCAGGCGGTACACGCCCTGCTCGACCGGCTCGACCAGGCCGTCCGCCACCAGGCCGTCCAGCGCCCGGGCCCGCTGCACCGCGTCCGGCCAGACCGCGTCCAGCCGGGCCTGCCCGACGTCGCCGTGCGCCTCGCGCAGCACCGCGAGCAGCTTGCCGCGCACCTGGCGGTCCGTCCCCTCGTAGGACTGGCCGCGCCGCGCCGGGCCCTCGTACGGCGGACGGCCGGCCCGCTGCCAGGCACAGCCGGTGAACAGCGGGCACTCCCCGCACTCCGGGCCGCGCGCGGTGCAGACCAGAGCGCCCAGCTCCATCACGCCGACCGCCCAGGTGGCGGCCGTCTCGGCGTCGTCGGGCAGCAGGACGGTGGCGGTGCGGCGCTCGGCGGCGGTGGTGGCCTGGGCCGGGTACTCGACGCCGGTCACCGCGCGGGCGAAGACCCGGCGGACGTTGGTGTCCAGCACCACGTGCCGCTGGCGGAAGGCGAAGGAGGCGACGGCGGCGGCGGTGTACTCCCCCACCCCGGGCAGCGACAGCAGCGTGGCGTGGTCGTCCGGGACCTCGCCGCCGTGCTCCTCGGTGATCGCCACGGCGGCGGCGTGCAACCGCAGCGCGCGGCGCGGGTAGCCCAGCCGGCCCCACATCCGCACCGCTTCGCCCGGCGCCTCGGCGGCGAGGTCGGCCGGGGTCGGCCAGCGGGTCAGCCAGGCCTCCCAGGCGGGCAGCACGCGCTTGACCGGGGTCTGCTGGAGCATGAACTCGCTCACCATGACCGCCCAGGGCGTCGCGTCGGGGGTCCGCCAGGGCAAGTCGCGCTTGCTCGCCTCGTACCAGTCCAGGACGGTCGAGTGGAACAGCGGCAGGGGCATCGGCAGCCGGGGGGCGTCGGCGGTGGCGGCCCGGGTGACGTCGACGGCGGCGGCGGTGGCGGTGGCGGTGATGGCAGTCATGGCCCTTCGATCCTGCCATGCCCACCGGCCCGGCCGAAGTGGAGGAGGACGCTCCGGGTCTTGCCGGAACTCCCGCGGGAATCAGCCGTCCGGGGCTCCCTCGAACGGATCAAATGGCGGATCATGTGAAGGAAGGGACGACTGTGCGGTGTTGGTGAGTCAATCGCCACACACAGTCTCGTAGAGTTTGGTCGTGCCCTCTCTGCGTCAACCCGTGGGACCGTTGCCGGCCTCGATCTACTGGCGACGGCGCGTCGTCGTGCTCGTAGCCGCCGCGGCGGTCATCGCCCTGATCGCCTGGCTGATGACCGATCAGGGCGGAGGCGGTGACGGCGGATCACGGAGCAAGACCGCCCAGCCGGTTCCGTCCCAGTCCCAGACCCCGGTCGAATCCATCACGCCCGGCGCTTCGCCCAGCGGCCCTGCGGCGCGCCCCGGTGGCGGCAGCGGCGGGAGCGGCGGGTCCAACCCCGGTGGCGGCCCGGTGGCCGGCGGCGGCGGTACCGAGGTCAACCTCAGCGGTGGCACCGGCGCCAACCCGGCCCCCGCCGGCGGCCCGGCAGCGGGCAACGGAGCCGGCGGCGGAACGGCGGGCGGGAGCGGCGGCTCGGGCGGATCGGGTGGTTCCGGCGGCACCGGCGGTTCCGGCGGCACCCCGCCGGTGAACACCCCCGACATCATGGCGCTCCCGGTCTGCGCCTCCTCGCAGGTCGCCCTGGAACTGGCCGGCACCCAGAACTCATACCAGCCCAAGGACAAGCCGAAGCTGGCCCTGACGGTCAAGAACTCCTCCGGCGCCAACTGCCGGGTGGACCTCGGCCGGGCCGCCTCCGCGATCACCGTGAGCGCCAGCAACGGCGACCGGGTCTGGTCCTCCGGCGACTGCCCCGCCGACCGCGGCAGCATCTGGGTACAGCTGGCCGCCAACGGCAGCCAGACCGAGACCTTCACCTGGGACCGCAGCCGCAGCAAGCCGCAGTGCGCGACCACCGACCAGACCGCCCCGGCGAACGGCACCTACGTGGTGCTCGCCGAACTCACCGGACTCACCGGCGACAAGGTCTCGGCGCGGACCTCGATCCGACTGGACAACTGAGGGCCGGTCACCTCGGTTCGGAGCCCCCCGGTCGCCGTGCGGCCGGGGGGCTCCGGTGTCACCGGGCCGCAGCGGGAAAGACGGCGGCCCCCGGGGAGGGATCTCCCCGGAGGCCGTCCGCCGACCGGTGTACGCCGCCGGCCGGCGGGTCAGACGTAGCGTTCCAGGATGGACGATTCGGCAAGGCGGGACAGGCCCTCGCGGACCGAGCGGGCCCGGGTCTCGCCGACGCCCTCGACCGTCTGCAGGTCGTCGATGCTGGCGGCGAGCAGCTTCTGCAGGCCGCCGAAGTGCTCGACCAGACGCTCTATCACCGTGTTGGGCAGGCGCGGGATCTTCGCCAGCAGACGGTAACCGCGCGGCGAGACCGCGGAGTCCAGGGACTCCGGCGTGCCCGAGTAGCCGAGCGCCTTGGCGACCGTCTGCAGGTCCAGCAGCTCGGCGTGGGTGAGCGCCTCCAGATCGGCCAGCACCTCGGTGACCGTCCGGCCCTTCTTGGCCGCCCGCTCCGGGAAGTAGTCCCGGGCGACCAGCTCGCGCTCCGGCTCCACACCCGCGATCAGCTCGTCCAGCTGCAGCGAGAGCAGGCGCCCGTCGATCCCGAGCTCCAGCACGTAGCCGGCGATCTCGGTCGCGATCAGCCGGACCATCTCCAGGCGCTGGGCCACGGCGGTGACGTCGCGCACCGTCACCAGGTCCTCGATCTCCAGCGCGGACAGCGTGCCCGCCACCTCGTCCAGGCGCAGCTTGTAGCGCTCCAGGGTGGCGAGCGCCTGATTGGCGCGGGACAGCACGGTGGTGGAGTCCTCCAGCACCCGGCGGGTGCCGTTGACGTACATCGCGATCAGCCGCATCGAATGCGAGACCGCGACCACCGGATAACCGGTCTGCCGGTTGACCCGCTCGGCGGTGCGGTGACGGGTGCCGGTCTCGTCGGTGGGGATGGTCGAGTCCGGCATCAGGTGCACGCCGGCCCGGACGATCTTGGTGATGTCCTTGTCGAGCACCACCGCGCCGTCGAGCTTGCACAGCTCGCGCAGCCGGGTGGCGGTGAACTCGACGTCCAGGACGAAGCCGCCGGTACAGAGGGACTCGACCGCCTTGTCGAAACCCAGCACGATCAGGCCGCCGGTGTTGGCCCGCAGGACCCGCTCCAGGCCGTCACGCAACGCCGTGCCGGGCGCGATGGCGGTGAGGGAGGCCCGCAGCAGGGCCTCCTCACGGGAGGCCTTGTCCGCCCCCCGGTCGCTGGCTGCCACGTGACTCCTCCGGTCGACCCCGTGCCGCGCCTCGCGCCGTGCGCCGGTCCGCGGTCTGTTGCTCTGTCGCTCAGTACCGCTCGGTACTGCCTTCTGGCCAATGAGACTGGGGAAAGTCTAACTGTGTGTGGCTTCGGCAGAGCTTGGGTCAGCGCAGTTCGTCGGAGTCGAGCGGCTCCCAGCCGTCCATCAGCTCCTCGGGGTAGGCCGCGACCGGCGCCGAGCGGGGGGCGGGCGGCGCCGACGGGGCCTCACCACGGGCCTCCGCACGGCCCCCACCACGGGCCTCCGCACGAGCGTCGCCGCGCGGCTTGGCGGCGGCCCGGCGACGGCCCGGGATGGCCCGCAGCGCCTCGCCGATGTCGGCCACCTCGACCACCTTCATGCCCGGCGGCACCTTGCCCGGGTCCGGCGGGACCAGGGCGTGGGTGAAGCCCAGCCGGTGCGCCTCGGCGAGCCGCCGCTGCACGCCCGTCACCCGCCGCACCTCGCCCGCCAGCCCGACCTCGCCGATCGCCACCAGATTGCTGGGCAGCGGGGTGTCCGTGGAGGAACTGGCCACCGCGAGCGCCACCGCGAGGTCGGCGGACGGCTCGCTCAGCTTCACCCCGCCGACCGTCGCGGTGTAGATGTCCTGCTTGCCGAGCTTCACCCCGCCGTGCCGCTCGACCACCGCGAGGATCATCGCGATCCGGGGCGACTCCAGACCCGAGGTGGTGCGGCGCGGCGACGGGATCTGCGAATCCACCATCAGCGCCTGCACCTCGGCCACCAGCGGGCGCTTGCCCTCCAGGGTGACGGTGAGGCAGGTGCCGGGCACTGGCTTGTCACGCCTGGTCAGGAAGAGGCCGGACGGATCGGCCAGACCGACGATGCCCTCGTCGTGCAGCTCGAAGCAGCCCACCTCGTCGGTGGCGCCGTAACGGTTCTTGACGCCGCGGATGAGGCGCAGCCGGGCGTGCCGGTCGCCCTCGAAGCTGAGCACCACGTCCACCAGGTGCTCCAGCAGGCGCGGGCCGGCGATCTGGCCGTCCTTGGTGACGTGGCCGACCAGCAGGGTGGCCATGCCGCGCTCCTTGGACGCCCGGATCAGCGCGGCCGCCACCTCCCGGACCTGGGCCGGGCCGCCAGGGGCGCCGTCCAGCTCGGCCGAGGCGATGGTCTGCACCGAGTCCAGGATCAGCAGGCCGGGGCCGACCGCCTCGACGTGCCCCAGCACGGCGCCGAGATCGGACTCGGCGGCGAGGTAGAGGTGCTCGGACAGGGCGTTGATCCGGTCCGCCCGCAGCCGGACCTGGCCGGCCGACTCCTCACCGGTGACGTAGAGCGTGCGGTGCCGGTCGGTGGCCGCCTTGGCCGCGACGTCCAGCAGCAGGGTGGACTTGCCGACACCGGGCTCGCCCGCCAGCAGCACCACCGCACCGGGGACCAGCCCGCCGCCGAGCACCCGGTCCAGCTCCGGCACGCCCGTCGAGCGGGCCGTCGCGACCTGGCCGTCCACCTGGGCGATCGGGCGGGCGGGCGAGCTGACCGGGCCGGCCGCCGTCGTCCGGATCGGCACCGCGCCGTACTCCTCGACCGTGCCCCAGGCGTTGCACTCCGGGCAGCGGCCGACCCACTTGGGCAGCTGGTTGCCGCACTCGGTGCAGCGGTACGCCGGGCGCGGCTTGGCGGTGGTCTTGGAACGCGGAGGCATGCGGCCCACGGTAGCGCCTGGGTACGACAACGAGGCCGGGCGCGGTCTCGGGGTGTGGGGCTCGGGGCGTGGGGCTCGGGGCTCGGGGCGCGGGCGTGGTCCTGGGCGTGGGGCTCGGGGCGTGGGGCGCGGGCGTGGTCCCGGGCGTGGGGCTCGGGGTGCGAGGGCGGCGCTCGAGTACGGCAGTGGTGGTCGTCCGCCACTGGGCTCGCCGTGCGTCCACACAGATGGGCGATGTTGTTACCCGAAAGAAGTACATACGCGGGGAATGGCGAGGGAGAGGCGTCCGGTGTCTCTACCGTCGGACGGGTGACAACGCGAACTGTTGGGCCGGCCGGGCCTCAGGCCGCCGCCGTGCTCGCGGCCTACGACCGGCAGGTGGACGGCCTGTTCACCTACTGCCTCTCGGTGCTCTGCGAGCACGACGCCGCCACCGACGCCCTGCGCGAGGCCCGCGAGCTGGCACAGCGGCACGGCGCCCGGCTGGCCGAGCCCGGGCTCGTACGGGCCTGGCTGTTCTCGCTGGCCCGGTACTGCTGCCTGCGGCGGCTCGCGGACGGAGCCGGGGCCGGGGCCGGGATCCGGACCGGTACCGACGGCGAGGCCGGGGCCGGCACCGGGCGCGAGTCCGGAGCCGAGCCGAGCGAGGCCGAGGCGGCCCGGCGACGGCGCGAGCTGGCCTCACTGGCCTGGCCGGAGGCGGCCGGCACCGACCCCGAGCAGCGCGAGGCGCTGGAACTGTCCGTCCGGCACCGCCTGACCCCACTGGAGGTCGCGGCCGTGCTGGGCCTGCCGTTCGAGCGGACCCGGGAACTGCTGGCCGGCGCCGAGGCCGAAGTCGCCCGGACCAGGACGGCGCTGCTGGTGCTCGGCGTGGGCAGCTGCCCGGAGCTGGACCGGCTCGGCGGAGCCGGGGCGGAGTCCTGGCGGGACTGGGTGCTCGGCCCGGCGCTGCGGCGGGAACTGGTGCAGCACGTCGTGGACTGCCCGACCTGCCGGGGGACGGCGGAGCGGGTGGCCGGCGGGGCGGCGGAGGGCACGGCAGGGCTGTCGGGACTGCCGCTGCTGCGGGCTCCGGCTCCCGCGCCTTCTCCGGCTTCCGGCGCTTCTCCGGTTTCCGGGGCTTCTCCGGTCGCTGTGCCTTCTTCGGTCTCCGTGCCTTCTTCGGTCTCCGTGCCTTCTTCGGCGGGTGCTCCGGTGGGTGCTCCGGCCTGGGCGGAGCCGGGGTTGCGGTTCGACCAGGGCGGCTTCCCACGCCACCGGGCGCCGGACGCGGGGCGCGGGCTGGCGGTCCGTCGGCGGGTGGTGACCACCGGGGTGCTCGCGGCCGTCCTGGCGGCGCCGGTGATCGCGCTCTGGGCCGGGCACCGGGGCGGGGGCGGACCGGGGTCGGCGGCCTCGGTGTCGGCGGTGCGGGTGGACGAGGCCGGCCGGGAGGTCGGGCAGCGACCGCCGCAGCCCTGGGCGGCGGCCGGGGTCCCGTTGGGGCAGGAGGCGCCGGGGGCGCCGGGAATGCCGGGGTTGGAGCTGGCGGGCGCGGGTGGGGCCGGCATCGGCGGTGCAGAAACGTTGCTTCCTGGCTTTCCACGGCTGACCTTCCAGGGCGCGGTGGTCCCCGTCCCCGCCCACGGCGCCACCCCGCTCAGCAGCCCGACCCTCGTCGCCGCCCCGGCCCCCCAGGTCGAACGGGCCTCCGAGCCCGGCACCACCGAACCCGCCCCGGCCGGGCTGCTCACCGTCGAGGCAGGCGAATACGGCAGCCGTACGGTCCTCACCCTCACCAACTCCGGCACCACCGAGGTCCACTGGCACGCCGTGACGGACGCCGGCTGGCTCCGGCTCAGCCGTGACTCCGGCACGCTCGCGCCCGGCCAGCGGATCACCGTGATCGTCACCGTGGACGAGGACCTGGCACCCACGACGCAGTGGACCGCCCGCATCGCCCTGCCGCCCTCACAGGCGGTGGTCACGCTGGAAGGCGGCCCGCACAACCGCGGCGGCTCCACCTCCGCCCCGGCGGACCCGTCGGGGTCCGCCTCGCCGACGGCCGGCTCCACACCGACGGCCACGGGCACGCCGTCACCGTCGGGCCCACCGGCACCCGGCTCGCCGACGGCCGCACCCACGTCCGGCGCACCGACGGGTTCTCCCACTCCCTCCGGCACGCCGACGCCGAGCCGGACAGCCAGTGCAACACCGCATCCGACGGGGACGCCCACGGCATCGGCACCGGCATCGCCATCGGCATCGGCGCCGGCGCCGGCTCCGGCATCGACACCGGGGCACTAGCGGGCGCCCGCCGAGGCAGGGCGGGCCAGGTGCCGTGGGCGTCAGGCCCGGTGGATCGGGGGGACTTGGTAGGTGCCGTCGAGGACCTCGGGCTTCGGCTGGTAGAGGCGGATGATCGGGCGGAATTCGCCCGGCGGGGTCGGGAGCCAGTTGGCGGCGGCGGTGGGGTCCTCGGGCTGGTCGTGCTGGAGGGTCAGGGTGAGGGAGCCGTCGTCGCCGTACACCAGGCCGGGGGTGCGGTCACCGATCGAGTAGCGGTCGATCGGGTTCTCGACCAGGTAGTAGTCCGGGACGGAGTACATCGTGACGGACCAGAAGGCCTCGGCCGGGGGCTGCCGTTCGAAGCGCAGCGTGTAGCTGTTGGCGCCGTTGAGGGGCCGCCCGTCGGAGTCGTCGTACGTCATCGCGTACGAGGCCTCGTAGGCGTGGTTGCCCCAGAGGCCGGCCCGCGCGGCGGCGGCGCGGCTGAGGTAGGCGGCGCGGCGGTCGGGGATGCGCCACTCGGGGTCGTCCAGGGTGCCGGGCCCCAGGTGGTCGGTGTTGTAGTCGAAGAGGTGGAGCGCGGAGCGCCATTCGCCGGGCGGGTGGTCTTCGGGCGGGCGGGTGGCGTCCTCGACCCGTTCGCGTCCGGCGGCGAGGCCTTTGGCCAGGGTGAGCGTCCACTCGGGGGCGGCCGCCCGGTACGGCGAGGCACCGTCGTCCAGCAGGCCGAGCGGGGCGAAGCGGCGCTGGTACTCGATGTCCGCCGTGGCCGGCGGGAAGGCCTGCATCCACACCCGCAGGCGTTCGAAGAAGGCGAGCCGCTCGGGGACGTCCTGGTCGGGTTCCGGGAGCCCGGCGACCAGGCCGCCCAGCTCCAGCGGTTCCAGGGTGAGAGCGGACTGCAGGGCCCGGACCCGGGGCAGGTCGTCCGGGCCGGCGCAGGCGAAACGGCCGACCACGGTGCCGACGGTGGTGGGGAGCTCGATCACGCGGTCCGGGTCCGGCGGGGTGCCGTGCCAACCGGGCGGGACGATCAGCCAGGTCTGCGCACCGGTGCCGGTGGCGCGGCGGCCGAGGTAGGCGACGTTGTCCGTCCAGGCGTCGATGAACTGCAACACGTAGTAGGAACCCCCGGTGTCGGGGACGTGCAGCACCTGGGGGCCTTCGGAGAGGTCGAGCTGGGCGATCGAGTAGACCGTGTCGTTGTTGACCGAGACGAAGTCGTCGGCCGGGCCGGCCAGCCGGGTGGCGTGGCTGAAGTGGTTGAACGGAGCCGCGGGCAGGGTGCCCAGGCCGCCCCTGGTGAAGCGGTCGACCATGGTGAGGCCGGCGACCAGCGGGTAGCCGTAGACGTACGCGTCGGCGGCCAGGGCCTCCAGCTCGGGCTGGTTCATCGCGGGTCCTTCGTACGGTCGGTCAGGGCGATGGGAAGTGGGGCGTCGGGAGGGGGTGGGCGCGGCAGGGCGGGGAGCCACCGGCCTCGCCGTCCGCGCCGTCCGGGGCTTGGGCGGCGGGGGCATGGCAGGTGCGGGGCGCCCGGTGGGTGCGGTGGGTGCGGTGGGCGCGCGGGATCGGATGCGCGCGCGGGATCGGATGGGCGCGCGTCCAGGCTTCGGCGGCGGTCGCGCGGACGGTGACCGGGTCCACAGGTGCCGGGTTGACCATGCTGTTGCTCTCCCATTGCCGAATAGGGTCGAATCGGTACAGATCGGATGCTAAGTGGGCCGGGATCGGGCGGCATGTCGGATCGGACGCCCCGCGGCCTCTGCCCACCGCGAATTAAGGCGTACGAGCGGGACGGCCGGGAGAAGGTGGCCGGTATGAAGATCCTTCTGCTCGGAGGCTCGTCCTTCCTCGGACGGTCCTACGCCGCCGAGGCCCTTGCCCGGGGCCACCAGGTGACCACCTTCAACCGCGGCCGCAGCGCCGCCGACCTGCCCGGCGTCGAGGCCGTCCGGGGCGACCGCGACAGTGCCGAGGACCTCGCCCGACTCGTCGACGGCCGCCGCTGGGACGCCGTCGTCGACACCTCCGCCCAGCAGCCGGCCCAGGCCGCCCTCGCCGCGCGACTGCTACGCGAGCAGGCCGGCCACTACACCTTCGTCTCCTCGGTGCACGCCTTCGCCGACTGGCCCGGGCGGGTGATCGACGAGGACTCCCCGCGGCACCCCTGCCCGGCCGACACCCCGCCCGGCCAACCGTTCGACAGCGCCCTGAAGGCCGGCTGCGAGCGGGCGGTGCTGGAGTGGTTCGGCGCCGAGCGCTCACTGGTCCTCAACAGCGGACTGCTCATCGGACCGTACGAGATCGGCGGGCGGCTGCCCTGGTGGCTGGAACGGATGGCGCGCGGCGGGCGGGTGCTCGCCCCGGGGGATCCGCAGCGATCCATGCAGGTGATCGACGTCAGGGATTTCGCCGCCTTCGGCCTCGACCTGCTGACGGCCCGGACGGCGGGCCGGTTCGTCACCACGGCGCCGCCCGGACGGCTGCGCTTCGGCGAGTGGTTGGAGACCTGTCGGGCGGTCGCGGGCGCCCCGGACACCGAATTGGTGTGGGTCGCGGACGGACCGCTGCTCGCCGAGGGTCCGGACCGGGTCGAGCCGTGGAGCGAACTCCCGTTCTGGGCACCGGACCTGCCCGAACTGGCGGGCGTCTGGCTGGCCGACACCGGTCGCGCCGAGGCGGCCGGGCTGCGCTGCCGCCCGTTCGAGGAGACCGCGCGGGACACCTGGGAGTGGCTGCAGGCCCGCGGGCCGGTCGAGGACACCGACAGCGACGGACGCAAGGGGCGGCCGGGGGCGGCGGTGCGGCAGGGCATCGAACCCGGCAAGGAGCAGCGGCTGTTGGCCGCCTTCGGGTGAGCGGGGGGCTGGGCTGGGGCGGAACTGGTGGCGGAGCTGGGGCGGAGCTGGTGGCGGCGCGGCGAACCGGTGCGGGGCGGCGCGCAGGTGCCGGGACACGGCGGAGTGGGAAGTCGGCCGGCCCGACTTCCCACTCCCTCACCCCGGCATTCAGTGCGTGCGGCGGGTCACCAGTTCGGCGAGGGCCAGCAGCTCGTCGGCCGCGGCCGGCTCCGGGACAGCGGCGGCCAGTTGCGCCATCGCCGCGGCCATCCGCTCGCAGGACTGGCCCTGCGCCCAGCCGCGCCCCCCGGCCCCGTCGACGGCGGCCGCGCACTGGGCCAACTCCTCCGGGGTCAGCGGGCGTTCGATGGCGTACAGCTCGGACAACCGCTTGCCGTCGACCGTGCCGGAGCCGAGCGCCGCGACCACCGGCAGCGACTTCTTCCGGGCGACCAGGTCCGCGCCGACCGGCTTGCCGGTGACCGCGGGATCACCCCAGATGCCGATCAGGTCGTCGATCAACTGGAACGCCAGGCCGATCTCCCGGCCGAACCCGTCCATCGCCTGCGCCGCGTCCTCGGACGCGCCCCCGTACAGGGCGCCGATCGCGCAGGCGGCGCCGAGCAGGGCCCCGGTCTTGGCCTCCGCCATCGCCAGGCACTCGGGGAGCGAGACGTCGTTGCGCTGCTCGAAGGCGCAGTCGATCTGCTGGCCCTCGCACAGCTCGACCACGCAGTCGGCGAGCCGCCGGATCGAGCCCTGCGCGGCCGGGTGGGCGTCCTCGGCGAGCAGGCGCAGCGCCAGAGAGTGCATGGCGTCTCCGGCCAGGATGGCCTCGGTGGTGCCGAACACCCGCCAGGCGGTGGGGCGGTGGCGGCGGGTGTCGTCCCGGTCGATGACATCGTCGTGAAGCAGGGTGAAGTTGTGCACCAGTTCGACGGCGGCGGCCGCGGCTGCGGCCTGGCCCGGCGTGCCGCCCAGGGCCTGGGTGGCGGCGAGGACCATGGCCGGCCGGATCGCCTTGCCGGCGGGCGCGGTGGCCGCGGTGCCGTCCGCCTCCCACCAGCCGAAGTGGTAGCCGGCGACCCTGCGCATCGTGCCGGGCAGCGAGTCGACGGCGGCCCGCATGACCGGGTCGACCAGCGCGCGGGCGCGGGCGAGGATGTCCGCCGCCTCGTGCCCCTCCTTGTGGTCCCGTTCCAACGCCTGAGTCGTCATGGGTCTCTCCCCCCTGTGGCACCTGTCATGGATGGCCCGGCACGGACGGGCCGGTGTTGCGCTCTGGTGTCGGGCGATGGCCGGAGGCGGGCGCCGGGCACGCCCGTAGGAGTCGGGGCATGCCCGTGCGCGGCGGAGCCCGCCCGTACGCGCCGCGCGGCCGGGTGCCGGCCGGATGTCGGTCGGCGCCCCGGTCGGGCGGCACGGATCCGGCGGCCCCGGTGTGCCGTCAGCGGTGCGCGATGTCCACGTTCTCCAGCACGCCGACCGCGTCCGGCACCAGGATGGCGGCGGAGTAGTAGGCGCTCACCAGGTAGGAAATGATGGCCTTGTCGTCGATTCCCATGAACCGCACCGAAAGGCTCGGCTGGTATTCGTCCGGAATTCCGGTCTGGTGCAGGCCGATGACACCCTGGTTGTCCTCGCCGATTCGCATCCCGATGATCGAGCTGGTGTCACCGACGACCGGGATCTTGTTGCACGGGAAGACCGGCACCCCGCGCCAGGCCATGATCTGCTTGCCCTCGACCTCGACCGTGCCCGGGTAGATGCCGCGCTTGTTGAGCTCCCGGCCGAACGCCGCGATGGCCTTGGGGTGGGCCAGGAACAGCTTGGTGCCGCGACGGCGGCTGAGCAGTTCGTCCATGTCGTCCGGGGTGGGCGGGCCGGAGTGGGTCTGGATCCGCTGGTCGTACGCGGCGTTGCTGAGCAGGCCGAACTCGGGGTTGTTGACGAGCTCGTGCTCCTGGCGCTCGCGCAGCGCCTCGATGGTCAGCCGGAGCTGGTGCTCGGTCTGGTTCATCGGCTGGTTGTAGAGGTCGGCGACGCGGGAGTGCACCTTGAGGATGGTCTGCGCCACGCTCAGCTCGTACTCGCGGGGCTTGAGCTCGTAGTCCACGAAGGCGCCGGGCAGCTCGTACTCGCCCACGTGGCCGGCGGAGAGGTCGATCGCCGCCTCGCCGTACTTGTTCTGCGCCTGCTGGAAGCCGTTCAGGTACTCGATGACCTGCAGCTGCAGCGCCTCGGAACGGTCGTGCAGCTCCTGGAAGGCGGGCCGGGACAGCGCCATGACGGTGCCGGACGTCGCCGCGCGGACGGTGTAGGGCCAGGTGCCGTCGTCCTGCGGGAGCGCCTCGTCGCCGAGGTGGTCGCCGTCGGCCAGCGTGCCGACCACCGCCTCCTCGCCGTACTTGCCGGTGCCCAGGCGGTCGAGCTTGCCGTGCGCGATCAGGAAGACCTCGCCGATCGGCGCGCCGGCCTCGACCAGGACGTCCCCGGCGGCGAAGTCCCGCTGCACGAAGCGGGAGGCCAGCTCCGCCAGGACGGCCTCGTCCTGGAAGCCGCGCAGCACCGGCACCTCGACGAGCGTCGGCGGGACCACCCGCACCTCGCTGCCCGTCTTGACGAAACTCACCCGGCCGCGGCCGACCGAGTAGCGCAGACGGCGGTTGACCCGGTAGGTGCCGCCGGAGACCTGCACCCACGGCAGCTTCCTGAGCAGCCAACGCGGGCTGATGCCCTGCATCTGCGGCGCGGACTTGGTGGTCGTGGCGAGGTTCCGCGCGCCCGCCGTGCTCAGACTCTGCTGCTGCCGGATCTCCGACTGCGCACCAGGCACTGGAATACCGGCATTGGTTTCGGTCGACATGAGGGGAGCCCTTCGCATACCCGGTGCCCGATGAAGCGTCATCTTGCGCAGTCGTGCTGCAGCTTCATGGTGGGCCCGTTCGGGGGCGACCCGCAATCACTCGTACGAGTGGTTCTAAACAACCGAACAAATAGTACGACTAGTTCGTCTGATCGATATCCGTTCGACTATTCATTCGAAAACACCGGGACGTTCCGGAATTCCCCCGCCCCATCCAACACCATCGGCAGTCCGGCCGGGGCCGGGCGAAGGATGATCGGGCGGACGGGCAGAAGGGTGGACGGGGAGACGGGTGGACGGGCGGACGGACGGGCGGACGGGGCGGGACCGGCGGAAGGACGGAGAACCGCCCTCACAGCGGCCCGTCCCAGTCGAGCGTCGGCTCCAGCACACCCTCCAGGGTGAGCAGCCAACGCTTCACCTCGATGCCGACCCGGCCGCCGCCGAAGCCGCCGAGCCCGTCCGCCGCCACCACCCGGTGGCAGGGCACCAGCAGGGCGACGGGGTTGGCGGCCATCATCTGCCCCACCGTCCGGGCGGCCAGGCCGGGCTCCGCAACGTCCTCGAACACGCCGCTTCGGGCGGCCAGTTCGCCGTAGGTGATGGTCCGGCCGTACGGCACCTCGCGCCAGAGCGTCTGCAGGACGGCCCGGTGCGGGCCGGAGCTCAGGCTCCAGTCGATCGGCAGGCCCAACTCGCGGGTGCGGCCCGCCAGGTAGGCGCCGATCCGCTCGGTGACGGCGGCGGCCTTCGACTCGTCGGTGCAGGGCGGCGCCTCGCCGTCGGGCCCGCCGTAGCCGGCCGCCGCCACGCCGAGCGGCGTCACCGCGATGTGCATCGGGCCGCTGGGCAGCGGCGTCGGCACGGTCAGCCAGGACATCGACCAGGACTGCGGCACGCTCGGGCCCCCACCCTCCGCCGGACCGGCCGCCGGCCACCCCGGCACCCGGAGGGCGTCCCCGCCCCGCCCGTCATCGTACGGCGGGCGGTCGGCGGGACGGCCGGAGACCTCGGGGCGGCCGGGGCGGCCGGGGCGGCGGTCGGGGACCCCGGGGCGGTCCGTGCCCCGGGACCGGGCGACTCCGGTCAGAGCCGCCCCTTCAGCTGGGTGGAGAGCGCCTGGGACCAGTGCGCCAGTTCGGCGCGGTCCGGGGACCGGCCCTCGCAGAGCAGCGAGAGCTGCGCGTCGTTGATCCGGTTCGGGCCCGGGATCTCCAGCAGGTACGCCAGCTCGGCCAGGACCGTGGCGAGCCGCTCGGCGTCCGCGTGGTCCAGGGTGACCGCGGATTCGTGGTGGCTGATGGTGAGCGAACCGGGCATTGGTCGACCTCCTCCGTCACCCCCGCACCCTCCACGGTACGACCGGGTCGGCCGCCCCGCCCGCCGCGGAGGCGTGCGTGCGCGGGTGGGGCAGCCGGTTGCGCTCCGGGGCCGGCCGGGTGCGGTGCGCGGTGGGCCGCACCGGGGGCCGGGGGTGCGCCCCGAAGCCGTCCGAGGGGTTGGTCAGCTGTCCGGGCCTTCCTCCCAGCGGCGCTGCCGCACCGCCGGTACGGCCAACACTACGGCCCCGGCGGCGAGTTGCCAGACAGCCCCGAGGAGCAGCACGGTGTCCGCGCCCCACCGGCCGGCCAGCGGACCGGCCACGGCCAGGCCGAGCGGGCCGAGGGCGAAGGAACCGAACACGCCGAAGGCGGTCAGCCGGCCGAGCAGTTCCGCCGGCACCCACTTCTGCGTCGTCGTGCTGTACAGCGTCCCGCAGACCGCCGAGCCGCCCCCGGCCACCAGCGCGCCGGCAGCCACCCAGGGCAGCGCCGCGCCCGCCGCGAGCGCCCCGGAGGGCAACGCCCACCCCAACGCCGCCACGGACGCCACCGCGAGGGGGCGGGCGGGCAGACGGCCGAGCATCAGCAGACCGCCCAGCACCGCGCCCGCGCCGTACACACCCATCACCAGGCCCCAGGCTCGGGCTCCGCCGAGGTCCCGCTGCGCGGTGAGCGGGCCGAGCACCAGGAAAGGGGCCCAGACCAGCAGGTTGAACAGGCCCATCTGCGCGGTGGTGATCCACAGCCACGGGCGGGAGGCGAACTCCGACCAGCCGGCCCGCAGTTCCCGGACCATCGACCCGCCGCCGGCCGCCACCGCCGCCCGCCGCGGCAGCCGCAGCCCGGCCAGCGCGATCACGCCGATTCCGTACGTCACCGCGTCGGCCAGCAGCACCACGGCCGGCCCCCAGGTAGCGGTCACCAGGCCGGCCGCGGCGGGGCCGACCACGGTCGACACCGAACGGGACAGCCCCAGCAGGGTGTTGGCGTCCGCCGCCAGCTCCTTGCGGCGCACCAGGTCGGGCACGATCGCACCGAAGGCCGGCATGAACAGCCCCTCGCCGACCCCCCAGGCCGCCACCAGGGCGGTCATCGCCCACACCGGCGCGTGCCCGACCGCCAACAGCGCGGCGAACAGCGCCTGGACCAGGCCGCGCAGGACGTCCGAGCCGAGCATCGACCGGCGGCTGCCGAACCGGTCGGTGATCACCCCGCCGGCCAGCAGCACCAGCACCACGGGGAGGATCCGGGCCGCCATCACCCACCCCAGGTCGGTGCCGCTGCCGCCGCCGTCGAGCACGGCGAAGGCCACCGCCACCGGCGCCATCGAGGAGCCGATGAGCGAGGTCGTGTACCCGAGGAAGAACCACCTGAATTCGCGCTCGCCCAACACGGCGAGACGGTCTCCCAGCCGCCTTCGGGGGGCCGGGATCCGTTCGGTCTGCAAGGCCATGGGCAGCAAGTCTGGGTTCGAAGGCGGCGGGGTTCAAGGGTTTCCGGGAAAAAACCTGAGCCTTTCGGAATCAATTTAGGGATCCGCCCGACAACCGCAGTAAATCGCCTCGATCAGGCCGCCCCACCTGCTATTTACTGCGCGATCCGGCTATTCTGTCCGAGCCTTGGGAGGATCCGTTTACTGCGGAAGTGGGAAATCGTGGCAGAGACAACGGCAGGGCCCCCACCGGTCGAGTACGCCGTCGCCGTCGAGCACTACCTGGCCGCCGCCCGGCTCGCCGAAGGCTCCCGGCGGATCTACCGCATCGCGCTGCACACCTGGGCCTGGGCGCTCGCCGACCGGCCCGCGCCCACCGGCCCCGGACGGCGGCGCGCCCGGCCGCCCGTCCTGCCGCTCGCCCTGCTCGACCACCCGGACACCGCGGGCCGGCTCCGCGCCGCCGTCGCCCGACGCGGCGCCGACACCGACCCCCGCACCCTCAACCGGGAACTCTCCACCCTGCGCGCGGCCGCGGCCTGGTGGCGTGCCCGCGGCTGGATCGACGGCGACCCCACCACCGGCCTGCGCCCGCTGCCCCCACCCGGCCCCACCGCGTCCGCCGCCCCCTTGACCCCCGACGAGCTACGCGCCCTGTTCGCCCTGCGAGCCCCACTGCGCGAACAGACCCTCTGGCACCTGCTGCACGAATCCGGCGCCCCGATCGAGACCGTCCTGGCCCTGGACACCGACCACCTCGACCTCGCCCACCGCCGCGTCCGACCAGGCCACACCCCCGTCCACTGGCGGTCCGGCGCCGCCCGCCTCCTCCCCCTCCTGATCGTCGGCCGCGCCACCGGCCCGCTCTTCCTCACCGACCGCCGCGCCCCCACCGGCACCCCCGCCCACGACCGCTGCCCCCACACCGGCCGCGCCCGCCTCTCCTACCGCCGTGCCGCCGAACTCTTCACCAGCCACACCGGGAAGCTCGGGCCCGGCTGGACCCTCCGGCAGCTACGGGCGGCGGGTTAGCGGCCCCGGGGCCCGGTGCCCCGGCCATGGCGGCACCGGTCAGTCCTCCGCCGGCCAGTCCTCCGCCGGTGGCGCGGCGCGGCGGCTCCGGGGAAGCAACCGGTCGAGCGAGCAGGCGAGTCCGGAAAGGGTCGGGCGGTCCTCGGCGGCGGGGCGGAGACAGGTGTCGATGGCCTCGGCGAGGGGGCGGGGGAGGCGGCGGAAGCGGGTCACCGGAGGTGTCGGGCCGGTGGGTTCGCCGTCGAAGGGCACGGTGCCGGTGGCCGCCTCGTAGAGGGTGATGCCGATGCCCCAGACGTCCGTCGCCGCGGTGAGGAGGCCCCCGGCGGCCTGTTCGGGGGCGAGGTAGCCCTCGGTGCCGATGCCGGGGGTGCCCGGGCCCGGAGGACGCGCGATGCTGAGGTCGAGCACCTTGGCGTGGCGGCAGTCGATCACGATGTTGGAGGGCTTGAGGTCGAGGTGGAGCAGGCCCTGCCCGTGCAGGTAGTGCATGGCGGAACAGAGGTGGAGTCCGAGCAGGGCCAGGTCGGTGGCGGCCGGGCGGCGCGGCCGGACGTCCAGCAGGTGGGCGAGGGTTTCGCCGGTGAGGGTCTCCAGTACCGCGTACGGCTGCGGGCGTTCGCCGGTGCCGTAGCCGCGGACGAGGTGCGGGTGGGTGAACTCGGTCAGCCAGCGGCCCTCGCGAAGCAGGCGTTCACGCAGTCGGCGTTCACGGCGGCGGTCGGAGCGGAGCACCTTCACCACACAGCGGCAGTCCCGTTCCTCGCTCCAGCAGTCGTAGACGTCGAGCCAGCCGGTGCGGCACAGCTGGGCCAGGGCCTGGTAGCCGGGGGCGATGGACTCCCCGGCGGGGACCGGCTGTCGGGGCCTCATCGGACCGCTCCTTGGTGTGGCGGCCGGGGCCTCTGGTGTTGCCGGTCCGGCTGGTCCGGCTGGTGTCTCGGGTGTGGCTGGTCCGGCTGGTCCGGTTGGTCCGGTTGGTCCGGTTGGTGTGGCTGGTCCGGTGTGTGCGGCTGGTGCAGCCGGGCGAGCCGGGCGTAGCCGTCGTCGCAGGCCAGCAGTTCCTCGTGGGTGCCGCAGGCGGCCACCCGGCCGCCGCGGAGCAGCACGATCCGGTCCGCGTTCCGTACGGTGAGCAGGTTGTGCGAGATGATGATCGTCGTCCGGCCGTTCATCAACCGCCCCAGCGGCTCCAGGACCCGCTGCCCGGACTCCGCGTCCAGGCCCGTGGTCGGCTCGTCCAGCAGCAGCACCGGCGCGTCCCGGACCATCGCCCGGGCGATCGCGATCCGCTGCCGCTGGCCGCCGGAGAGCAGGCCGCCGTGTCGGCCGACCAGCGTGTCGTAGCCGTCCGGCAGCCGGCTGACGAACTCGTGCGCGTCGGCGGCCTTCGCAGCCGCGACGATCTGCGCGTCGGTCGCATCCGGCCGCCCGTAGGCGATGTTCTCCCGCACGGTGCCGTGGATCACCAGGGTCTCCTGCAGCAGCACCGCGATGTGCTCCCGCAGGTCGGCCACGGCCAGTTCGCGCAGGTCGACGCCGTCCAGCCGGACGGCTCCGCGCTCCGGGTCGTAGAACCGCAGCAGGAGTTTGGCGGCCGTGGACTTGCCCGCCCCGCTCTCCCCCACCAAGGCGACCGTCTCGCCCGGCTCGGCGTGGAAGGACACGTCGAACAACGCCACCCGGGTCGTGTCGGGATAGCGGAACCACACCCCGTCGAAGTCCACCGCGCCACGGATCCGGGACGGGCAGCGCGGCCGGAACGGCTGGGAGTCCTGGGAGTTCTGGGAGCTCTGGGAGCTCTGGGAGGGCCGGGACGGCTGTGCTGGCTGGGGCGGTTGGGACGGGCTCGGCGGGCTCAGCGAGCTCGGCGGATCGGCCACCTGCGGGCGCTGGTCGAGCAGTTCGATGATCCGCTCGGCGGCGGCCGAGGCGGAGTAGAAGCCGTTGCTGAGCCGTGAGATCCCCCGGATCGGGCTGTACAGGCGGCTCAACAGAGCGACGAAGACGAGGAGTTCGCCGAGGGTCAGACGGCCGTTGGCCAGTTCCCAGGCGCCCAGCCCGAGCACGGTCAACGCCCCGACCAGCTCCAGCAGTTCCACGATCGGCGCGAACAACGCCCTCAGCCGGGTCGCCGCCATCGTCGCCCGGAACCGCGCCAGGCTCTCCCGGCGGAACCGCTCCTGCTCCCAGTCCTGCCGGTTGTACGCCTGCACCAACGCGATGTTGCCCAGCGTCTCCTCGGCGAGCGCGCTCACCGAGCCGCTGCGCCGCCGCCGCTCCCGCGACGCGGCCTTCACCAGCACCGAGAAGCGCCGCGCGGTGAACCAGAACACCGGCGCGACGACGAGGGCCACGGCGGCGAGGTCCCAGCGCAGGTAGAACAGCACGCCCAGGAAGACGGCCAACTCGGCGACGTACGCGACCGCGTCGATCACGCCAGAGAGGAGGAAGGTCTCGACCGCCTCGACGTCCGAAGTGAGCCGCGACAGCACGTCGCCGAGCCGCCGCCGCTCGAAGAAGCCCAGGGAGAGCCCCTGCAGGTGCCGGAAGACGTCGGTGCGCAGCGCGAGCAGGAAACGCTCGCTGACCCAGGCCGACGTCGTCTCGTCGGCGAAGCGCAGCCCCCCTGCCACCAACGTCAACCCGGCGTACCCGAGCGCGATCGGCAGGAACAGGTCGAGCCTGCGCGGCACCAGCACCTCGTCGACGACGACCTTGAACAGCCAGATCGCGGTCGCGTCGACCACCGGCCCGAGCAGGACGAACCCCAGCAGCAGGACCAGCCAGCGCCGACCCCCACGGGTGTAGGGCCAGAACCGCCCGAAGACCCGGCGCAACGGGACGGGCGGGGCCGGCTCGACGACCGGATCAGCCCGGCCCTCGCCGCCGTCCCCGTCGACGGCCATCAGCCGCCGCAGCGACCACACGGTACGTGTCCAGACCCTGGGGAGTGGCCGGGTCGACGAGGACCCGGCCCTGACAGGACGGCGAAGCCGTCAGTGCCCCGACTTGGTTCCACGACGGCGGCGACGGTCGTTCGTCTTCGTGTTCCTGGTCTCCTTGCCGGTTCCGGTCCGCTTGTGCGGATGCCGCATCGCCGGCACCAGGTTGGCCAGCAGGCTCATCACTGCCACCTTTCTGTGGTCCGATCTGTCCTGCCCCCCACTCATGGGTACGCACCGGGGGCCGGGGGTGCTCACCGGACATCGGGTTTCCGGACGGCGGCGCGGCGGCGGGGCGGGGCGGGCAGCGGGGCGGCGGGGTGCGGCGGGGTGCGGCGGGGTGCGGCGAGGGATGTTACGCAGCCGATGGACGGCCGTGACACAGCCGGTCGAAGACCGCGACACGGCTCTCCTACCGTCAGGTCAACGCCCCGGCCGGACCGGCTGCACCGGACCCACCGGCCGCACCGGGTCCACCGGGCCGGGGCGTCCGCGACGAGGACTTACGCGTCCGGCGCCGACGACGAACGTCCGCGACCGCAGCGCATCACGCCGCGTCACGCTCCACGACGTCCCCGGACGACGGGGTCCGCGACGCCGCACGTGACGCGATCGACCCCGTACCGACGACCGACGTACCGAGGTACCCGCGTACGGACACACCCGCATGGCGACGTACCGACGTACCGACGTACCACCGATGCAGATGGAGACCACCGCATGACCAGGAGCCGTACCGATCGCTCGCCCGCCCGCCGCGTCCTGGCGGTCTGCGCCCTCACCGGGGCCGCGCTGCTGACCGCCATGACCGGCGGACAGGCCTGGGCCGACGGCGCGCCGAAGCCCGTCGCCTCGCCGGCCGCCCCCAGCGCCGCGCCCACCGCCACCCCCACCCCGGCACCCGCCGCCCCCAGCGCCGCGCGTACCGCCGCCCCGGCACCGGCCGCCCCCAGCGCGGCCGCGCCGCAGGCCCCCAGCGGCACCCAGCCCCAGGTCCGTGAGGTGCCCAAGGGCGCCGCGCAGGCGGGCGACGGCTCCGGTGCCTCCGACAGCTCCGGCCTGATGCTCGCCGGCGGCGGCGCCGTCGCGGCCGTCGGCGCCGCCGCGCTGGGCTTCGCCGTTCTGCGCCGCCGCTCCGGTGCGCGCGGCTGACACCGGTCCCGAGTCCGCCGGGCACCCCGGCGCCGTTCCCCCGCACCCGGCCAGTGCGGGGAACGGCGCCGGGGCCGCCCCGACGGCGGGGACCGTCACCGGCCGCCGAAGGCGCGACAGCCGGTCCGGCCACGGGCCGACGAACCGGCGCGGACGGCGCCGCGCCGCCAAACCCGGCCCGGGTGCCCTGCGCCGTACGGCCTTCGGCACGGCGGGCCTGCTCTGTCTGGTGCTCGGCGTCTCCCTGGCGCTGTCCGGCCGGGAGACCCCGGTGGTGCGGATCGAGGCTTCCGGACACGGCAGCAGCACCGCCGACACCCCGCCGCCCGCACCGGCCGACAAGGCCGTCGGACCCACCGGCGGCCCTGCGACCACCGCCACCAAGCCCCTCCCGCCCTCCCCGCCGACGCGGCTGCTCATCCCCTCCGCCGGAGTGGACGCACCGGTGACCGGCCTCGGACTGAACGCAGACGGCACCGTGCAGGTGCCGCCGGCCGACCGGGGCGACGAGGTGGGCTGGTACCGCAACGGCCCCAGCCCCGGCGAGACCGGGCCGGCCGTCCTGATCGGGCACTACGACACCGTGCACGGCCCGGCGGTCTTCCGGCAGCTGCCGAAACTGCGGCCCGGCGAGCTCGTCCGGGTCGGGCGGGCCGACGGCAGCACCGTGGACTTCAAGGTCCGTACACTGCTCCAGGCCGCCAAGGACGGCTTCCCCACCGAGCAGGTCTACGGCAACACGCCCGCACCCGCGCTGCGGCTGATCACCTGCGGCGGGCGGATCGGCTCGGACGGCCACTGGACGGACAACATCATCGTGCTGGCCGACCCGGCCTGACTCGTCCCGGCCCCGGCCCACCCCTGCTTTCCCCCTGCTTCACCCTGCTTCACCCTGCTTCACCTGCCGTCACTCATCCTGATCCGTCCCGGTGGCTCCCGGCGGCGCCGGTAACTCCCGATGGAACCCCCGACCGCCGTCCGAACGACCTAACAGCGGGGCCCGGGCGGTCGAGGGTCGGCTGCGGCGTCGCACGCCGACCCGCACTCCGGGTCGCTCGGCCGCTCGGTCTCCGGGGTTCCGGGGTTCCGGGCTTCCGGGCTTCCGGGCTTCCGGGCTTCCGGGCTTCCGGGCTTCCGGGTCTACGGATCTCCGGATTTCCGACCGCATCACCACAGATCAGGAGGACGAGCACCGACCGTGGCAACACCACCCGTACCGCGCCGCCGTCCCGGCGCCGTCCCCGTGGCGGCCCTGGCCGGTCTGCTCGTCCTCCTCACCCTCGCCGCGCTGGCCTTGGGCAGCTCCACACCCGGTGGTTTGCAGGACCAGGGCCCGGTAAGAACTGTCACGCCGCCGCCCGTTCCCCAGACGCTCTGGCCGGGCCTGGACGCTTCACCGGCCCCGACCCCGCCCGCCACCGGAACCGGCGCCGGTGGCACCACCCAGCAACCGCCGCAGCCCGTGCCCGGCGTGACCGTCCCCGGGCAGGGCGTCACCGCGCTCGACCTCCGCGCCGTCCTCGCCAACGACCCGGCCGTGAGCACGGAGGAACGGCTGGCGCTGGGCTCCTGCAGCGGCTGCGAGGTCCGCAGCCCCGAGTTCCGCGACCTCACCGGGGACGGCCGGATCTCGCTGATCACGGCCGTCATCACCCCTGGCCCCGTGGTGCTGCACGTCTACACCCCCGCCGAGGACCGCCTCCTGCCCGTCCTGCGGGTGCAGGTGCAACGGACCTTCAACGCCGAGACCATCGGCTCCGACCTGTGGCTGTACGAGTCGACCGGCCTCTACGTCCGGACCAGCAGCCACTACCAGTGGGACGGCGCCAGGCTCGTCCTGCTGGAGCGGAAGGACGAGGGCCTCGGCGTGCTGCCGCCCACCGGCCCGGACCCGGCTCAGCCCGACAAGGCCACGAAGTCCGCCGCCCCGGCCGCCCCGCCGGCTCCTCCGACCGCCACCCCCTCCGCCGGCGCGGCCGCCCCGTCCCCCCGCGCGCCCCGGCCACCCTCCCAGTCCTCCCAGCCCTCCGCCCCTGCCGTGTCCCCGGAGCCGAAGCGATGACCCCCGCGACGCACCCCGCCGCCGCCCCCGCCCACCCGCACATCCTCCTGGTCGAGGACGACGAGGTGATCCGCGAGGCCACCCGGATGGCGCTGGAGCGCTACGGCTTCCCGGTCAGCACGGCCGCCGACGGCCTGGAGGGGCTGGAGGCCTTCCACGCCGTCCGGCCCGACCTGCTCCTGCTGGACGTCATGCTGCCGCTGCTCGACGGGGTCGGCCTCTGCCGCCGGATCCGCGAGGAGAGCCAGCTGCCGATCCTGATGATGTCGGCGCGCACCGACCCGGTGGACGTCGTCTCCGGGTTGGAGGCCGGTGCGGACGACTACGTCGTCAAGCCCTTCGAGAGCGCCGTGCTGGTCGCCCGGATCCGTACCGTGCTGCGGCGCATCCCGGTCGCCCCGGTGGCCCCCGCCGCGGCGCCGCCGTCCTCCCCGCCCGACCCGTCCTCCCCGTCCTCCCCTCCCG
>NZ_JOHO01000002.1 GCF_000719705.1 Streptomyces sp. NRRL S-350 | reverse complement strand
ATACGCCGCACTCACCCCCTCCAACGCCGCCTCCCACGTCCCCCGGTCGTCCCAGTCGAACGGCACCGCACCCGACCGCGACCCCACCCGCACCCCGAACCCCCGCGCCGCCAACCGCTCCGCCACCCGCCGCCCTGTCTTGCCCGTACCGCCGACCACCAGCACCACACCGGCATCCACCGCAAGATCCACCACACCAGCCATCACGATCACCCTCATTCGAAGAGACACGGAGGAATCACAGGGGACGGACCTGCCGAAGGCGCCCGTCGCGCCGATCGGTTCGTCGTCGTGGCACCATTCAAATCCCCCCGGGCCGGGCGGGCCATAGCCGCCGCACTCACGTCCATGCGCGAGCGTCCAGACCGCCCACCAGCGGCTCGGCCCGTCGGCGGCTCCTCGACCGTCTGCGGCCACGACTCTCCCGCCATCCACCACAACACACCCCATCCCCGCCCGAAAGCGCATTCCAGCACGCCTCGACCCCTCTTCGACCGCCTGCGGAAACGGCCGCGAATTCCGAACGGAACGGGCCTGGGGGAATCCGCGAAGCGGCCGTGAATGGGGAAAGCCGGAGCGGGCAGACGGAAGCCCGGCCGGCAGCCCCGGCTCCTCCGCCGGGTCGCTTCGCGGGCGATCGACACGCGGGAGGGCCGCGGCGGGACAGGCAGGACAAGCGGGACAGCACGAACGAGAGGGGACCCGTCATGGCCGATCCGGGGAAGTCACCCGCGCCATCCGCTTCATCCACGTCATCGACATCAACCGCGTCATCGGCATCGACGGCGTCATCAGGACCAGCGGCGTCGACCGCCCGGGGCCAGTCCTCGGAGCCGGGGGTGGTCGAGACCCGGGTGCCGGCCCGTCTGGACCGGCTGCCCTGGTCCTCCTGGCACTGGCGGATCGTCATCGGCCTGGGCACGGTCTGGATCCTGGACGGCCTCGAGGTGACGATCGTCGGCAACATGGCGGCCCGCCTGGCCGAGAACGGCAGCGGGATCGCCATCTCCACCAGCCAGGTGACCACCATCGCCGCCGCGGTGTACGTGGCGGGCGCCTGCTCCGGCGCCCTGTTCTTCGGCTGGCTGACGGACCGGCTGGGGCGCAAGAAGCTCTTCATGCTCACGCTCGCCGTCTACCTGGTCGCGACGGCCGTGACGGCGCTGTCCTGGTCCGCCTGGTTCTTCTTCGTGTGCCGCTTCTTCACCGGCTTCGGCATCGGCGGCGAGTACGCGGCGATCAACTCGGCGATCGACGAACTCATCCCGGCGCGGGTGCGCGGGCGGATCGACCTGATCATCAACGGCAGCTTCTGGGTCGGTGCCGCGTTCGGCGCCTTCGCCTCCATCGCGCTGCTCGACAGTTCGCTGTTCGCGACGGACATCGGCTGGCGGCTCGCCTTCGGGATCGGCGTGGTGCTGGGCCTGGTGATCCTGCTGGTGCGCCGGCACGTCCCGGAGAGCCCGCGCTGGCTGTTCACGCACGGGCGGGCGCAGGAGGCGGAGGAGGTGGTGGCCGAGGCGGAGCGGGCGGTCGAGCGTTCGACCGGTGAGCCGCTGCCGCCGGTCACCGGTGAGCCGATCCGGATCAGCGAGCGGGCGTCGCTGGGCTTCGGCACGATCGTCCGGGCCGTCGTGGTTCGCTACCCGCGCCGCACGGCGCTCGGGCTCGCGCTCTTCGTCGGGCAGGCGTTCCTCTACAACGCGATCACCTTCGGCTACGCCGTCATCCTCACCACCTACTTCGGCGTGGCGGACGGCCACACCGGCTACTACTTCGCGGTGATCGCGGTCGGCAACTTCCTGGGGCCGCTGCTGCTCGGCCACCTCTTCGACTCGGTCGGCCGCAAGCCGATGATCGCCGGCTGCTACCTCGGCTCCGGCGTGCTGCTCTTCGCCACCGCCGTCCTCTTCCAGCGCGGCGAGCTGTCCGCCACGACGATGACGGCCTGCTGGACGCTCGTGCTGTTCCTGGCCTCGGCCGGGGCGAGCGCGGCCTACCTGACGGTGAGCGAGATCTTCCCGCTGGAGACGAGGGCGCTGTCGATCGCCTTCTTCTACGCGGTGGGCACGGCGGTCGGCGGGATCACGGGGCCGCTGCTGTTCAACGGGCTGGTGAGCAGCGGGCGGCCCTCCGACACGACGCTCGCGTTCTGCATCGGGGCGGCGCTGATGACGGTGGCCGGGCTGGTGGAGGCTGCGATCGGGGTCCGGGCGGAGGGGCGCAGCCTGGAGTCGTTGGCCTCGCCGCTGAGCGCGGTCGGTGAGCCGCAGAAGGGGGTAGCCCGCGGCTGAGCCGCAGCGGGGGTGGTCCGGCGCGAGCCGCAGCGGGGTGGTCCGCGGGCTGCGCGGACCACCCCCGTTCCGTCGGCTACCGCAGCACGCCGTGCACGGCCTCCGGGTCGGTCGGCGCGAGGCGGGTGGCGCCTCCGGCCCCGGTGCCGGAGGCCGTGCTGCCGGCCTCGGGCGCGGCCTTGGCGGCGGCCGGCGGCGGCGTGACGTACACGGGTTGCGGATCGGCCTCGGGCGCGCAGGTCTTGGCGATCCGTCCCTTGCCCTGGGGCAGGCTGCCGTCGCGCAGGTAGGCGGTGAAGGTGTCGTCCAGGCAGGCGTTGCCGTGGAAGAGGATCTCGTGGAAGCTGCCGCCGGTCTGGACGACGAGCCTGGAGCCGGGCAGGGCGTCGTGCATGGCGACTCCGCCCTCGTACGGGGTGGCGGCGTCCTCGGTGGCCTGGAAGAGCAGTACCGGGGGCAGGCCCTTGCCGGTGATCTTCAGTCGGCCGGCCGGGTTGCCCTGGTACGGCCAGAACATGCAGGCGGCGTTGTACCACATGTTGTTATAGGTGTAGAAGGGTGCGGTGGCGTCGACCTTGGCCTGGTCCTTCTTCCAGGTCTCCCAGTCGCGCGGCCAGGCGTTCTCGGTGCACTGCGCCGCGTTGTACGCCGGGAAGGTGCCGTCGTCGGAGCCCGGGGCCGCGTACTTGTTGTACGCGATGTTCAGCGGGCGGGTGTCGTGCTGGGTGAGGTAGGCGGAGAGCACGGTGGCCATCCGGGGCCAGCGCAGGAAGTTGTAGCCGCCGCCGTAGAAGGTGTCCTCGAACTCGGCCGGGCCGATCCTGCCGGGGGCGGGGGCGGCGTCGACCGGGTCCTTCCGCAGGGCGTCCTCGACCTGGTGGTAGGCCTGTTCGACGGCGGTGGCGTCGGTGCCCAGGTGGTAGACCGGGTCGGCCTTGGCGGCCCAGGCCGCGAAGGCGTCGAAGCGGCGCTGGTGCTCCTTGTCCTGCAGGATGTTGTGGTCGTACCAGCTGATGGTCGGTCCGACGATGCTGTCGAGCACCATCCGGCGCACGTGCGAGGGGAACAGCTGGCCGTAGGTGGAGCCCAGCGAGGTGCCCCAGGAACCGCCGTAGAAGTTGATCTTCTGGGTGCCGAGCGCCCGGCGGATGCTGTCCATGTCGCGGGCGTTGTCGACGGTGGTCATGTGCGGCAGCAGCCAGGACCAGTCGGCCGCACAGTCGGCGGCGTAGCCGGCCGCCTTCTTCAGCCAGGCCTTGGACGTGCCCTGGCTCACCTGGTAGTCGGGGCGCTCGCCGTCGAAGTAGTGGGCGTCGCAGACGACATGGGGGTCGCTGCCGTTGGTGCCACGCGGGTCGAACCCGATCCAGTCGTAGGTCGAGGCGACGTCCGCCGGGAGCTGCCCGGAGATGTACGCGGGCATCCAGAGCCCGGAGTCGCCGGGACCTCCGGGGTTGAGCAGGATCGGGCCCTGCTGCTGCTCCTTGGGTGCGGTGGCGGGGAGCCGGTTCAGCTTGATGGCGATCTTCCGCCCGTGCGGGTCGGCGTAGTCCACCGGCACGTCGAGCATCGCGCACTGCAGCGCGGGGGTGGCGGCGTCGTTGCAGGGGCTCCAGACGAGCTTCCCCTGGCCGGTGTCCGCCAGGTCGGCGGCGTCCGGTCCGGCGGCGGAGGCTGAGGTGCCGCCGAGGGCGGCGACGGCCGCGACGGCCGCGAGCAGGGCGATGGCTTTTCTCATGGGGAGCATGATGTGACATGTGCAATGGCACATCCAGTGAGCTGACCGGAATTTACCAAGGCTTGACCATCCATTCCTGACACATCATCAGACTTGCTTGATTCCGGAGACGTTGTCCGTGCGAGCACACACGATCCGTGACTAGCATCTGAAAGGCATTCCGTTCGCGCGCTAATCGCCTGGGAGGGGCGGCGCCGGACGGACCCCGACAGGAGAGTCCATGCACGTGTCCCACAAGCACGTCCACCCCGTCAGCGACCGCCCCACCGGGGCCGACCTCGCCCTGCCGCCGGCCCTGCCCTACCCCGACGGCTGGTCCGCCCTCGCCTTCTCCGCCGAGCTCCCGCCCGGCACCGTCCTCACCCGCCAACTCGCCGGACAGGACGTCGTGTTGTACCGGCTGCGGAACGGCCGGGTACGCGCGATCCACCCGTACTGCCCGCACCTGGGCGCCCACCTCGGCCTGGCGGCCGTCGAGGGCGACGACCTGGTCTGCCCCTTCCACCGGTTCGCCTTCGACGCCGACGGCCGCTGCGTGCGGACCGGCTACGGCACCCCGCCGCCCAAGGCCGCCCTGACGCCGCTGCCGATCCGCGAGGTGAACGAGACCGTCTTCGTCTGGCGCCACCACGACGGCCGGGAGCCCGACTGGGAGATCCCGGCCTGGCACGTGCTCGGCGACGGCCGTCAGCCGCTGCGGTACGCCTCCTTCGAGATGCCCGGCTACGCCCAGGACGTCATGGAGAACTCCTTCGACCTGGGCCACTTCGTCACCCTGCACGGCTGGCCGCAGGGCGAGTTGGCGGCCCCGGTGGAGTTCGACGGCACCCGGTTCCACGTCTCGATGCGGGTGCGCGAGACCTTCCCGCTGCTCGGGATGCGGCAGGTCGACGTCGAGGTCGACGGGTACGGCCTCACCGCGCTGCACACCGACGTCCGCACGCCCTCGCTCGGCATGGAGATCTGCTCGCTGGTGATGCCCACCCAGGTCTCCCCCGGCCGGATGCAGTTGCGGCAGGCGAGCCGCTTCGTGATGAGGGAGCCGGCCGGCCTGCCGCCGCTCGTCGCCCGCGCCGTCAGCCGCACGCTGACCGCGGCGCTGGCGGGGCCGATGTTCAGGCGCAACCTCGAGTTCACCTCGGCCGACTTCCCGATCTGGTCCACCAAGAGGTACCTGTCGCCGCCCCGGCTCGCCGCCGGCGACGGGCCGATCGGCGCGATGCGGCACTGGGCACGGCAGTTCTACCCGCCGGACCAGCAGGCGCACCTCCCCGCACCCGCCGCCACCCCCGCCTCCGCCGCCACCCCCGCGAGCCGTCCGAGCCCGATGAGTCCGACGAGCCCGACGAGCCGCCGTCCGAGCCGCGACGGGCAGGGGGCGCCCGGCGACGACACCGTGGGCCACGAGGCGGACACCGCACCGGACGCCACGCCCAGTGGTGAGCCCAGCGGCGCTCCGCGCGGCTGAGCCGCCCGCCCGTCCCGGCATCACACCGATCACCGCAACCGGGGCTCCCGGCGGTACCGTCTGGCGTGGAGTACGGGGCGGGTGCGGCGAGGGGAGAGTCGGCGTGGAGGCACTGGGGGACGCGGATCCGCGGCAGGTCGGCGAGTACCGGCTGCTGCGCCGGCTCGGCGCGGGCGGCATGGGCCGGGTGTACCTGGGCCGTACGGCGGGCGGGCGCACGGTGGCCGTCAAGCTGGTGCACGAACAGTTCGCGGCGGACGCGGAGTTCAGGGTGCGGTTCCGCAACGAGGTGGCCGCCGCCCGGCAGGTCGGCGGCCGGTGGACGGCGCCCGTACTGGACGCGGACACCGAGGGCGCCCAGCCCTGGGTGGCCACCGGGTACGTCGCCGGGCCCTCGCTGGGCAGCGCGGTCCGGGACTTCGGCCCGCTGCCCGGCGCGGCCGTCCGCTCGCTCGGGGTGGGACTCGCGGAGGCCCTGCAGGCCGTCCACGCCCGGGGGTTGGTGCACCGGGACGTCAAACCGTCGAACGTGCTGCTGGCGCTGGACGGCCCGCGGCTGATCGACTTCGGGATCACCCGGGCGCTGGACGCGGCGACAGCGCTCACCCGGTCCGGCTTCGTGGTCGGCTCCCCCGGCTACCTCTCCCCCGAACAGGCCGAGGGCCGGGGCGCCGGGGCCGCGTCGGACGTCTTCTCGCTGGGCGCCGTACTGGCGTACGCGGCGACCGGCACCGCGCCGTTCGGGTCGGGGCTGAGCGCGGCCGTCCTGCTCTACCGGGTGCTCCACGAGGAGCCCGACCTCGACATCCCCGACCCGCGGCTGCACGCCGTCGTGGCGGACTGCCTGGCCAAGGACCCGGACCGCCGCCCGACCCCGGCGCAGCTGCGCGAGCGGCTGACCGCGCAGGACCGGGCGGCGGCCGAGCGGCTGGACCAGCGGGACTGGCTGCCCCCGGCGATCGGCGGGGCACTGGCCGCCATGGCGGTCGACCTGCTGGACCTGGACGGCGACGCACCCTCCCGGCCCACCGCCCCAACCGGGCAGTTCGGCCCGGCCGAGCCGTGGTCCGCGCCGCCGCCCGTGCACCGGTCCCCGACGGCCCCGCACCCGCACCCGCACCCGCAGCCGCACCCGGGGGCGCCGTACCCCGGGGCCCATCCGTCGCAGCCCTTCCGGCAGCAGCCGCACCCTCCGCAGGCGCCGCCCGTCCGCCCGCGCCTCCGACGCGGCACGCTGCTCCTCTCCGCCGTGCTGATCGCCGCGCTGACAGGCACGGTGGTGTACCTGGCCGCCCCCGACGGCGACCACAGCGCCGCCGGGGATCCGGGCACCACCCCGAAGCCGACGGCCATCGCCGCCCCCGAGTCCGACGGTGTGGTCCCGGCGGCGTTCCTCGGCACCTGGCAGGGCACCCTCGGCAGTGAACAGACCTTCCTCAAGGCCGACTTCACGATCACGCTCAGCCAGGGCCGGCCGAACGACCCGGTCGCCCGGATCCACAACAACAGCGGCGCCGGCACCCGCTACTGCGACGCCGTCGCGGACCTCGTCCAGGCCACCGCCGACCGCGTGGTGCTGCGCACCGCCCCGATGAACTCGCTGAGCGGTTGCGCGGCCGATCCGCACGACCAGGTGTACACCCCCAACCCGGACGGCAGTCTGCACCTGCTGGTCGGCGGTTTCTCGGGCGACCTGCGGAAGAAGTAGCCCCCGCCCGAGGCCCTCCCGCCCGGGCCCTGCCACTCCACTCCCCCCACTCCACCCCCTGCCCGCCCCCTTCGGCGGGGCCGCACCCGCACCGGGAGCCGCCCCGCCGCACCGGCCTGCCCGGAGACTCCCACCAAGGCGCCCGGAACCGCGCTCGACCCGCACTAGAGGAATCCGGACCGGGCCCTGCGGCACAACTATGGTGCGACGCATCCACCCACCATCCCCTCGATTCGAACACACATCCGCCCGACCGAGTCTCCGCCCCGCCCGAACCACCGTCCCGCACACGAACCACCGTCCCGCGCACGAAAGGAGAACCGCCATGCAGCTCAGAGTCCTCGGCCCGCTCACCGCCGACCTCAACGGCATCTCCGTCGTCCCCTCCGCCGCGAAGCAGCGCCAGCTCCTCGCCCTCCTGGCGCTCTACCCGAACCGGATCCTGCCCATCGCCACGCTGATCGAGGAGATCTGGGGGGACGACCCGCCAAGACAGGCGCTCACCACCATGCAGACGTACATCCTGCAGCTGCGCCGCCGCATCACCCAGGCCCTCGGCCCGACCCCGCACACCACCGCCAAGGACGTCCTCACCACCCGCCACGGCGGCTACCAGCTCACCACGCACCCGGACAACCTGGACGTCCACACCTACAACCTGCTGATCACCCAGGGCCAGCACGCCTTCAACCACGGCCACGACGACCAGGCCGCCACCCACTTCCGCCAGGCCCTCGCCCTGTGGCACGGCCCCGCCCTGGTCGACGTACGGCCCGGACCGATCCTCACCATCGAGATCATGCGCCTGGAGGAGAGCCGGCTCGTCACCCTCGAACGGCGCATCGACACCGACCTGCGGCTCGGCCGGCACAACGAGCTCATCCCCGAACTCACCCACCTCACCCACCAGCACCCCCACCACGAGGGCCTGCACGCCCAGGCCATGGTCGCCCTCTACCGGGCCGGCCGGCAGACCAGCGCCCTGACCGCCTACCACCACCTGCGCCACCGGCTGACCACCGAGCTCGGCATCCAGCCCTCCCCGCACCTGCAGCACCTGCAGCACGCGATCCTCAACCTGGACCCGGCCCTCAACACGCCCGCCACCGCGCACCCGACCACCTACAACCTGTACTCGGCCTGAGCCCCGCCAGGACGGCCGTCCCGCCGACCTCTCCCAGCCCTCACCCACAGGACGCGTCATGACCACCGCACCCGAGAAACCCCTCGCCCTGATCACCGGCGGTACCCGCGGCATCGGCCTCGCCATCGCCCGCGAACTCGGCAGCCGCGGCCACCGTGTCTTCATCTGCGCCCGCACCGCCCAGCACATCGACCAGGCGGTCGCCACCCTGCGCGAGGAGGGCCACCAGGCCGACGGCCTCACCTGCGACGTCCGCAAGCCGGCCCAGGTCGCCGGGCTGATCCGGCACACGGTGGCCGAACACGGCCCGATCACCGTCCTGGTCAACAACGCCGGCCGCACCGGCGGCGGGCCCACCGCGACCACCACCGACGACCTGTGGTACGACGTCATCGACACCAACCTCAACGCCGTCTTCCTGGTCACCCGCGAAACCCTCCGGCAGGGCCACATCACCACCACCGCACACCCGCGCATCATCAACATCGCGTCCACGGCCGGGAAGCAGGCCGTCACCCTGGGCGCGCCGTACACCGCGAGCAAGCACGCCGTCATCGGTTTCACCCGCGCGCTGGCCAAGGAGTTGGCGCCCACCGGCACCACCGTCAACGCCATCTGCCCGGGCTACGTCCAGACCCCGCACACCGCCCGGATCCACCACGAGTACGCCACCGCCTACAACACCACGCCCGAGACCATCCACCGGCACTTCCAGACGCACATCCCGCTCGGCCGCTACACCACCCCGGAGGAGGTCGCCTCGCTGGCCGGCTACCTCACCTCCCCGACCGCCGCCAGCATCACCGCCCAGGCGCTCAACGTCTGCGGCGGACTCGCCACCCAGTAACCCCGGCGCGATCCAGGCCGGCCCACGGGAAGGACTCGGGCTCCGGTGCCCGCTGATCAGCGATGACGAACCGTCAGTTCTCCAGCGCCCCCGTCACCGTCCTGGTGTCCGGCGCCCCCGCGCCCGAGCCCTGCCTGCCCGCCGCCCGCCCGCCGAGACGGCTCGACGCGGGGGCCGTGAGCGCCGCGCTGGCCCGCCCGGCGGCCCGACCGGAGGCCCCGCCGCGGCGAGCCGCCGCGCCGTCCGCCCGCGCCAGGGAGTTCGTGCTGGCCGAGCTGCACCGGGCGTACGAACCCGAAGTGCTGCGCGCCGCGCTGCGGACCGTCCTGCGGGCTCCCGCCGCCGCGGGAGCTTCGCCCCCCGGCACCCCGGACGACACGCTGTGGCAGCGGACGGCGGACGGCCCGGCGGCCCTCGACCGGGTGCTCGCCGAGCTGGGCCGCAGCCTGGCCGGCGGGCCGCGACTGCGGGCCGTCCTGGTCGAGGACCGGGGCGGCGGCGGGGAACGCCGGGACGCGGCCGACCGCGACGGCCGACCGCGGCTCTTCGTCGGCCTCGCGCCCGGCCCGCCCGAGCGCGCCGCCGCCCTCCTGGAGGAGCTGCGGGAGGCGCTGGCGCAGCCGCCCGAGCCGGTCACCGTGCCGACCAGCGCACTGCAACGGGAGATGCTGCGCCAGGTCCTCGGCCCGGCCGACCACGACGGGCGGCACGTCGAGCAGCTGTCCTGGAACTGGCACGGACCGCTGGACACCGAGCGCTTCGCGGCGGCCTGGCAGTCCGTCACCGACCACGAGACGGTGCTGCGCGCCGCCTTCGACTGGGACGAGGACGGCACCGGCGACCCGTGGATGGTGCTCCACGAACGCGCCGCCCCCGACGTGACCCGACACCCGCACGGCACCGCCGACTGGGACGAACTGCTCGCCGCCGACCGCCGGCGCGGCTTCGACCTGCGCCGCCCCGCCCTGCTGCGCGCCACCCTGCTCGACGCCCCGCCGGACGCCGACGAGGGGCCCGCCACCCGGGTACTGCTCAGCTACCACCAGGCGATGCTGGACGGCTGGAGCGTGCGCCTGCTGCTGCAGTCCTTCTACCGCGCCTACCTGACCGGCGGCGTCCTGCCCGGCGGCGAACGCCGCCCCGACCTCCGCGACCACGCCCGCTGGGTGCGGGCCCAAGGCACCGACGCGCCGAGGCAGTTCTGGTCCACCCGACCGGGCGGCACGGCCGTCCTGCCGCTCGCCCCCGACCCGAGCCGACGCGGCAGCGGCCGGGCCCGGCGCCGGCTCACCCCGTACGAGGCGGTACGGCTGCGCGGCTGGGCGGCGGCCTGGGGCGCGGGCGAGAGCAGCGCGCTGCAGGCCGCGTGGGCGCTGCTGCTGTACCGCGCGACGCAGTCGGACCGGCTCCGCCGCCCCGCCAAGGCCGTGCGGGTCGGCTTCGCGGTGACCGTCTCCGGCCGGGGCATCCCGCTGGACGGCATCGACCGGCTGCCCGGCGCCCTGCGCAACCCGCTGCCGATCTCCGTCCGGCTGCACCCCGGCACCACCGTGCCGCAGCTGCTCGCGGCACTGCGCGACGGCGTGCTCGACCTCGCCGCGTACGAGTGGGTCTCCCCCGGGCAGGCCCACCGCTGGACGGCCGGTTCGCGCGGGCAGCGGCCCAACAGCCTGGTCGTGCTGGAGCACCAGCCGCCCGCCTCGCACCACCTGCGGCTGGAGACCGATCTGGCCGCGCACGGCATCCACGTGGAGAGCCCCGTCCCCGCCGCCGGCACCTTCACCTCGTACCCGATCACCCTCGCCGCCCACTACGACGCCACCGGCGGGCTCGTGCTCACCGCCACCCACGACCGCGCCCTGCTCGCCGACCGGGACGCCCTCGAACTCCTCAGCCAGAGCGCCCACCTGCTGCGCGCCTTCCCCGACCTGCCGAGCGGGCTGAGCACCACGGAGGTGCTGCGCTCCACGCTCGCCGGACAGCCGACGCCCCGGCTCGGCGAACCGGGCTCGGACCCTGCGGACGGCTCGGTCGGCCCGGGCGGCTCGGGGGACACGGGCGTCTCGCCCGGTGCCGACGACGCCCCGGCGGTGCGGCTGGACCTGCTGCACCGGGCCACCCGCCCGGGCGCGGGCTGGGTCCTGCTGCTGCCTCCCCCCGGCGCCCCGCACGACCGCTACCCCGGCGCGGCCCGCCGCTGGCCCGGCCCGCAGGCCCTCGCCGTGCTGCGCCCCGCCGGTGGCGGGGCGCCGCCCGCCGCCTACCGGCCGGTGCTCGCCCCCCTGCTGGAGTCCCGCGCGCCGGTGGCGCTGGTCGCCCCGCCGGGGCTCGGCGTCACCGCGTACGAGATCGCCCGGTTGGGAGCCGCGACGCACCCGCCGCTGGTGGTGCTGCTCGACGAGGAGGACGACCTGACGGTGCTGGCCGGCCTGCTGGCGGCAGCGCCCCGGCGCTGACGTCCGCACCGGTCGCGGGGCCTGCCCCGGCGCCGAGGCCCGGGCCGGCGTCGGGCCCGCACGGCCGGTGCGGCGCGCCCCGGCCGCGAGCGGCCCGCCCCGGCCCGACGCCACTACCGTGGACCCATGGCCCGTTTCGTCCTGACCCGCCGTTCCCAGCTGCCGCCGGCCCGCTGCTGGGAGCGGTTGACCGACTGGCCCCGGCACGGGGAGCGGGTGCCGTTCACCCGGGTCGGTGTCGCCCGGGGCACCGGCCGGGAGGTCGGCGATGTCGTCCTGGCCCGGACGGCCTTCGGGCCGCTGCGCTTCGACGACCCGATGGAGGTCGTCGAGTTCGTCGCGCCGGGGCCCGGGCGCGACGGCCTCTGCCGACTGGCGAAGCGCGGCCGCCCGGTGCGCGGCGGGGCCGTGCTGCGGGTCCGGGCGGTGGGCGGCGGCTGCGAGGCGGTCTGGGCGGAGGAGTTGCTGATCACCGGTCTGCCCCGGTTCGCCGATCCGGTCGTCGCTTCGGTGGGCCGGCTCGTCTTCGGCCGGGTGCTGGACCGGCTGCTGCGGCCGTAACGCGGCTACCCGGCGCGGCGCCGGCCCGGGTACTGCTCCCGGACGTAGCCGCGCACGTCGCCCTGGACGGTGACGCCGTCGTGGTGGGCCAGCTGCCAGGCCGTGTACAGCGCGCTCGCCACCTGCTCGGCGTCCGCGTCGCCGTTGCCCAGCGCCACCCGGTCGCGCAGGGCGGCGGCGCGCAGCAGGTAGTCGCGCCGCGCCCGGGGCGGCCCCAGGACGAGCTTGCGGTGGTTCGCGAGGTACCCGTCTTCTTCCTCGATTCCCGGGGCGTCCGCGTACGCCTGCCCGGGCTCGGGCACGGGCCCGGTCGGCGCGTTCCGTACGTGCGGGGGCGGCAGCGGTGGCAGGCCGTGGGCGGAGAGCACGGCGTTCGCGAACTCCGGCCGGTCGACGGGCAGTCCGCGCCGTCCGAACAGGGCGAACAGCTCGGCGAGGGCGCGCGGTTCGACTCCGCGCGGCCGGTCCTCCGCGGTGGCGGCGAGTTCCCCGAGGAACGGGCCCCAGTGGCGGCCCGGCGGATCGACGAGGCGCACCCGGAGCCGGACCCGGTGGGCGCCGGTCTCCGAATCCTCGGTGAACTCCATGGCCAGCCCCCGGATCTCCGACCAGGCGTAGCGCTTGGCGACGAGCAGCCGCACCAGCACCAGGCCGCTCTCCTCCTCCCGCAGCCGGAAGGTGCACGGCGCCCCGAAGGTCACCGCGGCGACGATCGCGACCCCGATCAGCGCGGTCACTCCCCCGCCCGTGGCGCCGGTCCCGCCCAGGACGATCACCGGCACGATGGCCAGCAGGCAGCCGATCCCGAAGACGTCCACCAGGCGCCGCATGAACGCCAGTCGCACCGTCAGCATTTCGCCCCCTGTTGCCCGCGCGTCCTCCCACCCTCCCGGTGGGCGACCGCCCGGGACAAGCGCGGCGGCGGAGCTGTGACGGCCCCGTGACGAACCGTGCCGTCCGCCCCGGGTCACCTCCCGCGCAGGCGCCGGACGAGGTCGCGGGCCGCGGCCGGCCAGCGCGGGTACTCGAAGGTGAAGCCGGCATCCAGCAGGCGGGCCGGCACCACGCGGCGGCTCTTCAACAGCAGTTCGGACTCGGAGCGCAGGGCGAAGGCGCCGAGTTCGACCATCCGGCGGGTGGCGGGCAGGGCCAGCGGCATGCCCCAGGCCCTGCGCAGGTCGCGCATGAACTCGCGCTGGGGGAGCGGGTTCGGGGCGGCGAGGTTGACGGGCCCGGCGAGCTCCCGGCGGGCGATCAGGAAGTCGACGGCGCGGGCGAAGTCGCGTTCGTGGATCCAGGAGACGTACTGCGCGCCGCCGGCGATCGGCCCGCCGGCGCCGAGGCGGGCCAGCCAGGAGAGCGAGTCGAGGGCGCCGCCGCGTTCCGGGCCGAGGACGACGGCGGTGCGCAGGGCGACCTTGCGGGTGTGCGGGGTTTCGGCTTCCGCCTGGGCCTGCTCCCAGGCCCGGGCGATGTCGATGCTGTGCCGCCAGGACGGCGGGGCGTCGGGCTCATCGCCGCCGATCAGACCGTCCCGTTCGCCGTTGGGGGCGTCGTGGCGGTGGGCGTAGACCGTGGCGGTGCTCATCTGCAGCCAGACGGCGGGCGGGCGCCGGGCGGCTGCGACGGCCTCTCCGACGGCCCGGGTGGAGAGCACCCGGGAGTCCATCATGGCCCGCCGGTTCTCCTCGGTGTAGCGGCAGGTGACGCTGCGTCCGGCGAGGTTGAGCACGACGTCGCTGCCGTCGACCTCTTTTGCCCAGGCGCCGAGCGTGCGTCCGTCCCAGCCGACCTGCCGGGGCCGGGCCGGCCTGCGGGTCAGGGTGACCACCTGGTGCCCGGCGGCGGTGAGGCTTCGGTCGAGCAGCGCCCCGAGGGCGCCGGATCCACCGGGAATGACGACCTTCATGATGCCCCCTGGCGCGTCGGTTTCCCGCCCAGCGTAGCCGATGATTCTGAACGCGTTCAATTACCCTGTTCCGGCATCCCGCCCGGCCTGCCCGTCACCTGGCACGGGACGCGCCGCACGCCACGGAACGCCGGAACGGCGGCCTCCGCAGCAACAGCTGACGGCGAATCGGCCCGACCGGTGGGGTCAGTGTCGATCACCCGTCACGGGCGTGGATATCGTGGCCGCCATCGCCGCGCGGCCGACTTCTCTGCGCGCGGCCCTTCGCCATGTCAGGAGAGATCTGGGTGAAGTCCCGTATGACAGCGCTCCGCAGCGCCTCGGCCGTCGCGGCGGCCGTGCTCATGGCGGTGCCCACCGCCGGCGCCGCCGCAGCCGCGCCCGCCGGCGGTCAGGACACCAAGGCGGTGACGTACCAGGGCCGCGTCTTCCATGTCCCCGCGGCCTGGCCGGTCGTCGACCTGGGCGTGGACCCGCAGGCCTGTGTCCGCTTCGACCAGCACACCGTCTACCTCGGCCACCCGGGCGAACAGCAGGTCTGCCCGCCCCGGTTGATCGGCCGCACGGAGGCGCTGCTGGTCGAGCCCGCCGCGACGGCCACGCCGGACCGGGAGGGCTCCAACCCCGTCGCGCACACGCTCCGGGCGAACGACGGTGTCGTCGCCGTGACCGGGACGTACGACACGGACCAGCCGTCGGTGCGGCGGATCATCACCGGCGCCGGGCTCACCCCCGAGCCGACGCGTCACCCGGCGTCCGCGCCCGGCGGCCCCGGCACGGCCCCCGCGCCGGGCTCCGCACCGCGGTCCGGCACCGCCGCGGCTGCGGCCGCGCCGTCCGAACCGGCGTCGACTGCCCCGGCCGCGGCTGCGGTACCCGCGTCGGCGACGAACTACACCGGCAAGGGTTTCGACGCCTGCACGGCGCCCTCCGGCGCCGCGATGAACGCGTGGATGGCCTCCTCCCCCTACCGGGCGGTCGGCATCTACATCGGCGGCGCCAAGCGGGCCTGCGCCCAACCCAACCTGACGGCCTCCTGGGTCCAGCAGCAGCAGGCCGGCGGCTGGGCCTTCATGCCGCTGTACGTCGGCACGCAGGCGTCGAAGATCGCCTCTCCCGCCGCCGAGGGCGCCAGCGCCGCCGACGACGCGGTGAGCCAGGCCCAGTCCCTCGGCTTCGGCCCCGGCACGATTCTCTACTACGACATGGAGGCCTACGCCCCGCAGTACTCGGGCGCGGTGCTCGGCTTCCTCACCGCCTGGACCTACGAACTGCACGCCTGGGGCTACAACTCCGGGGTGTACAGCAGTTCCTCGTCCGGCATGAAGGACCTGGCCGCCAACGCCGGCAACAGCGCCTACGCCATGCCCGACGCCGTCTTCAGCGCCAACTGGAACGGCCGGGAGGACACCGACGACCCGGCGATACCCGCCGGCTACTGGGGCGACCACCAGCGCGCCCACCAGTACGCCTCGCCGCAGGCCCCGGAGACCTGGGGCGGCTTCAGCATCGGGATCGACCAGGACGTCCTCGACATCCGGCTCGGCAGCGCCCCTGCGGGCCAGTCCTCCGGGTTCTACCTCGGCGTGCGCCAGAGCTCGGGCAACTGGCCCGGTTTCAGTCCGCTGGCGGGCGCGGCGGGAGTGTTCCGCGGCTCGGAGGCCGCGGCGGCCGGTCTGCCGGGCGGCTCCTCGCAGGAGCTGGGCATCGGACTGGACAGCCAGCTGTACCACGGGGTCCGCGCCGCGAACGGCGGGTGGTCCGGCTTCGCCGCGCTGCCCGGCATCGGCACCCCGACCATGGCCGCCCAGCGGGCAGGCATCGCCGGCCTGCCGGACGGCTCGTCGCAGGTGGTGGCGATCGGCAACGACGGCATGGTCTACCACCAGGCCCGCTTCGCCGACGGCAGTTGGTCCGGCTTCGCCGCGCTGCCCGGGATCGGCACCCCGACCATGGCGGCCGGGGACGTCGCCATCGCCGGCCTGCCGGACGGCTCCGCGCAGGTGGTGGCGATCGGCAACGACGGCATCGTCTACCACCAGGCCCGCTTCGCCAACGGCAACTGGTCCGGTTTCGCCGCGATCCCCGGGGTGAACAGCCCGCGGATGGCGGCCACGCGGGTGGCCGTCGCAGGGCTGCCGGACGGCTCCTCCCAGATCCTGGCGCTCGGCAACGACGGCATCGTCTACCACCAGGCCCGGTTCGCCAACGGCAGTTGGTCCGGCTTCGCCGCGATCCCGGGAGTCGGCACGCCCACCATGGCCGCGCGGACGGTCGGCATCGCCGGCCTGCCCGACGGCTCCTCGCAGGTGGTGGCGATCGGCAACGACGGCATGGTCTACCACCAGGCCCGGTTCGCCAACGGCACCTGGTCCGGCTTCGCCGCCGTCCAGGGCCCGTACGGCGCGAGCACCTTCCCGGCCCAGCGCGCCGCCATCGCCGGCCTGCCCGACGGCTCCAGCCAACTGCTGGTCGCCCGGGGCTGACCGGGCCCGCCCCACCCGCCGGCGCCGCCCGCCCCGGTACTCCGGGCGGGCGGCGCCTCGGCTCGTGAGCCCCCGCGCCGGGCGCCGCACCGCTACCGCGAGGGGGCGGCCGGCGCCCGGACGCCGCCGGGGCCCGCCGGCTCGTCCTCCGGTGCCCCGGCGGGCTCCGGCAGCGTCCGGAACAGGGCCCAGCTCAGCACCGGCATCAGCACCAGCGGCAGCAGCGCCGTCCGCAGCGAAGCCGCGTCCGCGAGGCCGCCGATCAGCGGGCCGGCCAGGCCGCCGACGCTCACCGTCAGCCCGAGGGTGATCCCGCTCGCCGTGCCGACCCGCGACGGCAGGTAGTCCTGCCCCAGCGTGACCTGCAGCGAGAACGGCACGTACAGCCCGGCCGAGGTGAGCGCCACGCACGGGTACAACGCCGGCCCCGGCACCAGCAGGACCCCGGCGACCGCGGCCGCCGCCACCAGGTACGACCGGCGGGCCGCCGTGACCCGCCCCCAGCGGTCCGCCAGCGCGCCGCCCAGCACCGAGCCCACCGCGCCGCCCGCGTACAGCACCACCAGCGCCGCGGTGCCCGCCGCCGTACCGCCGCCGAGGCGCTGGGCGACGAAGAGCGGGAGGAAGGTGCTCAGCCCGACGAAGGCGATCGAGCGGCACACCACGGCCAGCGACAGCTTCACGAAGGAGGCCCGGTCGTCCGCCACCGGGGGCTTCGCCCCGCCCGCCCCGGCCGCACGCCGCCGCTCCAGCTCGCGCAGCACCGGCAGGCACAGCACCGCCCCCGCGAGCGCCGGCAGCGCCAGCAGCGGCGTCAGCCGCAGCCCCCCGGTGCCGACCACGGCCGCGACCAGCAGCGGCGCCGCCGCGAAACCCAGGTTGCCGCCCAGCGAGAACCAGGCCATCCCCCGGTGGCCGCCCCGCCCGCCCCGCGCCGCCAGCCGCGCCACCCGGGCCGACTCCGGGTGGTAGGCCGCCACCCCGATCCCGGACAGCGCCACGGAGGCGAGCGTCAGCCCGTACGAGCCGCTCACCCCGCCGAGCGCGATGCCCGCCCCGCCCGTCAGCGTGCCGGCGGGCAGCAGCCACGGCAGCGGACGGCGGTCGGTGAGCGCCCCGAACAGCGGCTGCGCCACCGAGGACAGCAGCGAGGCCGCCAGCACCACCCCGGACACGGCCGCGTACGTGTAGTGGCGTTCGGCGACGAAGAAGGGCACCAGGGCCGCCACCGCGCCCTGGTAGACGTCCACGCAGGCGTGCCCGACGGAGAGCAGCAGGATCGACGTGCGCTCGGAGGTTCGCTTCGGCATGCCGCCATGCTCCGCTCACCACCCCCTGTCGGACTTCCGATAAGCTGCCATCCGATGCCGGAAATCCGCCACGATCCGACAGCGCCGACCCGCTCCCGACTCCTGCCGCCCGGCGGCGGGATCGACGCCCACCGGCACGACGACCACCAGATCGCCTACGCCGCGCGGGGCGTCGTGGCCGTCACCACCGACGCCGGCTCCTGGGTCGCCCCCGGCAACCGCGCCCTGTGGATCCCGGCCGGCACCGTCCACGCCCACCAGGCCCACGGCGAACTCGAACTCCACCTCGTCGGCCTGCCCGCCACCGACAACCCGCTCGCCCTCGACCGGCCCACCGTCCTCGCCGTCGGCCCGCTGCTGCGCGAACTGATCGTCGCCTACACCCGCACCCCCGACCAGGACACGCCCGAACGCGCCCGGCTGCGCGCCGTCCTCCTCGACCAGCTGCGCGCCTCCCCCCAGCAGCCGCTCCACCTCCCCACCCCCGGCACGCCCGTGCTGCGCGCCCTGTGCGCCCTGCTGGACGCCGACCCGGCCGACCGCCGCACCCTCGCCGAACTCGGCCGCGCCGTCGGCGCCAGCGACCGCACCCTCTCCCGGCTCTTCCGCGCCGACCTCGGCATGACCTTTCCCCAGTGGCGCACCCAGCTGCGACTCCACCACGCCCTGGTGCTGCTCGCGGACGGCCTGCCCGTCACCGCCGTCGCCCACCGCTGCGGCTGGGCCTCCGCCAGCGCCTTCATCGACGTCTTCCGCCGCACCTTCGGCCACACCCCGGGCGGCCACGCGCCGCGCTGACCGCCCGGGCACGACCGCGTCGTCCGTGCCGCGTGGCAGGCTTGGCCGCATGTGCGGCCGCTTCGTCTCCACCACCACGCCCCAGGACCTCGTCTCCCTCCTCGGCGAGCTCCGCTGGGATCCGGCCGAGGCCCTCGCGCCGAGCTGGAACGTCGCCCCCACCGACCCGGTGCCGGCCGTCCTGGAACGCGTCGACCGGGAGACCGGCGAGCTGCAGCGCCGGCTGCGCCCACTGCGCTGGGGCCTCGTCCCGTCCTGGTCCAAGGACCCGTCCGGCGGCGCCCGCATGATCAACGCCCGCTCGGAGACCGTCGACACCAAGCCCGCCTTCCGCAAGGCCTTCACCGCCCGCCGCTGCGTCATCCCCGCCGACGGCTACTTCGAATGGCGCGAGGTCCCCGCCACCGCCGACCGCAGGAAGTACAAGCAGCCGTACTTCCTCAGCACCGGCGGCGTGATGCTGATGGCCGGCCTCTACGAGTTCTGGCGCGACCGCACCCGCCCGGACGACGACCCGCTCGCCTGGCTCGCGACCGCCACCGTGATCACCACCGACGCCACCGACAGCGCCGGCCGCGTCCACGACCGGATGCCGCTCACCATCGCGCCCGACGACCTCCCCGTCTGGCTCTCCCCCGCCCACACCGACTCCGCCGAACTCCACCACCTGCTCCGCCGCCCCGCCGACGGCGACCTGCGCGTCCGCGCCGTCTCCCCCGGCGTCAACAGCGTCCGCAACAACGGCCCCGAACTGCTCGCCGAGGCCCCCGACCCCCTGGGTCTCGCGGACTGACGCGCCGTCACGGCCCCTCCCCGCGCCGCGACCCCGCCGTCGTTCCGCGGCCGCGCGCCGGCGTCGGCCGCCCGAGCGGGAGCAGGTACTGGATCGGCTCCTCCAGGTCGTCGAGGGCGAGGAGTTCGTGCGCGAGGTCGTCGTGGAGGCCGCCGAGCGGGGTGGTGCCGAGGCCGAAGGCGGCGGAGGTCAGGAGGAGGTTCTGGGTGAGGTGGCCCGCTTCGAGGAGGCCGAGGCGCAGCGCCCGCAGGCCGTAGCGGCGGCGCAGGCGGGCGAGGTCGAGGTAGACGGCCAGGACGGCGGGGGCCTGCGCGATGTCGATGGCGTTCGGGTCGTCGGCGGGGCGGGAGAGGTAGGAGGAGAGGGCCCTGAGGTCGTCGACGGCGGGCGCCGGGCCGATCGGGCGCAGGCCGCGGTGTTCGGGAAGGCACTGGTAGGTGCCGGCGGGCAGGCCGTCCACGGCGAGGGCGACCAGCCGGGCGCGGACGGTGTGCAGGGCACCCGCGCTGGGGTACGGGCGGTGGCCGGTGTCGGCGCCGGGGGCGTACGCGGACCACAGCAGGCCGCCGAGGGTGCCGGCGGTGAGCGGCCCGGTCAGCGGGCCCCGGGTGGAGCGCCGGTCGTGCAGCGCGGCGGCGAGGGTGACCGGCGGCAGGGGGTCGGCGGGCAGCGGGAGGTCTCCGGCCCGGGGCGGCGAGGCCGGGGTGGGCGGCAGGTCCCGCAGGGCGGTGTCCTCGGGGCGGCCGATCTGGAACTTGCTCCGCTCCAGGTACTGGTGGTCGGGGGCGTGGTGGTCGGCGGGGAAGAAGGTGAACGGCTGCCCGGCCTCGAGCAGCGTCCGGGCGGCGAGGCGGCAGACGGCGCGTTCCTCGTCGGGCCCCACACCGAGCCGGTTGAACAGCATGTGCAGCTGGGAGGCCCACACCCAGGAGAGGCGTTCCGAGGCGTCCGCGGGCGCCACGGCCCGCATCCTGGCTGCGGCGTCGGCGGTCCGCGCGGCCCAGTCGCCGAGCCAGGGAGCGGCTGTCCCGGCGTCGAGCGCGGCGCGCAGCGCCCGGGCGCGCCCGGCCAGGGCCTGCCGCTGCCGCGCGAACACCGTGTTGACCCGGGTGTGGACGGCGGCGCCGGGCAGCGGCGGGTACTCGGTGACCCACCGCCAGGAGGCGGCGTGGCGGCGCAGCCAGCGCGAGGCCGCGAGTTCGTCGAGCCCGAGGGCGTGCGCGGTGGTGTGGGCGAGGTCGAGGGCGAGCGGCAGCCGGGAGTCGGGGGCGGACGCGAGGGCGCGCAGCGCGTGCACGGCGGTGCGGGTGGAGTGGGTGAACACCTCTTCGGCGATCGGCAGCAGGGCGGGGCCGCCGTAGCGCTCGGTCTCGGGCGCGTACGGCACCTCGGTGACCTCGCCGTGCCGGGCTGTCCAGGGCCCGTCGGGCGGGGTGCGGCGCCCGGCGAGGCGGCTGAGGTCGGCGGCGAGGCGGGTGGGGTCGAGGGCCGGGGAGGCCGTCGGCGGGCCGGGGTGGCGCAGCCGGATCCGCAGGTGGGGGCCGCCCTCGCCGTAGCGGATGAAGAACCAGTCGGTGCCCGCGAGTCCGTCCATCAGCGGGGCGAGGTCCTCGGTGACGAAGCCGTCCGCCTGCGCGGCGGACAGGGGCAGCGCGAGGTGCAGGCTGTGCCAGCCGGTGCTCGGTGCGGCGGGGGCGGTCGGCAGCTGGTGGGTCGTCATCGCGTCCTTCCCGGACGGCTAGGGGAACGGGTGCGGGTGCAGCGGCAGTTCGTCGTGGCGCAGCGGGGCCGGGACGCGGCCGAGCCGGTACGGGACCTCCAGCAGGCGCGGCAGGCCGAGGGTGCGGCGGTTCACGTGGCCGAAGGTCATGGGCAGCGTGCCGGGCACGACCACCTTGGCGCAGTGCAGGCCGAGGCGGTCGCGGACGCCGGGTTCGTCCTGGCTGACCACCACGACCTCCAGGCCGTCCACGGCGAGGCGGGCGACCGTCCGGTCCAGCAGGTCGGTGAGGTCGGTGACGGGCTCGGGGGCCCCGGGCCAGCGCTCGCGCCAGGGCACGGGGGGCGGGCCGGCGAACAGGAAGTCCAGCCGGGGCTGCGCCTCGGGCAGGGCGTTGAGGCCGACGTGGTCGTCCAGACTGACGACCAGGTCGGGCCGCTCCAGCATCGGCCGCAGGCGCCCCGGGTCGCGCGGGCCGCCCGGGGCGGTGGAGCGGTGCGGCGCCTCCTGGACGTTGGTGACCACCTCGGCGACGGCGGAGCGGATCGCCGTCAGGGGGTCGTGGTGGGCGCCGGCGGCCAGGAAGGTGCGCGGGGCCTCCGGGTGGCCGCCGCTCTGCTCGTCGTGGTGGCGGCAGAGCGCGATCACGGCGGGGACACCGAGGTCGTTGGTGGCGTCGAGCAGGGTGAGCCGGTAGCCGAGCAGCCGGGCGCGCTCGGCGAGGTCGGCCACCTGCGGGTCGTCGGCGGGGACGGCGACGCCGGGCAGCGGGGTGCGCGCGTACCAGGCCATCAGGAAGGCGTCCCGCTCGGCGACCTCGAACAGCCCGTACAGCGCGGCCTCCTGGGGGCTGTTGCCGAGGCCGCAGCCGTTCGAGGACTCGTAGACCACGCGGGGGCGGTCGCGGTCCGGCAGGTCCCAGTAGGCGACGTGTTCGGGGACGGCGACCGGGCGGCGGTGGGTGAGCGACCATCCGTGGACCCAGTCGAGCACGAGGTCGGGCGTGTACGGGACGGTGGCGGCGGCCGGGTGCCCGTGGTGAGCGGGGTCGGGCAGGCCGAGCCGAGCGGGGTCGAGCACGGCGCCGGGGCCCCGCGCGCTCTCGAGCGCGGCGAAGGAGGCCCGCAGGGCGGTCCGGCGCCCCAGCGGACGCATGCCCGCGAAGCGCTCCACGGCCTCGAACAGCGCCACCCGTTCGCTGGAGCGGAAGTCCGCCGCCCGCCCGTACCCGCCGTCGTCGATCGCCCGCCCGTCGGTCACCCAGGCGGTGGTGAGGGCGAAGGCCGAGTCCTCGGTGCGGAACAGTCGGCGGACCGGGCCGAACCGTTCATCGTGCAGTTCGGCTCGCAACTGCGCCGCGCTCGTCAGGTCGTTGGGGCCGCGCAGCACGGCGGGGTCGGGCAGCGGGCGGGGTGCGGCGACCAGCCGGGCCGCCTCCGCTGTGTCGGCGGGCAGCGGACGGCAGACCGGGCAGCCGCCGACGGGGCGCACCCGGTGGGTGGACCAGGTCGCCCGGGCGCCGTTCACGACGTGGACGGTGCCATCGGTCCGGCCGGTGGCGGCGGCGGTCGCGGCCGGGCCGGTCGGGGTCGCGGCCGGGCCGGTGGGGGTCGCGGCTGCGGTCGCGGCCAGGTCGGCGGCGAGCGCGGCCACCGCTTCGCCGAACGCGGGGGTGCCGGTGCCCGCCAGCGCCAGCTCCGGGCTCTGCCAGGGCACCCGGCCGCCGGCGGTGGCGAGCCGCTGGTACTCGGTGCAGCCGAGGCAGGCGGGCGCGCCGGGGTGCAGGACGGGGCCGACCAGGGTCAGCGCGCCGTCCTCGCGCACCGGCACCAGCCGTACGGGGTGGGCCAGGGCGTGGCGGCTGAGCCGGGTGGCCAGGCCGAGCGTCCACTCAGCGAGGTGCACGACGGCGGAACCGCTGGTGGTGGCCAGGGCCTGGTCCGGGGTGAGGACGGGGAGTTCGCTCATCGGCTGCCTCCGGCGGTGACGAGGGCCGTGAACCCGCAGCCGTCCAGGGCGTTGGCGAGCGGGCGGGCGCCGGGGGTGGTGGGCCGCCAGGGGGTGGTGCGCAGGCCGGTCAGGCGCCGCAGGGCGGCACGCAAGCCGGCTTCGCGGTCGGCGAGTTCGGCGAGCCAGCGGTCCGTCCAGCCCTCGTCGGTCCAGGCTGCCGGGTGGCGCCCGGCGGCGGCGAGTGGGGCGGCCGCACCGGTGAGGGCGGTGTGCTGGGCGGCGTCGAGGCGGTACTCCCGGGCGAGGAGGCGGGTCAGGGCGCCCAGGGCGGCGTGCGCGACCGCGTCGGCGGGCGCGGCCTCGACGGCTCGGGCGCCTTCGACGCTCGCCAGGCAGACTGGCACTTCACTGGTTCGATGCAGCGTCAGCACCGGCGGGCGACCGAGTCTGCGGGCCAGGACGCCCCACCAGTGCGCGGCCTGCGGATGGTCCCGCCAGGCGTCCTCCGACAGCGCGCGGGCGTCCGGCAGCGCGCGGCCGCCCGGGGCGAGGTGCGCGAGGGCCGCCCGGCGCAGCGCCCGGCCGAGCGCGTGGTCCGGGTCGGCGCCGACCGTCACGCCGGCCGTCACTCCGTCCGTCACCCCGACTCCCGCGCCGACGGCCGCCAGGTGGAGTTCGGCGGACCGGCAGGCTGCGGCCAGCCGCGCCAGGTCCGTCCGGGCCGCACCCGCCGCCAGGGTGCCGGCCGGCGTGCCGCAGGAGACCAGGGCGGCGGGCAGCTGCGGGAGTTCCCCGGGCGACGGCACGTCGAGCACGCCCAGCCGGGGATCGCCGAGGGCGGTCACCCGGCGCAGGCACTCGGCGAGGTCGTCGGGCGGCGCGGCGGCGCCACCGGGGCCGGCCGCCCACGGGCGGTGCTCGGCACGCGGCGGGCGGGCTTCGGCGAGCAGGACGGCGGGGCGGCCGGCCAGCAGGCGCGGGTCGCCGTCCGGCGCGCCCGGGTCCGGCAGGCCCGCGACGGCGCAGAGCAGCCGTTGGGCGCCGGCGGCGGCGAGCAGCACGGCCGACGTCGCCGAGTGCCCGGTGGCGGCCCCGGCGGCCGGCCCGGTGGTCGGCCCGCTGGTGGTCCCGGGGGCTGAGTCGGTGGCGTGGTCGGTGGCGTGGTCGGTGGTGCCGGTGCCCAGTCGGGCTGCCAGGGCTGCGGCGTCCGCGCGGGTGCGGACCGGGTCAGCCGGCTCCGTGACGAAGCCGCCGTCCACGCCGCACTGCACGGCGACCGCCACCGCCGGTTCGCCCGCCGACGCCACCACCCGCCCCGCCGGCAGCCCTGGCTCGGCGACCACCACCGGTGCGGCCGTCCCGGCCCGGGCGAGGGCGCGGGCCAGCGCTCGGGCCGGCGGCCCGTCCGGGTCCGCCGCCGCGACGACCGGTCGCACGGCCGCGAGGGCCGTCGCCGCGCGGGCGGGCGCGGCCGCCACCGAACCCGGCCAGTGCGGCAGCCGGGTGCCGTCGGGGTGGTCCACGACCAGGTCGTGCTCGCGCAGCCGGGCGGTGACGGTGGCCAGCGCCGCCGCCACCTGTGGCTCGGGGACTGGCTGTGCCGCCGCGTCCGGGCCTGGGGCGAGCCGGGCGGCGAGCAGCTTCCACAGCACCGGGAGGGCCCGGCTGCCCTCCAGGGTCAGGCTGGTGCCGCGGCCGCGCAGGTGCAGCCCGTCCCGCAGCGGAGTCGCCGCCACCCCCGGGCGCAGGTGGGGGCGCAGCCGCCCGGGCCGCGCGGCGCCGGGTTCGGTGGCCGCTCCGGCGCGGGATCCGGTGCCGGGCCCGGCGCCCGGTTCGGTGGCCGCTCCGGCGTCCGGCTCCGTGACCGCTCCCGGGCCCGGATCGGTGACCGCTCCGGAGTCCGGCTCGGTGGCCGTCACGCGGCGCCCTCCACCGCGGCGATGACTTCGTCCACCCGGTCCTGCCACCGGTGCCCGGTGAGCGCGGGCACGCTGCGGACCACCAGGTGGGCGGCGAGGTAGCGCTCCACCGGCCGGACGTCGCAGATCGCGAGCAGCCGGTAGAGGCCGTTGGTGCAGGCCCGGTAGATCAGGTAGTCCGGGCGGGTCCACATGGTGCCGTCGGGGTCGGATCGGTGCAGGAGCTGGTGGAACTCGCTGTAGCGGGTGCGGAGTTCGGGGTTCCACCGCTCGGCGGTGGCCTGGTCGCCGAGGGCGGCGGCGCGTTCCCGGTACTCGTCGTGGCGGCCGCCGAGGTCGGCCCCGGCCGCCAGCCGCCGCTCCGCCAGTCGCCAGGCCGTCGTCGACCAGTGTGACCAGTCCCGCTCCCAACCCCGTGCGCCGTCGGCGGCGATCCGGCCCACCAGTTCCGTGACCGTGCCGCCGACCCGCTGCCAGCGCCGGTCGAAGGCGGCTCGCAGGCTGCCGTCCGGGTCCTCGTGGACGAGGAAGTCCTCCAGGTGCGAGAGCATCGAGTAGTGGCCGCCGACCAGCCCGTCCGGGTGCGCGGCGGCGTGCGCCGCGAGCGCCGAGACGACGAGTTGGACCCTCGCTTCGGGGGCGTCGCCGTGGGCGCCGAGGAAGTCGCAGCCCGAGCCGAGGGCGGGGAGTCCGAGGCGCAGCAACTCGTCACGCAGGTCGGCGGATTCGGCTCCGATCAGTGCCCGCAGGGTGTGCTCGGCGGACGGGTCGACGGGCACCACCCGCACGGTGTTGTCCGGCACCAGCGGCCCGTACGGCGGCGCCACCAGCTCCGCCCGTCCGGCGACGGCGGCCTCGGCCAGCAGTTGCTCGTCGCTCCGGTCGGCGACGGACGGGTGCGCCGCGGCCCAGGCCCGCAGCCGCTCGGCGGCCCGCTCGGCCGCGGCGGTCACCCGGGTGGAGGGGCCGCGCAGCCGTAGCCGCAGGTGCGGCCCGAACCGCCAGTGCCGCTCGACGTGGGCCTCCAGCCCGTCCGCCGCCGCCCGCCGGGCCTGTGGCAGGACGGCCTCGCGCAGCGCACGGGCCTTGACGGGCTGGTAGTGGGTCAGGACCACGTCGCAGGCGGTCACGGCCTCGGGGCTGTCGGCCGGGTCACTCATCGCACGTCTCCTCGGCTCTGCGGGGTCGGGACGGATGGGCGGGCAAGTCGGCCGAACGGGCTGGCGCCGCCGTCGACCGTAGGCCCGAAACGGGCGGCCGTAGGCCCGAAACGGGCGGCCGACGGGGTTCGGCGCGCCGTCACCGGGCCCCCTCCCGAGCCGCGCCGACGCCCGCCCTTCCGGGGCGGTACGTCTCCACCACGAGTTCGACCGCCCGGGTCGGTTCCGCCGTGCCGGCGATGGCGGGCAGGGCCTCCTCCAGCACGACGCCGTTCGGGTACCGGGTGAGCCACTTGGCGAGGTGGTGCAGGTGCAGGGGGTTGCCGAGGTCCACGGGTTGGGGCTTGGGGGCGCGCAGGTGGGCGACGAAGGCGTCGGCGGGCGTGCCGGTGGTGGTGGCGGCCGGCACGGGGTGGAGGAAGAGCTGTTCTGGGAGGCCGAGCAGGGCGCGCCAGCGGGCGGCGGCTGCCGCCGGGACGCCGCCGGTGTGGGAGCCGGGGCCGGGGTCGGCGGCGAGGTCGGCGCGCAGGGTGTCGAGGACGGCGGCCGGGAGGTGCCAGCGGCGGCGGGCGAGGACGACGTGGCGGTGGCGCAGCCGCGGGGTCTGCGTGACGGTACCGCCGGGTGCGGTGACGGCGGTGCGGGGCAGGACGGGCCGGAAGTCGACGACGCCGTTGGGGTGGTCGGCGAGCAGCGGCGCCAGCCGCTGGGGCAGCATCAGCGGGGCGAGGAAGCCCAGGTAGAGGACGTCCAGTAGCTCGCCGGTGCGCCGGAGGCGGAGGCGGAGCTGGTCGGTGGCGGTGTCGTGGACGAGGTCGAGGTCGGCCTCGGCGAGGCTGGTCCACTGCCGGTCGGGGCCGATCTCGTCGGCGAGCAGCAGGGGGTGGAGGTTGGCGTTGAAGCCGCCTACGGGCCGGATCTGGGCGGCGCGGGCGCCGTCGCCGAGGCCGCGCCGGATCTGCCGGGCGACGTCGGCGGCGGCCCGTGGCGACGCGCCGGCGTCGAGGAAGCGGCTGGTGAAGCGTCCCCAGCCGCCGTAGACGTGGTTGACGCACAACGGGCCGTCGACGGTGTCGCGTTGGACGAACCAGGAGTAGCTGAGCGGCCGGGCGGCGGTCCAGTCGGGTAGCCGGGCGGCCAGCGCGCGGACCGGCTCGGCGGGGAGCACCAGTTCGCCGTCGGCCGTCGACATCGTGGTGAACTCGGCTCGCACGGAAGCGAGTTCGTCCGGTACGGCGGTGTCCGCCCAGGCCTGTGCGGCGTCGGCTCCGAACTCCCACGGCGTGGCGCACACCCCGCCGGGCCCGTACCGGGCGACGAAGCGGTCGCGGGCGGCCCGGCGCATCAGGTGGCCGTGGTCGAACAGCTCGGCGAGTGCGGTGAGTTCGGCGAGTGCGGACCGGTCGGCGCCGGTGGGCCGGGGCTGCGGCGGGGCGGGGGCGTGGACGTCCTCGCTGAGGACGGTGAGCGGTGCAGCGTCCGCCGGGACGGGGCGGCCCGCGTGGGCAAGCAGCGTGCGCCAGGCGTCGTCGAGCACGGCGAGCAGCGCGGGGCGGAGTTCGCCCGGGGCTTCCGCCCACTGCGCCGTGCAGTCGATGAGCCGATCGATCCGGGTGACGATCGTGGCGTCCTCCGGCCACTGCCGCAGCCACGCCGCGAGGCTGCGCAGCGGCTGCGGGTCCTGCGGGTCGACCGGGTCGGTGGGCACCAGCAGTCTGGCGGCGAGGAGTCGGCCGACGAACCGGTGGACGGCGGGGTCGGCGTCCGGGCGGCCGAGGGCGGCGGCGAGGCGGGTGGCGAGGCGGTCGGGGGTGCCGGGGGTGTCGGCGATCGAGGCGAGCAGCGCGAGTTCGGGCCGGGCGGCGAGTGCGACCTCCTCCTCGCGGGTGACGAGGTAGCGGCCGCCCGCGAACACCTCCTCGCTGCGGGGGTAGTGGGCGCGGCCGTCGGCGACGCGGGCGGCGCCGGCCATCCGGTGCGGCAGGGTACGGCTGCGCCGGGGGTCGTCGAGGAGGGCTCGGACGAGGGCGGCGACCAGTGTCCGGTTCTCCCGGACGACCGCGCGCGGGGGCTCCGCCGGACCGTCCGGCCGCCCGTCCGCCGGGGCCCAGTCGACCGCCGTGAACCAGGAGAGCGGGCTGGTCTTGGTGGTGGCCCGCAGGGCGTGCCGCAGGACGGCGGCTTCCTCCTTGCGGGCCCGGCCGGACCGCTCCCCGGCCGCACCGGCCGCGCCGGCTGTGCCGGCCCCGCGCGCCGTGCGGGTGACGGCGCGCAGCAGGTCGCCGCTGGTGAGGGCGACGGCTCGGGCGAAGGCGGGTTCGCGGCAGAGGTCGGCGAGGGCGGTGCGTTCGGCGGCGAGCGCGGGCGGGAGGGCGTCGGCGAGCGCGGCGAGCACCCGGGTGCGGCGTTGCCGCAGGTCCAGCCAGGCGGCGAGGCGCGGGAGGCGCTGCGGCAGGCCGTCGAGCCGGTCGAGCAGGGCGGCGCGGGGCGGGCGCCCGTTGTAGAGGTCGCGGCGGAGCGGGAGCACGACGCGGCGGTGGAAGTCCTCGTCGTGCCCGGTGCGGCTGGCGTACAGGTCGTCGCAGACGGCGGGCCGTAGGGCGTGGTCCGCGGCCTCGACGGCGCCGAGTTCGGCCAGCAGGCCCCGTACGGCGGCCGCCGCGGCGGGCTGCGCGGGCCGGGCGAGCACGGTGGCGCGGACCAGTGCGTGGCGCGCCGTGGTCGCGGTCGGCCCCCGCGCGGGCTCGGGCGCCGGTTGCGGAAGAACGGACGCCGGTTGCGGAAGCACGGACGCCGGGTGCGGAAGCACGGGCAGCGGGGCGCCCGGTGGCGATGCCGGGGGCAGGCCCCGCGGCAGGGCTCGGTTCGGCATGGCGCTTCCCTCCGACGGGGCCTGGGCGGTGCACGGGAGGACCCGGCGCGTCCGCGCGAACGCGCCGGGTCCGTTGGTGGTTCGGGGGCACCGGCCTCAGAAGCTCTGGGTCGGCGGGTGCGGAACGGCGCAGGACGACGATCCGCAGGAGGTCGAGCCGGGGACGCCGGAGGCACCGGTCTCGGGCAGCGCGACGGTGTCGCGCAGCGCGGTGACGGTCAGCTCCCCCAGGTCGAGGCCGTCGAGGCCGTCGAGGGCGAGGATCTCGCCGAGCGCGAGCTCACCCCTGGCGGGGTCGGGCATGCGCTCGCCCGGATTCTCGGACGAGGCGTCCCGAGACGACGCTCTGACGGAACGTCAGGCGATCGGGGTGACCATGGTCTGCGGCTGGGCGCAGGAGGACGAGCCCTGGCAGGAGCAGGAGCCCCAGGACGCGCCGTTCTCGGGCAGCGCGACGGTGTCGCGCAGGGAGGTGACGGTCAGCTCGCTGAGGTCGAGGTCCTGGAGGTCAAGACCGGTCTCGGCGGCAGCGGAACGGGACATGGCGGTGTCGGACATGGCGGACTCCCTTGAGGTGGCAGGCGTGCCGGACGATCCGGGACGCGGCTGCGAAGCGGGTGCTGCGGGATGTGCCGGGCCCCCCGTGGGTGCGGCGAACGCGGGCCGTTCGGACCCGGAGGTCGCGCCGCCCGTCGGCGAGTCTAGGTCGCGGGCACAGGCCGGCGGCATGGGCGGACCGCACATTGGCCGGTAGTCCGCTCCCCGGCGGCGCATCGCCGCCGCCTCTTTAGCGGCGCTTGAGCGATCCGTCACCGGCCGCCGGCCTGTCACCCCGTGGTGCCACCCGAACCACCGCCCTTCGCACGGCACTTGGAAGCACGCCGAACGGCACGCCGAAGGGCATGCCGAACGGCGGGCCGGGATCGCCCGCACCCGCCCGACGACGGACTCTTCAGCGCAGCGGCAGCAGCCCCGGCACCGGGCCACCGCGCCGCGACAGGCGCCGGAGGAAGGTGGCGACGCCGGGGGTGCCGACGGCCCATGCGCGCGCCTCGGCGTCCGGTCGGCGGCCTGGCAGGACCGGCCTCCCCGGCGGGCCGCCGGCCCGGGTGAGCAGGAGCGTCGCCAACTCCTCGGCCGCGGCCCAGTGGCGGTCGTCCCCGGTGGCCGTCGCGAGGTCGACCAGGAGGTCCCCGACGCCGGCCAGTCCGCAGCAGCGGAAGACCTGGGCGGTCCTCGGCGCGAGCGCCCGGCAGGCGTCGGCCGCGTCGGCGGCCAGGGCGAGCAGGTCGTCGTCGCCGTGCCGCAGACCGGCCTGGACCAGGAGCGTGCCGAGTCCGGCCAGCCCCCGGCACCAGGAGAGGTAGCGGCGGGTCGCCCCGGGGCGACGGGCCGCGTCCACGATCCGGGGCAGGTCGGCGGCAAGGCCGTCGACGATCCGGCGGGCGGTGCGCTGCGACGCCGCGTCGGGCATGGCGAGGAGGAAGTGGGCGACGCCCGCGCGGCCGTGGGCGAAGCCTTCCGCCAGGGCGGCGGTGCCGGGGTTGGGCGCGTCCTCGGGCTCGTCGAGCGGCCCGGCGACCAGCCGCGCCGCACAGTCGGCGGCTGCCGCGCGGTGCCGGTCGACGATCGGGTTCGGCCCCCGGGCCGGGGCCGGGCCGGGGCCCGGACCTGCGATCGCGCGGAGGGCCTGCCCGGGAGCCGAGCCAAGGGCCGCGAGGAGCAGATGCCCGGTGCCGATCCCGGCCGCACCCGCGATCTGGTCCGTCCCCTCCCCCGTCCCCGTCGCCGTCCCCGCCCCCGTCGCCGTCGCCGTCCCCGCCCCCGTCGCCGTAGCCGTCGCCGCCCCGGTCGCTGCCGGAACGCGGTACTCCGGCGCTTCCGTTCCGAGGACGGCCGCCGCCTCCGCGAGGAACAGCTCGACGCCGATCCGGCCCTGGTACAGCGAGCCGTCCAGACGGTCGAGTGCCGGGTGCGCGGCCGTCCAGCGGGCCAGCTCGGCGGCGGCCGCGCGGGCGTCCGCCCGGTTCGCGTGCTGCAGCAGTTCGAGGCCGAGGCCGGCCCCGCCGTCGTAGAGCGAGAGCAGGGTGCGGGGCCGCTCCGCGCCGGGGCCTGCGGCGACCAGCTCGCGGGCCATCCGGACGCAGGTGGTGACGGTCTGCTCCAGCGCCTCGTCCAGCAGCGCTCGCCCCGACCTGGACCGCACCCGGGCCCGGGCGGGCGCCGCCGCCACGCCCACACCCACACCCACACCCACACCCACACCCACACCCGCCGCCACGCCCACACCCACACCCACACCCGCACCCGCACCCGCACCCGCACCCGCACCACCGGAGCGAAGCGCGGAGGCGGCAGCGGCGCGCTCCGCCCGGTCGAGGCCCAGCAGCCCCTCGACCAGGCCCACCAACGGGTGCGCCGGCGCCGGGAGGGCTGCGCGCAGGCACTCCACCGTGCGGTCGCGGTTGGTCGCCGGATCCGGGTCGATCACGACGGGGTCGAGGCCGGTGAGGGCGTAGTGCAGCGTGCTCCCGAGCGCGTAGTAGTCCTCGGTGGGGTCGTCGCCGGTGGCGCCCGGCAGGCCGTAGCCCGCGGTGGACCCCGGCGGTCGGTCGCCGGCCAGGGCGCTCACCCCGAAGTCGACGATCGCGGCGCGGCCGTCGCGGTCGAGGACGACGTTCGCGGGCTTGAGGTCGCACACCACCACGCCGCGGGCGTGCACCGCATCCAGGATGCGCAGCAGTCCGCGCGCCAGCTCCCACCCGTCGCGCCCGCCGCCGTCCCCGTCCCCGGTGCCCTCCGCGTCCTGCGCGCCGTCCGCGTCCCGTGCGGTGTACGGCCCGCAGGTCAGGACGGACCGCCGCAGGTCGCGCTGCCCACAGGCGCCGCTGACCAGGTACTCGTCGGTGCCGTGCCGGAAGTAGTCGACGAGCGGCGGCACTCCGGGCACCCCGGCCAGGGCGGCGAGCACCCGGCGCTCGTGCCGCAGCCGGCCGCGCGCGTCGGTGCCCGCGCCGTCCTCGGCGACGAAGGCCCGGGCCTGTTTGACCACCACCTCGCGCCCGGTGGCGAGTTCGACGGCCCGGTAGACGTGGCCGCTCGGCGCGCGGGTGATGCCCGCGGTGATCCGGTAGCGCCCGTCGCCGACGCGGGTGGTCGCCGGGCGGGCGGGGGTGGCGGGGGCGCCGCTCGGGGTGAACGGGTCCGCCGCCCAGGGGGGTTGGCGGTAGCGGGCCTCGGCCAGGCCCGGGAACACCGTGCCGTCCGGTCCGGTCATGCCGCGCTCCGCCTCGTCGTCCGTCACCCGGAACGGCCCGTAGCGGTAGTGCACCGGGGCGTCCGGCCGGATCCGGCGGTCGCTCGCCACCCGGGGACCGGCCCACCCGGCCAGGGCCCGCGCCAACTCCAGCCCCAGAGCGTGGACTTCCTCGGGCCGGGGGTAGACCGTCACGGCCTTCCCCACGGCGGCGGCGCCGTGCCGGCCGCTGTTGAGCTCCTGCAGCACCGCCGCGCTCCGCGCGAACTTCGCGTCGCAGGTGTGGCGCAGCAGGATCGGGACCACCACGTCCAGTAGGGCGGCCAGTTCGCCCGGGCGGGCGGACACGTGCAGCTTCCAGCCGTGCGGCAGCGCCGGCATCCTCGGATCCCGGAGGTACCACCACGGGCCGTCGGAGCCCAGCGGGCGGCGCGCGTCGGGCGCGTCGGCGGTCAACGCCTCGACACGCCGCCGCAGTGCCTCGGCGGATCCGGGATCGGGTCGTGTGGTCAAGGGCCCTCCCCCGGGTCCGCCGCTGCGCCCACGGAACACGGTCCGTCAGCTCGGCCGGATCGGTTCGATCAGGCCGGTTCGTCCGGTCCGGACAGTCAGGACGGTCCGGACAGCCAGGACGGTCCGGACGGTCCGGATGATCCGGACGGTCAGGCGTTCATCTCGCAGGGGAATCGGGTCGGAACGTACGTGACCCACGGGTCGGCGAGACACGCGACCGGTGCGAGGTCCGCGTCGAACTCGTCCTCGAACACGATGGCGTCCTCGTCGATGTCCAGCAGCCCCGCGTCGCGGATGTCGGTCACCAGTGCACTCATGGGGATCCTCCCGGTGGTTCTGGTTGTCGGGTCCTTCGGCTGGGCGCTCATGCTAGCCAGGCGCCGGGGGCCGCGACAGGGCCGTGACGGAGCTGCGAACTCTCCTACGACAGAGGGTGGTTCCGTTTGTGGACGGCTCCTCCGCATACGCTCACCCACCACGCCACCACCCACCGCCCCCGGCAGCCCGCACCCCGGCAGCCCGCAGCCTCAGCCCCGCAGCCGACGCGCCCGCAGGTACTCGCGCCCGAGCAGCCGCAGCGCGCCGGGCTTGGACGGGCTCGCGGAGCGGCGCAGCAGGGCGCCCTGGTCGGCCCGGGCGGCGGCGCTGGTGAGCTCGTCCACGCCGACGATGCACCGGACCATCGGCCGGTGGACGGCGGGTACCAGGCCGATGACGGTCCTGCCCTCGGCGAGCGTGCGGTCGACCAGGTCGAGCTGGTCGCCCAGCAGGGCCCGTACGGTCGGCAGGTCGCGGCCGTGCTCCAGGTCGGCGCGGGTGACGCCGTGCTCCCGGAGCGTCTGTTCGGGGAGGGTCAGCCGGCCGTCCGCGAGGTCCTCGGCGAGGTCGTTGACGAAGTCGAGCCGCTGGCTGGCGTCGATGTAGGTACGGCAGGCGGCCCGGTAGGCGCTCTGGTCACCGTCCGGTCCGAGCAGCGCGGCGACGACCATGAAGGCGGGCAGCGAGTACCCGTCCACGTAGGCCTGGTAGTCCTGTTCGGTGGCGAACCCGGAGAAGTCGAGGTCCGCGTCCGTGGCGGCGAGGAAGTCGAGGACCCGGTCGCGCAGGGCTGGGTGGGCGTCGATGCTGTTCAGCAGGGGGCGCAGTTCGGGGTCGTCGGTCCGCCCGGCGGCCAGGCTCTCGGTGACCTGCTGCCGCCAGCGGGCGGATGCGGCGCGGCGTCCGGCGAGGGGTCCGCTGTCCAGGATGGTGTCGGTGCGGTGCATGAAGGCGGCTGCGGCGATCACGTGCGGGACGGTCCGGCCGGGCAGCAGGAGGGCTGTGGCCAGTGCGACCTCTCGCTTGTACCGGGCGACCTCCTGCCGCTGCCGGCCGTAGTCGGCCCGCAGGGCCGGGTCGTGTACGCCGGCCGCGTCGAGCGCCCGCTCCCACCTGCTCACTCGCTTCACCCATCATTCGTTCGACGGGCACCGAGCGTAGCGGGTGGGAGCCGGAGGACTCAGGTGGGCCTCCGCTCGGGGCGGTCGGTCAGCGCTGGCGGATCGTGGCGAATCCGCAGGCGGGGGTGCAGAGGGTGACGATGCCGCTGTAGCGGTGGGTGGTGCGGCCCCGGGTGACGCTGTGGACGGTGAGCTTCTCCCGCAGGTTCAGTTCTCGGCAACGCGGGCAGGCGGCGTTGACCGGTGTGCCCCACGGGCGGTTCGGGTTGAGCTTGGTGTAGGAGACCAGCATCAGGACGACGGCGAGGCCCGCACCGCCGAAGCCGACGACCCGCCAGACCCCGTTCGAGGACTCCCGGCGGTCGATCATCTCGTCGTACGAGTATGTGCCCCCGCCGCCGTGGTTGGACCAGATCCGGCACTCACTGGTCCGGGTCATGGTGTGGCCGTCGCAGGTCGGCGCGGAGGTCGGGTCCGACTTGCCGACCACCAGTGCCAGGAAGAGCCCGACCGCGGCGACCAGGCCCAGCACGACCATGGCGGTGGTCCGGCTGCGGCCGGTGTGCAGCCGCTTGCGCTCGTTGTATGCCGTATCGATCACAACCTGGGCCATGTTGCCCCCGTCGACCGCCACCACGTGTCTCCTGTTGTCCGCTTGACCGCTCGCCGCACTGCTCGCGTTCCGAGCCGAAGGTCCCCCTCGGCGGGGGACTGACAAGAACCCACCATGATCGACGCGTTCGCGCACCCGACTTGGAGAACTCGTGACCTTTCGGTTATCGGCCGTGCCGGGGCCGAGCCCGGGCGGCCCGCTCCCGCCCCAGCCCCAGCCCCAGCCCACTGACGGAGCCCCCGCACCCTGGGAACGGCTCGGCGTCACCCTCCCGGCCGGTACTTCCGGCCACCGGTTCGACGACTGGCGGCAGCGCCGTCCGCAGCCGCGGCCCCCTCGGCCCGCCCTGCGGCCCGGTCCCTCAGCCCGAGACCAGCCGGCGCCCGGTCACCTCCTGCGGGCGGATCCGGACCCAGCACGGCCGTTCCCCGCCCGACCACGGGCTGGCACCGGGCAGGCCGGCCAAGCGCTCGACCTCGTCCGGATCGTTCACGTAGTGCGCCCGGCCGAGGGCGAGCACGCTCCAGCCGCGGCCGAGGTACTCGTCGATGCGGTCGACCTGGAACGAGACCGCGGCGCCCTCCTCCGGGGCGGCGGCGTGGTGCTCGCCGGTGCGGAAGGCGAAGGAGGCCCGGTCGACGACGTAGTTGACGGGCAGCACCACCGGCCCCGGCTCGACGGGCAGTCCGATCCGGCCGATGCCGTGCGTGCCGACCAGCTCCCAGCACTCGGCTTCGGTGAGGTTCTGCAGCCGGGGGCGCGGACCGGGGCCGCCCTGTCCCGGCGGGGCGTCGCTACGGCCCTCCAGCATCTCGGACCGGCTGCTGCCGAGGGCCGCGGCGATCCGCAGGAACCCGCCGAGGTCGAACGCGGGCCCGGCCTGGAGCAGGTGCCGCAGGTAGCGGGGGGCCATCGCGGACCGGCGCGCCAGATCGTCCTCGCTCAGGCCGAGTTGCTCGCGCCGTTCGGTGATCCGGCGAGCCACGGCGGCGGCATCGGGGGTGTCGTTCACGGTGGGTCGCTCCTCGGCTGGCCGGGTCCGTCCAGTTGACCAGGGCAGAGCCATCCAAGCGCCCGGCCCGCGGCAAGTCGAGCAACAGCACGGCCCGTGCGTGTCGGCTCGCACCACCCGGCCCGCCGGCTGTCGCAGGACCGGGGGCCGCCGCCCGCCGAAGGCCCGTCAGAAGCCCCGTGCACGAGCCTGTCCCGCCCGGCAGCCCGGGCGCATACTGTCCTGCGCGGCTCGCACCGCGCGACAGGGCCTCCCGGGTCCGGCCCGGCTGCGCGCCGACGGGGGAGGTGGGATTGGTGACAGCGGTCGTGATCGTCGCCGTGGTGCTCCTGCTCTGGCTGCTGACCGGCGTCCGGGTGGTGCAGCAGTACGAGCGCGGCGTGGTGTTCCGGCTGGGGCGGGTGCGCGGGCGCGTCCGCGAGCCGGGCATCACCCTGCTGGTGCCGGTGGTGGACCGGATGCGCAAGGTCAACGTCCAGGTCATCACCATGCCGGTGCCCGCGCAGGAGGGCATCACCAAGGACAACGTCTCGGTGAGCGTCGACGCGGTCCTGTACTTCCGGGTGGTGGACCCGGTCAAGGCCACCGTGGACGTGCAGAACTACGCCTTCGCCATGCTGCAGGTCGCCCAGACCTCCCTGCGTTCGATCATCGGCAAGAGCGAGCTGGACGACCTGCTCTCCGGTCGGGAGAACCTGCACCAGGGGCTGGAGGTCATGCTGGAGAGTCCGGCCACCGGCTGGGGCGTGCACATCGACCGGGTGGAGATCAAGGACGTCAGCCTGCCCGACTCGATGAAGCGCTCGATGGCCCGCCAGGCCGAGGCCGACCGGGAGCGCCGGGCCCGGATCATCACCGCCGACGGCGAGTTCCAGGCCGCCACCAAGCTGGCCGAGGCGGCCACCAGGATGGCCGGGACGCCGGCGGCCATGCAGCTGCGGCTGCTGCAGACCGTCGTCGAGGTCGCGGCGGAGAAGAACTCGACGCTGGTGCTGCCGTTCCCCGTGGAGCTGCTGCGCTTCTTCGAGGCCGCCGCCGGGGTCGCCGACGGGGCCGGCGGTCCGGCCGGTCACCCGACCCGGACCCCGCCGCCCGCCGTACCGGCGCAGGCCCCTGGCGACGGCGGCTGACCCCGCCACGCGGCCGGCCCGGGCGGCGTCCCGGGCCGGTCGCGCCGCGCGGACCGCCAGGCCGTCCGCTCACCCATAGGTCGCCTCTATGCCGTCATAGGCCGGAGCCCCCTACACCCCCGTCCCGCCCCCGGGTTGGCTGCAAGGGTCCAGACCACCTCCCGCTGCGCCCGACCGGAGGCCCGCCATGCCCCGCCCGATCAGAGTCGCGATCGTCGGAGCCGGCCCCGCCGGCATCTACGCCGCCGACGCCCTGCTGAAGTCCGACGCCGCGCAGACGCCCGGCGTCTCGATCGACCTGTTCGAGCGGATGCCCGCCCCGTTCGGCCTGATCCGCTACGGCGTCGCGCCCGACCACCCGCGCATCAAGGGCATCGTGACGGCCCTGCACCAGGTGCTCGACAAGCCGCAGGTCCGCCTGTTCGGCAACGTCGACTACCCGTCCGACGTCGCCCTGGACGACCTGCACCGGTTCTACGACGCCGTGGTCTTCGCGACCGGCGCGACGGCCGACCGTCCACTGGACCTGCCCGGCGTCGACCTGGACGGCTCCCACGGCGCCGCCGACTTCGTCTCCTGGTACGACGGCCACCCCGACGTGCCGCGCAGTTGGCCCCTGGCGGCCGAGAAGGTCGCGGTGCTCGGCGTCGGCAACGTCGCCCTGGACGTCGCCCGCATCCTCGCCAAGACCGCCGAGGAGCTGCTGCCCACCGAGATCCCGCCGAACGTCCACGCGGGCCTGCTGCGCAACCGGGCCCGCGAGGTGCACGTCTTCGGCCGCCGCGGCCCGGCCCAGGCCAAGTTCAGCCCGATGGAGCTGCGCGAGCTGGACCACTCCCCCACCATCGAGGTGATCGTCGACCCGGCGGACATCGAGTACGACGCCGGCTCGGTCGCCGAGCGCCGCGCGGTCAAGCACGTCGACCTGGTCGCGTCGACGCTGGAGAACTGGGCGATCCGCGATGTCGGGGACCGCCCGCACCGGGTCTTCCTGCACTTCTTCGAGTCCCCGGTGGAGATCCTCGGTGCGGACGGCCGGGTGGTCGGGCTGCGCACCGAGCGCACCGAGCCGGACGGTACCGGCAACGTGCGCGGCACCGGCCGCTTCACGGACTGGGACGTGCAGGCGGTCTACCGGGCCGTCGGCTACTACTCCGACGAACTGCCCAAGCTGCCGTTCGACCCGGTCTCCGGCACCGTCCCGCACGCGGCCGGCCGGGTCGTGGACGGCAACGGCTCGCACCACGCCGCCACCTACGTCACCGGCTGGATCAAGCGCGGCCCGGTCGGCCTGATCGGCCACACCAAGGGCGATGCCAACGAGACGGTCGCCTGCCTGCTGGACGACCACGCGGCCGGCCGCCTGCCCGGCGCCGCCGAGCCGGATCCGGCGGCGGTCGAGGAGCACCTGCGGGGCCGCGGCGTGCGCTACACCACCTGGGCGGGCTGGCAGTTGCTCGACGGGTACGAGCGCGCGCTCGGCCGGGCCGAGGGCCGTGAGCGGGTCAAGGTCGTCGAGCGCGAGGAGATGATCCGCCACAGCGGGGCGTGAGGCCGCGCGGCGCCGCACCTTCCCCGGAACCGACCGCAACACCCTCCGGAACGGCACTCCCCAAGCCGTCACTTCCGCCAGGGCACCCGGAAGCGGCGCCTCGGAACGGCCCCGAAAGCACCCCGCGAAACGGCGCCCCGGAAACGGCGCCCCGAAAACGGCACGCCGAAACGGCAGCCACCGGAGGGGACACCGGAAAGGTCACCGGAAAGGGCGCCCGGCGGGGCCGGAAAGCGGCCGGTTCCGCACCCGGGAAATCCGACCGCCGCTGCCGATCGCCGTACCGCGCCGGAATTCGCACACCGCGCGGCGCCGCGTCACGGGCGGACGATCGGCAGCAGCACCTCGTCCACGATCTCCTCCGGGTCGAGTTGCACCGCCTCCCCGCCGCACATCTTGATCCGGTACAGCATCAACGCCGGCACCACGTCGGTGACCAGCGGGGTGACGGCCCCCGGGCGGACCTCACCGCGGCGGGTGCCGCGGTCCAGCACCTCGGCGATCAGGGCGGTGGTCGGTTCGACCACCCGTTCCAGCACGATCTCCACGAAGGCGTGGGCACGCCGGTGGTCGAGCTCGCTCATGATCGCCCGGACGGCGGCGCCCACGTCGCTGAACATCGCGGCGCGCAGCCCGGCCACCACCCCCAGCAGGTCCTCCCGCAGGCTGCCGGTGTCGGGGGCCGCCCCGCCCGGCGGCAGGCTGGCCTGCAGGGCGTCCATGACCAGCTGCTCCTTGGAGGACCAGCGGCGGTAGAGCGCGGCCTTGCCGGTCTGCGCCGCGGCGGCCACTCCCTCCATGGTCAGCCGGGCGTAGCCGTCGGTGGTGAGCTGCTGGAGGACCGCGTCGTAGATGGCGCTCTCCAGCACCTCGCCGCGCCGCCGCAGCGGGGCTCCGGTCAGCGGTCCGCGCACGGCGTCCGTTTCAGCGGTCATGGCTGCGCACCTTCTCCAGTCGCCTTCCTCGATCCCATCGGTACACGCATTCGTCCGCGCCGTGGTTCTCCGGGACGCGGACCTCCGAAAGGGAGTCCCCGTCCGCCGGCGCGACGGCGAATGCAGGTTCTCTGTCACGGGACTACTGTCGATGTTAGTGAACGAACCCGTTCCCTCCCACCCCCGCCACCGTTCCGCCATTGCCGGGCTTCCCAAGTGGCCGAGTTGCCAGGGACGTTCACGCCGTTACGCTTCCAGAAGAGGCTCCCCCGGTGCCCGGGCCCGGCCGTCCGCCGAGTCGCCCCCAGCGCACCGCCCCGTACCGAACCCCCACCCCCGGCCGGAACCCCGGGGAACCCGGGGGGATCCCGTGGACCCCAGCGGAGCCCGGATGCGGAGGTACCCGACCGCAGACCAGCCACCGCCCGCGCCGCATCACCCATGGTGACCGCCCCAGCGCGCAGCGGGACCGGGACAGGACCGTCGCCCCATGCGGTCGGGGCAGGACCGGCGGTGGCATGGAGGAGCAGGTCGGAGCGCCCGGCCTGCGGAACCCACCCTGGAGGTCAGCCATGACTGACAGATCGGCCGGTACGGCGCTGGCGGCGGCCGGTGTCGCCGCCGTGTTCGCCGCCGTGAGCCTCGCCGCGGCCGCCCGGGCGTGCAGGTGCCGGGTCGGGAGCACCGAGAGCACCGCGGGCGGCCGCGGACCCAAGCGGTGGCCCCGCCCCGGGCCCGGCACGGGCGCCGGCACCGGCCCGTCGCGACCCCGGTGCCCCAATCCGCCGAACTGCAATTGAACGCGCTACCCACCCTTTTGCCCCCGATCCCCTGACACGTCCCGCCCCCGGCCGACCGCCCGTCGCGCCGGGGGCGGCCCCCTGTCGCCGGTCCGGCCGCGAGCGCTGCGCCGGGGCTCGCCGAAAGCACCGAGGAGCACCGAAAAGCACCGGCGAGCACCGCGCTCACTCGCTCACGGGCCGCCGAGGGAGCACCGCGTGCACCCGGGTGCCACGGCCGAGCGCGTCGACGGTGCAACTGCCGCCGATCTCCGCGGCCCGCTCGGACATCGACCGCAGCCCGACCCCCGGATGCGCGGCCCCGCACCGCCCCGGGCCCTGCCCGTCGTCCTGGACGACGAGCTCCAGCTGCCCGGTGTCCACCCGCACGGACACCGTGGCCCTGCTCGCCCGGGCGTGGCGGAGCACGTTGTTGAGCGACTCCGCGGTGATCCGGTAGACGGCGACCTCCACGGCGGCGGGCAGCTCGGGCAGCGGGTCGGGCTCCAGTCGTGTGGTGACGGCGAGGTCGGCGTCGCTGAAGGTCTCGGCGAGCCGGTTCAGCGCCTGGGAGAGTCCGTAGTCGCCCAGGGCGGTCGGCCCGAGCCGGTCGGTGATCCGCCGGACCTCGCGGACGGCCGAGGCCAGGTCGTCCGCGAGCCGCTCCAACGCGCCCGGGAACTGCGTCGGGTCGTCGACCGCGGCCGCACCCTGCAGGCGCAGCCGCAGGCCGGCCAGCAACGGGCCGAGGCCGTCGTGGATGTCGCGGCGCAGCTGGCGGCGCTCCTCCTCGCGGGCCGCGACGATCTGCTCCCGGCTGGCCCGGAGGTCCTCCATCAGCTGCAGCGAGGCGACGGCGGGCGCGGCCTGGTCGGCGAGCGAGCGGAGGATGTCGCGGTCGCTGGCGTCGAGTGTCTGCTGGCCGGGGCGCGGGGCGACGGTGAGCCGGCCGATCTCGGCGCCGCGGTGCACCAGGGCGAAGCCCTCGCCGCTGCCGGAGCGGTCCCCGACGGCGGCCAGCGGGCGTTCGCCGCCGCGGGTGGAGACGGTCAACGCCACGCCGGAGAGCCGGAGTTCGTCACTGACGGTGGTGCACAGCACGGCCGGTACGTCCTGCGGGTCGACGGTCTGACTGACCCGTCCGGCCAGGCTGCGCAGCACCTGGTACGGCTGCGCGCGCGAGCCGTAGTACCAGCGGTCGACGACGCCGGAGGCCCACCGGACGCCCCGGGGCAGCCCGGCGGCGAACACGAAGACGACGGCGACCAGCAGCAGCGCCCCGGCGCCGCGCCGCCCGGGCAGCAGCATGGTGGAGAGCACGCAGGCCACCAGCACGAACGCCACGACCAGTCCGGTGGCCACCAGCAGCCCGACCAGCACCCGGCGGGCCGCCCGGTCGAGCCGCCAGGAGCCGTCGCGCACGGCGACGACGGCCAGGGTGAGCGTCCACAGCGCGGAGGCGACCGCGAAGGCGACGTACGAGGCCGTGCTCTGCTCGTCGAAGTAGTAGCCGAGTTCGGCACCGCCCCACAGCAGGTAGACGCCGAGCCCGATCAGCACGTTCTGCCGCCGTCGGGGGGACAAACCGCGGGTGCGGGCGAGCGGCACGAGGATCACCACGGCGGTCAGCACGACGAACACCACGAGCTGGGCGACGTGCAGCCGGTCGTCGAACTGCCGCAGCCGACTCGCGACGGCGCTGCCGGCGAACGGGTTCGGCCGGCCGAACACGGTGGGCTGGTAGACGTAGTAGCACGCCTGCGGCAGCATCCACAGGCCCACGGCACCGATGGCGTACCACCAGCGGCGGCTGGGCAGCGTCCCGTACGGCAGCCACAGCGGCAGCGCGTGCCACAGCGTGCCGCTGACGGTGTAGCCGACCGACACCAGGACCACGACGGCCCCGACCACCCTGGAGTCGCCCACCTCCACCCAGACCGGGGCCTGGGCGGCGAGCGGCACGATCAGCGCCGTCCCGTAGGCGAGCAGCGCCCAGCCGAGCTGGTTGCCCGGCCGGTGGGCGTGCAGCAGCATCCCGCCGGCGACGGCGGCGAGGCCGTAGCCGAGGACCGCCAGGTGGTGGGCCGGCGGGGAGATCCCGGGCGAGCCGAGGTGGCTCACGACGTAGCCCACCCAGAGGCCGCCGGCCACCAGGCAGACGGCGGCGCACCAGCCCGCCATGGCCAGTTGCCGCTCCGCCGGCCCGGACCGGGGCCGCCACCAGGCTCTTCGCGCACTCTCCGCAGCCATGAGCACCCTCTCCTCGCCGACGGCCGGATGGCAGCAGTGTCCTGCACCCGGTGTCCCGGGCACATGAGGCACCGGTCCCGGCGGGGCGTGCCCGGCGCTCGGTCCCGGCGGGGCGCGCCCGGTCCCGTCGAGGCCGCCCGCCACCGCTCGGGCGGGCGGCGGCGGCCGGAGCCGGTCAGGCGAGCGGGCGGCAGAGCAGGGCGTCGGGGGCGCCGTACTGGAGCGACCGCCAGGTGTAGGCGACGCCGGCCAGGTACTCGCCGTCCGCACACTGGCCCTTGTAGTGGCCCGGCGCCCAGTCGCTCGCGACGGAGCCGCCGGTGGGGGGCCGGTTGTCGCCCCGGTCGAACCAGAGGGTGCGACCGGTCGTGGGCAGGGGCCCCGCGCCGGGTGCGCACAGCAGGGCGGCCATGGCGTCGCCGTGCACGCCGTAGCCGACGGCGTAGGTGTGGTCGGGGCACTGCAGCTTGTTGTAGCCGGGGGCCCAGTCCCCCGCGGTGACGTAGCGCTCGTCGGTGACGGTGGTCCAGTCGCCGGTGCCCGTCGCGGGCTCGCCCGCGTCGGTGCACAGGCCTCGGCTGGCGCCGCGGCCCAGGGCGATCAGGCGCAGGCCGTCCGGGCAGGTGCCCTTGCGGTTGCCGGGGCTCCAGTCCGGCAGGGCGAGCATCCGCCGGGAGACGTTCCGGTCGCTGTGGTCGAGGTCGAGCATGTTCCAGTGGTCCACCCGGGCGACCGGGCCGGTGAGCGCGGGGGCGTCGACGAGCTTGTGCCAGTCGGGTGCCCGCCAGTCACCGGGGTCGCCGAGGCCGGTGCGCCGGCCGGCGGGGTCGTAGGAGAGCAGCGCCCAGGTGTCCAGCGGCCGTCCGCCGGTGTCGGCCCAGCCGACCAGCGGCCAGACGGCGAAGTCGGTGTCGTTGCGGGCCAGGAGGTCGGTGAAGGTGTCCAGCCAGGTCTGTTCCCCGGTGTCGGTGGAGCCGCGTCCGCCCGCGCCGAACTCGCTGATCCAGACCGGGGCGGTGAAGTGCTGCCCGGCCTGGGTGACGAACAGCGCCTCGTCGTCCACGACCTGGGCCAGCTGTGCGGGGGTGAAGTCCTCGTAGCGGGGGTCGTTCGTCGCTCCCGGGCCGCTGCCCGCCCCGGTGTTGGCCGGCCCGGTGTAGGCGTAGAAGTGCGCGGAGTACACCAGTTTGCCGGAGTCGATCAGGGTGTTGGAGAGGTTGCGCACCGGGGTGAGCATCGGGCGGCCGTGGCTGAACGGCGCGGCGGGGATGCCGTACCAGTTGATGCCCTCCATGACGACGAGCAGGTCCGGGTCGGCCTGCAGGATCCGGTTGCCGGCCTCCTCGAAGGCGGCGTACTCGTCGTGGGCGTCGCCCAGGCCCCAGTTGGGGTCGTCCCAGGTGTCGCGGCGGACTTCGTTGCGCAGGTCGGCGCCGACCACCCGCTTGTTGTCCTTGTACCGCTTCGCCAGGAACACCCAGTCGTCCTCCCAGGCCTGGGTGGTCTGGCCGCTGTTCCACCGCTCGTTGCCGTCCAGGCCGCAGCAGAAGCGGTAGCTGGTGGTGTGGTTGTTGAGGATGACCGCGAAGCCGTCGGCGGTGAGCGCGGCGATGACGGCGTCGAACACCTGGAGCGGGGTCTTCCCCTTCAGCTGCGGGTTCGCGGCGACGGCGACGTCCGGTACGGGCGCGGTGTCGTGGATCATCGCGTTGGCGAACGGCAGCCGGATGCTGTTGAGGCCCAGGGCGTGGAAGTCGTCCAGGAGCCGGGCCATCGGCACCCGGTCCAGCCCCAGCGGGAGGTTGTGCGACACCTGCCCGGCCTGGTTGTTCGCGGGGTCGTCGGCGCTACCGCTGCCTTCCCAGGTCCCTTGGGCCCCGGCCCAGTTGGCGGCCTTCAGCTTGAACCGGTCGCCGTTCGCGTCGACGATGTAGCGCCCGCGGGTGCTGAGCGGACCGGTCCAGGTCGCGGCCGACCGGGCACCGGCGGCCGCCGCGGCGGCGGGCCGGTCGGCGGTGGCGCCCGTCGGCGCCGCGGCGCCGGAGCCCGCCGCCAGGGCGGCGAGTACGGGCAGGCACGCGGCCAGGGCGAGCAGGCGCGTTCCGAGTCTCTTCATGCGCATCCCCGTGGTGGTGACGGTGGCTCGACAAGTCGGCGGTGACCGACCATACGGGGCTGCCCTGGGTGCCGGGAAGAGCGCGGTGAAGACCCGGCCGGCGCCGGCGGGCCGGGTTCGACCGCGAAGGACTCGTCAGGCCTTCTTGACCACGCCGGACTTGAGCTGCATCGCGCCGAAGCCGTCGATGCGGCAGTCGATGTCGTGGCCGTCGACGCCGTCGACCAGGCGGATGTTGCGGACCTTGGTGCCGGCCTTGATGCCGGAGACGCTGCCCTTGACCTTGAGGGCCTTGACGACGGTGACGGTGTCGCCGTCGGCCAGGACGTTGCCGACCGCGTCCCTGACCACTCGCTCGCCGCCCCCGGCGGGGGCGGCCCCGGCGGCGGCCTCGCCGTCGGCGGGCGCCCACTCGTGGCCGCACTCCGGGCAGACCATGAGGGCGTCCATCTCGTAGGTGTACTCGCCGGCGCACTGCGGGCAGGCGGGAAGGGTGTCACTCATGGGACCAGCATATCCAGGCTCCCGATCGGTGTTTCCCGTGGTCAGCGGCGCTGCGCCGCCCCTCGGCGGGCGGCGCCCAGCACCGGATCCGGCCTCGGCTCCGGGCCCGGGGCCGGGGACGGCCCGGAGCGGCGGCGGCGCGCTCCGGGAGGCGCCGACCGCGCCGACTGCCGATACTGGGGCCCGCACCCGAGGCGGCGGACGCCCCCTCGGTCCGCCGCGGAACCGAGGAGGACGCCATGAGCGGATCCGTGATCGCCGGATTCGACGGCTCGCCCGAGAGCATGGCCGCCACCGAGTGGGCCGCCCGCGAGGCGGTGCGCCGCGGCCTGCGCCTCGACCTGCTCCGGGCCTGGCCCCTCCCCAAGCGGGACGTGGTCGGCAGCGAGCAGAGCTACGACCAGGCCCTGGGCCGCCTCACCGACCGCGAGGCCGAGCTGCGCGCCCTGGTGCCCGGGGTGCCGGTCGCCGGATCCCTCGTCTCCGCCGACCCTGCCGAGGCGCTGGAGGCCGCCGCACGCCGTGCCGCCGTGGTCGTGCTGGGCTCGCGCGGGCTCGGCACCGTCCACGGCTTCCTGGTCGGCTCGGTCAGCCAGGAGGTGCTGCGCCGGGCCGTCTGCCCGGTGGTGCTGGTCCGGTCGGACGCGGGCGAGAGGAACGGCCCGGTGACGGTGGGCCTCGACCTGGCGCGCCCGGCGGACGCCGTCCTGGCCTTCGCCTTCGAGGCCGCCGCACTCCGCTCGGCGCCGCTGCGCGTCGTGCACGTCTGGGCACCGCCGCCCGGCAGTGCGCACCTGTCCTACGGCGCCATCGGCGGCCTGGAGGGCGAGGTGTCCGCCGGCGAGCGGGCCGACCTCGCCGAAGCCCTGGAGTCCTGGCGGGCCCGCCACCCCGAGGTGGAGGTGACGACCGACCTGGTCCGGGGCAAGGCCGCCGTCGAGCTCGTGGACGCGGCGGCGACGGCCCGGCTGCTCGTCGTCGGCCGCCGCCGGCACTGGATGCCGCTGCGCCACCACCACCTCGGCCCGGTGGCGCACGCGGCGATCCACCACGTCCGCTGCCCGGTCGCCGTCGTCCCGTACGAGTGAAGGGGAGCCGACCGGCAGGGAGTGCGGCGGCGTCACCCCGACGCGCGCTCCGGGTGGGTGAGGTTGGCTCCGCCGCGGGGGTCGAAGACGTGGATCCGGGTGGTGTCGACCCACAGCTCCAGCGGGCTGCCTTCGGCCGCGCGCGTGGCCGTGTTCAGCCGCGCGACGACACGGTGCTCCTGCATGCCCGTGTCGGCCCGGCCGGAGTCGGCGGCGAGTTCGGCGAGCTCCTCGGTCGGGGCCGGGCCGCCCTCCTCCGCGAAGTGGACGTACACGTCCGAGCCGACGGACTCGCGGACGTCGACGGTGACGCTGCAGGTGACGCCGCCGGGGTGCTCGGCCAGGGAGGCGTCCTCGAAGTCCTCGGGCCGGATGCCGACGATCAGGTCGCGCGGCGCGTCCGCGCGCTCCAGGGCGCGCCGGGTGCGGTCGTCCATCGGCAGGTCGCCCAGCGAGGTGCGCAGCACGTTCCGCTCCAGGGCGGCGCCGAGGAAGTTCATGCCGGGCGAGCCGATGAACCCGGCGACGAAGAGGTTCACCGGTTCGTCGTACAGCTCCTGCGGGGTGCCGACCTGCTGGACGACACCGGCCCGCATCACGACCACCCGGTCGCCGAGCGTCATGGCCTCGACCTGGTCGTGGGTGACGTAGACGGTGGTGGTGCCCAGGCGGCGCTGGAGCGCGGCGATCTGGGTGCGCATCTGGACCCGCAGCTTGGCGTCGAGGTTGGACAGCGGTTCGTCCATCAGGAAGGCCTTGGGGTCGCGGACGATCGCCCGGCCCATCGCGACCCGCTGGCGCTGCCCGCCGGAGAGGTTGGCGGGTTTGCGGTCGAGGTGCTGGGTGAGGTCGAGGATGCGGGCGGCCTCCTCGACCTTCGCCGCGATGGTCGGCTTGTCGACCTTGGCGAGGCGCAGGGCGAAGCCCATGTTGTCGCGCACGCTCATGTGCGGGTAGAGGGCGTAGCTCTGGAAGACCATCGCGATGTCGCGGTCCTTGGGCGCGCGGTCGTTGACGACCTGCCCGGCGATGCTCAGGGTGCCTTCGGTGATGTCCTCCAGCCCGGCGATCATGTTGAGCGTGGTGGACTTGCCGCAGCCGGACGGGCCGACCAGGATCACGAACTCGCCGTCGGCGATGGTGAGGTTGACGTCGCGGACGGCGAGGGCGCCGTCGGGGTAGCGCTTGGTGATGCCGTCGAGGACGATCTCGGCCACGATCCGCCTTCCTGGTCCGCCGGGTGCGGCGGTCTCAACCTTTGACTGCGCCGGCGGTGAGCCCGGCGACGATGCGGCGTTGGAACAGCAGCACGAAGACCACGATCGGGATCGTGATGATCACGGCGGCGGCCGCGATCGAGCCGGTCGGCTGCTCGAACTGGGAGCTTCCGGTGAAGAACGCGATGGCGGCCGGCACGGTCCGGGCCGCGGTGGTGGAGGTCAGCGAGATGGCGAACAGGAAGTCGTTCCAGCAGAAGATGAAGACCAGGATGCCGGTGGTGAACACGCCCGGCGCCGCCAGCGGGGCGATGACCAGCCGGAACGCCTGCCAGGGCGTGGCGCCGTCGACCTTGGCGGCCTTCTCCAGGTCCCAGGGGATCTCGCGGAAGAACGCCGAGAGGGTGTAGATCGCCAGCGGCAGCGAGAAGGTCATGTACGGGATGATCAGCCCGAGCCAGGTGTCGAAGATTCCGAGCACCCGCTCGATGTTGAACAGCGGTGAGACCAGCGAGATCGGCGGGAACATCGCGATCAGCAGGGACACCCCGATCAGCAGCCGCTTGCCGGGGAAGCGCAGCCGGGCGACGGCGTAGGCGGCCATGGTGCCGAGGACGACGGCGATGGTGGTGGCGATCACTGCGATCCCGATGGAGTTCACCAGGGCGCGGGTGAACTCCGAGGTCTGGAAGATGCCGCGGTAGTTGGCCCAGGTCCACTTGCGCGGCACGAAGTCGCCGTCGGAGAGGGTGGCCGGGTCCTTGAACGAGAGCGCCACGATCCACCACACCGGGAACAGGGCGTAGAGGACGACGACCAGGTTGGCGATGCCCCAGCCGGTCAGTGTCCGGGCGTGGCGGCCGTTCATCGGCGCTCCGGTTCGGCGCCGGGCGCGGCCGCGCCGAACAGCTTGACGAAGACCAGCGCGATGAGCGCGACGCAGACGAAGATGAGCACCGAGATCGCCGAGCCGATGCCCAGGTTGAGCGCGGTGAAGAGGTTGTCGTAGCCGAGGATCGAGACGGATCCGGTGCCGTTGGAGCCGCCGGTCAGCACGTAGATGTTGTCGAAGATCCGGAAGGCGTCCAGGGTGCGGAAGAGCAGGGCGACCAGGATGGCCGGCTTCATCAGCGGCAGGACCACCAGGCGCAGCCGCTGCCCGAAGCTCGCCCCGTCCACCATCGCGGCCCGGACGGTCTCGTCGGGCACCAGGGCCAGGCCCGCGAGCAGGAGCAGCGCCATGAACGGGGTGGTCTTCCACACCTCGGCGAGGATGATCAGGCCGACGGCGGGCCACTGCTCGGTGAGCGGGGCGCTGCCCTGCGGCAGCAGGGCGGCCAGGTAGCCGGTGCCGGGTGTCCAGGCGTACTGCCAGGAGTAGGCGGCGACCACGGTGACGATCCCGTACGGCACCAGGACCGCGGTGCGGACGGTGCCGCGGCCGAAGACGGCGCGGTGCATCACCAGGGCGAGCGCCAGGCCGAGCACCAGCTCGACGGCCACCGACACCGCGGTGATCAGGACGGTGACGCCGAGCGCCTGCCACCAGAACGTCGAGGTCAGCACGGCGCCGTAGTTGGCGAGGCCGATCCAGTGCGCCTGCTCGGGGAAGCGCAGGTCGTAGCGCTGCAGGGACAGGTAGAGGGCGTAGCCGATCGGGTAGGCGGTGACCGCGAGCATCACGATCACCGCGGGGGCGCAGAGCAGCAGGCCCAGGCGGCGTTCCTGGCGGGCGCCGCGGGAGGGGCCGGCCTGGCCGGCCGGGCCCCGGGCGACCGCGTCGCGGGCTCCGGTGGACGGTGTCACGGAATCAGCCCCTTCGAGCCGAGGGCGTCCTGGATCTGCCCGCGGAGGTCGGCCACGTCCTGGTCCGGGCGGATGCCGGCGGGTGGGGACAGGGTGTGGGAGATGGCGATGGACACGTTCTGGTAGGCGGGGGTCTGCGGCCGGATGCTCGCGGAGTCGAGGGCGGCCAGCACCTCGGCGGCGAACGGGTAGCTCCCGGTGAGTTCGGGCGCCTGGTAGAGGCTGCGCAGCGAGGGCGGGAGGCCGCCCTTCAGCGCGTTGGTGAGCTGGTTGTCCCGGTTGCGCAGGCACAGGGTGGCTTCGAAGGCGAGGTCGGGGTGCCGGCTGTAGGCGCCCACCGCGAGGTCGATCCCGCCGATGGTCACGCTGGCGGGGCGGTCGGGGGTGACGGCTGGGTACGGGGCCCAGCGGAAGTGCGGGAACAGCTGCGGCTGGTTGGCCTTCATCGAGGGGTAGACGAACGGGTAGTTGAGTTCGAAGGCGGCGGTGCCGGACTCCATGGCGAGCCGGTTCTGGTCCTCCATCTGGTTCGGCAGGGAGGGGTCGGCGGCCGCCGACGTCGCCAGGTCGTGCATCACCGTGGCGGCCGCGACCGCCGGCGCCCCGAGCGAGGGGGCCTGTGCGTCGGGGGTGAGGACGGTGCCTCCCGCGCTGGTCACGAGCGTGTTGAACCAGACCGTCAGCCCCTCGTACTGCGCGCCCTGGATCTCCACGAGGTGGGGCTTGCCCTGCCGGGCCAGCTCGTCGGCCCGGGCCAGCATCTCCGCCCAGGTCCTGGGCGGGGTGGGTACGAGGTCGTCGCGGTACCAGAGCAGTTGGGTGTTGGAGTTGTACGGCACGGCGTAGAGCCGGCCCCGCCAGGTCGCGGTCTTCACCGCCGCGTCGAGCGTGTCGGCGGTGCCCTGCTCGCGCATCGCCCCGGTCCACTCCTTGATCCAGCCGGCCTCGGCGAACTCGGCGGGCCAGGTGACGTCCAGGCCCAGGATGTCCACGCCGGCGTCGTGCGCGGCCATCCGGCGGACCAGTTGCTGGCGTTGCCCGTCCGCGCCGCGCGGAAGCTTGTCGTAGCGGATGGTGTAGCGGCCGCCGGACTGCTGCCCGCAGCGGTCGGCGGCTTGCTGGAGGGCCCCCGAGTCGTCCGGGAAGTTGTACCAGTGCAGGGTGACCGGCCCGGCCTGGGAGCCGCCCCCGCAGCCCGTCAGGGCGGACGCGACCACGGCCAGCCCGACGGCGGCGCGCGTCCACCGCGAGCGGGTTCTGGGGATCCTCGGCATCGTTCTCCCGTGGTGGGGGCGGACCGGCCCGCCGACCCTAGCCCGCCGCCCCGGGCGGCCCCGGGCGTGCCGCGCCGCCCGCCATCCGAACGGACGAACCGGGCCCGTCGCCTGCCGCCCGGCACCGCGCGGTCACGACTCCCGGAACGCCACCGTGCCCCCTGCGGGCGCGCAGGGGGCACGGTGGCGGCGGTCGATGCGCGGTCACCGGGTGACCGGCAGGAACCTCCAGTGGAGCTTGGCGGCACCGGAGCCGGCGCTGCCGACCGCCGTCTCGTCGGACGCCTCGGCACGGGTGAGGTTCAGGCGCTCGTCGGAGGCCGTGTGGTTGGTCAGCAGGGTGCCGTCCGGGCCGTCGGGTGTCGCGCACCACAGGTAGCCGTCGTCATTGGGGCGGAAGCCGCCCATGGTGACGAGGCTCCCGTTCAGGGGCTGCCCCGGGTGGGCCGCCGTCGAGTTGACGTACTGCCCCTCGTTGACCAGGTAGAAGCAGTGGTCCGAGCCGCTCTGCCCGGCGGAGATCGCGCTGAACTGCTGAGTGCTGCGGTGGGAGTCCGGGGCCAGGTACACCGGGTGGGGCGCCGTGCTCAGGTCGTCGACCGAGAGTGCCGCGTTGTCCGTCGTGACGATCTCGTTGACGCCGGTGACCTCGCGCGGGTCCTGGAGGAACCAGCGCTGGTCGGCCGCGCCGTCGTAGTCGCGACCGGCCAGCGCCTGGCTGCTGTTGACGTCCGTGAGGAACTGCCGGGTGAGGTAGTTCTGCAGGGTCCAGGTGCCGTCGCCCTGGTAGACCGGCGCCCAGAGCTGGTCCACCGCCTCGCTCGGCCAGACCACCGCTCGCGCGTCGCGGGCGCCGCCCTCCTGTCCCAGGTAGTGGCCGACGTAGGGCGCGCTCGTGTTGGCCAGGCGGTAGTAGCCGCTGTGTTCGAGGTCGGGCGAGACGGTGAACACCTGCGAGGAGCCGTTGGCCTGGTTGACCGGCTGGTCGCTGACCACGTGGCTGGTCCTGGTGGGAGAGGCCGCGTTGGTGGTGGCGGCGCTGCGCAGCACGATCTGGGTGGACAGGGTCGGCGTCACCGACTGCGTGACCGCCGGTCGGGTCGGCAGGCCGCTGAGGGTGTACACGACGGGGTAGTGGTCCGACGAGTTGATGCCGACGCGCGAGATCCCGGCGACGGTGGGCTGGGACAGGGGTCCGCCGCTGGGAGGGGCGACCGCGTAGTCGAGGACCGCCGGGGTGCCGGTGCCGACCCGGTCCGTGGGGTGGGTGGGCAGCCCCTGGGCGTGGACGACCAGGTCGGTGCCGACCGCGGCGCGCATGCTGTCCGGGCTGCGGTTGTAGTCGCCCAGGGCGATCCAGGGCAGGCCTGCGGCGGACATCTGGTCACCGATGTTGCGCAGCAGTTGCGGGTCGTCGTTGCCGCTGCCCGACCATCCGTGCACGGTGAAGTAGGCGACGCCGTCGACGTTGATGCCGAGCGCGGGCCGGGAGTCGGTCCGGTTGCCGAGGATGCCCTCCCGGGCGACGTACACGTTCTGCGGGGCGACCCGGGTGCGGCTGAAGACGGCCAGGTTGACCCGGCCCCACTGCTCGGAGCTGGTGTCGGTGCGCAGCCAGTACAGCCAGCCGGCGGGCCGGCCCGCGCTCCCGATGCGGTACTCCTGCACCGGGATGGTGTGGAGGCCGTCGTCCGTGAAGTAGTGGATGTTGGGCGTGCTGATGCTCTGCTGGAAGACGGCGCCGCCGGGCGGGGCGCCGGCCTCCTGCAGCGCGACGATGTCGGCGTCGGCCCGTCCGCCGGTGCGCCCGTACAGCTGGGGCAGGTCGTTGCTGTACTTGTTGCCGTTCGACTCGGGGGTGTTCGCGCCCTGCATGTTCCAGGTGGCCACCCGGCGGCTGCTGCCGTCGCGCGGGTCGATGCCGCCGCCGGTGTCCGCGAGGAACAGTGACGGCCGCTTGCCCACGTCGAGGGGCACGACTCCCTTGCCGGTGTAGTCCAGGGTCTCCCGGCCGGTCCAGTCCGGGATCCCCTGGCCGTCCTGGCCCAGCGGCTGGAACCGGCTCGGGTCGCCGTTGGCGGAGCCGAACTGGAAGGCGGTGCCGGGCTGCGTCCCGTAGGGCGAGTAGGGCTCGAACGGGCCGCCCGGGGTCGTCTGCTTGATCAGGGTGTTGTCGTGGAAGACGTTCTGGGGCCCCGAGGAGCCCGACCACTTGACCGCCTTGGGGCCGGCCGCCCACCAGATCGGGTACCACGTCCCCTCGTCGATCTCGCCGCCCTCGCCGCCGCAGTTGGTCTGGCAGCTGCCCGAGCGGTGCTCGTAGGGCACCCTCAGCGTGTTCTGTTCGAAGAGGTTGTCGTGCTCCCAACCGCCGTGCAGGTTCAGGTCGGAGTCGAGGTCGTTGCGGAAGGCGACGTTGCCGCTGGCCGACCACTGGAAGGTGAAGTGGCGCAGGTTGCGGCTGAGGTTGTAGGCGTACAGCGAGTCCCAGACGCGGCTGCCGCGCAGGTAGCCGTTGCCGCCCTTGCCCTTGTTCCAGGCGCCGTCGAAGCTGTTGCGCTCGATCTGCAGGTTGCGGGCGTCCTCGGTGACGACCGGGTGGGAGCCGGTCATCTCGGCCTTCAGTCCGCGCGCCCAGTCGTTGGCGGCCCACTTGAAGACGATGCCGTGCATCGCGTACTCGGGGGCCATGTTGCCGTAGTTGTGGACGGCCTGGTCGGGGGTCAGCTGGTAGCTGCCGCCGCCGAGCCTGGGCAGGCCGTTCATCTCCTGGGTGAAGGCGAAGTCCTCGAACCCGACGCCCTGGACCACCTTGAGCGGAGTGACCTTGCTGGGGTAGGGCTTGTCGCCCAGTGCGGGCGAGCCGTCCGAGGTCGAGTCGACCGGCAGGTCCCACTCCAGAGGGCGGTCCAGGGTGACGGTCCTGGCGCTGGCGTCGAGGGCGTTGACCCGGAACATCTGCTGGCGCATGTGCAGGTTGTCCATCTGGCTGCGGTCGGACACGCCCTGCTGCTCGTAGAACTTGACGCTGTTGGCCGCGCCCACCCAGACGTAGCCGCCCAGCGCGAACTTCTTCATGTCGGCCTTCGCGTCCAGCCGGACGACGTTCTGCCCTTGCCGGGCCGAGTAGCCGGGGTCGTCGGCCGAGGCGGCCACCTTGATGCCGGAGGCCCAGTGCTGGTTGACGCTGCCCTCGAAGATGTCCTTGCGGTTCGTCGGGGCCGCCGCCCAGTCGTCCTGGTAACGGTCCGCGACGTCCCGGGTCTGCACCCGGAACAGGCCGCGCCCCGGCCAGATCCAGCCGCCCGTGCCGACGTCGCTGCCGCTGCCGGCCTTCATGCCGTCCTGGTCCCAGCGGCCGTTGACGAGCGTGTCGTAGCGGGTGTTGGCGTCCGGCCGGAACACCACCCGGGTACCGCCGTCGCCGGAGCCCTGGCCGCGCAGGACCAGGAAGTCGGCGTCGACGTAGATCTGCCGGGACACGTCGATCCGCCCGGTCGGCAGGGAGATGAGCGAGAGCCGGTTGAAGCCGGCGTTGGGCGAGCAGTTGGCCTTGACGTCGTCGACGGCCCGCTGCAGCCCGGTGGTGTCGTCGGCCCCGTCGTCCGGCCGTACGCCGTACTTGGCGGCGAGCTGGTCCGGGGTGATGCGGCAGGCCGCGTCGCCGGTCAGGTCGCCGTCACCGGGCAGCGGTTGGCCGCCCCGGTAGCCGGCGCCGGACCAGTCGGGCAGGCCGGGGGGCGGGGAGGTGCGGTTGGCGTAGCTCAGATCCGGCCCGTCCGCGCCTGGACCGGCCGTCACCGGTGCGGACGCCGCCGTGGGGGCCGCGCCGATCGCGGGTGCGGCCGGGGAGGGGGTGGGCAGTGCGAGGGGGAGCAGCAGGCCGGACAAGAGCGCGGCCGCTGGTCGAAGACGTTTCATGGGCTTTCCTTCGGTGGAACCGGGTGGCACCGGGTGGCACCCCGTGGCACCGGACGGTTCCGGTGCCGGGGTGGGGAGGAGTGCGGACCGCACGAGGACGCCCCCGGCTCCTCGCGGGTGCCGGGGGCAGTGGTGGGCGGAGCGGATCCGGCGGGGAGCCGCGCCCTCGGGGCCGGCCCTGCCGCTACGGGCACCAGAACTGGAGGGAGGAAATCCGGTCGTTCAGGTAGTACTTGGAGGTTCCGGTGCCGTAGTCGCCCTTCGCGCCCCAGTTCCACATCGCGGTGAAGTCCAGGTCGGAGGGGTGGAGCTCCCCGTACGGGTCGTCCATGAACTTCACCGAGCACTGCGAGTTGTTGATCCAGGAGGTGACCTGGTTGTCGGCGAGCTCGCCGTTCAGGAAGTGCACCTGGGTGAGCCGCACGATCGCCGCGTTGCCGCCGGCCGGCGGCGGCGTGACGACCGCCTTCGAGCCCGTCCCGCCCTCGTGCTGGTACAGGCAGAGGGCCCAGGCCGGGCAGCCGTCGTACGGCGGGTTCGCCGCGGACGCCGGGGCCGCCGTGAACAGCAGCGCCGCGCCGGCGAGCGCGGTCGAGACGGCGGCGGCCGCCGACTTGAACGAGGTGAGGGCCACGGTGGAACCCGCTTTCGAGGTCGGCCCGTAACTGCGGTACGGGCGGGATGGCATTTCTCCTGCGCGGCGGGCCCGGGGGCCGGATCCGTCGCACAAGGAGGATGTGCCGGAGCGTGACGCAGGGGCATCAGTCATATGACTGCTGAATTCCGTCGCTTCCGACTGAGCCTCGATCTCGGGTCGGGTGCGAGCCGGGCGCGGGCTCCGACGGACACGCCCCGACGACGTGGGTGTCGTCGGGGCGTGTACGGGTCGTCCCGGAGCCCGGCTTGCCGAGCGCGTCGCGCACCGGCGCGGGCGGCGGGCTACTGGGCGGCGGGCGGCGGGCTACTGGGCGGTGAACGTCCACTGCAGGTTGGAGCTGCCGTCCCAGGTCCACTGCTTGGTGACGGAGCCGGCCGCCACCTGGCCGCCGCCGTCCAGGACCAGGCCCGTCGTGCGGTTGGCGATGCTGTACCGGCCGTTGCCGCGGTCGGTGATCTGCCACTGCTGGTTGGTGCCGCCGTTCCAGGTCGCCTGCTGGGCGGGTGCCCCGTTCGTGGTGGCGCCCCAGCCGTCGGCGACCATGCCGTTGGTGCGGTTGACCAGGCGGTAGTAGCCGTTGCCGAGGTCGACGGCCTGCCACTGGAGGTTGGTGCTGCCGTCCCAGGTCCACTGCTTGAGGTTGCTGCCGTAGGCGACGTTGCCGCCGCTGTCCAGGGCCAGGCCGTCGGTGACGTTGCCGATCCGGAAGTACGTGGCCGGATTGAAGGTCACCTTCAGCGAGGTGATGGCGTCGTTGTTGCCGGTGGTGCGCAGGTCGGGGTCGTCCGCGCTGAACGTCCAGGCGGTTCCGGAGTAGTTGTCGCCGGAGTAGCCGATCACCTGGTAGCCGGCCGGTATCCGCAGGGAGGAGATGGTGCGCGGCGCCAGTCCGGCGCTCTGGAGTCCGGCGGCCGTGTAGTCGCCCAGCACGAGCCCGGCCGCCGCGCCCGCGTACGAGATGTCGCCGTACGCGGTGACCACGCCGCTGCCCCCGGGCCTGAGGACGGGGATCGGTCCGGAGAAGGTGAACTTCAGCACGTAGGCGAGGGCGCCGAACGGCGCCGAGGCGGACGGCAGGGTGATGTGCAGGCCGTCGCCGCCCTGGGTCGGCGCGGGCAGGCCGATGTACGTGCCCGCCTTCGAGTCGAGCAGCTGGACGGACGTGAGCGAGCCGAGGTCGATGCGGCCGCTGCCCAGGGTGGTGAGGGTCGTGGAACTCCCGGGCCAGCCCAGGACCGTGGCGTACAGGACGGTGCCGGACTTGTCACGGGTGAACCGGAAGTCCTTGTTCGTGCCCGCCACGGGGGTGGTGAAGGACCCGCCGCCCATCTTGGTCGGCCCCTCCCCGTGGACCGTCCAGGCGCGGGTGCCGTACAGGGACTCGCCGAACCGCTTGAGGTGGTCGCCGATGCCCAGCAGGACGTCCTTCTGGCCCTGGGGGATCGTCCCGTCCGCCATGGGGGCGATGTTGAGCAGCATGTTGCCGTTCTTGCTGATCCGGTCGATCAGCGCGTGGAGCATCTGCGCGGTGGAGTAGTAGCCGATGCCCACCGTGTAGCACCAGCTGGAGCTGCTGATGCTGTCGTCGGTCAGCCAGTACGGGTCGGAGACCTCGGCCGGGCCGCCGCGTTCGTAGTCGAAGACCTCGCCCTTGTTGTCGTAGCCGTCCTTGTACGTGGCCACGACCTCCCGACCCCAGCTCAGGGCCTGGTTGTAGTAGTACGACAGGAAGTTCAGCCGCTGCGTTTCGTCGACCTTGGAGAGGTCGAAGTCCTCCCACAGGATGTCCGGCTGCGCCAGGTCCACGACCTCCTTGAGCTTGGCGTACCAGAGCTGGTTCTCGGTGGCGGTGTCGAGCTGGCCGAAGAGCTTCTGCAGGCTGGCGGTCGGCTGCGCGGGCACGTGGTCGTAGTAGCCGTTGAAGTTGTAGGCGTGGTGCATGGCCACCAGCAGCTTCAGGCCCTTGCCCCGGATCGCGTCGCGGAAGAGCTGCAGCAGGTTCAGCTTGGGCCCCCGCTGCACCGAGTTCCACTCGTTGACCGCGCTGTTCCACATCGAGAAGCCGTCGTGGTGCTCCGCCACCGGGCCCGCGAACCTGGCGCCCGCGTCGACGAACAGCTGCGCCCAGGCGTCCGGGTCGAAGTTCCCGCCCTGGGAGGCGAGCCTGGGCGCGAACTGCACCCAGTTGCCCGCCTTGTCGCGCGCCCCGTCGACGAAGTTGTTGTAGGGCCACACCGACGGATCCCCGTAGGTGGCGGTGTGGTGCTTGTTCTCGCCGCTCCCGGCGACGTACATGTTCCGCGGGTACCACTCGCTGCCGAACGCGGGCACGCTGAAGGCACCCCAGTGGAAGTAGATGCCGAACTTGGCGTCCTGGAACCACTCCGGCGCCGGCGGATGCTGGTCCACCGACGCCCACGTGGGCGAGTACGACGACGGAGCTGCCAGCGCCGTCGCCGTGCCGAGCGTGAGATCCGCCGTCGCGGCGGCGACGACTCCGGCGGCACCTGACAGGAACACACGCCTGCTGATCGCCATGGGTTGACCCTTCGTCATGGAGCATGGTGGATTTCCCGGTCCGCCACACCGGATGCCCAGGTGGCGCGGGGCCGTGCGGCTCGGAACGCCCTGCATCGTGGGAGGCCAGAAATGTGAGCGATCACAATGAGGTGCAGCCGATTCTGACAGCGCCATGGCTACTGTCAAGGCTTCTGACAGGACGAGCCGCCACGGGCAATACATGGGATGTATGGAGACCGGCACGGAACCGAGGCGACCGAGCAAGTTGGTTTCGATGCCCAGGATTCTGGTGATCCTCTGGGTTTTCGAACATCCAACCGACTCTCACCTTTTTCGCATCCATGGGATGTTCAGCTCAAGTGCGAGCGTGATATCTCTACGAGGCGGGGTGCCGGACGGGGCGTCAGGCCCGCCTCCCCGCACGACGCCGGGCGGGTCGAGCGCATCTCGGACGGCATGTTTGTGAACGCTCACACATCAGGGCCCGAAGGCGCACCAGGCCACGCCCGCCACAGGGCTCACGGACAGAAAAGGACCCCCGATGAGAAAGCCATGGACGGTACTGCTCGTCTCGCTCGTCCTTGCCGCGCTCGGCGCGGTGGCGACCGGCGCGGCGCCTGCCTCCGCCGCGCAGGCCCCGCCCCTGCGGCTGATGCCGCTGGGTGACTCGATCACCTGGGGCGTGGGAAGCAGCACGGGCGACGGCTACCGCGGCCCGTTGTGGAACGCGCTGGCGGCGGACGGCCGTTCGGCGGACTTCGTCGGCACGGGGCGCAACGGTTCGATGGCCGACCCCGACAACGAAGGCCATTCCGGATACCGCATCGACCAGATCGCCGCCCTGGCCGACGCCTCGCTGACCCGGTACCGGCCGAACGTCGTGACCCTGGAGATCGGCACCAACGACCTCAACGGCAACTACCAGGTCCCCACCGCCACCGCCCGGCTGAAGTCGCTGGTCGACCGGATCACCGCCGCCGCCCCCGACGCCACCGTGCTGGTCGCCTCGCTGATCGTGTCGACCAGCCCCGGCGAGGAGCAGTACCGGTCGGCGTACAACCAGGCCGTGCCGGGCATCGTCAACAGCGCGCAGGCAGCGGGCAAGCACGTCGGGTACGTGGACATGAGCAGCCTGACCACCGCCGACCTGGCCGACGCCCTGCACCCCAACGACGCCGGCTACCGGAAGATGGCCGACGCCTTCCACCGCGGCATCCAGGCCGCGGACAACGCCGGGTGGCTGAGGAACCCGGCCCCCGCCGCCGCCCCCGTCCACTCCGGCATCGCCGGCAAGTGCCTCGACATCAACGGCGCCGGCACCGCGGACGGGACGTCCGTCCAGATCTGGAGCTGCGGCGGCAGCGCCAACCAGCTCTGGTCCGCGTACACCGACGGCACCCTGCGCTCCCTGGGGAAGTGCCTGGACGCCGCGGGCGCGGGCACCGGGAACGGCACCAAGGTGCAGACCTGGGCCTGCACCGGCGGCGCCAACCAGGTGTGGCAGCCCTACAACGGCGGCTACCGCAACCCCGTCTCCGGGCGCTGCCTCGACGACCCGAACTACTCCGGCACCGACGGCACGCAGCTCCAGCTGTGGGACTGCAACGGGGGCGCCAACCAGCAGTGGACCGCCCTGGTCGCCGGATGACCCTCGCGCTGCCGCGCCCCGCCCCGCGCCGCGCACGGGAGCGCGGGGCGGAGCGGGGCCGCATGCCTGCCCGGCCGACCGGCCGGCTGCCAGTCCGTCCCGACTCCCGAGGAGCCCGCATGGCCAGCACGACGACACGCCTCCCCCGCCGTCGGCGAGATCAACGTACGGCGACGGGCGAGGCGCCGACGGAGGCGGCGGCGACCGCCGAAGCCGGCCCGGCCCACCGGCCGTCCACCGTCCGCCGCCGCCTCCGCGCCTCCCGGCGCCTGATCGCCGGCCTGACGGTCTCGGCCCTGGCACTGTCGGGGCTGCTGACGGCCGGCACGGCGCAGGCCGCGTCGCCGGCGCAGACGGCACCGGCGGCATCGGCAGCACCGGCCACGTCGGCAGCGCCGGCGGCATCGGCCACCAGCCAGTTCCACGGAGTGAACTGGGCCGATCCCAACGACAACTTCGTCACCGGCCCCAACGTCCCCGTGGGCCTGTCGACCTCGGACGACTACGCCACGACGTACGCGAAGTCCACGGCGATCCTCAAGGGATTCCAGGCACTCGGCGCCAACACCGTCCGCCTGGGCTTCAACTCGGCGACCACGTCAGGCGCCTGGTGGAACAGCTACACCGCGGCACCGGACGCCGCGACCGCGCTGGGCATGAACGTCATCGTCGCGCCCTGGCTGCAGAACGGGAAGGTCAGTGACGTCGCGTCCTTCAACCGGATGTGGGACACCGTCATCAACAAGTACGGCGCGCGCAGCAACTTCTACTTCGACATCATGAACGAGCCCTACGGCTACAACGCCACCGACCTCACCGCCTTCGAGGCCGACTGGCTCGCGCGCCACCCCGACGTCCCCCGCGGCCACGTGATCGTGCCGGGCTTCTCGGCCGACCTCAACCTGTGCGCCGTCGGCTCCGACTCCCGGCTGTCCGGAACCCTCCTGTCGATCCACATCTACGGCATGTTCGGCGACAGCCACGCCACCGAGGCCGACTGGGTCAAGGACTTCACCAACAACCTCTGCGGCCACGCCGACCGGGCCCTGCTCACCGAGTTCGGCGTCCCCATGAACACCGGCGTCGACTACAACGGCCCCAAGGACGGCAACAACGACCTGTCCTACCTCTACGCCATCACCGACACCGTGCGCAGCCTCGGCATGGGCTCCGTCCTGTGGACGGGCGTCAAGGAGGCGGCCCAGACGCAGGGACCGGGCCCGTGCGAGAACGCCTCGTGCGCCATCACCTCCCTGAACGGCAGCGGCACGAACCCCTCCCTGACCGTCACCAACCAGTCCGGCCTCGACCGGCTCCAGTGGGGTTGGGGCACCGGCACCAACCCGGGCGGCGGAGGCGGCACGGGCAACGGCGGCGTGCTGCGCGGCACCGGCTCCGACCGCTGCCTCGACGTGCCCAACGCCGGCACCGCCAACGGCGTACAGACCCAGATCTGGGACTGCAACGGCGCGAGCAACCAGCAGTGGTCGCTCACCCCGGCCAAGGAACTGCGCGTCTACGGAAGCAAGTGCCTGGACGCGTACGGCTTCGGGACCTCCCCCGGCACCAAGGCCGTCATCTGGGACTGCAACGGCGGCGCGAACCAGAAGTGGAACGTCAACAGCGACGGCACCGTCACCAGCAACCTGTCCGGACTGTGCCTGGACGCCTCCGGCGCCTCCACCGCCAACGGCACCCTCGTCCAGCTGTGGACCTGCAACGGCGGCACCAACCAGAAGTGGCACCGGTAGCAGCGGGGACACGCTGTGCCGGGGGCTCGCCGAGCTCCCGGCACGGTCACCTCTCCCGGAAGGTCGTTGACATGGATATGACATCCCACCCGTCGCAACCCTCCCGCCCTCACGGAGGGCGGTTGTTCGGAAATCGCCGCTCGTCCGCCACTTCCCCGCTACTTGTCCGTAATGAACGGTTGTGTTCCCTATCTCCCGGGTCTACTGTCGGTGGTGGCGAACGAATCCGTCCCCCTCCCGCCGTTCGCCCCCGAGCCATTGGGGAACCTGCCATGGCCACTTCGCGTGCCCTGGCCACGGCTCCGCCCGCGACCGCACGCCGGGGCCAGCACCCAGGGATAGCCCTCACCGTCATCGCGGCCACCCAGCTGATGGTCGTCCTCGACATCACGATCGTGAACATCGCCCTGCCGCACATCCAGCAGGCGCTGAAGTTCAACACCACCGACCTGTCCTGGGTCATCAACGCCTACACCCTGACCTTCGGCGGGCTGCTGCTGCTCGGTGGCCGGGCGGGTGACATCCTCGGTCGCCGGCGGGTGTTCGTCGTCGGCGTGCTGGTGTTCGGCGCGGCCTCGCTGCTCGGCGGGGTCGCACAGTCCTCCGCCTGGCTGCTGGCCGCGCGAGCGTTGCAGGGGCTGGGCGGCGCGATCGCCTCGCCGACCGCGCTGGCACTGATCGCCACCAACTTCAAGGAGGGCCCGGAGCGCAACCGGGCCTTCGGCGTCTTCTCCGCCGTCGCGGGCGCGGGCGGGGCGATCGGACTGCTGCTCGGCGGCATGCTGACGTCCTGGCTGTCCTGGCGCTGGGTGTTCTTCGTCAACGTGCCGATCGGCATCGCGATCGCCCTGCTGGCGCCGCTGTACATCAACGAGTCCGAACGCCACCCCGGGCGCTTCGACCTGATCGGCGCGTTCACCGCCACGGCGGGCATGGTCTCCCTGGTGTACGGCTTCATCCGCGCCTCCGACCACGGCTGGACGGACGCCGTGACGCTGGCCGCGTTCAGCCTCGCCGTCGCACTGCTCGCGGCCTTCATCCTCAACGAGCGGCGCGTGCCGCAGCCGATCACCCCCTTGCACCTCTTCCGCGACCGCAACCGCTCCGGCGCGTACGGGCTGATGCTCTGCGTGGCCGCGGCGATGTTCAGCATCTTCTTCTTCATCACCCTGTTCGTGCAGGAGATCCTCGGGTTCAGCCCCCTGCGGGCGGGCTTCGCCTTCCTGCCGATCAGTGCGGCCATCATCGCCGCCGCCCAGTTCGCGGCCCGCAACCAGCTGCGGTACGGCCCGAAGCCGTTCCTGCTCACCGGCTCGGTCCTGGTCCTCGCCGGCGTCGCCTGGGCGAGCCGGATCGACCTCGACACCACGTACGTCGGCGGCATCCTCGGGCCGACGCTGCTCTTCGGCTTCGGTATGGGCTCGATCTTCGTCCCGGTGATGCTGACCGCCGTCTCCCGGGTGGCCCCGCACGAGACCGGCGCCGCCACCGGCATGCTCAACACCACCCAGCAGGTGGGTGGTTCGCTGGGCCTGTCGATCCTGGTCACGGTGTACGGCACGGCCAGCCGCAACGAGGCCCGGCAGCAGGTCGGGAAGTTCCTCCAGCAGGCCACGCCGCAGCAGGCCCAGCAAGTCAGGGCGACGGGCCGCCTTCCCGCGCCGTACTCCTCGGAGGTGCTGGTGCACGGCATCGCGGCCGCCTTCCAGATGGGCCTGGTCTTCGCGGCGCTCGCCGTGGTGATCGCCGCGCTCGTCATCAAGGTCCGCCGGGTGCCGGCGCCGACGGAGGTCACCCCTGCGGGGGACGGCACTTGACAGGTCGTCGGGACGGCCGGGAGAGTCTTCACCGTAATGGTTTTCATCTTCGATAACCATGGCGGTGGCTGCTGCCCACCGAGGCCCACGCACTCCCGAAAGAGGACCTCCATGTCGCTCGACGTCTCCCCCGCCCTCCTCGCCCAGGCCCGGCAGGGCCGCGTCGACGAGGCCGCCTTCCTCGACACCGTCCGCGCCTCGCTCCCCTACGCCTACCGGGTCGTCGCCGGTCTCAGCACCGAACTCGCCGCAGGTGACGGCGAGTTCACCACCGACAACACCACGCCCAGCAACGAGGAGCGCGCCCAGCTGCTGCGCGCGCTGGCCAGCAACGCCATCCGGGGCAGCCTGGAGGACCACTTCGGCGTGAAGCTCGCCTTCGTCAACTGCCACCGCGTCGGCGCGTTCCGCCCCGGCTCCGAGGACAGCGAGGCGTACCGCGAGTTCACCTCGCTGCACAACCAGATCCGCAACCAGAGCCCGGAACTGCGCAGCTGCTGACGGCCCCAGCCGTGGCCCTGCCCACGGCCAGGGCCACCTGTGGGCGCTGACGGCTGCCTTACGGGGCGGCTGCCGCAAGGGGGCGCTTGCCGTAAGGGCGCTTGCCGTAAGGGCCCCACCCGGCCGGGTGGGGCCCCGCACGTAGCGCCGTGTTGCGCCCCGTTGCGGTCCGGTGACCGGATCCCGTGCCGATCTTGTCGAAGCGTGCGGCGGCTGCGTACGTTCGATGGGCACCACCCGCCCGGCCTTCCCCCGGGCGGCCGCCTCACCACGCGGAGCCGCTCACCATGTCGCCGGACCCTCGCCAGCTGCGGAAACTCGGCTTCCTCACCATCGGGCTCTTCGACGAGGCGGACCCGCGCCGGGGCCACGAATCCACCCTGGACCTCATCACCCTCGGCGAACGACTCGGCTTCGACAGCGCCTGGCTCCGCCACCGCCACCTCCAGTACGGGATCTCCTCCCCCGTCGCCGTCCTCGCCGCCGCCACCCAGCGCACCAGCCGCATCCGGCTCGGCACCGCCGTCACCCCGCTCGGCTGGGAGAACCCGCTGCGGCTCGCCGAGGACCTCGCCACGGTGGACGTCCTCTCCGGCGGCCGGCTCGAACCCGGATTCAGCGTCGGACCGCCCGTCCACTACGAGCACGTACGCGGCGCCCTCTACCCCGACACCGCCGAACACGAGGACTTCAGCCACCGCCGCGCCGAACGGCTGCTCGCCCTCGTCCGCGGCGAGGACGCCTCCGGCTTCGCCGGCACCGAGGGCATCGAGGTGTACTCCCGCCGGGTCCAGCCGCACTCCCCCGGCCTCGCCTCCCGGCTCTGGTACGGCGCCGGCAGCCTGCACTCCGCCCGCTGGGCCGGCGAACACGGACTCAACCTGCTCACCAGCAGCGTCGTCAAGGCGGAGACGGACGACGTGGCACCGGACTTCGCCGCCGTCCAGGCCCACCAGATCCGCGCGTTCCGCGAGCGCCACCCCGACGGCGAGCGCGCCCGGGTCTCCCAGGGCCTGGTGGTCATCCCCACCGACACCGCCACCCCCGAACAGCGCACCAAGTACGAGGCGTACGCCCGCTCCCGCACCCCGCGCACCCTCGCCCCACAGGGCCCGGCCCGGCTGCTGTTCGCCCCCGACCTGGTCGGCACGACCGAGCAGCTCGTCGAACGGCTGCAAGCCCACGCCGGGTACCGGGAGGTCGACGAGGTCGCCTTCGCGCTGCCGTTCAGCTTCGAGCACCGGGACTACGTGCAGATCCTCACCGACCTCGCGACCCGGCTCGGACCGGCGCTCGGCTGGCAGCCCTCGGCGGCCGCCGAGGGCCGACCGGCCGCCGAGGGCTGACCGGCCGCGAGCCGCGGGACCGCTCCGAGGGACCGACCCGAGGGGCCGTCCCCGCTTGGGAACCCCAACCGCCGGGTAACCGGAAGGCGTTCACCGCAACCACGGCACCCGGGGCGGCGTCCCCCTCCGGTACGGAGACGGCCGCCCCGGCCGGACGCCGACACGGGGGGAGACCCGATGGGGCCCTACGACGCCGTACCCGCACCGCCGCGCACCCTGCACCCCTGCCCCAGCTGCGGGCTCACCGACCAGGTTCGCAGCGTTCCGGCGGTCTACCACGCCGGGCGCAGCCGGACGACCGCCCGGTACCCCCAGGGCAACGACCACTACCAGTCCCGCGAGGTCGTCTCCGACCTCGCCCGGGCCCTCGCTCCGGCGCCGATCCGCGACCAGCCGCCCGGCCGCACGGCGGTGGCCATGGGGGTCGCCGCGCTCCTGGTCGCCGGCTTCACGTTCATCGCCGGGACCGTCGCCCGTCAGTTCAACGACGACCACGGCGACACCGCCGTGGTCGGAAGCCACTCCGCCTTCGAGGTCCCCGTCGAGCTGCCCGTCGTGGCCGTGGTCGTCGCCGCCGCGCTCTTCCTGGCGGCGGCTCTGCTCAGCGCGTCGGCAGGGCGTGAACTCGCCGGCCGCCCCCGGGCCGAACAGCTCTGGGCCCGGGCCTGGTACTGCGCCCGCTGCGGCACCGTCCACTTCCCGCCCGCCGCGGGCCCCAGCACTGCCGCCCTCAGCCTCCCGGAGTTCCGCCGCATGGTCTGGCACGCGGGCGGCTACGGCCACCTCGCCGACCGCTACTGAGTCCGACACCGCGGGGCCGGGTACCGCTCCGCCCGATCACCGCTGGGCCCGATCACCGCTGGGGCCGTACGCATCGAGGTGCCCGACGCATCCGGGTGCCCGACTGCCGCTGGTCATATGAATAAGCGCTTGCTTAGAATCGGACTCGTCGAGTTCCAGAGCCGAGTGCGCACCCAGGAGACGTCATGACCGCAGACGCCGGAGCCAACCGCCAGATCCGCCTCGCCCGGCGGCCGGTCGGGGAAGTCCGGGCCGAGGACTGGGCGCACGTGAGCGAGGCGGTGCCAGTGCCCGGGGACGGGGAGTTCCTGGGTCGCACCCGCTACCTCTCGCTGGACCCGGCGATGCGCGGCTGGCTGGACGACCGGCCGTCGTACCTGCCGCCGGTGGGGTTGGGCGACGTGATGCGGGCGGGCTCGGTGGTCGAGGTCGTCGCGTCGAACCACCCGAAGTTCCAGGTCGGGGACCACGTGGTCGGCGCCTTCGGGGTGCAGGAGTACGCGCTGTCGGACGGCAAGGGCGCACTGACCGTCGACCCCGCGCTCGCGCCGCTGTCCACCTACCTCGGCGCCCTCGGGATGCCCGGCATGACCGCCTACTTCGGCCTGCTGGAGGTGGGGGCGCTCAAGGAGGGCGAGACCGTGGTGGTCTCCGGCGCCGCCGGGGCGGTCGGCAGCATGGTCGGCCAGATCGCCAAGGTGAAGGGCTGCCGGGTGGTCGGCATCGCGGGCGGCCCCGAGAAGTGCGCCCTGCTCACCGAGGAGTTGGGCTTCGACGCGGCGATCGACTACCGCGCCGAGGACGTCCGCGAGGCGCTGCGCACCCACACCCCGGACCGCATCGACGTCTACTTCGACAACGTCGGCGGCCCGATCCTGGACGCCGCGCTGACCCGGCTCGCGACGCACGCCCGGGTCGTGGTCTGCGGGGCGATCAGCCAGTACAACAACGAGGAGGACACCGTCCAGGGCCCGGCCAACTACCTGTCGCTGCTGGTGCGGCGGGCGCGGATGGAGGGCTTCGTCGTGTTCGACTACGCCCGCCGGTACCCGGAGGCCACCGCCGAGATCGCGGGCTGGATCGGCGACGGCCGGATCAGGGTGAAGGAGCAGGTGGTGGAGGGCACCGTGGACGACTTCCCGGAGACCTTCCAGATGCTGTTCCGCGGCGAGAACACCGGCAAGCTGGTGCTCCGCCTCGGCTGAGCGGACTCCGGCGGCGGCCGGCTCGCCCCGGCCGGCTGCTCCCCTCTCCGGCTCCCGCCCGCCCCCGGCGCCGCCCTCCCCTGCGCTGCCCCTACCCCGCCCAGGCGCGCGCACCGCACCGGAGGGGGCAGGGGGGAACCGGCGCCGACCTCGGCTGAAAACATGATCGAAAGGCCCCTCCGGCCGTGGGAAACTGACGGGAGGACACGGCAGCCCACGGCTCGCCGTGCGCCGCAGTCGCAAGTCGTAGGGGGAGCGCGTGAACGAGCCGGCCGGGACGGCACGGACGATGGTCGGCCGCCGGTCCGAGGAGGACGCACTGTCGTCCTTCGTGACGGCCCCGCAGGGCCAGTCGCTCGTCCTGAAGGGCGAGACCGGCGTCGGCAAGAGCTCGCTCCTCGACCGCGCCGCCGAACTCGCCGCCGGCGCGGGCCACCGGGTGATCCGGGCGACCGGTGTCGAGGCGGAGTCCGACCTGCCCTTCGCCGGCCTGCACCAGCTCCTGCACCCGCTGCTCCCCCAGATCGGCCGGCTCGACAGCGGCTACCGCGGGGTGTTCGACGTCGTGTTCGGACGGAGCCACGAGAAGCCGCCGTCCGTCATGGCGCTCGCCATCGCGGTCCTCGACCTGCTGTCCCTGGCGGCCTCGCAGAAGCCCCTGCTGCTGGCCCTCGACGACGGGCAGTGGTTCGACACCGCCAGCGCCGAGGTCGTCGGCTTCGCGGGGCGCCGGCTGAGCGGCGGCTCGGTGAAGCTCCTCGTCGGGCTCCGCTCGGACATCCCCTCGCGGCTCGACACCGCGGGCCTCCCGGAGCTGTTCGTGCCCACCCTGTCGCCGGACGCGGCCGAACAACTGCTGGACCGGCAGCACCCCGGCCTCCACCCGCAGCTGCGCCGGGTCGTCCTGCGGGAGGCCCAGGGCAACCCGCTGGCCCTGCTGGAGCTGCCGCCCTACCTGAGCAGCCGGCCCGCCTCCGGGGCCGAGGGGGAGTCCGACTACCGGGGCGTCCCGCTGCCGCGGCGCCTGCAGCACGTCTACGGCACCCGCATCGAGGCCCTGAGCACGGAGGTGCGGGCGGAACTCCTGCGCGGTGCGCTGGACGGGGTCGAGGCCGGCCCCGCGGTCGGCCACACCCTGGGCGCCCGGTACCGGATGGCCGACGCCGACGAGGCGGCCTTCCGCGGCCTGCTGGACACCGACCCGGTCAGCGGCGACTTCGTCTTCCGCCACCCGCTGGTGCGCTCGACCGTCGTCCAGCTGGCGACCCCCAACGAGCGGCGCGCGGCACACGCCTCCCTCGCCCGCTTCCACCAGGGCGACGTCGAGCGGCGGGCCACCCACCTGGCGGCCGCGACGGTCGACCCCGACGAGCGGGTCGCCGCGGAGCTGGAGGCCGCCGCCGAATCCGCGACCCGGCGCGGCGGCGCGGTCGCCGCCATGGCCTGGCTGGCCCGCGCCGCGGAGCTCAGCGAGGACCACGCGAACCGCTCCAGGCGGCTCCGCGACGCGGCCTACCTCGCCGGTCAGACCGGCCGACTCGACCGCGCGCAGCGGCTGGCCCACGCCGACGCCGTGCCCGGCCGCGGCGAATCGCCCGCCGCGGCGCTCGTCGCCGCCTACCTGGCGCTGTACCAGGACGGGGAGGTGCACTCCTCGCGGCGCCAGATCATGGCCGTCATCGACGCCCTGCGGACGGACGCCCTGCAGAGCCACGGTCCGCAGGACGACGAAGCGCAGGCCGCGAACGAAACCGTCACGCGGCTGATCGACCTGCTCCTGGCGATCTGCCAGTACGCGAGCGACGCCGCCGCCTGGCAGGAGGTCCGTGCCTTCCTGGAGCGGCTGGGCGGCCTGGTCCCCACGCGCTCGCTGATCTACCGGGACGCCTGGAGCGACGTCGTCCGGCACGGCGCCGGCGTACCGCAACGACTCGAAGCCGCGTTCGCCGGCCGGGCGCACCTCGACCCCTGGGACGTCACCCGCCTCGGCGTCGCCGCCTACCACCTGGACGTGCTCGGGCCGGTCCGGCCGTACCTGCAGCGCACCGTCGACCGCGAGGTCGCGACCGGAGCTAAGTCCGCCGGGATGACGATGCTGCACCTGGTCATGCTCGACCAACTGGCCGTCGGCGAGTGGGACGACGCGGAACGGACCGGACTGCGCAGCCTGGAGCTGGCGACCGACCACGACCACGCGCTCTTCGCCCACCACAGCCGCGCCTACCTCGCGCTGCTGGCGGCGATGCGCGGACAGGTGGAGCGGGCCCGCGAACTGCAGGCCGCCGTCGACGGCTGGGCCCGCCCGCGCGGCGTCGGGTTCCTCATCCAGATCGCGGACTCCGTCGGCACGCTCGCGGCGCTCAGCGAGGGCGACTTCGAAGCCGCCTACCTGTACGCGATCGGCATCACCACCCCGGGCACGTTCACGCCCTACGCCCACCAGGCGTCCCGGACGCTGCTCGACCTCGTCGAGGCCGCCCTGCACACCGGGCGCACCGAGCAGGCCCGCCGCCACGCCGTCGCCGCCCGCGACGCCGGGCTGCCCGACCTCTCGCCGCGACTCGCACTGGTCACCTACGGCGCGCTGGCGATGACGACCGCCGACGCGAAGAGTGCGGACGAACTCTTCGAACTGGTCGAGACCCTTCCGGACGCCGTCCGCTTCCCGTTCGAACTGGCCCGCATCCGGCTCGCCCACGGCTACCGCACCCGGCTCTTCCGTGGCCCGGCGGCGGCCCGGAGGCCGCTGACCCTGGCCACGGAGGCCTTCGAACGGCTCGGCGCCACCGCCTGGGCCGAACGCGCCCGGGCCGAACTGCGGATCTCCGGCATGCCCACCCGCGCCTCCTCCGCCCACCTGGCCACCCTGACCTGGCAGGAGCACCGGATCGCCGACCTCGCCGCGAGCGGCCTGACCAACAAGGAGATCGGCGAGCGGATGCACCTGTCGCCCCGGACGGTCAGCTCGCACCTGTACCGGGTCTTCCCCAAGCTCGGCATCACCTCCCGCGCCGCGCTGCGCGACGCCCTGGGCAGCAACACCCCCGCCGCCGGGCCCGGGTGAGGCGCGGCGGCGCGGTCCTCCGGGACGGCAGGCGGTCGGTGGCGGTGGCGAGCGAAGGCAGGCGGCGGCAGGCGTCAGGCGGCGGCAGGCGTCAGGCGGCGGCAGGCGTCAGGCGGCGGCTCGGCTCCGCCGGGGGTTCACCTCCTGCGGCGGTCGGCGCCGATGCCCTGCCGGCCCAGCCAGTCGAGGACGTGGTCCGCGACCGAGCGCCAGCCGCTGTCCACGACCAGGGTGTGGCTGCGGTCCGCGAACTGCTTCAGCTCCGTAACCGCCGTCGAATCGCCGTACTGCTTGTAGACGGCGCGGGTCACGGCGTCGGGCACCAGCCGGTCCTCCTGGCCCGAGACCAGGAGCAGCGGCCCGCGGGCCCGTCGGCCCACGTCCACGGCCGTCAGGCCCGACGGGCCGCCGCCACCGACCTCGGTGAGCAGCCGATGCGGGGCCGGGACGGCGTACCGGTCGTAGAGCTCGGCGGCCCCCTCCGTGTCCGAGGTGTTCGCGAAGAGCTGCCGGAACCGGTGGGCGGAGACCGGCACCTGTGCCTGGCCGCCGCCGGCCGACGGCAGGCCGCGCCCGGCGAGCGGGCCGGGCAGCGGCACCCCGTTGACCGGCGCCGAGGCGATCGCCACGGCCGCGAGCCCGAGGCCGTCGGCGAGGAGCTGCTGCACGACCAGTCCGCCCACGGAGTGCCCGACGAGCACCGGTGGGCTTTCCGACGACCGTACGACGCCCGCGAAGTGCCCGGTCAGCGCACGCAGTCCGAGGTCCGGCAGCCGCTCCGGGCTGCGGCGCGCCTCGGCCGCCGTCGAGAGCTCGCCCGGCCAGCCCGGCGCCAGGACGGAGAAGCCCCGGGCCGCGAAGCGGTGGGCCCACGCCTCCCAGCACAGCGCGTGGAACCACGCTCCATGGACGAACACGACGGGCGTTGCGGGCACTTCAGGGCCTCCTGCCATGACGAACGCCCAGCACAGACGCGCGGGCACCCTGCCAGGATCTGCCGGGAACCGCGGCTCCGATACAGTCGAATGACTTAATTGCCACCCGGCCTCGCGCCGGGCCGACACCGCCGCCCGCACCCGTCTCCACGGCCCGGCGCAGCGAGCGGAAGTCTCAGCGTCCGGCCGTCGTCGGCCCGGCGGCCAGCAGTCGCACCATGTGCAGCTTCGCGACCGGCAGCCCGTCCACCAGGACGGCTGCCGGCTCCCGGCCCCACACCTCGAAGCCGCAGGCCGTGTAGAGCCGCAGCGCCGCCTCGTTGCCCTCCGAGACGGTCAGCAGCACCTGGCGCAGCCGCCCGTCCGCGACGGCGGTCCGCAGCACCTCCCGCACCAGCGCGCCGCCGATGCCCCGGCCGCCGGCGCCGCGGGCCACCGCCATGCCGTAAAGCGTGCCCTTGTGCCGCTCCTGGCTGCGCCGCGGCACCTTCAGCCCTGCCGTGCCGACCAGCGTGCCGGCTGCGTCGAAGGCCCCGAGCAGCGCGCCCGGACCGTCCTCGGCCTCGGCCAGGCGCTCCAGCGTCGCGGCCATCGGCCTGGCCCGCTCCTCGGCGTAGGCGGAGGTGAAGGCGCTGGGCGTCTCGCGCAGGGCCGCGAGCCGGAAGGCCCGGTACGGTTCGGCGTCCGCACGGCCCAGGCGGCGGACGGTGACGGGCTCAGCCGAGCCGGACACGGGTGCACCTCGTCAGGTACGGCATGGCGATCGCGTCCCGGCCGGCCAGGTCCGGGTGGGTGGCGAGCAGTTCCTCGACGTCGGCCAGCAGGCGGGCCCGTTCGGCGTCGGGCAGCGCGATGACGTAGCTGCGCGAGGCGACCAGGTCGACGATCCCGGCCCGGGTGGTGGAGTGCTCCCAGCGGATCTCCAGCCGCTCGGGCGCGCCGAAGGGTGCCGGGACGGCCGGCCAGGTGTCGATCCGCTGGTTCGTCGAACGGTGCATCAGCGCGCCCAGTTCGGCGGCCCACGGCTCGGACTCGTCCCGGACGTTCCACACCAGCGCGAGCGTTCCGCCGGGGGCGAGCACCCGGGCCGCCTCCGGCACGGCGGCCGCCGGATCGAACCAGTGCCAGGCCTGCGCCACCACGACGGCGTCCACGCTGCCGTCGGGCAGCGGGATCCGCTCCGCCGAGCCCGCCCGTACGGCGGCCTTCGGCACCGCGGCGACCAGTTGCGCCCGCATCCCCGCGTCGGGCTCGACCGCCACCACGTCCAGGCCCGCCTCGACCAGCAGCCCGGTCAACTTGCCCGTCCCGGCGCCGAGATCGAGCACCTTCCGGGCCTCCCTGGGCACCGCCGCACCGATCAGCGCCTGCGGGTAACCCGGCCGCCCGTGCTGGTAGGAGGCCGCCGCGACACCGAACGAACGCGCCCGCAGCCGCCCCGCCCAACGCCGCGTCGCCCCCTGCCGGGTCATCCCGCAGGCCCGCCCGATCTCCTCCCAGGTCGCCTCCCGCCCGCGCCGCAGTTCCTCCACCAGCCCCGTCCGGCGCTCCTCCAACGCGGCGATCACCCCCGACAACCGCCGCACCCCCGCCAACCCGCCCCCACCGGCCACGTCGTCCGCCACCCGCCGACCAAGATCGTCCGTCTCCATGGCCCGGCACTGTAGGGGCACCCACGGCGGTCCGTCAACGGACGTTGCTCCCGACAGCAACAGGTGTTGCCTTCAGCCCGCCCCCGTTCGTCCCCCGCACGAGTGATCGCGGGGCTTCGACGGCCCCGCCTTAGCACGAACTCGGCCGCCGATGGGGGCGCTTGGGCTGGAAACCGTTCGCATGGGGGAATCCGGGGCGGGTTGGCGGCACGGGGGCGGTGAGGGCGAGAAGCCTGGTGGCAGGGCGGCGGGTCGCCTGGGGTGGGACTGGTGTGCGGGATGTCGGGCATGTCCGGCAAGTTGCCACAAGTCGGTTGACAGGCAGTATTTTTGAGTTTCGGTCAGGGTTGTCCTGAACTTGGCTATGCTGCAGCACCACGCCGCCGGAGCCGGTCGCCGTCCGTCCCCGTACTGTTCCGATCGTTTGAGGATGCTGAATGCTTCGACCTGGATCGTCACGCGCCAGACGGCGCCCTGCGCCCTTGCTCGGCTGGCTGTTGCCGACGGCCGTGATGGCGGCGGCCGTGGCGGTGGCCGCGGTGGTGGTGTCCGCCGGGGCCCGGGCCGGGGTGCTGTGGTGCGGGGCGACGGGCACCGTGCTGGTGGCCGTGGTGGCCGCCGAGTCCGCGCGCCGGGGGCGGGCGTTGACCGAGCTTCGGGACCGCAGCGCCCGGCAGGCGGAGGACCTGCAGCGGCGGCTGGCCGGGCAGGAGGCCGAGCTCGACCGGCTCGCCAAGGTCGAGCTGCCACGGGTGGTCGCCGGGGCCCGGTACGGGTACTCGATCGACATCCTGCTGGACCCGATCGAGCAGGAGAACGCGCCCGTCTCCCCGCGGTTCCGCAAGTCCCTGGTGTCCGTGGCGCACGGCATCGCCGTAGCCGTCGACGACGAGGTGAGCCGGCGCGACTCCGCCGAGCGCGCCTTCGTGAACATCGCCCGCCGGGTCCAGGCGATCATCCACCGGCAGGCCAAGGACCTGCGGGAGATGGAGGACCGGCACGGCAACGACCCGGCGGTCTTCGACGACCTCCTGCGCCTGGACCACGGCAACGCGCTGACCGGCCGCCTCGCGGACAGCATCGCCGTCCTGTCCGGCGCCCGCCCGGGCCGCCAGTGGACCCGGCCGATCGCGCTCTACAGCGTGCTGCGCGGCGGCATGTCCCGGATCCTGGAGTACCAGCGCGTCGACCTGCACCCGGTGGCCCAGATCTCGGTCACCGGCCCGGCCGTCGAACCGCTGATCCACGCCGTCGCCGAGCTGCTCGACAACGCGACCCGCTACTCCCCGCCGCACACCCACGTGCACCTCAGCGCCTCCGAGGTGCAGAGCGGGATGGCGATCGAGATCGAGGACGGCGGCCTCGGCCTCACCGACGAGGCCACGGCCCGCGCCGAGCGGGCGATGCGCGAGGCCATGGTCTCCAAGGACTTCGACGACCTCACCGAGTCCCCCCGGCTGGGCTTCGCCATCGTCGGCCGGCTCTGCCAGGCGTACGGCTTCCAGGTCTCGCTGCGCCGCTCCGCGTACGGCGGGGTGCGTGCGGTGCTGGTCGTGCCGCAGGAACTCCTCACCACCGCTCCCCCGACCGGCCGGGCGCACGGCATCGGCGCCTTCTCCGGCCCCCGCCCGCTTCCGCCGAACCCGCCCCGGCACGCGGCCCCGGCGCGCCCGTGGGGCGCGCGGACGACCTCGGCCGGCGTCGGGCCGTCCTACGGTTCGACCACCCCGTGGGGGTCGTCCGCCTCGGCGGCCGCCGCCTCGGGGGGCATCGACGACGAGGTGATCGTGACCGAGCGCACGGCCAACGGCCTGCCGCAACGCCGCCGCCACCGGCCGACCGGCCGGGCCGCCTTCGCCACACCCCCGCGCGGCACCGCGCAGCCCGCCGGCCCGACGGCGGGGCCGGTGGCGGGCCCGACGGCGCAGGCCCCCCGCCCGGGCAAGGAGCCGAAGCAGCCGGGCCTGTGGCTGGAGGCGTTCATGGACGGCATCAAGGGCACCGCTCCGGCGCCGTCCGCCGGGCAACCGGGGCAGGTCGGCCCGACGGCGCAGAACGGACAGGCCGCGCAGGCCGGGCCGGCGACGCCGCCGGGACAGGCCGCGCAGGCCGGGCAGCCGGGCCGGGCCGGGCTTCCCGGGCAACCGGGCCAGGCCTGGCGGGCCGGCTCCGCGCCCGCCGGGGCCGGGCCCACGAGTGCCGGACCGACCGGTCCCGGACGCACCAGTGAAGAGACGGCAGGGAAAGGCGAGCAGTGATTCCGCACCGCAGCAACATGGACTGGATCCTCAACGACCTCGCGCACAGCGTTCCGTGCGTGCGCCACGTCATCGTGCTGTCCGCCGACGGCCTGCGGATCGCCCAGTACGGCACCGACCCGGACACCGCCGACCGCCTCGCCGCCGCCTGCGCCGGGCTGCAGAGCCTGGCCGGCGCGGTCGGGCACGAGTTCCCGCACGGCGACGGCTCGATGCGGCTGGTGGTGATCGAGGTCGACGGCGGCTACTTCTACCTGATGGCGGCCGGTGACCGCGCCTACCTCGCGGTGCTCGCCGACGAGGGCGTGGACGCCGGGCTGGTGAGCCACCAGATGCGCGACCTGGTCGCCCGGATCGGCGAGCACCTGTCCACGCCCCCGCGCAACCCCGAGGTGGTCGCGTGAGCCGGCCCCCGGCCCGGCGCAGCGGCGGGACGGGCACATGAACGAGCACAGTGAGGCGGTTGCATGACGGCAGAACAGGGCGGCTGGGACGGCCCCGAGCCCGACCGCCTGTACGTGATCACGCGCGGTCGCAGCGGCCCGTCCGGGCCCGGCGTCTTCGACCTGGTCACCCTGATCGTCTCCCTCGCGGAGCCGACCCCCGCCCTGCAGCCCGAGCACGCCGCGATCCTGCGGCTGTGCCGTTCCCCGCTCTCGGTGGCGGAGGTCTCCGCCTACCTGGAACTACCCACGAGCGTGGTCACCGTCCTGCTGGCGGACCTGCTCGACGACGGGCTGATCGAGGCCCGCGCCGCCGTCCCCGCGGCGGAACTCCCCGACCGTGCCCTGTTGGAGGCGGTGATCCATGGACTTCAGCGGCTCTGACACGGTGGCGGGGCCGGCCGGCGCGGACCTGCTGCCGGACACCGTGACCACGGCGGTGAAGGTGGTGATCGTCGGCGGCTTCGGCGTCGGCAAGACGACGCTGGTCGGCTCGGTCAGCGAGATCCGCCCGCTGACCACCGAGGAGACCATGACCCAGGCCGGGGTCGGCGTGGACGACCCGACCGGGGTCGAGCTCAAGACGTCCACCACCGTGGCCATGGACTTCGGCCGGATCAGCATCAGCGACAGGCTCGTGCTCTACGTCTTCGGCACCCCCGGGCAGGAGCGGTTCTGGTTCCTCTGGAACGGCCTGTTCGAGGGCGCCCTGGGTGCGGTGGTGCTGGTGGACACCCGCCGCCTGGAGGTCAGCTTCGAGGTGATCGGCCGGCTGGAGGAGCGGGGCGTGCCCTTCGTGGTGGCCGTCAACGGCTTCCCCGAGGCGCCGGCCTTCCCGCTCGACGAGTTGCGGGGGGCGCTCGACCTGCCGCCCGAGGTGCCGATCGTCGCCTGCGACGCGCGCAGCCGCGAGTCCAGCCGGGACACCCTGATGACGCTGATGCACTACCTGTACGAGCTCGCCGCCCCACCCGCGGGCTGACGCCCCGCCCACCCGAACCCTGTGACCGGAGACCTTGTGACCAGCCCGTTCCCCGACGCCGCTCCGACCCCGCCGCCCGGTTGCCCGGCCCACGGCCGCGGCTTCGACCCGATCGGCCCCGGCCCCGTCGGCCACGACCCGATGCCCCCCGGCCGGCCGGACCACGACCCGGACGACCGGATCGGCCCGATCGGCCCCGGCGGCCTGCGGCGCCTGTACGGTCCGGAGGCCGAGGCCGACCCGGCGGCCCTGTACGAGAAGCTGCGCGCCGAGTACGGCGAGGTGGCCCCGGTGCTCCTGCACGGCGATCACCGGGCCTGGCTGGTCCTCAGCCACGGCGCCAACATCACCGCGATGCGCACTCCCTCGCTGTTCTCCCGCGACTCCCGCCTGTGGACGGCGTTCCGCACCGGCGAACTCCCGATGGACTCCCCGCTGATGCCGGTGATCGCCTGGCAGCCGATCTGCGTCTTCGCGGACGGCGACGAGCACCGCCGGCTGCGCGGTGCCGTCCTGGACGGCCTGAACCGCTTCGACCGGCGCGGGATCCGCCGCCACGTGCGCCGGTTCACCACCGACCTGGTCCAGGTGGTCGGCCCGACCGGCCGGGCCGAGCTGATCACCCAGTTCGCCGAGCACCTGCCGATGCTGGTGATGACCAAGCTCCTCGGCATGCCGGACGAGTACGGCCCGCAGTTGGTGACCGCCGCCCGGGACCTGATGAAGGGCACCGAGACGGCCATCGCCAGCAACGAGTACGTGGTGGCCGGTCTGCGCCGGACCATCGCCATCAAGCGCGAGGCGCCGGGCGACGACCTGACCAGCCGTCTGCTGGCGCACCCGGCGGGGCTGACCGAGGACGAGGTGATGGAGCACCTGCGGGTGGTCCTGCTCGCGGCCAACGAGACCACCGTCAACCTGATCGCCGACTCGCTGAAGATGGTGCTCACCGATCCGCGCTTCCGCGCTCACCTCTCCGGCGGCCAGATGACCCTGGGCGAGGCGCTGGACCAGGTGCTCTGGGACTCCCCGCCGATGTCGCTGGTGGCCGGCCGCTGGGCGACGGCCGACACCGAGCTGGGCGGCCGGCGGATCAAGGCGGGGGACCTGCTGCTGCTCGGGCTCGCGGCCGGCAACGTCGACCCGGTCGTCCGGCCCGACCCGGCCGCCCCGCTGTACGGCAACCGCTCCCACCTGTCCTTCGGTGCCGGTCCGCACGAGTGCCCGGGGCAGGACATCGGACGGCACGTCGCCGAGGCCGGCATCGACATCCTGCTCACCCTGCTGCCGGACGTCCGGCTCGCGGTGCCGGAGGAGGAGTTGACCTGGAGTTCGGCCTGGATCTCCCGGCACCTGACGGCGCTGCCGGTGGAGTTCACCCCGCGCGACATCGACCCGGATCCGGTCTCCGTCGCGGAGGCGGAGCGGGCCGCCGCGGTGGCGGCGGAGCGGGCGGCGGAGACGGAGCGGGCGACGCAGGCCGAACGGGCCGCGCGGGCGGCCAGGGCCGCGGCCCGGACCGCCCCGTCGGTCCCTGCGCAGCGGCGCAGCTGGTGGGACGTGCTGACCGGCATCTTCCGCCGCTGAGTTCACCGCCCTGCCGCGGGGCCCGCGGGTCGGCCTTCCTCGTCAGTTCTCGCGCGCGTCCGCCCGGCTCCGGTGCAGGGTGAAGGTGTCCACCGGGGTGAGGTCGCCGTGCGGCCCGTCGAAGGTGTAGTAGGTGACCCGCATGGTGGTGGTGCCGCCGCGGCGGTCGCCGGGGTCGACGTCGAACGCGGCGAAGCCGTGGGTGTGCGTGCGGTCCTGGTGCGCGGCCCACGGGGCGTCCTCGGTGAGCCAGATGGACTGCCGGTACGGGGCCGGCGGGCGCGGCTTCTCCTCCAGGGCGACGACGACCCGGCCCTTGGGGTCGGGGAAGAGGTCGTCCTGGGTGGTGGCGGCGTTGCCGCCGGTGCCGATGACCATGTGGACGGTGCCGCGCCCGGTGTCGATCAGGTCCTTGCGGGTGTCGGTCGGCACCGGGGTGCGGGTGTCGTTGGGCAGGGTGCCCCGGACGGCGTGCGAGCGCTCGTAGTAGTGCTCGTGGCCGGTGACCACGAGGTCGACCCCGTACGCGTCGAACAGCGGGCCCCAGGCCTCGCGGATGCCGAGGTCGCTGCCGGCGCCGTGCATCGAGCTGGAGATCATCGGGTGGTGCATGCAGACCACGATCCAGTCGATCGCCCGGCTGCCGCGCGCGGCCCGCAGCTCCCGTTCCAGCCAGCGCTGTTGGGCGCCTCCGGAGTAGCCGCGGAGGTAGCGGTCGCCGCCGTCCTGGATGGCCACGTCGTCGTTGGCGAGGCTGATGAAGCGCACCGAGCCGACGGTGAAGGCGTACCACATGCCCCGGGTCTCCTCGTCGGAGGAGGCGGTGGAGTCCGGCAGCGAGAAGTACGTCTGGTAGCCGAGGGCGCCGAGGGGGCCGTTGCCGCTCTCGTTCTCGCCGTTGCCGACGCACGGCATCCAGGGGCGCAGTCGGGCCGAGCGGCTGTTGTTGATGAACCAGTCGGCCCAGGTGGCGGTGCGGCTCTGGCCGCGCCGGCCGCCGTAGGAGGCGTAGCAGAGGTCGCCGTTGACGAGGTTGAACAGCGGGCCGACGCGTTCGACGGCGGCGACGATGTCGGCGGAGTTCAGGGTGCCGACCTGGCTGCTGGTGTACAGCGGGTACTTGCCGAGCGGCGAGGGCATGCCGTCCGGGAAGGCCACCAGGCGGCGCAGGTTCGGGGTGGCCTGGTCGCCGAAACTGGTGAAGGTGAAGGGGGCGCGGCCGCGCGGGGCGGTGGTGAAGCTGCCGCCCTCGGGGTTCGCGCCGTCGTGGCCGGCGCTGTAGAGGTAGGTGGTGCCGGGTCGGAGGCCGCTGAGCCGGGCGTGGTGGACGTACATCTCGACCTGGTCGAGGGCGTCCCGGTAGGTGCGGGTCTCGGCCTGGACGACGCGGCCGAGGCCGCCGTCCGGTGAGCCGTACCGGACCTGGGGGCGGCGCACGGACTGGGGGGTGAGCCAGGAGACGGTCATCTCGGTGGCCGGGTCGGTGCCGAACTGCAGGTGCAGGCCGGTCACGCCGGCTGTGCCGGCGCGGTGCGGGGTGGTCTGCAGGAGGGGGCTGGTGGGTGCGTCGTCGGCCGGTTCGGCGGCTGCCGGTGGGGCGGCAGCCGCGCCGGCCGCGACGAGGGCGGCTCCGGCCGCCGAGGTGCTCTTGAGGATGGACCTGCGTGCGATGGTCATGACACTCCGCCTGTCGAGTGGGGGATTCGACGGGCAGTCACTCTAATGACATGTTCACGTGCAGACGATCGTTTTGGCAGACTCCGGCCGGACCCGTCCTGAATCCGGCGCAGCGTCAGTACTGCCTCCCACCCGGCGGACTACACCTTGCGGGCCAGTCCGGCGTACACCGAGACCGCCGCCCCGGTCGGGCCCCCGGCGGGCGCCTCGCCCGGCTCCGGGTGCCAGCGGTCGGCCAGGACCACACCCGGCTCGTCCGGCTCCAGCCCGGCGAAGAAGCGCTCGACGCCCTCCCGCGACCGCAGGTGCACCTCGATCCCCGCCTCGGCGTAGCGGCGGATGCCGATCGCGGCCTGCTCCGGCGAGGGGTCCGGGGTGCCGGCCGTCAACGCCAGGAAGCTGCCGACGGGCAGGGCGTCCAGGAGCTTGCGGATGGGCGGGTGCGCGGCCTCGTCGGAGAGGAAGTGGACGATGTTGATCAGCGTCAGTCCGACCGGCCGGCCGAGGTCCAGGGTGGCGGCCACCGCAGGGTCGGCGAGGAACCGCTCCGGGTCGCGCAGGTCGCCCTGGACGTAGGCGGTGCGGCCCTCGGGGGTGCTGGTGAGCAGCGCGCGCGAGTGGGCGAGCACGATCGGGTCGTTGTCGACGTACACGACGCGGCAGGCGGGGTCGACCGACTGGACGACCTCGTGCAGGTTGGGCGCGGTGGGGATGCCCGTGCCGACGTCCAGGAACTGGCGGATGCCGTGCACGTCCGCGAGCCGGCGGACCATCCGGTGCATCACCGCGCGGGCGGCGGTGGCACCCTCGCGCGCGCCGGGCAGGTCGGCGAGGACGCGGTCGCCGACCTCGCGGTCCGCCGGGAAGTTCGTCTTGCCGCCGAGCAGGTAGTCGTAGACGCGGGCGGAGTGCGCCCGGTCGGTGCGCAGGTCGACCTGCGGCGGCTCCTCGAATCCCGCTTCGGTCAGCCAGCTGTCGGACCCGCTGGAATCCGGTGCGTCGGTGTGCACGCTGTCCCTCCCCGTTCGGCGATCGTCCGACCACTCAACCACAGCCGGTGATCATCCGTCAGGCCGACCCCGGGGAACGGCGGGCGCCGGCCTCGGATCCCCGGACGGCGGCGGCGAAGGAGGGCACCTTCACGGCCGTGAGCAGCGCCAGGGCCGGGCCCGTCGTGCAGACCGTCACGTACACCGGGATCACGCCGAGCCAGTGCCGGTCGCCCAACCACTCGGCGAGCAGCGGGAAGGTGCCGCCGAACGCGGCGATGGTGGCCGCGTTGACCACGCCGAGGCCCACCGCTCGCACCTCGGTCGGGAACAGCAGGCCGGTGAAGACGTTGAGGGTGCCGAGCACCGTCGCCACGAGCATCCCCAGCAGCACGGCGACGACCTGGAAGGGCAGCCAGCCCTGGCGCAGTGCCGCGAGCAGCACCCCGACCAGCGGGATCGGCAGGCCGAACCCGAGCCGGGCCACCGGCAGCAGGCCGAAGCGGTCGGCGGCGGCTCCGGTGAGCAGCATGGTGACCAGCACCACGCCGAGCACGACGGTCATGAAGGAGGCCGCCTCCTCCTTGCCGATCACGTGGTACGCCGCGGCGTACTGCGGCAGGTAGACCAGGGCGAAGTAGTAACCGACGGTGCCGCCCAGGGTGTTGAGGAAGACGGTGAGCACCGCCCACCGGTGCTCGCGGAGCGTCCGCAGGAACGGCGGGCGGCCGTTCGCCGCGGCGCGCGCCCGGGCCCGGTGGAACTCCTCGCTCTCCGGCGCCGCCCTGCGGACCCAGACGGCGGCCAGTCCGAGCAGTGCGGCGGCCACGAAGCCCCAGCGCCAGCCGCCGTTCTCCAGGCCGGACTTGCCGATGGTGTGGATGAGCAGGGTGAGCACCCCGAAGGAGAGCAGCGAGCCGAGGATGATCCCGCCGTAGGAGACGGAGCTGAACGCGAAGCGGTGCCGGGGCGGCGCCGTCTCGGTCACGTACGCGGCCACGCTCGGCGCCTCCCCGCCGAAGGCGAGCCCCTGCACCACCCGCGCGGCGACGGCCAGCACCGCCGCCCAGACCCCGATCGTGCTCCGGCCGGGCACGGCGGCGATGCCGAGGCTCGCGACGGCGATCACCGCCATGCCGAGGCTCAGCGCGAAGCGCCGGCCCCGGGTGTCGCTCAGCCGCCCGATCAGGTAGGAGCCGATCGGGCGGGCCACGAAGCCGACCGCGAAGGTGACGTACGCGCCGAGCATGCCGCCGATCCCGTGTTCGCCGTGGCCGAAGAGGTCGGCGGCGAAGTAGGGCGCGAGGACGGCGTAGATGTTCCAGTCGAAGGACTCGACCACCGAGCCGACCGTCGCCGCCGCCAACTCCTTGCGCCGGCCGCCGGTTTCCGACCGGCGGCGGGTCGGGGCGATCGCACTGCTTTCTGTCATGGCCTCAGCATGGCATTCGTCCGCGGTGCGGCGGAATCGATCGCCCCGAGCCCGGTCGGCCGGCCCCGGGGCGCGGTTTCCGGCGGGCTCGTCGAAATACCCATGTGACCGATGTGACCATCGGGTGATATTTGTGTGCGGTGTATTCCATGATCGCCAGGACCCCGCGGCGCGCCGTGCCCGCCGCCGTCACCGCCGTCACCGCAGCCGCCCTCCTACTGGCCGGCTGCACCAGCGGCGGCGGCACCGGCAAGGCCGCGCCCACGACCGCCGCCGACGCCGCCACCACGACACCGAGCGCCGCCCCGGCCCCCACCCCGACGGCCAAACCCACCGGCGCCGCCGACCCCGCCCTCCAGCCGTTCTACGGCCAGCAACTCGCCTGGGCCACCTGCCCGAAGGACCCGCAGAACAAGCAGGACACCGCGGCCCTGCAGTGCGCCACGCTCAAGGTGCCGCTCGACTACACCGCCCCGGCCACCGGCAGCCTGGACGTCGCCGTCGTGCGCAACCCCGCCGCCAAGCCCGACCAGCGGATCGGCTCGCTGCTGCTCAACCCGGGCGGCCCGGGCGGCTCCGGCGTCAAGATGGTCGAGTTCGACCCGAAGGGCTTCGACGGCCCGCTGCACGACCGCTACGACCTCGTCGGCTTCGACCCGCGCGGCGTGGACGGCACCAGCCCGCTCAACTGCCTCGACGACCAGGCCCGGGACACCTGGCTCGACACCGACGCGCCCGGCGCCGACCACGGCAAGCAGCTCGCCGACGCCTGCCAGGCCAGGTACGCCCAGGTGCTCCCCTTCGTCAGCACCCGCAACACGGCCCGGGACATGGACGTCCTGCGCGGCGCCCTCGGCGACCAGAAGCTCAGCTACCTCGGCATGTCCTACGGCACCTACCTCGGCTCGCTGTACGCCGAGGAGTTCCCGGACCGGGTCGGCCGGCTCGTCCTGGACGGCGCCGTCTCGGCCTCCACCCCCCTGGTGCAGCACAACATCGAGCAGCAGGCCGGCTTCGAGCGGGCCCTGAAGGCCTTCGCCGCCGACTGCGTCACCAAGGACCCGTGCCCGCTCGGCACCGACGCCGGCCTCGCCCCGCAGAAGCTCGCCGACTTCCTCGACGGTCTCAAGGACAAGCCGTTGAAGACCGCGAAGGGCCGCACCCTCACCTCCAGCGCGGCCTGGACCAGCGTGATCAGCCGACTCTACGGCGGCGAGAAGGCCTGGGCCGGGCTGCGCAACTCCCTCGGCTGGGCCATGGTGCGCGGCAAGGGCGACGACCTGCTCGCCATCGCCGACAGCTACAACGGCCGGGACACGGACGGGCGTTACCAGGGCTCCCCGGACGCCTACACCGCCATCCACTGCGCCGACGGCGCCACCGACGCCCCGGCCGGCGACCAGCTGCAGGCCGCTCTGACCGACCTCGCCGCCAAGGCCCCGCTGGTCAGCAGGCACGACCCGCTCTCGGCACTGTTCGACCCGGACTGCCGGATCTGGCCGTTCCGCTCCACCGAGAAGCCGCACGCCGTCAAGTCCGCCGCCACCGCGCCCATCGTGGTCGTCGGCAGCACCGGAGACCCGGCCACCCCCTACGCGTGGGCCGAGAAGCTCACCGGCGAACTGGGCAACGCCGTCCTGCTCACCCGTGACGGCGAGGGCCACACCGCGTACCGCGCCAGCAAGTGCATCCGCGCCTCCGTCGACACCTTCCTGGTGGACGGCACCGTGCCGACGGCGGGAACGCACTGCCCGACGGACTGATCCCCGCGGAACCCCGTGCGCCGTGCACCCGGCCGACGAACCGGGTGCACGGCGCACTGACGCCCGGGCCCCGGGCGTCAGTGCCCGGGGTGGTGGACGAACCGGTAGGTGTCCCGGTCGAGTTCGGTGACCTGGACGCCGATGGCGGCGGGCCCGGCGATCCGGGCGCGGACCGCGCCGAGGACCCGGGCCGTCAGCTCGGCGCGTTGCTCGGTGGTGCGGCCCGCCAGGATCTTGACCTCGACCAGGACGACGCCCTCCCCGGTCGTGCCGTCCCCGGCCCGGTGGTGCGCGGCGGTACGGAAGAGGGTCTTGCAGTCGGCCACGGTGGTGTCGATCACCTCGGTGACGGCCTGGTGGACCTCGGCGGCGAGGGCCGCCCGGTCGAAGTCGAGTCCGGCCGAGTGGTCGACCAGGATCTGCGGCACGGGAACCTCCCGGGGAGACGGACAGTACGGCGCCGAACGCTACCGCGCCCGGGCGCCGACCGCCCGGCCGGGCCCGAGCGGGGGCTGCCGGGCCGGGCCTGGCAGCCCCCGCTCGGGCCTCGGCGGCGTCAGCCGCGCGGCAGCACCAGGGACTGCACCGCCGGCACCTTGCGCCAGTCGCTCGACACGATGCTCGCGTGCGCCTCGGCCAGCAGCTCCGTGCGGGCCCGCGCCTGCTCGGCCGTCGGGTCGGTGCCGCTGATCTCCGGGGCCACCTTGTGGGCGTCCGTCATCACCAGCAGGTAGTGCGCGCTGTCGTACCAGGCGGTGTCGACGCCGTTGACGTAGGTGGCGGCATCGCCGTCGAAGACCACGAACCACGGGCGGATCGAGGCGTCCGCGCCGGTGTACCGGCCGCGCGGATCCCCTGCCGCGGCGCCGAGCACGGACGGGAACAGCTGCGCCTGGCCGATCCGGCCCGCCGACGCGAGGTCGCGCAGGTGCCGCCCGTACTCGACGTCGGTGTGCAGGGTGTCGAAGGGGTTGCCCAGCTCGACCGTGCCCGGGATCGCGTACAGCAGCACCTTGCCGGCCAGCGCCGACCGGCTCGGCCAGTTGCCCGCCCGCACCGCCTCGTCGAGGCTCGCGTACGAGCCGCCGCCGGGCTTGGCCAGCAGGTCGGCCGGGCGCAGCACGGCGGAGCCGAGGTGCCGGGCGATCAGCGTGTCCAGCTGGTCGGGGCCCATCCCCAGGTTGGCGGAGAAGCCCGGCTTGAGCTCCAGCTTGATCACCAGCGGCCCGGCGGCCGGGTGCGCGGCGAGCCAGACCCGGACGTCGTCCAGGCAGTTCTCCAGGTTCTTGTTGGTGCCGCCGCCGTAGAGCTGGGCGGGCGTGCTCGCGGCCGTGCAGTTGTTGGCGTTGCCGAGCGGGTTGGAGTGGCTGACCTTCCACTCCTTGGTCACGACGTCCGGCCAGAGGTCGAGCTCGATCATCCCGGTGCCGGTGTCCAGCGCCTGGGCGAGGTACGGGAAGGCCGCCGGGTCGTAGGTGTTGTGCAGGCCGACCGTGGTGGCCCCGCCGAACGGCAGGTCGCCCGTCCCGCTCGGGGCGGCGTCCGCCGGGACGGTCGAGAACAGCGCCGTCGCGCCGGCGAGCAGCCCGGCAGCGAGGAATCCGGTCAGGGTACGGCGTGCTTTCATGGGAACCCCCCGAGGTTCGGAACGTGGCGGCCGCCCTCTCCCGGGCAGCCTGACGGAGCATCGCCGTCCAGGGCGTGCTCCGCGTGAAGAAGGCACGACGATAGCGTGACGGCTGCGCTGCTTTCTCCGCCGTACCCCTCCTCCGTCGCAGCCACCTCTCGCAGTTCCCCCCACGCTTCCCCCTGCCGCTGCCCGCCCCGCCTCCGCCACGCCAGCGCCGATGCCGGAACGTCAGAGTGTCCGACCCTCGGGTTAGCGTGGCCCGCGAAAGAGGTGCGGTCCGGCCGCACCGAGGCGCCGAGCGGCGGAGGAAGCCCATGTCCCTGGTCCGGGTCCACAATTTCTCGATCTCCCTCGACGGGTACGGCACCGGCGAGGGGCAGAGCCTGGACGCGCCGTTCGGCCACGCCACCGACCGGCTGCACAAGTGGTTCTTCGCCACCCGGACGTTCCGCCTGATGCACGGCGGGGAGGGCGGCGACACCGGCGTGGACGACGCGATGGCCCGCACCTGGGGCGACGGCATCGGGGCCGAGATCATGGGCCGCAACAAGTTCGGCCCGCAGCGCGGCCCCTGGCAGGACGATCAGTGGAAGGGCTGGTGGGGGTCCAACCCGCCGTTCCACACCCCGGTGTTCGTGCTCACCCACCACCCGCGCCCGTCGGTGGAGATGGAGGGCGGGACGACGTTCCACTTCCTCGACGCCACCCCCGAGGAGGCACTGCGAAGGGCCCGGGAGGCAGCCGGCGGCAAGGACGTGCGGATCGGCGGCGGCCCGAGCACCGTCCGCGCCTTCCTGGAGGCCGACCTGATCGATCACCTGCACGTCGTCGTCGTGCCGATCGTCCTCGGCCGGGGCGAGCCGCTCTGGGCGGGGCTCGAAGGGCTGGAGCAGCGTTTCCGCACGGAGGCGGTGACCAGCCCGAGCGGCGTCACGCATCTCACCTTCACCCGGCGCTAGGCGCCCGGGCGCCAGGCCGGGCGGCGCCCCGGCGGGGGACGGACGGCGGCGGCCTCCTCGCGGGTGCGAGGAGGCCGCCGTTCCACCGCCGTCCCACGTCGCCGGCGGATCAGACCCGGTCGGCCGCGATCAGCACGTACTGGAACGAGCCGTCCTTGTAGGACTCGATGAACGCCTCTTCGATGCCGGTGACCAGCGAGGTGGTGTTCCGCAGCTCCCAGTAGGGCAGGGTGTCCGGGGTCAGGTCGATGACGGCCTGCGGCACCAGGCGGTTGTCGGCCATCGCCCGCAGGTACTCGCGGCGGGAGTGGATGTTGCACTCGAAGTGGGCGTTGATCTGCGAGACCCACTTCGAGGGCTGGCCGTACCGCGGGTTCCAGCAGCCGGTGATGGTCACGTACCGGCCCCCGACGCTCAGCACCCGGGAGTGCTCGGCGAACAGGTCGTGCAGGTCGACGTACATGCTGGACTCGTTGTTCCAGGAGCCCGCGACGGAGCCGGTCTCCAGCGGCATGTCCAGCATGTTGGCGACCCGGGAGCGGACGAAGTCGCCGATGCCGAGCTCGGCGGCGCGCTTGTTGCCGAACTCGGCCTGCTGGGTGGAGAGGGTCAGGCCCTCGACCCGGCAGCCGAAGCGCTGGTGGGCCATGACCATCGAGCCGCCGCGGCCGCAGCCGGCGTCGAGCAGGGTGTGCTCGGTCCTGATGTCGCCGAGGTGGTCGAGCAGGACGTCGGCCTGGGCGGACTCCAGGCGGTGCAGCTCGGCGATGACCTTCTTCTCGCGCTCGCTGTCGCTCGGGTCGCCGAGGGCGGCCTGGTCGATCTCGCCGATGCCGTAGTGGTGGTGGTAGAGGCCGTCGACGTCACCCAGGCGGAGGTTGACCGGGCGAGCCTCGTGGTCCCAGTAGCGTGCGATGTCACCCTGGTAGGGAGTCGCGGGGCCGGGGATGGCGTTGCCGGGGGTGGTGAGGTCGTCGGTCAGGGACATGGTTCAACTCCAAAGTTCTTACGAAGGGTTACCGGGAACGGGCGCCGCCACCGGGGGCGGTCACCAGAAGTCGGGCAGGGTGTAGCGGTAGGTGTTGGTCTGGTGCCAGTAGTGGTTGCCGTCGACCCACGCGGCCACACCGCGCAGGAACCGTACGAGGGTCGGCACCGGGCAGGCGACGGCCAGCGCGGCCGCCGCGGCCTCGAAGGCACGCATCAGGTCGTTGTGGACCCCGACCGCCTTCAGGTAGCCCTCCTTGCGCGAGACGCCCTCGCGTTCGGAGATCACCACGGGCAGGTTCAGGTGCAGTCCGGGGCTGGACAGCTCCTTGGTGTACGAGTACAGGTCGTTGACGATCGTGGTGGCGTTGCCGGCCAAGGCGATCACCCGCTGCATGGCGGGCAGCGCGTGCAGTTCGGCGGGCAGCTCGTAACCGCCGACGGTGTCCGTGATCGTCGGGCAGGGGCGGAAGTTGTTGAACTGGCGCATGGCCAGGTACTCCCACACCTCCGGCACGTGGTCCGTCTCGTCCCAGGCGGCCTCGGCCAGGTACCCCAGGTGCAGCCGCGCCATGTCGTGCCGGAAGCGGTCCGCCTGCGAGGGCGTGGAGGCACGGGTGAAGTACTGCATCGCCGAGTGGTACGCCCGCCGGGGCGGGTCCTCGGACAGCGAGGCCTCCCAGGCCGGCTGGTACTCCGGCGTGGTGTGCAGCGGGTCGAGCGCGGTGTGCGCGAGCAGCAGGCGGCTGCCCAGGCCGACCGGCGAGCCGCCGAGGTCCTCGCAGTAGCAGTCGTCCACCGCGTTCTCGGCCACCATCAGGCGGGCCGCGAGCATCAGGTGGTCGATGCTCGGCGCGTCGGGGTGGCAGGCCACCATGTAGCGCCCGGTGGAGAACCCGTCGAAGTCCTTCTCCCACTCCGGCGGGTAGAGCTCGATCTCGTCGATCGCCCAGGCCTTGATCTTCACGCTGAGCGCCTCCACCCGGGCCGGGTCGGGCTCCGCGATCGGGTGGTGGTAGAGACCGGGGATGGGGTCGCCGGTCCTGGGCTTGCCGCTGCTCGGCGCGTCGGCGGCCGCAGCCGCCCCGAGCACGCCCGCCCCGGGCGGCGCAGGCGGTACGGAAAACGCGGGCAGTGTGGGGAGTGCGGGCGCCGCCTGGACGGGCGGCGCCTTGACGGGCGGCACCTGGACGTCGGGGACCACGGCCTCCGGCACCGGCGCCTGCGGCCTCAACTGCAGCCCGGCGGTGCCCAGTCCGGTCGGCCCGCCCAGGAGCCGCTCGACCGCCGGGGAGCTCATGGGCCCACCGCCGGGGCGGCCGCGGGCCCGGGTGGTGAGTCCGGTCTGACACGCAGGGGCATGAAGCCTCCTCTGAGATGGATCGGTCGACATGACGGCTCGTCATCCCGGCCGCCGCGAAGGGGAGTCGAGGCGCCTCGGCACCGACTCGCTCGGTCCCCACCGTAGGCGCGCGGGGCGGTTCCGGATCGCAACGGACGATCTTCTACACCCGATAGGGTGAACGTTTTGGCTGACGGCGTTTGGCGGCGTCCCTGTCATGCATCGATCCACCCCCACGCACCGGGCTCCCCGCCCGGCATCGGCCCCCTCGGCCCGCCCGACACCCCCCGCGCCTCGCGTCAACCCTCCGCACTCCCCCGTGTCCCGGGCCCGGCCGCCTCGCCCCGGACCGGTACCCGACCCGCGCACGGACCGGTGCACGACGCGCACGGACCGGTACCCGACCGGCCGCATAAGGGGGAGAAGAATGGGCTCGGCACCGAAAGGGACCGGGGCCAGGAAGGAAGTCCATCGCATGGAGAGCCAGGCCCGCAGCCGCACCGCACTCGTCGAGGAACTCATGGAGCGCTATCCCGAGGTACCCCGGGAGGCGGTGATCAAGGAGGACCTGCTGCGCGGCGGCATGGCCTTCGACGAGTCCGCGCTCAGCGGCGCCGCCGGTGGCGCGGCCGGGAGCGGCGACGTCAAGCCGAAGTCGTACTTCATCTTCTCCTTCGACCACCGCACCCTGCCGGAGCTGGGCGCCGCCGCTCTCAACCGGCCGCCGGAGGAGATCGTGCTGACCGGCGGCCCGTACGGGCTGCGCCGCACGGTGGTGTCGGTCCGGGTGAACCCCGACTCGCCCTACCGGGTCGGCGCCGGGGAGGACGGCACGCTCGGCCTCCACCTGGACGGCACCCGGATCGCCGACATCGGCCTGCCGCCGATGCCCGACTACTACCGGCACACGCTGGCCAACGGGAAGTCGGTGATGGAGGTCGCCCCGACCATCCAGTGGGGCTACCTGATCTACCTCACCGTGTTCCGGGTCTGCCAGTACTTCGGCGCCAAGGAGGAGTGCCAGTACTGCGACATCAACCACAACTGGCGCCAGCACAAGGCCGCCGGCCGCCCGTACACCGGGGTCAAGCCGGTCGAGGAGGTGCTGGAGGCACTCGCGCTGATCGACGAGCACGACACCGCCCGCGTCTCCCAGGCGTACACCCTCACCGGCGGCGCGATCACCTCGCACATCGGCGGCCGGGACGAAGCCGACTTCTACGGCCAGTACGCCAAGGCCATCGAGGAGCGCTTCCCCGGTCGCTGGATCGGCAAGGTGGTGGCGCAGGCGCTGCCGCGCGACGACGTCCAGCGCTTCCACGACTACGGCGTGCGGATCTACCACCCCAACTTCGAGGTGTGGGACAGGCGGCTCTTCGAGCTCTACTGCCCGGGCAAGGAGCGCTACGTCGGCCGTGACGAGTGGCACCGCCGGATCCTGGACTCCACCGAGGTGTTCGGCCCGGAGAACGTGATCCCCAACTTCGTCGCGGGCGTGGAGATGGCCGAGCCCTTCGGCTTCACCACGGTCGACGAGGCGATCGCCTCCACCGAGGAGGGGCTGCGCTTCTTCATGTCCCACGGCGTGGTCCCGCGCTTCACCACCTGGTGCCCCGAGCCCACCACGCCGCTCGGCAAGGCCAACCCGCAGGGCGCGCCGCTGGAGTACCACATCCGGCTGCTGCGGACCTACCGCGCCACCCTGGAGGAGTTCGGCCTCTCCTCGCCGCCCGGCTACGGACCGCCCGGCCCGGGCCGGGCGGTCTTCTCGGTCAGCTCCTTCATGGACTCGCTGCCCGGCTGACGCGCCGGGCTCCGGCGGCCCCGCCGCAGTCGGCGGCAGGGCCGCCGGGCGGCGGGACCGTCAGGCACCTGGGCTGCCGGGTGCCCGGGCTCTCAGGCGCCCTGGCCGTCGTCCGCCCGCGCCGTCAACTTCCCTGCTGCGGACGGACGGTGAGGATCTGCTCGGCGCGGCCGACCGGGCCGTTCTGGTCGTGCAGGACGGTGCTGGTGACGCCGTGCCCGGCCGGGCCGAAGCTGACGCGGGTGTCCAGGCCGGTCCAGCGGCCCTCGGGGCGGCGGTGGAGGTGGATCGTCAGGTCGGTGTTGGGGAACATCCACTCGGCCGGGCTCTGCCGGACGGCGATGCCGTTCGCGGTGTCCACCAGGGCGACGAAGGACGCGTGCGGGCTGCTCGGCTCCCCGGCGACCAGCTCCACCGCCGTGGAGATCCAGGCGGCGGCCCGCCCGGGGGCCGTCCCACGGCGACGGACGTCGACCGAGGCGATGTAGCCGCCGCCCCACTCGCCGTCCATCGCCCAGGGCTCGAACTCCTCGGGCGCCGGGATCCGTTCGTCGTGGGTGCCGGCGACGGCGGCGGTGTCGAGTTCGGCGAGGAACCAGGCCCGGGCCCGGACGACGGCGCGTCCCCCGAGCACCACGGTGGCCTCGACCAGCTCGATGGTGCGCCCGGGCCGGACGGTCTCCACCGTGATCTCGAACTCCTCCAGGGCGATCAGGCCGAGTATGTCGAAGCTGATCCGGGCCAGCGCCAGGCCCTCGCCGGGGCGGCCGGCCCGGTACCGGTCGATCGCGTGGACGATCAGGCCGCCCAGCGGGCTGAAGTGCTGCTCGTCGGGGTGCCAGGCGCCCTGGGCCTGGAGGGTGGGCTTGTAGCTGTGCTCGCCGGTGCGCTGGTAGTAGCTGTCGGGCGCGGCGTTGGGGGTGGTCACGTGCGCTTCTCCTCGGGCCGATCGCTGGGCACCGGGCGAGGCGCTGCCGTGGTACGACGGCGCCCGACCTCGGCGTTCAGGATCGTAGGCGGCCGAACCGCCTCCGGAACGTGACGGTGACGCATTCCACACCCGCCGCCCCCGGCGGTCGGTGCGCGGGGGCCCGGGACGCCGCGCACCGCGGTGAACCGCGTGATCCCGCGCGGAGATCCGGCACCCGCCCTACCGGGCGTCGGGGCCCGGGGGCACACTGGCGCAGGCACGGGGACGCACCACCGGACGGGGGAACGCCATGGCAGGCCGCAAGAAGCAGAAGAGACCGCTCGCGGAGGGAGTGGTCCGGCCGCCGAAGCGGGTCCGGCGGCGGGCGGAGCCGCAGTCGTCGCCGCGGGCCGTGCGCCGGACGGCCTGGCTGGTCGGGCTGCTCACCCCGGTGCTGATGGTCGGTCTGCTGGCGATCGCCACCAACCCGGACTACCAGGTCCTCTGCACGGTCTCCGCGTTCCTCGTGCTCTCGGCGGGCTTCATCGGGATGGGGTTCGTCCGGGCCCGCGGCTGGGTGATCTGGCCGGCCGTCCTGGTCGGCGTGCTGCTGCTGGCGCTCCCCACCACCAGCATCCGCGCGCAGATCATGGCTCATCGCGCTGTCCGGACCGCGGTGGTGGTCACCGGCGCCCACAGCGCCAAGGACAGGAGCGGGAGGGTCAGCTGGACCTGCGACCTGCGCCGTGCCGACGGGCAGCCGCTGCCCCACCCCCAGGTCGGCGGCTTCGGCTGCTCGGGCACGTACGACGTCGGCCAGACCATGAACGTGCTCGTCGACCCGGCGGGCTGGGCGCCACCGGCCTCGTTGGACGACGACCTCTCCTTCCGCGGCAGCGGCGTCTACGCCACCGCCGTGCTCGCCGTCCTCTGGGGCCTGCTCACCCTGGGCGCCGCCCGGCGCACCCTCCGGGAGTCGGCGGGGACGGCCGGTCGGAAGGGCGGCGGGAAGGGCGGCGTCACGGGCGGGAAGGGCGGCGTCACGGGCGGGAAGGGCGGCGTCGCGGGCGGGAAGGGCGGCGTCGCGGGCGGTGCGAAGGGCGGCACGTAGCACGGGGAAACCCGCTCCGGTGGCGCGGGCGTAGGGTGCGGCCTGTGAACGAACTGATCTTCCGGGGGAAAGACCTGTTCCGGCCCTCGTGGTCGAACCTGCTCCCGCTGCTCCTCGTCATCGCGGTCCAACTGGTACTGGGCACCCGGAGGTTGGGCACCCTGAGCACCGTCTGGCTGGTCCTCGGGACGGTCGCGGCCGCCGGCCTGGCCTTCACGCTGAGCTGGCGGTCCTGGAGCCGGGTCGGCGCCGACGGCGTCACCGTCTGCTGGGGCGTCGGCGCCGGCCGCACCTACCCCTGGCACGAGGTCCGCTGGGTCGACGTGCGGGAGACCAAGGCCAACGGCACGGCGTCGTACGCGGCGCGGGTCTTCCTCACCGACGGGCGGCGCCGCTCGCTGCCGGGCCTGGCGACCAGCCCGATCTACCCGGCCGCGGATTTCGACGTGAACGTCCAGCGGGTGGTGAACTGGTGGGAGTACAGCACGCACCCGACGCAGCGGGTGAAGCCGCCGAAGCAGTTCCGGGACCGGCTGACGCCCATGGTGATCGGCGTGCTCGCCACGGTCGTCATCTGCGCCGTGGGCTTCGTGGTCATCGTCCTGTAGCCGCGCGAACCGCGGCACCGCACGGGAACGGCCCGGCCCCGGCTCCCCGAACGGGAGCCGGGGCCGGCGCGCGCTCAGCCCGGCTGCGGCCTGGTCACCCCTGGCCCGGGTAGCCCGCCCGGCCGCCGTACGGCTGCTGCGGCGGGTAGGGCTGGGCCTGCGGGGCCGGGTAGGCCTGCTGCGGCGGGTACGGCTGGGGCTGTCCCTGCGGCGGGTAAGGCTGCGGGTACGGCTGCGCCGCCGGGTAGGCCTGCGGCTGGGGCTGCGGCGGGTAGGGCTGGGCCTGGGGCGGATAGGGCTGGCCCTGGGGCGGATAGGGCTGGGCCTGCTGCGGGAAGGGCTGGCCCGGCTGCGCCGGGTAGGGCTGGCCCGCCGGTGCGAGCTCGAAGGGCTGCGAGGTCGGGTCGATCGAGCCGGGCGGGAACGCCGCGCTGAGCTGGTCCATCTCGGCCCGCCAGTAGCGGTGGACGTTCAGCCGGGTCGGCTTGGCGCTGCTGGGCAGCTGCAGGTACATCGAGCTCCAGATGGTGGCCCGCTTGACCCGGCTGACCGGGAACGCGTGCCGGGGGAAGACCGCGACCACGTCGCCGGGGCGGTTGGTCCAGCGGCTGGCCGAGTTCACCACCACCGAGCTGTTGGTGAGCGTCAGGAAGTAGAACCGACGGGTGAGTGCGACGATCAGGCCCAGCAGCGGCACCTCGTCGAAGACCGCGTTGAGCCACGGGCTCGGACCGGTCTCCACGTGCACGCACGCGATGAAGGTCTCCCCCGGCGGAGCCACCTGGGAGAGCTTCTCGACGACCTGCGCCTTCTGTTTGGCCCGGCGTATTGCCATGCTTTCGGTACCTCTTACCCCATCGTGTCCGCCGACCTTGCTCGGCGGGAAATCGGCTGAGGCTAGCAGCCGACGATGAGGCCGACGGGCCCCGAACGGCTTCTCCCGGCAAAGCTTTTGCCATGTTCCGCCGGGCCGCCCGGCTGACTTCCGACGTCGGCGGATCGGTACGGATCCGGCCATTGTCGGGCGTTTTCGGCCAGACCTGTTAAAGCTCGGGGCAAATAATCGCATGCCGTCTTGCTGATGATGTGATCACATGTGTGGGCGCTGTGGCGCTGCTCGCCACAGGGGAGGGAAGGCCCGGTCGACCGATCGGGCCCAGTCATACAGGAGTTGCACCATCAACACCGCCATCCGCCGGGCCGCTCGCGGCGCGACGCCCGTCGTCGTCACCGCTTCCGTCCTCGCCACCGGTCTCACCGCCTGCGGCACCGTCGAACAGCTTTCGGCCGCCCAGAAGGTCTCCAAGGCCTTTCACAAGGTCGGTGACGGCAAGTCGGCCGGATTCAGGCTCTCCGTCGACGCCACCCCCGAGCAGATCGTCGCCTTCACGAAGGCCACCGGGGGCAAGGGCGCCGACCACGGCATGGACGAGAAGAGCGCCAAGGCGATGTCCGGGCTCGCGCTCTCCGTCGCGATCTCCGCCGACAAGCCGCTCAAGGACATCGAGGCCTTCAAGAGCGCCGCGGGCAACGGCGGCAGCAACGACCTGACGCTCGACAAGTCGGTGCGCGTCTCCTACGTGCTCTCCGACCGCAACGGCACCGCGCTGCTGGAGTACCGCCAGGTCGACGCCCAGGGCTACCTGCACGTCGACGCCAAGGGCCTGGTGAAGCTGACCGGCGAGGACCCGTCCCAGGTGGACGACGCCGCCCGCGGCCTGCCCGCCGACATGGGCGCGGTCAAGGACGTGCTGGCCGGCAAGTGGGTCGCGCTCGACCTCCAGGAACTCGCCGACGCGGCGAAGAAGAACCAGGGCGGCAAGGCCTCCCCGAGTGCCGCGCCGACCGCCGACCCGGAGGCCGCCAGGCAGTTGCTCAACTCGCTGAAGGACGTGCTCGGCCGCACCGTCACGTACGAGGACAAGGGCACGAAGGACGGCACCGAGCACATCTGGATGAGCGCCCCGGCCCGCCGCCTGGCAGACGAGGTGTTCAAGGCCGTCAAGCCGGTGGCGGACAAGTTCCCGCAGCAGTTCGAGAAGTTCCCGACCAAGGCGCCGAGCGACATCCCCGACCGCAACGTCGGCCTCGACCTCTACCTGAAGAACGGCTCGCTCTCCTCGGCCACCTTCGACCTCGCCCAGCTGCAGGAAAAGGTCGAGCCGGGCGTCAACTTCCCGGTGAAGCTCACCTTCGACCAGTCCGCCCCGGACGTCCAGGCCCCAGCCGGCGCGGCCAAGCTGACCAGCGACGACCTGATGAAGGCGGTACTCGGCCTCGCCGGCGGCCCCGGCGGCCCCGGCGGCCCCGGCGGCCGCGCCCCCGCGCACGGGGGCGGCGCCCAGCCGGGCGCGACCGCGGCGCCGCTGACCGACGCCCAGCTCAAGGAACTCGCCAGGCTCGGCGTGCCGGAGCAGCAGGCACGTTCCTTCAACGCGTTCGGCATGAGCTTCGAGGACATCAAGGAGCTGACGCAGGAGGGCTGAGCCCGTACCTCCCCGCCCGACTCCGACGCCACCGGCCGGCCGCCTCAGCGGTCGGCCGGTGGCGTTCGGTCGGCGCTCGGCCGGGTGCCGGGTCGGCTGTCGGCGCCGCTGTCGGGGCAATTGCCACGTCAGTTGCCACGTCAGTCGTCAGGTCTGGTGCGCGGTCGGCAGTCCGGGCAGGTGTCCGATGCGGGCGCACGCCGGCCGGTCGACAGTTCGACCCGGCCGGAGCGGAGGTGGCTGCGGTGGCCGTCGGCGAACTCCAGCCGCAGGCTGCGGTCGGCCGGGGCGTCCACCACGACGGCGCTCTCGACCGACGCGTAGGACGACTCGCGGTAGACCCGCACCTGGTCCCCGACATGGAACTCCGCCGTCTCCGAGATGATCACCGCCACCACCTCCCGCCCCGCCCGGGGCCCTCACACCAGGGTGTACGGACGAGGACCCCGGCCGACTCAGCGCGGCCCGGTCAGGCCGCGCCGGTCGGCCGGGCCCGGTCAGGCGGGCCCGTCAGGCGTGGGCGGCCGCGCACTCCGGGTGGCCCCAGCTGCCGCCCACCTTGGTGATCTTGTCGCCCTTGGCGTACGGGCGGCTGCACGGGCAGGTGCCCGGGAAGCGGGCGGCCAGGGTGCGGGAACCGCCCGAGGACGTGCGCTTCGCGGCGCCGCCGGTGGCGGCAGCGGCGGCGGACCGGGTGCTGCGCACCTTCGGGGTGGCGGCCGGGTCGGGCTCGGGCAGGTCCGCCGCGGTGCCCGCGGCGTCCTTCTGCGTACGGGCCGCGTCACTGGCGGCCTTGTCGGCGATGGCGTTCAGCGGGTCACCGTCGACCTGGTGGGCCGGTACGTAGACGAAGACGACGTCCCGCCCCTCCAGCAGCGCGTCGATCGCCTGGATCAACTCCTGGTTGGCGACCGGCTTCCCGGCCGCCGTCTTCCAGCCGTTTCGCTTCCAGCCCTTCAGCCACTTGGTCACCGAGTCGCGGGTGTAGGTGCTGTCCAGCCGCACCTCCAACGGCACCGCCGGGTCCGTTGCCGCCAACAGCCGCTGCAGCGCCGTCAGTTCGCCGACGTTGTTGGTGCTGTGCCCGAGCGCACCGGCCTGCCAGCGCTGGGGCACCCCGGCGGCGTCCGCCACCACGTAGGCCCAGCCCGCCGGACCGGGGTTGCCCTTGGCTGCTCCGTCACACGCTGCAATGACTCGTTCGACCATGCCCCCGATCATGCCTGGTCGGACGGCCGGGAGCCAAAGTCGGTCAGCCGACGCCGGTCGGCCGCCCAGGGGTGGCGGCAGCAACGGCAGGCGTGCCCGCAGCGGCGCGCCCCGGCCGGTGGTGTCGCAGTACCAGCCGCCCCGGGAGAGCCGCGCGTGCGGACGATCGGAGCCCGCTACGGTGCTTGCCGGGCGGAGGTTCGGAAGCACGGAGGGCGCGATGCAGGACGGACGGCGGCAGCGGCAGGGCTTCGACGTGCGGGTGATCGGGCGGGAGGAGTCGCCGCTGGTCGAGCGGGCGGGAGCGCCCCGGCAGGGGGACGAGGGCGGGCCGGAGGCGTGGCTGGTGTTCGACGCGTCGGTGGGGCGGGCGCTGGCGGACCTGGCGGTCGGGCAGGAGGTGTTGCTGCTGACCTGGCTCCACCAGGCGGACCGGGAGGTGTTGGCGGTGCATCCGCGCGGGGACCGTTCCCGGCCGGAGACCGGGGTGTTCGCCACCCGCTCGCCGGACCGGCCGAACCCCATCGGCCTGCACCGGGTCACCGTCCTCGCGGTGGACGGGCTGCGGTTGCGGGTCAGCGGACTGGAGGCGATCGACGGCACCCCGGTGCTGGACGTGAAGCCGGTCCTACCGGGAGTCGGCGAGCGGTAGCGGGCGGGCGGTGGCACGAGTGGGGGACGAGCGGTGGCACCGGCCGCGGTAACGGCGGTGCGGTGGGCAGGCGCACCGAAAGGCGCACCGAAGGGCGGCGTCAGGCCGCCCAGCGGAGCAGGGCGCCCAGGCCGCCGGGCGGGCCGGGGAGGGCGTCCGGGACGACGAGTGCCTCGGCGCCGGAGGCCGCGGCGGTGCGCAGCAGGGCGTCGGCGGCGGGGGCCTGGGCCGGGTGGGCGACGCCCATGCCGCGCAGGTCGGCCCGGTGGACGCCGATGTGGTCGGGTTCGGGGCCGGTCCACACCGGGCGTTCGGGGTCGTGGCCGCTCGGCTGGAGGAGCAGCGCGGCGAGTTGATGCTGCTGGGCGGCGCTCACGACGGCGGGGATGCCCTGGGCCGCCGGGCCGGCCGCGGTCCGGATGCCGGCGGCGTCGGTGCCCTGTCCGCCGGGGCGGCCGACGGCGGCGTGGTAGGCGTCCAGGACTTCGGCCAGGTGGCGGCCGCGGTGGTCGTCCCAGGCTTCGGCGAGGCGCCGGTCGAAGGCTTCGCCGGTGGCCCCGGCGCCCCGGGCTCCGCCGTCGAGTTCGACGGTGAGCGCTTGCAGCGGCCGGGGCAGCCGGTCGTGGACGGCCCGGCGTTCGCGGGCGTCGCCGGTGAGGACGAGCAGGCGGGCGTCGCTCTGCGGCCAGGCCCGGGCGAGGTGGTCGGCGATGACGGCGGCGGTGCGGTCCCAGGTGTCCTCGACCCGGTGCCGGTAGTGCCATTCGTAGCGGTCGGCGGGTGGGGCGCGGTGGCCCCGGCCCTGCCACTGCGGGGTGTCGACCGTGTCGATGCGGGCGCGGCGGCCGAGTTCGTGGCGTTCGAGCGTGGCGCCGGTGCGGTCGATGGCGGCGACGAGGCAGGTGGGCGCGTTGTCGTCGACCAGGCCGACCAGGGGGCCGGTGTGCGGCAGTGGGGCCCAGGTGGCGGTGACGTCGGGCGGGGAGACGGCGAGCGGGACGTCCAGGGCCACCTCTCCGTCCGCCGCGAACAGGGCCCGCCCGGGTGGTGAGCCGGAGGCCGGTTCGGCGGCCAGGTGGTCGCGGACGGCCCCGCAGGTGGCCTCGTCGGCGCCAGCTTCGGCCAGCCGGTGCACGGCGGCGCGGTCGATCAGGGCCCGGCGGCGGACGGCGTCCTCGGTGGTGTGGGAGGTGTCGAGGTAGACGGTGGCCCAGGGTCCGGGCCGGTCGAGCAGAGGCGTGAGGAACGCGAGGTCCATGGTGGCCTCCCGTGGTCGATGGGCTTGGCGGGGGCGGCTTGGCGAGGGTGGCTTGGCGCGGGGCGGTCGCCGGGAAGGCGCTTGGCGTGGGCGGCTCGCTCGGGGCGGGTACCCGGCCGGGCACCGCGGACACCGACGGCGCGCGGACGGGACGGGGCGGACCGGGGGGACGGGACGGGGAGGACCGGTTTCCGTCCGTGGCCCGGCTTGCGATCACCGGGCGGGCAGCCGCAGTTCGCACCAGACCGTCTTGCCCGGTCCGTCCGGGCGCCAGCCCCAGGCGCGGCTGAGCCGGATCACCAGGAACAGCCCGAGGCCCCCCGGTGCGCTCGACTCGTAAGGCATCCGGGGCACCGGCGGCCGGGGGCTGGTGTCGGTGACCTCGATGCGCAGCGCCTCCGTGTCCCGGACGAGCAGCAGGGCGCCGGGGCCGGCGGTGTGGCGCTGCGCGTTGCCGACGAGTTCGGAGACCAGCAAGACGGCGTCGGAGACCACGCCCCGGTCCGGCACGTCGGCCAGGAACCGGGCGGTGACGGCGCGCGCCTCGCCCGCCGCGCCGGGCCGGTCCGCCAGTGGCAGACGCAGTGTCTGCGGCACCCGCTGTCCGGCCCGTGCACCGACCCCAGCCCCGGCCCCGGCCATGTGATCATTCCTCCTCCGTCGCGTGCTGCACGGGTGGTGGGTCAGTGTCCGAACCGGTGGCGGATCCGGCCTCCCCACCCCGTCGGTGTCTCCCGGTCGGTCGGGCCTGCGGCCTGGTCCTCGTCTCGCGCGCCCGCCTCGTCGGAGAGCGGGGCGCCGGAGGAGAGCGGGGCACCGGACCGGGGTGCGTCGTACCCCCGGGCGTCGTACGCGCGCTCGCCGTAGGCCCGCTCGTCGTACGTCCGCTCGTCGTACGCGCGGTCCTCGTAAGCGCGGTCCTCGTAAGCGCGGTCGTCGTAGGCGCGATCGCCGGCGGTCCGCTGGCCGGGGGACGCGTCCGGGCGGCCCGGTGTGGCGCCCTCCGCCGGGGCGGCACGCCGTACGGGCTCCGCCGGTTCGACCGGCTCGGCCTCCCGGTGGCCGGCCCGGTGGCGGGCCGGACGCGCCGAACGCTCCGGCGCGGCCGCGCGCGAGAGCCGTGCCGACCGCCGGAACGGCCTCATCAGCGCGAGGCCGAGGCAGAAGAGCAGCGCGAGCGCCACCCCGGAGAGGAAGACGCCCAGACTGTTCAGCGTCACCAGGTCGTGGCCCAGGACCGTCGCCTGGTAGTCGGGTCCGCCGGAGAGGTTGTCCGCGATCAGCAGGCCGATGAAGGCACCGGACGCTGCCATCAGCAGTAGTCCTAGGAGCACCATTGGGAATCCCTTCCATCCCGTTCCAGGCCCCCCGACGGGTCGCGCCTACCCGGGCCCGGCGGACCGTAACGGCCCGTGGTGCTACTCGGTCTGGACGGCGATCAGGCAGGTGTCGTCGTCGGTGTCGGCGGGGCTGAGGTCGAGCAGCCGGTCCAGGTACTGCTCCAGGTCCGGGCCGGGGGCGCCGGCTGCGCGGAGCAGCTGGTCCATCGACTCCTCGACCGGGCGGTCCCGGCGTTCGACCAGCCCGTCGGTGTACAGCAGCAGGACGTCCCCGGGGGCGAGCCGGGCGGTGTGCTCCTCGTACCGGGCGTCGTCCAGGGCCCCCAGCAGCACGCCGTGCGGCAGCGGCAGCACGTGGGCGCCGTCCGGGCCGAGCCGGATCGGCGGCAGATGGCCGGCCCGGGCCCAGCACAGCTCGCCGCTGACGGGGTCGAGCAGCACGCAGACGGCGGTCGCGGTGACCTGCCCGGGCTCGCGCAGGGCGACGGTGTTGGCCCACCCCAGCAGTCGGGCCGGTCCGGCGCCGGTCACCGCGAGGCCGCGCAGGGCGTGCCGCAGCGCGACCATCCCGGTGGCGGCGCCGACGCCGTGCCCGGCCACGTCGCCGACCGCGAGCAGGATCCGCTTGTCGGGCAGCGGAAGCACGTCGTACCAGTCGCCGCCGACCCGGTCGCGCTGGGCGGCGGGGCGGTAGCGGACGGCGGCGTGCAGGCCGGTGACGCCGAGCGGGGGCGGCGCCGCCGGGAGGATGGCCTGCTGGAGCCGCAGCGCCAGTTGCGCGCGCTCGGCGGACTCCTGCTCGCTGTCGGCCAGGCGCTCCCGGGTGGCCCCGAGCGCGACCTCCGTCCAGTGCTGGACGGACACGTCGTGGTAGGCGCCGCGGATCGCGGTCAGCCGCCCGGCGCCGTCCACGACGGGCTCGGCGATCACCCGGGTGAAGCGGTGGGTACCGTCCGGCCGGTCCAGGCGGACGACCGCGGAGGCGGTGCGGTGGCGGTGCCGGACGCTGTCCAGCAGGCGCCGGATCGCGGGCCGGTCGTCCGGGTGGGCGTGCCACGCGAGCCGGTCCAGCGGCACCGGCGAAGCCTCCGGCGGCAGCCCGAAGAGCTCGCGCAGCCCGTCACCCCAGCGGATCAGGCCCTCGGCGGGGCGTTCCTCGAACCCGGCCACCCGGACGAGGCGCTGGGCCTGGCGCAGCAGGGCGGTGCGCTCGTCCTCCTCGGCGCGTTCGTCGTCCGGTTGCCAGCACACCAGCAGCCGGCCGCCGAGCGGGGCGACGGTGAGCAGCACGTCCGCCGGGGGTGTGACGGGTCCGGCGTCCCGCGGGTGCGAGACCGGCACCCGTTCCGCGGGCGACGGCGTGCCGGTCTCGTACGCGCGGGCCAGGCGGTCGAGCAGGCCGGCGGCGCAGGCCACCGGAAAGGTCTCCAGCAGTGAGGCGCCCTCCAGCGCGCCGCGGGGGCGGTCGAGCCGGTCCCGGAAGCGGTCGTTGACCCGCCGGATCGTGAAGTCGACGGCTCGGCCGTCCCGGACGACGGGGTCCAGGAGGAGGGCGGGGGTGAGCAGCCCCGCCAGGAGGCCTGCGGTCTCGTCGTCCGGCGGCGGGTCGGCCGACGGGTCCGGCCCTCGGCCCGCCACCGCGTCCGTCGCCCCGCCCGGGGGTGGGGCGAGCAGGGTCGTGCAGAGGTCGGCGAGCGCGTACAGCCCGCGGCGCTGGGGCGGGCCGAGTTGGGGGGCGGGTTCGGTCCAGATCAGTTCCAGCGCGCCGAGGCGCCGGCCCTGGTCGAGTAGCAGGAGGACGGCCCTGGCCGCGCCGGATCCGACGGAGGGGTCTTCCGTCCCGGGCTCGCCGGGCCACAGGTCCGCCCCGCCGACGACGACCCGCTGCGCCGGGGTGGGCACGCCGGGCGGCACCCGGGCCCAGGCGGCGGCCTCGTCGGCGGGCAGCCCGGCCTGCGCGGCGAGGGCGAGCGCACCGCCGGGCAGCCGCTGCCAGACGGCGACGGCCCGGGCGCCGAGGGCCGCGCCGGTCTGCTCCAGGACGGCTTCGACGGCCCGCTGCAGGTCGGGCACGGCGGCGAGTGCGGGCGAGACCGGCGCCCCGGCGTCGGAAGCCCGCGCCCGCCCCGCCCCGACCACCCCACTCCCCCCGAGGCCGTTCCCCCCGGACCCGTTCCCGACGGACCCGTTCCCGACGGACCTGCTCGCGCCGGGCTCGACCACGGAGGCTCCCGTGTCCGGTTCCGGCAGCCCCGCGACCTCCGCCGCCAGCGCCACCACGGGCACACCCGCCTCCCGGGCCAGCCGGGCCAGGTGCGCGGCGGCCTCGACGGGCCGCAGGCCGAGCCGCTCGGCGAGGATGCCGGTGGCGAGGTCGACGACGGCCCTGGCCCGGGCCTCGGCGTGCGCCCGGACGGCGGCGCCGGTCAGCCGTCGGACGGTCTCGGCGAGGGCCCGGGCCGTGCGGTCGGCGGGCTCCTGCGGGGCGGTCACGACGGCCCCGGCGTCCGGGGCACGGCCGTCCCGAGTCGGCGGCCGCCGGTCACGGCAGGCACCGCGGTCCCGGCCCACATAGGGGGAACGGCCCACACCGGGGGGACGGCCCGGAGCGCGGAAACAGCCCGGAGCGCGGGAACGCCCCAGCCCGTGGCACGGCCCAGGCCCCGGGCGCGGCCCACGCCGTGGTCACGGCCCGAACCGGCGCCGCACCGGCTGCGGGGTGCTCGTCCATCCGTCCACCGCCCGGGTCGCTCGGACCGCCGGGGCGCGCCGTCCGGGCACCCTCGGCTCCGCGGGCGGCAGGTCCGTCGCCCTGCTCCCACTGTGCCACCGCCGGCTCCGGCGCGGCAGGCGGGAGCCGTGCCGGGCGGCGCGGTCGGCCCGGCACGGACGCTCCGGCCCGCGCGGGCCGGCCCGGATCAGTCCGGCACGCTCTCGCGGATCGCGAAGGCGTCGGTGGCACCGGTGAGTTCGAGCATGCGCAGGACCAGCGGCCGGGGGCGGGCCAGTTCGATCCGGCTGCCGTCGGCCTCGGCCCGCGCCTTGGCCCGGAGCAGGGCGCTGAGCCCGGTCGAGTCGCAGAACTCCAGCCCGGCGCAGTCGATCACGATCACGGTCGCCGGGCCGGCGAGCGCCCGCTCGACGGCGGCCCGCAGGTCGGCGACCGAGTCCAGGTCCAGTTCGCCGAACAGGGCCAGTGCGGTGCCGAGCGCCCAGGGGCGGGCCTCGACGGTGAGCCCCTCGGTCCGGTCGGCGGGCGGAGCCCCGGGCGTCGGCGGGCGTTTCGTCATGGTGGCGGGTTCCTCTCGCTCCGGCCGGGGCCTCACGGCGGCGGGAACCCGGTGCCCCCCGCCCGTCGACGCCTTCGCGGGCACGGCTTTCCCGTACGGGCAACCGGAAACGCCCGTCGGGGGACGAAGTCGAGGGGAAGGGCCCGTCAGTCCCAGCCGAAGCCCTCGGGGCCGCCGGACCGCTCCCCGTGCCCGTCCGCGGGGGCGGGAACCCGCGGGGCCGGAACCTCCAGCCAGACCAGCTTCCCGCCGTCGTCGGGCTGGGATCCCCAGCCGCGGGCGAGCCGGTCCACCACCCTCAGGCCGTGCCCGCCCGGTCGGCCGGGGTCGGCGTACGGGCGCAGCCGTGGCGGGACGGGGCTGGCGTCGGCCACCTCGACCCGGAGCCGGGCGCCGTCCCAGCGCAGCCGTAGCTCGCGCGGGCCGCCGGGGGCGTGCAGGCAGGCGTTGGTGACCAGCTCGGAGACCATCAGCAGGACGTCCTCGACCACCGCCTGCCAGTCCGCGTCCAGGGCCGGGAGCCAGTGCCAGGACAGCAGGGCCTGGCGGCTGAAGTCGCGGCTGCGCTGCACCGCTCCGGCACTGCCCGCGAGCACGAGCCGTCTGGTCTGCTCCGCTCCGGGTGGCGCACCGCTCCCGGCACCGTCCACGGCCGCCCTCCTTCACTCCGGCTCGGTCGGGGCGGCGGGGCCGAGCGGGCCGGCGGGGCCCTCGGGTGCCGCCAGGGCCGAGGCGAGGTCGGGGTGGATGCGCAGCACGGTGTCCGCGCCGGTGATCGCCAGCAGTCGCAGCAGGGTGGCGCTGGGGCCCGCCAGGTCCAGCCGCAGCCCGGCGGCCTCCGTGTCCAGGTGGGCGCGGAGCAGGATGTTCAGCCCGGTCGAGTCGCAGAACCGCAGGTCGGCGAGGTCGACGACGAGCCGCCGGACGCCGCCCTCCAGCGGTCGGGCGAGCGCGGTGCGCAGCCCGTCCGCCGTGTCGTGGTCGAGTTCCCCGGACACGGTGACGACCCGCACCGGCCCGTCCTGGTCGAGCACGACGTCGTCGACCGCGACGTGCAGGGGGTCCGCCTCGCCCTCCGGCATGGGCTCGCAAGGTTCTTCGGATGGCCGTGGCATGGCTCGCTCCCGCTCCGCTCGGGACGGCGGGGCGCCGTCGTGACCATGATCGCGCGCCCCCGGCCGGGTCGCACGGACGGCCGTACCGGGGCCGACCCGCCCGGGTACGGCCGGAAGCACCGTGCACCGGTCGTCCATGCCCGACGTCTGCCCCGCCGCCGCGGATGGAATCCGCGGGCGCCGGAGTCGTTGCGGCCGATCCCGGCGGGGCGCCGCCGGCCCGGCGCCGCCACCACCCCGCGCGTCGGGACGCACCGGCCCGAGGGGGGCGGCGCCACCGTCGGGGCGGCCTGGCAGGATCTCTCGCCATGACATCCAGCCAGACGCCCGCGCCCGGCCCCCGGCACCGGCGCGGCCGGGAGGGGGCGGGCCGGAGGGCCCGCTGGACGACCGGGCGGGCCACGCCGCGCCCGGCCCGCCCTGGGCCGCCCCGTCCGGGATCACCCGCCCCGGGCTCGTCTCGCTCGGGAACGGCCGCCCGGGGCCGGACGGACGACGTGCCCTGGCCCCGGCGTCCGCTGCTGACGGCCCTGTGGATCCCGGCCGCCGCCCTCCTGCTGCCGCTCGGCGGAGCGCTCGGCGCCTTCGGGCCGTGGCTGCTGGTGCCCTCGCTCGTCGTGGTGCTCACCGGATTCGCCGGCCTGGTCTACGCCGTGCTCAGCCTCTGCCAGGCGCGTTGGCTGCGGCTGCTGGCCATGGCCCTGGTGCTCGCCCCGGTGATCGGCGTGCCGCTGCTGAGCATGAGGACCGCGCAGGCGACGGTGCTCGGCATGCGCGGGGTCATCCACCCGGGCACGGTCACCGGGGTACGGGTCAGCCACGGCAAGACGACGGCCTACCACTGCTCGGTGCGCTACGAGGACGCCCCGGGGCGCGGCGGGTCGCTGGACTGCGGCGTCTGGGACACCGTGGGCGAGCGGGTCAGCGTCACCGAGGATCCGGGCGGCCTGGTCGGCCCCGAGTTCACGGCGGCCGCCACCGGCGGTCGCTTCGACCTCGCCATGGTCGGTTTCTTCGACGCCGCTCTCGTCGTCGTCGCCACCTCTGCGGCCGGAATCGGGACCGCGCTCCACCTCGCCCGCACCCGCGCCGCCTGCCGCCCGCCCTGGCCGCCGACGCCCGGACAGCCGTCGCCGCCCGCCGAACCCCCACAGCCGCCCCCGCCGTCCCGGCCGCCGCGGCCGCCTAATCCGCTTGCCGGGTGAACCGGGTACGGACGATCCTCTGCTGATGGAACCTCTGGAACGGCCGGAACCCCCGGCACGCCCCCAAGCCGTCATCGTGCTGGACGGTCTGACCCTGCGCCGGTTCGCCGGGGAGGCGGACCTGCCCGAGCTATTCACCGTCATCGAGGAGTCGCAGGAGCACCTGCGGCCGTGGATGCCCTGGGTGGCCGAGCACAGCCGCGCCAAGACCGCCGAGTACCTGGCCGCCCGGGCGCAGTGCTGGGCGAACGGCCGGGACTTCGCCTTCGCGGTGGTGCTGGACGGTGCCATCGTCGGCGCCTGCGGGCTGTACCGGCGCGACGACGGCCCGGACGACGTCCTGGAGATCGGCTACTGGCTCCATCCCGCCGTCACCGGGCGCGGCCTGGCCACCCGGGCTGCCGCGGCGCTGGTCGACCAGGCCTTCCGGCTCCCCCGGGTGCGCCACGTCGAGATCGTCCACGACCCCGCCAACCGCGCCAGTGGCGCCGTCCCGGCCCGACTGGGCTTCACCGAGCACCTGCGCCGCCCCGCCGAGGCGCTGGCCCCGGCGGAGACGGGCGAGGAACTGGTGTGGCGGCTCACCCGTCCGCAGGGCGGCGTCGCGCGTCCGGTGCCACCCGTCGGGGGCCCCACCCGGCCACGCCGGTAACACGTTCTCCTCACGCGCGCGTCCGACCGGGTGGTCTGACGAGCGGTCACCTCGGGGGCCCCACCGCAGGGGAGGGACGGACCGATGTCCGGAGCCCTGCCCCACTCCCCCGGTCGACGCCGTGCGCCCCCGCGGTGCTCCGTGCGCTCGCCCCGACGGCGCAAGGGCCGGCGACACCCGGTCAGGAGGCTTGTACCGAAGGGTCCGTTTCCTCATACTTCCGCTCAGCGCCTGTCAGGGGCAGATCATCCGTCGTGCTTCCGGACAGCACCGATCGGAGTCCGCCCGCCGCCTGACCGCGCCTCACGGCCCCCGACCCCCAAGGGGCCTCTCACTCCCAGGAGGAGATCGGTGAGGACCAAGCGCAGGACCCCCCGCACCGGCACCACCCGACGCCGCACCCGCCTGCTCGCCGTCGCCCTCGGCCTGCTGACCGCCACCGCGGTCGGCGTGCCCGGCGCCGCGGCCGCCCCCGCCCACACCGCCGAACCCGAACAGCTCGCGGCCATCAGCGACGCCGTCCTGAAGGCCGAGGTCAACGGCACCGCCTGGTACGTCGACGAGGCCGCCGGACGCGTCGTGGTGACCGCCGACAGCACCGTCTCCCCGGCCGGACTCGCCAAGATCATGCGGACCGCCGGCACCGGCGCGGCCACCCTCACCGTCCACCGCGTCCCCGGGGTGTTCACCCCGCTGCTCGCCGCCGGCGACGCCATCTACGGCGGCAAGTACCGCTGCTCGCTCGGCTTCAACGTGGTGGGCGGCTCGACCCACTACTTCCTCACCGCCGGGCACTGCGGCAACGTCGCCCCCGACTGGTACACGGACGCCGCCCACGGCACCCGGATCGGCCCCACCGTCAGCTCCACCTTCCCCGGCCACGACTACGCGCTGGTCCGCTACGACAACAGCGCCCTGGCCCACCCCGGCGGCTTCACCTCCGCCCCGAACGCCGTCGTCGGCGAGTCCGTCAAGCGCACCGGCTCCACCAGCGGCACGCACGGCGGCCAGGTCACCGGGCTCAACGCCACGGTGCGCTACACCGACGGCGGCACCGTGCGCGGTCTGATCCAGACCAACGTCTGCGCCGAGCCCGGCGACTCCGGCGGCCCTCTCTACGACGGCACCAAGGCGCTCGGCCTCACCTCCGGCGGCAGCGGCGACTGCACCTCGGGCGGGACGACGTTCTTCCAGCCGGTGAACGCGGCGCTCGCCGCGTACGGGGTGAGCGTCTACTGAGCCGTGAACCCCGAGCTGCCGGGCTCGACCGCCGAGCCCGACCGCTGAGCCCCGGCTCCTGAGCCCGGTCTTCCGAGCCCCGGGCCCTGGAACCGTCGGACCGCCGGCCCCGCTGCGCGAAGCAGCGGGGCCGGCGGCCGTCCCGGCGCCCCGGCGTCCCGGAGCCGGGCCGGCGTCAGCCCGCGTACACGTCCTCGACGTACCGCCCGGCCTCGATCAGCCCCTGCAGCCAGGCCTGGGCCCGCTGCTCGTCGGCCCCGGGCGTTCGCTGCCGGTACAGCTCCCGGAACGCGGCGCGCACGCCCGGCGCCATCCGCGCGCCGTCGCCGCACACGTACACCTCGGCGCCCGCCGCGAGCAGGTCCCAGACCTCCGCCCCCTCGGCCGCGAGGCGGTCCTGCACGAAGCGCCGCCCGTCCTGCGGACGCTCGCTGAAGGCGGGCCGCATCGAGACCGCGCCGGCCCGGTCGGCCTCCTCCAGTTCGGCCCGGTGCAGGTAGTCCGCCTCCGGGTCGTCGCAGCCGAAGTAGAGCAGCGCCGGGGCCGGTTCGGCGCCCTGCGCGAGCAGTGCGCGGCGGTCGGCGACGGCGCCGCGGAAGGGCGCGACGCCGGTACCGGCCGCGATCATGACCACCGGGGTGCGGTGCCCGATCCGGAACGCCTCCCGGCAGGGCTGGACCCGGGCCAGGACGGTGTCTCCGACGGCCAGCCGGGCCAGGTGGCCGGAGCCGGTGCCCCGGAACGTGCCGCGGCCGGAGCGGGCCGGGGCGCTGAGCACGGAGACCATCAGGTCCACCTCGCCCGACCCGCCGGTGGGCGAGGAGGAGATGGAGTAGTGCCGGGGGCGGATCGGCGGCAGCAGCTCCAGCAGCACCGGCCAGCTCAGGGCGCCCCGCAGGGCCGGGTGGTCCTCGATCAGCTCCAGCAGGGTGCGCGGGTCGTCCTCGGGGAGCGCGCGCAGCGCCGCCTGCTCGGGCGGGCAGGGGTTGTGCGCGGCCAGCACGGCCCGCTGGCCGGCGCTGGGGCGGTCCTGCAACTCGACGTGGTGGGTGAGCAGTTCCCTGACGGTCAGCGGGCGGTCGACGGCCAGGCCGGAGCGCCGGTGGGACACGATGTCGAGCACCGTCTCCGGATCGGCGCCGAGCAGCCCGGCCGCCCGCTCGACCAGGGCCGGGTCGTTGGCCGGGAGGACGGTGAGGTGGTCGGCCGTCCGGTAGCCGGTGCCCTCGGGCAGGGCGAGGCGGACCAGGCGCTTCACCCGGGGGTACCCCGGGGCGGTCAGGCTGCCGACGGCGGTGACGGTCAGCGCGGTCATGCCGTGCCGGGCGGCCAGCGCGTCCAGCGGGCCGCCGACCACCTCGGTCACCGTGTACGCGGCCTCCGGCTGCGTCGCGGCCGGGGCGTCGGCGTCCCCGTACCGCTCCAGCAGGGCGGTGCGCAGCGCCTCGGTGAACTGCCCCACGGTGCCGGACAGGTCGCCGGAGGCGTCGGCCTCGGCGCGGGCGATCAGCCGGGTGCCGCCGAGGGCGGCGAGCCGGTCGTCGATCAGGGCGGGGATGCGCTGGTAGGTGGCGGCGTAGGTGCGGTCGCCGACGCCGAGGACGGCGTACTCGACGCCGTCCGCCGAGCCGGCTGCGGCGCCCTGCCCCGCGTCCGCCTCCTGCAGTCGGCGGACGAACTGCGCGGCGTCGTCCGTGGGTTGGCCGTTGTACGAGGCGGCGGTGATCACCACCGGCCGGTCGGTGGGCAGCCCGTCCGCGTACGCGTCCAGCGGGGCGGTCACGGTGTCGCAGCCCAGGTCGGCGGCGGCCTCCGCGAGCCGGCGGCTGAACTCGCGGCAGGCGCCGTAGTTGGAGCCGTGCAGGAGCAGCAGGCCGGTGCCCTGGCGGACCCGGCCGGGCCGTCGGGCGCCGGTGCCGGCCGGTGCGTCCGAGGCGGCCGCGGGCCCGACGGACACGGGCACGGGGGTGCGCCGGGCGAGGGTGAGGGTGAACTCGTCGGGCTTGATGGTGAGCGTCTGCCTGATGGTCAGCCGGTAGTCGGCGTGGTCGATCAGGCGGTAGCGGTGGACCAGCATGCCGAGCAGCATGACGGCCTCGTGCAGCGCGAACTGCCGTCCGATGCAGGCGCGTTCGCCGGTGCCGAAGGGCTTGAAGGCGTGCGGGGAGCGGGCCGCCTCGGGTTCGGCGTCGAACCGGGCGGGGTCGAACAGCTCGGGGTTGTCGCCCCACGCGGGGTCGCGGTGCAGCACCGGGGTCGCCACGAGGACCGTCTCTCCGGCGCGCACCGGGATCCGGCCGCCGAGCAGGGTGTCCTCCCGCGCCTCGCGGCTGAAGGCGGGCGCGGTCGGCCACAGCCGCAGGGCCTCGTTGAGCACCTGCCGGGTGTACCGCAGCCGTCCGACGTCCTCGTACGAGGGCTCCGGGTCGGGCTGGTCGCCCCAGAGCGCGTCCACCTCCCGCTGGACCTCCCGCAGCACGGCTGGGTGCTTGACCAGGTAGTACATCGCGAAGGAGAGCGCGCCCGAGGTGGTCTCGTGGCCGGCGATCAGGAACGTGATCACCTGGTTGCGGATGTTCTCGGCGTCCAGCCGGGTGCCGTCGCTGGGGCGCTGGGCGCCGAGCATCAGGCCGAGCAGGTCCTCGGCCGGTCCCTGGGCGTCCTCGCCGGCCCGGGCGGCGATCACCTCGTCGACCACGCCGGCCAGGTAGTCGGCGTCGGCCCGGAAGGCCGCGTCGCGCTCGCCGTGGTCGAGCTCCGGGTCGCGGATGAGCTTGGTCATCGCCCACTCCAGGCAGCGGACCATCGCCTCCACGAACGGGTGCGGCTCGTCCCGTTCGAAGGAGCCGAAGTCGAAGCCGAAGCCGGCCAGCCCGATGGTGTCCAGGGTCATCCGGGTCATGTCGCCGGGCACGTCCACCGGCAGCCCGGCGGCCGACCGGCGGTCCCAGGAGCCGATCAGCCGACGGGCCACCCGAAGCATCACCGGGTGGTAGGTGCGCATCGAGCCGAGCGCGAAGGCGGGCATCAGGATGTCGTGCGCCCGGGCCCAGTTGGGCTCCTCGTTGTAGGCGGTGAACAGGCCGTCGCCGGTGAACCGGCGGACGTTCTCCAGCGCCGGGCCGACGGACTTGGTGAAGCGGGTCTCGTCGGCCAGCTCCTCCACCAGTTCCAGGCTGCTGACGATCAGGGTGTCCCGGCCGTGCAACCGCTGGACGAAGGCCGGACCGTGCTCTCTGGCCAGCTCCATGGTCCGCAGCACCGGGGCGGCGACCGGCGGCGCCGCCGAGATGTCCGCCAGGGGGAGCGTCAGGGCCCCGGTCACGGCCCCGGCCCGGGTCTCGGTGGCGGCGCCGATCTCGGCCCCGGCCCCCGCGCCGGTCTCGTCCTCGGCCCTGGTGTCGGTCCCGGTCCCGGTCTCGGTCATGGTCTCGGTCATGCGTTGGTCCCTCCCGCGGCGGAAAACTCGGCTTGCTCCACTCTGAGCCCACCGGGCGGGAGGCCCGACCCTGATCACTACATGATTGTGTAGTACCCGGGGCGGCCGCGGACTTGCCCACGAACCGTCAGCACTGGTGCGCGCGGCCGCCACGGGAAGGAGGACCCGAGATGCGACCGACCGTGGGCTGCGGCCCGGTGCCGGAGAACGGGCAGGACGCCGCGGTGATCTGGCGCAACCGGGCGCTGCGGCTGCTGGACCACGTGCCGCTGCCCATCGCGGTGGTCGAGTTCGGCGGCCGGGTGCTGATCGTCAACCGGGCGATGGCGGCCGAGTTCGGCATGCTGCCGGGGCAGTTGCGCGACCGCAGGATCCTGGAGTTCTTCACCCTCCAGGACACCGACACCTTGCAGGCGCTCGCCGAGGCCGTCCGGATGCACCGCCGCTCGCAGTACCCGGCCCGGGTCCGCTGGACGTCCGCGGCCGGCCGTGAGCGGTGCGGCGAGATGACCGTCGACCTGGTCAGCGACGCCCCGGAGCAGACCCCGAACCTGCTGCTCTCGCTGCGGGCCGTGGAGCCCGGGGACGAGCCGCCGGGCCCGCGGGCCGAGGTCAGCCCGGTCGAGGGGCGGATCCTCGCCGCGGCGGCCCGGGGTGCCACCACCGCGCAGATCGCCCGGGAGATCGGCCTCACCCCCGACGGGGTCAACTACCACCTCGCCCGGCTCTCCCGGCGCTGGCGGGTGCCCAACCGCACCGCCCTGGTCGCCCGCGCCTACGCCACCGGCGTGCTGGCCGCCGACACCTGGCCCCCGGTGCCGGCCGGCCGCTGACGCCCTCGTGCCTGCGGGCGTCAGCGGGGCGCAGCGCGGCGCCGCCCACGGGTCGGACCGGTCCGCCGGCCCAGCAGGCTGCGGCTGACGCAACGCGGCACCGGGCGGTGCGCGTGGTCGCGCGCACCGGCTCCGACGCCGGGACGGGGCGATCGACCAGCGCACGGGCCTGAGGTGGGTACGGTCGGTGCCGCCGTGCCCGGCGTGGTGACGGTCCGGGAGCGGCGGGTGCCGCCGGGGGCGGGCTCAGCCGCCGGTGCGCGCTCAGCCGCCAGGGGGCGGGCTCAGCCGTCCGTGCGCCGGACCGCTTCGATGAAGCCCCTGGTGGTGGGGCCCGGCAGCGGTCGGCCGTACGCCTCGCCGACCATGTCCAGGGCGGTGAGCTCGGTGGTCCAGCCGTGCCGGTCGAGCCAGGTGTGGGTCTCGGGGCCGAGGCCGCCGCGCCACAGCTCGGTGACGTGGGCGAGCGAGGGGTCGTTCGGGGTGGCGGCCACGTCCCCGCCCTGCTCCAGCAGCAGACGGCTGCCCGGGGCGGCCAGGCCGGCGACGGCCGTGAGCAGTGCGGCCGCCTCCTCCGCCGTGAGGTAGACCAGCAGCCCCTCCGCCAGCCAGACCGAGCGCCGCGACGGGTCGAACCCGGCCTCGACCAGGCGGCCGGGCCACTGCGGGTCCGACAGGTCGCCGGGCAGGGTGGTGCGCCCGCTCCTCGGTTCGGCACCGATCCCGTCGAGGACCCGGTCCTTGAAGGCCAGCACCGGGGCCAGGTCGAGTTCGAACACCCGGGTGCCGGCCGGCCAGTCCAGCCGGTAGGCGCGGGTGTCGAGGCCCGCCGCGAGCAGCACGACCTGGTCGGCGCCGGCCGCGAGGAGGCGGTCGTCGTAGAAGCGGGTGCGCAGGATGCCGTGCGCGACCAGGGCCTTGGCGAGGCTGCTGCGGGGGCCGTCGCCGGGCGCCGGCACGTCGGCGGCCGTGACGAACGCGGCGGCGTACGGGTCGACGAAGAGCGGATCGGGACGGGCGCTCTCGTAGGCCCGCACCCGGGCGACGGACACGGCGGTGCGGGACACGGGGCTCAGCGGATCGGAAGTCGTCACGACCGGCAATCTACGCCCCCCCCGCCTGCGGGCCGTCCGGCCGCCCCGACGGCTCGTCGCACGGCGCGGGCTGGCGCCGCCCCCCAACAGCCGAATTGCACAAGTGCGTTACAAGGCAGCCGGGTTGCTCCCGCAGGCGGCCGCGGCCTGGCATCATCCCCGCTGGGCACCGGGGAGGTGCCGGGAACGTGACCGACGGGGGTGCGATGAACGCGCGGATCGAGGACGCAAGGCCGCCCCGCAGGCTCCGGCGGGCTGCCGGGCGGGTCGCCCGCTGGCTGGCCTGCCTCCTGCTCCTGGTCGCGGGGGCGGCCACCGCCGCCCTCGGCTTCAGCTGGTTCGTCGACGCCTACCACGAGTCCGGCGCCTATCTCACCGCCCCGTCGTGCGGCACGGCGGAGGCCGTGCCCGGCGCGGACTGCCTGCGGCATGAGGCCGGCAAGGTGCGGGCGGGGCGGGTCGACAACAGCGGCGACTCCCCCAGCTACGAGCTGACGGTGTCCCGCGAGTCGGCGCCCTCCGGCACGTACACCGTCGGCAAGGCCTTCTACGACGACGTGGAGATCGGCACGGACGTGGAACTGGCGGTCTGGCGGGGCCGGGTGGTCGTGGTGTCGTACCACGGCCACCGCGCGGACAACCCGAGCACGTACTGGCTGACCTCCCTCAAGGTGGCCCTCCTGGTCGGCCTGGGATCGGCCCTGACCGCGTACGGGGTGACCCTGCCGCGCGGGGGCGCGGTGGGCTCCCCCGCCATGGGCGCCGCCTTCGTCGTCGTCTTCGCGTTCTTCGGCTCCCTCCTCTTCCTGTCGACGCAGTGGCCGTTCGCCGTCACGCTGGGCGTTCCCGTCCTCGCCTGGGTGCTCATGACCGCCGCCGTCACGGCCATCGCCTGGGACGGCTGACGCCTGTGCACGGGCGCCCGCCGGCGGGCCGTCCCTCCCGCCGGACGGCGGTGCCTTCCGCCTCCTCCCGCGGGTGGCCGGTCCGGTGGCGGAGGAGACTTGTCCCGTCCCGCGACCACGCGGGGTACGACGCCGCCGCCCGCCCCGGGCCGCGGCACCGCCGGGGCGGCCCCGCACGGGAGGCCGCGCCAGGCGGCGGCCGCGCTTCGCGGAGGCCGCGCGCTCTGGAGGCAGCTGGAGGCAGCACATGACCGATGCCGTCGTCGTGGGCTCCGGGCCCAACGGCCTGGCCGCGGCGGTCACCCTCGCCCGGCACGGCCTCGCGGTCACCGTGCTGGAGGCCGCCGCGGAACCCGGCGGCGGCGCCCGCAGCGGCGAGGCCACCCTGCCGGGCCTCCTGCACGACCACTGCTCGGCGGTGCACCCCTTCGGCGTGGCCTCGCCGCTGCTGCGCTCCCCGGACCTCGCCCGGCACGGTCTGGCGTGGGCATGGCCGGAGGTGGACCTCGCCCATCCGCTGGACGGCGGGGACGCGGCCGTCGCGGTGCGCTCGGTCCGGGAGAGCGCCCGCGCCCTCGGGCCGGACGCCGACGCCTGGCTGCGGGTGTTCGCCGGGCCGAGCGGGCACTTCGACGCCCTGGCGGCGGACGCGCTGCGCCCGCTCCTGCGGGTGCCCCGGCACCCGCTGCGGCTCGCCCGTTTCGGCTTCGACGCCGTCCGGCCCGCCACGCTGCTCGCCCGCCGCTGGCGCACCGACCGGGCCCGGGCCCTGTTCGCCGGGGCGGCCGCGCACGCCTTCCAGCCGCTGGAACGACCGCTCACCTCGGCCGTCGGCCTGCTGCTGCTCGCCGCCGCGCACCACCGCGGCTGGCCGGTCGCCCGGGGCGGCTCCGGCCGGATCACGGACGCCCTCGCGGCGCGGCTCGCCGAACTCGGCGGCCGTGTCGAGACGGGGCGCGCGGTGCGCTCGCTGGCCGAGCTCCGGCCGTGCCCGCTGGTCCTGCTGGACGTCGCCCCCGGCGCGGCGGCGGACCTCTGCGGCGAGGACCTGCCGCCGCGGGTGCGGCGCGCCTACCGGCGCTGGCGGTACGGTCCGGCGGCGTTCCGGATCGACTTCGCCGTCCAGGGCGGCGTGCCCTGGCGTCACGAGGACTGCCGCCGGGCGGGCACCGTCCACGTCGGGGGCACCCTGGAGGAGATCGCCCACGCGGAACGGGAGACCGCCCGGGGCCGGATGCCCGAACGCCCCTTCGTGCTGGTGGCCCAGCAGTACCTCGCCGATCCCGGCCGCTCGCGCGGCGACGTCCACCCCGTGTACGCCTACGCGCACGTGCCGCACGGCTACGACGGGGACGCCTCCGGGCCGGTCCTCGGCCAGCTCGAACGCTTCGCACCCGGCTTCCGGGAGCGGGTGCTCGCCACCGCCACCGTCCCGACGCCCGACCTGCCGCGCCGCAACGCCAACCTCGTCGGCGGCGACATCGGCACCGGTGCCAACACCCCGCTCCAGACCGTCCTGCGCCCGCGCGCCGCCCTCGACCCGTACGCCACCGGCATCCCCGGTGTCTACCTCTGCTCGGCGGCCACCCCGCCCGGCGCCGGCGTCCACGGCCTTTGCGGTCTGCACGCCGCCCGCTCGGCGCTGCGCCACCTGGGGATCGCGCCGGTCGACTGACCGGGCCGCCCGGCCCCGCCGGCCGGTCCAGGCCGGGAGGTCAGTGCGGTGAGCCGACCTCGTGGCCGGCCGCCCGGAGCGCGGCTTCGGCCTGCGGGAGCCGTTCCACCGGCACCAGCACCACGTCGGCGTGGAAGGCGGAGGCCACGAAGACCGGGATGCCGACCGCCGCCAGCGGCACGAGCAGCGCGGCGAGCATGCCCGGCACGTCGACGGCGTGGGCGGTGTCGCCGCCGTACAGCGCGGCCCACTGCTCCGGGGCCGTCTCCTCCCCCGGCCCGAGCGGACGGACCACGGTGAGCCCCTCCGGCGCCCGGACCACGGCGAGCCAGTCGCCGCCCGGCACCCGGGCCGCATCACCCGCCAGGTGCTCGACGGCGAACCGGCCGGGGAGCAGCCGCAGTCGCTGGGCGGCGGGGAAGGCTGTCATCGGGCCAGCGTAGGGCCGCCCCCGCCGGCGATCAAGGTGCGGCCCGGCGGCGGGGCCCAATCAGACCGGCGGGTGCGGGCGGGTCAGGCCGCGGTCGTAGGCGAAGATCACCGCCTGGACGCGGTCCCGGGCGCCGACCTTCGCCAGCACCCGGCTGACGTGCGTCTTGACGGTCGACTCCGCGAGCACCAGCCGCTGGGCGATCTCGCCGTTGCTCCAGCCGTGGGCGATCGCGAGCAGGATCTCCCGCTCGCGTTCGGTCAGGGCGTCCAGCCGAGCGTCGGCGGCCGGCGCCGCGCCCGGCGGGCGGAGGGGCAGGCGGTGGGCGTACGCGTCGAGGAGGCGCCGGGTGACGGCGGGGGCCACCACGGCGTCACCCTCGGCGACCGAGCGGATCCCGGACAGCAGTTCCTCGGGGCGGGCGTCCTTGAGCAGGAAGCCGCTGGCCCCGGCGCGCAGCGCGGCGTGGGCGTACTCGTCGAGGTCGAAGGTGGTCAGGACGAGGACGCGGGAGCGGCCGCCGCTCGCGGCGATCTGCCGGGTGGCCTCGATGCCGTCCATGCCGGGCATCCGGATGTCCATCAGGACGACGTCGGGCCGCAGGTCGGCGGTGAGCCGGACCGCCTCGCCGCCGTGCGCCGCCTCGCCGACGACCTCGGTGTCGGGCTGGCTCTCCAGCAGCATGCGGAAGCCGTAGCGCTGCAGTGGCTGGTCGTCCACGATGAGGACGGTGGTCACGTCGGGCCGCCTGTCGGTTCGGGGGTGAGGTCGAGTACCGCCTCCACGGTCCATCCTGCACCGGGGCCGGGGCCCGCCGTGACGGAGCCGCCGAACAGCGCCGCGCGCTCGCGGATCCCGGCGAGGCCGTGCCCCTCCCCGGCCGGCTGCGCGGGCGTACCGGCGCCGACGGGCGGGCCGCTGTCCTGGACGCGCACCCGCAGCCGGTCGACGTCGGCGCTCACGGTGACGTGGGCGCGGGTGTCGGGGCCGGCGTGCTTCAGGGCGTTGGTCAGCGACTCCTGGACGATGCGGTAGGCCATCAGCTGCACGCCGCGGTCCAGCCGGTCGAGGTCGCCGGAGGCCGTGTACACCACCTGGGGCCCGGCGGCGCGGATCCGGGTGCACAGGCCGTCCAGGTCGGCGACGCCGGGCTGCGGGGTGAGCTCGGCGTCCTCGTTGACCCGGTCGCGCAGCACGCCGAGCATGCGGCGCAGCTCGCCGAGCGCCTGGCGGCTCGTCTCGCCGATCAGCAGCAGGGCCTCCCGGCCGCGCTCGGGCGAGGTCTGCGCCGCGTACGCGCCGCCGTCGGCGAGGGTGACGATGACGGACAGGTTGTGGCCGATGATGTCGTGCATCTCGCGGGCCACCCGGGTGCGCTCGGTGACGGCGGCCAGCCGGCTGCGCTGGTCCCGCTCGATCTCCAGCCGCGCCGCGCGTTCGCGCAGCCCGGCGAGCTGGGCGCGGCGGATGCGCACCGCGATGCCCAGGGCGACGGCCGCCGTGGCCGCGCTGAAGAGGAAGAACAGCGCGTCGCCGACCGGCAGCCCGCCGCCGGAGACCGCCACCGCGACCAGGGAGACGGCGCCGGCCATGGCCGCGCAGGACCAGGCCAGGTGCCGCAGCCGACCGTTCAGCGCGAGGCTGTAGAGGGCCACCAGCAGGGCGGCGTCGGCGCGCAGCCCGACGCCCAGCGACCACTGCAGCACGAAGACGGCCATGATCGCGGCGAAGGCCGCCGTGGGCCGGCGCCGCCGCCACAGCAGCGGGATCAGCAGCCCGGCCTGCAGGGCCAGGGTGGGCACGAGAGGCAGCCGGGCGAGGACGATCCGGTGCTCGCGCGGCCCGCCGTCGCCGTGTCCGGGGACGAGGTCGGGCAGGCAGAACACCAGGAAGGCGGCGGCGACCACGGCGGCGTCGAACAGCCAGGGGTGGTCGCGGTCCGCCTGCCGCACCCGCTGGCCGATCCGGGCCAGGCGCGCGAACAGCGGATGGCCGGACAGGGTCTCGGCTCCCGTGAACGGGCCGGTGGAGGCGTGGTCGCTCACCGGTGGCACCTCCTGGGTCGGCCGGGCTGGTCGCGGTCGTGGCTGCGGCGCCGGGCTGCCCCGGCGCCGCACTCCGAGTGTCTCAGGCGTCGGTGCGCACCAGTCGTACGGCGGCACCGGCCAGGGCGAGCACCGTCCAGCCGAGGAAGACGGCCAGACCGGCCGTCGGCGAGAGCGTCGTCGCGTCGTGGTGCAGGGCGAACATCGCCTCCCCCGCGTGGCTGGGCAGGTAGGGGCTGATGTGGCCCTGCCAGGAGCTGGGCAGCAGTGCCGTCAGCCCGGGGATCAGCATCAGCGAGGCCACCAGGACGGCGATGCCGCCGGCCACCGAGCGCAGCAGCGCGCCCAGCGCGACGCCGACCACCCCGACCAGGGCCAGGTACAGCCCGCCGCCGAGCAGGCCGCGAATCACCCCGGCGTCCGAGAGGGTCATCGCCGCGCGGGTGTCGGAGAGGATCCGGCTGTCGGCGAGGAACGTGGCGAACACCCCGGCGGTGCCGAGCACCAGCGCGATCAGCCCGAACACCGCGGCCTTGGACCAGAGCACCGGCAGGCGGCGCGGGACGGCGGCCAGCGTGGACCGGATCATGCCGGTCGAGTACTCGCCGGCGGCGACCAGGACACCGAGGACACCGAGCGCCAGCTGGGCGAAGTTGGTGCCGAACAGGGACAGGCTCAGCGCGCTCGACTCCGCGAAGTCGCGGTCCATCGGGCGGCCCTCGCTGATCCGGGACCTGAACTGGAACGCGGCGATCAGTCCGAAGGCCACCAGGAAGAGCAGGGCCAGGCCCAGGGTGATCCAGGTGGAGCGCAGCGACCACAGCTTGGCCCATTCGGAGCGCAGCACCCGGGCCGCCGTGACCTTGTAGGCGGGGCGGGCGGGCCGGGGTCCGGCGGACGTGGACGTCGGGCTCGGTGCGATGGTGCTCATGCGTCCACCTCGTTGCGCTCGGCGGCCGCTTCGCCGGAGGCGCGCCTTTCGATGGTTCGTTCGCTTCGCTCGCTCATGCCGCGCTCCTCGGGTTCTCGGTGTCGGCAGCGGTGCCGGCCGCGGTGCCGGCGGTGGGCGTGGTGATGCCGTGGTACTCGACGGCGTCGCGGGTCAGCTCCATGAACGCCTCCTCCAGGGAGACCGTCCGGGGGGTGAGCTCGAAGAGGGCGATGCCGTGCTCGGCGGCGGCGAGGCCGATCTCGCGGGCCGTGCGGCCGGTGACGAGCAGTTCCTCGGTGCCGGCGCGGCCGGTGATCTCCACGTCCGGGCCGGCCAGTGCGGACCGCAGTGCGGCCGGGTCGGCGCTGACGACCTTGACCACGTCGCCGCCGGCCTGGTGGACCAGGTCCTGCACGGTGGTGTCGGCCAGCAGCCGGCCCCGTCCGACGACGATCAGGTGGTCGGCGACCAGGGCCATCTCGCTCATCAGGTGCGAGGACACGAAGACGGTGCGGCCCTCTGCGGCGAGCGAGGTCAGCAGGTTGCGGATCCACAGGACGCCCTCGGGGTCGAGGCCGTTGACCGGTTCGTCCAGCATCACCGTGGCCGGGTCGCCCAGCAGGGCCGAGGCGATGCCGAGGCGCTGGCCCATGCCGAGCGAGAACGCCCCGGCGCGCTTGCGGGCCACCGACTGCAGCCCGGTCAGCTCGATGACCTCCTCGACCCGTCGGCGCGGGATGCCGTGGGTGTGGGCCTGCGCCATCAGGTGGTTGAAGGCCGAGCGGCCCGGGTGGATCGACTTGGCCTCCAGCAGCGCGCCGACCTCCTGCAGCGGCGCCGCGTGCTCGGCGTACCGGCGGCCGTTGACCCGCACCGTTCCGCCGGTGGGGGCGTCGAGGCCCACGATCATCCGCATGGTGGTGGACTTGCCGGCGCCGTTGGGCCCCAGGAAGCCCGTCACCGTCCCCGGGCGGACGGTGAAGTCCAGCCGGTCGACGGCGGTCTTCTCGCCGTACCGCTTGGTCAGCTGGTGCGCCTCGATCATCGGTCACCCCTGTGCTCCGGGGCCGGACCGTCCCGGCCACCCTCGCGCTCCACGCTACGGGCGGGCGCGGGCCGAACCGTGGTACCCCGGGCCGATCATCGTCCTGGCCGTAGTACCGCGGTACCACGGGGCGCTACGACGCACGGCGGCTTCCGCCACCGGGTGCCGGTGGCGGAAGCCGCCGGGTCCGCCCGCTGGGGCGCCGCCTACAGCCGCTCGGCCAGGGCCTCGTGCACGCGCCGCCAGGCGTCGGCCGTCGCGGCGGCGTCGTGCTCCGCCGGGCGGTCGGCCGCGAAGCCGTGGCGGGCACCCGGATAGGTGACGAGTTCGTGCCCGACCTTCGCCTCCGCCAGCCGGTGCCCGGCCTCCTGCCACTCCTCCTGCGGGAGGATGTGGTCCAGCTCGCCGCAGAAGCCCAGCAGGTACACCCCGTTGGCGGCGATCCGCTCGGCCGTCTCCAGCGGCGGCACCGGGCCGACCAGCGGGAAGCCCGGGTTCAGCAGCCACCCCGGGTAGAACACCGCGGCCAGCTCGAAGCGCAGCTCGGTGGCCGCCCGCACGGCGATGTGCCCGCCCATGCTCGTCCCGACGAACGCCACGCCGTGCCCGTCGGCCAGGCTCCGGGCCGCGGCCAGCGCCTCGGCGGCGTCGGCGACCAGTTCGTCGCGGTCCAGGGCGTTCATCAGCACCAGGCCCGCCTCGCGCTCCTCGGCGCTGTAGCCGAGCTCGGTGCGGCGGGCGTGGCGCCAGTAGAAGTCCGGCGCCACCGCCACGTACCCGAGGTCCGCCAGCTCGGCGCAGACGCCCCGGAGGTACGCGTTGACCCCGTACAGCTCGGAACAGACCACCACCGCGCCGCGCACCGCTCCCTGCGGGCGGTGCACGTACGCCTCGAGCCCGCCCGGCGTGCCCAGTTCCTGCCACTGACCCGTCATCAGGTCCCCCCGTTGATCGACCGGATAGTTGTCGCTGCGCATCGTAGTACCGACCGCCGCGGGCCCGGCCACGGCGGAGCCGGACCCCGGAACCCGGGCACCGGATGCGCCGCAACGACGACGGCGACGGGCCGGGCGACAGAGCCGGGTGGCACCGTTCGACGCGTGAACCCCCCGGCGGCACAGCGCAGTTGGGCGGCACCGCCGGCAGTCCTGGGCGCCGTCGACGCGGTGCGCGGAATATTGCGGGCCGCCGCGCGCTTTCGTGACGCAGACTCGAACCCGAGCACTTTTCAGACCCGAGGATGGTTTCCATGGCCGACCGGCCCCTGACGATGATGGCAGTGCACGCCCACCCCGACGACGAGGCCACCGGAACGGGAGGCGTCCTCGCCCGGTACGCGGCGGAGGGCATCCGTACGGTCCTGGTCACGTGTACCGACGGCGGTTGCGGTGACGGACCGGGGGGCGTCAAGCCGGGCGACGCCGGGCACGACCCGGCGGCCGTCGCCGCGATGCGCCGGCGGGAACTGGAGGCGAGCTGCGAGGTCCTGAACGTCTCCCACCTGGAACTGCTGGACTACGCCGACTCCGGGATGATGGGCTGGGAGGCCAACGACGCACCCGGGTCGTTCTGGCGCACGCCGGTGGAGGAGGGCGCCGCCCGCCTCGCCGAACTGCTCCGCCGCTACGAGCCCGACGTGGTGGTGACCTACGACGAGAACGGGTTCTACGGCCACCCCGACCACATCCAGGCGAACCGCATCACCATGGCGGCCCTGGAGCTGACCGGGATGACGCCGAAGGTGTACTGGACGACGGCGCCGCGCTCCATGATGCAGCGGTTCGGCGAGGTCATGCGGGAGTTCGGCGGTGACCAGGAGGAGCCGGATCCGGCGGAGGCCGTCGAGCTGCCCGAGATCGGACTGCCCGACGAGGAGATCACCACCTGGGTGGACACCACCGAGTTCGGCGGGCAGAAGTTCGACGCGCTGGCCGCGCACGCCAGCCAGGGCGAGAACATCTTCTTCCTGAAGATGGGCAAGCCGAGGTTCACCGAGCTGATGGGCGTGGAGACCTTCGTCCGGGTCAAGGACGGCACCGGCGCGGCCCTGCCGGAGGACGACCTGTTCGCCGGTCTGCGCTGACCCCCGGCACGGCCCGGGGCCGGACCTCCGGTACTCCCGGGCCGTCGGGCCAGGAAGTCGGGCCAGGAAGTCGGTGCGGGCAGTCGGTCGTGCGGGCCTGCGGCGCGAGCCGTCGGAGGGGGTGACGCCGAGGTTTCGCGACGGCCGGTGCGGATAGCCGCTGTCGGGAGGGTCACCCGACGAAACGAGAGGCTGCCATGACCGCGTTCGGCTACTTCCTGTCCTGCGAGGAGTTCACCCCCGCCCAGCTGGTCGAGCAGGCCCGCCGGGCGGAGCAGGCGGGCTTCACCAGGCTCGCGATCTCCGACCACTTCCACCCGTGGAACGACGCCCAGGGCAACAGCCCCTTCGTCTGGGGCGTGATCGGCGCGCTGTCGCAGGTCACCCGGCTCCCGGTGACCACCCTGGTCACCTGCCCGACCGTCCGGCTGCACCCCGCCGTGACCGCGCAGGCCGCGGCCACGGCGGACGTGCAGCTGGCCGGCGGCCTGCGGCTCGGTGTGGGGACCGGTGAGGCGCTGAACGAGCACGTCCTGGGCGATGCCTGGCCGCCGTTCGACGTGCGCGCGGACATGCTGGAGGAGGCCGTCGAGGTGATGCGCAAGCTGTTCACCGGCGACCAGGTCTCCCACCGCGGCACGCACTACACCGTCGAGAACGCCCGGCTGTACACCCCGCCGAAGGAAGGCCGACTGCCGGTGTACGCCTCCGCCTTCGGGCCCAAGGCGGCGGAGCGGGCGGCGCAGTACGCGGACGGGCTGGTGACGATGACCCCGGACACCGAGCTGATCGACCGCTACCGCGCGGCCGGCGGCACCGGCCCGGTGATCGGCGGGGTCAAGGTGTGCTGGGCGCAGGACCGGGACCGGGCCGTCAAGACCGTCCACCGGCTCTGGCCGAGCGAGCTGCTGCCGGGTGAACTCGCCCAGGTGCTGCCCACGCCCCGCCACTTCGAACAGGCCACCGAACTCGTCACCGAGGACATGGTGGCCGACGCGGTCACCTGCGGTGACGACCCGCAGGCGCACGCCGACCGGCTGCGCTCCTACGTCGGAGCAGGCTTCGACGAGGTGTACGTCGGCCAGATCGGCGAGGAACAGGAAGGGTTCTTCGACTTCTACCGCGACCGGGTCCTCCCGCAGGTGGCCTGAGCGCAGGGAGGCGCCCCGTGAAGCCCTTCCCGCCCTGCAGCCTGCGCGAGTACGCCCTCCTCGCCGACCGCGAACGCGGCGCGCTGGTGGGCCCGTTCGGCGAGATCGCCTGGCTCTGCGCGCCGCGTTGGGACTCCGAGCCGCTGTTCGCGGGCCTGATCGGCGGCACCGGCGTGTACGCGGTCACGCCGGTGGGCCGGTTCGTGCCCGGCGGCCACTACGAGGAGGGCGGGCTGATCCGCCGCAGCCGGTGGATCACCGAGGACGGCGTGGTGGAGTGCCGGGAGGCGCTGGCCCTGCCCGCGGATCCGCACCGGCTGGTGCTGTTGCGCCGCGTGACGGCCGAGTTCGCGCCGGCCAGGGTCCGGGTCGTCCTGCAACCGGGGACGGGCTTCGGCACCCGCCGCAGCCGGGAACCCCGGCGCACCGCGGACGGCTGGTCACTGCGCACCGGCGGGCTGCGGCTGCGCTGGACGGGCGCCGCGGCGGCCCGCCCCGAGCCGGACGGGGCGCTCACCGCCGAACTCGTGCTCCGCCCGGGCGAGCGGCTGGACCTCGTCCTGGAGGTCGCCGACCACCCCCTCGGCGGGCCGGCGCCCGAACCGGACCGCTGCTGGCGCGCCACCGAGCGCGCCTGGCGCGCCGCCGTCCCCGACCTCGGCCACACCCTGGACGACCGCGACGCCCGGTTCTCGTACGCCGTCCTGCACGGGCTCACCTCCCCCGGCAGCGGGGGCATGGTCGCCGCGGCGACGACCAGCCTGCCCGAGCGCGCCGAGGCCGGCCGCAACTACGACTACCGCTACGTCTGGATCCGCGACCAGTGCCTGGCCGGCCAGGCCGTGGCCGCCTGCGGGCCGTACCCGCTCCTGGACGACGCGGTGCGGTTCACCACCGCACGGCTCGACGAGGACGGCCCGGAGCTCTCCCCGGCCTACACGGTGACCGGCGGCCGGGTGCCGGACGAGCGGAGCGTCGACCTGCCCGGCTACCCCGGCGGCCACGACCGGGTGGGCAACCGCATCACCCACCAGTTCCAGCTCGACGTCTTCGGCGAGGCCCTGCTGCTCTACGCGGCCGCCGCCCGGCACGGGCGGCTGGCCCCGGAGGCGCGAGCGGCGGTGCGCACCGCCGCCCGCGCGATCGCCGACAGGTGGCACCGGCCGGACGCCGGCGTCTGGGAGTTGGAGGAGCGCGCGTGGACGCACAGCCGGCTGATCTGCGCGGCGGGACTGCGCGCGATCGCCCACCCGGAGGCCGCCGGGCCGGCCGGCGTGCCGGACGGGCTCGCCGCCCGGTGGAGCGCGCTGGCGGACCGGCTGCTCGCGCACACCTCCCGCCACGCCCTGCACCCCTCCGGCCGGTGGCAGCGCTCCCCCGGCGACCCCTCGCCCGACCTCGCGCTGCTGCTCCCGTCGGTGCGCGGCACCCCCGCGCCGGACGACCCGCGCGCGGTCGCCACCCTGCGCGCCTGCCGCCGCGAACTCACCGACGGGCACTACGCCTACCGGTTCCGGCACGACGAGCGGCCGCTGGCCGAGGCCGAGGGCGCGTTCGTGCTGTGCGGTTTCGTGATGGCGCTCGCCGAGCACGGGCACGGCGACCACGTGGAGGCGGCGCGCTGGTTCGAGACCACCCGGGGGCTGTGCGGCTCGGCGGGCCTGTTCGCGGAGGAGTACGACATCGCGCAGCGCCAGCAACGGGGCAACCTGCCGCAGGCGTTCGTGCACGCGTTGATGCTGGAGTGCGCGGCGCGCCTGGCCCGGCCGCCCGCCGACCGACGGGACTGACCGACCGACGGGACTGACCGGGCATTCGCGAGCCGGGTCCAGGCGGTCGGCGCCGCCTGGACCCGGCTCGGGGTGGGCCGGTGCGGCCGGTCCTCAGCCGACCTCGTACCGCGCCGCCCGGTCGGCCGCCAGCCGCAGCCCGTGGCCCGGCGCACCGTCGGCGCCGGGCGTGACGGTCCCGCCGGCGGGGTCGAGGGCGCCGTCGAAGAGCAGCCCCTCGATCCGGACGTGGTCGTGGAACCACTCCAGGTGGCGGCAGTTGGGGACGGCGGCGGCGGCGTGGGCGTGCAGGTGGGGGGCGCAGTGCGCGGAGATGTCGAGGCCGTGCGCCTCGGCGAGGGCGGCGGTGCGCAGCCAGCCGGTGAGGCCGCCGCAGCGGGTGGCGTCGGCCTGGAGGCAGTCCACGACGGGGACCATGCGGGCGAAGTAGGCGAGGTCGTAGCCGTACTCCCCGGCCGTGACGTCGGGGGTGACGGCGTCGCGGACCGTGCGCAGTCCGGTGAGGTCGTCGGAGGAGACGGGTTCCTCGAACCAGGTGACGCCCTCGTCGGCGAGCGCGGCGCCGATCCGGACGGCCTGTTTGCGCTGGTAACCGCCGTTGGCGTCGGTGTACAGCTCGACCCGGTCGCCGACGGTGGCGCGGGCGGCGCGGACCCGTTCGAGGTCACGCCGCTCGCAGGTGCCCCGGGACTCGCCGATCTTGATCTTGACCCGCGGGATGCCCTGCTCCACGGCCCAGTGGCGCAGTTGGCGTTCCTGCTGCCCGGCGGAGTAGGTGGTGAAGCCGCCGCTGCCGTACACCGCGACGGGCCGGGCGGCACCGCCGAGCAGCCGGGCGAGCGGCAGGCCGAGCAGGTGCCCGCGCAGGTCCCACAGGGCGAGGTCGACGGCCGAGATCGCGCCCGCGACCAGGCCGGGGCGGCCGGTGTTGCGCACCGCCCGGTTCATCGCCTCGTACGCGCCGCTGGTGTCGTGCGCGTCGCGGCCGGTGACGAGCGGGCCGAGGTCCCCGGTGATCACGGCGGCGGTCGCGGGCGAGCCGTACGTCCAGCCCAGGCCGGAGTGCGGGCCGCTGACGGCTTCGGCGAGGACGAGTGTGGTGTGGTCCCAGGCGAGGGTGCCGTCCGCTTCCGGGGCGTCGGTGGCGACGGTGTAGACGCGGACTCCGATCCGCTCGACCTCGCTCATGCCGGTGCTCGCAGTCCGCTGCGTTCGCCCGCCGCGAGCAGGCCGGCGGCCCGGTCGACCAGGGCCATGATGGTCAGCGCCGGGTTGGCGCTGCCCTGGGTGGGCAGCACGCTGCCGTCGGTGATCAGCAGGTTCGGCACGGCGAAGGTGCGCAGCCGGTGGTCGACCACGCCGCTCAGGTGGTCGGCTCCCATCCGGCAGCCGCCGACCAGGTGGGCGTAGCGGTCGATGGTGATCACCTCGCCGGCGCCGGCGGCGCGCAGGATGGACTCCATCACCTCGCGGGCGGCGCGGATCAGCATCCGGTCGTTCTCGCACTGGGAGTAGGCGAACTCGGCGACGGGCAGCCCGTGCCGGTCCGTCTCCGCGGCCAGGGTGATCCGGTTGTCCGGCTGGGGCAGCAGTTCGGCCATCGCCCCGAGGGTCGCCCAGTGGACGTAGTCGGAGAGGTAGGAGCGCAGGTCGGCGCCCCAGTGGCCCTGGGCGACGACGTGCTCGGCCCAGGTGATGGGCAGCGGCGAGATGTTCTGGATGGTGAAGCCGCGTTTGTAGGGCTTGCCGGGGTCGGTCTCGTAGTACTGCTCGGTGGAGACCTCGGGCGGCGGCGCCTTGTAGGCGCGGACCTCCTCGTCGAAGCGGCCGGAGGTCTGGGGGGCGCCCTGGACCATCACGTACCGGCCGACCAGGTCGTGGTCGTTGCACAGGCCCTCGGGGAACCGGGAGTTGGCGGAGTTGAGCAGCAGCCGCGGGGTCTCGATGGCGTACCCGGCGATGGCGACGGTGCGGGCGCGTTGGAGGTGTTCGCGGCCGTGGTGGAAGTAGCGGACGCCGCGGGCGAGTCCGTCGCGGTCGAGTTCCACGGCGGCGGCCATGCAGTCGGCGCGGATCTCCGCGCCGTGCGCGAGGGCGTCGGGGACGTGGGTGATCAGCGGGGACGCCTTGGCGTTGACCTTGCAGCCCTGGAGGCAGAAGCCCCGGTAGACGCAGTGCGGGCGGCGCCCGAAGCGGCCGTTGGTGATGGCGACCGGGCCCACCCGGGCCTCGATGCCGAGGGCGGCGGCGCCGCGCAGGAAGACTTCGCCGTTGCCGCCGACGGGGTGGGGCGGGTACGGGTAGGCGTGCGGCTCGCCCCAGGGCCAGTACTGGCCGGCGACGGGGAGTTCGTACTCCACCCGCCGGTAGGAGTCACGCAGGTCGCCGTAGTCGAGCGGCCAGTCGGCGCCGACGCCGTCGAGGCTGTGGGTGCGGAAGTCGGAGGGGTGGAAGCGCGGCGTGTAGCCGGCGAAGTGGATCATCGAACCGCCCACGCCGCGGCCGGAGTTGTTGGAGCCGAGCGGCACCGGGTCGGTGCCGGAGACGACCCGAGGCTCGGTCCAGTACAGGTGGTGGGAGGCGGCCTCGTCGCTGACCCAGTCGGCGAGCGGATCCCAGAACGGGCCGGCCTCCAGGACGACGACGCTCCAGCCCCGGCGGGCCATCCGCTGGGCGAGGGTGGCGCCGCCGGCGCCGCAGCCGACGATCAGCAGGTCGACCTCGTCGGAGTCCTGGTAGCGGCGCATGTCGCGCAGCAGGGTGTGGTCGAAGCCCTGGCCGTCGCGGGGCAGCAGCCAGGCGGACTCGTTGCTCCGGCGGGTCTCGCGTTCGGCGGCGGCGTTGGCCCGTACCGTCTCGGCGGCGGCGCGCAGCCGGGAGTGACGGCCGGGGTCGGTGGCGGGCGGGACGGGGCCGGGCGGTTGGTGGTCGGGCGGGCGCGGCGGCCGGGAGTGGGCGTCGGCGACCTCCCACGGTTCGCGCAGGCCGACGCCCAGGCGCAGGTAGCCGCGGGGGTGGGCGGGGCCGCCGAAGCCGATCTCGTTCCAGGCGGTGGGGGTGGAGTAGTAGGCGGTGCACGCGTAGCGGGTCCACAGGCTCCAGACGTGCTGGGCGGGCAGGCCGTGCCACTGCTCGCCGTGCAGTTCCTGGACCCGGCCGACCAGCGCCCGCTGCTGGACCTCGGTGAGGGAGGAGAACGGGCCGTCCGCGTCCTCGTCCAGGGCGCGCAGGGTGCGCCGCCAGGCCTCGTCGTCCTCCGGCATGTCGGCGAAGCGCCAGCCGTCGGTCTGCCGTTCGGCGAGCCGGGCGTCGATCATCGGGAGCAGGTCCGGCGCGGGGTGGTCGAGCAGCAGGTCCAGCAGGGCGCGGGCGGTGGCCTCCTCGGCGGGGGTGAAGAAGCGCAGTGCCGGCTGCGGGCCGGTGCGGGAGTACACGACCGCGGTTGTCTCCCGGTCCCAGTGCCGGGCCTGGCCGAGCACGTCGTAGCCGGGGAAGCGGGGCTCAGGCATCCCGGGACTCCCTGCGCAGGACGGCGGCGACCAGGCCCATCCCTCCGACCATGCTCATCAGCAGCGGCGCGAACAGCGGCGGCCCCATCTCCAGGTTGTAGCGGGCCATCGCCCAGCCTCCGGGCTTCTCCGCGATGCCCCGGACGTGCAGGTAGGTGCCCTGGAGGCCGTTGGCGATGATCGCCGTGGAGGCCACGGGCAGCATGGTGTGCGCCGCGCGCGGGCTGAGCGCCCCGGCGATCCCGGCGGCCGCACCGACCGGGCCCAGCCACACCGGCCACCACATGACGCGGTTGCCGAAGCCGGCCCGGTCGTGCTCCAGGTAGATCTCGGCGGCGGTGATCACCGAGCCGGCCGCGGTCGCCAGCGCGAGCGAGCGCTGGAAGCGGCCGGTGCGCAGGTTGCGCAGCGCCAGGTCGAGGCCGCGCCGCGGCAGGTCAGTGACGGCCATCGCGGCCTCCGGACGACGGCAGCGGCTCGTGGAGCGCGGCCCGCGCTCCCCTGCGGGCCTCGACCCGGGGACGGGCTCGGCCTCCCGGCCGCGTGCCGGGCGGGCACGCACCCGTTCCGGGATGTGGTCGGTCGGAAACCATCCGTGCCACGGTGCTCCTCCTTCACGCCACGGACCCCCGGCAGCGCGGCTAACCGCAACGGGGCTCCGGAAACACCGGGCGGTGGAATATGTTCGCCCGGCCCCGGCGGCGCCGGACCGGTCACCGGGGCGATCGCGGCGGTGACGTTTCACCGCCCGCCGTCCGGCAAGACGTCCGCCATGACGCCTGCCATGACGATCCGCACCCGATCGAAGCCCCGCACCGTGGTCATCACCGGCGCCACCGCCGGCGTCGGCCGGGCCTGCGTCCGCGCCTTCGCCACCGGCGGCGACCGGCTCGTCCTGATCGCCCGCGGCACCGCCGGGCTGCGAGCCGCCGCGGCCGAGGCGGAGGCCGCGGGCTCGCCCGTCCGCACGATCCAGGCGGACGTGTCCGACCCGGCGGCCTGCGAGGCGGCCGCCGCCCGCGCCGAGGCCGAGTTCGGGCCCATCGACGTCTGGGTCAACGACGCCTTCGCCTCGGTGTTCGCGCCCTTCACCGAGATCGACCCGGAGGAGTTCCGGCGGGTCACCGAGGTCACCTACCTGGGGTACGTCAACGCCACCCGGGCCGCACTGCGCCGGATGCTGCCGCGTGACCGGGGCACCATCGTCCAGGTCGGCTCGGCCATCGCCTACCGGGGCATCCCGCTGCAGACCGCCTACAGCGGTGCCAAGCACGCCATCCAGGGTTGGCACGAGGCCCTGCGCTGTGAACTGCTCGCCTCCGGATCGGGCGTCCGGGTGACGATGGTGCAGCTCCCGGCGGTCAACACCCCGCAGTTCGACTGGGTGCTCAACCGGCTGCGCGGCCGCGCCCGGCCCGTCCCGCCCGTCCACCAGCCCGAACTGGCCGCCCGCGCCGTCCGCTACGCCGCCGACCACCCCGGGCGCCGCGAGTACTGGGTGGGCAGCAGCACCGCCGCCACCCTGGTCGCCAACGCGATCGCGCCCGGCCTGCTCGACCGCTATCTCGCCCGCAACGGCATCTCCGCCCAGCAGGAGGGCGGACAGGAGTCGCCCGAGGGCCGGTCCAACCTCTGGGCCCCGCTCGACGAGACCGAGGACCACGGCGCCCACGGCCGCTTCGACGCGGAGTCCCGCGAGCACAGCGCCCAGCTGTGGGCCTCCCAGCACCACGGCCTGCTCGCCGCGGGCGGGGCGGTGCTGCTCGGCGCCGCCGCCGGGGCGCTGCTGCGGCGGCGGTGACGTCCGGCGGCGGGCGCTGCCGGGGGCGGCGGCCCGGCGCGACGTCCGGCCCGAGGGAGGCCGGGCCGGTCGAGGGCCGGGGCGGCGGAAGGCCGGGCCGAGGAGACGACCGGGCCTGCGCACGACCGCCGTTGAGAGGACCGGGCCGATGATCTGAGGGTTCCGCCCCGCGCTCACGCGAACGGGTGATCCCCCGAACCGATCGCGCCCGCACCGGCGTTGCGCACGCGACGCCCCCGCCGCCCGGGCGGTACACCTGGGGCCGCCCTTCGCAGCGGAGGGCGCCGATGCGGCCGACCCGGGAGTGGTGCGATGCGAACGGCGGGCGAACTCCTGCTCTGGTGGGGGCTGTTGCTCCTCCTGAACACCGTACTGATCAGCTCGGTGACGCCGCTGGAGGTGGCGGTCGGCGCCGGCGTCGCGATCCTCGGCGCGGTGGGCGCCGTCACCGCACGGCACGCCTCCGGCGCCGCGTTCGGCGGCCCGGCCCGACTGGCGCGGGCGCTGTGGGCGTTCCCGTGGACGCTGCTCGCCGACACCGGCCGGCTGCTGCTCGTCCTGTGCTCGCCCCGGCGCCGCCGGGCCGGAGGCTTCCGCACCGTCCGCCTGGCCCCCGGCACCGGCCCCGCCTGGGCCGCGGCACTGCTGTCCGCGACTCCCGGCGCGTACGCTGTGGAGAACGCCGACGGCTCACTGACCGTGCACACGCTGGGCCCCGAAGTCTCCGGACTGCAAAGGGCGTTGACCGGAGACCAGCAGTGAACGCCTGGCTGCTGGCCGCCGCGCTGCTCGCCGCCGGAGCGCTCTCCCCCTGCCTGCTGCTCGCCCTGCGCGGCGAACCGCAGTACCGCCTGGCCGGGTTGAACCTCGCCGCGACCGTGACGTCCGTCGTCCTGCTGCTGCTCGCCCAGGGGTTCAGCCGCACCTCGTACACCGACCTGGCGCTCGACCTCGCCGTCCTCGCGCCCGCCGGGACGCTCGTGTTCACCCGCTTCCTCGCCGGAGAGGAACACTGATGGGGCGCCACACCCTGGCCTTGGTCCTGCTGGTCGCGGGAACGGCCGCCCTGCTGCTCGCCGCCGTCGCACTCAGCGTTCTGCCCGGCCCCTACCTGCGGCTGCACGCCCTGTCCCCCGCTGCCGCGCTCGGCGCGCCACTGGTCGCCCTGGCCCTCGCCGTGGACACCGGGCCCGGCCGGGCCGCCGTCAAACTGCTGGTGATCGGCCTGCTGCTGGCGGCCGGCGGCACCGTCACCACGATGGCCGTGGCCCGCGCCACCGTCCGCGTCGAAACCACGCGGGGGACCGCACCGGGGGCCGACCGGTGACCGACGCCCTGATCGTCATCGCCCTGCTGCTCACCGGAATCACCGCGACCACCGCCGCGCTCACCCGCGACCCCGTCCGGCAGGCCGCCGTCCTCGCCGTGCTCGGGCTCTGCCTCGCCGTGCTCTTCACCGTGCTCCAGGCCCCCGACGTCGCGCTCTCCCAGCTCGGCGTCGGCAGCGCGATCACCCCGCTGCTGATCCTGCTGACCGTCCGCCGGGTGCGCCGCGAGGAGCACTCCGACGACCGCCCGGACCGCCCCGAGTGAGCCGGACCACCCGCCTCGGCCTCTTCCTCACCGCCGCCGCCGTCCTCGCCGCCGCCCTGATCGCCGCAGCCGACCGGCTGCCCGGCTTCGGCGGCGACCGGCACCCGTACGGCGAGCGGGCGGTGGCCGCCGGGCTGGCCAGGCGCACCGCCAACATCGTCTCGTCCGTCAACTTCGACCAGCGGGCCTTCGACACGCTCGGCGAGGAGTCGATCCTGTTCGCCTCCGTGCTCGGCGCGGGCATGCTGCTGCGCCTGGCCCGGGACGAGCACAAGCGCCGACCCGCCGCCGAGCCCGTGCTGCCCACCACCCGGCTGTTCGGCGCCACGCTGCTGCCCGTCACCGTGCTGACCGGCGGATACCTCGTCGCGCACGGCGCGTTGAGCCCCGGCGGCGGCTTCCAGGGCGGCGTGGCCCTGGCGACCGCGCTGCACCTCGCGTACGTCGCCGCGGACTACCTGGTGCTCAAGCGGATCCGGCCGCTGGCCGTCCTCGACGTCGCGGACGCCCTGGCCGCCGGGGCCTTCGCCGCACTCGGCCTGATCGGACTCGCCGAGGGCGCCGGCTACCTGGCCAACACCCTGCCGCTCGGCACCTTCGACCAGCTCTCCTCCGGCGGGCTGGTGGCAGTGGTCAACGCCGCCGTCGGGGTGGAGGTCGCCTCCGGCGTGGTGGTGCTGCTCGCGCACTTCCTGGGCCAGGCGGTCGAGGTCGTGCCCGGCGGGAGGACCCGATGAGCCTGCTGCCCTACCTGGTCGCCGGGTGGATCCTGCTCGCCGGACTGTACGGCCTGGTCACCAGCCGCAACCTGGTGCAGGCGGTCGGCTGCCTGGCCGTCGCGCAGTCCTCGACGTACGTGCTGCTGCTCGCCGTCGGCTACCGCCGCGGCGCGACCGCGCCCGTCTACTCCGACCTGCCGACCGACGCCCCGGTCGTGGACCCGGTGGTCCAGGCCCTCACGCTCACCGACATCGTCGTCGGCGCGACCGTCACCGCGCTGCTCCTCTCCCTGGTCGTCCAACTGCGCAAACGGCACGGCACGGTGGACCCGGAGGAACTGACCGGGCTGCGGGGGTGACGACCGCCGTGGACACCGCCGACCTGCTGCCCCTGGCCGTCGCCGTCCCCCTGCTCGGCGCGGCCGTCCTCGCCGTCGCCGGCCGCCGGCTGCCCCGCCCCGCCCGCGACGCGCTCGCCACCGCCCTGGCCGCCGCCGACGTCGCCTGCCTCGCCCTGCTGTGGGCGCGGACGGCCCCGGACGGCCGGGCGGTGTCCTGGCTCGGCGGCTGGGGTCCGCACGACGGGCACAGCGTCGGCATCGTCCTGGTCGCCGACCGCCTCGGCAGCGGCCTGGCACTGCTCGCCGCCGTCCTGGTGCTGGCCGTGCTCTGCTACGCCTGGCGGTACTTCGACGAACCCTCCGGGGAGCACGGCGGCATGTTCCCCGCACTGCTGCTGCTCTTCGAAGCCGGGATGTGCGGATTCGCCCTCACCGGCGACCTCTTCGACGCCTTCGTCTTCTTCGAACTGATGGGCGCCGTCGCCTACGCGCTGACCGGCTACCGGATCGAGGACCCGCGCCCGCTGCAGGGCGCGCTCGCCTTCGGGCTCGTCAACTCGGCCGCCGCCTACCTCTCCCTGCTCGGCATCGGCCTACTCTACGCCAGGACGGGCGAGCTCGGCCTCGCCCAGATCGGCGCCGCACTCGACCGGCTCGCCGCCCCCGGCCACGGCCCGGACGCCCTGCTGGTGCTCGCCTTCGTGCTCGTCCTCGCCGGGCCGCTGGTCAAGGCCGCGGCGGCGCCCTTCCACTTCTGGCTGCCGGACGCGCACGCCGTCGCCCCCAGCCCGATGTGCATGCTGCTGTCCGGGGTGATGGTCGAACTCGGCGTGTACGGCGTGGCCCGGATCCACCGGGTGGTCTTCGCGGGCCCCGGCGGCCTGCCCGACGCCGTCGTCCGGGACACCCTGCTGGCCGTCGGCGTGCTGACCGCCCTGGTCGGCGCCGTGATGTGCTGGCAGCAACGGCACCTGAAGCGGATGCTGGCGTTCTCCACCGTCGGGCACACCGGACTGTTCCTGATCGGCGCGGCCCTGCTCACCCCGGCCGGGCTCGCCGGCACGGCCGTGTACGTGGCCGGCCACGCCGGCGCCAAGGCCGCCCTGTTCGGGCTCACCGGCGTCCTCCTCGACCGGTACGGCTCGGTGGACGAGCACGGCCTGCACGGCCGGGCCCGGGACCTGCGCTCCACCGGGTCGCTGTTCGCGCTCGCCGCGCTCGCCCTGGCCGGGCTGCCGCCGTTCGGCACCGGGCTCGGCAAGGCCGTCGCCGAAGACGCCGCCGGGCAGCGACTGGCCTTGCTGCCCGCCGTGTTCGTCCTGGTCTCGGCGCTGACCGGCGGCGCGGTCCTGCGGGCCGCGCTGCGGGTCTTCGGCGGCGTGGGCGCGCCCCCGCAGGAGCACCCCGAGGTGGCCGCCACCACCGGCGAGGGCGAGGAACCCGAGATCCGCGGCCCCGGCCGCCGACCGCCACCGCCGATGGTCCTGGTGCCCGGGCTGCTGCTGGCCGGCTGCCTGGCCGTCGGCGTCCTGCCGGGCGTCGGACGCGCCCTCGCCGCCGGAGCCGCCGCCTTCACCGACCGCGACGCCTACCTCGCCGAAACCCTCCGGGGTACGGCCGGCGGCACCGCCGCCGCTCCCGACGCCTGGTGGACCGCCCCGGGCGTCGGCCTGGGCCTGCTCTCCGCCCTGCTCGCCGTCGCCTTCGCCACCGCCGCCGTCCGCCGCGACGCCCGGCGCGGCGCCGGCGGCCTCCACCGCGCGGTCACCCTCCCGCTGCGACGCCTGCACTCCGGCCTCCTCGGGGACTACGTGGCCTGGCTGACCGTCGGCCTCGCGGCCCTGCTGGTCGCCCTCGCCGCCCAGCTGTGACCGGCGCGCGGCGGTGCCCGGGGTCCGGGTCCGGCGTGCGCCGGGGTGGCCGCCCCTCCCGCCGGGGCGCAGTCGGCGGGGACGGCGGGCCCCAGGTGCATGCCGAGGCCGACGATCGGCGCCGCACCGTCGCCTTCGCACTCGTGGGCGGCCGCCGGGCGAGGAGCGCGCGGGCCGCGCCCCGCTGCGGCGGTTGACCCGACCGGCCCCCGCCGGCCCCGGCCGACACGCCACGGGCGGCGGAGCATGGGCCGCCGCCGCCGCGGGCCGCGCCTACTGTCGCCTTCGCCCGGACAGGGCGATCACTGACAGAAGCGGAGAATCCCCCATGAACCGTCGCATCACCCGCACGCTCGCCCTCCTCGCCGCCACCGGAATCGCCGCGGTACCGACCGCCGCGAGCGCCGAGGTCGTCTCCGGCGGCAACCACGGCACGGTCATCGTCGGCGACGGCAACCAGGTCGCCGGCTACGACATCATCAACGCGGGCCACGACGCCACCGTCGGCTCGCACAACGGCGGCTCCACCGGGGTGGCCGGCGGTGCGATGGACGCCGCCCAGGCCACCGGCGGCAACTACGGCACCGTGATCGTCGGCGACGGCAACCAGGTCGCCGGGGACGACATCGTCAACGCCCTGGGCGACGCCACCGTCGGCTCCTACAACGGCGCCTCGGGAACGGCGGCGGCGATGACCGCCGCACTCGCGCCGATCACCGGCTGACGCCCCACTCCAGCGGCCCCGCCCCCGCACCCGCCCCTCCCGCGCACGACCTCGCACGCATGACCGGCCCGACGTGCGGAGCGGCCCGTCCCGGCGCACCGTCGAAGACATGGCCTCGATCATCGTGCTGTTCGAGCTGGAGCCCGAGCAGGTCCTCGGCGCCGAGGGCGTGGGACCGGGGGTGCTGGCCGTCCACGCCGCCGGCGCCGATCCCGACGTCCCCGAAGACCCCCAGCCCACCACGCTGTGCCGGCGCGACACCCGTTCCATGGAGCACAGCCACTACGCCCCCTCGCGCCCCGGCGAACCCTGGTACCCGCCCGACCTGGCCGACCGGCGGTGCCGCGAGTGCGAGCGGGCCCTGGCCACCTCCTGAGCCCACTCCGGCAGGTGATCGGGCCGGGGCCGGGCAGGGGACCAGGCAGGGCCGGGCCGGGCAGGGGACCGGGCCGGGGGCGGCGGGAGCGCGGGGCGCCGGTTCGACGGCCGCCCTGACGGCTCAGGCCGCCGGCGCGGGGGGTGGCGCCGGCGGCCCCTCCTCGGGCTCGGTGACGACGAGGACGACGTGCCGCGCGTCGTCGCTGTGGACGGCGGTGGACCGGCAGCCGGGCGGGAGGTACAGGGCCTCGCCGCTCAGGGTGGAGAGCTCGGAGGCGGGGTCGCCCGGTGCGCGGAGTGTCCAGCGGCTCGATCCGGCGGACTGGATCACCAGGACGTGTCCGGAGGGCGGCCGGATGCCGGCGGCGTGCTCGACCTTCCAGCCCAGCAGGGCCGTGAGGCCCGCGGCGACGTACCCGGCCAGTGCCGTGTCCGGCGACCCGCCCGTGCCCCGGGGGATGACCGGGTCGTTCTCGGGCCAGAGCAGCCCGAAGGTGCGGGCGAAGTGGGCGTCCAGGAAGAGCGCCAGCTCCTGGAGGTAGGGATCCAGTCCGGGGCGCTGGCTCAGCCGTTCCCAGTCCACGTGTTGCCTCCTTCGGCGGTGCCGTTCACCACAGCGATGTCGGGGTGTCAAGCATGGTGCATCGGCGTGTCGGACGGCATCACGATTTTCAGGTATCCAGCAGGCCCGCCCGGCTCGCGGCGACGCCCGCCTGGAAGCGGCTGTCGGCGCCGAGCTGCTCCAGGATCTCGGCGATGTGACGGCGTGCGGTGCGCAGCGACATGCCCAGTCGGCGGGCGATGGCCTCGTCCTTCAGCCCGTCGGCGAGCAGGCGCAGGATCGTGCGGTGCAACTCCCGGGCGACGGCCTCCATGTCGCGTCCGGTCGACTCCCGGAACGGGGTGGCCTGGCCCCAGCTGAGTTCGAACATCTCGTACAGGTAGGCGACGGTCGAGGGTTCGCGGATGACCACCGCCCCCAGTTCCGGGCCCGCGGCGGGGAGGAACGCGGTCTCCCGGTCCATGATGATGATCCGCCCGGCCAGTTCGTGCGTGGTGCGGTACTCGGCGCCCAGGGCGGAGGCCGCCGCGACGTAGGCCTGACTGGGACCGTTGAATCGGGCGGTGTGGTGGTAGAGGGTGCGGATGCGCACGCCGCGCTCCAGCATCGCCCGGTCGCGCCCCAGGGCCTCGGACATCGCCTCGGGGACGCGGGCGCCCCCGCCGGGCTGGCAGGAGACCACCTCGGTGGCGCACTGCTCGCCCAGCCGGTTGAGCAGGAAGCGCACCTCCGCCAGGGTGGGGATCACCTCGATGCCCGCGCCGGACTCCCGGGTGTCCGGGAACAGCGGGGCGAACTCGTCGAACCGGCTGCGCATCCGGGCGATGTGGTCCTGGCGCTGACGGATCTCCGCCTCGACGGGGGCGGCGCGCCGGAAGAAGGCCGAGTCGGGGGAGACCACCCGCAGTGCTTCCTGCCTGGCGCCGGCCGGTGCCAGCAGTCCCGCGTCGACCAGCCGCCCGACCGCCGCCGTCACACCGGCCGGGGAGAGCCCCGTCGCCTGCGCGACGACCGCCGGATCGTGGGCGCCGGAGTACCGGTTCTCCGCGAACCATGCGTAGACGGACAGGTCGGATTCGCGCCCGTGAGCTACCTCGGTCCGACGCTCTGTCACATCGCGATCGTTTTTGTCCATATTTACCCCCACACCCCTTTGTTGCCAGGCAAGTTGATGAACGGTTCCAAGCATGTCGGCGATCTTCGATGCCCGCCAGAGTGGAGTCATCGCCCCATCACCCACCGGGGCGAATACCGACAAACGCACGGGAGATCCCATGAAGCGCGTCATCCTCACCACCGTGGCGCTCCTCGGCGCTGCCGCCGTCTGGCTGACGCCGGCCGCCTCGGCCTCCGCCACGACCTCCGACCACGCCGGTCCCACCGCCGCCGTCCACCTCGACGGCACCGACCCGACCCCCACCTCCGTCTGCCCGGGCAGCACCCGCTGCAACGACACCTCCTGGGGAGGCTGAACCCTTTGTTCACGACGCGGGAGAGGGAGATCCTCGACCACCTCGCGCAGGGCCGCACCTCCCGGGCGATCGCCCGCCTGCTGTACCTGAGCCACCACACCGTCGAGACCCACGTCCGCAACATGCGGGCCAAGAGCGGTGCCAGCAGCCGCACCCAGTTGCTGGCCATCGCCCTCGGGCTCGACGCCGCCGGGCCCGCCGGGCCGGGCAGGGGCTGATCCACGTCCGAGCCCGAGCAGCACAACCCGACGGGGGTCGGACACGTCCGGCCGGTCGACGGCTCGCCTGCGGCGACGCCCGGACCGGCGGGAACCGGGGGTGCCGGGCGGACCACTCCGGAGAAGGGGGATGTCACAGACCGATGGAAATACCGATTCTGATATGTGCGAGCCAGCCGCTGATGCGCAGCGGACTCTCCTCGGCCCTCGTGGCCGAGCCGGACATCCGGGTGGTCGGCGAGACCGCGGACGGAAGCACCGCCGCCGAGCTGGCCCGGGAGCTGAACCCCGCCGTCGTCGTGGCCGACCACGAACTCGCGGACATGACGGGGATCGACCTCGTCCGCGAACTCCGGGAGCCGAACCGGGAGGCCCCCCGCACACTGCTGATGGCACCGGCCGAGGACGACGCCGTCCTGGAGTCCATCCTGGCCGGGGCCACCGGGATCGTCACCCGGAACACCCTCGTGGAGGACTTCCCCCAGGCGATAAGAGCCACGGCCACCGGCCACTCCTTCCTCTCCCCCGACATCGCGGCCCTGCTCCTCGGCTGGGTCCGCGACAAACAGCCCGCGCTGTTCCCGGCGCTCGGCCTCAACCTCCTCACCTTCCGCGAACGCGAGATCCTGGCGCTGCTGGCGAACGGGATGTCCAACGCCGAGATCTCCAAGCGGCTCTGCATCGTGCAGTCGACGGTCAAGTTCCACGTTTCCCAGCTGCTCAGGAAACTCGGACTCAGGGACCGGCTGCAGGCCGCCGTGTTCGCCCACCAGAACGGTGTCACCTGATGTCGCGACAGAACCAGGACCACGGCGCCCGTTGGCTGCCGTGGACCGAACGGACCACCGGGACGACCGGGAAGACCGGGACGACCGGCACGACCTGCGCGACCGGGCTGCCCCGCGTGTACTGCATCCCCTTCGCCGGCGGCTCCTCGCACTTCTTCCGCGCGTGGACGGAGCCGGCCCGGCGCCGCTCCGTCGAGGTCGTACCGGTCGAACTGCCGGGCCACGGCACCCGGTTGCGCGATCCCCTGCTGACCGACATGGCCGCCATGGTGGACGCGCTGTGCGAGGAGGTCCTCCGGCGAGAGAGCGGGCCCTTCGCGATCCTCGGGCACAGCATGGGTGCCAGGATCGCGTACGCGGTGGCCGAGGAGCTGGAGCGGCGGCCCGGGGCCACGCCACCGGTCCGGCTCTTCGTGTCCGGGGCCCAGCCGGCCGCGGCCGCCGAGCCGAGGCCGCTGCACGGCCTGCCGGACGCCGCACTCGTGGCGGAGCTGTCCGCGATGGGCGGCACCCCGCCGGAGATCCTCGCCAACGCCGAACTGATGGAGATCATGCTGCCGGTGATCCGGGCCGACCTGACCCTGCTCGAACAGTGGCGCGCCCCGGCCCGCAGCCGGGTCTCCTGTCCCATCACGGCGTTCGCCGGCCGGGACGACCGGGTCGTCCCGGCGGAGCTGACCGCGGGCTGGGCCGACCACACCTCGGCGTCCTTCGCCCTCCACGTCCACCCCGGAGACCACTTCTTCCTCCGGCAGGAGATGGACGGGATGCTCGGCCGGATCGCGGCCGACCTCCACGGGCGCCCCGGCGACGGGCCCGAGCGCGGAGGCATGTGACGGCACGTCGTGCGCTTCACATCCCGTCGACCCCGACCTCGATCAGTCCGGTCGCCGCGGCCAGCGCCCGCCCCACCTCCTGCGGCGACGACCCCACCGCGATGACGTGGCCCAGCCGGTCGTAGGCGCTCCGCGGCGGCCGGACCTCGCGCCCCGGCGTCCCGCTCACCACGACGCGTTCCACCCCCGGCACCCGCTCGGCCCGCCCGACGCCGTCCACGCCGGTCAGCCGGCCCGGCCTCGGCGCGGTCAGGAACCGCAGGCCGGCCCGGCGGGCGTGGTCGGCCGACAGGTTCAGCGGCAGGCCGGCGGCGGCGCGGATCTGCTGCTCCAGCAGGTCGATCCCGGTGGCCGGGCGGATCAGCTCCGGGATCATGCCGCCGGCCAGTCGTCCGTTGATCTCGATGACGGCCGGGCCGTCGGCGGTCAGCCTGAGCTCGACGTGCGCCGGGCCGCGCTCGAAGCCGACGGCCTTCAACGCCTGCCGGGCCGTGTCGCCGATCCGCTCGGCCAGCGCGTCGTCGACGTCGGCGGGGAAGAGGTGACCGGTCTCGACGAAGTGCGGCAGCGGGCTGACGGTGCGCTGGGTGACGCCGACGCACCGGGCCTCGCCGTCCACGCCGAACATCTCGGCGCTGAACTCGGGCCCGTCCAGGTACTGCTCGACCAGCACCGCGCCCGGGGTCCGCTGGCCGCGCACGTTGTGGGTGACGGCGAGCAGTTCGGTGGCGTGCGCGGCGGCCGTCCCTGCGTCCTCGCACCACAGCACGGACTGCGAGCCGGACTCCCCGACCGGCTTGACCACGCAGGGCAGCCCCACCGCGGCGACGGCGGCCGCGACCTCGCCCGGATCCGTCACGATCGCGAAGGCGGGCTGGGACACCCCGGCCTCGCGCAGCGCGGTGCGGGTCAGCGACTTGTCGCGGCAGCGGGCCATCGCCTCGGGCGGGTTGCCGGGCGTGCCCAGGGCGGCGGCCGCCCGCGCGGTGTGCTCCAGGTAGAACTCGCTGGTCGTCGTGACGCCCGCCACCCGGCGGCCGGCGCTCGTCTCGGCGATGGCGGCGGTCAGTGCGGTCTCGTCGTCGGTGTCGCAGACCACGACCCGGCAGCCGGTGTCGGGCAGGTCCGGGTAGCGTGCGGGGTCCTTGGTGAACAGCACCGGCTCCAGGGCCAGGCGGACGGCGGTCCGCAGGGCGATCATCCCGGTGCCGGTCGTGTTGGACTCGACGAAGAGCAGCAGCCGCCGGTCCCGGCGGGGTATCCGGGCGAACGACCAACCGGACACCGTGGCACCGTACTCCACCTCCTCCGGGGCCTCGGCGACGGTGCCCGCCGGCGCGCCGGTGCGGGTGCCCGGGCCGGAGTCGGGGGCGTCGGCGTAGACGGTGTCCACGTAGCGGTCGCCGCGGTCCGGCATGATCCCGACCAGCCGGGTGCCCGGCTCGGCGCGGGCCGCGAGGTGGGTGAGGACCCGGTAGACCGACCCGGAGGTGTTCCCGCCGAAGATCTTCTGCTCCCGGGCGAGCCGGCGGGTGGCGTCGAAGGCCTCGTCGTCGGACAGCCAGTGCACCTCGTCGAGGACGCGGTGGTCCAGGTTGTCCGGGACGAGGCTGTTGCCGAGCCCGCTCTGCTTGCGGGTCGGGCGGTCCGGCTGGGCGAAGAGCACGCTGCCCACGCAGTCCACGCCCACCACCGAGACGTCGGGCAGGCGTTCCAGCAGCGCCTTCGACGTCCCGCAGAGCGAGCCTCCGCTGCCCACCGCCCCGACCACGACGTCCACCGAGCCCAGGTCGGAGACCAGTTCGCCGGCCAGGCCGCGGTACGCGGCGGGGTTCTGCGGGTTGCTGTACTGGCGCGGCCAGAACGCGCCGGGCAGGTCCGCCATCAGCTCGGCCAGGCGCTCCAGCCGGGCGCTCTGCCACCCCTGCCCCGTCATCGCCGGCACGACGTGGACCTCGCAGCCCAGGGTGCGCAGCTTGGCCAGGGTGACGGGGTCGATGCGCGGGTCGGTGACGATGTGCACCGGGTGGCCCAGGTACGTGCCGACCAGGGCCACCCCCAGCGCCATCGTGCCCGACGAGCTCTCCACGATGGGCCCGCCCTCGGCCAGCGCGCCGGTGCGCCGGGCTTCGAGGATGACCTGCCGGGCCACCCGGTCCTTCATCGCGAAGAGGTTCTGCATCTCCAGTTTGGCGAAGACCTCGACGCCTTCGGGGGCGTCCACCCGCAGCCGCACCACCGGGGTGTGGCCGATGCCGTCGATGACCGATTCCTGCCGCATGTGTGCACGTCCTTGGGAGGTGTGGGAACTGCCCCTACTGGGAGGGCTGGGTATGGGTCCGGAACAGCAGCGTGTCGGCGCCCAGGGCCTCGCAGGCCGCGTGCGCCTCGGCCACCTTGCGGGCGCGGTCCGGGTCCGCGTCGTCGAACAGCAGGCCCAGCATGGTGCCGCTGTGCGCGCACACCACGCCGAGCGCGCCGGTCCGCGCCGCGATGGCCAGCAGCGCGTCCAGGTGCCGCTTGGGTGCGAACCGCTGGTTGAGGACGGCGCTGCGGGTGGCCACCCGGCCCACGGCGGCGAGGTCCCCGGCGCGCACGGCCGCCGTCAGGGCGTCCAGCAGTCCGGTGAACTCGGCGGTCTCGGCGGGCGAGTAGTGCTTGGGACGCTTGTTGAAGGCGACGGTGTCCAGGTGGCCGCCCTCGTCCACCGCCACCACGGTGGCCGCCGCCGGCCCGCCGAGCGCTTCGCGCAGCCGCACCGCGCGGTGCTCGAAGACGACGACACCCGGGTGCATCACCCCGTCGGTCGGCTCGATCGGGCGCAGCCAGTGCTCCACCGCCGCCGGGCCGGTGTCCAGCCCCAGCGCGCCGCCGACCGCGCGCGCGGTGGCGACCAGGTCGGCCGAGGAGCTGGCCAGGCCCTTGCCGATGAGCAGGTCGCTGTCCAGGATCAACGTGCCGCCGGCGCCGGACTGGTGGGCCGTCAGCATGGTCTCCGCCAGCCGCAGGGACTTCGTCTTGTGGGCGGGGAAGACCCGCAGCGGGCCGGCCGGGTCGAAGCGGAACCAGGCCCGGGAGCGGAGTGTGATCGGCAGGGTGACGAGGAAGTCCGTGCCGTCGGGCAGCCGGCCCTGGAGCAGTTCGCCGAAGGTGCCGCAGGCGTCCGCCCGGCCGCTGCGCAGGTCCGCGCCGGGGCGGCGGGTGATCAGGCCGGGGCCGGTCACGGGGTGCCCGCCGGGGTGCGCTCGGCGGTGCCCCCGGGGCGCTCGCCGCCGTCGACGGCCCCGACGGCCAGCAGGGCGTCGACGCGCGCCGCGGCGACACCCGCCACGTCGTCGCGCAGCCGCCACTGCCCGGCCACCTCCCGGAAGCCGCGGTCCTGCGCGGCGAGCATGGTGCGGACGGCGTCGGGGTGCGTCGACCCGGCGGAGTGCTTGACCCGGACGGCCTTGTCGGTGTCGAAGGCGGCGGACAGCAGTCCGGCGGGCTCGGGCACCCGGTGGCCGTGCTCCTCGGCGATCGCCGCGAGCAGCGGGCCGTCGGGGGTGGCCGCGGTCAGGTCCCCGGCGATGGCGGCCCTGACGTAGGCTCCGGCGATCACCTGCGCCGTCCGCCAGGGGACGCCGGCCTCCAGGGTGAGCAGGTTCGCGAGGGTGAAGGCGCCGAGGAAGTCCCCCTCACAGGCCTCGCGCATGCGGTCGGTCCGGAAGGTGGCGGTGGCGAGGGCGGTGTGGGCCAGCCGCAGGGCCGAGCGCAGCGCGGCGAACTGGGCCTGGAGGTGCCGACCGGCCTCCTTGGAGACCTCGACGCTGTTGGCGTACGGGGTGCCGTGCTGGGCGAAGGCGAGCTGGGTCGCGCAGCCGACGACGTGCGAGCAGCGGCCGCGGATCCGCTCCAGCAGGGGGAAGTTGCGCTTCTGCGGCATCGCGGCCGAGATCCCGGCCAGTGCGTCGGGGAAGTCGACGAACCCGAACCCGGCGCCGCTCCACGTCATCAGGTCCGTGGTGAACCGGCTGAGCACCACGGCGAAGTTCGCCAGCTCCGACGCGACCGCGAGGGCCCAGGACCGGGAGGCCACCGACACCAGGGCGTGCGGCTGCGGCTCCCGGAAGCCGAGCAGGGCCGCCATCCGCTCGCGGTCCCAGGGCAGTTCCTGGCCGGCCATGCTGCCGGCGCCGAGGGGCGAGCGGTCGATCTCGTCGTAGGTGCTCAGCAGGCGCCGGGCCGCGCCGAGGGTCTCGTCGGAGAGCGCCGAAAGGTAGAAGGCGGGGGTGACGGTCTGCGCGGCCTGTGCGTGGGTGTAGCCGGGCATCGGGCTGTCCGGCAGTTCGGCGGCGCGCGCCGCCGCCGTGCGTCCCAGGTCGAGGAGGCCGCCGGCGAGGGCGCGGACGTTCTCCCGGCAGGCCAGCAGCTGGCCGCAGGCCTGGAAGTCGTTGCGGCTGCGGTCGACGTGCCAGGCCGCGAACGGGGCGGCGGCGCCGCGGGCCACGTGGCGTTCCATGGCGAAGAAGATGTCCGACATGTTGTCCCGCGGGTCCGCCCGGATCAGCCCGGGGGTCAGCTCGTCGAGCCGTCCGGCGATCGCGGCCGCCCCCGCCGGGTCGACCAGGCCCATCCTGCGGTACTCCAGCAGCAGCACCTTCTCGATGGACACGTAGTGCGGCAGCAGGGCTTCGGCCTCGTAGCCGAACTGCGGGGCCAGCACCTCCTCGTCCCAGACCTCGCTGGGCACGCCGTCGATCCGGCCGGTCACTGCCATGTCTCTCCCTCGGGGTCGGTCCGGTGCTCCCGGCGCGTCGCGGTGTGCCGCTCCAGTTCGGCGGCCAGCCCCGCGACGGTCGGGTTCGAGAAGAAGGCGTCGACGGTGGTCTCGACGCGGTGGTCGGACGACAGCCGGGCGAGCAGGCGCAGTGCCTGCAGCGAGTGGCCGCCGGCGGCGAAGAAGTCGTCGTCGACGCCCACCCGGTCGACGCCGAGGACGTCCGCCCAGGCGCGGGCCACCAGTTCCTCGGCGGGGGTGCGCGGCGGGACGTGGCCGGGTCGGGGGTCCGGGGCGGCGCCTCCTGCGGGCCCCGGGCCGGCCGGGAGCCGGGACAGCGGTGTCGCCGGGTCGGCGAGGGCCGCCGTGAGCACCGCCGCGTAGTCGGCGAGCAGGCCTTCGGCGGTCTTCCGCCCGAACAGGGCGGTGTTGTACTCGAGGCGGGCCGTCGTCCCGGACACCTCCAGCAGCAGGTCGTCCTCGGCACCCGTGGACGGCGGCCCGAAGCCCTCCCCCGCCGTGACGTTGAACGCCAGCTGGTAGAGCGGGGGCAGGCCGGGGCCGCGCTGCGGTGCGACCTGCTCGACCACGGTCTGGAACGGCATCTCCTGGTGGTCGCGGGCCGCCCGCCACACCGCCCGGACGCGTTCGACGAGCCCGGCGTACGAGGGGTCGCCCGAGGTGTCCAGCCGGAGGACCACCATGTTCACGAAGGTGCCCACCAGGGGCAGCAGTTCGGGGCGGTCCCGGCCGGTGAGCGGCACTCCGACGGCGATGTCGTCGCGGCCGGAGCGCCGGTGGACCAGGGCCGCGTACCCGGCGAGCAGGAGTTCGAACGGCGTGGCGCCGAAGCGGCCGGCCGCGTCCGTCAGCGCGGACGCCGGGCCGGCCGGGAGTTCGGCCCGCAGCTCCGCGCCGGCGAAGGAACGGCGGGCCGGTCGCGGCCGGTCCAGCGGTAGGCCGTGCGCGGCCGGCAGGCCGGCGAGCTGCGTCCGCCAGTAGTCGGCCAGTGCGGCGAGTTCGCCGCCGCCGAGCCGCTCGCGCTGCCGGCGGGCGTAGTCGCCGTAGGAGAGCGGGAGCCGGGGGACGCGCGGCGGCCGGTCCTGTTCGAACGCCGCGCAGAACTCGGTGACCTCGGCGTGGAGGTTGAACAGTGACGGGGTGTCGCAGACGGCGTGGTGGGCGACGAACAGCAGCCGCCAGCGCCCGGCGCCGAGCCTGACCAGGCCGGCGCGCCACAGCGGCGCGCGGGACAGGTCGAAGGCGGTGTGCTTCAGCCGGTCGGCGAAGGCCTCGCGCTCCTCCCGCTGCTCCTCCTCGGTGCGGGCGGACAGGTCGACGACCTCCAGGTCGAGGTCGACGTGCTCGTGGACGACCGCGGTGAGCACGCCGTCCACCACGCGGAACCCGGTGCGCAGCGTCTCGTGCCGGTCCGCCACGGCGGCCAGGGCCGCCCGGATCTGCGCCTCGGAGACGTCCCCGTGCAGCGGCCACCGGTCCGCGACGTGGTACAGCGCGGTGTCGGCGGCGAACCGGCTGGCCAGCCAGGCGCGTTCCTGGGCGAAGGAGGCGGTGGTCATCCGGCCTCACCGCCGGGCAGGACGTGGCCGGCGAGCCGGACCGGGTCGCCGAGGACGACGGCGACCTCGCGGGGGCCCTGGTACGGCTCCCGGCTGTGGGCCATCCGGATGTTGTCGACGACCAGGACGTCGCCGTCCCGCCAGGGCTCGCCGAAGGCGGCCGCGTCGTAGACCGCGTTGACCGTCTCGACGGTGTCGGCGCCGATCGGGGCGGTGTCGCCGCGGGCCGTGGTGAAGGGCAGGCCGGCCGGCCCGTACTGGTCGATCAGGTACTCGCGGATCGCCGGGTCCATGGTCAGTTCGTTGAGGAAGGCGATCTGGTTGAACCAGCCGGGCACGCCGGTGCGGGGGTGGGCGACGACGGCGGCCCGGCGCTGCACGGTGCGCAGCCGGCCGTCGTCGAACCACTCGTGCCGGATGCCCTCGGCCGCGCAGTAGGCGTCGACCAGGGCCGGGTCGTCGGTGCCGAAGGCGTCGGTCCAGGGCACGCCGACGTCCTGGTAGCTGCGCAGCAGCAGCCAGCCGTGCCGGCGGAACGGCTCGACCAGGTCCGGGGGCAGGCCCCGCAGCACCTGCTGGGAGTCGGCGAGCATCGTCCGGCCGCCGTGGTCGGGGGCGGTCAGGCAGCCGAACAGCAGCAGGCCGGGGACCTCGGCGGCGTAACTCTGCTCGTGGTGCATGCACATCGGGGCGTCCGCGGGCCAGTGCGAGGCGGAGTAGACCGACTCGCCGTGGCGGTCCCGGGGCGCGAACCCCTCCCGATCGGCCATCGGCTCGACGCCGAGGGCGGCGGTGACGGCGGAGAGGTCCGCGGCCGAGGCGACGCCGAGGCCGCGCAGGAGGACGGCCCCGGACGCCTCGACCTCGCCGAGGACCTCCCCGCGGTGCTCGGCGGCCCACCGCGGGCCGTTGGCGGCCGCCAGCACGCGCAGGCGCGGGGCGGTGCGGGCGGCGGGGGTCATCGCCGGGCCTCCGCGCTCCGGCCGGCCGCCTTGCGGTCGAGGAGTCCGGCCACCTCGGCGACGGTGGGGGTGGTCTTCAGCTCGCCCACCGTCACCGCGCGGTCCAGGGCGATCGCCAGCCGGATCGCGGCCAGCGAGGTGCCGCCGAGCTCGACGAAGCGGGAGCCCCGGCCGACCTGGTCGAGCGGCACGTCGAGCAGGTCGGCCCAGAGCCGGGCCACCCTGCGCTCGGTGTCGGTCTCCGGGAGCGCCACGCCGCCGTCGGCGGTCGGCCGGCCCTGCTCCTTGGCCCGGGCGGTCAGCGCCTTCCGGTCGATCTTGCCGTTCGCGGACAGCGGCAGCCGGTCGAGGCGGTGCAGCCGGCCCGGCACCATGTAGTGCGGCAGGACGGCGGCCAGGGCCCGGTCCACGGCCGCCGGCTCGGGGGCGGCGGCGCCGCTGTAGAAGCCGACCAGCTGCGGGTCCTCGGTCGATCCGGCGATCACCACGGCGCCGTCCCGGACGCCGGGCACCTGCAGCAGGCGGTTCTCGATCTCGCCGATCTCGATCCGGAACCCGCTCACCTTCACCTGCGAGTCCCGGCGGCCGAGGTACTCGAACTCGCCGGAGGGCAGCCGGCGGCCGAAGTCGCCCGAGCGGTACAGCCGTTCACCCGGCACGTACGGGTCCGCCCGGTAGGCGGCCTCCGTCCGGGCGGCGTCGTTGACGTACCCCCGGCCGACGCACACCCCGGCGAAGACGATCTCCCCCGGCGCCCCGTCGGGGACCATGCGCAGCCGCTCGTCCATCACGTACACGCGGACGTTGCAGGTCGGCGGACCGAGCGGCACCGACCGGCCGGCCGGCGGGCGGTGCAGCACGCCGTGGTTGGTGTCGTCCGAAACCTCCGTCGTGCCGTAGCAGTTGACCAGCGGGATGCCGGGGAAGGCGGCGAACCAGCGGTGCACCAGCTCTGCCTTGAGCGCCTCGCCCGTCACCGCGAGGCAGCGCAGCGACGGCAGGCCGCGGCTGTCGCCCTGCAGCGTCTCCAGCACCAGGTCCAGGTAGGAGGGCACCAGTTGGGCCACCTGGACGCCGGCCCGGGTGACGGTGTCGACGAACCGGCGGACGTCGGTGACGGTGTCCTGCCCGATGATCTCCGTCCGGCCGCCGACCAGCAGCGCGCAGACCAGCTGCCACAGCGAGATGTCGAAGCACTGCGGGGCGGTCTGGGCGATGACGTCGCCCTCCCGGACGTCCAGGTCCTCGATCTTGGCGTAGAGGTGGTTGAGGAAGCCGGCGTGCTCGCACATCGCGCCCTTGGGCTCACCGGTCGAGCCCGAGGTGAAGTAGATGTACGCCAACTGGTCGGCGCGGACGGGCAGTCCGAGGTCCTCCTCGGAGGCGGGGCCCACGTCTCCCGGTATGTCGGTCAGCAGCGAGACGGTCACCCCGCGCCCCCGGACCGCTTCGTCGAGCTGGGCCAGTCCCGGGTCCGCCAGGACCCGGCGGCAGCCGCTGCGCTCCAGCACGACGGAGATCCGCTCGGCCGGGAAGGCCGGATCCAGCGGGAGGTAGCAGCCGCCCGCCTTGAAGATCGCGACCACCGCGGCCATCCACTCCAGCGAACGCTCGGCCACCACGGCCACCACGTCCTCGTCCGCCAGCCCCTGCTGCCGCAGCGCGCGGGCGATCCGGTTGGCGCGGCCGTTCAGCTCCGCGTACGTCCAGCTCCGCCCGGCCTGCACGGCGGCGACCGCGTCGGGGTGCCGGCGCACCCGCTCCTCGAACAGCTCGTGGAACCGGCGGTCCGGCAGCGGCCGGACCGGCCCGCCCGAGCCCGCGAGCGTGGCCGCCAACTCCTCGCCCGCCACCAGGCCGTGGGCGTCGTGCGCCTCGTCCGGGGAGGCGGCCATCCGCTCCAGGACCGCCCGGACGTAGCCCTCGGCCCGCTCGGGGCCGACGTGCTCCTGCTCGGCGGCCTCCGCCCGGACCCGCTCCGCCTCGGCCCGCCCCTGCGGGGTGGCGACCCGGGCGATCAGCTCGCGCCAGCTCGGGCCGCCGTCGCCGTGCGCGTCGGAGCCGGTGGGGGCGTCGGAGCCGGTGAGCGCGTCGGAGCCGGTGAGCGCGTCGGAGCCGGTGAGCACCGCCGCCACCTTGAACGACGCGGCAAGTCGCACGGTGTCCGGGTCGGCCCCGGTCCCGGCCGCCAGGGCCTCGATCGCCGCTTCGGCGTTCCTCATGATTCACCCTCCAGTTCGTTCCGGCGTGCCGGCAGGGGCCAGGGCAGCCGTGCGCGATCACGTTTGTTGGTGGTGGTGCGCGGCAGGTCGGCCAGCACCGCGATCAGGTCGGGCACCGCGGGGGCCGGCAGCCGCGCCGCGACGAGCCGCCGCAGCTCCTCGCCGGAGACCCCGGTGTCGGCCACCACGTAGCCCACCAGGCAGGGGTCGCCGGCGGCGGTGGTGCGGACGGCCGCGGCGGCCTCCCGCACCCCGGGCTGCTGCTCCAGCACCGCCTCGACCTCGTCCAGTTCGACCCGGTTGCCGCGGATCTTCACCTGGTTGCCGGTCCGGCCGGTGAACGCCAGCGTGCCGTCCGCCCGCCAGTACCCGCGGTCCCCGGTGCGGTACAGCGTCCGGCCCGGCCGCCAGGGGTCCGGCAGGTACGCCGAGGCCGTCTCGGCGGGCCGGCGGTGGTAGGAGCCCGCCAGGAAGTCGCTCCGCAGGTGGATCTCGCCGGGCACCCCGGCGGGGCACGGCCGGCCGAGGGGGTCCAGGACGACGGCCTCCCGGCCCGGGATCGCCGCGCCGATCGGCACCCCGGCCGGGAACGCCCCGCCCGGGGGCAGTTCGTGGTGGGTGGCGAGGATGCACTCGGTGGGCCCGTACAGGTTGTGCAGCCCCGGCCGCACCGCCCGGCGCGCCCACGCCGCGGCCAGGTCCGCCGGGAACACCTCACCGGCGATCAGGACGTGCCGCAGGTCCGGCAGTTCGCCGCCCTGCGCGTCCAGCGCCTCGGTGAGCAGCCGGAAGAACGACGGCACGGTCTGGATCTGCCCGATCCGCTCCTGGCGCAGCCAGCGCACCACCGCGACCGGATCGCGCCGGGCCGCGGCGGGCGGCAGGCAGAGCGCGGCGCCGGCGGTGAGCGCCGCGAAGACCTCGGTGTACGCGGCGTCGTAGGTGAGCGGTGCCCACTGGGCGACCCGGCTCCGCGGCCCGATCCCGAACCGCTCCCGCTGCCACTCGGCGAACTGCGCGAACGCGGCCCGCGACAGCGCGATCCCCTTCGGCGTCCCGGTGGTCCCCGAGGTGTGCACGATGCACAGCGGGTGGTCGCCGACCGGCGCGGCCGGGAAGCGGTCCCGCTCCCCCGGCGGGTCATCGCCCGGCGCGGGTACCGGCGGGAGCACCGGCAGGCCCGCGAACCGGCCGTCCGGTCCGAGCAGCGCGGGGTGCGCCGCGGCGGCGGCTTCGTCGGCCAGCACGCAGACCGCCCCGGAGCCGGCCAGGATGTCGCGGAGGCGGGCGTCCGGGTCGGCCGGGTTCAGGCAGGTGAAGGTCGCGCCGGTGCGCATCGCGCCGACGACGGCCGCGATCTGCCCGGCGCCGCCGCTCAGCAGCAGCGCCACCACCTGGCCGGGGCCCGCGCCGTGGGCCGCCAGCAGGTGGGCCGTCCGGCAGCTCCACCGGTCGAGCCCGCCGTAGTCGAGCGTGCCCTCCGCGGAGCGCACCGCGACCGCCTCGGGGGCCTCCTTCACCCGCGCCGCGAACTCCTCGTCCAGGAAGGCCAGGTAGTCGCGGTGCGGCCGGGTGGTGGCGGGGGCGGGTGCCGGGTGGGGCGCGGGGCGGCCGGAGAGGTCGAGTTCGGCCAGCGGGCGGCCGGGGGTGTCGAGGCCGAACCGCAGCGCCAGGACGAGGTGGTCGGCGAAGCCCTCGGCCGTCACCAGGCCCGGCAGCGCGCCGGTGAGGGCGACGGTGAACTCGTGCGGACCGGTCAGGGCCAGGGTCAGCCGGCCCTCCGGATCGGGCGGGCAGTCGACCGTCACCTCGGCCGCGACGCCCGGCAGGTCCAGGGCCGCGGCCGGGAGGTCGTGGCCCGCGAACACGGCGCGGATCGGGAAGTCCGGTCCGTCCGGGCCGGCCTCGGGTGCCGTACGCACCAGGGCGCCCAGCCGAGCGGGCGTCAGGGCGCCGGAGAGGTCCAGCCGGATCGCCCGCTGCGCCGGGCCGTCCGGCACGGTCAGCACGGCTTCGTCCGTCCCGGCGTACCGGCCGAGCACCGCGGCGAAGGCGGCGATCAGCCGCTCGGCCGCGGCGCCGGGCTCCCCGGACCCCGCGGGCTCTCCGGGCTCTCCGGGCTCTCCGGGCTCTCCGGGCAGGGCGCGGGACGCCCGCTCGCCGGGGAACCAGGTGCCCGGCAGGGGCCGGGTCGGGGGCGGCGGTGCGTCGGCGGTCCGCGCGCGGTAGGCGGCGCCGAGGTCCCGGGTCAGCTCCGCGACCGACCACGCGTCGGCCCGCCGCCCGTCCACCGCGAGCAGCAGTTCGTACGCCCCGGCGCCCAGCGCGGCGAGGCAGGCCCGCAGCCGGGGGCGGCCCGCGGCGCCGACCGGCCGGGCGGCCTCGTCGGCGGCCAGGTCGGCGAGGACGTGCCGCTGCTGCTCCGCGGCGGACCGCGACAGGTCGACGGTCCTCAGCCGGACCCGGGCGGCCCGCTCCCCCGCCGCCTTCAGCTCCGGGCGCGCGGCCACCAGGTCGTCGACGGCGGCCGACAGCGCGGGGACGTCCAGTTCCCCCGTCAGGCGGGCGCGGAGCACGGCGTTCGCGGGCCGGGCCGCCGCGGGGGCGCTCACGACCCGCTCCGCGCCATGCGGTCGGACACGGCCGAGGCGAGCCCGGCGACGGTGGGGTCCTGGAGGAACGCGCGCAGCGGCAGGTCCACCTGGTACTCGTAGCGGACCCGGTCCATCAGCCGCGCGATCGCCAGGGAGTCGCCGCCGAGCAGGGTGAAGTCGTCGTCGCGGTTGACACCGGCCAGGCCGAGGATCTCGCTCCAGATCGCGGCGATCCGGGTCTCCGCCGGCCCCTGCGGCGGCTGTGCGCTCTCCGCCGCCCGCTGCAGCGGGATGCGCGGCAGGGAGCGGCGCTCCACCTTGCCGTTGAGCGTGCGGGGGATCGCCGCCATGCGGACGAACACCGAGGGCCGCAGGCCGGGGGCGAGCCGCTGCGCGGCGTGCGCGCGCAGTTCGGCGTCGGTGACGTCCGGGGCCACCACGTAGGCGGCCAGGGCGGTCGACACGTCCTCCGTGACCGCCGCCGCGCAGGCGTCCTGCACCCCCGGGTGGCCGCGCAGGGCGTTCTCGACCTCGCCGAGGTCGATGCGCACGCCGTGGACCTTGACCTGCTGGTCGCGGCGGCCGTACAGCTCCAGCGCGCCGTCGGGCCGGAACCTGCCGAGGTCGCCGGTGCGGTAGCTGGTGGCCGTGCCGCGCCACTCGTCCTCGCCGAGGTAGCCGAGCAGCGGGAACGGGACCTCCAGCTCCACCTCGCCGAGCGCGTCCTGCGGATCGCCGGGCCCGGTGAGGACCCGGGCCGTCACGCCCGGCAGCGGTCGGCCGACCGGCACCAGCCGGGCGTGGGCGTCCTCCGCCGTCGTCCGGTGGAAGAGCTTCGTCATGGTCGTCTCCGACGGCCCGTACAGGTTGACCAGGTCCTTGCCGTCGCCGAACAGTCCGCGCCACCACGAGACGTCGGAGGGGTGGAGCGGTTCGCCCGCGAGCAGCACGGCGCGCAGGGCCGGGAAGGAGGCGGGGGTCAGGGCGGCGGAGCGCAGGGTGCGGAAGAGGGTCGGCACGCAGTGCAGGACCTCGACCTCGTTCTCGGTGAGCCAGCGTGCCAGGCCTTCGCCGACCGGCGTCTCGGCGGCGGGGTTCACGCAGACGGTGCCGCCCGCGCACAGCGGGGTGAAGGCGTCGCGCAGGAACGCGTCGAAGCCCGGGGAGGTCAGCTGGGAGACCTTGGTGCCCTCGCCGATCCCGAACTCGGCGATCTCCCAGTCGACGAAGTGGTGGACGGCCCGCAGGCTGCCGCGGATGCCCTTCGGGCGGCCGGTCGTCCCGGACGTGAAGTAGACGTACCCGCGGTCCTCCGGTGCGGCCTGCTGCCAGGCCTCGGCGGACCAGGCGCGGGGCTCCACCGTCTCGGGGCGCACGAGCGCGACGCCGTCGGGCAGTCGGCGGCCGGCGAGCGCCTCGCGGCCCGCGGCGTCGGCGACGACCGCGCCCGGCCGGAGGGCGGTGAGCACGCCGTCCAGCACGGCGGCGGGCAGCCGGGGGTCGACCGGTGCGAAGGTGCGGCCGGCGGCCGCGCAGCCGAGGACGGCCGCGATCACCTCGACCGGGTCGGCACAGGAGAGCAGGACCGGGTCGGCGGGCCTGCCGATCCGCTCGAACGCGCCCTGGTAGCCGGCCACCCGGCCCGCGAGCTCCCGGTAACTCACCTCCCGCTCACCTGACTTGACGGCACAGCGGGCGCCGTCACGGGCCAGGCTGTCCGCCCATCGCCACAGAACCGTCGGCGTTGTCATAGTGCTCCATCCTTGATTCGCTGGGCGATGACGGTCATCGGGTCGATGCTGGGCAGCTGCCCGGTCAGCCCGCGGGCCTCGATCGCCCGGGTCACCAGGTGCAGTTCGGTGCAGCCGGCGACGAACGCCGCGGCCCGGTACCTGGGCAGCAGCCCGCGGACGAAGTCGATCGTCGGGAGCCGGTCGGCGTTGCGCTTGAGCCGGTAGATGTGGTGGTGCAGCTGTTCCTGGTCGGCCTCGTCGGGCAGGACCAGGCGGTGCGCGAACTCGGGCCAGCGCTCGTGGCCGGTGAAGACCCCGGCGAGGACGCTGCCCCGGGTGCACAGCACCAGGTGGCGGCCGGGGCGTTCGGCGAGCCGCTCGAAGACCAGGTCCACCAGGGAGACGCACCGGGAGCGCAGCCGCTCCGGCAGCAGCCGGATGGCGGGGTGCGCGGTGATGCACGCGACCACGACGACGTCGGCGCCGGCGGTGAGCAGGCGGTCGACCGAGTCCTCCAGTGCTTCGCGCACGAGGTCGACCGTCCCGGACTGGATCGCCGTGGTCCGGTCGGCGACGGCCGGGTCGGACCAGAGCAGGATCCGGGCGGCGAGCTGTTCGTGCTCCGGCGGGTCGAGTCCGTACACCGTGTTGAGCAGTTCGGTGGAGGCCAGCGGTCCCATGCCGCCGATCACGCCGATCAGCGGCCTGCGGGTGCCGGGCTGCCCGGCGGGCGCGGGTCCGTCCGCCGGGAGGGGCCGCGCGGCGGCGGGCGGGGGCGTGCTGACGCGTTCTCGGGTCATCCCAGGCACGGCAGGTCGAACTCCTCCAGGAAGATCGCGAAGGTCGCGATGACGAGCAGGTAGTCCGTGTCCAGGTGCGGGTGCACGGTGCGGGCCCCCGACGTCTGCCGGCGGACCAGTTCGGCGACGACGGCCGGGTCGAAGTAGCCCTGCCGGCGCACGGTCGCGGGGGAGAGCAGGTCGTTGAACCACTCGTCGCCGGCCAGCAGGAGTTCGGTGCTGGTCTGGCTGCGGAAGCCGAACTTGCGGCGGTTCAGCACCTCGTGCGGGACGAGGCCCTCGGCCGCGCGGCGCAGCACGGCCTTCTCCCGGCCGTGGGCCGTCATCAGGGACGGCGGGATCGCGGTCGCGTGCCGGACGACGTCCCTGGCCAGGAACGGGAAGCGCATCTCGACGGAGCCGGCCATGGCCATCCGGTCGCCGTGGTCGCCGAGCAGGTGGTCGGCGAGCCGCAGGTGGAAGTCGAGGTAGGAGCGCTGGTGCAGGGGGTGGCGCCCGACCAGGCGGTCCGGTTCGACGAGGCGCTGGGAGGTCACCGAGAAGCCGTCGAACTCCTCGGCCAGCGGGCCGCTGTAGAGCTGGCGGCGCAGGTCGTGGGCGGGGAGCTGGTCGGTCTCGTACCGCAGGTCCAGGCCCCACATCCGGTGGGCGGCCTCGCGTTCGAGCTGCTCCTCCAGGAGGTCGCCCGGCCCCCGGCCGGGGCCGCCCGTGTCGAACAGGTAGCCCGGGTAGCCGCCGAACAGTTCGTCGGCGCCTTCGCCGCTGAGCACCGCGACCGTGCCGGTGGCGCGGACCTTCCGGGCCAGCAGCATCGAGCAGACGTTGTAGGACTCCTTCACCGGGGTCTCGGCGTGCCGGACCATGCCGGCGAGCAGGCCGGCGGTGTCCGCGGAGTCGACCGGCACCTCGTGGTGCCGGGTGCCGATCTTGCCGGCCACCAGCCGCTGGTAGCGCGCCTCGTCGATGCTGCTGCCGGGGAAGGTGACCGCGTAGCTGGGCCACGCGTGGTCGGGGCGCTCGGCGGCCATGAGTCCGCCGATCAGGCTGGAGTCCAGGCCGCCGCTGAGGTACATGCCGACGGGGACGTCCGCGACCGACCGGGAGCGGACGGCGGCTCGGAGCAGGTCCCTGGTCCGGTCGGCGTACCCGTCGAACACGCGCGGATCGGCGAGCGCGGCGGTGTCCCGGCGGCGCGCCTCGTCGTCCCACACCGGGTAGTCGAGGTCCCAGTAGCGCTCGGTGCGGTGTCCCGAGCGGTCGGCGACGAGCCGCTCGCCGGGGCGCAGCGACCGGATGCCCTCGAACATCGTCCGGGGGCTCACCAGCCCGGGCAGCGAGAGCACCTGGTCGAGTCCGCGGAGGTCGACCCGGCGTTCCACCAGCGGGTGCCGGAGAATGCTCTTGATCTCCGAGGCGAAGACGATCCGCCCGGCCACCACCGTGTAGAACAGCGGAATGATTCCGCAATGGTCGCGGGCGAGCACCAGGCGGTCCGCGCGCCGGTCGTAGAGGGCGAAAGCGAACTGCCCGTCGAGGTGGTCGGTGAGTTCGGTTCCGTATTCCTCGTAAAGGTGGACGAGAACTTCCGTGTCCGATCCGGACCGGAATCTGTGGCCTTTTCTCCGGAGTTCCTCGCGCAGGCTCCGGTGGTTGAATATCTCGCCGTTGCACACCGAGACGACCGAGGAATCCGGGGTGGCGTGGGGCTGCCCGCCGCCGGCCAGGTCGACCAGCGACAGGCGGCGGAATCCGGCGGTGAAAGCGCCGGTCTCGCAGGTGGTGTGCGCGTCTGGGCCCCGGTGCACCAGCGCGTCGGTCATGGCCGTCAGGACTTCGGGGTCCAGGCCGGCCGGGTCGTCGAGTCCGTAAACCCCGGCTATTCCGCACATCGAGCTCAGGCTCCTATCACCCGGTCGCTCACGCGAATCCTGACGGAATCCGCTGCTCCTTCGATATGTCCGCCGGTCACACTAGGAGCGGCGCCGCGCACAGGTCAACGATCCGCCGCCCGTCCTTTCGGCCAGAATCCCGGCCGTACCGGAGTACAGGTCGGGTCACGACCTGCGGGCGGCGACGGGCGGCCCTTTCCCGGCCTAGCGTGAAGGCCGAACGATTTCGCGTGGCATCGACGGTGAGGTAGGAGACTATGCGCGTCCTCGGCTACAGCGGGCTGAACGGCGGACTGGAATTCAAGCGGGAGGCCTTCCCCAAGCTCGACCCCAGGCTGCACAGGTTCGCCCAGGGCTACGACTCGGCCGCGGCCCTGGTGATCGACGGCGAGGTGGTGGCCGCCGCCGCGGAGGAGCGGTTCACCGGGGAGAAGACCACCGGGTCGTTCCCCGTCAACGCGATCGAGTTCTGCCTGGCCCAGGCCGGTCTGGGGCCCGACGACATCGACGTCCTGGCGCACGGCTTCGCCTACGGCGAGCCGGCCGGCAGCTTCGGGAGCCCCTACTCGGCGGCCAGGTTCCGCGAGGTGTACTCGACGCGGTCGCAGCTCGCGCTGGCCGAGAAGTTCCTGCCCGGCCGGCCCTGGGACGACCGCTTCCGGCCCGTCCCGCACCACCTGGCCCACGCCGCCAGCACCTTCTACCCCAGCGGCTTCGAGGAGTCGCTGATCGTGGTGAGCGACGGGATGGGCGAGTCGGAGAGCCTGACCGTCGCGGTCGGCCGCGGCGAGGACATCGAGGTGCTCCACACCATCCCGGCCATGCACTCGGTGGGGATCCTCTACAGCCTCGTCACCCACCACCTCGGCTTCGTCCCCTTCATGGACGAGTACAAGGTGATGGGCCTCGCCCCCTACGGCGACCCGCAGCGCTTCTACGACCGCTTCGCCACCATGGTGCGGCTGCGCGAGGACGGCACGTACACCGTCCCGGTGCTGGCCCGGGACCGCACGGCCTTCGAGCACGAGACCCACGAGGGCGTCCTGCGCGAGCTGGCGGCCCTGCTCGGCCCCGCCCGCCTCCCGGGGCAGCCCTCGACCCAGGACCACGCCGACATCGCCGCGGGCCTGCAGGCGATCACCGAGCAGGCGATGCTGCACGTCCTGCGCGCGGCTCGCGAGCGCACCGGCCTGAGCCGGCTCTGCCTGGCCGGCGGGGTCGCGCTGAACTGCACGCTCAACGGCCTGGTGTCGCGCAGCCGGCTGTTCGACGACGTCTTCGTCCAGCCCGCCGCCAGCGACGACGGCACCGCGGTCGGCGCGGCGCTCGCGGCGGACGCCGCCGCGGCCTCCCGGGCGGGCCGGATGTCCATGCCGTACTGGGGGCCGGGCTTCTCGGACGAGGAGATGGCGGCGACGGTCGGCGAACCGGAGGGCTGCACCGTCGAGGAGTACGCCACCGACGCCGACCTCGCCGAACGCGTCTCCGGACTCCTGGCCGACGGCCTCATCACCGCGTGGGTCCAGGGCCGGATGGAGTTCGGCCCCCGCGCGCTCGGCAACCGCAGCATCATCGCCGACCCGCGGACCGAGGCCATGCGCGACCGCCTGAACGAGGTGGTCAAGGAGCGCGAGAGCTTCCGGCCGTTCGCACCGGTCGTCCGCGTCCAGGACGCCGCCGAGTACTTCGAGATCACGCCCGGCACCGAAGCCCGGTACGCCCACATGCTGTTCGTGACGCAGACCCGCGCCGAACACCGCGACGGCCTCGGCGCGGTGACCCACGTCGACGGCAGTGCCCGCGTCCAGGTGCTCCACCCCGAGAGCAACCCGCGCTTCTTCGAGCTGATCGGCGCCTTCGGCCGCCGCACCGGCACCCCGGTGGTGCTGAACACCTCCTTCAACCTGCGCGGCCAGCCGGTCATCGCGACGCCGCAGGAGGCCCTGCGCACCTTCCTGCGCTCGAAGCTGGACGCCCTCGTCCTCGGCCGCACCGTCATCCTCAAGGACGCCAAGGAGTCGATCTCCGATGTCGGCTAGCCCCTTCCAGTCCGGGCAGCCGGCCGCCCACGCGACCCTGCCGCCCGACCGGCCGCGGCCCCCGGTCCCGCAGTTCCGGCGCGCGACGGTGGGCGTCGACGGCGCCGCCTTCGCCGAGGGCATCGCCGAGGTCGCGGCCCGGTACGGGGTCGAGGCGCAGACGGTGGCGGTCGCCGCGGTCGCCGCCGCCCTGGCCGGCCGCCACCGCCGCGGCCGCACCACGCTCGCGGTCGGCCCGGCCTCCGGACCGGCCCGACTCCTCGACGTCGAGGTCGACCTGGGCGGCCGGGCCGCCGCGGCGGTGGCCCTCGGCCGGCTGGACGCCGAACTCGAGACCGCGCTCGACGACGCACTCGCCACCGGGCCCGCAGCCGGCTCCGCGGCCGCTCCCGGCAACGGCCGCGGAGCCGGGCAGGCACCCGCCGGGCGCTCCGGCGTCGCGGTCCTGTTCGGGCGCCCGGCCGAGCAGTGGCGGGACATCGAGCCCCGGCTCGCCGACCGGGACCTGGTGCTCAGCCTCGACCCGGACCGCAAGGAGGCCGGCTGCGAGTTCGACCGCGACCTCTACGACCCCGCCGGTGTGACGGCCTTCTGCGAGGACGTCCGCCAGGTGCTGGCCGCCCTCCTGGACTCGCCGGACCTGCCCGTGCTCGACGTCGAGGAGAGCGCCGCCCCGGACGCGGCACCGGCCGCCCCCGCCGCGCCCGGCGCACCCGAACCGACCGCCGCCGAAGACCTCCTGGCGGGCATCTGGGCCGAGGTGCTGGACGTCTCCCGCGCCGAGATCGAGGCCGGCTCCGACTTCTTCGCCCTGGGCGGGCACTCGCTGCTGGCCGCCAGGGTCGCCATGCGGGTGGGCACCGTCTTCGGCGTCGAACTCGCCGTGGAGGACCTCTTCCACCACCCCACGCTGTCCGGGCTCGCCGACCGGATCGACCGGGCCGCGCCCACGACGGTGCGGCCGATCCCGGCGGCACCGGCCGGCGGCGCCCACCCGCTCAGCTCCGCGCAGACCGGGATCTGGCTCGCCGAACAGCTCAACCCGGGTGCCGCGCAGTACAACTTCCCGCTGTACTGGCGGCTGCGCGGCACGGTGGACCCGGGGGCGCTGCGGCGCGCCCTGGACGGGCTGGTGCGGCGTCACGAGGCGCTGCGGCTGCGGATCACGGAGTCGGACGCCGGCCCCGTCCAGACCGTCGCCCCGGTCGCGGCGGCCGCCTTCGAGACCGTCGAGCTGCCCGGAGCCGACGAGGCGGCCCTCGCCGCGCTGGTCGAGCGCACCGTCAACGCGCCCTTCGACCTGGCCGCGAACGCGCTGCGCGCGGTGCTCGTCCGCCTCGGCGCCGACGACTGGGCCTTCGTCCTCGTCGTCCACCACATCGTCTGCGACCAGTGGTCGCTGGCCCACCTCGTCGACGAACTCGGCACGCTGTACGCCGGCGGGGCGACCGCCTCGGACGACGGGCCGGACGACGGGCCGCGCACCGGCTACCTGGACTACGCGGCGTGGCACCGGGGCCTGCTGGCCGAGCGGCTGCCCGCGCTGCAGGAGCACTGGCGGGAGAGCGTCGTCTCCGCCCCCGAGGTGGACCTGGCGGCACTGCAGCGCTCCGACGCCGGCCCCGGCCTGCGCAGCGGCTGCCACCGCTTCGAGATCCCCGCCGGGCTGCTCGGCGAGGTCGAGGCCCTGGGCCGGCGCAGCGGCACCACCCCGTTCATGGTGCTCTACGCCGCGTTCCTCGGGCTGCTCCACCGCTACTCGGGCCGGCTCGACCTCACCGTCGGCACCTCCGTCGCCGGCCGCAGCCACCCGCAACTCGAAGCCCTGGTGGGCTCGTTCGTCAACCTCGTGCAGCTGCGCACCGGGCTGGCCGCCGGTCTGTCGTTCGGCGAGGTCCTGGAGCGCGCCCGGACCACCGTCATCGACGCCTACACGCACCAGGACTACCCGCTGGAGACCGCCCTGCGGGAGCGGCGCCTCCACGGCGCCCAGGGCTCGCCGCTGACCTCGGTCATCTTCGAACTGCTGAACGTCGACCCGGTGCGGCTGGTGCTGCCGGGGGCCGCGGCCGAGGAGGTGCCCGTCCGGGTCCGCTCGGCGAAGTTCGGGCTGATGGTGACTCTGGAAGCCACCGCGTCGGGGACCATCGGCAACGTCGAGTACCAGGCCGACCGTTACGACGCCGGGCGCATCGCCCGGTTCGTCGAGGACTACCTGTCGCTCCTCGCGGCCGTGGTGCGGGATCCGCAGCTGCGGGCCGAGCAGTGGCTGCCCGCCGGGGCACCGGCCGCGCCGGGTCCGACGGCCGTGGCCGGGGCCGGGGCCGGGGCCGGCGTGGACCGGGCCGGCGTGGAGCAGGCCGGCGTCGACCGGGCCGACGTGGCCGGAGCCGCCGGGGATCACGGCGCCGTTCGCCGCCCGGAGCAGCCGGACGCCGGACCGGCCCCGGCCTCCCGTCGGCGCGAGGCCCTCGAAATCGTCCTGGCCGACATCTGGGCCGACGAGATCGGCGTCGACGCCGTCGCCGCCGACCAGGACTTCTTCACCCTCGGCGGCTACTCGCTGACCGCGACGCGCATCGTGGCCCGGCTGCGGCGCGAGCTGTCCGTCACGGTGCCGCTGCGCCTGCTGCTGGTCGACGGGACGGTCGCCGCGCTGGCGGCCTACATCGAGGAGCACGAGCCCGACCTTCCGGGCCTGCACAGGACCGTCCGGGTCATCCGGCTGGCACGGGCGGACGAGCACCGGCAGCGGCAGACCGCCGACCAGGAAAGGAGTTGAGCACCGTGGCCCACTCGCTACCCGTGTCACCGACGCAGCAGAGCATCTGGCTGGCCGAGCAGGTCAACCCGGGACAGCCGGTCTACAACGTGCCGGTCGCCCTGCGCCTGCGGGGCGAGCTGTCCCCGGACGGACTGCGGGACGCCGTCGGGGCGCTCGTCCGCCGCCACCGCGCGCTGCGCACGAGGTTCTCGAGCGTCGCCGGCCTCCCCCGCCGGACCGTCCTCGACCACGCCGACGTCCCCGTCCGCGAACTCCGGCTGCCCGACGAGGCGGCGGCCCGGCAGGCCATGGCCGCGGAGATCGCGCGTCCCTTCGCCGTCACCGCCGAGGCGCTGCTGCGGGTGACCGTCATCCGCTACGCCGAGGACGAGTGCTTCCTGCTGCTGGTCTCCCACCACCTCGTGAGCGACGGCTGGTCGGTGGACGTCCTGCTGGAGGACCTGGCCGCCCACTACCGGGCCGATCCGGGCTCCGCGCCGGCGCCCGCCGAGGCGCCGCAGGAGCCCGGGCTCCCGCCGCTGGACCCGGCCACGGCCGAGGAGAACCTGGCCTTCTGGGAGCGGACGCTGCGCGACGCCCCCGCGGCGACGGAACTGTTCGGCTCGGGACGCCGGGCCCCGGCCCGCACCAACCGGGGCACGACGTCCCGGTTCACCCTGCCCGACTCGCTGTCCGCCGCCGTCCGCGCGTTCGGCCGGACCCACCGGGTGAGCCCCGCGACGACGCTCCTCGCCGGGTTCGCCGCGCTGCTCACCCGCTACTGCGGGCAGCAGGACCTCGTCATCGGGACGTCGCTGGCGGGCCGGGACGATCCGCTGACGGACCGGCTGGTGGACTGCCTGGTCAAGGTGGTGCCGCTACGGATCACCGCCGGCCCCGGCACCGACTTCGCCGGGCTGCTCGGCACCACCCGGGACGCGTTCATCGACGCCCTGGAGCACCAGGACGTCGCCTTGGAGGACCTCGCGCGGCGGCTCGGCGCCGACCGGGACGGCTCGCCGCTGTTCCGGATCGTGTTCGGCTACGCCCGCGGGCACGCGGCGCCGCGGATGGCGGGGCTGGAGACCGCCCACGTGCCGGTCAACACCGCGACCGCCAAGTTCGACCTCACCTGGAACGTCAACGACGACGGCGAGCGGATCGAGGTCGAGGTCGAGCACCGCACCGACCTGATCGACACCGAGCTGGTCGGGCGCCTGGCCGCGCACTGGAACCGGCTGCTCGGGGCTCTCCTGGCCGCGCCGGACACCCTCGTGGCGCGGGCGGAGCTGCTGTCGGCCGCCGAGCGGGCCCAGCTCGTCGGCACCGCGGCGGCACCCCGGCCGCGCCCGTCGGCCGTGGAGCGGTTCGCCGCGCAGGTGGCGGCGGCCGGGAAGCGCGTCGCGGTCACCGACGGCACCGGCGCCCGGCTGACGTACCGCCGGCTCGACGAGCGCGCGGCCCGGCTCGCCGCCCTGCTCGCCGGGGCCGGTGTCGGCCGGGGCGACCGCGTCGGGCTGTGCCTCGGGCGCAGCGTCGACCTGGTCGCCGCCGTCCTCGCCGCCTGGCGCCTCGGCGCCGCGTACGTCCCCGTCGACCCCGACAACCCGACGAGCCGGATCGAGTACGTCCTCGGCGACGCCGGCGTCCACCTCGTCCTCACCGACCCCGACACCACCGGGCGGGTGCCCGCCGGGCCCTGGCGCACCCTCGTCACCGCCGAGGCGACGGACGCCGCGCACACCGGATCCGTCCGCCCGCAGGCCGGCGACCCCGCGTACGTCATCTACACCTCCGGCTCCACCGGCCGGCCCAAGGGCGTCGAGGTCACCCACGGCAACCTCGCCGCGCTGCTGGACGCCGGACAGGAGACCGTCGGCCTGCGCGACACCGACGTCTGGTCGCTGTTCCACTCCTTCGCCTTCGACTTCTCGGTCTGGGAGATCTGGGGCGCCCTCGCCCACGGCGGGCGCGTGGTGGTCGTCCCGCGCGACGTGGCGCGCGACCCCGCGGCCTTCCTCGACCTGCTGGTCCGCGAGCGCGTCACCGTCCTCAACCAGACGCCCTCCGCGTTCCGCCAGCTCGTGGCCGAGGAGGAGCGCCGCCCGCTGGACGCACTGAGCCTGCGGCTGGTCGTCTTCGGCGGCGAGGCGCTGGACCTGGCCGCGGTCCGCACCTGGTGGCGCCGCCACGCGCCCGACCGGCCGGTCCTCGTCAACATGTACGGCATCACCGAGACCACCGTCCACGTCACCTGGCAGGTCCTGGACGAGGAGCGGATCGAGGCCAGCAGCAGCCCGATCGGCCGGGCCCTGCCGGGCTACCGGACGCTCGTCCTGGACGCCCACGGCGAGCCGGTGCCGGTCGGCGTGCCGGGCGAACTGTACGTCGGCGGCGACACCGTGGCCCGGGGCTACCTCGGACGCCCGGACCTCACCGCCCAGCGGTTCGTCCCCGACCCGTTCACCGACGTGCCCGGCGCCCGCCTGTACCGCAGCGGCGACCTCGCCCGCTGGAGCGCCACCGGCGAACTGGAGTACCTGGGGCGCAACGACGACCAGGTCAAGCTCCGCGGCTTCCGGATCGAACTCGGCGAGGTGGCGGCCGCGATCGGCCGCCACCCGGCCGTCCAGGGCGTCACCGCGCTCGTCCGCGAGGACACCCCGGGCGACCGCCGGCTCGTCGCCTACGCGGCCTGCCCCGACGGGACGGACTCCCGCGAGCTGCGCGACTTCGCCGCCGGCCACCTGCCCGCCCACATGGTCCCCGCCGCGGTCGTGGCCCTGCCGGCCCTTCCGCTGACCCGGAACGGGAAGATCGACCACGCCGCCCTGCCCGTGCCCGAGTCCCCCGGCGACGCCGCCGCCTACGTGGCGCCGCGCACCCCCGCCGAGGAGGCCCTGGCCGAGATCTGGGCCGAGATCCTCCACGTCGAGAAGGTCGGCGCGGACGACGGCTTCTTCGACCTCGGCGGCGACTCCATCCGCGCCGTGCAGGTGGCCGCACTCGCCCGCGGGCGCGGGCTCGGCATCGCCGTCGCCCAGATCTACGAGCACCGCACCCTCGCCGACCTCGCCGCCGCCGCCGACCCGGCCGGCGCCCGCGCGCGCACCGAGCCGTTCCAGCTGCTGTCCGCGGCCGACCGGGCCCGGATCGGCGACGGCACGGAAGCCGGCCTCGACGACGCCTACCCCATGACGGCGCTCCAGGTCGGGATGGTCTACCACATGGCGTCCGACCCGCGGGTGCTCCCGTACGTCAACGCGGCGAGCTACCGCCTGCCGTACCGGTTCGACGAGGAGGCGTTCGGCCTCGCCGTCCGCACCGTGGTCGCCCGGCACCCCGTCCTGCGGACCGGCTTCGACCTGGCGGGCTACACCGAACCCCTGCAACTCGTGCACCGCGAGGCCGACGTGCCGGTCGTCGTCGAGGATCTTCGAACGCTCTCGCCCGCCGAGCAGGACCGGGCCGTCGACGAGCTGATGGAGCGCGAACGCCGACCGTTCGACATGGAGCGGCCGCCGTTGCTGCGCTTCGCCGTCCAGGTGCTCACCGACGACAGCTTCCAGTGGACGCTGGTCGAGCACCACTCCATCCTCGACGGCTGGAGCCTGTGGTCGACGATCACCGAGATCCTCCTGCACTACACCCGGCTCCTGGACGGCGCCGGCCTCGCCCAACTGCCGCCCCCCGCCTCGGCGTACCGCGACTTCGTCGCCCTGGAGCAGCAGGCGTCGGCCTCGCCCGAGGCGCGGCGGTTCTGGTCCGAGGCGCTCGCCGGGCACACCCTGCCGGAGCTCCCGGCGCTCGCCGGACCGGCACCCCGGACCGCCGGGCGGGCCCTGCGCGGCGACGGCACCGGCGGCGTGGTCGACGGGTACGGCTGGCGCGACGCGCACCTCCCGGAGGGCCTCGGCCCGCGGGTCGGAGCGCTCGCCAAGCGCCTCGGCGTGCCGGAGAAGACCGTCCTCCTCGCGGCGCACCTCCAGGTGATCGCGGCACTGACCGGACGCGACGACGTCTGCTGCGGGGTCACGCTCAACGGGCGGCTGGAGGAGAGCGGCGGCACGGAGGCCCGCGGGCTGTTCCTCAACACCGTCCCGTTCCGGCTCGCGGTGGGCGGTGGGCGCCGCTCCGACCTGGTCCGCCGGGTCTTCGAGACGGAGGCCCGGATCCTGCCCCACCGCCGGCTGCCGCTGGCCCGGATCCGGCAGCTCGCCGGCGGGCGGGACCTGTTCACCACGAACTTCACCTTCAACAACTTCCACGTCATGCGCGACACCATGGGCGACGGCGAACACGCGGAACTGCTCAGCGGCCTGGGCGAACTGACCGCCAGCCGCCGGGTGGAACCGGCCGACGTCCCCCTCACCGTCACGTTCTTCCGCAACCCGCTGACCGACGGCCTGCAGCTGTGCATCGACTACGACGCCGAGCGGCTGACCCCGGCCCAGGTCGACGAGATCGCCGAACAGCACGTCCGGGCCGTCGAGGCCCTGGTCGCCGACCCGGACGGCGAGCTCGCCGGAGCGGTCGCGGCCCCGGCCGGGCCGCGCAGCAGAGCCGTCGCACCGCAGGGCGTCCTGGAGCGGTTCGCCGCGCAGGTGGCGGCCGACGGTGACGCCGTCGCCGTCGCCGACTCGGTGGGCGGCCGGCTGACCTACCGCGGCCTGGACGAGCGCGCGGCCCGGCTCGCCGCCCTGCTCGCCGGGGCCGGAGTGGGCCGCGGCGACCGCGCCGCGATCTGCCTCGGGCGCACCGTCGACCTGGTCGCCGCCGTCCTCGCCGTGTGGCGCCTCGGCGCCGCCTACGTGCCGGTCGACCCCGACTACCCGGCGAGCCGGATCGAGTTCGTCCTGCGGGACGCGGACGTCCCGCTCGTCCTCACCGACCCCGGCACCGCCGACCGCATCCCGGACGGCCCCTGGCGCACCATCGACACCGGCCGGGCCACGGACGCCGTCCACACCGGGCCCGTCCGCCCGGAGGCCGCCGAACTCGCCTACGTCATCTACACCTCCGGCTCCACGGGCACGCCCAAGGGCGTCGAGGTCGAGTGGCGGTCGCTGGACAACCTGGTGGCCGTCACGGACGAGGTCATGGCCCTGCGCCCCGACGACCGGCTGCTCCAGTTCGCCTCGCTGAGCTTCGACGTGTCCGTCGCGGACCTCGTGTCCGCACTCACCACCGGCGCCGCCTTCGTCGTCTCGCCCGGCGGGGCCGACCGCGTCGGCGAGGGACTGGTCGCGGCCATCCGCGCACACCGGCCGACCGTCATCTCGATGCCCCCGAGCGTCCTGGCCGGCCTGGATCCCGGCGACCTGCCCGCACTTCGCCGCGTCGTCGTCGCAGGCGAAGCGCTACCGGCGCCCCTGGCCGCGCGCTGGGCCGCGGCGGCCGAACTGGTCAACGCCTACGGCCCGACCGAGGCCACCGTCTACGCGACCGCCCACCGCTGCGCCGCCGACGGCGACGTCCTGATCGGCCGGGCCGTCCCGGGCGCCGTCGCCCACGTCCTGGACGGGACGGGCCGGCCGGTGCCGCCCGGGGCCCGCGGGGAGCTGTGCATCGGCGGCGCCGGCGTGGCCCGCGGGTACCTGGGGCGGCCGGGCCTGACCGCCGAACGCTTCGTCCCCGACCCGTCCGGCGACGTGCCCGGCGCACGCCTGTACCGGACCGGCGACGTGGCCCGGTGGACGGCCGACGGCGAACTGGAGTACCTGGGGCGCACGGACGACCAGGTGAAGATCCGCGGCCTGCGGATCGAACTCGGCGAGGTCGAGTCCCACCTGCGGGCGCACCCCGGGGTCGCCGCCGGGGCCGCCACCGCGCTCGGCGAGGGCGCGGAGCGCCGGCTGGTGGGCTACGTCGTCCCGGCCGCCGCCGGACCTTCCGCCGCCGCCGGCCAGGCCGGCTCGGCGTCGGTGCCGGTGTCGGCCGACGAGGTGCGCGCCTGGCTCGGCCGCCGGCTGCCGGCGCACCTGGTGCCCTCGGCCGTGGTGGTGCTGGACGCGCTGCCGCTGTCGCCGAGCGGCAAGGTGGACCGCGCCGCGCTGCCCGTGCCCGTCCGCGCCGCCGCCGACCCGGCCGGGCACGTGGCGCCGAAGACCCCGCTGGAGGAGTCCCTGGCCCGGGTGTGGGCGGAGATCCTCCAGGTGGAGCGGGTCGGCGCGGAGGACGACTTCTTCGACCTCGGCGGCGACTCCATCCGGGCCGTGCAGATCGCCTTCCGGATCAAGCGCGAACTCGGCGTCCCGCTCCGGCCGGTCGACGTCCAGCTGCACCCCACCGTCGCGGACCTCGCGCGCCACCTGTCGGTCTGACGACCGCTCGGATCCGCTGCAGACAGCACGACTTTCCATCCCAATTCGTCTCCCTGTGGAGGTTGCCATGTCCAACGACGAACTCGACCTGGACTACAAGGTCGTGGTGAACGACGAGGAGCAGTACTCGATCTGGCCCGAGGACCGGGAGGTCCCGCCCGGCTGGCGGGACGCCGGCGCCCGGGGCAAGAAGCCGGACTGCCTGGAGTGGATCGAGCGGAACTGGACCGACATGCGGCCCAAGAGCCTGCGCAGCGCCTAGTCACGGTCGTTCGGGACGGAGTTGGAGGTACATCTGATGTCACACGGTCTGGACGCCCGGGAGGACGGGTCGGCTCCCGTCCCGGCACCCTGGTCGCCGGAGGTGCCCGCCGCGGCGGGCACCGGTCGGCTGCCGCTGTCCCCGGCGCAGCAGCGGCTGTGGTTCCTTTCCAGGCTCGGGGAGTTCCCGGCCGGGTACAACATGCCCCGGGTGGTCCGGATCTCCGGCCCCCTCGACCGGGCGGCGCTCACGACGGCGCTGGCCGACGTCGTACGCCGCCACGCCTCGCTGCGCACGGTGTTCCCGGAGGTCGCCGGGGAGCCGTGGCAGCAGGTGGTGGCCCCCGGCGACGTCGCCGCGCGGTTCACGGTGGAGTTCGCCGAGTGCGCCGCCGAGGAGGTGGCGGGCCCGGTCGGCCTGGCCTGCCGGCACGAGTTCGACCTGACCTCCGAACTCCCGGCGCGGGCCTGGCTGTTCGCGACCGGCCCGACAGAGCACGTGCTGGTGCTGGTGCTCCACCACATCGCCGCCGACGGCTGGTCGCTCGGGATCGTGGAGCGCGACCTCGGGGCGGCCTACGCCGCACGCCTGGCCGGTGCCGAACCGGCCTGGGCCGCCCTGCCGCTGGAGTACCCGGACCACACGGTGCGCCAACGCGCGGCGCTCGGCGCGGAGGACGATCCGCAGAGCCTCATCGCCCGGCAACTCGACCACTGGCGCGAGGAGTTGAGCGGCGCCCCGCAGGAGCTGCACCTCCCCCGGGACCGCCCGAGGCAGCCGACTGCGGGCCCCTCGCCGGCCGGGACGGTACGGTTCGAGGTCGACCCGGACACCCACCGGGCGCTGGCGCGGCTGGCCCGCGAGCACCGGGTCACACCGTTCGTGGCCCTGCAGGCGGCGTTCGCGGCACTGCTGAGCCGGCTCGGGGCGGGCACCGACATCCCGATCGGCTCGCCGGTGGACGGCCGGACGGACGAGGACCTGCAGGAACTCGTCGGATTCTTCGTCAACACCCTGGTGTTCCGGATCGACTGCTCGGGCGACCCGACCTTCGGCGACCTCCTCAAGCGGGCAAGGCGCACGGCCCTGACGGCCTTCGCCCACCAGGACGCCCCGTTCGACCGGGTGGTCGAAGCCGTCAAACCCGTCCGCACGGCGACCGGCAACCCCCTCTTCCAGGTCAGCTTCTCCCTGGAGACGGCCGGGGACGGCGGCCTGGCCCTGCCCGGCCTGACGGTCACCGACGAGCCGTTCGGCGCCGGATCGGCCAAGTTCGACCTCAGCCTCGGCCTGACCGAGCGCCGCGAGAACGGGCAGCCGGCCGGCCTGAGCGGGGTCCTGGAGTACGCCGAGGACCTGTTCGACCGGGCCACGGCGCAGGCCCTGGCCCACCGCTGGCAGCTGCTGCTCGCCGGGGCGCTGGCCGAGCCCGAGCGGCCGATCGGCGAACTCCCGGTGATGGACGGGGCCGAGCGGCAGTGGCTGCTCGACCTGGGCAACGGCCCCGAGGGCGGGCTGCCCGAGGTGCGGTCGTCGGCGGTCGAGCGGTTCGCGGCCCAGGTCGCGGCCGCCGGCGACCGAACCGCCGTCACCGACGGCACCGGCGCCACACTGACGTACCGTCAACTCGACGACCGCGCCGCCCGGATCGCCGCGCTGCTGGCCGACGAGGGCGTCCGGCGGGGCGACCGCGTCGGGCTCTGCCTCGGCCGCTCCGTCGACCTGGTCGCCGCCGTCCTCGCCGTCCTGCGGCTCGGCGCCGCCTACGTCCCCGTCGACCCCGACTACCCGCCGGCCCGCCTGGAGTTCATCCTCGAAGACGCCGGGGTGCCGCTCGTCGTCACCGACCCCGCCACCGCCGCCCGCGTCCCGGACGGGCCGTGGCGCACCCTCGACACCACCCGGGCGACCGACCCCGCCCGGGCGACCGACCCCGCCCGGACGGCCGCCGCCGGCCCTGCGCCCGTGCGGCCCGAACCGGCCGAACTCGCCTACGTCATCTACACCTCCGGCTCCACCGGCCGCCCCAAGGGCGTCGAGGTCACCCACGGCAACCTCGCCGTGTTCCTGGCCTCCGCGCAGGGCCTCGCCGAGCCGTCGGACACCGACGTGTGGGCACTGTTCCACTCGCCGGCCTTCGACTTCTCGGTCTGGGAGATCTGGGGTGCGCTGGCCTTCGGCGGCCGCCTGGTCGTCGTCCCCCGCGAGGCGGCGATGGACCCGGACGCGCTGCACGGGGTCCTGGCCCGCGAGGAGGTCACCGTCCTGAACCAGACGCCGTCCGCCTTCCGGCAGTTCGTGGCCCGGGAGGAGCGGCACCCGCCGGGCGCGCTGCGGCTGCGGCTGGTTGTGCTCGGCGGCGAGGCGCTCGACCTCGCGACCGTCGGCAAGTGGCAGCGCCGGTACCCCGCGGACACCACCCGGCTGGTGAACGTCTACGGCGCCACCGAGACCACGGTGTACGCGACCTGGCGGGTGATGGCCCCGGCCGGGACCGGGCCCGCACCCGCGGCGAACGTCTCCCCCATCGACGGGACCATCCCGGGCTGGCGGCTCGTCGTCCTGGACGCCCGCGGCGAGCCGGTGCCCACCGGCGTCGTCGGCGAGATCCACATCGGCGGCCCCGGCGTGGCCCGCGGCTACCTCGCCCGCCCCACGCTGACCGCCGAGCGCTACCTCCCGGACCCCTTCGCCGCCGCACCCGGCGGCCGGCTCTACCGGACCGGCGACCTGGGCCGCTGGACCGCCGCCGGCGAACTGGAGTTCTGCGGCCGCACCGACGACCAGGTCAAGATCCGCGGCTTCCGGATCGAACTCGGCGAGGTCGAGGCCGCGATCGGCCGGCACCCGTCCGTCCAGGGCGTCACCGTGGTGGTCCGCGAGGACACCCCCGGCGACCCCCGACTCGTCGCCTACGCGGCCTGCCCCGACGGGGCGGACCCGCGCGAGCTGCGCGACTTCACCGCCGGCCACCTCCCCGTCCACATGGTCCCCGCCGCGGTCGTCGTCCTGGAGGCCCTGCCGCTGACCCGGAACGGGAAGGTCGACCGCGCCGCCCTGCCCGCGCCGGAGACCACCGCCGGCCGCGCCCCCGGCCGCGAGCCCGCGAACCCCACCGAAGCGGCCCTGTGCGGGCTGTTCGCCGAAGTCCTCGGCCTGGAGCGGGCCGGCGTCGAGGACGCGTTCTTCGACCTCGGCGGGCACTCGCTGCTGGTCATCCGCCTGGTGGACCGGATCCGCTCCGCCCTCGGCGTGGAACTGCCCATCCGGGCCGTGTTCGAGACCCCGACCCCGGCCGGCCTGGCCGCGACCGTCGCCCTCGGACAGCAGGCCCGCCCCGCCGTGCGCCCCGCCGAGCGCCCGGAGCGCCTGCCGCTGTCCTTCGCCCAGCGCCGGCTGTGGTTCCTCAACGAGCTCGACGGCGGGGCCGCCTACAACATCCCGTACGCGGCCCGCCTCTCCGGCCCGCTGGACGTCGAGGCGCTGGACGCCGCCCTGACCGACGTCGTCGACCGGCACGAGGCGCTGCGCACCGTCCTGCCGAACGAGGACGGCCGGCCCTGGCAGCGGATCCTGCCCGCCCGGGAGGCCCGGACGGCCCTGACCGTCACCGACACCTCGCCGGACGCGCTGGACGCCGAACTCGCCGAGGAGAGCGGGCGGGTCTTCCGCCTCACCACCGAACCCGCCCTGCGCGCCCGCCTCTACCGCCTCGCCCCGGACGAGCACGTCCTCCTGCTGGTCGTCCACCACGTGGCCTGCGACGGCTGGTCGCTGGAGCCGCTGCTCGACGACCTCGCCGAGGCGTACGGGGCGCGCCGCACCGGCACGGCCCCGGCCTGGCCGCCGCTGCCCGTCCAGTACGCCGACTTCACGCTGTGGCAGCGGGACCTGCTCGGCGCCGAGGACGACCCGGCGAGCCTGCTCTCCCGGCAGACCGCGTACTGGCGCCAGGCCCTGGCCGGCATCCCCGACCAGCTCGCGCTGCCCTTCGACCGGCCGCGCTCGGGCACCGTCAGCCTGCGCGGCGGGGAGGTCGCCGTCGAGGTCGGCCCGGCGCTGCACGCCGCACTGGCAGCCGCCGCCCGGGCCCACGACTGCACCGTGTTCATGGCGCTGCAGGCCGCGGTGGCCGTGGTGCTGTCCCGCTCCGGCGCCGGGACGGACATCCCGCTGGGCACCGCCACCTCGGGGCGCGCCGACGCCGCGCTGGACGGCCTGGTGGGCTTCTTCGCCGGCACCCTGGTGCTGCGCACCGACGTCTCGGGCGACCCGACCTTCGCCGAACTCCTCGGCCGGGTCCGGGAGGCGGACCTCGGCGCCTACGCCCACCAGGACGTCCCGTTCGAGACCCTGGTCGAGGCGCTCAACCCGGCCCGCGTACCCGGCGCCAACCCGCTGTTCCAGGTGAGCGTCTCCATGCTGAACAGCATCAGCGCCGAACTCGCCCTCCCGGGGCTGGCGGTCGCCTCCCACGACCTGAGCATGGGGATCTCGGCCTTCGACCTGTCCTTCGTGTTCGGTGAACGCCCCGGCGGGGAACACCCCGGCGGCGAACGCCCCGACGGCGAACGCCCCGACGGCGAACGCCCCGGTGCCGACGGCACGGCCGGGCCGGCCGCCGGCCTGGTCGCCGCGATCGGGTACGACGCCGACCTGTTCGACCGCGCCACCGTCGAGGGCATCGCCGACCGCCTGGTGCTGGTGCTGGAGGCGATGGCCGCCGATCCGGGCCGCCGGATCGGCGAGGTGGACCTGCTCTCCGCCCGGGAGCGTCAGCAGGTCCTGCGGGACTGGAACGACACCGCCGCCGACGTGCCGGAGCGGACGGTGCCCGAGCTCTTCGCCGCCCGGGCCGCGCAGACCCCCTCGGCCCCGGCGGTCCGGTACCTCGGCACCGAACTGAGCTACGCCGAACTCGACGCCCGCGCCAACCGGCTGGCACACGAGCTGATCGCCCGAGGCATCGGGCCCGCCCACCTGGTGGCACTCGCCCTGCCCCGCTCGGAGCAGATCGTGGTGGCCCTGCTCGCGGTCCTGAAGGCCGGCGCGGCCTACCTCCCGGTCGACCCGTCCTACCCCGCCGACCGCGTCGCCTTCATGCTCCAGGACGCGGCCCCGGCCTGCGTGCTCACCACCGGCGCGGTCGCCGCCGGTCTGCCCGGCGGCCCCGGCCTGCCGGTCCTGGTGCTGGACGACGAACACCTGCGGCGCTCGGTCGCGGACCGGCCGGCCACCGCGCCCGCCGACCGGGACCGGACGGCGCCGCTGCTCCCCGCCCACCCGGCGTACGTCATCTACACCTCGGGTTCGACCGGCCGCCCCAAGGGCGTGGTGGTCTCCCACCGGGGCATCCCGAGCATGGTGCGCGCCCAGGCGGCGACGCTGGGCGTCGACGGCGGCAGCCGGGTGCTGCAGTTCGCCTCGATCAGCTTCGACGCCTCCGTCTGGGACACCTGGATGGCGTTGCTGACCGGCGGATGCCTGGTCCTCGTCCCGGAGTCCGAGCGGATCCCGGGCCCCGCCCTGGCGGACTTCCTGCGGGTCCACGGCATCACCCACGCCACCCTGCCGCCCGCCGTGGTCCTCGCCACCGAGTTCGACGAGGACGTCGCCGGGGTCACGCTGGTCACCGCGGGCGAGGCCTGCACGCCCGCCGTCCTCCACGCGGCCCGCCACTTCACGAAGGTGGTCAACGCCTACGGCCCCACCGAGTCCACGGTGTGCGCGACCATGCGCACCGTCGACGGGGTGCCGGAGGCCGTCCCGATCGGCCGGCCGGTGGCGAACACCCGGGCCTTCGTGCTCGACGCGCTGCAGCGCCCCGTCCCGCCCGGCGTGCCCGGGGAGCTGTACCTCGCGGGCGCCGGGCTGGCCACCGGCTACCTGAACCGGCCCGCGCTGACGGCGGAACGCTTCCTGCCGGACCCGTTCGGCGCGCCCGGGGAGCGCATGTACCGCACCGGCGACCTGGTGCGCCGGACGGCCGACGGCGAGCTGGTCTTCCTCGGCCGGACGGACGAGCAGATCAAGATCAGGGGCTTCCGCGTCGAGCCCGGCGAGGTCGAGGCGGTGCTCGCCGCGCACCCGGAGGTCGCCCACGCCGCGGTCATCGCCCGCGAGGACCGCCCGGGGGACGTCCGGCTGGTGGCCTACGCCGTCCTGGCGGCCGCTCAGGGGACGCAGGGCCGGGACCTCGCCGCGGCACTGCGGCGCTACGCGGCCGAGCACCTGCCGGAGTACCTGGTCCCCGGCGACGTGGTGGTCCTCGACCGCCTGCCGCTGACGCCGAGCGGGAAGCTGGACCGCAAGGCCCTGCCCGCGCCCTCGGCGCCCGGCTCCGGCGCGGCCGGCACCGGCGCGGAGGACCAGGCCGGCGGGGACGCCCCCGGCGACCCGCGCGTGGCCGTCCTGGTCCGGCTCTTCGCGCAGGAACTCGGGCTGGACCGGGTCGGCCCGGACGACTCGTTCTTCGAGCTGGGCGGCCACTCCCTGCTGGCGACCCGGCTGATCGGCCGGATCCGCGCCCTGCTCGGCGCCGAGATCGGCATCGCGACGCTGTTCGAGGCGCCCACCGCGGCCGGCCTCGCCGCCCGGCTGGACGAGGCCCCGGCCGACCCGTACGCCAACGTCATCGAGCTCAGGCGCGGCCGGGCGAGCAGCCGCCCGGTCTTCTGCATCCACCCCATCGGCGGCCTCAGCTGGTGCTACAGCTCCGTCCTGCCCCACCTGGAGCGGGACCAGCCGGTCTACGGGATCCAGGTGACGGAGAGCCACGGCCGCTTCAGGGCGCTCGACTCGCTCGACGCGCTGGCCCGGCGCTACGCCGACCTGATCACCGCGACGCACCCCGACGGCCCGTACGTCGTCATGGGCTGGTCGCTGGGCGGGGTCCTGTCCTACGAGGTCGCCCGGCTGCTGGAGTCCTCCGGGCGGGCGGTCGACCTGGTCGTCCTCTACGACGCCTGGCCGTACGAACGGCCGGTGACGCCCGAGGAGTCGGAAGGCGACTTCGCCGCGTGGGTGACCGGCGAGGTCATCGCCGGGCCGTCCGCCGACGGCGCCCTCGACGCCCGCCAGAGCCGGGCCCTGGTCCGCGCGGCCAAGAGCGTCGCAGCCCTCCTCGGGCCGCCGCACCGGGACGGCTACCACGGGCGGGTCCTGAGCATCGCCGCCGCCAAGACCGTCGCCGAGCGGGGCTCCGCGCAGGAGGCCTGGCGGCCGTACCTCACCGCGGCCGAACACCACGTGGTGGACTCCGACCACGACTCGATGATGACGGCGCAGGTCATGGAGCAGTCCGGGCCGCTGGTGACGGCCGCCCTGAAGGCGCTGCCGGACGCCCCGGCAGCGCCGGGAACGGAGGCCCGCCGTGGCTGACCACCGCGACCCCGGCCCGGGCCCCGACCCGGATCTCGCCCCCGACCTGGACGTCCCGGACCCCCGCGATCCGCGCCCGCTCGGCGACGACCGCCTCGTCTTCATCCGTCCGGTGCTCGAACCGGGCGGGAAGGTCGTCGCCGGGAACTTCTCCTACTACGACGCCTCCGAGGACACCGCCGGATTCGAGGAGGCCAGGGTCCGCTACGCGTTCGGCACCGAACGGCTGTTCATCGGCCGCTACTGCTCCATCGCCGCGGGCGTGACCTTCGTGATGGCGGGCGCGAACCACGTCTTCGACGGGCCGACGGGCTACCCGTTCCTCAGCTTCGAAGGCGACTGGCGCGACGGCCTGATCGACGACCTGATCGCCCACGGGCCGGCCCGCAAGGGCGACACCCGGATCGGCAACGACGTCTGGATCGGGCGCGGCGCCACCGTCATGCCCGGGGTCACCATCGGCGACGGCGCCATCATCGGCGCCGGCGCCCTGGTCGCCTCCGACGTGGCGCCCTACCGGATCGTGGGCGGCAACCCGGCCCGGGTGATCCGCGCCCGCTACGGCCCCGAGGACGTCGAGCGGCTGCTCACGGCCCGCTGGTGGGACTGGCCGGTCGCGGCCGTCTCCCGGCACCTCCCGGAGCTGGTCCTCGGCCGGCCCGAAGAGATCCTGGCCATCGCGCGGGCCGAGCGGCTGCTCGGCCCCGCGCCGGCCCCCACCCAGGTGCCTGCCCCCGCCCAGGCACCGGCCACCACCCAGGCACCGGCCACCACCCAGGGGAGCGCATCATGACGACAGCAACCGCAAGCCCCGGCGCCCCGCCCGCGGTCGACCTCGCGGACCCGGCGCTGTACGGGGCCGGCGACCCGGAGGCGGTGTGGGCCGCGCTCCGTCGCGACCACCCCGTCCACTGGAACGACTCCCCCGACGGCGGCGGGTTCTGGGCCGTCTCCCGGCACGCCGACGTGCAACGGGTGCTCAAGGACACCGCCGCCTTCACCTCCTCCCAGGGCATGCGGATCGGCCACAACCCGACCGCCACCGCCGAGGCCGCCGGGAAGATGCTCATCGTCACGGACGCGCCCCGGCACGCGAAGATCCGGCGGGTCATCAGCTCCGCGTTCACCCCGCGCATGGTCGCCCGCCTGGAACAGAACATGCGGACGATCGTGCGCGAGGAGCTGGAGCCGGTACTCGCGGGCGAGCCCTGCGAGTTCACCGACTTCGCCGCCGTCCTGCCGGTCTCGGTGATCTGCGACCTGCTGGGCGTGCCGAAGAGCGACTGGAAGTTCATGCTGAACTCCACCCGGGCCGCGTTCGGCGCCTCCGACGTCGACCCGATCACCCGGCTCGAGGCACACGCCGGCATGCTCGCCTACTACGCCGACCTCGTCGACTTCCGCCGCGAGGAACCGGGCGAGGACGTCATCAGCGCCATGGTGAACGGCCTCGTCGACGGCGTGCCGCTCACCGACGAGGAGATCTTCCTCAACTGCGACGGCCTCATCTCGGGCGGCAACGAGACCACCCGGCACGCCACCGTCGGCGGGCTCCTCGCCCTCGCCGCCCACCCCGACCAGTGGCACCTGGCAGCCGGCTCCCCGGACCGGATGGACGCCGTCGTCGACGAGGTCCTGCGGTTCAGCAGCCCCGCGATGCACGTGCTGCGCACGGCCGCCCGGGACGTCGAGATCGCCGGCCGGCCGATCCGGGCCGGCGACCGGGTGACGGTCTGGATGCCGTCGGCGAACCGGGACGAGACGGTCTTCGAGGCGCCCCGGCGCTTCGACGTCCGGCGGGCACCCAACCCGCACGTCGCCTTCGGCGTGGGCCCGCACTTCTGCCTGGGCGGGGCCCTCGCCCGCACCGAACTGCGCGTCCTGTTCACCGAGTTGCTCGCCCAGGCCGCAGGCGCCGAACCGGCCGGCCCGGCCCGCAGACTGCACTCCAACCTGATCTGGGGCTACGAGTCCGCGCCGGTCCTGCTGCACCGCCGCGACGGCCGGGAGCGGCGGTGAAGCCCCTCGCGGACCCCCGGTTCCGCCGCCTGCTCATCGGCCAGGCGCTCTCGGGCTTCGGCAGCAGCGCCCTCTACCTGACCCTGGGCATCTGGGCCAAGGACCTCACCGGCAGCAACGCCGCCGCCGGTGGGGTGGAGGCGGCCCTCGGCGCGCCCATGCTGCTGTCGCCGCTCTTCGGCCACCTGGCCGACCGGGTGCGGCGGCGCCCGCTGCTCATGGCCACCAACGCCCTCATGGCGCTTGCCGTGCTGTCCCTGCTCGCGGTGCACGACGGCGGACAGCTGTGGCTCATCTACCTGGTGGCGGTCTGCTACGGCGTGGCCTTCGGCGTCCTCGGCGCCGCCTCGGCCGGAATCCGGCGGGACCTCCTCCCCGACGACCAGCTGACCGGTGCCAACGCGATCCTCCAGACCACCAGTCAGGGGCTGCGCATCATCGCCCCGCTGGCCGGTGTGGCGATCTACGCCGTCGCCGGCGGCGGAACGCTCGCCGTGCTCAACTCCCTGACCTTCCTGGCCGCGATCCTGGCGCTCGCCGGCCTGCGGGTCGAGGAGTCGGTCGCCCCGGAGCCGTCCCGCGAGCCGTTCCTGCGCAGCGCCCTCGCGGGCATCCGGCACATCGCCGCCACCCCGGTGCTGGCCCAGATCGGCTACGCCGCGGCCTGCGCGTTCTGCGTCATCGGCCTGAGCCAGACGGTCATGTTCGCGGTCGTGGACGAGGGGCTGGGCCGGCCGCCGTCGGCGCTCGGCGCGCTCAACGCCGTCCAGGGCGTCGGCGCGGTGATCGGCGGCCTCACCGTCTCCGCGCTGATCCGGCGGGCGGGCATGGCGCGCACCGCAGGCCTCGGGATCGGCGCGTTCACGGTGGCGGCGCTCGCCTACTGCGTGCCGAACCTGGCGTGCGTCGTCGCGGGCGAGGTCGCGGACGGGATCGCCATCACCTGGATCATGGTGGTGCTGTCGTCCGCGGCGCAGCTCCACACGCCGTCCCGGCTCCAGGGTCGCGTCAACGCCATGTGCACGATGCTGGTGCTGGTCCCGCAGTCGTTGTCGCTCGCCGCCGGGACGGTCCTCATCGACCGGTTCGACTACCGGACGCTGCTGGTCGTGATGGCGGCGGTCACGGCGGTCTGCGCCGCCGTGCCGGTGCTGCGGCCCGTCGTCGCGCTCACCGAGCGGACGTTCGTGACCCCGGCGCCGGCCGAACCGGCCGAACCGGCGGGAGCGCCGGGAGCGGCCGAACCGGCCGATCGGAACACCGCCGACTCCCGCCCAGCGGCGCAGCGTTGAGGCCGGTCAACGGCCCCGCCGCCTGCGGATGGGCACGAAGGAGCAGGCACGGCGAAAATACTGACGGCCAGTCATGACTGAAACGCCGTTCGACCGGGCATAACGCCTTCACCCCACCGAGGGTCCCGGCTGAAGCTCCCCCACGAGCCCAACCGGGACCACGGTCGGCGACCGGGCCTGGGCGCGACTCCCCCCACGGAGTGACGACCAGGCCCGCATGTTGTCCAACCAACGACACGCAGCGTACTTGTCATATCGACGTAACGCTACTGCCCCGTTTCCGGCCACTCACTCCACCCGCGCGAACCGGCCGTTCCGGACGCCCGCGCGGGCGCCGCGGGCCGCGGGCCGGGCCGTTGACAGTGCCCCGACCGGCTCCTACCGTGGCGCAGTCGATTTACCCGCGAGTAGGGACTGTTGATGGCCGAGCCGCGCCCGTACGACCTCGTCCTGTTCGGTGCCACCGGGTTCACCGGCGGGCTCACCGCCGAGTACCTGGCCCGAACCGTGCCCGAGGACTGCCGCTGGGCGCTCGCCGGACGCGACGAGGGCAGGCTCGCCGCCGTCCGGACGAAGCTGGCGCGGATCGACCCGCGCTGCGCCGACCTCCCCCTGCTGGTCGCGGACGCCGCGGACCGCGAAGGGCTGCGCGCCGTGGCCGCCGGGGCCCGGGTGGTGGTCTCCACCGTCGGCCCGTACCTGCGGCACGGCGAGCCGCTGGTGGCCGCCTGCGCGGACAGCGGCACCGACTACGTGGACCTCACCGGCGAGCCGGAGTTCGTCGACCGGATGTACCTGCGGCACCACGACCGGGCGGTGGCCACCGGCGCCCGGCTGGTGCACGCCTGCGGCTTCGACTCGGTGCCGCACGATCTCGGCGTGCTGTTCACCGTCGAGGAGTTGGTGCGCCGCGGCGGCCCGGTGGCCGGGGTCGCGGTCGAGGGCTTCGTCCGCGTCGGCGGCACCGTCTCCGGCGGCACCCTCGCCTCGGCGATGACGGCCTTCTCCCGGCCGCGGGCGATGGCCCGCGCCGCCCGGGCGCGCCGCGCGGCGGAGCCACGGCCGAAGGGCCGGCTGGTCCGCACCCCGGCCGGCCGGCCGCACCGCTCGCGGGCGGCCCGGGCCTGGGCGGTGCCGATGCCCTCGATCGACCCGCAGGTGGTCGCCCGCTCGGCCGCCGCACTGGACGAGTACGGCCCGGACTTCGGCTACGCGCACTACGCGGCGGTGCGGCGGCTGCCGATCGCCCTCGGCGGTGTCGCCGCGGTGGCGGCGATCGCCCTCGCCGCGCAGCTGCCGCTGCTGCGCCGGGCCTTGGGGCGGCTGCGCAGGCCCGGCGACGGGCCGAGTGCGGAGCGGCGGGCGCGGTCCTGGTTCGCCGTCCGGTTCGTGGCGCGGGCGCAGGACGGGCGGAGGGTGCTCACCGAGGTGTCCGGGGGTGATCCCGGCTACCAGGAGACCGCGAAGATGCTGGCCGAGTCGGCGCTCTGCCTGGCCTACGACGATCTGCCGCCGGTGGCGGGGCAGTTGACCACGGCGGTGGCGATGGGCCGGCCGCTGATCGACCGGCTGGTCGCGGCGGGCATCTCCTTCCGGGTGCTGGACGCCCCGCCGACGGCCGCCCCCGGCCGGTAGCGGCCGCCGCGGCGCGCGCCCGCCCGCCCCGGTGCAGGGCGGCCGGGCGGGCGGGCGAGCGGGCGAGCCGTCGGCGTCCGGCGGAGGTGGCCGCCGGGATGGCCGCCGGGTCGGCCGCCGGGGTGGCCGCCGCTACTGCGGCGTCACGTAGGCGCCGGAGATGCCGCCGTCGACGAGAAAGGTGTTGGCGGTCATGAAGGACGAGTCGTCGGAGGCGAGGAAGGCCACCGCCGCGGCGATCTCCTCGGGCTCGGCGAAGCGGCCGAGCGGGATGTGCACCAGGCGGCGGGCGGCCCGCTCCGGGTCCTTGGCGAACAGTTCCTGCAGCAGCGGGGTGTTCACCGGGCCGGGGCAGAGCGCGTTGACCCGGATGCCCTCGCGGGCGAACTGCACGCCCAGTTCGCGGGACATGGCCAGCACGCCGCCCTTCGAGGCGCTGTAGGAGATCTGCGAGGTGGCGGCCCCCATCACGGCCACGAACGACGCGGTGTTGATGATCGAGCCCTTGCCCTGGCGCTGCATGTGCGGGATCGCGTACTTGCAGCACAGGTACACGCTGGTCAGGTTGACCTCCTGGACCCGCTTCCAGGCGTCCAGTCCGGTGGTGAGGATGGAGTCGTCGTCCGGCGGGGAGATGCCCGCGTTGTTGAACGTGATGTCGAGCCGCCCGTACTCGTCGACGGCCCGCTGGAAGAGGTCGCGCACCGCGTCCTCGTCGGTGACGTCGGCCTGGATGAACAGGCCGCCGACCTCGGCCGCGGCCTTGGCGCCGGTCTCGGCGTCGAGGTCGACGCAGACGACCTTCGCGCCCTCGGCGGCGAAGCGGCGGGCGGTCGCCAGGCCGATGCCGCTGCCCGCGCCGGTGATGACGGCCACGCGGCCGTCGAGTCGCTGGGTCATGCTGATCATTCCTCCGTGGAGATGAAGACGTTCTTGGTCTGGGTGAAGGCGTCGAGGGCGTCCGGGCCGAGCTCGCGGCCGAGGCCGGACTGCTTGAATCCGCCGAAGGGCGTGGTGTAACGCACCGAGGAGTGGGAGTTGACGGAGAGGTTGCCGGCCTCGACGCCGCGTGAGACCCGCAGGGCCCGCCCGAGGTCCCTGGTCCAGATGGAGCCGGACAGCCCGTACTCGGTCGCGTTGGCGATGCGCAGGGCGTCCTCCTCGTCGCGGAACGGGACGACCGTGACGACGGGGCCGAAGATCTCCTCGGTGAAGGCGCGGTCGTCGTGGCGCACGGGCGCGAGCACGGTCGGCGGGTACCAGAAGCCGGGCCCGTCGGGGGCGCTGCCGCGGATGGCGACGGCCGCCCCGTCCGGGACGTAGGAGGAGACCCGCGCCCGGTGGGCGGCGGAGATCAGCGGGCCCATCTCGGTCTTCTCGTCGGTCGGGTCGCCGACCCGCACGCCGTGCACGGCCGGCTCCAGGAGCGCCAGGAACTCCTCGTAGGCGGATGCTTCGACCAGGATCCGGGAGCGGGCGCAGCAGTCCTGGCCGGCGTTGTCGAAGACGGCGTAGGGCGCGGTCGCGGCGGCCTTGGCGAGGTCCGCGTCGGCGAAGACGATGTTGGCGCTCTTGCCGCCGAGTTCGAGGGTGACGGGCTTCACCTGGTCGGCGCAGCCGGCCATGACGGCCTTGCCGACCCGGGTGGAGCCGGTGAACACGACCTTGCGCACGTCCGGGTGGGTGACGAAGCGCTGTCCGACGACCGGGCCGCGGCCGGGCAGGACCTGCAGTACGCCTTCGGGGATCCCGGCTCGCAGGGCGAGTTCGGCCAGGCGCAGGGCGGTGAGCGGGGTGAGTTCGGCCGGTTTGACGATGACGGTGTTGCCGGCGGCGAGCGCCGGGGCCAGCGCCCAGGCGGCGATCGGCATCGGGAAGTTCCAGGGCACGATGACGCCGACCACGCCGATCGGTTCCTGGAAGGTGACGTCGATGCCCCCGGCGACGGGGATCTGCCGGCCGAACAGGCGCTCGGGGGCGGCGGCGTAGTACTCGATGACGTCGCGCGCGTTGCCCGCTTCCCAGCGCGCGTTGCCGATGGTGTGGCCGGCGTTGGCGACCTCCAGTGCGGCGAGGTGTTCGCGGTCGGCGTCGACGGCGGCGGCGAAGGCGCGCAGCAGCCGGGCCCGGTCGGCGGGGGCCACCCGGCGCCAGGTGTCGAAGGCGGCGCGGGCGCGGGCGACGGCGGCGTCGGTCTCGGCGGCGCCGGCGAGTTCGACGGTGGTGATCACCTCCTCGGTGGCGGGGTTGACGACCTCGTAGAGGTCCGGTTCGGTCATGGAGCTGTCTCCCTGTGCGTGGAGGTGGTCCGGCTCGCGGTGAGCAGGGCTTGGAACAGGCGCGGGTCGTCGGGGTCGGTCTCGGGGTGCCACTGGACGCCCACCGCGAAGCTCCGGCCGGCCAGTTCGAGTGCCTCGACGGTGCCGTCCGCGCCCCAGGCGGTGGCCCGCAGACCGGTGCCGAGCCGGTCGACGGCCTGGTGGTGGTAGCAGGAGACTTCGGTGCTCGGCCCGAGGACGGCGGCGAGCCGGCTGCCGTCCACCAGGCCGACCCGGTGGCGGACGAAGCGGGCGGGGGCGGTCTGGTGGCTCCCGTCGGGCAGGTGCTGGCGGAGGGTTCCGCCGAGTTCGACGTTGAGCATCTGCATGCCGCGGCAGACGCCGAGCACCGGCAGGTCGCGGGCCAGGGCGGCTCGGAGCAGCCGGCTCTCCCAGTCGTCGCGGGCGGGGTGGGGCGGGCCGGTGCGCGGATCGGCGGTCGCCGCGTACCGGGCCGGGTCGATGTCCGGTCCGCCGGCGAGGACGAGGGCGTCCAGGACGTCGACGAGGTGGTCGGTGCCGCCGGGTTGCGGTGGCAGCAGCACGGGGGTGCCGCCTGCGCGTGCGATGGCGTCGACGTACGTCTGGGGCACGAGGGAGGCCCGCTGGTTCCAGACGGACCAGGCGGCGTCGTCCTGGTAGCTGGTGATGCCGACCAGTGGTCGTCGGCGGCCGTCGCCGTTCACAGCCGCTCGAATCCGCGGCGCCGCTCCCAGTCGGTCACCGCCCGCTCGTAGGAGGCGAGTTCGGTGCGTCCGGCGTGGGTGTAGTGGCGGACGACGTCCTTGCCGAAGGCCTCGGTGGCGACGGCGCTCCGTTCGAAGGCGTCGACCGCGTCGCGCAGGGTGGCGGGCACCCGGGGAGCGGCGGAGGCGTACGCGTTTCCGGTGAACTCCGGTTCGAGTTCGAGCTGTTGCTCGACGCCGTGCAGTCCGGCCGCGATCAGGGCGGCGACCGCGAGGTACGGGTTGACGTCGCCGCCGGGGACGCGGTTCTCGAAGCGCAGCGACGGGCCGTGGCCGACCACGCGCAGCGCGCAGGTGCGGTTGTCGCGGCCCCAGGCGATGGCGGTGGGGGCGAAGCTGCCCGGCACGTAGCGCTTGTAGGAGTTGACGGTGGGGGCGAACAGCAGGGCGAGTTCGGCCAGGCAGGCGAGCTGGCCGGCGAGGAAGTGCTCCATGGTGCGGGAGAAGCCGTGCGGCCGGTCGCCGGCGAACACCGGGGTGCCCTGGTCGTCGCGCAGGCTCAGGTGGATGTGGCAGGAGTTGCCCTCGCGTTCGTCGTACTTCGCCATGAACGTGAGGCTGCAGCCCTCCTGGGCGGCGATCTCCTTGGCGCCGGTCTTGTAGACGGCGTGGTTGTCGCAGGTGGTGAGGGCGTCCGCGTACTTGAAGGCGATCTCGTGCTGGCCGAGGTTGCACTCGCCCTTGGCGGACTCGACGGTGAGGCCGGCGCCGGCCATGCCGTTGCGCAGCCGGCGCAGCAGGGGTTCGATCCGGCCGGTGCCGAGGACGGAGTAGTCCACGTTGTACTGGTTGGCCGGGGTGAGCCGGGTGTAGTCCTTGTCCCAGGCCTGTTCGTAGCTGTCCCGGAAGACGATGAACTCCAGCTCCGTGGCGGCCTGGGCCTGCCAGCCGTATCCGGCCAGCCGGTCCAGCTGCCGTCGCAGGATCTGCCGCGGGGAGACGGCGACCGGGCTGCCGTCGTGGTGGACGACGTCGCACTGGACCATGACGGTGGCGGGGTGCCAGGGGACGGACCGCAGGGTGGCGAGGTCGGGGCGCAGCGTCAGGTCGCCGTAGCCGTTCTCCCAGGAGGAGATCTCGTACCCGTCGACGGTGTTCATGTCGACGTCGACGGCCAGCAGGTAGCCGCAGCCCTCCGCGGCGCCGGGCACGACGTCGTCGAGGAAGTACTCGGCGGCGACGCGTTTGCCCTGGAGGCGCCCCTGCATGTCGGTCATGGCGAGTACGACGGTGTCGACGGACCCGTCGGCGACGCGGGTGCGCACTTCGTCGAGGGTGAGCCGGGGGGTGGTCATCGGGCCTCCAGTTCGGTGTCCCGGGCGTCGGTTTCGGGCGGCGTGCCGTGGACGTGCGGCCCGGTGAACCAGTGCCGGGCGGAGAGCAGCCACCAGAGGCCGGCGAAGCCGACCACGACGGCCACGGCGACGGGGGTGTAGTTGAAGCTCTCGGCGGTGATCGGGCTCGCGGTGGGGAGCATGAACAGGACGGTGATGACGGCGGTCCAGGCGACCGCGATCACGCCGATCGGCCGGCTCCACCGGCCCAGGTGCCAGGGGCCGCGGACGAAGTCCCCGCCCTGGCGCAGCCTCAGGTACACCGGGATGACGTAGGAGATGTAGAGGCCGATGACGGAGATCGAGGTCACGGCGGTGTAGGCGGTGGTGTTCCAGAGCGCGGGCAGCCCGAGCAGCAGCGCACCGCCGGTCGCCAGCCAGACGGCGTTGGTGGGGGTCTGGGTGCGCGGGTCGATGCGGTGCCACAGCCGGGAGCCGGGCAGCGCGCCGTCCCGGGAGAAGGCGTAGATCATCCGGGAGTTGGCGGTCACGGAGGCCATTCCGCAGAAGAACTGGGCGCCGATGACGATGAGCAGCAGCAGTTGGGCGCCGCCGGCGCCGATCGCGTCGATGAAGATCTGCGCGGGCGGGACGTCGGTGTCGCTGTTGAGCGCGCCGTCGTAGTCGCGGATCGCGAAGGTGATGCCGAGCAGCAGGATCCAGCCCGCCACCAGGGAGACGGTGATGGCGTTGACGATGCCGCGCGGTCCGGAGCGGGCGGCATCGCGGGTCTCCTCGGTCATGTGCGCGGAGGCGTCGTAGCCGGTCAGGGTGTACTGGGCCATCAGCAGGCCGAGCAGGGCGACGTAGAACTGGTTGTGGAAGCCGGTCTGGTTGACGAACTCGGTGAGGACGAAGGAGACGGAGGCGTGCCGGTCGGGCAGTACGGCCAGTGCGCCGACGATGATCGCGACGCCGACCAGGTGCCACCACACGGACACGCTGTTGAGGACCGCGACCAGGCGCACCCCGAAGGTGTTGAGCAGGCCGTGCACCAGCAGGATGACGGCGAAGATCTCCATGGTGTGCGCGGGGCTGGCCTCGACGCCGAAGCGGAGGGTGAGGAACGCGTTGGTGAAGAAGGCCGCGCCGTAGTCGACGCTGGCGGTGACGGCGACCTGGCCGAGGAAGTTGAACCAGCCGGTGAACCAGCTCCAGGCCGGGCCGCGGCTGCGGGTCAGCTTGGCGGACCAGTAGTACAGGCCTCCGGCCGTCGGGTAGCTGGAGCAGATCTCGGCCATCGCCAGCCCGACGCAGAGGGTGAGCAGGCCGACCACCGGCCAGCCCCAGACGATCAGGGCCGGGCCTCCGGTCTTCATCCCCGTTCCGTACAGGGTCAGGCAGCCGGAGAGGATCGAGACGATGGAGAAGGAGACGGCGAAGTTGGAGAAGCCCGACATCGAGCGGGCCAGTTCCTGGGTGTAGCCCAGCTCGCGGAGCCGCTGTTCGTCGGCGGAGACGGGGGCGGTGTTCGCCGGGGGCTTTTCGGGGGCAGGGTGGTCGGGTGAGCGTGCGTCGGTCATGGGCACCCCTGGGGGTTGAGGGTGTGCCGGGGAGCACGCGGCCACGGCGGCGTGGCACGGTCGCCCCGACGGGTTCGACGGTCGGACGGCTCTTCAATGGTCTGGAATCAGTCCATTGGGGTGGGTGAGCAGCATCGTTCCGGCTGGGCCTGGGTCACGTCAAGGGCGAGAAGGGAACGAGTCCCGGAAACCCGTTCGTAGGTACGATTCCGGCGTGGACGTGGACGAAACACGTGAGCGAGCACGGCTCGACTGGCAGGCCGGAGCGATCTTCCGCCCGGTCCGGAACGGCAACGCCTTCGAGGAGACCGTCGAGAAGCTGCTCCAGGCGATCAAGCTCGGCGTCTTCGGCCTCGGCGACCGGCTGCCCGCCGAACGGGACCTCGCCACCCGGCTCGGCGTCAGCCGGGAGACCCTGCGCGAGGCGCTCCGCACCCTGCAACAGGCCGGCTGCGTCGAACCCCGGCGCGGCCGGTACGGCGGCACCTTCGTCACCTACCGGATGCCCGCGCCGGACGTCGCCGACCTGCGCCGCGCCGCCCGCGACCTCGGCGGCGCGCTGGAGGACGCGCTGACCTACCGCCAGGTGCTGGAAGTCGGCGCCGCCGAGGCGGCCGCCCGCCGGCCCCTCTCCCCCGACCAGCGGGCCCACCTGGAGAGCCGGCTGACCGACCTGGAAGGAGCCCCGCCCGAGCAGTACCGCCAGCTGGACTCGCGCTTCCACCTGGCCATCGGCGAACTCACCGGCTCCCCCACCCTCGCCACGGCCATCGCCGAGGCCAGGATGCGCCTCAACGACCTGCTCAACGCCATCCCCATGCTGGCCCGGAACATCGAGCACGCCGCCGAGCAGCACCGGGCGATGGTCCGGGCGATCCTCTCCGGCGACGGCGACGCCGCCCGCCGCGCCACCGAGGAACACCTCGCCGCGACGGCCGCCCTGCTGCGGGGCTTCCTGGCCTGAGGCTCCCTCAGCCCTCAGCCCTCAGCGCTCAGTCCTCGCCCCGCAGTCCCGCAGCCCCCGGGGCCGCGCGGAACGACCCGCCCGGTCACCCGGCCGGTACCGAGTTCGCCAGGGGCAGGCCCTCGAAGAAGGCCACCGCCTCCGCACGCCAGTACGGGCGCCAACCCGCCGCCTCGGCCCGGGCCGCCTCGGCGCAGTGGCGCATGTCGGAGCGGAGCTTCCCGTCCACGCCCAGCAGCCGGGCCAGCTCGCGGACGCGCGCGACCGTGTCAGCGGGGCAGTGCGGGTCACCGAGCGCGGACTCCACCTCGGCCCGCTGCGCCTCGTCCGCGCGGGAGAGCAGGGTGGTCAGGGCGTAGCTGCGGCGTCCCGCGCGCAGGTCGGCGCCGGTGGACTTGCCGGTGGCGTCGTCGTCGCCGAACAGGTCGAGGTAGTCGTCGCGCAGCTGGCCGCCGATGCCGACCAGGGTCGCGTACCGGCGCAGCCGTGCGTCGTGGGCCGCCAGGTCCGCGCCGGCGGCCAGCAGCCCCAGCCGCAGCGGGGCGAGCACGGAGTACCGGGTGGACTTGTACTCGCAGACGGTGTGCAGGAACTCCTCGTCCGGGAGCGGCCGGAAGTCGCGTTCGAGGTCGACGATCTGGCCGGTGACCGTCTCGGCGGCGGCGTCCAGCTGCACCTCCAGCATCGACTGGCGCAGCTCGGCGGGGACGTCCGCCTCCAGCAGGACCCGCGTCGAGAGGAAGGCGGCGAGGTCACCGGCCAGGACGGCCAGGCCGAGCGCGGTGCGGTCCGCCTCCGGGAACTCCCGGCGGTAGGCGTAGTAGGTGGAGGGGCCGCCTCGGCGCAGCGGCGCGTCGTCGATGATGTCGTCGTGGACGAGCCCGTGCGTCTGGAGCAGTTCGATGCTCAGCGCGGCCTCCTCCAGGCCGGGCACCGGGTCGGTGGTCACCAGCCGGGCGGCCTCGTACAGCAGGGCGACCCTCAGCCGCTTGCCGCCGCGCAGGGAGAGGTCCCGCAGCAGCTCCAGGCAGCGCGGGGTGAAGCGGCTGAGCGGCGGCGTGTCAAGGCGCTGCGGCAGGGCGGCGAAGTAGGCCTTGAAGCGGAGGTCGAACCGGCGCCGGTGTGCGGCGGCCCGCTCGCGGGCGGCCGCCATGATCGTCTCGTTCACGGGCCCACCCTCGCATCCGGACGGCCGACGGCGCCAAAAGCCGTCCGCCGCCTCGGCTCCCCTGCGAAGTGGCCGCGATCCGCCACGCGTGGCCCGGGGCCCGCCGCTCCGGGCCCGAGCCCAGCCCCTCGCGTGCGGTCGTGCGCGTTCAGTCCTGGGCGGCGGCGGGCTCGGCGTGGCCGGCCTCGGCGCTGCGCCGCGCGTCGCCCGTGGGGATGCGCGGGGTCTCGGGTGCGCGGTGGAGCAGGCTGAGCAGGCCGCCGACGGCCAGGGTGACCAGCACGCCGATCGGGACCAGCCACTGGGCCGCGATGGCGGTGGGGACGGTCCCGGCCGCCGTGGTGGCGTCGATCTTCACCTCGCGCACGACGTAGGTCATCACGGCGACGGTGACCACGAAGGCCAGCAGGGAGTCCTTCTCGTCGGCGCGCCGCACCAGGCGGCCGAGCAGGAAGGCACCGAGCAGCGCGCCGTAGGTGTAGCCGGCGATGGTGAGGCCGGTGAGGTAGACGTTGCCCGTGCCGGCGCTGAAGGCGCAGGCGAAGACGGCCATCAGCGCGGCCCACACGAGTGTCATGACGCGGGCGAGTCCGAGGAGGGACTCCTCGGAGGGGGTGCTGCGGAAGAAGCTGTGGACGATGTCCGCCACCGTCGAGTTCGCCATGGAGTTCAGGGCCGAGGACAGTGACCCCATGGCGGCGCCGAGGATGCCGGCGACGAGCAATCCGGAGACCACCACCGGGAGCCCGTGCAGGATGAAGTGGGGGTAGAGGTCGTCGGAGCCGGCCAGTCCGAGCTCCTTGAAGGTCTTGCCCTGGTTGCGGGCCCACAGCAGGGCGCCGACGAGGGAGAAGGCGGCGAACTGGAGGGTGACGAACACCCCGGAGGCGATCATCGCCTTCTGGCCGTCGCGCAGGGTCCTGGTGGCGAGGATGCGCTGGACAATGAGCTGGTCGGAGCCGTGGCTGGCCATCGCGAAGATCGCGCCGCCGATGATCGCGGTCGGCAGGGCGAACGGACTGGTGAGGACGTGGGCGGGGTCGAAGTCGGTGTCGAAGAGGCGGAACCGCCCGGCGTCGAGGGCGCGCGCGTAGCCGGCGGTGCCCACGTGGCCGGACAGCACCGCGACGGTGAGGGCCGCGCCGCCGAGGTAGAGGCCCATCTGGATGGCGTCGGTCCAGATGACGGCCTTGATGCCGCCGAGGTAGGTGTAGACGACGGTGATCAGCGTGAGCACGATGATGACGGCGCGGTAGCCGGTGTGGACGCCGAGTTCGCCGAGCAGCAGCTTGATCGGGATCGCCGAGGCGAACAGGCGCACGCCCTCGGCGAGGAGCCGGGTGAGGACGAACGTCACCGAGGCGAGCCCCTGGAGTCGGAGGCCGAACCGGCTGCCCAGGTACTGGTAGGCGCTGACGAAGCCGCCGCGCTTGTAGAGCGGGACGAGCGCGGTGGCCACGACGATGCGGCCGATGACGTAGCCCAGGCCGAGTTCGACGTTGCCGAAGCCCTGTCCGCCGTAGGCGCCGCCGGGCACGCTGATGACGGTCAGCACACTGGTCTCGGTGGCCACGACGGAGAACGAGACCGTCCACCAGGGCAGGTGGCCCTCGCCGACGAAGTAGTCCTTGGAGGTCTTCTGACGGCCGGCCAGCCGCAGCCCGATCACCGCGACGGCGACCAGGTAGACGACGACCACGAGCAGGTCGAGTTGACGCATCGCGCTCTCCTAGCTTCCGGACCGCGGTGCAGCGAGTATCAGAACGCCCACCTCGACACGTCAATGACTGACGCCCGGAACGCGGCTCCGACAGACCCGTCCGGCCGCCAGTCGCCGCAACCTCCTTCCGCTGCACCGCCCACCCGCCGAAAGGACGACCACACCGTGGACCTCAGCACGCTCGACACCGAGTCCCGCAACGAGCGGACCGCCGATCTCGACCGCATGCCGGTGCCGGAGATCCTCTCCGCCATGAACGACGAGGACCAGGGCGTCGCCCTCGCCGTACGCGAGGCGCTGCCGCAGATCGCAGCGGCCGTCGAAGCGGTCACCGCGTCCCTGCGGCGGGGCGGCCGGCTGGTCTACCTCGGCGCCGGCACCAGCGGCCGCATCGGCCTGCTCGACGCCGTCGAGTGCCCGCCGACCTTCGGCACCGCCGACCGGCAGGTCGTGGGCGTGCTCTGCGGCGGCCCGGGCGCGTTCGCCCGAGCGGTCGAGGGCGCCGAGGACGAGCCCGCGCGGGCGGTCGCCGACCTCGACGGGATCGGCGTGGACGGCCGGGACACGGTCGTCGGCCTCGCCGCCAGCGGCCGCACCCCGTACGTCGTCGCAGGCCTGCAGCACGCCCGCGGCAGGGGCGCCGCCACGGTGTCGGTCGCCTGCAACCGGGGCGCGGCGGTCAGCCGCCACGCCGATGTCGCCATCGAGGTCCCCACCGGCCCCGAGGTCCTCACCGGCTCCACCCGGCTCAAGGCCGCCACCGCCCAGAAGATGGTCTGCAACATGCTCTCGACCGCCTCGATGGTGCGACTGGGCAAGGCCTACGGCAACCTCATGGTCGATGTCCGGGCCGGCAACGAGAAGCTCCTCGACCGGGCCCGCCGCATGGTGGGCCAGGCCACCGGCGCCGATCCGGGCACCGCCGCCGACGCCCTGCGGCAGGCGGACGGCCACGTGAAGACCGCCATCGTCATGCTCGCCGTGCCGTGCACGAGGGAGCAGGCCGAGCTCCGCCTGAGGGAGAGCGACGGCGACACGCGCCGCGCGTTGGGCCGCCGCTGACCGCGCCGGCCGTCGGACCCGGCGGAGTTACTTGACATCCTCAACTATCGAGACTTACCGTCTATTCGTTACTTGAGGACCTGAACCATCGAGTGACTCAACACTTCCGGCGAGGAGCACCACCATGAAGGCCATCACCTACCGCAGCTACGGCGGACCGGACGTCCTGGAGTACGGCGACGTGCCGGAGCCCAAGCTCGGCCCCGACTCCGTCCTGGTCCGGGTGGCGGCGGCGTCGGTCAACCCGGTCGACTGGAAGATCCAGGCCGGCTACCTCGACGGCGCCATGGACGTGGTCTTCCCCGTGATCCCCGGCTGGGACGTCGCCGGCGTCGTGGAGCAGGTGGGCGCCGGAGTCACCGAGTTCGCCCCGGGCGATGAGGTGATCGGCTACGTCCGCGAGGACCTGGTGCGCCGCGGCACCTTCGCCGAGCTCGTCGCCGCGCCCGTACGGACCCTCGCCCGCAAGCCCGCCAACCTCGACTTCACCCAGGCCGCCGGCCTCCCCCTGGCCGGCCTCACCGCCTACCAGGCGCTGACCGGCGCCCTGGAGCTCAAGCCGGGCGAGACCGTGCTGATCCACGCGGCCGCAGGCGGCGTCGGCTCACTCGCCGTCCAGATCGCCGTCACCCTCGGCGCCCGCGTCATCGGCACCGCCGGCGAGCGCAACCACGACTACCTGCGCACCCTCGGCGCCGAGCCGGTGGCCTACGGCGAGGGCCTGGCCGACCGCGTCCGCGCACTGGCGCCGGACGGCGTCGACGCCGTCCTCGACCTGGTCGGTGGCGACGCCCTCCGGATCTCGCCGGCCCTCCTCGCCGACGGCGGCCGCCTCGCCTCCGTCGCCGACGGCACCGTCCTCGCTCTCGGCGGCCGCTACGTCTTCGTGCGCCCCGACGTCGCCGACCTCACCGCCCTGACCGAGCTCGCCGAGAGCGGCCGGCTCACCGTCGAGGTCGCGGCGACGTTCCCGCTGGAGCGGGCCGCCGACGCCCAGCGCCTCAACGCCGCCGGCCACACCCGCGGCAAGATCGTCGTCACCGTCCCCTGACCTCTGCCACCCCGGCCGTCCCCGCCCCGGGACCGCCCCGCACCACCCGGAAGGACCCACCGTGTCCCTCGTCGTCATCACCGACTGGCTCGCCGACACGGGCGCCGAGCAACGCGTCGCCGACCTGCTCCCCGCCGTCACCGAGGCCGCGCTCACCGAGCCCGGCGTGCTCTCCTTCCGGGTCGTCCGCTCCCTGCGCGACCGGGGCGCCTTCGTGGTCTTCGCCGAGTACGAGGACGAAGAGGCACTGACCGCCCACCGCGAGAGCGTTCCCTACCAGCGACTGGTCCTCGCCGGCATCACCCCCCACCTCATCGACCGCCAGGCCGAGGCCTACGCCGTCGTGTGACGAGCCGCCGACCGGGGACCGTCCGGTCGATCACCGGTGCGCGCCGGCCGCCGCCGGCGACGGGTCGGGCCGGCACGGCGATGCCGCGATCGGGGTCGGGCGCCACAGTGCCCGGTGAGACGGGAGGGGCCGGCCCGGTGACCCCTGAGGGTGGATACCGGGCCGGCCCGTGCCGGACGTGACGGTGGATCAGCGAGCGGCCGTCTTGCGCGTGCGGCGGGAGACGGAGTCCAGGACGACGGCGGCGAGCAGGACCGCGCCGGTGATCATGTACTGGATGGCCTGGTTGACGTGGACCAGGTCGAGACCGGTGATGATCGACTGGATGACCAGGATGCCCAGCAGGGCGGACCAGGTCTTGCCGCGTCCGCCGAAGAGGCTGGTGCCGCCGATGACGGCCGCCGCGATGGAGTTCATCAGGACGTTGCCGCCGCCGAGCATCTTGTCGGCGGAGCCCTGCTGCGAGGCGATGAACAGGCCGCCGAGGGCGGCCAGGCCGGCCGAGATCATGAAGACCGAGATCCGGACCCAGGCGACGTTGATGCCCGCGCGGCGGGCGGCCTCCACGCCGCCGCCGACCGCGAAGATCTGCCGGCCGTAGCTCGTGCGGCGCAGGACGAAGTCCGTGACGACGACGACGGACAGGAAGACGAGCAGGGGCAGCGGCAGGCCGCGGTCCTGGTTGAGCATGTAGGCGACGGTCAGCGCGATCACGGCGAGGACGCCGGTGCGCAGGGCGATCTCGCTCATGGGACGCGCGGTGAGGCCGGCGGCGGTGCGGCGGCGGGCGTCGAGGACCTGCCCGAGGGCGAACAGCGCGATGCCGAGGACGGCGAGGCCCCACGTGAAGGCGACGTCGCCGTCGCCGAGGAAGTAGGTGTCCAGGTTGGCCAGGACGCCGTCGTTGACGACGTTGACGGTCCCCTTGTCACCCAGGACGTACTGCTGCAGGCCGCTCCAGGCGAGCAGGCCGGCGAGGGTGACGACGAAGGCCGGGACGCCGATCTTGGCGAAGAAGAAGCCGTGCAGGGCGCCGATGGCGACGGCGGCGGCGATGGCGATGAGGCAGGCGACCCACTCGTTGTAGCCGGAGCGCACGGACAGGACGGCGGCGATCGCGGCGGAGACGCCGGAGACGGAGCCGAGGGAGAGGTCGATCTCGCCGAGGAGGAGCACGAAGACGATGCCGACGGCGATCAGCCCGGGGCCGGCGATCCACTTGGTGATGTTGGTGAGGTTGTCGGCGTTGAGGAAGTCGCCGGTGACGCTCTGGAAGATGACGCCGATGAGGATCAGGCCGAGGACGACGGGTACGGAGCCGAGGTCTCCGTTCTTCATCTTCCGCTTGAACTCGGCGAGGTAGCCGGCGAGGCCGGACTCGCGGACGAGCAGGCGGGGGTCGACCGCGGGGGTGGCCGGGGCCGGCCCGGCCGGGGTGGTCTGTTCGGTGGTCACTTCGTTTCCTCCGCGAGTCGGGCCTGGCGTCGGGTGACGGCGTTCTCGGTGGCGCCGGTGATGGCGGAGATGATCTCCTCGTGCGAGGTGCCGGCCACCTCGAAGACACCGTTGTTGCGGCCCAGGCGAAGGACGGCGACGGTGTCGGCGACGGCCTTGACGTCGGCCATGTTGTGGCTGATCAGGATGACGCCGAGGCCGCGGTCGCGCAGCCGCTCGACGAGGTCGAGGACCTGGGCGGTCTGCTCGACGCCGAGGGCGGCGGTGGGCTCGTCCAGGATGACGATCTTGGGGTCGCCGACCAGGGCTCGGGCGATGGCGACCACCTGGCGCTGACCGCCCGACAGGGCGGCGATGGGGATGCGCACGCTCGGGATGCGGATGGAGAGCGTGTCGAGCAGTTCGCGGGCCCGCTTCTCCATGGCGACCTCGTCGAGCGTGCCGAAGCTCTTCAGCTCGCGGCCGAGGAAGAGGTTGCCGACCACGTCGAGGTTGTCGCAGAGCGCGAGGTCCTGGTACACGGTGGCGACGCCGAGGGTCTGGGCGTCCTGCGGGCGTCCGATGGACACCGCCTTGCCCTCCCACTCGATCGTTCCCTCGTCGATGGGGTGGACGCCGGCGATGGTCTTCACCAGCGTGGACTTGCCGGCGCCGTTGTCGCCCACCAGGGCCACCACCTCGCCTGCGTGCACCTCGAGGTGCACGTCGGTCAGTGCCTGGACGGCGCCGAAGCGCTTGGAGACCCCGCGCAACGCCAGTACGGGTGCGCCTGTCACGTGAACCATCTCCTTCTTCCCGTGCGCCGTGATGGTGGGTCGGCGGCCGGGCTGGCCCGCACCCCGTGCGGTGCGGGCGGGTGAGCGTCGAAAGGGGAGCCGGGGCGGGCGGGGCCCGCCGCGCGGTGGGGCGGTGCCCCCCGGGGAGGCGGGGGGCACCGCCCTGGGCGGTACTACTTCAGGCCGGCGGAGGCGCAGGCGGCCGCGTAGTCGGCGGTGCAGATGTCGGCGGCCTTGTAGAGGCCGTCGGCGATCACGGTGTCCGTGATGTTGGCCTTGGTGACGATCTTGGGGTCGAGCAGCTTGGCCGGGATGCCCTTGTCGGTGGCGCTGTCGATGCTCGCGGTGGCGACGGACTTGACGTCCTTGCCCTGCAGGAGGTCGACGGCCAGCTCGGCGGCGTTGTCGGCGAGCGGCTTGTAGGCCTTGTAGATGGTGTAGGCCTGGTCGCCGTTGACGATGCGCTGGACGGCGTCGAGGCCGGCGTCCTGGCCGCCGACGGGGACCTTGATGCCCGCGCCCTGGAGCTGGGTGATGATCGCGCCGGCCATGCCGTCGTTGGCGGAGTAGACGGCCTGGAAGCCGTCCTTGCCGAACTGGGTGATCGCGGCGCCGATCTTCTGGCCGGCCACGGTGGGCTTCCACTCGCCCGACTGCTCGTAGACGACCTTCTTGACCTTGCCGTCGAGCACCTTGTGGGCGCCGGCCTTGAACTGGCCGGCGTTCGGGTCCGCGTCGTCGCCGTTGATCATGACGATGTTGGCGTCGGCGGCCTTGTCACCGAGGGCGTCGACCAGGGCCTGGCCCTGGAGTTCGCCGACCTTCTCGTTGTCGAACGAGACGTAGGCGGCGACCGGTCCGGTGGCCAGACGGTCGTAGGCGACGACCTTGACGCCCTTGGCAGCGGCTTCCTTCACCCAGCCCTGGGTGGAGGTGGCGTCGAAGGCGTCGAGGACGATCACCTTCACGCCCTGGGCTATCAGGGTGTCGAACTGCTGCTTCTGCTTGGCGGCGCTGCCCTCGGCGTTGTTGTAGAGCACCTTGCAGTCCGCGCACAGGGCCTTGACCTTGGCCTCGATGAAGGGCCGGTCGAACGACTCGTAGCGCGTCGAGGACGCGTTCTCGGGCAGCAGCAGGCCGATGGACTTGTTGTCGCCGGAGGCGGCGGAGTCCTTCTTGTCGCCGCCGGCCTTGCCGCACGCGGCCATGGACAGGGCCATCGAGACGGCTGCAGTGGCGATGACGGCGCGACGCATCATTGCGTTCATGTGGGGGTGCCTCCCTGACGTCGCCGCGACGGCGCGGCGGAGTGAGGGGAGTCAACCCGCCCGGGCCAGCTGGAGTCAAGAAGTAAATCCAGTACGAGACCGGACTGGACCTTATCGTTATCTTCCTGAACGCATCCGGTTGCAAAGGCCCGCCCGGCGGAACGACCGTCCGCCGGCCCCGGCGGCCCGCCCCGCAGGCCTCCGCACGGGCCGGCTGGCGCTCGGAAAACACGTCCACGCAGGTTGGGCAACCACCGACGGCAAGCCGGGCGCGGAGCCGGCACCGGGCCGACGGGAACGACGGGCCGGCCCCCATGAATGCCGACAGGACGCCTGCGGGACCGATGCGTCCAAGAGATGTCGACTGAGCCGGCCTCCCCGAACCGGACCCGGACCGCGCGGTGACGCACCCCCCGACGGGGCACCCCGGCGCCGGCCGCTCCACCGACCCAACCCGCCCGCCCACTCGGGATCCTGACTATCCGTCAGTCTTGCGGAACGGACCCGATCCGGGCCGCCGGGTGCGGAGACCGCCGCGCGCCGCCCGCACGCCCCCGCAGCGCTCCCGGGCAGGGCGGTGCAGTCCTCGCACGGTGGTCACCAGCCGATTCCGGCCGCCACCGGCCGGTGGTCGCTGCCGTTCGCCGGGAGCACCCACGAGCTCCTCGCCTCCACGCCGCGGACCAGGATCTGGTCGATCCGTACCACCGGGAACCCGGCCGGCCAGGTGAAGCCGAAGCCGTCCCCGGCCGTCTCCTGGGCCGAGCGCAGCTGCGAGGTGAGGCCGTCGAACGCGCGGTCGTCCACGGTGCCGTTCAGGTCGCCGAGCAGCACCACCCGCCGGCTGGGGTCGGCGGCGACGGCCTTGCCGAGCGCCTGCACGCCGATGTTCCGCGAGGCCGTCCAGAAGCCGCTGCTGGGGAGCACCCGGACGGAGCCCAGGTGGGCCACGTACACCGTCAGCGGCCCGCGGTCCGTGGCCACCGTGGTGCGCAGCGCCCGGTTGGAGGCCAGCTTGTCGGCGGCCGGTTTGGTGTCGGCCAGCGGCCCGTAGTCCGTGATGTCGATCGTCCGGGTGTCGGACAGCGGCAGCTTGCTGAACAGCCCCACGGTGCCCTGCACCGTGTGGTACGGGTACGCCTTGGCCAGCTCCTCCTCGTACGTGCCCGTCGCCTGCTCGGTCAGCGCCACCACGGCGAGCACGTCCGCCCCGGAGGCGGCCAGGTCCCGTGCGGTGCGGGCCGGGTCGGGGTTGTCCGCGTAGACGTTCTCACTGGCCACGGTGAGGTCGCCGCCCGCGTGCGACTTGTCCGCGAGCAGCCCGCCGAAGAGGTTCAGCCACACCGCGACCGGCAGCACGAGTGCCAGGACCGCGGCGGCGGAGCGGCGCCACAGCGCCCCGGCCAGCAGCAGCGGGACGAACACGCCGAACCACGGCAGGAAGCTCTCCACCAGGCTGCCGAGGTTCCCGAGCCCCCGGTTCGGGATCTCCGCGTGCAGCAGCATGACCAGCCCGAGCAGCACCGCCGGCGCCGCGAGCACCCGGCCGCGCTTCCAGGGCCCCGGCCGGGAGGCGGCGCGCACCACCCGGCGGATCCGCGCCCGCCGGGCACCGGTGCCGGTCTCCCGGCGGCCGGCGCCGTCCGGTCCGGTCCCGGCCCTGTCCGCCTGCGTCGTCGTGTGGTTCATGCCGCCAGTCAACGCGGCCCGGTGTCGTCGACGCGTATGGGATTCTCGATACGACGACGATATGCGCCGGGCTCGTAGCATCGGGGCATGCGCGTGCTGATCGTCGAGGACGAACCCTTTCTCGCAGAAGCCATCCGCGACGGCCTGCGTCTGGAGGCGATCGCCGCCGACCTCGCGGGTGACGGCGACACCGCGCTGGAACTGCTGGGTGTCAACGCCTACGACATCGCCGTCCTCGATCGCGACGTCCCCGGGCCGTCCGGGGACGAGATCGCCCGACGCATCGTCTCCTCCGGCAGCGGCATGCCCATCCTCATGCTCACCGCTGCCGACCGTCTCGACGACAAGGTCTCCGGGTTCGAACTCGGCGCCGACGACTACCTCACCAAGCCGTTCGAGATGCAGGAGCTCGTGCTCAGGATCAGGGCACTCGACCGCCGGCGCGCCCACAACAGGCCACCCGTGCAGGAGATCGCGGGCCTGCGGGTGGACGCGTTCCGCCGCGAGGTCTACCGGGACGGCCGCTACGTCGCCCTCACCCGCAAGCAGTTCGCGGTGCTCGAAGTCCTCGTCGCTGCCGGGGGCGGTGTCGTCAGCGCCGAGGAACTCCTCGAACGCGCGTGGGACGCGAACGCCGACCCGTTCACCAACGCCGTGCGCATCACCGTCTCGTCACTGCGCAAGCGGCTCGGTGACCCCTGGATCATCGCCACCGTACCGGGGGTCGGCTACCGCATCGACGCGCAACCGGAGGCCGGGCCGGAGGGGGACGAACGTGGATAGGGCACCCGGGTTGAGCGTCCGGCTCAAACTCACCCTCAGCTACGCCGGGTTCCTCACGCTGGCCGGTGTCCTGCTGCTCGCGGCGGTGTGGGTGTTCCTCCTGCGCTACGTCCCCGACCGGGCGATGCTCATCGTCCCCACCGGTACCCCCGCCAACGGTGTGTTCCCCATCCGGTCCAACCTCCTGCGCGTGTTCGCTCCGAGGGCAGCCGCGGTGTCGGGGTTCCTCCTGGTGTTCGGCCTCGTGGGAGGGTGGATCCTCGCCGGCCGGATGCTCGCCCCGCTGACCCGCATCACCGAAGCCACCCGTCGAGCCTCGGCAGGCTCGCTGTCCCACCGGATCCGGCTCCCCGGCCGCAGGGACGAGTTCCGCGAACTCGCCGACGCCTTCGACAGCATGCTGGTGCGGCTCGAAGCCCACGTCGCCGAACAGCAGAGGTTCGCGGCCGACGCCTCGCACGAGTTGCGCACCCCGCTGGCGATCTCCAAGGCGCTTATCGATGTGGCCCGCTCCGATCCGAACCACGACCCCGGCGAGGTCATCGAGCGCCTCCACGCCGTCAACGCCCGGGCGATCGACCTCACCGAGGCGCTGCTCCTGCTCAGCCGCGCCGAGCAGCGGTCCTTCACCCGGGAACGCGTCGACCTGTCCCTCCTGGCGGAGGAGGCCACCGAGACCCTCCTCCCCCTCGCGGAACGGCACGGCGTCACCATCGGGACGTCCGGCGACATCGCCCCCGCGATCGGCTCGCGGGCGCTCCTGCTGCAGCTGACCATGAACCTCGTGCACAACGCGATCGTCCACAACCTCACGCGGGGAGGCGCCGTGTGGGTCGGCACCGGCGTGCGCCCCGACCGTGCAGTGCTCACCGTCGAGAACACCGGCGAACCGCTCACCCCGCAGCTGGTCTCCACCCTCACCGAACCGTTCCGGCGCGGCGCCGAACGCATCCGCACCGACCACGCAGGCGTCGGCCTCGGCCTGGCGATCGTCAGGACCATCACCGAGGCGCACGGGGGAACACTCACCCTCGCCCCACGCCCCGCCGGCGGGCTGCGGATCACCGTGGAACTGCCCGCGGCCGCCCCGCACGGCGGTGTCGGCGACCAGCCGGTCGGTCCGGACCAAGCCGCCCCGCGGCAGTGACCGCGGCGCGCCGGCCGGAGCGCCGCCCACCGCCCGACCCGGCCACCGCGCCCGGCGGCCAGGCCCGCGCCCAGGCCCCGCGACCAGACCCCCGCGCCCAGACCCCGCGCCCGGACCGGCGGCCAGGTTTCGCGGACGTCCACGACCCGCGGCGTCCCACTTCACCCGCGTGCTTCACCCGCAGGCACGCGGCAAGGGCGGGCGCCCCGGGGCCATCGAGGTCCTGGTGCCGTTCAGCGGACGGTGACCTGGACGCTCTTGGCGATGTCGCACCTGTCCCCCTCGTACTTCGGCACGCCGGCGCTGCAGCCCCCCGAGCCGAACAACCACGTCAGTGTGGTGGTGCCGGGCGCCAGGGCGCTGAAGGTCAGGTCGAACTCGGAGCCGCAGCCCGCTGCGGGCGGATCCGTGGGGCAGGGGTCGATGACGAAGTCCGGGCCGGGCCGCAGCACGCTGCCGTCGCCCGCCGAGTAGAGGTACCAGTTCTTCGGCCGGGCCCCACCGGTCGTTCTGACGCCGAGCTGCTGTCCGACCGCCAGCGTCACCGCGCTGGGCGGGTACGGGGAGGTGGCGTTCCACGCCTCGGTGGGGAGGGGCACCTCCACCTGCGGCCGGGTGGCGGTCGCGGCCGCGGTGACGACCGGGCCGGAGTCGGACCACCAGCCGTCGAGGTAGGAGACGAGCAGCAGGGCGACGCCCAGGAGTGCCGCCACGGCGGTGACGACGGTTCGGCGCATCAGTTGCCCTCTTCCCGGACCCGGCGACGCATGGCGACCAGTAGCGCGACCTCGGCCAGCCAGCGGGCGAACAGGACCTCGCGCCCGAGGTCCGCCCCGCCGGCCGCAGCCGCGCGCAGCCAGCCGCGGACCAGCTCGACCGGCTCCCGGCCGATCACCGGCTCGGGCAGGTCGAGCGCGCCGGCGAAGCCGCCGGCGCGGACGTACTGGGCCAGGACACCCAGCGGGTCGGGGCCGATGTGCAGGGCCTCGGCCTGGTAGGAAGCGGCGATCGCCGCCTCGCCGAAGAGAACCCGGCGCGGGACGCCGTCGATCAGCAGGCCGCGGGTAATGGCGGCCTCGACGTCGTAGCCGGTCATCAGTTCGGCGTCCGGGAGGATGTCGGTCATTTCGGCAGCTCCACGCCGTAGGGCCGGTTGATGTTCGCCGTGTCGGTGAGGCCACCGTCGTTGAGGTGGTTGTGGACGAACTGGTCCTCGGTCACCCACACCGACTGGCCCCACGGGTTGTAGACCTGCAGCCGGTCGCCGTCCCGGCCCACGATCACCATCTGGTGGTATTCGCCGTCCTTGCCGGCCGCCTTGCTGGCCTCGTCGAAGGCACAGAACGGCACCGGTTTGCCCTCGTCCAGGGCCTTCTCGATCCGGGTGACGGCCGCGCGCCGGTCGTCGTCGGTGTCCAGGTTGACGTACTCGTAGGTCGAGCCCGTGGCCTTCCCGAGGTTCTGGTCGGCGAGGAAGGTGCCGCCCTTCGGGCCGATCCCACCGCCGTTCTCCGGGTAGACCTTCTGGCTGCCGTCGGCCAGCTGGCCCTGCTGGTACTGACCGATGAAGAGCTGCTGGAGGCGCTGCTTGAAGTAGTCGGGCGAGTCGGCTCCCGGCACGTCGGTCATGTTGCCGGTGGTGAGCTGGAGCATCGTCACCGGGTCGAGTTTGAGACTCGCGACCACCGTGGAGGCGGCGACGCAGTCGCCGACGTTGCGCTGGCTGTAGACGTCGTAGCCGTCGAGGATCTGGGCGCCCTTGTAGTCCAGCCGTATCGCGTGGGTGGTGGACTCCTCCTGCAGGGGATCCGTCCCGAGCGCGGGGACCAGGTGCTCGGACAGCCAGCGCGGGTCGTCGCCGTGGGGGTGGATCAGCGCGGCGAACTGCTGGACGTCGGCCACCGAGTGGCCGGCCGCCAGGGCCTTCCAGAGGTAGGCGGCCTCCTCCGGTGACTTCGCGCCGGACAGCAGCTTCTGGAACGCGAGCTGGTCGGCGCCGTTCATCACGGACATGAACTGCTCGGCGCGGTCGAGCTGACCGTCCGTCAGGATGTAGTCGCCGTCCACCCCGCCGCCGGGGCCCTTCTCGTTCGCCAGCACCAGCGCCGCGAGAGGATCGATCGGCCCCTGTCCGGCGCGCTCGGTGCGGGCCCTCGCGGCGAGCTGGTTGAGCATGCTCGCGGCGTGGGTGCCGCTGCTCTCCGCCCGCTGGGCGGCCGAGATCCTGGTGCCCACGGCAGTGCCGGCGGGTTCGACGGCGGCGATGGCCTTGCCGATGTCGAAGGCGTCCTCGGCGAGGGACTTCTGCACGTTCTCCAGAGCGGTCACGCCCTGCGCGTCGGTGCTCTGCGCTCCTTCCAGATTGTCCGCCCAGGCGTTCAGCTCGGTCGCGGCCTGCTCCAACGACTTCTGGGAGACGGCCAGTTCGTTCGCCAGCGCCCGGACGGACTGGGTGGCGTTCTCGGCGACCGAGCCGGTCCAGGCGTTCGGCAACCGGTTGTCGGCGACCTCCCCGAGATCGGTGGACGCCTTGGCATAGGCCTTGGCGGTTTCCGCGTACGCCTTGGCCCGCTCCCGGATCACGCCCGGGTTTCCGGCCGGGCCGGGCACGGCCAGAGCCCTGTCGATCGCGCTGAGCAGCGCGATGCCGGCGAAGAAGCCGGAGCCGAGGTGCGTGATGTCCTGCTGCGCCTTCTGCAGGTCGGCGACCTTGCTCACCGGGACTGCGCCGGGGTCAGCGATGCGGCGATCTTCGTTTCCGCGGCCCGGTAGTTGGCGCTGGTGGCCGACATCTTCTGGGCCAGTTCCGCCAATGCGCGCTGGGTGACGTGCAGTTCCTGGCTCCAGTCGGTGTCGAAGCCCGCCCACGCCTGGTCGACACCGAACTCGCCGAAGTCGGCGGACTGGTAGAGCTTCTGCGCGGTGTAGGCCTGGTTGGCCGAGGCCAGGTCGGTTGCGACGTTGTCGAGTGCCGTGGTCACGTGGTCCAGCGCGACGGGCTGGACGGTGTACCCCACCGAGTCGGGCATCGGCTGCTCCCCCCAAGAAGCTCCATGGCTAGCCGTGATCGAACGAGCACGGTCGATGAGCATAGACGCTGCGGGAGGTGTGTCGGTTGCGGGGTCGGTCCGGCCGGTCGCGTCGGGTGCGCGGAGACCGCGGTCGGAGCCCGGGAACCACGGCGACCCGTGCGACGCAGGCGGAGTCAGCCTCGGCGCAGCACCCTCCCGGCCGCTGAGCGAGCCGACGGCCTGGTCGGGCCGACCCGGGCGGAGCCGGTACGGCGTGACCGCGCCGGCAGCAGCTCACCCCCCGTATAGTGCAGGCGTTTTGGGAACCGAAGGACCACGTCGCCGAGGAGGCCGTCACATGGAGCCCGTCACGCTGATCACTGGTGGATCGACCGGAATCGGCGCCGCCACCGCCCGCACCCTCCTCAAGCAGGGCCACCGGGTGGCGGTCACCGGGCGTGACGCGGGCAAGCTGGCCGCCTTCGCCGCTTCGGCCGGAGCGGGTGAGCAGTTGCTGACGATCACCGGCGACGCCGCCGAGGCGGAGGACGTCGCCGCCGTTGTGCGCCGCGTCGTCCAGGCGTGGGGCCGACTGGACAACGTCATTGCCAACGCCGGCTTCTCGCTGCCCGGCAACCTGGAGAGCGCCGCCCCAGAGGACATGCGCGCCATGGTCCTCACCAACGTTCTGGGCCCGGCCCTGCTGGTGCGCGAGACCCTGCCGCACCTGAGGGCGTCCCGGGGCCGGATCGTGTTCATCGGTTCCGTCGCCGGGATTCGCCACACGCCCGGCAACCTGTACTCCGTCACCAAGTGGGCTGCGCACGCGCTGGCCGAGAACACCCGACTGCTGGTTGCCAAGGACCGGGTCGGCGTGACCGTCGTGGCCCCCGGCGTGGTGGACACCCCGTTCTGGGCCGAGCGCGGCGGCACCCCCGAGGAGGCGATGACCCCGGAGCAGATCGCGGCCACGATCGTCTTCGCGCTCAACCAGCCCGCGGGCGTGGACATCAACCAGATCACCGTGCGGCCGACCGGGCAGCTCGGCTGACGGGAGTCACCGAGCAGTCGGCACCCGACCAGCCTCTATCGAGGCGGCGGCCGACGTCCCGGAATTCTGGGCTTCATCGGGGTGCGGCCGCCGGGCCGTCAGACTCCGGAGACGACGTGCGGGGTCTCGTGGTGTTGCGGGGGCACGGCATGGACGGCGGCGGGGAAGGCCTGTTCGGCCCAGATGATCTTGCCGTGCGGCGTGTAGCGGGTACCCCAGCGCTCGGTGAGCTGGGCCACCAGGAACAGGCCTCGGCCGCCCTCGTCGGTGCTCGCCGCGTACGTCAGGTGCGGAGAGGTGTTGCTGCCGTCGGAGACCTCCAGGATCAGGCTGCGGTCGCGCAGCAACCGGACCCGCACCGGCTCCGAGCCGTAGCGGATGGCGTTGGTGACCAGCTCGCTCAGGGCGAGCTCGGTGGCGAAGGACAGCTCGCCCAGGCCCCATCCGTCCAGCGTCGCCGTGCTCCACGCCCGGACGTCGGCGACGGCGGCCGGGTCGGACGGCACGGCACGCTCGACCACCCGCTCCGGGCCGAGCACCTCCGTCCTGGCGATCAGCAGTGCCACGTCGTCCTGCGGGTGCTCCGGCAGCAGCGCTTCCAGCACCGCCCGGCAGTTCTCCTCCGGATCCCGGTCGCGCTGCGACAGTGCCGCGCGCAGCAGGTCCATGCCGACGTCGAGGTCCCGGGTGCGCTCCTCGATCAGGCCGTCGGTGTAGAGCACGATCTGAGTGCCCTCGGCCAGCTGCATCTGGGCGGTCTCGTACGGCATCCCGCCCGCGCCGAGCGGCGGTCCGGTCGGCAGGTCCGGAAAGACGACCCTGCCGTCGGGGTCGACCAGGGCGGGCGGCGGGTGGCCGGCGGTCGCGACGGTGCAGAGCCGGGAGGTCGGGTCGTAGATCGCGTACAGGCAGGTGGCACCGGTGACACCGGTGCCGGTACCGCTGTCGGCCTCCTCCTGGTCGATCCGGTTGACCAGCTCGTCGAGGTAGCCGAGCAGCTCGTTGGGCGCCAGGTCGAGGGCGGAGAAGTTGTGCACGGCGGTGCGCAGGCGGCCCATGGTGGCCGCGGCGTGGAGCCCGTGGCCGACCACGTCGCCCACCACCATGGCCACCCGGCTGCCGGGCAGCGGGATCACGTCGAACCAGTCGCCGCTCACGCCGGACTGTGCGGGCAGGTAACGGTGGGCGACCTCCAGCGCGCTCTGGTCGGGCAGGGCCCGCGGCAGCAGACTGCGCTGCAGGGTCACGGCCATGGCGTGCTCACGGGTGTAACGGCGGGCGTTGTCGATGCTGACGGCGGCCCGCGCGACCAGTTCCTCGGCCAGCGAGCGGTCGTCGTCGTCGAACGGCTCCGGCTTCTGCGACCGCCAGAAGTTGACGACACCCAGGACGATGCCGCGGGCCCTCAGCGGGGTGGTGATCAGCGTGTGCACGCCGTAGTCCAGGATGTGCCCGGTCCACTCCGGGTCCTGGGCCTGCCAGCCGTGCGCGACCGCCAGATCGGGGACGACCTGCGAGCGGCCGCTGTCGAAGCCGCGGGCCATCGGGGAGGACGGGATGAAGGCGGTCAGCCGGCCGCGCGGGTAGAACGGGTGGTCGTCGCGGATGCCGTGGACGGCGGTCCGGCGCAGGTTGACGGCGCCACCGGTCGGCTCGTCGCCCTGAAGCACCGGGTCGGCGAGGTCGACGGTGACGAAGTCCGCGAAGCCGGGCACCGCGACCCGGGCCAGCTCCTCGGCGGTGCGCTCCACGTCGAGCGTGGTCCCGATGCCGACGCCGGCCTCGTACAGCAGGGCCAGGCGCCGGCCGGCCGTCTCGGCCTTGCCGGAGAGGGCCAGCAGCTCCGTGGAGTCGCGGATGGTCGCGACCGTCCCCATGGCGCGACTGTGCGGGTCGGTGGGCCGCTGGTTGACCACGATGAGCCGGCCCCCGACCTGGAGCAGTTCGTCGGTGACCGCCTGGCCGGACAACAGCAGGTCGGCGGTCTCGGGGGTGAGGCCCTCGATGTCGCCCAGGTGCAGACCCTCGGCGTGGGCGGGCAGGCCCAGCAGGTCGCGCGCCTCGTCGTTGGCCAGCAGCAGTTGCCCACCCTGCCCGACGATGACCACGCCCTCGCGGACCGCGTGCAGGACGGCGTTGTGGTGCTCGTACATCCGGGCCAGTTCCCCCGGATCCATGCCCCGGGTCTGGCGCCTCACCCGGCGGGCGATCAGAGCGGTGCCGACGGTGGCGACCGCGACGCCGGCGGCGCCGGTGCCGAGGATCAGCGGCAGTTGCCGGTTGTCGGCGGCGGTCACCTTCTGGACCTTGAGCCCGGCCGACACCAGCCCGGCGACCGACCCGTCCGGAGCGGTCACCGGCACGACCGCCTGGACCTCGTGGCCGAGCGGACCGTGCACGCTCTCGGTGTAGACCTGGCCGGCCAGGGCGGGGCCGATGGTGCCGACGAACCGCTGGCCGATCCGGTCCGGCATCGGGTGCGTGTAGCGGATTCCCTGGTCGTTCATGACGACGATGAAGTCGACGCCGGCTTCTTCGCGGGTCGCCTCGGTGATCGGCTGGAGAATCGCCGTGGGATCGGGCGACTTGAGGGCGGGGAGCAGACCGGGGGAATGCGCGAAGGTTTCCGCGACCGCGATCGACCTGTTCCTCGCCTCGGAATCACTGCTCCGCCGCGACTCCAGGACCTGCGCCAGGATCGCCCCGAGCACGAGCAGGACCACGACCACGAGCTCCAGGGCGAAGACCTGGGCGGCCACGCTCCGTCGGTTTCTCGCGATCAGTGGCTTTCTGGATACGATCCGCAATCGGTCGTTATGTTCGACCATGTTGTCATTTTTAGCACCACGGCGGCTGTTTTCCGGCAGGTCGCATTCGCCGTCTCATTCCTTGGATTCCTACCGTCCGCATTGTCGAACCTGGCCACTCACGCTCCGTGATCGCTCGGCCATGCCCGCCGCGCCCGCCATGCCCGCCATGCCAGGCAGATCAGGCAGATCAGGCAAGGCGTGCCGGGTTCACCGGTGCTCGGGGTTCTCGAAGCGGAGGAGCCAGTGAAGCGAGTAGCCCGGCATGGGCGCGTGGGTGCTGCGATGGTGCTGCACCGGTGACGTGCGGAGGAACGGCGATCTGGGCCTCTGGCCGCATGTCGATCGACTCGCTGCGATGGTGCTACACGAGGAAGGTACGGAGGAAGACGGCGTCGTGGAGCTGGTAGCGGGCCCGGACAACCCACTGCGATGTGTCACACCATGGTGCGGAACGACTACCTGGACCGGCGCCGACTACGATTAGGCTCGCGCGCTGCGATGGTGCCGCCGAAATGGCGCGAGGTGACGTTCGGGCCGCTCACCCAGTCCGGCCGGGCCCTGCGACTGCGATGGTGTCGCACCAGGGACGGTTTGGAGCGACGACGGTCCAACACCTCATCGACGGCACTCAATCCGCGCTGCGACGGTGCCGCACCGGGACGGTGCGGAGCGACGTGGATCGTCTGGTCGCCGGGCTCGGTCAGCTCGGGGCTGGTGAACGGCTTCGGCCAAGTCGGCTGTGTGTACACCGCCCAGGGCTTCGAGTACGACTGGAGCGGCGTCATCCTCGGGCCGGGCCTCGTTTGGCGCACCGACCGCTGGGTCACCGACCGGACGGCGTCCAAGGACCCCGTCTTCCGCAAGTCCACCACCGACGCCGACATCGACCGTCTGATCCGCAACACCTACAAGGTGCTGCTGACGCGAGGAATGATCGGAACGGTCGTGTACTCGACGGACCCGGAGACGCGCACCAAGTTGCGGGAGCTGGTCACCGGGCAGCAGGCAGGACAGATCGCGGTGGGGCAGAGCCGTCACGGCTGATGACCACTCGCTGATTCCAGGCGAGGCACACGGGTGCCGTCCAGTCTGCACGGTCGGTCACGGGCCACCCGGAACGGAGTCGGACGGCGCGAGGTCGCCGACGGGTCGGCGACCGTGCGCCGCTGTCAGCCCGGATACGCCGGGGTCAGGGGCTCCCTGGCCTCGCCCCGGAAGACCTGTTCGGCGTGCCACTGCCGGTGCCGGCCCGCGACCTGAGGAACCCCCGCTTGCGGGCCGATGACCGGCCGGCCGGCCAAGGCGAGCACATGCTGCCTGCTGGCCTCGCTACGCCCGACGAAGCGCTGCGAAACGAGTATGCGGCGCCCCTCCCCCAAGCCCAGAACGCCCTTGTCGAAGAGCTTGTGGTGCAACGAGCACAGGCACAGGCCGTTGTCGACCTCATCCGGCCCGTCGTACGACCACCAGCGCACGTGCGCCGCCTCCAGGCCGACCGTACTCGCGCCCAGCATGCCGTCGTAGCCGCAGAAGGCGCACTGGAACTCGTAGGCAGTCAGGACAAGTTCACGCATGCGCCGGTCCCGTTGCCGTCGCGCCGCCCGCTCCCTCCCGCCCGGGCCGCCGGTCGCACCTGCGGCCTCGACCGGGTCCAGGTCGAGGCCGACGGCTTCGCACAGCTCGGCGTGCAGTGACGGCGGGAAGTGGAAGTCCAGGAGCACCCGCGCCAGCCGGCCCAGGAGCGCCGGCTCCTTCCGCAGAGCCGTCCGCAACTCGGGCGCGAGCCTGCCGGTCGCGCCGCTCGAGCGGAGAACCCGCACTCCACTTCCCGGGCTCCCGAGCCCCTGGTCGGTCCTGACCTCCCAGACGCCGTCACTGACCAGATGATGGAACGGGTACGCAGGGGTCGTCGGATGGGACGGCCCGTACTCTTCGAGCAGCCGCTTCAGCTCCTGCTCAACAGCGCTGTACCTCAACTCGCCGTCAGCATCGCGCTGGAAGCTGCCCAGCGCGTACAGCAGCAACAGTGGTTTATGCGGCGCCCGAACCTCGTTGTTCGTCCACCGTCTCAGCTTCGCCACCCGTTCCAGCCAGTCCATGGCTGCCTAGCGTATGCCGGGACACCGACACCACATCAGTCTCAAGCCTCCGACAAGGACGTCGTCCTGGCGTCAGCGTCGTACACGAGATGCGGTCCCGGACCAATCGCGCAGTTCCACCATCCCATCCCCCAGCCTCACCACGTAGCACTCCCTGCTCCGTGCACCCCGAGATCCCCCAATGCGCCCTTGATCCACCGCGCCGATCAGCGGACTGTCAGACCCTGAGGTTGGTCATAGAACGATCGATCGGGGGATTCTCATGTCCGGCGCAAACTCCGCCAGTCCGTGGGCACGCACCACCTTCGGCCCTCTCGCCACCGAGGTCACAGCAATTGTGCCCGCATGCCTTGTCCGAGCTCACAAGCGCGCCCAAGGCGGCCACGAAAGCGTTCACACGCAGACGCTCGAAGCGTACGGACACGGGCTCTACGCCGCACAGTACGAGGAGCTATCGGCCGGTCTCTCGCAGCTTCCAGGTGTTGAGCTGGTCCGTCTCCAGGCGCGTACCGTCGCTGTTGTCGCCGGCCATGTCGTCTACCCCTACCGGTACGCGAAGAAGGACGTGCCCGTGACTGCTGCCAGACTCCGCAGCGCGTCAGGGCTTCGCGCTGACCTCATCCGCAGGCACGGTCCTGCCCCGCGTCAGGGAGAGCTGGATCTCGGTATCGACATGCCGGATGAGGACGAGCCTCATGCGGATCTCGCGCGCCTCTCGCCGGACACCAAGCTTGTTCTCGTCGCCTACGCCTGCTCGCTGGCTGACGGCGTGGTCCGCCTGGAATGGGGATCTGCGGAGCTTCGCCGCGAAGATCGATCGCTGATCTGGCACCGCCATGAGCCCTTGCCTATCCCGCGGCAGCGCTGACGTGAGACCTTCTCGCAGGTGGCCGCTGGAAGTTCGATCTTGTCACAAGTCGATCTGGTGAAGCTCACTTGCCGCACCGCCAAGGGGCGCGCGCTGTTCACGCCAGCGCACGGCGGCGGGTGATGGCGAAGTGATGGCAACTCAAACGCCGCGCTCTGCCAGCTGCCCTCTCCGAACGCTGGCAGCCATCGTGGGGTCAGGGGGTTTCCCCTTGAACGTGGACACCCTGGACACTGGATCTGTGATGATCCAGAGAGCAGGAGTTCCCGTTGGGGACCTACAAGTACTCGGCTGAGTTCCGGGCCGACGCCGTCGCGCTGTACCGCTGCAGCCCCGGGCGGACCGTCGCCTCGGTGGCCAAGGATCTGGGCGTGAACCACGAGACGCTGCGCCAGTGGATCATGGCCGCCGAGAAGGCGGAGACGCCCGAGGCGGTCGCGGATTCGGCGAAGGATGCCGAGATCGCCCGGCTGCGCAAGCAGGTCCGAGAGCTCGAGCAGGAGCGCGAGATCCTGCGTCGGGCGGCCAAGTATTTCGCGGGCGAGACGAACTGGTGAGTCGCTTCCAGTTCGTCCAGGATCACCACCGCGTCTTCGGCGTGAAGCGGCTGTGCCGGGTCCTGGAGGTCTCCCGGTCCGGGTTCTATCGGTGGCGCGGGGCCGCGCCTGCGCGGGCTGAGCGCGAGCGGGCCGACCGGGTGCTCGCGGAGCGGATCAGGGAGATCCACTCGGAATCGGACGGCACTTACGGCAGCCCGAGGGTCACCGCCGAGCTGGGGGACGCCGGCCGGACGGTCAATCACAAGCGGGTCGAGCGCCTGATGCGCGAACACGGCATCGTCGGCATCCACCTGCGCAAGAAAGGTCCGCACCACCGTCCCGGAACTCGAGGCGGTCCCAGTCCCGGACCTGCTCCAGCGGGATTTCACCGCCGAGGCGCCGAACACCAAGTACGTCGGCGACATCACCTATCTTCCGATAGGCAGCGGCCAATTTCTCTACCTGGCGACGGTCATGGACCTGCACTCGAAACGGTTGGCGGGCTGGTCGATCGCCGACCACATGCGAACCGGGCTCGTCTCCGACGCCCTGAAGGCGGCCGCCGCGACCAGGGGCGGTGACCTGCGCGGCGCGGTCTTCCACAGCGACAACGGCGCCCAATACTGTTCGAAGGACTTCGCGAAGGTCTGCCGCGAGCTCGGCGTCACCAGAAGCCGTGGGGCCGTGGGCACTCGGCGGACAACGCCGCCGGAGGCGTTCAACGCAACGCTGAAACGCGAGAGGCTGCGGGGCGCCAAGCGCTGGCCCGGCGCCCGCGCCGCCCGGCTCGCCGTGTTTCGGTGGATCAACCGCTACAACACCTGGAGAAGGCACTCCGCCCTCGACCACATGACCCCGATCGCCTACGAGCAGAGATCAGTTACGCTGGCCACGGCCGCATAGCACCCGGTGTCCACGTTCCTGGGGGAAGCCCCACCCCTTGGAATCGATCATCTAGCCAGGCCCTGCCCGGCCGATCATGAGGTGCGTACTCTTGCCTCGTGATTGATCACGGTATTGCTCTGCCCTACTACCGCCTCCATGTCGTGCCTGCGGTCGTGGCGCTGGCCAGCCCGACATGGCAGCGGGAGGTTTGGCTCGATCCGGATCAGTTCGAGGACCTCGACTACACCGTGCACGTGCTCTTCGACGACTTCTGCGATGCGGGCAATCCTCTGCCCTGGCTGGGACAGTGCCTTCGCAGCGAGGAGGAAGTCGAGCTGATGGTGCGTCTCGGTGCTGCCTACAGCGTGGTACAGGACTCGGTCGGCGCCGCTGCCCGCGACGAGGTCTATCTGGACTCACCAGGCTGGTCGGCCGTAGTCGCCGCGGCAGCCCGGTTGGCCCAGGTGCTGGTGTCCAATGATCACTCGGCGTTGAGCAAGCTGCATGACGCCGGGTATCGCTGGCCGCTCGACACCGAGCCAGATTCGTCCGAGACGGGAGACCAGCACGTCGATTCATGAGCGGAGCCAGATGACCAGGGCAGCGGTGAGTGGTGCTCAAGGGCGGCGGCGGGCGCGGACGAGGTGCACGTGCGCAGCAGCAGTGGGGTCGTACGGCGGTGGTGCCGCCGGGGTGGCGAAAACGTCGGGGCGTTCGTGGCCCGGTTGCGGACGCTGCGGGACGACGGCGGCACCGGGGAGGCCGAACTGCCCTACGGCGCAGGGCCTTTCGTCGCACTAGTGGACGGGGATGTGCCGGCGTCGGAGAAGCTGTCCGAGGCGCTACACCGGCTCTGTCCAGCGCCGGTGGGCGCGGCGCCGGAAGAGCTGGAGCGGCTGACGGCGGGGGATCTGGTTGCGGCGCTGGCGCCCCGGGGTTCCGCCACGTGCGCGACGCCGCCCACGCAGAAGACGCCTCCCGCATGCGCCCCGTTGGCCGCGGCCTCGCCCCCGACGAGTGGCTCAACCCGCAGTCCAGCCAGTCGATGACGGTCTGGTCCTCGTCGACCTCGGTCCGCCACGGTATCTCGTCGGTGCACTCGAAGTGGGATGCGAGACCGGACGCGCCCGGACCCCCGCTCGCCCTGCGGCTGCTGGTCACCAAACGGGTAGGGCGTCATCACGCACCAGGGCGATCAGCCCACGATCACGAGCAGCAGCCACTCCGAGCCCGGGGCGCGTGGCTGCCCTGATGGAGCCACTTCAACTCGCCGGCAGGGAGCGGGGCTCCCCCGGTAGATCGGACGCAGCGCCGTCCGGGCACCCGCTCCGCATGCGTCTCTTCACGAGAACCAGCTGACCATCGGCGAAGGCTGAGCACGTGACGAACAGAGCGGTGCGGCCCCGGATCGCGATGGACCGGGCGACCGTCCGTGCCCTGCCCAGCGCCGACACTGCGGCGTCGCCCCCGAGCGTGAGGACCACAACCTCCCGGAGCGCGACCCGCCGCCGCCCTCCCCCGCCCGCCGACAGCCGGCAGGTCCCGGTGCCGCAACCAAGGCCACGCGCAGCTACCGCCCTGATAGGGCAGCAGGCCGGTCGGCACCTGCGCACGATCCTACGGACGGTGGGCTGGGCGGGTCGCCGGTGCCGCAGGGTTGAGGTGGATGGACGCGGCGAAGTCGTCGAATGCGGCGGCCACGTGGGGGGGCTCCCGGCCTGGCGCCACGACCTTCCGGCTGGCGGTGACGAACTTCTCGATATCGCTCCATGGTGTCGTGAGATGGGCGCGGCCTTGGGGTGAGTCCAGGCTCAGACGCATCCTGCGGTCGGCGTGAGAGGCGAACGCGAGCGGATCGCTCCAGATCCGAACGTCGCCGGCACCGGTTGGGCTGGTGAGTCCGTCGGCGAGGAAAGCGCCGAACTCAGCGACCTGACCGGACGTCACCGCATCGCGTGTGCTCCGCGTTCCCGACAGCCCACGGCCAGGGCGTCACGGTTGCGGGGCGGGTTCGACGGCGTCGAAGCGAAGGCCGGCGGAGGGGCCGGAGACCAGGGGGGTTCGGGTGCGGCGGTTCCACAGGACGGGGGCGCCGGTGGTGGTGCGGGCGAGCAGGATGCGCCGTTCCAGCCGGATGCCGCCGGGCGGGATGCGGTGCGGCGCGAGTTCGTGGGCGCGGCCGGCGGGATCCGCCGGGTCGAGCAGGAAGCCGGACCGGGGTGGGTCGCAGCGGGTGGGTGTCCCGTCGGAGGCCACCGCGACGAGGCGACCCTGGAGGTAGCGGATCCGACCGGGCCCTTGGCCGTCCCGCCGCTCTTCGAGGGTGTACGGGTACCAGGCCTGCGGCACGTCGGTCGCGGTGACGTAGCGCAGGGTGGGCGGCTGGCCGAGCGGCTGGTCCTCGGGGACGGGGCCGTCGCCGGTGGTCCGCTGCCCGTGGTCGACGGCTCGTCCGTCCACGATCTCCTCGACCGCCCAGACCAGTTCGGCGTCCTCGTCGGCGCCGATGGTGACGACGTCCAGCGGGTCGCCGGTCAGCGGGTTCTCGGCGACCGGCCAGATCGGCAGCCGGCGGCCGTCGAGGCCGTGGACCCGAAACAGGGACCAGTCGGGGTTCGGGGCGGGCACCGTCCAGGTCTGGCCGAAGCTGTCGAGGACGGTCAGGTTCTCGACCACGAGAAGGTGGCCCGCGCGGGCCGGGATCGGGGCGAGGAACCAGTCGTCGCCGTGGCCGAGGACGATGTCCAGGACGAGGGCCGCGGCGAAGTGGGCGCGGTCGGGCGGGAGGGCGCCCAGGTCGCTGAGGTGGTCCTCGATCTGCCACCAGCGGGGTGCGGGCGAGCCGGGCAGCCGGAAGCGTTCCGGCCAGGCGGACGCGTGCTGCGCCTCGCCGCCGGTTCCGGGGGTGGCCGCGAGGGCGTCGACGGTCCACCAGTCGGTCTCGCCGCCGTCGTGGGCGGGGACGTTCAGCGTGCCCTCGGCCGTGGGGAAGGCGGTGGTGTGGTCGAGTTCGTCGGCCTGCCAGGTGTCCGGCAGTGGGGCGGGTACCTCAGCGAATACGGCGGCGATCGCCGGGTCGGCCAGCAGGACACCATCGTGGACGATCGAATGCCCGTCGTAGCCACGTCCGTTGAGTGCGGCGTACGGCTCGGTGAGGCCGGTGAACAGGTGCGCGGCGGGCAGCGGCGAGCGGGCTGCCCGCGAGGCGGCGCGGCCCAGCCGGATCCGTCGGCCGACGGTCCACCAGTCCTCGGGGCCGGTCTCGATGGCGGCCTCGGCGGGGACGGTGCGCGGGTCGAAGGAGGGCCGGTCGGCGATCGGGCCGATCGGCACGTGCCGGAGGTCGGCGGTCACGCGGACGGGGCTGGTCGCGTTCTCGCCCTGGTGCTCGCCGAGCTGCCACTGCCGGCCCACCAGCCAGGCGGGGTCGGCGAGTTCGGCGGCGAATCCGCGTTCCGGGTCGCCGACCGGTCGGGCCGGTTCCAGCCGCAGGTGAAGGCAGTCCGTGAGCTTGTTCATCGCCGGTTTCCTCCGTTCGTCACCAGTCTCCGAGGTCGGCGTCAGGGCGGTACTGGAAGCCGCCCTCCTCGAAGGCGGGCAGCAGGCCGGTGGGCAGCAGCAGGTCCAGCAGGCCGAGGTCCTCGCTGCGGGCCATTCGGGCGTGGGCGCTCAGCCGGGCCTCGGCGACGATCGCGGGCAGTTGGTCCGCGTCGAGGGTGCCGTCGGGCACGGGGGGCACGGCGAGCAGGACGGCCTGGGGCGGGCGGGCGGCCGGGGCGGTGAACGCGAAGGCGGCGTCGGCAGTTTCGGGGGACTGACCCATCTGCCCAGGCACGTACGAGGGGACGGTCTCGGCCCAGGTGTCGAGCACGCCGACCGCCACTTGGCCGGCGGCGGGCAGCGGGCGCGGGCCGAAGGCCACCAGCAGGCGCGGGTCGCCTCCCGCCGGGCCGCCGGCGGGGCGGGAGGCCAGCGGCTTCCGCAGCCACGGGTCTTCGGGGTGGGTGCCGGAGATCGCGAGCCGGGGCACCTGGTCGAGGTCGCAGCGCGCCTGGTGGGCCTCGATCCGGGCGAGCACCGGGCGGACGGCAGCGATCAGCTCCAGCCACTGCTGTTCGAGCGTCCCGGGGTCCGGTGCGATCGGACCGAGCTTCGCAAGGTCGAGGCCGGAGAGGATCGGCAGCCGGTCGTGGCCGACGGCCAGTCGGCCGAGGTCGGCGGCCAGGTGCGGGACGGGCCGGTCCGGTCCGGCCGCTCCGAGCGCGGCGAGGCGGCTGTCAAGGGTCTGCCGGGCCCGGTCCTGGCGGTCCTCGGGCGTGCCGTCGGCGGTGGGGGCGATGCCGAAGGCACGGGCGCGGGTCAGGCTGTCGGGGGTCCGGTTCCCCAGGTCCTGGGAGAGCCGGCGGGCGAGGGCGGTGAGGGAGTCGAGCCGGATGGTCAGGGTCGCGGCCACGTGGGTGTCGAGCGCGGGGTCGTCCTGCCCGAGGTCGGAGGCGGCGGGCGGCCGGGCGGCGAGGGTGGCGGCCAGGCGGCGGACCAGCTCCGGTCCGTCCGGAGGGTGTACGGCGGAGGGCTTACCGGTCCCGGTCCCGGGGCCGGTCCCGGGGCCGGTCCCAGGGCCGGGGCCGGCGGCTTCGGCGGCCAGCCGGTCGAGGTCGGCGGGGCTGAACGCGAGGGTGTCAGCCGGGGTGAGCCCCAGGTCCTGGAGGGTGACCTTGACGGGGCCGGCGGCGGTGTCTGCGGTCCAGGTCCACGGCGGTCCGGCCGGGGAGCTCGCGGCGCCGTCGAGCCAGTCGGCGAGCGCCGGGCTGGCCAGGACGACGGGCGAGCCGCCGGGCGGCGCGCGGTCGGGCAGGACGGCGAGCACGGTGGTGTGGACGGTGCGTCCGGGGCGGCGGGTGCGCAGCACCTCCAGATCGGGCGGGGTGGCCAGCCCGGCGGCGGCGTCCATGGTGCGCCCGGCGGCCTCCGGGCGGCCCCGGACGATCTCGTGGACGGCTTCGGTGACCAGCAGGTCGGCGTAGGTGTCGACGACGGTTCCGAGTTCCTGGACGGCCCGCAGCTGGGCCTGGGTCAGGTTGACCGGCGGGCCGGTCAGCTCACCACCGGGCGACCCCGACTCCCCGGAGCCGGGCGCAAGGGTGCCCTTCCGCCCGAGCGCCGCCCGCAGCACGGCCAGCCCGTCGCAGGTGCGCCGCCCGGCGTGTTCGGTGCGCTGGGGGTAGGCGGCGCGGACCCGGTCGATCACGTCGCGGGCGGCGAGGGCCTGCTCCACGAGCCGTCCGACCGCCTCGCCGGGGTGCGCCCCGATGCGGATCTCCTCGGCGAGCCGGGCGGCGGCGCGCACCTTGGCGGAGTCGACGGCGAGCTGCCAGGTGGGGCCGGGGTGGCGCAGCGCCTGGTCGCGCAGCAGGACGGCGGTGCGGGCCTGGACGTCGGAGGGCGCGAGCAGGAAGCCGATGTCGGGGTACGGCCCGGGTTTGCCGGTGAACGGCTGGTCGACCCAGGCGTAGAGGCCGAGCGGTCGGGGCGCGCCGGCGGGGGTGTCGGCGAGCCGGTGGTGGGCGAGGCCGGTGGTCCAGGGGTCGATCCGGTGGCCGGCGGTGTCGAGCAGGGCGGCGAGGGAACGTTCCAGGGCGGCGATCTCGGCGCGCTGCTCGGCGGGTTCCCGGCCGCTGAACTTCTCCGACCAGCGGCGCAGCCCGTCGAGGGACGTGGCGAACCGGTCGTAGGCGTCCTGTCCGGGGCCGGAAGCGGGCGTGCCGAGGGCTGCCATGGCGCGCACGCCGAGGGCGTCGTCGCCGGGGCGGGTGACGGGTTCGGGGGTGGTCGGGCCGGTGGTCCGGCCGGTGACGGCTTCGAGGCCGGTGACGACGAGCAGCCGGAACAGCAGCGAGGAGGGCCACCAGTCGATCGACGGTTCGGGGGCAAGGAGTTGACGCAGTTCGGTGGCCGTCGGTCGGCCGGGGGTGAACACCCCGGCCAGGTAGCGGTGCATCTCGGCCAGCCACCGGGCGGGGGCCTCGGCGAGCATGGCCCGGGCCGTGCCGATGGGCATCCGGGGGTCGGCCCGCGGCGAGCCGGTCGGTGCGGGCAGGACCAGCCCGAGATCCAGCGGGATGCTGACCCCGCTGCCGACCGGCATGGTGCCGGGGCGGGCGCCGAGCAGCGGGACGACGCCCTGCTTCGCGGTGTGCTTCCACCAGCGGACGGCCCGGTCGAACTCGGCAGGAGAGAGGACAGGGGGTCCGAGGGTGTCGAGCAGGAAGACGAGGCGCAGGTCGTGGTCGGCGGACAGGGGTGTACGGGCCAGCAGGTCCCACAGCTGCGCGGTGGTGGCGCCGATGACCGTCGGCGGCGGGGCGGGGGTGCCGGGCGGGCCGGCAGGGGAGGCGGCGGCATCGGCGACGGCCTGGCGGACGGCCGGCAGGTGCGCCGCGAGGGCGGCCTCGACGGGGACGGGCTCCGGGGCGCTCTGCCACCCCGTCAGGGTGGTGACCGGCCACAGGCCGTACGGCTGGGTGCCGATCCGGACCGGTGGCCAGGGGCCCTGTGGCCGGAGCCACTGCTCGGCCCATTCGCCGAGGTGGGCCGCCGCGTGGCCGTCCGGGCCGACGACCTCCCAGAGGTGGTGCAGGGCGTGTCCGAACAGGGCCGGGAACAGCAGGGTGAGCAGGTCGTCGTGCGGCCAGGTGCCGGGGGTGTCGGTGCCGGGGAGGCGGCCGAGGCGGTTGGGGTCGCCGGTGAGGGCGAGGGAGAGGGCGGCGTCCTGGTCGCTGCGGGGGTGTTCGGCGAGCTCACGCCAGATTCGGGGGTCGGCGGCGAGGTCGGCGGCCGGGGCTCCGGCCACGGTGTGCACCGGGGTGCCGGTGGCGGCCAGGCCCAACCGGCCGGCGGCGAGGTGGCGTTCGAAGAGGTCGGCGGCCGGGGTGGCGCCGAGCCCGGTGACGTACAGGCAGTGGATCGCCTCGGGGGCGATGCCGTGGGCGTCGAGGTCGACGGTGAAGGTGAGTCCGGCGGCTGCGAGGGTCTGCCAGGTCAGCCAGGTGCCGTCGGGTTTCGGGTCGAGGTCGAGGGTGCCGACGGTGCTGTCGGCGAGTCTGACCGGCGGAGGCGTCCCGGTGTCGGCGTACAGCGTGATGAGTTCGGGCAGCCCGAAGAGCTCGGTACGGCGCGGCCCGGGCACGGGCGTGATGCCGCCGGGGAGTTCGGGGCCGTTCGGGCCGGGGACGGGCGGGAAGGTCTGGGCGAGCCAGCGGGCCCGGCCGGAGCCGAGCTGGCCGGCGAGCCGGTCGAAGGCGGCTGCCGCGGTGGGGGTGGCGGGTGCGCCGGGGGTGCCGAGCAGCGGGCCGCCCGCGGCCTGGACGGCGAGCAGGAGGAGGGCGAGTTCGTCCGGGGTGGGGTTCGGGGCGTGCCGGTCGTACCAGCAGACGTCGGGGATGACCAGGACCTGGAGCCGGTGGGTGGTCGCCGGGTCACCGGGGCGGGTGGGGATCGGTTCACCGGGGCCGTAGAAGCGGGTCTCCAGCCCGGCGGGCAGCAGGACGGCGCTCGGGGCCCGCATCACGCACCCCCTGCCAGGTCGCGGCCGTTGAGCAGGACCCGGACGGGCGGGTCCAGGCTCTGGGCGGCGATCGTCTGGGACGGCCCGGAGGGGGTTCCGTTGACGAGGGGCGTCATCGCCGTGCTGCGGAAGCGGAAGCCGGGCGGGGCCTGTTCGACGACCACGAAGTACGTGTCGGCGAGGGTGCCCGGGTCGATGTCGAAGGCGTACAGAACGAGGTCCGGGGTGATCCGGGCGGCGAACGCGGGCTCCTTGCGCAGGCCCGGTTCGATGTCCGCCTTCTTCCAGTCGTCGTGCTGCGCGGCCAGGTAGACGAGGGTGCCGGGGTAGCGGCGGAACAGGTCGGTGCGGAAGGCGATGACCAGCCGGCGGCGGGCGGTCCCGCCGGGGCCGTGGCTGTCGTCGCCGAGCGGCAGGCGGCGCGGGTCGGTGGCCGGGTCGGTGCTGCCGGGCGGGCCGGTCCAGGCGTCGATCCCGGTGATGTCGGTGTCCGTGAGCAGCGCCGCCGGGTCGGTCCCGGAGGGGGCGTAGCGGTCCCAGAACCGGCGCAGCGGGGTGCAGCCGGTCGGCAGGCGCAGGTTGTGCCAGCGCAGTTCGCCGAGGGCCTGGGTGTTGGCGCCGGTCAGGAAGGCGTCGACGAAGACGGGGTTGGCGGCCAGCCCGACGACGTCGCCGTCCTCGAGGGTCTCGGCGCCGGGCAGCAGCCACTCCCGGCCGGTGTCGCGCAGCCAGCTCCAGACCGCGACGTCCAGCGGCAGGCAGGGCTCGCGCGGGGCGAGCGGCTGCGGGTCGGGCGGGTCGATGGTGCTCAGCACCCGGGGGACGGCCACCGGGTCGGTGGTGGGGTCGAAGGCCCGGACGAGCGTGGCGGCCAGCGCCGCCTGGTCGGTGGGCCGGGGCCGGGGGCGCTGCTTCCCGCCGAGCCGTGCGGTGGCGCCGGTCACCCCAGGGGGGCGGTCGGCGCGGGCGAGTACGGTCATCAGGTCGTCGCTGGTGCGCACCGGTTCGCCGCCGACCCCGCCCAGCGCCTCGGCGAGCAGGTCGGCGTGGGCCACGCCGGTGGTGAGGTGCGGGTCATCGGCGGCCTCGGCGGGGCGGTGGACGGCGGGGCGTTCGGCACCGGCCGCGGCGAAGAGCGCGGTGCCGTCGAGCGCGCCCGTGGCGCAGTGGCGGTAGCGGGCCGCGCCGGGGCGCAGGACGCGCCGGGCGGCGCTGGTGAACAGTGCGCGGGGCAGGATCCGGTCACCGCCGGCGACGAGGTCGAGCAGCGGGTCCTGGCGCGTCGGGTCGTCCCCGGTGGCGGCGATCCGGCCCAGGGAGAGGCCGAGCGTCCGGAGCTGGTCGGCCTGGCTCACCGGGCCTCGGATCTGCCAGAGCGACCGGGCCGCGGCGAGGCCAGCCACCAGGGCAGAGACGCGCTGGTTGGCGGCGGCGGTGGCGCCGGCCCGATCGGCGGCGGCGGCCGTGATCTCGTCCTGGAGGGCGACGGCGGCGCTCAGGCCGAGGCCGGCCACGGCGCGGTGGCGGGGGTCCTCGTTGAGCTCCCGCGTCCAGCCGCCGGGCGCCGCACCGTCCAGCGGGCGGCCGCGCCAGGCCTCGCCGTACACGGGCGGGCGCAGGTAGGGCCGGCCGACGAGGTCCCTGCCCCGGCAGTTCGGGTCGGTGCTGCCGGTGCAGCTGCCGTCGGGGTCGAAGCGCAGCAGCTCGGCCAGCCGCGCGGCGGCCTGGTCGGGGCGGGGCCCGTCCGGGTCGTCGATGCCGGTGAGGGCGCCGCGGACCTCGACGCCGGTGGTGGTGCCCGCGAGTTCGGGGCCGATCCGGACGGTGATCCGGCCGAACTGGCGGTGACCGGGGGCGGCGTGCAACTGCTCGGCGACGGCCTGGAAGTCGGTCGTGCTGTCGACCGTCCGGAACACCCAGTGGTGGAACACGGGCACCCGTACGCTCGCCGTGCCGGCCCAGCGGTCGGCGCCGTCCGGGGCGAACGCCGGTACCAGCAGGGCGTGGTAGGTGGTGTCCGGGGTCAGGCAGGCCAGGGACGTGCCGTGCTGTTCGAGGCGGCGCAGGCAGAGCACCCGGCCGATCGGCCGGTCCGAGCCCGGGGCCTGCTGGAGGTGGGCGCTCCAGGCCGACTCGGCCAGGGGGTGAGCCTGTTGGAGCGGCACGCCGAGTTCGACGGTGCCGTCGCCGAGCGGGACGAACTCGTCGGCGGTCACGGCCAGCAGGGCCAGCCAGGGCCGCATCTGCCCGTCCGGTCCGGCCCCGGCCGGGCTGTAGCGCCAGGGCAGGTCCGGTTCGGCGAACTCGGCGTACGGGCAGTACACGACCTCGGCCTGCGACTCGCCCGGCCGGGGGTAGCGAGCGGTGACCGCGCCGGGCAGCAGGCCCTGGACGTCCGCCGGGCCGTACAGCGCGAACCGGACGGACCCGGTGGTCGGAGGGCCGCCCGAAGCGGTGGCGCTGAGCTTGACCTCGCCCCTGGCCCGGCCGCCCCCGGTGGTGGTGAGGGTCGCGCCGCCCCGGCGCTGCCAGGCGTGGAAGGTGTACGGCGGTGTGGTCATCTCACAGGCCTTTCGCGTCCACCGGCCGGTCCTCGGCGGCCACGGCGATGCCGTCCTGGCGGGCGACGAGGAAGGCGTGCGCGGCGCTGGAGGCCGCGGTGCGGACACCGCCTGCGACGGTGCTCCACGCCTCCTGGCTGACCGAGACCAGCGCCGAGCGGTCGGTCACGATCGGGGCCGAGTCCGGTGCGGCGACCAGCCGGTCGAAGCCGGGGCTGCGGGGGTGCACCGAGGTGAGGCCCAGGGCCTTCTGCAAGGCCTCCATCGGACGGCGCCAGAACGCGGTGAAGGGGAGCGTCCTGAGCTGTGCGGCTCCCCGGTCGTCCTGGAGGTCGAGGTAGTATCCGGCCCGCAGCCGCTGGAACGGCGGCAGGTGGCAGGCCTCAGCGGCGGTCAGGTCGAGGTAGGTGCCGGGCGCGAACCAGTCGTCGGCCGGCCCGCCCTGGGTGAGGCCGTCGGACGTCGCGGAGACGTCGACGCTCTGCTGCCCGGCCAGGCGCCGGCCGCCGACCCGTACGACCGGCAGGCCCAGCGGCACCAGGGTCTGGGTCCAGCGCAGCCGGCCGAGCGGGGAGACCACCGCCGTGCCGTCGGGCAGTCGCCCGGCCGGTGGGGCGGGCGCCGCGCTCGGGTCGGCCGCACCGTCAGCGTGCAGGTTCGAGAGCCGCCGGAACTCCGCGTCGAGGAGCGCGGCCGCGTCCTCGACAGCGGGCGCGGGCGGCGGTCCGTCCGGGCCGATCCGGAAGGTGCCGGACCAGCTGATGTCGTGGAACAGCAGTTCCTTGGACACCGAGACGTGCAGCGTCCACGGCCCGGGCCCGTCCAGCGAGCCGGCGGCGGAGACGCCGCCGGAGAAGAACGCGACCCGCACCTCCCAGCCGGCCTGGAAGTCGACGTGCAGGTGGAACGGGTCGAAGGTGACGATCGCGTCCACCGCGATCGAGCCGTGGGCGGAGATCACCGCGAGATCGGCGCCGACCTCGAAACTGCCGCCCACCTGGAAGCTGTTCGCGGTGATCGCGAGGTAGCCGTCGGCCCTCAGCGACACGAACGGGATCGACGGTACGTCCAGGGCCAGGCCCAGCCGTTGCTGCCGCGGCACGACGGCCGGCGCCGGGTCGAAGCCCGGGTAGAACCCGCCCGCCGTCACCACGACGTACGGCGGGCTGCCCCAGCAGACCCGGGCCGCACCCGAGCCGGTGACCTGGAAGACGGTCAGCGCGCGCGAGTCCACCAGCACCGCGTCGACCGCCACCAGGTGCTTGGCGACGTCCAGTTCGCCGAGCACGTCCAGGTGGACGGCCAGCACCGGGGGCAGGTTGATCGCCGCCCGACCGGCCAACACAACCTTCGCGTCCGGGAGTTGGAGCAGCAGGGCCGCGTCCGCCGTGACCAGTGAACGGGTGCCGCCCAGGTCCAGCCAGCCGAGCGTGAATGTCGGCCCGAGCACCTGGGTGCCCGGGCTCGCGGGGAAGAACTCCTCCAGCGCGTCGAAGAGCGCCCCGGCGTCCCGCACCGGGTCCTCGGGGAACAGCGCCGCCGCCGCGCTCCCGTCCGCGAGCCGCCCGCGCAGCCGGTCGGTGTCCACCCGGCGGTTGGCCCCGACGATGCCGCCCACCGCGTTCAGGCCGAAGCCGAAGCCGAGTTGGACGGCCGGGGCGAACCGGGCCGACAGGAGGACCAGCAGCGAGGCCGCTCCGCCCTGCGGCGCCCGTACGAGCGCCGCCCCGAGCACCTCCAGCGGCCCCAGCGCCACCCCGAGCGCGCCCGCCAGGCGCTCCGCGGACACCGACAGCGCCCCGCCGCCGGACAGTCCCGGCACGTCCAGGTCCAGGCTCCCGGAGAGGGAGGGCACCAGCGAGATCACGTCCGGGTCCGGCAAGCCGGGGGCCTTGACGACGGCAGCGGGGACGGTCAGACCGATCAGCCCCGGGCCGAGGGCCGCCGTCCGCACCGCCCCGCTCGGGGAGGGGAGTTCGCCGCGGAGGGGCTGCAGCGCCTCGCGCAGCACGGGCACGTCCGGCACGGCCTGGAGCAGCGCGTCGAACGCGGCCTGGCGGATCGCCGGCAGGGCCGCGAGCAGCTCGCTCCGGGCCTGCGTCGACCCGGCGGCGACCGCGTCCGCCAGGCTTGCCAGGTGCCCCGGCGGCATGACTTGGGCGTGGGCGACCACCGCATCGAGGTTCCGGATGAGTTGATCGGCCATGACGGACTCGGATTCTGCGTCCTGGGCGGGGCCGGGGTGGTGTCAGGTGCCGTCCGGATCGAGGATGGCGTTCCAGGCGGAATCACTGGGTGGGTTCGGATCCGCTCCGGAGCTGGGATCGAGCTCCGTCACGTTCGCGGCGCCGAGGCTGCCGAACCACAGCTGCGAGGCGGGGAACGCGTTCGTGAGCGTGTTGGCGGGAACGTTGAGGTGCAGGGCCCAGAGCCGGATCCTCAGGTCCTTGACCAGGAACCCGTAGGCGGGCTCGAAGAGGCCGACCGCCTGTTCGCTGTCGTGGGTCATGCCGCGGCGGTTCACGTTGGCCGATCCGATGACGGCGAACTCGTCGTCGAAGATCCACGTCTTGGAGTGGACGTAGTTGAGGTCGTGGGTGCAGGCGATGACCTTGCCCGGGCCCGCCGCCAGGAGGGGGTCGAGGAACTTCTTGCGCCTCGCCCAGTACTGGCCGATGCCGGGGGTCTCGTTGTTGATCGTGCTCGTGTCCTCGGTCACGATGATCAGGGACGTGATGGACGGCAGTGCCGCCAGCAGGGCGGCGCTGATGTCCATGTCGACGAGGTACTGGTCCTCCAGGTAGATGAACTGGACGGCGGAGGCGATCGCGTTCAGCACCAGGGACTTGACGGAGCGTTCCCCGGTGGTGGCGAAGGTGTATCCCGAACTGCTGCCGAAGTTCCCCGAGTGGGCCTTGCCGTTCCCGAAGGTCCAGGCGGAGCGGCACTGGATGTCACCCACCGGCCCGGAAGCGCCCACCGACGAGTTGACCGTGGCCAGGGCGTTCGCCGTCGGCGAATCCGTCCACCGTCGAACGAAGTTGCGGTAGAGGTTGTCGGCCACGGGGCCGGTGAACCGGCAGTGGACGTCGTGGAGCGGCCGCGCAGGGGGGTTGCCCCACGACACGCGGTCCTTGTTCAGGTCCATTCCGCCGGCGAACGTGAGGAGCCCCTGGGCCGTGCGCACGACGATCACCTTCTGGTGGTGCGTCCCCGCCTCGAGGACCCGGTCGTCCTCGACGGCCGCTCCGTTGGCGAGGCCGTTGATGAACTTCACCGTGGCGGCGTTGTTGTAGAAGCCGAACGGGCCCCCGCTGCCGCCGACGGGGTTCTTGGCCAGCAGCGCCCGAACGTCGGCACCGTTGTCGCTGGCCGCCTGGAGCAGGACCCGAGGGGTCGTCGTGGGATCGCCGGTACCATCGGCCAGCACGTCGAGCGGGCAGTCCAGGTCGAGGAACCAGCCGGCGATGTAGATGAAGTCGCCGGCAGCGCCGACCAGCGAGAAGGCCGCCGCGATGTCGGGGAACGCCTCGTCACCCCCGACGTACACCGTGACCGCGTTGCCGTCCGCCCGGGCACCGAGCCCGACCGAGGCGGTGAGCCAAGGCGGGAACGGCCGCAACTCGTTGACGAAGTCGTTGTCCAGCGCCGTCATCGTGTCGTGGCCGATCTGGCCGTCCACCGCCAGGGACCGCGCCGCCTGATAGTTCTCCACGGCCGCCTGCGTCTGCGCTCCGAAGAACCCGGTGGCACCGTCCGGGATGTCGAAGCCGAGCGAGATCAGAGAAGCCTGGATCTTCCGGACGGCCGTGCCCGTGGCATTCACCTCCAGGACCACCGTGCCGGCCAGGCAACCCTCCAGAGCCGGCTCGCCCTTGAACCGAAATGCACCGATCACGTCCGAACCCCACTCCCTGAAGTGGGCCGGACGTCGTCCCTCCATGCGCCCCCGGGCGCAACTCTCCCTCCGACAGGCGATCGGCTGGAACCGATGTCCAGGGCGCCTGGGCCTCGCTCGTCCGGCCACTGTCCCGTGCTCTCACCGTACTGCGCGCCGGAAAGCCCGGCATCTCCCGCCGGTGGGGCTCCGCGTGGGGTGCGACCCGAGGCCGGTGCCGGGCGCGGGCCAGGATTCCGGAGCCTCCCGGACGAGCGGAACGCACACATGGCCCGCCGGCGGGGTGATTCCACGAGGTCGGCTGCCCGCGCAGGCGAGGCGAGGACGGCCGGTCACGACGTGACGGAAAGGACGATCTTTCCGATGGTACGGCCGGTTTCGCCCAGCGTGTGGGCGGCTGCGGCGTCCTCCAGCGGGAAGACGGCGTCGGTGATCACTCGCAGGTGTCCGTCCTCGACCAGTGCGGTGATCTCGTGCAGGCCCTGCCGGTCGGGCTCGACGAGCATGAACTCCGCCCGGACCCCGGCTGCTTCGGCCTCCTCGTGGGGGAAGGCGTCGTCCAGTGGCAGTATCGAGACCAACCTTCCGCCGCGGCGCAGGGTTCGCAGGGAGCGGGCCCGGTCAGCGCCACCGAGGGTGTCCAGGACGATGTCGACGTCGCGGACGGTCTCGGCGAAGTCCTGGGTGCGGTAGTCGACGAGTTCGTCCGCGCCCAGGGAGCGCAGCAGGTCGTGCTTGGCGGCGCTGGCGGTGCCGATCACATGGGCGCCGCGGGCCTTGGCGATCTGGACGGCCAGGTGGCCGACGCCGCCCGCGGCTGCGTGGATGAGGACGCGCTGCCCGGGCCGGACGTCGGCGGTGTCGACGAGGGCCTGCCAGGCGGTGAGCGAGGCCAGCGGCAGGGCGCCCGACTCGACGTGGGTGAGGCTCTGGGGGCGAGGGGCGAAGTGGCGTGCCGGGGCGGTGACGTACTCGGCGTAGGCGCCGGCCGGGTGCGGGAAGCGCGGCATCCCGAACACCTCGTCGCCCGGCTGGAACAGGGTCACACCGTCGCCGGCCTCCTCGACCACCCCGGAGACGTCGAACCCCAGGGTGAAGGGGAGCGGCGTCCCGTCGGCGAACACTCCCCGCTGTCGGGTTTTCCAGTCGGCCGGGTTCACACCCGCCGCGTGCACCCGGACCAGGATCTCGCCGCGGCCCGGCTCCGGGCGCCGGGTATCGACGACCTTGAGGACGTCCGGGGTTCCAGCCGTGTCCTGGGAGACGGCGCGCATGGTGGGGGCAGTAGTGGTTCGGGACATGACGGCGTTCTCTTTCCGGGTGCGCTTCTCGCGGTTGCGCCGGTTCTCCCCGACGCGCCATCAGACTGCCGGGCCCCGAGGGGCCCCGGTAGTGGCGTGATGGCCATGACCTGAAAAGATCTGGCCATGCACCACGTGGGCGTTCTGGCACTGGACGGCGTCGTCCCCTTCGAGCTCGGCATCCCCGCCCGCATCTTCGGCGCCGCCCGCGACGAGGCCGGCAACCGGCTCTACACCGTGACCACGTGCAGCCTCGACGGCGGGCCGGTGCGGGCCGAAGCCGACTACGGCCTCACCGTCAGCCGTGACGCCTCCTTGCTGGCGGACGTCGGCACCGTCGTCATCCCGCCTTCCCACGCCCTCGGCCCCATCCGCGAGGAGGGCCGCCTACCCGCCGCACTGCGCGAAGCCCTGGCCGCCATCCGCCCCGGCACCCGGATCGTGGGCATCTGCACCGCCACGTACGTCCTGGCCGCCGCAGGGCTGCTCGACCACCGTCCCGCCACCACGCACTGGCGCGAAGCGGAACGCCTGCAACGGATGTTCACCACCATCCGCATCGACCCCGAGGTGCTGTTCGTCGACGACGGCGACGTCCTCACCTCCGCCGGTGTCGCCGCCGGGATCGACCTGTGCCTGCACCTCGTCCGCCGCGACCACGGCAGCCGGATCGCCAATGACGTCGCCCGTTCCTGCGTGGTCCCGCCATGGCGGGACGGCGGGCAGGCCCAGTACATCCAGCGCCCCGTCCCCGACCCGACGGCCCCCGGCACCGCCCCGACCCAGGCATGGGCCGTGGAACGCCTCGCCGAATCCCTCGCCCTGACCGACCTGGCCGCCCACGCGAACATGAGCGTGCGCACCTTCACGCGTCGCTTCCGCGACGAGACCGGTACCACTCCGGCCCAGTGGCTGGTCCGCCAGCGCGTCGACCTGGCACGCCATTACCTGGAGACCACCGACTGGCCCGTCGACCTCATCGCCGACCGTACCGGGCTCGGCACCGGCGCCTCCTTGCGCCGTCACCTCCGCGCCGCTGTCGGCGTCACCCCCCAGGCATACCGACGCACCTTCCGCCCCGCCCCCACGGCCATCCCGGTGCAAACGACGAGCGGCAGGATCGGGCGGCCGGCTCGGCGGCCCGGCAACGTCGAACTCAGCCCGGGCGACGGCTGCCGCAGCAGCCTCGGGACTGCGTCCGGCGGCACCGGGAGTTGGGGCAGCAGGGTGTAGCCGGCGCCACGCATCGGGCCCTCGCGAAGTCGCGGAGGGGCGGCCCGACACGCGCGGCGGCCCCCTGGCGAGTCGACGGAAGGACGTCGAGCATGCCCCTCAAGCGAGGCCGGCACAACACTCGCCCCAGCCGTGACCTGGCCCCGCCGCGTCCACAACTGCCCGGAAAGTCCCACGTCACAGGACCGGTGGTCGAGAACGGCCTGCCGCACCACGGCCTGCTCGGCCTCCCCGAGCACCTGGTCCCCGACCGGCTTGCCCCGCGGCCGCATGGCCGGCGCCTCCCGGCCGCCGGCCTGCCACTTCGCCCACCACGTGTCGACCGCCTTCAGCGACACCCCGAAGACCGCTGCCACGTCCTCACGGTCCCGCCCCGCCACCAACGCAGCCACCGCCCGCAGTCGCAGGGCCTCCTGTGCCGACGGCGACAGATGCCGGCGTCCCCCACCAGATTACTCACTCCCCACCAACGCCCCAGAACCCAAACCGTTTCAGATCGAATATGTGACGACTACCGAGCTTCGGCTCGACGGCGTTGTTGTCGCCGGGTGGATCGTTCGGCAGGATGCGAGCGGTGACGGCGGCGGGAACCCGCCCGATCGCGCCGGGCGTCGTACCGGGACGGGACAGTTCGTTCGCTTCAGGGAGGGGTGGGTCCATGCGCGGTGATCGGCTGACCGAGGACCAGTTGACGAGGACTTTCGGCGCCGTGCTGGAAGAGGTGCTCAGTGGTCAGGGTTTGCGGACCTGCACTGGGCTCGACATGGCAACGGATGACGCGCTGTGGGAGATCGCCAAGTATGGTCCGGGGGCCCCTGCCGAACTTGTCGACGCCGCCCGTGCTGCCTTCGCCGGGCAACTGGACGGCAGCAACGCCGCGCGCTGGCGCGCAGAGCTCAGGCGCAAGTTGGCAGCGCGCGGGCAGCGCGCCGCCGAGCGCGAGTCAGGTCCCACCACCGAGGCTCGTGGTGGTGCCGAGCCGCCGGCGAAACCGCTCGGGGCGACGCCGACTTCAGTACGGGCGATGCGTATCAAAGGCGATCAGACCTACTTGGACGAGTACGGACGCACCTGTCACGCAGGGGAACTGTTCAACGGGGAAGTAGAGGAAGTCGCGGACAACGGGCACACCGAGCTGCTCGGCACCTACTGCTCGGGCATCGAGCACGGGCGGCAGCAGGAGTGGTGGCCGGACGGGACCAAGCGGGCCGAGGGCGTGGCCATCATGGGTGCCGCGGTAGGTGAGTGGCGGTACTGGCACGCCAACGGCCGGCCGTCGGAAGTGGTCGTTTTCGATGAGAACGGTCGGGAGATGTCGAGAAAGCGCTGGAATGCCGTAGGTGAGCTGATCATGGATCACGTGACGCGCCGGGCCTGACCCTTAGGCAGGATCAATGGAGCGCTCGCTCGGCGAGTCGGCGTGAGTGACGCCCGTCGTGGCTCCGTGGCCGTCGGCGTCGACGCCGCCTCGCACTCCTGGCTCGCGGCGGACTGGGGCGCATCGGAGAACGGCGACGACCAGTACGTCAGACAGTCCGCCGGTGGTCCCGTCGAGGCCCGGATCGGCGGGACCGTCGTGGCGGGCTAGGGCGTTTCTTTCCGATCATCGGATCGTTGGTCTGGTCGTGCCGTTGACTGACGCGCAGTGGGCGCGGATAGAGCCGTTGGGGGTTGTCACGGACAACCGCGTAGTCCAAGAACACCCGTCAGACCCTGCCACAAGCGCACCATTGATCGCATGGCGAACCGCCGCTTCCGCCAGCGGGGTTGGACACCGAGCACTCGCGCGGAAAGCCTTCCCGGTACCGGCCCGCAGCTGGAGACCGGTCGCGGATCGCTGGGATCTGAGCCACACGCACTCCTGGGAGCCGATGAGCAGGGAGATCAGGCGGCGGGCCGAAGCTCTGCTCCGGGAACACCGAGCGTTGACCGATCCGTGGAGACAGCTACCGACGGGTCGGTCGGCACTTTCAATTCAGCGGTGCTCGGGGTTCTCGAAGTCGAAGCGACAGCCGGCGTCCCATTCGGAGCGCTGGTTGCCGTGGGCGGGGATGCCGCCGGCGTCCTTGAGCATGCGGGCGAGGTGGAGCTGGTTCCAGGTCATGAAGGTGGTGTTGCGGTTGGTGAAGTCGTTGTCCGGGCCACCGGAGCCCTCGTCCAGGTAGGACGGGCCGGGGCCGGCCTCGCCCACCCAGCCGGCGTCGGCCTGCGGCGGGATGGTGTAACCGAGGTGCTGGAGGCTGTACAGGACGTTCATCGCGCAGTGCTTCGCGCCGTCCTCGTTCCCGGTGATCAGGCAGCCGCCGACCCGGCCGTAGTAGGCGTACTGGCCCTCTCCGTTGAGGATCGACGAACAGGCGTACAGCCGCTCGATGACCTTCTTCATCACGGACGAGTTGTCTCCCAGCCAGACCGGACCGGCCAGGGTGAGGATGTCGGCGTTCATCACCTGGGAGTAGATGACCGGCCATTCGTCGGTCTCCCAGCCGTGTTCGGTCATGTCCGGCCAGACGCCGGTGGCGATGTCGAGGTCGACGGCGCGCAGGACGTCGACCTGGACGCCCTGGCGTCGCAGGATGCCGGTGGAGACGTCGATGAGGCCCTGGGTGTGGCTGCGCTCCGGGGATCGCTTCAGCGTGCAGTTGATCACCAGGGCGCGCAGGTCGGTGTACGACGTCGTCGGGTCCGGCACGGTTTCCTCCCTCGGGCCGTCGGGGGCCGATCGAGTGACGGGCTACCCGGACAGCTCATCAGCCCGGCTCCCTGGGCGCACACGGAGTTGGGCCGGTCGCCTGACTTCCGGTGCCAGGTCGCCCCGCGGCCGGTCAGGCGGACTCGGCGCGGCGGACGAAGAGCATGTCCTGGGTGTGGCCGATGGAGTAGCTGCCGTCGGGGCGGGCGAAGTGGTCCTGGACGTAGGCGGCGAGAGCCGCGCGGGAGGGGCGGGGGTCGAGCGTGGCGAGGTCGGCGACGTTGACCATGAACTCGGCGACGTCCATGGTCTCGGCGAGGTTCGGCGCGCGGTAGTGGAGGTCCAGGGTCTCCACGGCGATGTCGTCCTGCGGGTGCTGGGCGCGCAGCCGGGCGACGATCGGCCCCAGGTCGTAGCGGACGCCGGTGAAGTGGGCGGCCATCCGCATGCAGGCGCTCTCCGGGTTCTGCAGGACGACCAGGAGGGTGCCGCCCGGGGCGGTCCAGTCGAGGGCGCGGGTGACGGTGTCGAACCAGTCCGCCGCCGGCACGTAGTACAGCACGTGCGAGAGGTGGACGAGGTCGGCCGGCTCGGGCGGCTGCACCCGGTCGAGCCGGTCCGGGAGGACTAGGGCGTCGGGGCAGGCGGTGGCGAGCTTCTCCCGCATCGCGGCGCTGGGCTCGACGGCCACCGTGCGGTCGAACGATCGGGCCAGGTGCGCGGTGGTGCGGCCGTCTCCGGCGCCGAGGTCCAGCAGGACCCGGCGGTGCGGCAGGGCGGCGACGAGTTCGCTCAACCGGGCGTGGGTGAGGGGCTTCTCGTCCGTCCCGGCGAGGAAGAGCTCGAACACCCGGCGGTACTCGGCGCTCGCCACGTCCAGGACGCGGACCGGGTCCGCGTCCCTCGTCTCCGTCTCCACCTGTGGTCTCCCTCTGACTCTGACGACTTGTCGGGCGAACTCGGTGCACTTCGAAGGCAGGGCACCCCGGGCCCAGTGCGCTCCGGGCCCAGTGCACCCCGGCGTCGAGGCGGCTGCGCGCAGGGACGTTCCTGCCCGCGTGTCGTCCGGGCGGCGGCGGCGGTGGTCCGGGCACCCGCCGGATGTGCGGGCGGCGCGCCGGAAAGCCCCCGTCGCCGGGTGGAAGTCCCGGGGCGGGGAACGGCGGCGACAAACCCCGCGCTAATTCGGTGGCCCGCCCTCCGCGGCCGCTCCTACAGTGTCCGCGGATCACTGACGTTCACGGGAGCCGGACATGCGCGTGCACTACCCCCGGACTCCGCATCTGCCCTGGTCACCCGGCGCGGCCGCGGACGACGTACGGGCCGGTGACCTCAGCGCGCTGGCCGGTACGGAGGTCGTCGTCACCGAGAAGCTCGACGGCGAGAACACCACCCTCTACCGCGACGGCCTGCACGCCCGTTCGCTGGACTCCGCCCACCACCCCTCCCGCGCCTGGGTGAAATCCCTGCAGGGCCGGATCGGCGGCCGGATCCCGGACGGCTGGCGGATCTGCGGGGAGAACCTGTTCGCCCGGCACTCGATCCCGTACACCGACCTGGAGAGCTGGTTCTACGGCTTCTCCGTCTGGACCGACCGCGACCACTGCCTGGACTGGGACGACACCGTCCGCTTCCTGCGCCGCCTCGGCGTCCCGACGCCCCGGGTGCTGTGGCGCGGCCGTTTCGACGAACGGACGGTGCGCGCCCTGAGGACGGACCCGGACCGGCAGGAGGGCTACGTCGTGCGGAGCGTCCGGGGCTTCCGCCGGGCGGAGTTCGGCGAGCGGGTCGCCAAGTGGGTCCGGCCGCACCACGTGCGCACCGACACCCACTGGATGCACGCCGCCGTGGTGGAGAACGGGCTCAGCCCGGCTGCCGCGCTCTGGTCCGTACGGTCCGGTGCGCTGCCCGAGCCGACCGCCCTGGCGACCGCCTTGGGAATTCCCGAACTCGACTGCCCACCAGATGAGTTGGCGGAGGTCTCGGCCCGGCTGGACGAGCTCGGCAGCGGCGGGGACGCCCGGCTGGCCGGGGTGCTCGCCACCGCGCTGCGGGCCGAACGCCGACAGTCCCTGGCGCCGCGGCTGGCCGGCCCGCTGGGCCTGCCGCTGGCCCGCCGGACGGCCGACCTGGTCGGGCTGCATTCCGGGCTGCAGCAGCCGTACCCGGACGGGGAGCGCCGCGCCGGGCTGGTCCGGCTCTCCTGCGCCGCCGACCTCGGGGTCCTGCATGCCGTCGCCGCCACCGCCGCCGCCGGGGAGGCGGAACGCGAGCAGGTCGCCTGGTCCGCGCTGCACGCCGAGGACGCCGGGCTGCTCGACGAGGCGCCGCGGACGCCGCTCGGCCGGCTGCGCTCCGGCCTGCGCGAGGCGCTGGCCGACCTCGACCGCGACGCCGCGGACCGTTGCTGGGCACAGGCCCGGGAGGCGTACGCGCTCGGCCGGATCTCCACCGTCGAGGAGGCGGTCGCGGTCGCCTGGCCCCGGCGGGACGGCCGCTTTCCCCGGCTCCTCCACCTGTGCGGGCCGTCCGGCAGCGGCAAGAGCACCTTCGCCGCCGGCCTCACCGGCGTCGGCGCCCGGATCAGCCTGGACGACCTGCGCACCGCCCGGGGCTCGCGCGCCGACCAACGCGACAATGCCGCGGTGCTGCGCGAGGGCCTGGCCCGGCTGGACGCCGCCCTCGCGGGGGCGACCGCCGACCGCGCGGGCCCGCAGGCCGATCGAGCGGGTACCGGCGCCGATCACACGGGTGCCGGTGCCGATCACACGGGTGCCGACGCCGCTCGAGCGGGGAGCAGCGCCGTGGGCACCGTGCTCTGGGACGCCACCTCCCTCAACCACCGGCAGCGCTCCCACGTCCACGCCGTCGCGCAGCGCCGCGACGCCCTGGTCACCCAGGTGGTGCTGGTGGTCGGCGAGGACGAACTGGTGCGACGCAACGCCGTACGGACCCACCCGGTGCCGGCCGAGGTGCTCGCCGCGCAGTTCCAGCGCTTCAGCCCGCCCTACCCCGGCCAGGCGCACCGCACCTGGTACGTCGGCCCCGGTGGCACGGTGGAGGACACGGCGGGCACGCTCGATGCGGAGGAGTACTGATGCGCCCCATCGAACAGATCTGCCAGCGCATCCGCTGGGACGCCCGCTTCGACCCGTCCCGGTTCACCCTGGGCGTGCGCCAGCGCGACGACCGCACCAAGCGCGTCCCGCTGGAGGCCTTCGCCGCTTCCGGCGACATCCCCTGGCACCGGGTGCGCCGGGTCGAGGCCGACGGTGTCGTGGTCTGGGACCGCGACGCCGGCGTGGACCTGCTCGACACCACCGAAGCAGGCCGCCGCACCGACCCGCGCCGCCTCCCGTCGCCCTTCTTCACGGCGACGACCCCGCACGCCTGCCTCCCGGACGGCGGCTGGCAGGCCGCCGCAGCGGAGCCCGGCCAGCACGCCGCCCCGGCGGCCTCGGCGCTCTCCCCGGCCCCGGCGACCTCGGCGCTCTCCCCGGCCCCGGCGACCTCGGCGCTCTCCCCGGCCCCGGCGGTCTCGGCGCTCTCCCCCGCGCCGACCGGCACGAGCCTGCGCGTGGTCACCTGGAACACCCTGTGGGACCGCTACGACGCCGACCTGATCGCCACCGCCCGCCGCCGCCCGCTGCTACTCGCCGCACTGGAGGCCTGCGACGCGGACGTCATCGCCCTGCAGGAGGTCGAGCCCGCCCTGATGGCCCTCCTGCTGGTGCCGCCACCTCCCCGGGGTCCGCGTCCGGCACGTCGAGGGCGGCGCCGTCCCCACCCTGACCCGCTGACCCGCCCGCGCCGACCCCTCGGCCTGCGGACCCGCCGGCCTGCGGACCCGCCAACCTCCGTGACCAACCCGACCAGATCCGAAAAGTTTATTGCGCAATTTATCCTTCGGACCTGCCGTCGTGGCATGCCGCAGAAGCCCGAACCCGAGCAGATCACCGACCTGTCCCGCCTGAAGGCGTTCACCAACCCCCTGCGGATGCAGCTCTACCGGCTCCTCTACGCGGCGGGCAGCGCCACCGCCTCGCACCTCGCCGAGCAGGTCGGCCAGGCGCCGTCGCTGGTCAGCTACCACCTGCGCAAGCTCGCCGAACACGGCTTCGTCGCCGAGGCGAGCGGCCGGAGCACCGACGGTCGGGAGCGGTGGTGGCAGGTCACCTCCGAGGAGGGCTGGGGCTTCCGGGAGTCCGACCTCTCGGGCACGCCCGAGGGCGCCGCCGCCGTCGGCGCGGTGACGAGCGCCATCATCGACTCCCGCACCGCCCAGTACCGCGCGTACCTGGACCAGGGCGCCGCCTGGGGCGCGGAGTGGACCGACGCGGCCTTCAGCGCCGAGTGGCTGCTCGACCTCAACCCGGCCGAACTCGCGGAGATGCGCGACGAGTTGCAGGAGCTGTCCCGGCGCTGGCGGGAGCGGGGCAAGGCCGCCAGGGCGACCGGTGACACCGCTGACCGCGAGCACGTGTCCGTCCACCTGTACGGGTTCCCGTTCCGCCCCTGAGACCACGCCCCCGGACATCGCTCAGCCCGCCCCGCACGCCCGCTCAGACGAACCCGGAGTCCACCATGGCCGTCGCGGAAGCGACCCGCCCCGTCCAGGCCGCCACGCCGCCCGCCCACCGCGACGGCAACGTGCTGCGCTGGCTCGCCGCCTACACCGCTTCCCTGATCGGCGACAGCGTCTACTTCGTCGCCCTGGCCTGGTCCGCCCAGCGAGCCACCGGCCCCACCGAAGTCGGCCTGGTCATGGCCGCCGGGGCGCTCCCGCGGGCGGTGCTGATGCTCGGCGGCGGCGTGCTGGCCGACCGGCTGGACCCTCGTCGGGTGATCCTCGGCAGCGACGCCCTGCGCTGTCTGCTGATCCTCTCCGTGGCAGCCGCCATCGCCGTGACCACGCCCGGGCTCTGGCTGCTGGTGGCGGTGGCGGTCGTCTTCGGCGCCGTCGACGCGCTGTTCGTCCCCGCCGTCGGCGCCCTTCCGCCCCGGATCACCGGGCCGGACCAGCTGGCGCGGGTCACCGGCATGCGGTCGCTGTCCATGCGCCTCGGGCAGATCGCGGGCCCGCCGCTCGGCGGCCTGGCCATGGGCCTGGGCGGCCCCGCCGCCGCGTTCGGAGTCGCGGGGCTGCTCTTCGCGCTCTCCCTGCCGCTCCTGCTGAGCATCCGGGTCCGGCCCCTCGAAGCACCGGCCCGGCCGACGTCGCCGCGCTCCGACACCGCTGGCGCGGACCTCCTCGACGGCTTGCGCTACCTCTCCCGCCACCGGCTGATCGGTCCGCTGGTCGCCGTCTGCGCCGTCTGCGAACTCGGCCTCACCGGCACCCTCAACGTCGGCATGGTGCTCCTCAACGCCGAACGCGGCTGGGGCCCGTCCGGGTACGGCTGGATCGTCGCCTGCTTCGGCGGCGGGGCCACGGCCGGCGCCGTACTGCTCACCGTCGTCGGCCGGCTCCCCCGGGCGGGCCTGACCATGGCGGGCTCCCTGTTCGTGGCCAGTACGGGCGCGGCGGCCCTGGGCCTGGTCCCGCGTCTGGGGACCGCCGCCGTGCTCGCCGCGCTCGTCGGCCTGAGCGCGGGCGTCTCCGGCGGCCTGATGCACGCCCTGGTCCAGAGCTCGACGGAGCCCGCCTACCTCGGCCGGGTCACCTCCGTCGTGATGCTCGCCATGCTCGGCCTCGCGCCGCTGAGCTACCCGCTCGGCGGCGCCGCCATCGGCGTCTCGGGAGCGGCCCCGGTGTTCGTCGCCTGCGGTGCCTTCTCCTGCCTCGGCGCGGTCGCCGCCCTCGGCTCCGGCGCGGTCCGGCGGGCCGAACTGCCGCGGCGACAGGACCACGGCGACCACTCCGCCGCATAAGGACCCACCCGCGGGGGTTGGCGGGACACGATCGACCGGGCCGGGCTCCTCCTACCCCGCCGGGGATGGCGCCGGGGGTCCCGCCGGGGTCAAGGGCCCGTCGTGGCGGGCGCTGGCGCGCCAGTCGGCGACGCGGACCAGGGTTTCGAGGAAGGCCAGGCGGAACGGGCCGAGCCCGGGGTCGTCGCGCAGGGACAGGGCCAGTTCGGTCCAGGCCGCCGGGAAGCCCGCGGTGTGCAGGGTGCGGGCGGGGAAGTGCTCGCCGGTGGACAGCCGGATCGGCGGGGTGCGGTCCCCGTCCGCGACGCCGAGCAGCAGCGGGGCCTCGTCGCCCCATGGGCGGACGGTGAGCCGGACGTGGCCGTGGTGGGCGGCGGCGAGGTAGGTCACGAGCGGACGGTGGCCGCCCTGCCGGAGCAGGAGGGCGCTGACGAGTTCGTGCCGCAGGTGTGGGCGCGCCGATCGGTGGGGCGGCAGCGGGTCGGCGCCGTTCCTGGACTTGGCGAGCAGGCCGTCGGGCGGGTCGGTGCGGCCGGCCCGCAGTTTCTCCTGGAAGGCGTCGTGGCACTTGCCGAGGTCGTGGAAGCGGGCCGCCTGGACGACGGCTTCTCGCAGGTCGGCGGGGAGTGCGGGCAGCGCGGCGAGCAGCGACTGCGCCTCCTGCGCGGTCTCCTGGAGGTGCTGGTCGAGGCCGATCCAGGCGGTGCAGCCGTAGGCCGGCCGCGCGGGGGCGGCGGCCTCGCACGCCACGGGGGCCGGACTCGCCGGGGTCCAGCCGCGGTCCGGGAGGTAGCCGCCGGTGCGGGCGTCCAGGAGCAGCCGGACACCGGGCCGCAGGTCCTCCGGGCGGACGGGGCGCCACGTGCGGTCCAGGGTGTCGCGCAGCCAGGCCCGCCCGGCGGGCAGCTGCCGCAGGTCGCCGAGCGGCACCGGGCACAGTTCGGCGCCGGCCGGGTCCGGCTCGTCCTCGCCGGGCGCACCGCCCTCCCAGGCGCGCCAGGCGGCCAGCCCCGGGAGGGAGCCGACCTGCGACGGGTCGCAGATCCAGTGGTCCACGCGGGCAGTCCCGTCGGCAGGGGTGTCGAGGACAGGGGTGTCGAAGAGGGCCAGGACGTCCTCGCACCCCGGCCCGGGCGGCACGGGCGGCGCGTCGACGCGGGCCGCCAGCAGGTCGCCGGGTGTGACGGCCCGGCCCTCGTGGGCGGTCAGCCAGCGTGCGGTGCCCGCATCGCCGCCCTCGGGGGGCGTGCACCACAGCAGGTCGCCGCCGTCGGGGTGCTCGCCGTGGCGGTTGCAGCGTCCGGCGCGCTGCACGAGCGAGGCCCAGGGCGCGAGTTCGGTGACCAGGGTGCGGCTGGAGAGGTCGAGTCCGGCTTCCAGGGCGGGGGTGGCGACGAGGACGAGGCCGTGCGCGCCCTCGGCGGCGGCCAGGACCCGGTGGAGGTCGGCGGCCCGGAAGTGCGGGTGCAGCAGCAGGGCCTCGCACCCCCGGGCGGCCAGGCCGGCGTGCACGGCCCGCGCCCGCTCGGGGGAGTTGAGCACCACGACGGTCCGGGTGCCCGGCACGTGCGCGGCGGTCACGGCCTCGGCGAGGGCGGCGACGTAGCGCCCGGGCGGGACGTCGAGACGGCCGATGCGCCGCAGCGTCCCGGTCGTGTCCGGCGCGCGCACCGTCCTACCGCCGAGACCGGCCGGCCCCCGCACCGAGGACATCCACATCGTCCGGGTCGCGGCCGCCGTCCCCGACTCGTCCCGCAACCGCTGGAGTCGGATGCCGGTGGACAGGCCAGGCCCGAGCAGGTGCGCCTCGTCGAACACCCACTGGGCATCGGTGTGGAGCAGCGCGTACGAGACCGGCGCCATCGTCCGCGCGTCCGCGTAGCCGCGCATCAACGCCCGGCTGAGCAGCATGTCGTGGGTGCCGACCAGGACCGCGGTGCGCTCGGGGTGCCGCCGCCATGCGCCCTCCTGCGCCGCCGCGCCAGCGATCAGGTGCAGCCCCACCTCGCCCGCCAGGTCCAGGCGCTCCAGCCACTCCCCGATCCGGCCGGCGGCCTGGTCGGCGAGGCTGTGCCGGGGCAGCACCAGCACCAGGCGGCGCGGCGTGGCTCCGGGAGCGGCGACCAGCCGCCGGTACAGCCACGGAAGCACGGCCGCAACGGTCTTGCCGGCCCCGGTGGGTGCCTCGAGCAGCGTGGGCAGGCCCTCGGCGGCCAGCGCCGACTGGTAGGCGTGGGGCGTGAAGTCGGTGGCGGTGCGCGCGAAAGTCTCGAACTCGGCCGTCATCGGCCCAACCTACGGCCAAACGGGCCTGCGGCGCCCGCAGAAGTGACGTCCGACCCGGGAGTTGACCGACGAGGCGACGCCCGGCCCTGGAGTTGATCGACGAGGCGACGCCCGGCGACTTGAGCCGAGGACCGTTGTCGCTGGTGGCAGCGGCCGGGCTCGGGCGTCGAGGCGTTTCCCGTCGGGTTCGCCGGGCGCGGAGTGCCGTGGTCGTGCCGGTCGCCGCGCCGAGTCCGCGCCGCGGGCCGGCCGACCACCACCAGCCGCCCGTCCGGGCTGCGACCCGTCGGTGTGCTGCCCGCTGCCTCACGGCGCGAGCAGGCCCCGCTCGTAGGCCTTCACCAGGTTGCGCGGCACGAGGTGCGCACGGCCTTCGACGGTGATCGGTACGAGCTGCGGGGCGGCGGCCTTCCACTGCGACCGGCGGTGGCGGGTGCTGCTCCGGGACATCTTGCGCTTCGGAACGGCCATGTCAGGGCTCCCGTGGGTGGGTTGGGGTTCAGCGGGCGGTGGGGGCGGAGGGCAGCAGGGAATCGTTCTTGGCGATCTTGCTCTGCTTGGCCATCAGACCTTCTCCCCCCGGGCGCGGATCCGGGCCACTGCGGCCTCGATCCCGATGGTGTCGACGGTCTTGAGGCCCTTGGCGCTGAGCGTGAGGCGGACGTGGCGGCCCTCGCTGGGCAGCCAGTAGCGCTTGCGCTGGATGTTCGGGTCGAACCGGCGCGGGGTGCGGCGGTGCGAGTGCGAGATCGCGTTGCCGAAGGACGGCTTGCGGCCGGTCAGTTGGCAGTGGGCGGGCATCGGGGGCTCCGTTCTGTCGGGGTCGACACGGAGACTCTACATGAACATGGATTTCATTTCGCTACGGTCCTGACCGCCCGACGGAGCCCCCGCATGGCACGCGACGAACTGCGCCCGGTCATCGAACTCCGCTCCACCGCCGGCACCGGCTACACCTACGCGACCCGCGGGAACCGCATGACCCGCAGGAACCGCAGGAACCGCAGGAACCGCATGACCCGCAGGAACCGCCGACACGACCCGAATCGCCTGGCCTTGCGCAAGTACGGGCCGGTCGCCGGGCAACACGTCGACTTCCGCGAAGAGCGCTGACCCGACCGACCCGACATGAGTTGAATCCAGGTCCGGCCGGCCATGGCGTCCGTCGGGCAGCCGCCAGACCCCTGGTCGGCAGCGAGGTGCGCCTGGCGCCCTTGCTCAGCCTGTCGGGCGGGAGGCCGCGGGGGTGGGGCGGTGCTGGAGGTCGACCGGGTTCTCCCCATCGGCCGGGGGACGGCCGGCGACGCTGCTCGCCGCGCTGGTGGGTGCGTCGCTCAACCCGGGTGCGGGTGCCTGGGGCGGCATCCTTCCCGGAGTCGGGGTGCGGTACGCAGCGGACGGCGTGGCGGCCGGTCCGGCGTCGGCCGAGGGCGTGGTGCCGGAGGTGGGCGTCGGCGCGGTGTGTTGGGCGGTGGTCGTCCGGCCCGGGGTGCCTGCCGGGAGGGGTGCCGGGCCCGTGCTCCGTGCGGGAGAGGTGCCGGGAGAGGTGCCGGGAGCAGTGCCGGGCGAGATCGCCGGGGTGGGCGAGGCGCCGGCGCCGGACGCGCAGGCACTGGCCGTGAGAACGAGGATCAGGGCGGCTGCCGGGAGCGCGACGGGTCTGTTCACGGGTGACTGCCTCCGGTCTCGTGCTGTCGCGCTTGGACGGCCGAGGCGGCGGGTGGGTTCCGGATCGCCGGTGCCGGCTGGTCAGGGTGAGGTCGGCGATCGAGGGTCAGGCCGGTGCCCGGCCGGCTCGGGACGAGCGGGCCGGGCACCGGCGGTCGATGCGGGTGTGATCAGTCCTCGGTCTCGTCGTAGCGGCCGTGCCCGAGGCGGCGCAGGTCGAAGGACCAGATGCCGCGCCCGAAGGTGGCGGCGTAGAGCTTGCCGTCCGGGCCGGTCTTCAGCTGCTGGACCGCGGTGGTGGGCAGGTTGCGGCCGAGGATGCGCCAGTCGGTCGTGCCGGGCGCGCGGTAGAAGGCGGCGAGGTCGGTGCCGAGGGCGAGGCCGCCGTTCGGCAGGATCTTCACCGTGGTGGCGGGGACGTCGGGCAGGTCGGCCGAGATGTCGGTCCAGGTGGCGCCGCCGTCGCGGGTCTCGAAGACGTGGCCGATGCCCGCGCCGGGGCCCTCCGTCCAGGTGCGAGAGAAGCCGTTGAAGGCGACGACGACGTGCTGGGCGTCGGTCTCGTCCACCGCGAAGGAGGAGACGTAGCGGTTCGGCAGGGTGCCGTCGACGGGCAGGTTGAGCTGGTGCCAGCCGGTGCCGTCGGTCTTGCCGACCGCGATGCCGCGGCTGAAGCCGACGTTGTTGCACGGACCGCACCAGCCCGCGTACACGGTGCCGTCCACGGTGGCGACGGCGGTGGCGACGTGGCCGGCGCCCAGGTCGTAGGCGGAGGTCCATTCGCTGCCGCTGCGGATCGCGTAGCCCTTGTGCTGGACCCAGACGTGCTGGCCGCCGGCGATCCAGGTGTTGACGTCCTTCGGATCGCTGGTGATCGGCGCGATGAAGCGCGCGGCGCTGGTGTCCTTGTCGGGCGGGGCGACCTCGTAGGAGGTGGCCTTGGTCGGATCGGTCTTCCAGACGCCGTTGTTGACGGCGCAGTTCTGGGTGACCCACATGTCGAGGTAGACGTACTCCTCGGCGATGTTGCAGCCGTTGTTCGGGTCGACGAGCGTGTCGGCGCCGTCGCCGCCGAAGTTCGAGCCCATCACCTTGTCGTGGGCGCGCAGGATGGACTCGCCGTTGTCCTGGAGGCCGCCGCTGACGATGACGCCCCGGCCCGAGCGGTCCGCCGGGTCCGTGCCGACGCCGACCGAGTAGTACTGCAGGGTGTCCATGGTGCCGTCGGCCAGCGACTTCCAGTCGGTGGCGTGGCCGGAGGCGTCGGCCGCGCCGTTGACCGGGCGGCGGTAGATGCCGCCGTCGTTGCCGACGTACACGCTGGTCTTGCCCTGGTAGCTGCCGAAGGCGACGGCGTGCTGGTCGGAGTGGGTGGTCGGTGAGCAGTCCCCGGTCTGCTTGGCCGGGTCGATGCTCCAGCACGGGAAGCCGAAGTTCCAGTACGGGCCCGGGACGGTCCAGGTGGAGCCGCCGTTCTTCGTCTCCAGGACCTCTTCGAGGCCCGCGTAGACGTGGTCCGGGTCGGCCGGGTCGACCTGGAGGAACTGGTTGTACCAGGCCTGGATGCCCGGCTGGTAGCCCGGGTCCTGAAGGGCCGAGCCGGAGTTCTTCAGCTTGTCCTTGTCCGCGATCTGGGTCCACGGCCCGAGCGGCGAGCCGGACTTGGAGACGTAGATGCCCTTGAGGCCGGTGTCCGGGTCGCTCGCCATGACCGCCGGGGACTGGTCGATCGCGTAGTAGCGCGAGCCGTCCGCGGAGGCGGCGAAGGTCACGTTGCCGACGTTCGCGGCGTCGGTCGGCAGGTCGCCCAGCGAGGCGACGCGCTGCCAGGTGCCGTCCGCGGCCTTGCTGTAGAAGCCGTTGTAGGTGTCGCCCCCGCGCCACCCGACCGCCAGGACGACCTTGCTCGGATCCTTGGGGTCGATCGCGATGTCGTTGGCGATGTTCTTGTACGGCGCGGCCGGGTCACCCGCCTTCGAACCACCGGGCAGGTACTCCGGGTTGGGCGCGAATTCGAGCGTCCACGGGCCCGAGAGGTCCGTCTCCGAGTGGCTCCAGACGCCACGGCTGGTGGCCGCCCACACCTTGCCGCCGCCGAAGCGCAGCGCGTGGATGATCGTCGACTCCAGCTCGGCTCCGCCCACCCGGTTGCCCGGCCGGAACTCGCCGTGCTTGGGATCGGCCAGCACGTACACGCCGGTGCCGACGTAGGAGGTGGCGCCGGTGTTGGACTCGCCGGTGGCGTACCAGAGCCGGCCGCCCCCGTCGAGGTTCAGCGTGCCGGTGGAGAGCGACGGCAGCTTGTCCGAGATGGACTGCCACTGCCCGCCGCCGGTGCGGGAGCGGAAGACGCCGCCGTTGGCGCCGCCCGCGTACACGTAGCCGTCGTCGTCGGCGGCGATGCCGGTGATCCGGCCGGTCACGTAGCCGGACCCGCCGCTGGAGTTGGAGTTGACGTCGCGGTAGCGGGCGTCGTCGGAGTTGTACGGCTTGTTGGTGACGTGGTCCCAGCTGCCGCCGGTGCGCGGCATCGACTGCAGCTGCGCCCAGGCCGCACTGTAGGCCCCCGGCGCGACCACGCCGGGGGCGGTGCGCGCCTCGGTGTACTGGGCGGTGCCCTCGGCGGAGTTCTCCGCCTCGTCGCCCTCGTCCTCACCGGGGGCGTCGGCCTTGGCGCTGAAGGCCGGGCCGGCGGTCGCGGCCGCGCCCTGGACCTTCTTCGCGTGCTTCTTCCCGATCTCCGCCTGGTGTTGGGCCTGGTGCGGGCGCTGGTCGGGCGCTTCGGCGGGCGCGGCGAGGGCCTGGGTGGTGGTCAGTCCGAGCGCGGTGAGCGTGACGGCGGGCAGCAGCAGCCGTCGGCGTTGCCTGTTGGACACGATGAAGGGTCCTCCCCTTGCGGCGGGCCGCGCGGTCGCGCGGCTCCGGCGGAATCCGACCGAAGCTTCGCGGGTCGTACCGGGCGGCCGGAAGGGATTGCACATAACGAATGCCTAAAACCAAATCAGTTAAGACAGTTCAGGAAAACCGAATGCCTCTCCCTCCCTGCGAAACAACCGGGAGGGCGGTCCGGGCGCCGCCCCGACGCCGGCGGCGCGAGGTCAGGTCCACTGATGGTCTCCCGCGCCCCCGTCGGTCAACTCCCGCGCGGTGTCCGGGTGCCCGGGCCGCGCCGTCTCCTCCGCCATGTGGAGGCAGGTGGATGAGCAGCCGGCGCGGCGGGGCGCGGTCGCCCGGCCGAACCGTCCCGAGGTCGGCCGGCCCGAGCGGTGTGACGGGTGTTCTTCTCTCCATGCGCGGAACGTACCACCCGGCACTGACAGCCCCTTCGCGGCAGCTCGGCGTGCGGCATCCCCTCGACTCGGACGGACGCACGCCGGCCCACCGTCAGGTCGACCGGACACTCCGTGGCGTCAGTTCGCGCCCCGGGCCCGGCCGTCGGGCACGGGCGTCGCGACACAGTCCCGAGCTTCCCCGCAGGCCCTCCCCCGGCCGTCGTCGTGCGCGCCGCCCTTGGCACCCCCGAGTCGGCAACACGCCTGGCGCGCATCGCCCCCCGAGTCGGCAACACGCCTGGCGCGCATCGACGTTCATCGACGTTCACACCGGCGCGAGGGCAGATGATGGCTCCATGACCACTACGTCTTTCGACCCCTACGCACTGCTCGCGCAGAGCCGCCTCGGCGTCCTCGCCACCATCAAGGCGGACGGCCGGCCCCAACTCTCCCCCGTCCTGCCGTTCTACGACCGGGAGGCGAACGCCATCCTGATCTCCACCCGGGACGGACTGGCCAAGACGGCCAACCTGCGCCGGGATCCCCGGGCGAGCCTGGAGGTGACCGGGCCGGACGGGCGCTCCTGGGCCACCGCCGAGGGCGTCGCCACGCTCACCGGCCCGGGCACCGACCCCGACGGCCCCGAGGCCGAGGCGCTGGTCGACTACTACCGCCGCGCCGCCGGGGAGCACCCCGACTGGGCGGAGTACCGCGCGGCGATGGTCGCCGACCGCCGCGTACTCCTCACCATCCCGGTCGACCACGTGTACGGCACCCACCTCTGAACAACACAGGGTCGGCCCGGGCCGTCGCGCTGTGGGAGCGGCGGCCCGGGCCGTTGTGCCGACCGGCACGGCCGGGTCGGCGCCGCCGACCGGCGCCGGTCAGCGCAGCGTCGCGGTGACCACCGTCGCGTCCAGGTCCTCGTGCCGGCTCTCCACCGCCGCCAGCCCGGCCGCCCGGGTCACCGCGAGGGCGGCAGGCGCCTGCCGCTCGCTGGTCTCGAACAGCAGCGACCCGCCGGGCGCGAGCCACCGCGGTGCCTCCTCGACCATCCTGCGCAGCACGTCCAGCCCGTCCGCGCCGCCGTCCAACGCCGGCCGGGCCTCGTGCAGCCGCGCCTCGGGCGGCAGCAGGGCGAGGTCGCCGGTCGGGACGTACGGGACGTTGGCGATCAGCACGTCCACCCGGCCGCGAAGCGCGTCGGGCAGGGCGGCGAACAGGTCGCCCTCGTGGACCCGCGCCCCGGTCCCGGCCAGGTTGCGACGGGCGCAGCGGACGGCGGTCGGATCGATGTCGGCCGCGTGCAGTTCGACGGGGTGCGCGACCCCGGCCGCCACGGCGGCGCCCAGCGCGCCGCTGCCGCAGCACAGGTCGAGGACGACCGAGCCCGGGCCGGCCAGCGCGGTGGCGGCGGCGGCCAGGAACTCGCTGCGCCGCCGGGGGACGAAAACGCCCGGGTCGACGGCGATCCGCAGACCGGCGAACTCGGCCCAGCCGACGACGTGTTCGAGCGGGTGCCCGTCGGCGCGGGCCCGGACCTTGGCGGCCAGGTCGGCGGGTGAGGCGGCGGCGGCGAGCAGGATGCGCGCCTCGTCCTCGGCGAACACGCAACCGGCGGCGCGCAGCCGGGAGATCACCGAGGAACGGAGGGCGGCGGAGGAGAAGACCGGCAAGAGAAACCCCTCGGGGAGACGGGAGGAAGGCGGACGAAGAAGGACGAACGACTCCGTCAGGGCTCCCGCAAGGCCGACACCGCGTCGGCGCGCCATCCGCGCTACGCGCGTGAGGCGCCCGCGCGGCCGCACTCCGGGAGCACCCGCTCGGACATTCCGGTAATGGGTCTCACCTCCCTGAATCGCGGTCATACTCGGCGTCGGCCACCCTACCGCACGGCCGGAAGGTCCCGAGGGCAGTGCTCGGGGCCGCGACGGCACCCGGGGGGAGCCCCGACCGCCGGCCGGGCCGGTCCTTGCCGGCGTGCCCGCACACCATCGGGACTCCGCGCCGCCCGCCAACCTGCCGTCGGCTCCGTCGGGTTGGCCGGCTCCGTGCCCCGCCGTGCGGGGCGAGCCGCCTGGACCGGGCCGAGGCCGGTCAGGCGGGCTGGGGCTGCGGGGCCGGCGGCCTGGTGCGGTAGGCGCCGACGGTGCCCGGCGGGACGAGGCACGGCAGCAGCCACTCCCACAGGGCGCCGACCCGGCGGGCGCGCTCCTCGACCGGGCAGCCGTCGGCGAACACCACCTCCAGGCCGCAGGCGGCGGTCACCACCAGGGTCTCGGGGCCGGGCCCACCCGAGCGGCCGCGCAGTTCACCAGCACGGCGGGCCCCGGCCAGCAGATCCCGGACGACGGCCGCCCAGACGCTGTGGAAGCCCCGCACCCCCGCGAAGGCGTACGGGGGATCCGTCTGCCAGCCGCCGTCCTCACGGCCGAGGCGGAACGCCGCCCGGACCACCGGGTCCGCCCCCAACGCGTCGACCAGCCAGTACCCGGCGTCGATCAGCCCCTGGAGCGGTGACGACGGGGCGCTCGGGCCGCCCCAGGCCGACCGCAGCGAGCACGCGGCCTGGTCGAACACGGCCCTGGCCAGCTCCTCCTTGGAGGCGAAGTGGAAGTAGAGCGCCCCCTTCGTCACCCCTGCCGCGGCGGCGATCTCCCCGAGGGTGGCACCGGCGTAACCTCGACGGTCGAACAGTGCCGCCCCCGCCTCCACCAGCCGCCCGCGCGTCCGTTCCGACCTCTCCTGGACCACTCGTCCCACAACCCCTCACGACGACAAGCACGTTACGACCGGAGCCGGCGGCCCCCGGTCGGCGCCGGTCCTCCGACCGCCCTGCCCAGCCGGCCTTCTCAGCCGACGCGGCTCAGTCCGGCCATGCCGAGCCGGGCCGCCGCGACCTCCGGCCCCGCTGTCACGCCCGCTGCCGCAGCCGCAGCCGCAGCGACCGTGGTACCGGCGGTCGCGGTCGAGGTGACGGCTGCCGGTTCGCGCTCCGCCCGCTCCGGAGCGGCGAGCAGGATGGAACGCTGCAGGCGGCGCAGTCCGACCGAGGGCTCCATGCCCAACTCCCGTACCAGGGTGTTGCGCAGCCGCTGGTAGGCCTCCAGTGCCTCGCCTCGGCGCCCGGAGCGGTGCAGGGCGACCATGTACTGGCCGTGCAGGCTTTCGTGGGTGCGGTAGCGGTCGACCAGGACGGTGAGTTCGGCCAGCAGCACCCGGTGCCGGCCCAGCCGCAGATCGACATCGATCCGCTGGTCCAGCGCGCAGAGTCTGGTCTCCTCCAACCGCTTGGCCTCGACGGCGAGTTGGCCGCCGACCGGGACGTCAGCGAAGGCCGGACCGCGCCACAACGCCAGTGCCTCGCCCAACTGCCGGGCGGCCAGCGGGTGGTCCTCGGCATCCATCGCCCGGTATCCCATGCCGGCCAACCGCTCGAACTCCCGGACGTCCGTCACCCCGCCACCGCTGTTCAGCATGTAGCCGCCAGGCGACGTCACCAGGATGTCCTTGGCGCAGGACACCCCGGCCGTCGAACCTGCTGTCGAACCGGCCGTCGCGCCGGCTGTCGAAGCGGCCCGGGTGAGCGCCCGGTCGATCAGGTCGCGCAGTTGCAGGACGTATGTCTGCACGGTGGTGCGCGCGCTGCGCGGCGGACGGCCGGACCACAGCTCGTCGGCCAGCACCCCCGCCGGCACCACCTGGTCCGCCCGGAGCGCCAACACCCCCAACACCTGGCGCGGCTTCGGCGCCGACGGCACCACCGACACCCCGCACACTCGGACGTCCAACGCCCCGAGCACCCGAATTTCCACGATGACCACCCCAATCACACGGAACGCCGCAAGCTTCTCCGCCGCGGCCGGCACCCGGGTCGACACCCCTGGGGGCAACTGTCACCAGTGAAAAACAGGACGCACGGTTTGTCAATACAAAACCGAACGTGCTGTTTGTTTTCCTCGCTGACACCTCCGACTACCGTGCGAAACCATGCCAACACGAATCGCATCCGGCCCGAGGCAAACCAAAGGCGGCGCCGGACCCCTCGGATCCCGCCGCCGCCAGGGAGCCCGCCGCCCCCGAACCCGCCTTCCCGGGGCCAGGCAGTCGACTGAGCCGTCGTCAGTCGACTCAGCCCACGCCGACCCCCGCCCGTGCCCCGACCGGTGCACCGACCTGCAGCCCGGCCGGCGCCTCGACCGATGCCTCGACCTCGACCGATGCCTCCCCGCCCTCGCTCCGCTCGCCGCCGTCCTCGCCGCCCGCTCCTGCCGCACGGGTCGCCGCAGCCTCCGCGACCACCTGGGCACCGCGCTCCGGCCCCATCTGCAGCGAAACGAGCACTCCCGGCACCGCGATGCTCGGCATCAGGTGCTGGAACAGACCCGACGCCCGCAGCTCCAAGTCCGCACGCCCGCAGAGTTTCTGAGACTGGATCTGGACTCCGGTCCACGCCGCGACGATCAGCCACGCGGTGTCCGCGGGGACGACGTGCGGCAGCAGCTCGCCACGCTCGCCGGCCGCGACGAGCAACGCCTCCATCCGACCGATCCACCCGGGGATCGCGCCGCCCCCGAGATCGTCGAACACGTCCTGGCCCAGCGACAGCCGGGCCCCGGCACTCAGCAGGGGGTCACGCGGCATCAGGTGCGCCACCACCATCCCGGTGTCGACGAACTCCTGGAGCTTGCAGCTCCGTTCGGGCACTGCGTCCTGGACGAACTGCTCCTCCACCACGCCCTGCGCGAGATCACGCTTCGACGCGAAGTGGAAATACACCGCACCCCGCGTCACACCGGCCCGCGAGACCACCTCGCCGATGGTCGCCCCCTCGTACCCGAACTCGTCGAACACCGACGCCGCCGCCTCCAGGATCAGCCGACGCGTCCGGAGCGCCCGCTCCTGCCGTACCACCGCAACCACCCCACCCTGAGCTGCCGGAAAACAAAACCAAACACCCCGTATCTTAGCTACGCCCCACCCGCAACCGACAAGACGCGGGCCGGTCAATCCCCCCGGAGCCCCTCGCCCACCCTCGAATGCGCCTGGCGCACCAGCCTCGCGCAGCCCGGCCTGCACCTACCCTCCGCCGAATCGGCCACCGTTCGCCCTGCTGACACAAAAAACCGAACGATAGGTTTCCTATCGACCTGGGGAGGAGCGGCTTACGGTGTACCGCCCTGCCCGCGACTCATCCAGTCCGCGATGGCCTGCTCGGTACTGGCGAGCTTGTCGGTCGGACTGAACTGCAGGACCTCGGTCCCGGCGTCGACGTACGGCCGATGTCCCGGCGGCTGATAGAAGGCGTCGCCGGCCTCGTACACCTCCTCCTGGTCGCCGAAGACGAAGCGCATGCGACCCGCGATGACGTAGCCCCAGTGCGGACACTGGCATGCACCGTCGGGCAGTGCCTGAAGCGGCCCGTCGAGGTCGGCATCGGCCGCGAAGGAGACGAATTCGACCGTGTAGCCGTCCATCTCCTCACGGCGGTCGGTCACCGGCCCGAACTCCTGGATCTGCGTCGCCGACTGCTTGGATACCTTCGGCATCGGTTCGGCCCTCCTCTCCGCGATGACCCCCGAGACTTCCCGTCGTTTCGAGTCCATCACCCCGTCCGGCAGGGCGCATCCGGGCCTGGACACCGCCCCACCGGGGCAGCCCGACCGCGAGGAGCAGGGCAGCGCGATCCGCCGCCGGGCTGCCCCGCGACGGCTGGTGGGTGAGCTTTCTCCGCCCCGACGGCTTCCACAACCAACCGGTTGAGTATCCCGAGCGAGGGGCGTAGCGTTGTTCACAACCAATCGGTTGAGGATGAGTGGGAGTGCGTAGTGGCTGTCGACCAGCTGTCCCGAGCGTTCGTGGCTCTCGCGGATCCGACGCGGCGCGACATCGTGGCGCGGCTGGCGGTCCGGGACGCGTCCGTGGGTGAGCTGGCGGAGTCCTACGCGATGTCCATGCAGGCCGTCTCCAAGCACCTGAAGGTGCTCGAGGAGGCCGGGCTGGTGAGTCGCAGCCGGGACGGACAGCGGCGACCGTGCCACTTGGAACCGCAGGTGTTCGACCTGATGACGAGCTGGATCGAGCGGTACCGGCTCCACGCCGAGGAGCGGTTCCGCCGCCTGGACGTCCTCCTCACCGACCTGGCCGACGACGAAGGCGACCACCGAGTCGAGCACACCGAAGGAGCCCCGTCATGACTTCCAGCACCGACCGTGAGACCCGGATCGAGGCGGACCCGCAGCTGCCCACCATTCGGATCGTCCGCGAGTTCGACGCCCCGCAGGACCGGGTGTTCCGGGCCTGGATCGAGCCCGAACTCGTCGCCCGATGGCTCGGACCGAAGGACCTCGACATGAAGATCGACACCTGGGAGGGGCGCACCGGCGGGCGCTACCGCTACTCGATGCACCGCGAGGGCCAGGAAGTCGCCGCCTTCTACGGTTCCTTCCACGAAGTCCGGCCGGCCACGCGGCTCGTCCAGACCTTCACGTTCGAGGGCGTGCCGGACGGCGTCTCGCTCGACACCGCGACCTTCGAACCGGCCGGGGAAGGCCGCACCCGCGTCACCGTGCTGTCGGTAGTCGACAGCCTCGCGGCGCGGGACGCCATCCTGGCCAGCGGCATGGAACACGGCGTGGTCGAGGGATACCGGCAGCTGGACGCCCTGCTCGCCGCCCTCTGACCCGCGACACCCGGCCTACCGCAACCCCGCACCCCCGCACCTCCACGCCACCCCCGCAGCCGGGCCGCACGCCCGGCTGCTCAGGGCAGGACGGCCACGGCCTCCACCTCCACCAGCTGGTCGGCGTAGCCCAGCACCGTGACGCCGAGCAGGGTGCTGGGCGCGTCGTGCTCGCCCATGTAGGAGCGGTACACGTTCCACGCCTTCACCAGGTCGGCCTGGTCGGCGGAGGCCACGTACACGGTGGTCCGGACGATGTCGGTGAGCCCGGCGCCCGCCTCCTCCAGCACGGTCATCAGGTTGCGCATCACCTGATGGGTCTGCCCCTCGTAGTCCCCGACGGCGACCGTCCGGCCCTGCTCGTCGAGCGGGCAGGCCCCGGCGAGCCAGAGCGAGCGGGCCGGGGCATCGACCAGCGCCCCGTAGGCGTAGTCGACGGCCGGGGTGAGCCGCGTGGCGCGGATCAGCTTGACGGCGCTGCTCATGGGGTCCTCCGACGGTTCGACCGAACGTTCGAGCCCATCGTTGGCCTCTCCTGAACGACCGTCAAACCATTTACGGGCAACGGTCGCTCCGCTTCAGGGTCCGCACGCGCACGATTCACCGTTCCGGGTGATGGCGGACGGCCCCACCGGAACGGGATCCTGGTGCGCACCCGCACCACGACCGCCCTGGGAGCCGCCTCATGGAACCCCGACCGCCCGACCTCGACCACGCCGGCGAGGCCGGATCCTCCGGCGTCGGACGGCGCCGCGTGCTCGGCCTCGCGCTCGGGGCCGGCCTGGTCCCGGCTCTCTCCCCGGAAGCCCACGCGAGTCCGTCGTCCGCCGCCGAGCTGGGTCGGCGGGTCGCCGACGTGGCCACAGCGCAGCTCGGCGTGCCGTACGCCTGGGGCGGTGGCGACCGCCTCGGTCCGGGGCTGGGCTTCTGCGACGACCAGAACGGCTACCTCGACGGCCAGTGCCTGGGCGAGAAGACGGTCGGCTTCGACTGCAGCGGCCTGTCGCTCTACTGCTGGTACCGGGCCAGCAACGGCACGGTCGAGCTGGGGCACTACACGGTCGCCCAGTTCAACCGCAGTGCCCCGGTGGGCCGCGACGCGCTCGCCCCCGGCGACCTGTTGTTCTTCTCCCGCCCCGACGCACCTCTGCACCACGTCGGAATCCACGTCGGGGACGGCGCGATGATCCACGCCGAGCGCACCGGGACGCTGGTCGCCCGGGTCGAGCACGTGCTGGACGTCCCGCGCTGGGCGGGCGAGTTCGCCGGTGCCCGCCGCCCCGGGCCGCCCACCGCCTGACGCCCCGCGCGGACGCCCCGTTCACCCCCCTCACAGCCCGCCGTTCACAGCCCGCCGCCGCGCTCCCCCAACCCGTGGTGGACCCGCAGCAGCAGCCCCTGAAGCACCTGCCGCTCCCGCGGGTCCAACGGCGCGAGCACCTCGTCCTGCACCGCCCGGGCCTGCGCGTCGAGTTCGGCGAGCAGCGCCCGCCCGGTGTCGGTGATCGAGACCGAGACCCGGCGCCGGTCGGCCCGGTCCCGGGCGCGCTCGACGTACCCGGCGGCCGCGAGCTGGTCGGCGACCTTGGCCAGATCGCTCGGGTCGATGCCCAGCCGCCGCACCAGGTCCCGCTGAGCCTGGGGGCCGAAGTCGGCGAGCGATGCCAGGACCGCCATGTCCCAGAGCCGCAGTCCGCGTGTGCCGAGCCGTTCGGCGAGTCGGCCCCGTGCGGTCTTGCCGACCCGGGAGAGCAGGTAGGTGCTCAGGTCCAGCAGCGTCGGCGGGAGGTCCGCAGGGGCTGCCTCGGTGGGGGCGGCCCCGGCAGGGGCGGCCGGGGCGGGCGGCGGAGGCTGGGAAGTCATGGCGGCATTCTAGGGTCTCTCCCTATAGTGGGTAGCGACCCACTAATTTCCCGATGATGGATTCCAGCCCACCGAGCCCAGGAGTTCGACCATGGACGCCCCGTATCCCCGCCTGCTCGTCACCCGCTTCGCCGACTGCTTCGCCTTCTACCGCGCGATACTCCCGCCCCTCACCGGCGCCACCCTGGTCAAGGGCGCACCCGAGGGCCCGTACGCCAACTGGGACGTCGCCGACCAGGCCGTCCTGGTGCTCTACGACCGCTCCGCGATGGCCGCCACCCTCGGCACCGCCGACCTGCCCGCCCGCCCCACCGCACCCGCGCAGGACACCTCGATGCTGGTGTTCCGGGTGGACGACGTGGACGCCGCCCTCGACCTCTGCCTGCGCCACGGCGGCACCCCGGCCGTCCCTGCTGCCGACCGCCCGGAGTGGGGGCCGAACCTGCGCACCGCCCACCTGCGCGACCCGGACGGCCACTTGGTCGAGCTGCAGTCCTACTGACCCGGCGCGCCCACACCCGACTCCGCCCGCCGCCCGCCCGTGGGTGGGCGGCGGGCGGGATGGCGGGCGACCCGTCAGCCGTGGTACACCTGCAGCTCGCGCACGGCGTCGTTGAACTTCGCTCCGAGGTAGCCGGCCGGCAGGCCCAGGACCTCCTCGTCACCGAGCGGCGACCAGAGGTGGACGGTGTTGCAGTTGTTGTACCCCTGCATCGAGGACACGCTCAGCGCCACGTCGATGTAGTTGACCAGGTGGTACCCCGTCGAGTCACAGCCGCCCGCGTCGCCGTAGAAGGTGTAGATGACGCCACCGCCGTAGTTGACGTCCTTGTACTCCTCCAGCAGCAGCGTGCGGTCGGCCGGTTGCGCCGCCGTGCGGGTCCGGCCGTCGGCCCGGGCGAGCGCGTCGGCCCGGGAGTCCGGCGAGCAGGCCCGGCCGAGGAGGGGCGAGGCGCCGTCCGCGCCCGGCACGTGCCCGAGCACGGCGGCGCAGTACTGGACGTCGGGTACGGGCAGCGGGCGGAGCCTTACCGATCCGACCGGGGCCGTCGGGGCGGCCGGGGCGGCCGGGGCGGCGGCGACCGCCCCGGCGAGGGCGAGACAGCCGGCGAGTGCGGGAGCGGCGAGTCTGCGCGGGATGCGCGGGATGCGCGGGATGCGCATGGGATACCTCCGGTACAGGTACGGGTGGGGACAGCAGCGGCGCCGGGGGGCGGCGGCCGCCGCGCCCATTCGACGGGCGGCCGCTGCCCCCGGCGCCGCCGACACACCGCGCACCGCACTAGTCGTACGCATGCCACCGGATTGACGGCGCGTCCGGCGCACGAGGCCGGGTCACTCCCCGGCGCTGTCCTCCCACAGCTCGGCGCTGCACGCGGCCACCAGCCCGCCGATCCGCGCCCACACCTCCTCCGCCGCCAGCGGTTCCAGCCGTCGGCCGTCCCGCAGGCGCAGCGCCACCCGGTCGTCCACGGCCTCCTTGGCGCCGATCACCGCCTGGTACGGCACCAGCCGGGCCGCCCGGATCCGGGCGCCGAGGGTGCCGTGCTCGGGCCCGGCGACCTCGGCGCGCAGGCCGAGGTCCAGGCAGCGCTGCCGGAGCCGTTCGGCCTGCGGCAGTTCGGCCTCGGAGATCGGCAGCAGGACGACCTGGACGGGCGCCAGCCAGGCCGGGAACGCGCCGCCGTACAGCTCGATCAGGTGGGCAACCACCCGCTCGACGCTTCCGATCACGCTCCGGTGGACCATCACCGGGCGGTGCTTGGCGCCGTCCGGGCCGATGTAGTGCAGGTCGAAACGCTCGGGCTGGTGGAAGTCGATCTGCACGGTCGAGAGGGTGAACTCGCGCCCGGTCCCGTCGGCGATCTGCACGTCGATCTTCGGCCCGTAGAACGCGGCCTCGCCCTCCGCTGCCTCGAACGGCACCCCGGACCGCTCCAGCACGTCGGTGAGCAGTGCGGTGGCACGCTCCCACAGCGCCGGATCCGCCACGTACTTGCCGCCCTCACCGGGCAGCGAGAGCCGGTGACGAACCGGCACGATGCCGAGCGCCCGGTGCGCCTCGCGGATCAGCTCCAGTGCGGCGACCGCTTCGTCGGCGGCCTGCTCCGGGGTGCAGAACACGTGCGCGTCGTTCAGCTGGATCGCCCGGACCCTGGTCAGCCCGCCCAGCACCCCGGACCGCTCGGAACGGTACATGCCGCCCAACTCGGCCATGCGCAGCGGAAGTTCCCGGTAGCTGTGGGAGCGGGACCGGAAGATCAGCGCATGGTGCGGACAGAGGCTGGGCCGCAGCACCATCTCCTCCGAGCCCAGTTCCATGGGCGGGAACATGTCCTCGCGGTAGTGCGCCCAGTGACCGGAGATCTCGTACAGCTCGCGTTTGCCGAGCACCGGCGAGTAGACGTGGCGGTAGCCGGCCCGGCGCTCACGGCCGCGGATGAACTCCTCCAGCGAGTGCCGGATGGCGGCGCCGTCGGGCAGCCAGTACGGCAGGCCGGAGCCCATCAGCGGGTCGGTGTCGAAGAGGTCGAGCTCGCGGCCGAGCCTGCGGTGGTCGCGCTGCGGGTGGTCGTGCTTGCGGTGGTCGTGCTTGCGGTGGTCGTGCTTGCGGTGGTCGTTCATGGCGGTGGTCTCCACTCTGGGGCCGCAGGCGAGTGGAGCCGGGAACGACGAAGCCCCGGGGCACTCGCCCCGGGGCTTCGGACTAGGTCAGCAGTCAGCGCGCCGGGACTCTCTCCGGCGTCGTGGTGACGAGTGCAGCGCGCTTCATGCGGTCAACCGTAGCAGCTCGACGGACGCGCGCAAGATCTTTTCCGGGAGCCTTCGCCCGAGGGCCTCACTCCGGGAGCCTTCGCCCGAAGGGCTTCCTCCGAAGTCCTCGACGGACGGCCTCAGTACAGGACGACGCATCCGCGCGCACCGAGCACGTCCAGCATGCGCGCGGACGGCCGCACCTCGTTCCACCGCAGGTCCAGCTTCTCCAACGCGGGAAACGCGGGATACGCGGGATACGCGGGATACGCGGGATACGCGGGCGGCCCGGGCAGCGCGGCGGGTTCGGCCAGCCAGTGCGGCAGTTCGGTGATCCGGTTGCCGCGCAGGTCGAGACGGCGCAGCCGGGGCAGGCCGGCGAGCGCGGCCGGGATCCCGGTGAGGGCGTTCTCCCTCAGCTCCAGCTCGCGAAGCTCGGTGAGCCGGGCGACGGAGTCCGGCAGGCCGGTCAACTCGTTGCCGCGAAGCCAGAGTTCTCGGAGCGAGCCGAGGTCGCCGATCGCTTCGGGCAGCGAGCCGATCCGGTTCCCCTGTGCGCGCAGTTCGACCAGGGAGGTCATGTCGCCGATGGCAGGGGGGAGTTCGGTGAGTCGGTTCTCGCCGATGTTGAGGTAGCGCAGCGCGGTGAGTCGGCCGAGTGAGTCCGGCAGCGCGGTCAGTGCGTTGTCGTGGAGGTAGAGGAAGTCGTCGAGCCCGGTGAGGTCGCCCAGCTCGGCGGGCAGCGCGGCGAGCCGGTTGTGGCCGAGGTCGAGGGTGCGCAGCGCGGTCAGGCGCCGTACGTCGGCGGAGAGTTCGGAGATGCCGGTATCGGCGAGGATGAGTACGGTCAGGTCGGTGCGGTCCCACACCTCGGCGGGCACCGCGGCGAGCGGCTGCCGCCAGAGGTTCAGCGTCACGTCCGTCACGGCTGCTCTCCTCGGGCGGTCGCGGGCTGGAACAGCCCGTCCACGACGCGGTGGAGGAGTTCCTCGGGGAACTCGGCGAGCGAGCCTCGCGCCTCCTCGGTCAGGCGCATCGCGGTGGCGCCCTCGTGCAGGATGACCAGCAGCCGGGCGAGGTCGCGCGGGCCGACTTCGGGGACGTGCCCGGCCGTCGCCGGACTGGACTCGATCAGCTCGACCAGCCCGTCGATCAGCCGCGCCTCGTGCTCGGCGAGGCTGCGGGCGACGTCGGGGTGACGGGCGGCGTGGAGCGTGAACTCCATGGAGAGCAGGAACCAGCCCTCGTCCTCCTGCCGTCGGCCGGCGAGTTCGCGCAGCAGCCGGGAGGGCAGGTCCGGGCCGGGGCCGCCGCCGAGGAGGGCGGCCCGAAGGTCGGCGAGCAGCCGGTCGATCTGCTGGTCGTAGAGGGCGAGGAACAGCTCTTCCTTGTCCTGGTAGTTGGAGTAGAAGGCGCCCCTGGTGAGTCCGGCGCGGGCGACGATGTCACGGATCGAGGTGGCGTGGAAGCCGTGCTCGGTGAACAGGGCCAGGGCACTGTCGTTCAGTGCGGCGACGGTCAACGGGCGGCGCTTCGTGGGTGACTTGGGCACGGCCTGCGGTCCTCGGCTCTCGTTCTTCGCTCGGCGGTGCCGCCCGGCGGCCCCGGGCCAGTCTACGGGCGGGCCGGGGCCGCGGAACCGCCGTCAGGCTGCGGCGCCGCCGCATGCGGTCGGCGGCTCCCGAGGCCGCTCCGGCCCCGGGGCGGTAGTCGTAGAAGCCGCGCCCGGCCTTGACCCCGAGCCGCCCCTCCCCCACGTACTGCTCCAGCAGGGCCCGTGGCCCGGTGGGCAGGCCGGGGCGCTCGGCGGCATAGTGCTCCTCGATGTCGAGCACGACGTCCAGGCCGACCTGGTCCATCGCCCGGAACGGCCCGCCGCGCAGGCCGGTGTTGACGGCCCACATGGCGTCCACCTCCTCGGCGGTGGCGACGCCCTCGGCGACCACGGCGAGCGATTCGCGCTTGATGGCCGCCCAGATGCGGTTGAAGATGAAGCCGGTGCTCTCCTTGCGCGCCTCGAACGGGAAGACGCCGTGGCGCGGCAGTTCGGCCAGCAGCAGGTCGATGACGCCCCGGTCGGTGAGGCCGCAGGACATCACGTCCACCGCGTTCTGGGTCGGCGGCATGTAGAAGTGGATGTTGACCAGCCGCTGGGGCTCCCGAACGGAGTCGACGAAGCGACTGGTCGGGTAGGACGAGGAGTTGCTGCCCAGGATCGCGTCCTCGTCGGCGATCCGGTCGAGGTCGGCGAACACGCGCTGCTTGAGTTCGGGGCGTTCGGGCACCGCCTCGATCACCAGCCAGGCGCCGGGCAGCACCTCTGCGAGGTCCCCGCCGGTGGTGACGGTGCCCGGCCGGCCCGCGTCGATCCCGGCGGCGACGGCGGGCAGCTGCTCCTCGACGTAGGCGCGGGCGGCCGCGCGCTGTTCGGCCGAGGGGTCGTAGATCCGCACCTCCCCGCCGCCGGTGGCGAACATCAGGGCGATGCGGCGCCCGAGGGTGCCGGCTCCGACGACGGCGACGGGGCGACCGGTGGGGTCGGGAACGGTGAACGGCATCGAGATCACTTCCTTGGCTGTGCGGCGGTCCGACGGGCCTGCGGGGCCGCGCGGGCGACGCGGGTTGCGCCGCGGGCGACGCGGTTGCGTCACGGTTCCTATCGGATGCATGGTGTATCCGATACACATCGTATCCGTTTCAGGAGACCAAGCAACCGGCACCCCCGAGGAGGCCCCCGATGCGCCCCGACTAGGTCGTCCGCCACGCCACCACCCCGCTGACCGCCCCCGTCTACCCGCCCCGCGCCACCCGCTTCACCGATCGGGAGTACCTGAACGTCGTCTACCGCACCGACCCCGTGGCCCTGCGCGCCGTCGTCCCCGAGCCGCTGCGGATCGAGGAACCACTGGTCCGCTTCGAGGTCATGAAGATGGGCGACGTCGACGGCTTCGGCCCCTACGTCGAGGCCGGGCAGGTCATCCCCGTCCGGTACGGCGACGAGGAGGGCGAGTACCTGCACGCCATGTACCTCGACAACTTCGCCGCCACCGCCGCCGGCCGGGAACTCAGCGCCTACCCCAAGGTGATGGGCAGCCCGAGGCTCTTCACCGAGGCCGGCGCCCTCGTCGGCACGCTGGACCACGGCAGCCAGCGCGTCGCAACCGCGACGATGGCCTACAAGTGGCAGCCCCTGGACCCGGCCGAGGCCCGCGACCAGATCACCGTGCCGACGTACGGGGTCAAGATCGTCCGCGACCACACCGGCGGCCTGCGGGTCTGCGACCTGGTCCGCACCCGGATCACCGACCTCACGGTGAAGGAGGCCTGGACCGGCCCCGCCCGCCTCCAACTCTCCGCGCACGTCATGGCGCCGCTCGCGGACCTGCCGGTGCTGGAGGTCGTCTCGGCCAGCCACATCGTCACCGACCTCACCCTCGCACCCGCCGCGCCGGTCCACGACTACCTCGCCGAGCGGCGACGGCCGGCGTGACGGCTCGCGCCCGGAACCGGCCGCCCCGGCACCGGAAGAGGGCCTCCGCTCGAAAGGCGGAGACCCTCATCCCACCGACTGCCGACCCGAGGCCGGCCCCGTCACCGGCCAGAGGCCGGCCGGACCGGGTGCTTGCTCATGATGGAGACCCGGTTGAAGGAGTTGATGGTGATCGCCACCCACACCGAGGCGGAGATCTCCGCGTCGGTCAGCACCTCGCGCGCGGCGCCGTACGCGGCCGCCTGCACGGCCGCGTCCGCCGGGTGGGTCGTCGCCTCGGCCAGCGCCAGGACGGCGCGCTCCCGCGCGGTGAACACCTCGGTGTCGCGCCAGGCCGGGAGCACGCCCAGCCGCTGGGTGGTCTCGCCCTCGCGGAGGGCGGCCCTGGTGTGCACGTTCAGGCAGAAGGCGCAGCCGTTGATCTGCGACACCCGGAGGTTCACGAGTTCCACCAGTCGACGGTCCAGCCCGGCGTCGGCCGCCGCTTCCCGCGCGGCCTCGGCGGCCGCGACCAGCGCCTTGTACGCCTGGGGGCTCTGCTTGTCGATGAACACCCGCCGGTCCGCCGGGACCACCGTCACGTCACTCACCTGAACTCCTTAGGCTGATCACTGTCGCCCGTCACTCTGCCATGGGATGATAGTTGAATATAGAACTACCTATGCGTCCGGGAGGAAACACCACCGTGAGCACCGCCGAGACCAGCCTCGTCGAGCCGAACGCCGCCGATCCGCACGTGGAGGTCCTGCCCGCCCGGGACGTCCCGCTCGGCGGGCCGCGCGCGATGACGGTACGCCGGACCCTGCCGCAGCGCTCCCGCACCCTCATCGGCGCATGGTGCTTCGTCGACCACTACGGGCCCGACGACGTCGCCGGTACCGGCGGCATGGACGTCGCCCCGCACCCGCACACCGGGCTCCAGACGGTCAGCTGGCTGTTCACCGGCGAAATCGAGCACCGGGACAGCCTCGGCGTCCACGCGTACGTGCGACCGGGCGAAGTGAACCTGATGACCTCCGGCCACGGCATCGCCCACTCCGAGGTCTCCACCCCGGCCACCACGGTCCTGCACGGCGTCCAGCTGTGGGTCGCCCTGCCCGAGGAACACCGGCACACCGCCCGCGACTTCCACCACCACGCACCGGCCCCGGTCGCCCTCGACGGCGGCGAGGCCCGCGTCTTCCTCGGCTCCCTCGCCGGCGACACCGCCCCCGTCCCCACCTTCACCCCGCTGCTCGGCGCCGAACTCGTCCTGCGCCCGCACGCCACCGTCACCCTCGACGTCGACCCCGCCTTCGAACACGGCCTCCTGGTCGACCACGGCGAGATCCGCTTCGCCGACACCCCGCTCCACGCCGCCGAACTCGGCTACCTCGCCCCCGGCCCCGCCACGATCACCCTCACCAACACCACCGACAGCGACGCACGAGCCGTCCTACTGGGCGGCACGCCCTTCGAGGAACAGATCGTCATGTGGTGGAACTTCATCGGGCGCACCCACGAGGACATCGCCCAGGCCCGCGCCGAATGGCAGGCCGCCGCCGACCGCTTCGGCGCCGTCGAGGGCTACCCCGGCGACCGCCTGCCCGCCCCGGAGCTCCCCGGCACCCCCCTCAAGCCGCGCGGCCGCGTGCGCTGACCAGCGATCCTCCCCCGGCGGGGAGCCGGCGTTCGCACCCGCCCGGCTCCCCGACCCAGGAGGCCGACCTGGTCGCCGACACGACTCGCGCCCGCCCTTTCGAGCCTTCCACGCGTTGCACTGGTCGGTAACAGTTCTGCCGTCGGCGGCGGTTGACGGGCAGTGAGCGCGTACGGTCAGGGGGTTGGTCGGGTATTTCGGAGGGGTTGTCATGGTGCCGGGCGTGGAGGTCGCGGTCGGGTACGTGTTCGCCTGGCTGGTGCGCAAGGCAAAGCGGGCAGCGGGGCGGGCGGACGGCGAGGTGGACCGGGCCCTGGACGTCGGGATGGACCGGTTGCACGACCTGGTCGCGACGAAGCTGGGGCAGGACCCGGCGCTGCAACGAGCCGGGGAAGAGGCTGAAGCCGGTCGGGGAGAACTCTCCGAGCGCACCCGGCGCCGACTGGTGGATTCCCTGGAGGACGCGGCCGAGCGGGACGGAGACTTCGCGCGTGCGTTGACGGAGCTGGTCGGGCAGTTGCAGGCTGCGGGCAGCGGGGTCTCGGCGTCCGGTCAGGGCGTGGCCGTGGGCGGGAACGTGGAGATCCGCGCCGAGGGCGGATCGGCAGCCGCGCTGCAGATGGGCGAGGTGACGATCGGGGTGCCGCCAAACCCTCCGCTGCCGGGCCCGCACCAGAGCTGAGCGGACCCGGCACCCCTACCGGGCCGCCCCCCGGCCGTGCGCCGAACCCCGGCCCGATGGTCGTCATCGCAACCGACGGCGCGGTCGCCGCCGGAACCATCCGTGAACTCCACCAGCACCACCACGAGCACGTCGCTGCGCGCACGCCCGCAACGTGGCCGCACCAGGTCGGGCAGATCCCGCCGCAGGCGGGCAGTTTCCAGGACCGGGCCGAAGCGACCCGCCTGGCGCAGGCGCTCGCCCACGGCGGCACCGCGGTGGTCAGGCCGGCCGGCGCGGCGCTGGCGGGCGGGGTGCTGACCGGGATGGGCGGGGTCGGCAAGACCCAACTGGCCGCCGACTACGCCCGCACCGCCTGGCTCGGCGGCGACGTGGACGTCCTGGTGTGGATCACCGCAGCCGACACCGCCGCCGTCGCCGCCGCCTACGCGCAGGCCGGCGCCGAGGTGCTGGGCGCAGACCCCTCGGAGGCGGCACGGGCGTTCCTGGCCTGGCTGGAACCCAAGCGGCAGGAGCGCCCCTGCCGGTGGCTGGTGGTCCTGGACGACGTCGCCGACCCCGACGACCTGCGCGGCTGGTGGCCGCCGGCCAGCCCGCACGGCCGCACCCTGGTCACCACCCGCCGCAAGGACGCCGCCCTCGCCGGCGACGAGCGCCTGCTGATCGAGGTCGGCCTGTTCACCGAGGCCGAATCGCTGGCCTACCTCACCGCGGCGCTGGCCGTCCACGGCCGCCGCGAGGACGGTGGGCAGCTCGCCGCCCTCGCCCGGGACCTCGGGCACCTGCCGCTGGCCCTGTCCCAGGCCGCCGCCTACCTGATCGACGCCGGCACGTCCTGCGCCGCCTACCGCACGATGTTGGCCGACCGGACCCGCACCCTCGCCGCGGCGAGCCCCGAGCGCCTTCCCGACGGCCAGACCCACACCGCGGCAGCCGCCTGGACCCTCTCCATCGACCGCGCCGACACTCTGCAGCCCGCCGGCCTGGCCGGCCGCATGCTCCAGCTCGCCGCGTTCCTGGACCCGAACGGCATCCCGGACACCGTCCTGACCGGCCCGTCCGCCCGAACCCACCTCGTCGGCGGGCGACTGCCGCGCCCGCTGCGCTGGTTGAGCCGCCGCTCCGCCAACGTGACCGCCGAGCAAGCCGTGGGCGCCCTGCGAGCGCTACACCGGCTCAGCCTCATCGCCCACGACCCCGACGCCCCCCACCAAGCAGTGCGCGTCCACCAGCTCGTCCAGCGCGCCGTCCGTGACACCCTCAACCCCAGACAGAGCTACCGCCTCGCCCGCACCGCTGGCGACGCCCTGCTCGCCGGCTGGCCCGAGGTCGAGTCCGATACGGCCCTCGCCCAGGCGCTGCGCGCCAACACGGCCGCTCTCACCGGCCACGCAGGGGCCGCCCTGCACCGGCCCACCACCCACCACGTGCTCTACCGGTTGGGACGCTCCCTCGGCGACGCCGGACAAGTCGCCGCCGCCCGCGACTACCTTGACCACCTCACGCGAGCGATCCGCCACCACATGGGCCGGAACCACTCCGACACGCTCGCCGCCCGGTACCTCCTCGCCGTGTGGACGGGCCATGCCGGGGACGCGGCCGGGGCCGTGACCGGGCTCGCCGCAGTGGTGCCGGACCTGGTGCGGGTGCGTGGCGCGGCCAACCCGCTCACCCTCCTCGCCCGGCACGACCTCGCCCACTTCCGGGGGGCGGCGGGGGATACGGCTGGGGCTGCGAGCGCCATGGCCGAGGTGTACCGGGATCGTCTGCGGGTGTTCGGCCCGGACCATCCCGACACCCTCACCAGCCGACACGAGCTCGGCCACCTGCAAAGCTCGGCGGGAGACGCCGCGGGGGCCGCGGCCGCCATGGGCGAGCTGTTGCGGGATCGGCTGCGGGTGCTCGGCCCCGACCACCCCCACACCCTCACCACCCGGAGCAACCTCGCCTACCTGCAAGGGAAGGCGGGGGATGCGGCCGGGGCCGTGGCCGCCATGGGCGAACTGTTGCGGGATCGGCTGCGGGTGCTCGGCCCCGACCACCCCGACACCCTCATCAGTCGGAAGAACCTCGCCCTCTCGCTTCTCGAGACGGGGGATGTGGCCGGGGCCACGTCCGCGCTCACCGAACTGATGCCGGACCTGGTGCGGGTGCTCGGCCCCGACCACCCCTATACCGTCAGCACCCGGCACAACCTCGCATACGTGCAGGGCCGGGCGAAGGACGTGCGGCCATGACGGTGTAGCCGGCCCACCCCGCGACAGCCTCGCTCCGCTCCGATCAGCCGCCCTTCGGCGGCGCGAAGCGGCTCTGCACCGACTACGTCATCGGGGACATGGACCCGGATGATCCTCGCAACAGGACCTCCCGGCGGCCCGGGAGGGCTTCCCCTCCCGGGCCGCCAAGAGGCCCTGCGTTCATGCTCCCCGGCGCCTCGCGGGCCTGGGCCGCCCGGAGGCGGCAGGCGTTCCGGTCAGGCCTTGCGGATGGAGTAGGCGACGCCGCTGCCGTAGCAGTTGCTGCTCTGGTAGTAGCTGCTGACCACCCAGCCCGCCGGGAGGGGCGAGAAGGAGCACACGACGGCGGAGGTCTGCGTGGTGATCTTGAAGAGGGTGTAGGCGACGCCGGTGCCGGCGCAGTTGCTGCTGCTGTACGAGCTGGTGACGACCCATCCGGCGGGGATCGGGGTCATGGAGCACGCACCGACGTTGGTGTCGTTGGCGACGTTGTGGAGCGTGTAGGCGACGCCGGTGCCGGCGCAGTTGCTGCTGCTGTACGAGCTGGTGATCACCCATCCGGCGGGGATCGGGGTCATGGAGCACGCACCGACGTTGGTGTCGTTGGCGACGTTGTGGAACCCGTAGGCGATGCCACTGCCCGCGCAGTTGCTGCTGCTGTACGAGCTGGTGACCACCCACCCGGCCGGCTTGGGGGAGAACGAGCAGATGGTGAGGTTGGTCTGCCCGGTCGTGTCGGTGATCGTGTACGAGACGCCGGTGCCGGGGCAGCCCCAGCTGCTGTACGAGCTGGTGACGACCCACCCGGCCGGGATGGGCGAGTTGGAGCAGATGGTCGTGCTGCCGGTGAGCCGCTGCGGGGCCGCCTGCGCCTGCGCGCTCGCGGCGGTCATCATGCCCAGGAGCAGCAGCACGACGGTGAGCAGGTGCGAGGTGTGGTTCCGTAAGGTCTTCATGGCAGGCCTCAGATCTTCTCGACGACGCTCTACGACTGGTTTTTGTGCAGGCGGAGTGAACGGTTGACACACGGCTTGTTCACGTCGGCTGAGATGGTGTCAGAGATCGTCCGACGGCGCCAGGGTGTCGCGGGCGGCGTTCCCGGCCGAGGGCCGACCCCGCGGCTTCGTCCCTGCCGGGCCGCCACGGCTCCGTCGCCCGGCAGGCGACGGGACGATCGGGGACGGCTCTTCCGGGGGTTCGTGACCGCCCGCGACGGGCGGGGACGCGGCCCCGGTCCGCGCGGATCGGCACCGCCGCGGGGCCGCTCGCCCTATGCGGAGCGCACCGGGCCGGTGCTGCCGCGCAGGGAGACCGGCGGGGTCAGCAGGATGTTGCGGAAGGGGGTCGTCGGGTCGGCCATGCGTTCGAGCAGCAGGTCCATCGCCTGGGTGCCGATGTCCTGGGCCGGCACGTCCGCGGCGGTCAGCGGGGGGCGGAACTCCTCGGCCCAGGTGCGGCCGACGACGCCGGTGATGGAGAAGTCCCCGGGCACCGCGAGGCCGGCCTCCTCCAGGCCCCGCTGGATGCCGGGGAGCGCGGCTTCGTTGATGGTCGCGACCGCGGTGACGTCGGGGTGGTCGCGCAGGAGCCGGGTGGCGCACTCCAGGCCGGCGGCCGCATCGTCCCCGCACTCCAGTTCGATGCCGTGGATGCCGCGCCGGGCGATCGCCGCGGTGAACCCGTCACGGGCCCGGTGCCCCGGCCCGTAGCCGGCCGCCATGAGTTCGACGGAGCGGTTGACCAGCGCGATCCGGGTGTGGCCCAGGTCCGCGAGGTGGTGCACGCACTGGTTGATCACGGTGGCGTAGTCGACGTCGATCCAGCACATCTCGTGGGCGCGGGCCGTGTGCCCGATGCCGACGAACGGCAAGGTGGCGTTCTGCAGCCTGCGGACCCGGGAGTCCTCCAGGCGGATCTCCATGAGGATCACCCCGTCGACGCGCCCTCCGGAGAGAAGGCGTTCGAACGACCGGTCGTGGTCGCCTCCGGAGGGGGACAGCAGGACGTCCAGGTCGGCGCGGGCTGCGGCCTCGACGACGCTGGCCACGAAACCCAGCTGCATGTGGGTCAGGCGCCTGCTGGCGGGCGGGATCACCAGGCCGATGGTCCGGGTCCGGCCCTCCTTGAGGGCGCGGGCGGCGGCATTGGGCCGGTAGCCGAGTTCGTCGATGACGTCCTGGATGCGCCTGCGGGTGGCGTCCGAGACCGAGCGCTTGCCGCTGAGCGCGTAGGAGACGGTGCTCCGCGAGACGCCCGCGCGGCTGGCGATCTCCCCGATGTTCATCGCTGTCCTCATGGAGATGGGGTGGCCTGTTTCGCTGGTGGCGCACTTCCGTCGCGCTGACAGTCGAACCGATTCGGTAGACGGTAGTGCGCTTCGCCACGTGTCGCAAGCCGTGCCGCATGCCTTGCCGCGACCGGCGTGCACTCCAGCCTCCGGCTGCATGGTGACGGGGTTTCACCGAGCTATTGACGGCCTCAGGTGCCAGTCCTATGTTCCTGTCGAACCGATTCGCGCAATCGATTCGACACCGGGCCGTAACGCAGGCACGGCGTCCTGACCGCCCCGCCTCCCCCTCAGTGCCTTCCGCAAGACCGAAGGGTTCGGTGCCATGAACAGCTCCACCGGTCGGCGGCTCGCCGCCGCCTCGCTCGCCGCCGCCGTCCTCGCCACCGCCGGCACCGCCTGCTCGTCCTCGGCCGGGACGGCCGATTCCGACGGGGCAGGCGCCTCCGCCGGCGGGACCTACACCGTCTGGGATCCGTACCCCCAGTTCGACGGCGCCTCGGCCTGGGCCAAGCTGCTGGACACCTGCGGCAGCCAGGCCGGCGTGCGGATCCAGCGGACGGCCTTCGACACCAGCGACCTGACCAACAAGGAACTCCTCGCCGCGCAGCAGGGCAACTCGCCGGACGTGCTGATCGTCGACAACCCGGTGGTCTCCACGCTCGCCCAGGCCGGTGTGCTCACCTCGACCAAGGAGAACAAGGTCGACACCTCGGCGGTGTCTCCCAACCTGCTCGCGGCCGGTCAGAGCGGCGGCGAGACGTTCGGCACCCCGATCGGCGCGAACACCCTGGCGCTGTACTACAACAAGGCCGTCCTGACGGCCGCCGGCGTGGACGTCGCCTCGATCAGGGACTGGGCGTCGCTGACCGCGGCGCTGACGAAGGTCAAGGCCGCGGGCAGGAAGGGCATCACCTTCTCCGGCATCGGCACCGAGGAGGGGAGCTTCCAGTTCCTCCCGTGGTTCTGGGGATCCGGTGCGCAGCTCACGCACCTGGACTCCGCCCAGGCCGCTTCCGCGCTGTCACTGTGGACCGGCTGGGTCAAGCAGGGCCTGGCCCCCCACTCGGTCATCAACAACACGCAGACCACCAGCTGGCAGGAGTTCGCCACCGGGGAGTTCGCCTTCGCGGAGAACGGCACCTGGCAGCTGGCCAACGCGAAGAAGGCCGGCTTCGAGTACGGGGTCCTCCCGGTCCCCGGCATGACCGGTGGCACCGCCCCCGCCCCGACCGGCGGCGAGTTCGTCACCGTCCCGGTCCAGAAGAAGACGGCCCGCTACGGCGTCTCGACCAGGCTGGTGTCCTGCCTGACCAGCGCGGACAACTCCGACGCCACCGACACCACGCTGTCCTACGTCGCCCCCACCCCCGCAGGGCAGGACAAACAGGCCGCCGCCGACCCCGGCCTCACGGCGTGGATCGACGCGGTCAAGGCCGCCAAGGGCCGCACCAGCGACGACCTGGGCACCAGGTACCCCACGATCTCCGAGCAGTTGTGGACCGCGGTCCAGGCCGCGCTGACCGGTTCCGAGTCGCCGCAGGCCGCGCTGTCCGCAGCGCAGTCGGCCGCCGCCAAGTAGCACCACCCGCCGCGAGGACGACAGGACCCGCCGATGAACGACACAGCGCAGACCCCGGAGAACCGCTCCGGGCGCGACGGGGACGGAGACCCGGACGGGGCAGTCACCGCCGTCCCGTCCCGCGGCCGCGCCGGCCGCGCACCCGCCAGGTCCCGCCCCCGGTCCCGGCAGTGGGCCGCCTGGGGATTCCTCACACCGGTGGTGGTCTACCTCGGCGTGTTCTACGCCTACCCCCTCTACCGCAACCTCGACCTGAGCCTGCGCGACTACACGGTGCGCTCGTTCGTGGACGGCAACGCCGCCTTCACCGGACTGACGAACTACCGCGTGGTCCTGGACGACCCGACGTTCGTGCCCGCGCTGGTGCACACCGTGGTGTTCACCGCCGCCAGCCTGCTCCTGCAGTACGGGATCGGCCTGGCCCTCGCGGTCTTCTTCACCCGGCACTTCCGTCTCGCTGCCACGCTCCGCGCCCTGTTCCTGGTGCCCTGGCTGCTGCCGCTGATCGTGTCCGCCTCCACCTGGTCGTGGATGCTCAACAGCGACTCCGGCGTCGTCAACGCCGTCCTGCACGCGGTGGGCATCGGCCCGGTCGACTGGCTGACCTCCCCGAGCTGGGCCCTGGCATCGGTGGTGATCGCGAACATCTGGATCGGGATCCCGTTCAACCTGGTGGTCCTGTACAGCGGTCTGCAGAGCATTCCGGCCTCCCTCCACGAGGCCGCCGCCCTGGACGGCGCGAACGCCTGGCAACGCTTCCGCCACGTCACCTTCCCGCTGCTGCGGCCCGTGTCGGCGGTCACCCTGCTGCTCGGCCTGGTCTACACCCTCAAGGTCTTCGACATCATCTGGATCATGACCAGGGGCGGCCCGGTCGGCTCCTCCACCACTCTGGCGACCTGGTCCTACCGCCTCGGCTTCGGGAACGCGCTGCCGGCCTTCGGGCACGGTGCCGCCGTCGGAAACCTGCTGGTCCTGATCGCCCTGTTCTTCGGCATGGTGTACATCCGCGTCCAGCGAAAGCAGCAGGCCTCATGACCGCACGGCACAGCTCCACCTCCCGGCGGAAGACCGCGACCGGCGTCCTGCTCACCGCGCTGATGCTCTTCCCGGTCTACTGGATGCTGAACGTGTCCTTCACCCGCGACCAGGACATGCGCAAGTCCCCACCGGACTGGTTCCCCGTCCACGGCACCCTCGAGGGCTACCGGGCCGTCCTGGACCAGCAACTCCCCTACCTGGGCACCAGCCTGGTCATCGCCCTCGGCACCGTCGGGCTCACCGTGGCCCTCGCCGCCCCCGCCGGCTACGCCCTGGCGAAGCTGCGCCCGCGAGGCGGCAGCGCCCTCGGCTTCGTGCTGCTGGTCGCGCAGATGATCCCCGGCATCATCATGGCGATGGGGTTCTACACCATCTACCTCAGGTTCGGGCTGCTGCGGTCGGTACCGGGCCTGATCATCGCCGACTCGACGATCGCCGTCCCGTTCGCCGTGCTGATCTTCACCGCGTTCATGAGCGGCATCCCCAGCGAACTGCTGCAGGCCGCCAGGACCGACGGCGCGGGCGACCTGCGGACCTTCTGGTCGATCGTCCTGCCGATGAGCCGCAACGCGATCGTCACCGTCTCGCTGTTCGCGTTCCTCTGGTCCTGGTCCGACTTCGTCTTCGCCGGCACCTTGGACGGCGGCGGCGCCCACCAGCCGATCACGCTGGGGATCTACCACTACATCGGCAACAACAACCAGCAGTGGAACGCCATCATGGCCACCGCCGTGGTCGCCTCGATTCCCACCGCGCTGATCCTGGTCCTGGCCCAGCGCCACGTCGCCGCCGGCGTCACCGCCGGCGCCGTCAAGGACTGACACCCGCCGGCCCCTCCCGCCCCCGGAAGCCCCTGCCCGACGGCCCGACGGCCCGACCGCGCACCGCGGCTGCCGCGCGGTCGGGCGGAGCACGCCCCGAACCAGAAACGAGCGCCCCGCGATGACCGACGCCCTCCCTGGCCCGGCCTTCAACATCCACGACATCCCCTTCAGCAGCCACGGCTCCTGGTTCGACATCTCACCGGTGACCTCCGAGCACGTCCGCGCCCGGGACCTGCACCTGGTCTCCCACCAGACCGGCATGCACCCGGTGCTGCGGCTGGTCCCGGTCGGCGGGGCGCGCGGCGAGCGGGTCGAGACGCAGTGGCAGGCCACACCGGGACGGCTGACGTGGGCCGGGCAGGGCGGACACGTCGAACTGACCTACCAGAGCCCCGACACCCTGCGGCTGCGCGGCTGCGGTCTGGGCCTGCGGATCCGCGCCTCGGCCGAACGGCTCACGCCGTTCAGCGGCACGTACTTCCTCCACGACCCGCTCGACGGCTCCTACGTGTTCACCTCCTACGAGACCGGCAGGCGCTACCGCATCAGCGTGCTGACCGGGCGGGCGGTGGACGTCCTCGGGGTCGAGTCGCTCGGCGGCGCCGACCGCGGGTTGACCCTGACCGGCACAGGCGGGGGCGAAGGCGACGGCAGCGCCGACGGCGACGGCTCCTGGGAGGCAGCCGTCGAGGAGCTCGACAGCGCCCGGCCGCCGTACACCCCGTCCGTCACCCACGAGCAGGCGGCGGCCAGGGCCGACCGGGCGTTCACCGAGTTCGCCGACGCGGTCGCCCCCTGGCGCACCCCGGACACCCCGGCCGCCGAACTGGCCGCCTACGTGGTGTGGTCCGCGACGGTGGCTCCGGCCGGGTTCCTCAAGCGCCCTGCCGTACTGATGTCCAAGCACTGGATGGACAAGGTCTGGAGCTGGGACCACTGCTTCAACGCTCTCGCCCTGGCCCCCGGCACCCCGGAGCTGGCCTGGGACCAGTTCCGGATCATGTTCGACCACCAGGACGAGAGCGGCGCGCTGCCCGACTCCGTCACCCACTCCGAAGTCCTCTACAACTTCGTCAAGCCCCCCATCCACGGCTGGGCGCTGCGCCACCTGCGACGGCGCCTGCCGCACCCCCTGAGCAGCGGCCAACTCACCGACGTCTACCACCGCCTCGCACGGTGGACCGGGTTCTGGCTCGACTCCCGGCGCGCCCCCGGCCAGACCCTGCCGCACTACCAGCACGGCAACGACAGCGGCTGGGACAACGCCACCACCTTCGACCCCGGGCGCCTGCGGACCACCGCCGACCTCTCGGCCTTCCTGGTCCTGCAACTGCGCGAACTCGCCGACCTGGCCACCGAACTCGACCGCGCCGAGGAAGCCGCCGCCTGGGCGCACTCGGCCGACACCCTCCAGTCCGCCGTGATCGACGAGCTGTGGACGGGCGAACGCTTCGAGGCACGGTCGCCCCGCACGGGCGCGGGCGCCACCAGCCTGAGCCTGCTGGACCTGATGCCCGTCGTCCTCGGCGAGCACCTGCCCAGCGACATCGCCGCCCGCCTGGCCGCCCACGTCGAAACCCACCTCACCGCCCACGGACTGGCCACCGAACGGCCCGACTCACCCCACTACCAGTCCGACGGCTACTGGCGCGGACCGATCTGGGCGCCCGCCACCGTCCTCATCGAGGACGGCCTGCGCCGCGCCGGCCACCACCGCCTCGCCGACGCGATCAGCGCCCGCTTCCGGGCCCTGTGCGAGACCTCCGGATTCGCCGAGAACTTCGACGCCCTGACCGGCGAAGGGCTGCGCGACCGCGCCTACACCTGGACCGCCAGCAGCTACCTCCTCCTCGCCGAGGCACACACGCACCGCGGCGGTCGCTGACCGGCCGCCTCCCCCGAGCCCCGGGACCGACCAGGCCCCGGCACCTTCACCGCACTCCCCCAGAGGAGCCGCACCATGAGGTCACCCACCCCGCGTCCCAGGCCGACGACCCGCATCCGACGACGGGCGGCCTCGACCGTCGCCGTCCTCCTCGCCGCGCTGGCCACGACCCTTGGGCCCGCCACCCCCTCCCGGGCCGCCGACACCTCCGTCGCCGTCGACTTCTCCGCCGCCGGGGGCGCCCCCGCCTACCACGCCTCGGGCACCCTCTACGGGATGACGGAGGACGGCTCGCTGCCCCAGGACCACTTCTACCGGGACATCAAGTGGAAGCTGGAGCGGGCCGGCGGCGCCCAGCTGGACAGCCCTGGAGGCTGGGTCGCCGGAAAGTACGACCGCCGGTGGAACGCCACCCTCGCCCAGTACCGGCGCACCAAGGCGCTGGGCGGCACCTTCGTCATCCTGCCGCACGACATCTGGGGCGCCGACGGCACCACCACCCCCACCTTCCCCGGTGACAACGGCGACTGGTCCCGCTTCGACGCCTTCTACGACCGCCTGCTCTCCGACGTGCGCGCGGCCGGCATGACCGACATCGAGTGGGACATCTGGAACGAGCCCGACTGCCCCGGGTTCTGGGGTTCCGGCATGCCCCAGTACCTGGAGATGTGGAAGCGCGCCTACCGGAAGATCCGGGCCGCCATCCCCGGTGCCGTCGTCGTCGGCGCAAGCACCTGCGGCCACCCCACGGTGGACAACGGCTGGTGGACCGCGTACCTCGACTACGTCAAGGCGAACGCCGTCGAGCCGGACACCTACAGCTGGCACGACCTCCCCGGCGACCCGGTCGCCCACAGCAGTTCCCTCAGGTCCCTGCTGTCGGCCCGGTCGATGACGACCGGCCGCCCCTTCCAGGTCAACGAGTACGCCGCCGGCAAGGAGCAGAACCCCGGCCGCGGCGGCTGGTACGTCTCCCGGCTGGAGCGCGCCGGAGCGGACGGCCTTCGCGCCAACTGGGCGTGGGGATCCGACCTGCACGACTTCGAGGCCAACCTCCTCACCAGGAGCGGCAGCCAGTACCTCCCGCTGGGAGAGTGGTTCCTGTACCGGTACTACGGCTCCCAGACCGGGAACACCGTGAACCTCACGCCGGGCACGAACACCGACGGGGTGGCGACGAAGGACAACGCGGCGCGCAACGCGAAGATCCTGCTGGGCAGCAACGGCAACACCGGCAACGTCACCGTCAGCCTCAACCGTCTCGACACCACGTCGGTGACGGAGAACGGCCGGGTGCGCGCGGTCGTCCAGCGCATACCGAACGACGGCGGCGGCGCGGTGACGGGGCCGGTGACGGTCTCCGACCGCATCCTGGCCGTCAGCGGCGACTCGGCCTCGGTGACCGTGCCGTGGACGGACGCCGCGGACGGCTACACCGTCACGCTGCTGCCGCCGTCGAACACGACCGTCTCCACCGTCGCGGTGGTGCAGCACAGCGGTCAGTGCCTGGACGACACCGGCCTCAGCACCGCCGACGCCACGCAGTACCAGCAGTACCCCTGCGAGGGCGGCTACCAGCAGATGCTGGACTTCAGGCCGGTCGCCGGCCGGGCGAACACCTACACCGTCGTGGACGAGCACAGCGGCAAGTGCCTGGACGTCTCGGGCGCTGCCGCGGCCGACGGTGCGGCCGTCATCCAGTGGACGTGCAGCGGCGGCACGAACCAGATGTTCACCCTCCGCCCCGTCACCGCGCTCGGCAACGGCAAGGACTACCAGCTGGTCGCGGTGCACAGCGGCAAGTGCGTCGACGTCAGCGGGATCTCCACCGCACCCGGCGCCCTCGTCCACCAGTGGACCTGCGACCCGGCGAGCGACCTGCCCCGGAAGAAGAACCAGATCTGGCGCCTCCAGGGCATGGGCTGACCCGCCCCCGGGCGGGGGCTCCCGGCACGGCAGGGAGCCCCCGCCCGGGCCGGACGGACCGACGCGGCCGGAGAGTGGATCGTCTGCGCGACCTGCGGCCGGGAGAACGTACGCCGGATCGGGCGCGTTTCCGGGTGGTCACGGCAGGTACCGGCCGTGACCCGGGTGCGAGCCGTGGAGCGGAGGTCGCCCGAGCCGACCCGGGACGGTCCGGACACGGGCGCGCCGGCGCGCCGCGGTCGTCCGTCCGGGGTCGTGGAACCCGATTCCGTCGTGGCGATGAGTTTTCGGGCCGTGGCGGGTCTGACTCTTGACGGACACATCCGACACACGCACGGGAGTTGGCCATGGGACTGATCCACATCGAGCTGTTCACCACCCTCGACCTCGTCGGGCAGGCGCCCGGCGGCCCCGACGAGGACCCGGTGGGGTTCCCGTTCGGCGGCTGGCAGGCACCCCTGATGGACGAGGACACCGGGGCGCAGATCCTCGCCGCGTACGAGGGCACGGACGCCCTGCTGCTCGGCCGGCGGACGTACGACTTGTTCGCCGCCTACTGGCCGCACCAGGAGGGCGGGCAGGACAACCGGATCGCCACGCTGTTCAACCGCGTCCCGAAGTACGTGGCCTCCCGGGGCGAGCCCGACCTCGCCTGGGCCGGCTCCACGCAGCTCGGCCCGGACCTGCCCGCCGCGGTGCGCGAGGTCCGTGACCGGCACGAGAACGTGAAGGTCGTCGGAAGCCTCGACCTCGTGCAGACCCTCCTGCGCGAGAAGCTCTTCGACCGCCTCGACCTGTGGGTGCACCCGATCATGCTCGGCGTCGGGAAGAAGGTGTTCGACGCCGGCACGGTGCCCACCAACCTCACCCTCCTCCAGCCCCCGGCCGCCGGCGGCAAGGGCGCCGTGCACCTGCGCTACGGGCTCGCCGACGGCACACCCGGGACCGGCGACATGAGCGCACCCGACCGCGGCACCGGGCGCGAGGCCTGAAACCACCCCGCACCCGGCGGGCCGTGTCCGCAGGTGCCGGCGCCCCGTACGTACGGCGCCCGGCACCTGCGGAAGGCGGCACTGCACGGCCCGGGCCGGCCGGGCGAGGCGCCGGGCGGGTGCGGGTGCGCCGCTGGTCCCCCCGGGCCCTGCCGGTGGCGCGTGATTCCCGAACCAGCTCGAAAACCGATATCGGAGAGGAGCCCCGACCGGTTTCCCTTTCTCGGTAGGCTGCAGGCATGACGGATGGCTTCCAGCAACGCGAAGAGTGGCGGGCCGCCTTCGCCCAGCAGGTCATCACCGACTGCCTGGGCCAATGGCTGCGATCGGCCAATGAGGCGGCGGTCGCCGCGGTCGGCTCGGAACACGCAGCCGAGAGCGCCCGCCTGGCCCGGCAGGCCAGGGACAAGCTGACCCGCTGGCAGGAGAAGGGCGACCTCGGCGGCGACACGGCGGCCCGGATCGCCGACGCCGTGGTCCGGAAAATGGAGAACGACGAGAAGAGCACCCCGCTCCCGGAGGAGTCGGACGAGTCCTTTCCCTCCTTCGACAGCGGTTACCGGGCCGCGGTGACCTGCCAATGGCTCCGTGAACAGGGCTACGACGTGCCCACCTATCCGGGGCGCCCCGACCTGTGACCGGGCTCCGCCGGTGGGCCCCGTCGACGCCGACAGGGTACGGCCGCGCTCCCAACCAGCCGCTCCCCCGGGCACGTTGGGAGCGCCGGAGCTTCGCCGCCCGAGGCCCCGGGGAGACTCCCCGGAATCTCGGGGTGAAATGTCCACCCGCAGCAAGCCCTCGAACATCAACGCCAACGGCTTCCGTGAGCTGCTCGAGGGCCAGAAGGTCGAGTTCGACGTCACGCAGGGCCAGAAGGGCCCGCAGGCCGAGAACATCCGCCCGCTGTAGTTCTACTGCCTCGGCACCCGCCTGGCAGCGAGGGGCCCGCACCGCGTACACGATGCCCGGTGCGGGCCCCTCGGCATTGCGCCACGGCGCACCCCGGGCCGGCCGGGCCCCTGGCTCCGCCGGCCGTGGCCATCCCACGCGAGACGCACAGCGCCGCGTCCGGATCGGCGCCCCGCTGCCACACCCCGCGGTTCGAGGTTCTTCGCTCCCCCTTCGCTGTGAGCGCCGACCGCGGATGACGTGCCGCACGGTTTCACCGTCCACGCCCCACCGACTTCCCGCGACGGCCGCACCCGGTCCGTCGGCAGCACCGCGGCCCGCACCGGCGGGCACCCGCCGCTCCACCCCAGTGCCCTGATCGCCGCCGGCCCCGGCGGAAGAGACACGAAGGAGTCCGCCCATGACCACCACCCTCGAACACCCCGCGACCACCACAACGGTCGGCGACCTCATGCAGCACCCGGAGCTGCAGATCAGCGACGACGTCATGGTCGACACGGCGATGGACATCCTGCACAGCTCCGGCGCCGACCACCTCCTGGTCCGCGACGAGGACGGCCGCTGCGCCGGGCTGCTGACCCGCCTGCACCTGGCGCCGTTCCAGGCCCGGTCCTGGTACACCGAACGCACCCCGGTCCGCGACATCGTCCACGACCGCGCCCCGTTCGCCACCACCGACATGTCCGCCACCACCGCGGCCGCCGCCATGCACTCGCGCGGCCTGGACGCCTGGCCGGTGGTGGACCACGACGGCCACGTCATCGGCCTGCTGAGCCTCTAGGCCCCGGCTACGGGCACGGACGGGGCCGGCACCCGCGACGCGCCCGGCGATGATCCGGGCGCGTCGGCCTGGATGCCGTCGAGTGAACCCGGACGGATCCCGCGGCCCGCTCCCCCCTTCTGCCCCTTCCCTCCCCCTCCGCCTGCGCCCCAACCCCTGCCCGACAGGCGAGAGTTGGGGCACGGGTGGGTGGTTCAGCCGGCGTTCCCGCGTCGGCGGCGGACGACGAAGGCGCCGCCCGCGAGTGCCAGCGCAACGCTCGACCCGCCGACGAGCATCGGCATCGCGGACGGGGCGTCGCCGGTGTTCTTCGCGGTGCCGTAGCCGCTGGACATGCCTGCGGTGTCGTACTCCGAGCCGGGCAGCTTGTCGGCGTACCTCGCCTTGACCAGCTTCTGGTATTCGCTCAGGGAGACCGACGACCGGCCGGCCAGGCCCTCCCGGGCCTGGTCGTTGAGCGGTTGGACCGTGGTGAGCTTCAGCTGGTACCAGCCGCGGATCTGCGGCTCGGTGAAGACCAGCGTGCCGGTCGTGGCCTTCCCGGCGTACGCGGCGTCGCTGTCGCCGTCACGCACGGCCGCCAGGTGCCAGCCGCCGCCCTGGGTGGGGGCCAGCATGACAGTGGCGTTCCGTCCGTTGACGGGGGCGTTCAGCGCGGCGACCAGGTGGCTCAGCTTGACCGCCTCGGTGGGGATCGGCAGGGCGGTGCCCGCGACGAAGCCGGGGGTGATCTCGTTCAGGGCCAACGGGTCCTTGACGGTGAACGCCGGCATGCCTTCGCACGGGTCGGCGGTGTCGGGAATCGGCTGCGGCGCCCCGCTCGCGTCGCCCTGGGGCACCGGGACGCTGAGGAAGCGGCAGACGGCGTCGCGGACGGCGGTCGACTTCACCAGGTCCAGGGCGACCTGGTAGTCCGGGATGTCGGCCGGGAGGGGATCCTTCGCCGGGGCCGCGTGGACGGGGCCGGCGAGGGACAGCAGCGCGGCCGCGCCCAGTACCAGGACGGTGGCCCGACGGGAACGGCGGAGGTCCGCCCGCGCGCCGGACGTGCTTTTTCCGTGCATGCTGCCTGCCTCAACGGGAGATGCCGATCCGGGAATGGGTCCACTTGAACGAGCTGTTGCTGACGTAGTCGTCGTAGTTCCACCACGTGTAGGTGGCGGTGTCCGGCCACGGGTCGGCGACGCCGATGGTGTTCTTCGACGTGTCGAAGCCGTAGACGACGTTCATGTGGCCGCCCCCGGAGGTCCAGCCGATGCGGGCGGCGACCGGCCGGGCCGCCTTGACGTCGGTGTAGACCTGGTTGAACGTGGCTGCCGCGTTCAGGCCCGAGCCGGGGTGGGTCAGGCCGAGGCTGCTCCAGCCCCTGGCCATGTCGTCGAGCGTGGCGGGCTGGTTGTTGCAGCCGTAGTAGGGCTGGGCGCGGTTGCAGAAGTCCGTCTGCGTGCTGCCGTAGCCCTGGAACTTGGCGATCGTCAGGCCGGAGGCGGCCCAGCACCACTGGGTCTTCTCCTGCTTGTACATGCCGATGTTGTCCTGCCCCGCCTCGGCGTGGGCCGGGCCGCCTGCGGCGGCGAGCAACCCCGTGGCCGCCAGTACGGCCGCCGCCGTGGTCGCGAACGTGGATCTGCCCATCTTCCTGCCTTCCCGCGTAACTGCGTTGCGTGCCGGGAAATCTGGCAGGCCCAGGACAGCACGAAATGTCCGGGCCGCACATGGTAAGTGCAGGAACCATGCCCGTGAGGGTGATTCGTCAGATAGGCATCATTTCTCGGACTTGAGCGCCGCAGGGAGCGACGGACCGCGCGCCACCTGCGCGTCCTCCCGGGCGGCGGCCCGACGGCCCCCGGTCACGGCGTCAGCGCTCCGGGCGGTCACCACCGGCCCAGCGGACCGCCGGGCACGCGGTCGGCGGGGCCCGGCACGAGGGGCGCGATGACGTGCCGGGTCGGGTTGGTGGAGTCGTCGTCGTCCGAGTCGACCGAGGCGGTGACCGAACTCGTCGCCCAGGAGACCAGGCCAAGGAGCAGGAAGACGACGAGCAGGCCGCGCCCGGCGCCGCTCAGCACCAGCGGGCGGGTGGCCGACACCGGGCCGTCCGGCTCGCTGCCCGGCTCCTCGCCGAACAGGCGCTTGGGATAGGCGGAGGTGAGCATCACCAGGTAGGCGGTGTAGCGCATCCGGTAGCGCAGGATCGCCGCCGTCGCCTCGTACAGCGGCTGCGGCATCCGGCCGAGGACCAGCACCACCAGCCAGCTGACGAACGACACCGCCCACCACCCCGCGGACGCCAGGCCCTGCACGATCGACGCGGGGATCACCAGGATGATGCGGAACAGGACCGCGAGCCGGTTCAGCGCACCCGGCCGCAGCCCGACCTGCACCGGGTGGTCGGGGGCCCGGAACCGGAACGGCGGGTAGCGGTCCACGGTGAGCATCAGGTAGGCGGTGACCCGGGTGTCGTACGGGACGAAGGCGGCGAGGTAGTCCGCCGCGAAACCGGGCAGCCTGCCCAGCACCAGCGCGCCGAACCAGCCGATGACGGTGACGAGGAACGCCACCACCGTCAAGGCCCAGACCACCACGAACTGGGGGATCAGCAGCAGCGCGCGCAGCAGCACCGTCCAGCGGTTCTGCGGTCCGGGGGCCGGCATGTCCAGCACGGGAAGCCACTCACGGCTGACGGGGGCGGGGGGTGCCTGCCACATCCGGGCCTCCACGGTCTCGCGACGACGGGACCCGACGGTCGGGCACGGCCGGGTGCCCTCCGAAGATCGCAGCACGCCGCCCGGCCCGCGCGCCGCGCTGCGCCGGACGGGTCAGCTCGAGGCCGCCGGACGGATCACGTCGGTGCTCGCGCCGGGGCGGGAGGTCCGGGCGGCGGGCGCGCCGCCCGGCGCTCAGGCGAGCGGGGCCTGCGGCAGCGGCCCCCGGGCGGCGTCCTCGGCGGTCGCGTGGACGGGGAACAGCTCGGCGGTCTCGGTGAGCTCCAGGACCCTGCGGGTCATCGGGGAAGGGGCGATCAGCACGAGGGGGACCTGCTCCTCCCGGGCCGCACCGCGCATGGCCAGGAGCAGGTTGAGGCCGCTGGAGGTGAACAGTTCCACCGCCTCCAGGTCGACGGCCAGGACGGCCGGGCGCCGGTCGAGCGCCGCCTGCAGGGCGTGCCTGGCGGCGGCCTCGCTGTCCATGGTCAGGTCTCCGGCGAAGGAGCAGACGAGGACGTCGCCGACCCGGCGGGTTTCCGACGTCAGGCAGGGGAGCACGGTGACGACCTCTCCTCCCCCCTCTCCACCCCCGGATCGGTGTTCCTTCTGCGCGGGCACCCGCGCCTCACTGCGGGGGGTGCCGTGGGCGGCGGGGGCGCCGGACCACGCCGCTGCGAGGCGTTCGAGTCCCTGCCAGAGGCCGAGGGCCTGCTCGTGGAGGCCGCTCGCCGTGCAGCTGCCGGTTTCGACGGCCGTCAGGTAGGCGTCGATGCCGGTGACGGCGCGCCGGACCTGGCGGCGCAGCGGATCGACCTGGACGGCGTGGTCGGCCTCGTCGCAGGACGCGCCCACCCGTTCGGCCAGCGCGGACGCGAGCTGCTCCAACCCCTCCCGGCTCATCGGGCTCACGAGACCACCTCCAGTCGGACGGCGCCCGCGCCAGGCCGTCGCGGTGGCGTGGCGCGGATGTCCCTCCACTGTTCGCCCATTCGGCAGACATGTCAACCATTGCACGAATTTATTGTCGTGTTTCGTCAGTCGTGCAACAATGGTTCACGCGCGCGACGCCGCCCGCTCGGTGCCCTGCAGCCACAGCACTGCTGCCACGATGAGCACGGCGAGGACCAGGCTGACCGGCCCGGTACCGAGGTCCAGCCCGCCGCGCTCGTGGCTGACGCCCGCCCAGTCCGCGAAGCAGGCGCCGAGCGGGCGGGTCAGGACGTAGGCCCACCAGAAGGTCAGGACCGGCGACAGCCGGGAGAAGCGGTGGGCCGACGCGGGCAGCGCGATCAGGGCGGCGAACAGCAGCCCCGAGGGCAGGTAGCCCCAGCCCAGGGTGGCCGCGGTCAGATCGCCGAGGGCCGTGCCGAGCGCGAAGGTGGCCATCACCGCGCACCAGTAGAAGACCTCGCGGCGCCCGCCCGCGACGGCCTCGACGGCGAGCGTCCCCTCCGTCCGGCGCCAGAGCCCGAACACCAGGGCCAGGGCGGCGGCGAACGCGGTCGCGGAGACCGCGTACGGCACGCCGAGGGCGACGTGCGCGACATCGGCGGCCATGGTGCCGAACACGCTCACCATGACCACCGCCGCCCAGTAGACGACCGGGACGTACCGGCGGGCACGGGCCTGCGCGAACAGCGCGGCCGCCAGCAGCAGACCGGCCGAGCCGACCGCCGGCACCGGCCCCAGGACCCGGGCCAGGTAGTCCGACGTGGTCTCGCCCATACCGGTGGTGAGGACCTTGACGGCCCAGAACACCGCCGTCACCTCGGGGACCTTGCTCCAGGCGGAGCCGGAGACCCCGGCCCGCCGGCCGTCCCCGCGTGTCATCGTCGTCGTGGCGCCCACAGCGGCGGCACTCCCTTCCCTACGACGCGGCCGCACCGCGCCCCTCCGATGGTTCAGCGGCCCAGGACCGTGTTGCCGGTGACCGTGTCGTTCGCACCGTCGACGGTCACCAGGTGCCGGACCCCGTCGGGCCCGACCACCACGGCCTGCCAGGCCCGGCCGCCGCCCTGCTCGGCGACCGCCCGCAGCGACTCGACCTTGCCGCCCGGCACGCCGGAGGACGCCTTGACCACCGCCTCCGCCGCGTCCACGGACGGCAGCGGCGCCGGCGCGGCCTGCACCGCACCGCCCTTCCACGGTCCGGCCTCGCGACCCGCGCGGTCCTGGCCGCCGCCGTGGGAACGGCCGCCGTCATGGGACCGCTGGTCGTCACGGCCGCCGTGGCTCCCCCGGTCGTCCTCGGCAGCCGCCGCACGCCCGCGGTGCCCCTCGCCCTCGTGGTGGAGCGCCACCGCGGCCGCCCCGCCGACCACCACGACGGCCGCCGCACCGGCGGCCACCCAGCGCACCGGACGGCCGCGCAGCCACCGCAGCCCGCCGCGCGCCCGCCCACCGCCTCCCGGACCGGGACTCCCGGCCGCCTCCGCCACGCCCACCGGCAGTCCGTGCGCTGCCTGCGGCTCCTGCGGCTCCGCGCCCGCCATGGACTCGTCCACTGAACCCACCCCAATCGTGTGGCCCGGTCCGGGCCCAGCGCCCGGACGGCGAGGCCAGCATGGCGAGACGATGCTGAAGATCAGCTGAAGACCCCAGACCCCTTCCGTCCCCCGGCCGGCGGACCTGCCACCCTGGAGGGATGCGTGTACTGGTTGTCGAGGACGAACGCCGCCTGGCGCTGGCGCTGCAGCACGGGCTCACCGCCGAGGGGTTCACCGTCGACCTCGCCCACGACGGCCACACCGGCCTCGCCCGCGCCATGGACCACGCCTACGACGTGATCGTGCTGGACATCATGCTCCCCGGCCTCAACGGCTACCGGGTCTGCGCCCGCCTGCGCGCCGCCGGCAGCGACGCCGGCATCCTCATGCTCACCGCCAAGGACGGCGAGTGGGACGAGGCCGAGGCGCTGGACACCGGCGCCGACGACTACCTGTCCAAGCCCTTCTCCTTCGTCGTCCTCGTCGCCCGCCTCAGGGCCCTCGCCCGCCGCATCGGCAGCCGCGCGCCGCGGCGCACCGTCCTCGGCGACCTCGTCGTCGACTCCGCCGCCCGCACCTGCACCCGCGCGGGCACCGCCGTCGCGCTCACCCCGCGCGAGTTCGCCGTCCTCGACCACCTCGCCCGCCGGGCCGGCGAGGCCGTCTCCAAGCGCGAGATCCTCGAACAGGTCTGGGACAGCGGCCCCGACAGCGACCCGAACACCGTCGAGGTCCACATCAGCGCCCTGCGCCGCAAGATCGACACCCCGTACGGGCGGGCCGCGGTGCAGACCGTCCGCGGCGCCGGCTACCGGCTGGCGGCCGACGGTGGCTGACCCGACGGCAGCCGGCCCGGCCCCCACCGCCCACCGCCCCGGCACCGCCGTCGGCGGCCGTCGCGGGCTCACCGCCCGCAGCGGCCTCGCCGCCCGGCTGACGCCGCGCTCCGTCCGCGCCCGCACCACCCTCGCCGCCTGCGCCAGCGTCGCCGTCGTCCTCGCCGCCGCCTCCGCTGCCGTGGTCCTCCTGCTGCACGCCAACCTGGAACGCACCGTGGAGGCGGGCGCCCGCGAGCAGGCCCAGGTCGTCGCCCGACTCGCCGCCGACGGCCGCCTGCCCCCACAGCTGCCCCTGGACCACGGCACCGACTACATCCAGGTCAGCGACGCCACCGGCAAGGTCGTCGCCGCCAGCCAGAACCTCACCGGACACCCCGCCCTCACCCCCGCCCGGAACGGCCACCACACCTACGACCTCGGCCCCCTCGGCGACGAACACCACCAACGCGTCACCACCCTGACCGCCGACACCCCGAGCGGGCCCGTCACCATCCACGTCGGCGCCTCCCTGCGCACCGCCGACACCGCGGAGGACCTCACCACCGCCGCCCTCGCCGCACTCAGCGCCCTCCTGCTGCTCACCGTCGGCGCCCTCACCTGGCGCGCCACCGGCCGCGCCCTGCGGCCCGTCGAAGCCATCCGCGCCGAAGTCGCCGCCATCGGGGACCGCGAACTCGACCGCCGTGTCCCCGAGCCGCGCAGCGACGACGAGATCGCCCGCCTCGCCCACACCATGAACGCCATGCTCGACCGCCTCGAAGCCGCCGGCGCCCGCCAGCGCCGCTTCATCGCCGACGCCTCCCACGAACTGCGCAGCCCCCTCGCCGTCCTGCGCACCCAGCTCGAAGTCGCCCTGTCCCACCCCGACCCCGAAGTCGGCACCGAGCTGGTGGCCGGGGCGCTGGAGGACACCGAACGCCTCCAGGCACTCACCACCGACCTGCTGCTGCTCGCCCGGCTCGACACGACCGGCCATCAACAGTCCGGCGAACCAGTGGACTTCACCGCACTCGTCCGGACCGCCGTCGACGCCGGCCGACCCGCGCCCCCGACGCTGGAGCTCCACGCGGCGGAGGGGGTCACCGCCACCGGCAACCCGCTGTGGTTCGGGCGGCTCCTGACCAACCTCCTCGACAACGCCCGGCGCCACGCCAGAAGCCGCGTCACCGTTCGGCTGTCCACCGACCGCGCCACCGGCGAGACCGTCCTCGACATCGCGAACGACGGCCCGCCCGTCCCCCCTGCCGATCGCGAGCGGATCTTCGAACGGTTCACCCGCCTCGACGACGCCCGCAGCCGTGACGACGGCGGCACCGGCCTCGGCCTGCCCATCGCCCGCGACATCGCCACCATCCACGGCGGCACCCTCACCGTCGAGGACACCCCCGACGGCACCACCTTCCGCACCCGCCTGCCCGGCGGCGGGTGAGCGGCCCGGCGGCCGACCGTGCGCCCGTCCCCGGCGAACGCCGCCACCAGGGCCGGGTCACCAGGGCCGGGATCACCCGGGCCGGGGATCCGCATCGCCGTGCCGGGGGTGACGGCCTGCGCGGCCGGCGCGCTCCGGGGGCAGCCGGACGGAGGCCGGGTGGCCCGTGGCCCACCGGTCAGGGCGGCGGCGGTGCCGGGGTCGCACGGTGCCGGGATGGCGGCGGTGCCGGGGCGCCGGACCGGCACCCCGGCCGGCGGGGGGATCACCGGCGGGAGGGGAGAACGCGGCGGTGGCCGGCGGCCACCGCCGGATCGAGGCAGGGCCCGGGGGTCAGGGGCACTGCTTCCAGGCGAGGTGGTAGACGGTGTTGATGTCGCCGTCCGTCGAGTCCATGGTCATGAAGCTGGTGGTGCGGCTCGGGTCCGAACTGCCGGCGGCGACCCGCAGCTCGGTGTTGATGTTGAAGTTCCGTTCCTCGCCGCAGGGCGCGAAGACCAGGGCCGCGACGTCGACGGTGTCGGTCGCCTGCCAGTTGTCGTCCCTCGGGCCGTCGAACCGATGGCTCTTGGAGGCCGTGTCGGACTGGCCCTGGAAGTAGTAGCTCGCCCGCTGGGTACCGGTCGACCCCTTCTCCAGGTGGGCGAAGCCGCGGTAGTCGGCCGAGGCGATCGCGTAGGTGAAGCCCTGGGGGACGTGCACCCGCAGGTTGAGCTGGCAGTTCTTCCGGAAGTCGGTCGGTTTCGATCCCACCCCCACCTGGGCGAGGTAGTCGCTGTAGGTGACGGTGAAGGCGGTGTTGTCCGGGGAGACGGCCACGGCTGCCGTTCCGGCGGGACAGCCGGAGCCGTTCACCGTCGCGACGTCGATGACGATCCGGTCGGGCGGGGTCGGGAGCGAGTCGCCGCCGAAGGCCGACGGGCCGGACAGCGATGCGGCGACGGCGGTCGCGGCGGCCAGGGCGCGGAGCAGCATGGGCTTCCCCTTCGATGGTGCGCGGAGTCGGGAGCCGGAGCCCCGGCTCCCGACTTGACATAGACATGTCAGCACAGTCCCGAGGTGATGCCCAGACGGGCGACGCCGGGATTCCCGGCAATCCGACCACCCTGGCCACGCGAATGAACTCTGCTCCCAGCAAGGTGAGTTGACCGCCCGGCGACGGGCGGATGGGAGATCCGCGGCGATCGCGGCGCCGGTGTCGTCACACCGCCCCGATCGAGCCCTCCCTGGACGGACGCGTCCGAAACCGCTCGCCCACTGGACGATTGTCAGGTCTGGGGAGGCGTTCGGGCGGGCATATCCTCACCATTCGGCGACGGGCCCGGCTGAAACTCCCCCACGAGTTCAACCGGGCCCCAACCGGCCACCGGGCCTGGGCGCGACTCCCCCCACGGAGCAGCGGCCGGGCCCGTATCCTGTTCAACCAGCGATACGCAGCGTACATGTCATCTCTACCGAGCGCTACCTCGGGCGGTCGATCTTCTCGCCCTGATTCGGTTCGCCCCCAGCCGCTGCCCGTCCGGGCCACTTCCCCGCGCAGCCCCGCCGCCCCGCAAGCCGCACGGCCCCGCAGCCCCAGCCCCGCAAGCCGCACGGCCGCGTGGCGCCCGCGGCGCGCCCGCGTGACGATCGGCTGGACAGCACCCCCGTGCGCCCGCCGCCCCGGAGAAGGGCACTCCATGACCGTCGACCGACGTCGCTTCCTCACCACGCTCGGCGCCGCCGCCACCCTCGTCGCCGCCCGCGGCAACCCGGCCCACGCGCTGACCGCCTTCCCGGCACGCGCCCGTGGCTGGGCGGCCGCGCCGCCGGACTGGCGAACGCTGCGGGCCCGCCTGGGAACCCGGCTGGTGCGCCCCTCCGACCCCGGCTACGGGACTGCCCGCCTCGGCTACAACAAGCTGAACGACAGCCGGCTCCCGGCCGCCGTGGCGCAGTGCGTGTCGGCCGACGACGTGCGGGCCTGCCTGGACGTGGCGCGCGGACACGGCATCCCGATCGCCGCCCGCAGCGGCGGCCACGGCTATCTGGGCTACGGCATCCCCGCCCAGGGCCTGGTGATCGACCTGCGCGGGATGGCCGACGTCCGGGTGCGGGCCGACGGCACCGCCGAGGTCGGCGCCGGTGCCCGCCTGATCGAGGTGTACGCGGCGCTCGCGCAGGCGGGCCGGCTGCTCCCCGGCGGCAGCTGCCCGACCGTCGGCGTCAGCGGCCTGGCCCTCGGCGGCGGCATCGGCGTGCTGACCCGCAAGTACGGGCTCACCTGCGACCGGCTGGCCACCGCCGAGGTCGTCACCGCCGACTCACGCCTGCTCACCGCCTCGCCCGCCGACGAGCCCGAGCTGTACTGGGCGCTGCGCGGCGGCGGTGGCGGCAACTTCGGCGTGGTCACCCGGTTCGGGTTCACCACCGCCCCCGCACCCGGCCTGACCGTCTTCGTGCTCGGATTCCCCGCCGGCTCGGTCACCGAGGTGCTCGGGGCCTGGCAGCACTGGGTGGCCGGAGCCCCGTTCGAACTCTGGGCCAGCTGCCAGATCTCGGGTGGAGCCCCGCCCAGCTGTCGGATCGTCGGCTGCTACGTGGGCGATCCCAACGGCGTTGGCGTCCTTCTGGACGATCTGGTCAGGGCGGCCGGCACCACACCGAGCTCGCGCACCGTCGCCCCCGAGGACTACCTGGGCGCCATGAAGTTCATGGCGGGCTGCTCCAACGACACCATCGCCCAGTGCCACCCCACCTGGGAGGGCGGCGTCCTGCCGCGGGCCGGCTTCGTCGCGGTCTCCCGGATGCTGGGCCCGGCGCCCCTGGACCCGGCGAAGGTCACGGAGCTGATGGCCGGCCGCTCCGGCGTCGACCTGCTGCTCGACTCCCTCGGCGGCGCCGTCGGCGACCTCGCCCCCGGCGCCACCGCCTTCCCGCACCGCGACTCGCTCGCCAGCGCCCAGGTGTACGCCGCCGCCACGGCGCTGAGCGAGGACCGGGTGCGCACCACCGTCGACACGATCCGTGACGGCCTGGCCGGGCTCGGCGCCCACGGCGCGTACGTCAACTACATCGACGGCACGCTGCCGGACTGGGGCACCGCCTACTACGGCGGGAACCTGCCCCGGCTGAAGGACGCCGCCCGCCACTACGACCCGGACGGCGTCTTCGCCTTCCCCCAGTCCGTGACGGCCGCCTAGGGTCCGGCCCGACGGCTCCTGTGACTGACCATCGGATCGCTGCTCTGGTCACAGCGCCGGGAGATCCGCCCCCGGGCAGCGGGCGGAGGACAGGGGGCGAAGGACAGCGGGCAGGCCCATGGCACCGCCTGACGAAGCGCCACCAGGCGTCCTGCCTTCCTCACCGCAGGCGCCCCGCCGGGCTTGGTGACCGAGGACTTGAGGACCTGAAGCCGCCCGCCGAACCAGTCCGCCGGGTGTGTCACCGCGGTCCGGGCAGTGGCCCGGACCACGGTGACACACCCGGCGGTAGCTGCCCGTCGAGGCTTGGGCTTCGAGTCGGTGGTCAGTGCCGCCGACTGGCGTAGACGGGCGACACCAGTGCGATCAGCACCGCTGCCACGCCGACCTGCAGCACATGCCGGATCCAGTCGATGCCACCGGTGTGCCGCACTCCGAAGTAGGACGCCGCGGCATTGCCGAGCACCGCACCGACAATGCCGACGATGACGGTCAGCCACAGCGGAACGGGCTGACGGCCCGGCAGCACGAGCTTCGCCAACAGGCCTACCACCAACCCTGCGACCAGGGCCCAGAGAATCGTCACAGCCTTCTCCCCTCATTCGGTTCCGGTCTGACTGGGACGCCCACCGTGTGCCCCCGCCCACGGCTTTCATGCCCGGGCTCCACGGCCGGACTTCACGGCCGGCTTCACGGCCCGGCTCCACGGCCCGGCTCCACGCTCGGATTCACGGGCCGCCGCTTCACCCAGGGCAGAACGCCGCTCCCTTCCGCCGGCGCCCCCGATGCCTAGGCTGAAGGGGTGAGCACTCATGCGCCGAACGAAGCCCGCGTCATCCCCCTGCGCCCCCAGGCCTCGCCTACCGCCTCCGGTGGGGCGGACCGCACCCGGCAGCGGCCGGCGGCAGCCCCGCCGGCGCCCGCGCCGAGGGAGCCCCTGTGGCGCGACCTCGTCGGCGATGTGCTGCGGCGCGAACGCCTCGCCCAGGAGCGCACGTTGAAGGACGTCGCGGAGGAGGCCCGGATCTCGATGCCGTACCTGTCGGAGCTGGAGCGCGGACGCAAGGAGGCCTCCTCCGAGGTGCTCGCGGCCGCCGCCCGGGCCCTCGGGCTCGGGCTCTCCGACGTGCTCTCGCTCGCCCAGGACGAACTTGCCGAGTACGCCCGAAGCCGGTCGGTACGGCGGGGCCGCCCGCCGTACCGACCGGCTCTCCGGCTTTCGGCCCCGGCCCCGGGCCCCGGGCGGGCCGGTCAGGCGAACGCGTGCCGTCGGCTCAGCACCTGGTCGGCGATCCCGTAGGAGACGGCCTCCTCGGCGCTGAGCACCTTGTCCCGGTCCATGTCGGCGCGCAGCGTCGCCACGTCGTGCCCGGTGTGCCGGGACAGGACGTCCTCCACCTGCGAGCGGATGCGGACCATCTCCTTGGCCGCGAGGCTGAGGTCGGAGACCGTCCCCTGCCGGCCGCCGCTGGCGGGCTGGCCGAGCAGCACCCGCGCGTGCTGGAGCACGAACCGCCGTCCGGGATCTCCGCCGGCCAGCAGCACCGCCGCCGTCGACGCCGCCTGTCCGACGCAGAACGTGGATACCGGTGCCTGGACGAAGGTCATCGTGTCGTAGATCGCCATCAGCGAAGTGAACGATCCGCCGGGCGAGTTGAGGTAGATCGAGATCTCGCGGTCCGGGTTCTCCGACTCCAGGTGCAGGAGTTGCGCGATGACGACGTTGGCGACCCCGTCGTCGATCTCGGTGCCGAGGAAGATGATCCGCTCGTTCAGCAGCCGGCTGAAGACGTCGTAGGAGCGCTCGCCCTTCGCCGTCCGCTCGATGACGTACGGAACCGTGTACGAGCCCATGTCACAGCCCCATCCGTCGACGCGACGCGGCCGGGCGGATGTCGGCGACCGACTCCACCACCCGGTCCACGATTCCGTACTCCCGGGCCTGTTCGGCCGTGAACCAGCGGTCCCGGTCGCCGTCCCGCGCGATCGCCTCCTCGCTCTGCCCGGTGTGCTCGGCGGTGATCCGCTCGATGGCCTTCTTGGTGAACTGGAGGTTCTCCGCCTGGATCTCGATGTCCGCGGCCGTGCCGCCGATGCCCGCCGAGGGCTGGTGCATCATGATCCGCGCGTTCGGCAGCGCGAACCGCTTGCCGGGTGCCCCCACGGTGAGCAGGAACTGCCCCATGCTGGCGGCGAACCCCATCGCCAGCGTCGAGACGTCGTTCGGGATGAGCCGCATGGTGTCGTAGACGGCGAGGCCCGCGGTGACGGACCCGCCCGGGCTGTTGATGTACAGGCAGATGTCGGTGCGCGGGTCCTCCGCCGACAGCAGCAGCAGTTGCGCGCACACCCGGTTGGCCGAAACGTCGTCGACCTGGGTGCCGAGGAGGACGATGCGCTGGGCGAGCAGCTGTGCGGCGAGGTGGTCGTCGAAGGGGCTGGGCGGGGTGTCGCCCTCGCCCGCACGGGGCGGCAGGGCGGTGAGCGGGGCCATCGGGACTCCTTGTCGAGGTGGGGAAGCCGTCGACTCCACTCTTGCCCCCGGGGAGTCCTCGACCGTGGTCCCTCTGCCCGCCGCAGATTCGCCACGGGCAGAGCGGGCGGAAGCACGCCGGTCCGCGTCGAGCGGGCCGGCCCGCTCGACCGGCTCGACCTCGCCTCACTCCCGTCGCTCTCCCTGGCACCGTCGCTGCTCCGCGGTGCGCCACGCCGCGGTGACGGCGCGCTGAGCGGTGGCCGTTGCCTCGGTGATGTCGTCCACCAGGTGGAGCGGGGCGCCGAGGTGGACGTACAGGGCGGGGCGTCGCAGCGGGGCCGTCGCGAAGCCGGCGAGCTGTTTGACGGTGCCGCCCGAGCTGAGGCGGCGGGCACCGCACTGGCCGAGCGGCACCACCGGTGCGCCGCTCGCCGCCGCGAGCCGCGCCACGCCGGTGCGGAAGGCGCCGGGTTCCGCGTCCCGGGAGTCCCGGCGCTTCGGCAGGCCGCCCTCGCCGTAGATCAGCACGACCCGGCCCGCGGCGAGCGCCTTCGCGGCCGAGTCGAGAGCCGCGGCGGCCCGGTCCGTCCCGCGGTGCACCGGGATGTGGCCGCCGGCCCGCAGCACGCCGCCGAGCACGGGCACCCGCCACAGTCCGGCGGTCGCCATCACCACCGGTTCGGTGCCGAGTCGGCGCAGCGCGGCCAGCACCACGCCGGGGTCGGCGAGCGAGCTGTGGTTGGCCGCGACGATGCTGCCCGGGGCGACCGGGCCGGCCACCTCGCAGCTGACGGAGAGACGACCGAGGACGGGGACCAGAGCACTGGCGATCCGGCTGAGCATGGCTGTTCCTTCGTGGCCTTGGCGGCCGTGACGGCCGTGGGGGCCTTGGCGGCCTTCGGCGAAGTGGTACGGCCATCCTCGCGGAGCACCACCGCCGACCGCCTGAGTAGCCGTACTCAGACCGGGTCGGGTAGGGCGTCGTCGGGTACGGCGTCGTCCGCCACGACGACGTCGCCGTACTCGGCGGGGCACCGAGGTCGGCGGGGCATCGAGGTCGGCGAACCGGTCGTGCTCCACCGTGCGCACTTCACCACCAGCGATGTCGAGCAAGCCGCTGGGGGCCTGGAAGGAAGGATCGTCGGTGCGGCCCTGAGCACCTGACAGCCCAGGGGGTGAACCACCGCCGGGCCCGAGCCCTGCGGGGCGTGCAAGAACAGCGCCCGAACCAGTGGGAGCGCTCCCACTGTGAGGGATTGCCGCGTGCCGGTCAAGAGGCGTGAACACTCGAACGCATCCGCCGACAAAACCCGGCAACTCCTCTTTTCCTTGGCGGTAGTTGGCGCTACGGTCAGTGGCCACCAGTGGGAGCGATTCCGTCAGTCGACGCGCCGAAGCGGCGCGTCCTCGCTGCAAGGAGTCGCTCATGCGTCACCCTCCTCGTGCGGCAGTACTGCTGTGCGGAACGGCCCTCACCCTGGTGAGCGCGGTGTCCGCCGTGTCCGCCGTGTCCGCCGCGGCAGGTACGGGCTCCGGTGCCGCGGCCCCGCTCGGCTGTTCCGTGGCCTACTCCACGGTCAACCAGTGGGCCGACGGCTTCCAGGCCTCCCTCGTCGTCACCAACAACGGTGCGCCTGCCAATGGTTGGAGCCTCGGCTTCGACTTCACCGGCGATCAGCACCTCGCTCAGGGCTGGGGCGCCACCTGGACCCAGTCCGGCAGCAAGGTCACTGCCGCGAACGAGAGTTGGAACGGTTCACTCGGGACGGGCGCGAGCGTCACCCTCGGGCTCCTCGCCTCCTGGTCCGGCGGCAACCCCCCGCCGACCGGCTTCACCCTCAACGGGCTTCCCTGCTCGGACGGTTCGGCCCCCACCCCGACGGCCACACCCACGCCCACAGCCACACCAACACCCACACCCACGGCCACGCCCACCGCCACCCCGACCCCGGGCGCGCCCGAACTGAGCGTCAGCGGCAACCGGCTCACCGACCCGAGCGGCGCCACCCGCCGCCTGCTCGGCGTCAACCGCTCCGGCGGCGAGTACCTGTGCGTCCAGGGCCACGGCATCTTCGACGGCCCGGTCGACGACGCCGCCGTCCAGGCCATCGCGGACTGGAAGGCCAACACCGTCCGGATCACGCTCAACGAGGAGTGCTGGCTCGGCCTGGACAACATCCGGCCCGAGTACCGGGGCCCCGCGTACATCAGCGCCGTCAAGGAGCTGGTGGCCCGCGTCCTCGCGCACGGGATGACCCCCGTGGTCGAGCTCCACTGGACGTACGGCCAGTACACCGGCAACTCGGCGGGCTGCCCGGACGAGCACGCCACCTGCCAGAAGCCGATGCCGGACGCCCGCTACGCCCCGGCCTTCTGGACCTCGGTGGCGAACACCTTCAAGGACGACCGCCGGGTGGTCTTCGACCTGTTCAACGAGCCCTACCCGGACCGGGCAACCGCCACCACCGAGCAGGCCTGGGCGTGCTGGCGCGACGGCGGCACCTGCCCGGGCATCGGCTACCAGGTGGCCGGCATGCAGGACCTCCTGGACGCCGTCCGGGCCACCGGTTCGCGCAACGTCGCCCTCGTCGCCGGGATCGCCTACTCGAACGACCTGAGCGGCTGGCTCGCCCACGCCCCTTCGGACCCGACCGGCGATCTGGCCGCCGCCTGGCACGTCTACAACTTCAACTCATGTGCCAGCGAAGCCTGCTGGACCTCCACCCTGGACCCGGTCGCCGCCCGCGTCCCGCTCGTGGCGGGCGAGATCGGCGAGAACACCTGCGGGCACGCGTTCGTCGACCGCGTCATGAAGTGGTCCGACGACCGCGGGCTCTCCTACCTGGGCTGGACCTGGAACACCTGGGACTGCTCCTCCGGTCCTGCCCTGATCAGCAGTTACGACGGCACCCCCACCGCGTTCGGCATCGGGCTCCGAGACCACCTGCGTGCCCTGACCACCCGCTGAACGACCGCCGAACGCACCCCGACGCACACCGAAAGGGACCCCCACACCATGAGCCGCACCGCCCACCCCGAGCGCCCCGAGCGCCCCGCCCGCCCCGGCGTCAACCGGCTGCGCAACAACCGGACCGCCCTGTTCACCGCCCTCGGCCTGCTCGCCGCGACCGGCGCCAGCGCCACCGTGCTGTCCACCTCGGCAGGCGCCGCCACGGCCGGCTGCCAGGTCTCCTACCAGGTCTCCAACCAGTGGGACACCGGCTTCGGCGCCAACGTCACCGTCACCAACACCGGTGACCCGCTGAGCGCCTGGACCCTGGAGTGGAGCTACGGCGGCAACCAGCAGGTGACCCAGGGCTGGAACGCGACCATCACCCAGTCCGGGGCCGCCGTCACCGCCCAGAACGTCTCCTACAACGGCACTCTGGCGACCGGCGGTTCCACCTCCTTCGGCTTCAACGCCTCCTACAGCGGCGCCAACCCCGTGCCCACCACCTTCAAGCTCAACGGCGTGCTGTGCAACGGAGGCACCACGACGCCCAGCCCCACGGCCACCCCCACCCCGACTCCCACACCCACGGGCACGCCGACGAGCACCCCGACCGGCACGCCCACGAGCACGCCCACGGGCACCCCGACCGGCACCCCGCCCGGCACCCGCGTCGACAACCCGTACGCCGGCGCGAAGGTCTACGTGAACCCCGAGTGGTCGGCGCACGCCGCCGCCGAGCCCGGCGGCTCCAAGGTCTCCAGCCAGCCGACCGGCATCTGGGTGGACCGGATCGCCGCCATCGCCGGCGCCAACGGCAAGATGGGCCTGCGCGCCCACCTCGACGAGGCGCTGCGGCAGAAGGGCGGCGGCGAGCTCGTCGTCCAGCTGGTGATCTACGACCTGCCCGGCCGGGACTGCTCCGCGCTCGCCTCCAACGGCGAACTCGGCCCGACGGAGATCGACCGGTACAAGACGGAGTTCATCGACCCGATCGCGGCGATCCTGGCGGACCCGAAGTACGCGGGGCTGCGGATCGTCACGGCCGTCGAGATCGACTCGCTGCCGAACCTGGCCACCAACACCACGCCGCGCGTCACGGCGACCCCCGCCTGCGACGTGATGAAGGCCAACGGCAACTACATCAAGGGCGTCGGCTACGCGCTGAAGAAGCTGGGCGCCGTCCCCAACGTGTACAACTACGTCGACGCCGGCCACCACGGCTGGCTCGGCTGGGACGACAACATGGGCGCCTCCGCCGACCTGTTCAAGCAGGCGGCGACCGCCGAGGGCTCCACCCTCTCCAACGTGCACGGCTTCATCGTCAACACCGCCAACTACAGCGCGCTCAAGGAGAACAACTTCACCATCGACGACAGCGTCAACGGCACCTCCGTCCGCCAGTCGAAGTGGGTGGACTGGAACCGCTACGTCGACGAGCTCTCCTACGCGCAGGCGATGCGGGCCAAGCTCGTCGCCCTGGGCTTCGACCCCAACCTCGGCATGCTGATCGACACCTCCCGCAACGGCTGGGGCGGCGCCGCCCGACCCGCCGGGCCCGGGCCGAAGACCAGCGTCGACGCGTACGTGGACGGCGGGCGCTACGACCGGCGGTTCCAGACCGGCAACTGGTGCAACCAGGCCGGCGCGGGCCTCGGCGAACGGCCGCAGGCCGCCCCGGCGCCGGGCATCGACGCGTACGTCTGGATGAAGCCGCCGGGTGAGTCGGACGGGGCCAGCAAGGTGATCCCGAACAACGACGGCAAGGGCTTCGACCGGATGTGCGACCCGACGTACACCGGCAACCCGCGGAACAACAACAACATGTCCGGTGCGCTGCCGGACGCACCGCTGGCCGGGGAGTGGTTCTCCGCCCAGTTCCAGGAGCTGCTGAAGAACGCCTACCCGGCGCTGTAGCGCAGCGGACTCCGCTGACCGTCCGGAAGCCGGCGGGCTTCCGGACGGTCAGCGGGCACCACGGCGCCGCCGCTGTCGGCCCTCGCAGCTATGGGCCTTCGCGTGGCTGGGCAAGCACATCGTGGGCGGTGTCACCCCCGGTGCCGCCAGATCCGAACCGCCGTCAGGATCCGCACAGCGCCACGTACCGAATCCCTCGCCCCTCGGAGCAGCCCATGCCCCTCCCCCCTGTCACCCCTTCCAGCCCTTCCACCCCAGCCAGCCCTTCCGGCCCAGCCACCCCTTCCACCGCACTCCCCGGCGCCACTCCCCCGCCCCGGTTCCCGGCCGGCTTCCTCTGGGGCGCGGCCACCTCCGCCTACCAGGTGGAAGGCGCCGCCGCCGAGGGCGGCCGCACCGCCTCGATCTGGGACACCTTCTGCGACACCCCGGGCAAGGTCTTCGGGGGCCACACCGGCACGGTCGCGGTCGACCACTACCACCGCTTCCGCGAGGACGTCCGGTTGATGGCCGAACTCGGGCTCACCGCCTACCGCTTCTCCGTCTCCTGGCCGCGCGTCCAGCCCACCGGCCGCGGCCCCGCCGCCCGGCAGGGCCTCGACTTCTACCGCCGGCTCACCGACGAACTCCTCACGGCCGGGATCACCCCCGTCGCCACGCTCTACCACTGGGACCTGCCGCAGGAGCTGGAGTCCGCCGGCGGCTGGCCCGAGCGCACGACCGCCGAGCGGTTCGCCGACTACGCCGCGCTGGTGGGCGAGGCACTCGGCGACCGGCTCCACCACTGGACCACCCTCAACGAACCCTGGTGCAGCGCCTTCCTCGGCTACGGCTCCGGAGTCCACGCCCCCGGCCGGACCGACCCGGTGGCGGCCCTGCGCGCCGCCCACCACCTCAACCTCGGCCACGGCCTGGCCGTCACCGCGCTGCGGGGCCTGGTGCCCGCCGCCCAGCTGTCGGTCTCGCTCAACCTGCACGCCCTGCGCCCGCTGAGCCCGTCCGCCGCCGACCGGGACGCGGTGCGCCGCATCGACGCCGTCGGCAACCGGGTGTTCCTCGGCCCGATGCTGGAGGGCGCCTACCCGGAGGACCTGCTGGCCGACACGGCCCACCTCACCGACTGGGCGTTCGTCCGCGCCGGCGACCCGAAGGAGATCCAGCAGCCGTTGGACTGGCTGGGCGTCAACTACTACACGCCCACCGTCGTCTCCGCGACCGCCGAGGGCGCCGTCCCCGCGCGCGAGGACGGGCACGGCGGCGGGACGGACTCGCCCTGGCCGGGCGCGGACCGGGTCGGCTTCCACCCGGCGCCGGGCGAGCGGACCGCGATGGGCTGGGCCGTCGACCCCACCGGCCTGCACCAGCTGCTGACCGGACTGGCCCGGCGCCACCCGGACCTGCCGCTGATGGTCACCGAGAACGGCGCGTCCTACGAGGACGAGGTCGGCGAGGACGGCACGGTCGACGACCCGGAACGCACCGCCTACCTCCACGCCCACCTCGCGGCCGTCCGCCGGGCCGCGGCCGACGGTGCGGACCTGCGCGGCTACTTCGCCTGGTCCCTGCTGGACAACTTCGAGTGGGCGTACGGCTACGCGAAGCGGTTCGGCCTGGTCCACGTCGACTTCGCCACCCAGGCCCGCACTCCGAAGTCCAGCGCCCGCTGGTACGCCCGGGTGGCCCGGACCGGCGAACTCCGCCCGCCGGTCGGCCCGTAGGGCGTCCGGCTGAGGTACGGGTGAGGCGCGGCGGGTGCGGGCGGGGCGGGCGCCGCGGGTGCGGGCCAGGAGCCGCGGGTGCGGGCCGGGCGCGGGATCAGGCGGCGGCGCGACGGGCGGCCAGGTCGTCCAGGATGGTGGCGGTGGCGGTCGCCCCGAACCGTTCCGCGCCGGCGGCGACGAACTCCAGCATGCGGTCGAGCGTGCGGACCCCGCCCGCCGCCTTCACCCTCATGTGCGCCGGGACGTTCGCACGCATCAGCCGGACGTCCTCCAGGGTCGCGCCGCCGGGTGCGAAACCGGTCGAGGTCTTGACGAAGTCCGCGCCCGCCAGCGTACTGAGGCGGCAGGCGCGGACCTTCTCCTCGTCGTCGAGGTAGGCGTTCTCGAAGATCACCTTGATCAGGCCGGCACCCGCCGCGGCATCGACGACCGCCGCGATGTCCTCCCGGACCGCGTCGTCCTCGCCGCTGCGCAGCAGACCGATGTTGAGCACCATGTCGAGTTCGGTCGCGCCCTCCGCCAGGGCGTCGACGGCTTCGCCCGCCTTGGCCGTCGCGGTGGACCCGCCGTGCGGGAAGCCGATGACGGTGCCGACGGCGACCGCGGTGCCGGCGAGCGCCTTGACCGCCAGGGCGACGTCGGCGGGGCGCACGCAGACCGAGGCGACGTCGTACGCCCCGGCGAGTTCGCAGCCCAGCAGGACCTCGGTGGTGGTCAGTTCGGGCCGCAGGAGCGAGTGGTCGATCATCTTGGCGAGCTGCCGGACGCCGATGTCGGTGTCGAGGCCGGTGCCGATGTCGGTGTCGAGGCCGGTGCCGGTGTCGGTGTGGAGGGCGGTGTCGGTGTCGAGGTGGGCGGAGTCCATGAGCCACTCCCGGGAGTGAGGCGTTTCGCGTCCCACCGGGGGCCGGTGCGACAGCGCGGACGGCTCCGACGATAGCCCCGCGCTGTCTAGCTGTCTATACAGGCACGCCATGGACGGCCGAGAGCGGGGCACCTCCCCGCCAATGTGAGGCATATCACGCTGCACGCCTCTTGCTCTTGATGCAATTCGCTGCGAGATGCCCCGATCTGCACTGGTCTACGCTGGTTGACTAGACAGCTGGACGGCGTAGCCTCAATTTCGGAGGACCTCTTTTGGAAACGGATTTCGCGCCCAGGTACCACCAGATCGAACTGGCCCTCCGAAATCGGATCGCCAAGCATCGGCCGCACGATCCCCTCCCCTCCGAGGCGGAATTGTGCGAGGAATTCGGGGTGAGCCGCATGACCGCTCGGGCGGCCGTTCAACGGCTCGTCGCAGAAGGCCTGGTGTACCGGATCTCCGGACGCGGGACGTTCGTCGCGGAACCTCCGACCCGACGCCGCGCGGAAAACCTGGTCAGGTTCAGCGAGGAAATGCGCAGACAGGGCCGGAGGCCTTCGTCGCGGCTGGTTTCGGCGAGACTCCGGGCCGCTCTGCCGGAAGAGGTCCACCGGCTCCGGCTGCGGAAGCCGGCCCGGGTCGTGGAGGTCGATCGGGTACGGCTGGCCGACGGGATCCCGACCGCGCTGGAGCGGGCGGTGTTCCCCGAGGCCCTCGCCGCCCTGCTGGAGGTCGACTTCCGGACGGCGTCGATGCACGAGGCGCTGGCCCGGCTGGGCCGGACCCCGACCCGGGGGCATTCGTCCATCAGGGCTGCCGTGGCCGGCGAACAGGAGGCGGAGCTGCTGGCCGTGGCCCCGGGCACCGCCCTGCTGGTCGAGGAGCGACTCATCGTGGACCAGGACGAGCAGCCCCTGGAGCTCACCGAATCCCGCTACGTGGGCGACCGGTACGCCCTCGACGTCGCCTTCGAGGTCGATTCCTGAGGCGGTCCCGAGGTCACCAGGGCGCCAGGGCGCCAGGTCATCAGGCCATTCGGTAAACCGGTCAACCGGTCAACCGCTCATCAGGCAATCCGGCCATCCGCTCATCCGTACGACCCGCGAGTCGCGCAATGACGCCGACGGCACCACGCGGTCAGCACTTCCGACGGGGAACTGCACGATCGGCGGGCGGTGCGGCCCGATCCGAATCCGGTAGTGGAATGACATGCAGCATGGAGGGAAAGCCGTGTACGCATACCTGATGACCTCTCCCGGGGAAATCACCCGAACCCTGGTGCCCGATCCGGAATGCCACGAGGACGAAATCCTGCTGCAGACCGAGGCGGTTTCCATCTGCTCGACCGACGTCTCCTACTTCCGCGGTCACCTCTTCGCGGAGGACTGGCCGATCATTCCCGGCCACGAATACGTGGGAAGGGTCGTCGAGGTCGGCAAACGGCTCCGGGACGACGTGCGGCCGGGCGACCGGGTGACCTACTGGGGGCAGACCGACTTCGGCGGCATGGCCGAGTACCGGGCCCTCCGGCCGCTCTTCCCCGGCCGGCTCGGGGTGGAGACGGCCTGGTACACCGGGCGCAACTTCTACGACGCCGACCAGGCCGCGGCCGTCGTCCTGCCCCCGCACGTGCCCTCGGACCTGGCCTCCGTGATCGAACCGCTGACCTCGGTCCTGCGGTCGTTACTGCTCAACCCCCCGAAGCCGGGTGACACCTGTGTCGTCCTCGGCTGCGGCCCAAGCGCCCAGCTGGCCGTCCAGGTGCTCCACCGCCACCTCGGCGCCGGCCCGATCACCGTGCTCGACCGCAACGGCGAGCGGATGGACGTCGCGCTGCGGCACGGGGCCTCCCACGCCTTCAACCCGGACACCCAGGCGGCGGAGCTGGAAGCGTTCGTGCGCGACCACCACGACCAGTACGCGGACTACGTGTTCGACGCGCTGCCCCACATCTCGGCGCCGGGCCGCCCGGCCGGACGCGAGGACGCCCCGGGCAAGGACATCCGCGAACTCGCGATGGGCCTGCTGCGCCCCGGCGGCTCGTACGTCATCTACGGCGCGACCGCCGTCCCGCAGCGGCTCAACACCTGGATGATCCTCGCCAAGGGCCTGCGGCTGCTCTCCACTCCCTTCGACGTCCGGTCGTTCCCGATGGCCCGCTCCGCGCACGTCACCGCCGTGGCCCTGCGGCTCGTCGAGTCGGGCCTGGTCGACCCGGCCCCGCTGATCACCACCCGGGCCTGTCTCGACGACGAGGAGGCCGTCCGCGAGGCGTTCACCGGGTACGGGCGGGGTGCGTCGATGAAGACCTCGCTGCTCGCCCCCTCCGTCCTCCTCGACCACGTGCGGCGCACGGCCGCCGCGGCCACCACCGCCCCCGGCGGCACGACGCCCAACGGCACCGCCCCCATCGGCGTCTCCCCCCTCAGGACCTCCCCCGCCAACGCCTCCCCCGTCGGCATCGCCCCCGCCGGCGGAGCGTTCGTCGAGCAGGCCGGAATACCGGGGTGAGCGGCACCGACACCGGCACCGCACCACCCCTCTCCCCCGACCACCGGACGCCGGCCTTCGCCCGCGACCGCCTGACCGTCACGGCCTACGGCGGACTGGCCGTGTACGCCTACCTCCTGTACGCGCTCGGCCCGCTGCTGCCGCTCCTGCGTCAGGACCTGCAGCTGAGCTACCTGCTGATGAGCCTGCACTCCGCGGCCTTCGCGGCCGGTGCGATCCTCACCAACCTGCTGTTCCGCCGTCTGCGGACGCGGGTGGGCCACCGGGCGCTCTTCTGGACGGCACTCGCCCTCCTGGCCCTGGGGTCGCTGCTCCTGGCGACCGAGCTGTCGGCCGCCGTCACCCTCGGCGCGGCGCTCCTGGGCGGCATCGGCGGGGCGCTGCTGCAGACCACGGCGCTGGCGGTGCTCGCCGAGCACCACGGCGCGGACGAGTCCCTACGGGCACGCGCGCTGGTCGAGGCCAACGCGGCCGCGAGCGTCAGCGCACTCGCCGCGCCCGTGGTCATCAGTGGTCTGCAGAGCGCCGGGGCATCGTGGAACTGGTGCCTGGTGCTTCCCGCCCTCGCGCTCGCCCTCATGTACCCGGCCCTGCGGGCCGAGCAGTTGCGCCCGCGCACCGCACCCGTCGCCGCGCAGGCCGCCGCCCCGGCGGCGCGGGCCGACCGGTCGGCGGGCGTGTTCCCGCTCCGCGCCGCCCTGTGCGGTCTCGTCGTCGGCTTCGAGTTCTGCCTCGCCTACTACGCCGCCCCGCTGCTCACCAGCCACCTCCATCTGACGGCCAGTCAGGCGTCGGCGGCACTGGCCCTGTTCTACGGAAGCGAGCTGGCGGGCCGGCTGGCAGGGAGCCGGCTGGCGAGCGGTGCCCGCTCCGCCCGCTCGGCCGCGCTGGTGGCCGGATCCCTGACGGTCGCCGCCGCAGGCTTCCTCGCCCTCTGGCTCGCCTCCGCCACCTGGCTCGCCCTGGTGGGCCTGGCCCTCGGCGGGCTGGGCATCGCCAACCTTTTCCCGTTGACCCTGTCGCTGGCGGTGAGCGCGGCACCCGGCCGCACCGACCAGGCCACGGCCCGGGTCCAACTCACCGTCAGCGCCTGCATCATGCTCGCGCCCCTGCTCCTCGGCACGCTGTCCGACCACCTCGGCGTCCGCTCGGCCTTCGGCCTCGCCGGCTGCCTGCTGCCCTTCGCCGCGCTGCTGCTCGCCGCCGGGCGTCAGCGGCCGGCGCCCGCCGACTCGTCCTCCTCGGGAGTCACCCCACATGTCCGTCACTGAAAGCACAGCGAGCCCGGAGCGCACGGAGGGTACGAAGCGCGCGGAGCGCACGGCGATCGGCGCCGAGAGCGCCGCCCGGGCCCGCGACACCCTGGCCCGCAACCACCGCACCGGGTTCTCCCGGGCGGCCCAGCGTCACTTCGACTTCACCTGCCCCTCCCCCGACAGCTACCCCTTCCAGTGGGCCTGGGACAGCAGCTTCCACGCCATCGCCCTCACCCACGTCGACACCCGCCGGGCCCGGGACGAGCTGCGCTCCCTGCTCGGCGCGATCACACCCACCGGGTTCCTGCCGCACATGGTCCTCTGGCAGGACGACCTGAGGCCGCGCGCCACGGCGGACTTCCGGATCGACCTCTGGGAGGGCTGGCGGTCCGTCACCATCGCGCCGCCCGTGGTCGCCCGAGCCGTCGAGCGGGTGTACCGGGCCACCGGGGACGACCTCTGGCTGCGCCGCGTCCTGCCGCCCGCGCTCGCCTTCTTCGGCTGGCTCAGGGACCACCGCACGAGCCCCGGCACCGGCCTGCTGGAGATCTACCAGCCGGACGAGTCCGGGCTGGACAGCAGCCCCAAGTACGATGCCGCGCTCGGCATCGAGTCGGCCGCGGAGGACGCCGTGGGCACCGCCTGGCACAGTGCGATGCGGTCGCTGATCACGGCCTACGCCTCTCCGTCCCGCACGCCGGAGACCCCGCTCCGCGACCGGCGGCTGTTCGTCTGGAACGACGTGCTCCTCAACACCGTCTACGCCGACGGTCTGGCCTGCCTGGCGCGCCTCGTCCGGAGGGTCGAACCGAACGGGCGGACGGCGGACCGGCTGGCCGAGGAGTCCCGGGCGATCGGCGCCGCACTGATGCGGCACTGCTGGGACGAGACCGCCGGAGCCTTCCAGGACCTCGACCTCGTCGCCGGGAAGCGCAGCGGGGTCCTCACCGCGAGTTCGCTCGTGCCCGTCCTCCTCGACTCGGTGCCGGACGCCGCGGCGCGCCGGGTCATCGAAGAACACCTGTTGAACGAGAGGGAGTTCTGGCGGCCCCATCCCGTCCCCAGCGTCGCCGCCACCGAACCGTCCTACGACGCCTCGTTCCGCACCGGGGCGATCTTCCGCGGCTCCAGCTGGGTCAACCTCAACTGGTACCTGTACGGGGGCCTGCGCCACCGCGGCTACCACGCGGAAGCCGACACGCTCGCCGCGCGCACCTGCGCGCTCGTCGCGGCCTCGGGCACCCGGGAGTGCTACGGCCCGGAGGACGCCGAGGGGCACGGCGCGCGGTCCTTCGGCTGGAGCTCCCTCGTCCTGGACCTGGCCGCCACCACGACCGACACGACGCACCCGACGGACCCGACGGACGCGACCGGCACAGCCGGCCCGACCGGCGCGACCGCCCCGGCGGAGGAGGACTGACATGGCCGACTGGGGTTTCCTGGGCGCCGGTTCGATAGCCGCGTCCAGCCTGGCACCCGCCGTCCACGCGGCCGACCGGCCGCGCCTGCACGCCGTCGCCGCGACCGACGCCCGGCGGGCCCGTGCCCTCGACCCGGCGCGGGTGTACACCCGCTACGAGGACCTGCTGGACGACCCCGCCGTGGACATCGTCTACATCTCGCTCCACAACAGCGCCCACCGCCCGTGGGTGGAGCGCGCCCTGCGCGCGGGCAAGCACGTCCTGTGCGAGAAACCGCTCGGCCTGACCGCCGCCGAGGTCGCCGCCATGGCGGCCACCGCCCGCGCCACCGGGCGGCTGCTCGTCGAGGCGGCCTGGAACCGCTGGCACCCGCGCACCCGGGACCTGGAGTCCATGATCACCCGCGGCGCCATCGGCACCGTCCGCACCGTCACCGCCAGGTTCGACGGCCTGGCCCCCGCCCCCGGCAACTACCGCCTCGACGCCGCCCTCGGCGGCGGCGCCCTCTACGACGTCGGCTACTACGCCGTCTCCGCCGCGCTCGCCGCCTTCGGCTGGCGGACGCCGAGGGTCGTCAGCGCCGAGCAGGACCTCTGGCGGCCCGGCTCCGCCGACGCGGCCACCCGCTTCCGGTTGGAGTTCCCCGGCCAGGGGACGGCCGAGGTCGGCTGCTCGCTCGTGGGCGACACGGCCGAGACCTTCACCACCACCGGCACCGGCGGCTCCATCACGCTCGCCCCGCCGGCCTTCTGCGCCGGCGTGGCGCCCAGCACGCTCACCGCCACCGGCGAGGGCCGTCGCCACTACCCGCCCCAGAACCCGTACCGCCTCATGGTGGAGGCGGTGGACTCCGCGGCCGAGGGCGACACCTCCGCCCACCTCGTCCCGCTCGCGGAATCGCTCCGCATCGCCGCCACCCTGGACGCCGTCCGGGACCGCCTCGTCCCGGGGGGCGTCTGACCGTCGACCGCACGCGCTGGTCGGTCCGACGCCGACGCCGACGCCCGACCGTCCCCCGGTCCGGCGTCGACTCGGCGCGTCCGCCGTCCGTAGGATGCCGATCTCGGACACCGCCACCCGGGTGGCGCCCCTGACGGACCGTTCACCGCACGGTGAGCAGAGAGCAGGCATCCTTGAACCCCCTCCCGACGACGCCCTCCGGCGGCTCGCTGGTCATCGGCAGCGCCGCCCCGGCCGACACCCCCGGAGCCGGTCTCTCCACCGTCCGCTACGACGGCACCGGCGCCATGACCCTCGTCCGGACCCTGCCGGTCGGCCACCCCTCCTACGCGGCCCTCGACCCGACGCGCCCCGTCCTGCACGCCGTCCTGGAGGAGGCCCCCGGGCGGATCCTCTCCCTCCGGGTCGACCCCGCCACCGGGGTCCTCGGCCTTCCCGGCACCGCCACCAGCGCCACCGCCGCCGCCACGGCCAGCGGCGGCGCGGGCCCCTGCCACCTCGCGGTCCACCCCAGCGGTTCCCACGTCTTCGCGGCCCACTACGGCGACGGCGTCCTGTCGGTCATCCCCACCGGCGCCGACGGCCTGGTCACCTCCCCGCCGGTCCAGACCATCCGCCACCCCGGCCGGCAGCCCGCCGGGAAGCTGCTGACCTCCCCCCACGCCCACATGGCCGCGCCCTCGCCGGACGGACGCTTCCTCCTCTGCACCGACCTCGGCACGGACCGGATCCACGTCTACGCCTTCGCTCCGGCCACCGGCCTGCTCAGCGCGCACCAGACGGCCGAACTCCCGCCCGGCAGGGGCCCCCGGCACCTCGTGTTCCACCCCTCCGGCCGGTACGTCCACGTCCTCAACGAACTCTCCTCGACGCTCACCGTCTGCACCTGGGACGCGCCGACCGGCCGCCTCGAACCCACCGTGGAGCTGGCGACGCGGCAGGACCCGAGCGCGCCCCACGCCAACTCCGCGGCCGCCGTCCGGCTGTCCGCCGACGGCCGTTTCCTCTACACGACCAACCGCGGTGACGACGCGATCGCCGTGCACGCCGTCCGCGGTGACGGCGCGTCCGCCGAGCTGATCGCCACCGTCGCGTGCGGCGGAGTCTGGCCCCGGGACATCGCCCTCACCCCCGACGGGCTCCTCCTGTTCTGCGCCAACCAGCGCTCCGGCACGCTCACTGCCTTTCACCGCGACCCGGCCACCGGGCACCTGACCCCCGCCGCAGCACCCCTCGTGACGACCGAACCCACGTCCGTCCTGCCGGTCGGCCCCTGAGCGGAGGAATGCGGGCCCCGGACCCGGGGAACTTGCACGGCGTCAGCGCCGGGGAGGAGGTCTTCGGTCGCAGCGCGTACCGTTGGGCTGCACCGATGCACCGTGACCAGGCGGTTCCGGTCCGGTCGGGTGTGCTGAAACCGTCGCCTGCAAGGAGCAGACCCTGAGTACGTCGTTCGCGGAAGCACTGTCCATCGGGCTGCTCGTCCTCGTGCTGGTCTGCGCGGTGGTGCGGCCGTGGGGCTGGCCGGAGGCCGTGGTCGCGGTCCCGGCGGCCGCGTTGGTGGTGGGTGTCGGCGCGATCCCGCCGTCGCACGCGCTGGCCGAGGCGGAGCGGCTGGGGCCGGTGATCGGGTTCCTCGCCGCCGTCCTGGTGCTGGCGCAGCTGTGCGACGACGAGGGCCTGTTCCGCGCCTGCGGGGCGTGGATGGCCCGTACGTCCGCGGGCAGCCCCCGGCGGCTGCTGGTGCAGGTGTTCGTGGTCGCCTCGGTGGTGACGGCCGTGCTCAGCCTGGACGCGACCGTGGTGCTGCTCACCCCGGTGGTGTTCGTCACCGCGGCCCGCCTCGGGGCCCGGCCCAAGCCGCACGTCTACGCCTGCACGCACCTGTCGAACACGGCGTCGCTGCTGCTGCCGGTCTCGAACCTCACCAACCTGCTGGCCTTCGCCGCCAGCGGGCTGAGCTTCACCCGGTTCGCCGCGCTGATGGCGCTGCCGTGGCTGGCGGCCATCGCCGTCGAGTACGTGGTGCTGCGCCGCTTCTTCGCCGCCGACCTGGTGGCCGGTGCCCCGCCCGCGGCCGACACCGCGGCGCCGCAGATGCCGCTCTTCGCCCTCGTCACCGTGGGCTGCACGCTCGCCGGGTTCGTCCTGACGTCGATCGTCGGGATCGATCCGGCGTGGGCGGCCCTGGCCGGCGCGCTGGTGCTCGCCGTCCGGGCCCTGGTGCGGCGCAGCACCACGCCGGTGGCGATCGTGCGCGCGGCCGCCGTGCCGTTCCTGGCGTTCGTGCTGGCGCTGGGCATCGTGGTCCGGGCCGTCGTCGACAACGGCCTGTCCTCCGCGCTCGGGCACCTCGTCCCGCACGGCACGTCGCTGCCGGCGCTGCTCGGCGCGGCGGCGGTGGCGGCGGTCCTGGCGAACGTCATCAACAACCTGCCCGCCACCCTGGTCCTGCTGCCACTGGCCGTGCCGTCCGGCGCGGGCGCGGTGCTGGCGGTGCTGCTCGGGGTGAACATCGGCCCCAACCTCACCTACGCCGGCTCCCTGGCCACGCTGCTGTGGCGGCGCATCGTCCGGGAGCACGACACCGACATCGGGCTGGGCGAGTTCACCCGCCTCGGTCTGCTCGTCGTACCGGCCGCCCTGGCCGTGGCGGTGGTGGCGCTGTGGGGATCACTGCAGATCATCGGAGGATGAAGCGGATGAAGCGGACGAAGCGGAGCAGGCCGACGGGCACGCCGGCGAGGAGGACGAGGCCGTGACCGTCGTCGTCTGGATCACCGAAGGCACCTGGCCCGCCTGTGTCGACGCCGCCCGCGCGCACGCACCGCAGGGGGCGGAGATCGTCCTGCTCCACGTCAGCGGCCAGGACGTGCCCGGCGCCGCGCACGGCGCGTTCGCCGGACTGCTCGGACGCGGCCACCGCGAGCGCGATCCCGGCACGCGGGTGGAGGCCCTGGCGGCGACCTCGGCCCGGGACCTCCTCCGGGCCGCGGCCGAGCGCCTCGGGCGGCCCTGCACCCACGTGGAGCGCGCCGGCCGCGTCGAACGCGAGGTCGTCGCGGCGGCCGACGGCGCCGAACTCCTCGTCCTCGCCCGCGACGGCGACCGCACCCGGCTCGGACCGCACAGCCTCGGCCCGGCGACCCGTTTCGTCGTCGACCACGCACCCTGCCCGGTGCTGCTGGTCTGGCCGGAACCGGCGCCCGACACCGCGACGCTGCCTCCCCCGCCGCCGCCAGGCAGGCCGTAGCGCGGCGCCTGGCGGCCCGGCGTCGCGTTCAGTGCCCGACGTCCGGCTCCGGGTAGGAGAGCCGGTACCGGCTGCCCGCCCGGAGCCGCGCGCGGAGCCGCCGCCCGTCCCCGGGCGCCAGGGCGGCCGCGACCAGCCTGCCCGCCTGGTCGGTGAGGACGGGGTGGCCCCCGCGCTCGGGCAGGTGGAGGTCGATCAGGGTGTCCCGGGCGGCCCGCAGTTCGGCTCCGGTCAGCACGCCCCGGCGCCAGCTGAGGCCGACGGTGAGGCCGCCCCGCGCGCGCAGGCCGCGCACGTCGCCACCCGGCCAGGACGGCGGCAGTGCGGGCAGCAGCCGCAGGACGCCGTTGTGGCTCTGCAGCAGCGTTTCGGCGATGGCGGCGGTGATGCCGAAGTTGCCGTCGATCTGGAAGAGCTGCGGCGGGTGCAGGTCGAGCAGGTTGGGCGCGATCGAGGTTTCGAGCAGGCGCTGCACGGCCTGTCCGGCGAGGGCTCCGTCGCCGAGGCGCGCGGCGAGCGCGGCGACCCAGGCGAGGCTCCAGCCGGTGCCTCCGCCGCCGTGTGCCAGCCGGCGGTCCAGGGCGCGGCGGGCCGGGTCCAGCAGGGTGTCGTCGCCGAGCGGGTCGACGGCGCTGCCCGGGTAGAGGCCGTAGAGGTGGGAGAGGTGGCGGTGGCCCGGGTCCTCCTCGGGGAGGTCGTCCCGCCATTCCAGCAGGCGCCCGTCGGCGGCGAGGGACGGGCGCCGGAGCCGGGCGCGGACGGCCGTGAGTTCGGCGGCCCACTCGTGGTCGACCCCGAGTTCCCGGGCGGCGGCGACGGTGTTGTCGAGGAGTTCGGCGGCGAGCCAGTGGTCCAGGGTGCAGCCGGCGTCGACGGCGGCCAGGGTGCCGTCGGGGAGCCGGAAGTGGTGCTCGGGGGAGGTGGACGGGCAGGTCACCAGGGTGCCGTCGGGGGCCTCGGCCAGGAGGTGGGTGAGGAACCGGGCGGCCTCGCGCATGACCGGGTAGACGCGGTCGGCGAGGTGGGCGCGGTCGCCGTGGAAGAGGTGGTGGTCCCACAGGTGGGCGGCCAGCCACGGGCCCGCCATCGGCCAGTGCGCCCAGACCGGGTCGCCCGAGACGGGGCCGGTGGCTCGCCAGATGTCGACGTTGTGGTGGCAGCACCAGCCCGGGGCGCCGTAGTGGGCCCGTGCGGTGGATCGCCCCGCCTCGGCGAGGTCGGCGACGAGGTCGAGCAGGGGCTGGTGGCACTCGGCCAGGCCGGTGGTCTCGGCGGGCCAGTAGTTCATCTGGAGGTTGATGTTCGACGTCCAGTCGGAGTTCCAGGGCGGGGTGACGTCGTTGTTCCAGATCCCCTGGAGGTTCGCGGGCTGGGTGCCGGGCCGCGAGGAGGCGATCAGCAGGTAGCGGCCGTAGGCGAAGAGCAGGGCGGCGAGGCCCGGGTCCTCGGCGCCCGCGTTCGCGGCGGCGAGGCGTTCGCCGGTCGGCCGCCGGGCCGCCTCCGCCGGTCCGTGGAGCCGGAGGGCGGCCGCGCCGAAGAGCCGCCGGTGGTCGGCCGTGTGGGCGGCCCGCAGGGTGTCGAAGTCCTGCCCGTCGGCTCCGTCCAGCCACCGGTGCGCCTCGGCGAGTGCCGCCTCGGGGCCGTCGGGCCGCTGTCGCCAGTCCCGGTAGCCGGTGCCGACGGCGATCAGCAGGACCGCCTCGTCGGCGGCGGTGACGTCGATCGCGCCGTCGTCGCCGCCGACGCGTCCGTCGGCGGTGCGCACGCGCAGCGCGGCCGCGAAGCCCGTGCCCTGGTCCGTCCGGTACGTCACGGGCTCGCCCGCCCGGCGCGGGAGGCGGGCGGGGGCGCGGCCGCGGACCGACAGGGTGCCGGTCGCGGGGTCGAGTTCGGGGCGTGCGGCGGGGTGGGGGGTCGTCAGGCTCGCGCGGAAGGAGAGGGCGCCGGGGGTGTCCGTACGGAGGCGGACGACCAGCACGCCCGCCGGGGCGGAGACGAAGCTCTCGCGCCGGTGGCGCACTGCGCCGGCCGTGAACTCCACGGTGTGCACGGCCTCGTCGAGGTCCAGCGCGCGCCGGTAGTCGGCGGGGTCGTCCGCCGCGCCCGGGGGGAAGGTGAGCAGCAGGGTGGCAAGCGGCTGGTACGCCTCGGCGTCGGGGCCGGAGAAGTGGGTGGCGGCGATCGCGTGGGCCCGGGCGTGGTCGCGGTCGCGCAGCACCGCCGTTCGCAGGGCGGGCAGGTGCTCGGCGGCGCCCGCGCGGTCGTGCGGGCCGGGCCCGCCGGACCACAGCGTGTCGGCGTTGAGCTCGATCCGCTCGGTGCGGACACCGCCGTACGCCATGGCGCCGAACCGCCCGTTGCCGAGCGGCAGCGCCTCCAGGAAGCCGTCGGCGGGGCGCCGGTACCAGAGCGTTTCCTCGGCGGGCCGGTGGGTCTGCCTCGGCATGGCGTCGCTCCGATCGCGGGGGTCGCGGGGCCCGGCTCCGGGGGGCGGGGGCCGGAAGAAGGCGGTCAGCGGGCGGTACGGGCGGTCGTCCGGTCGGTGCCCGGGCGGGCGTCGTCCGGGAGGGGCGGGCGGCATGTCAGCCCTCCCCGGTGGCGGGGCGCGGCTCGTGGTTGAGCCGGCCGGAGGCGAAGCCGTCGATCACGACGGGCGTCGCGGCGAAACCGGCCTCGGCCACGGCGTCCGCCAGGGAGGTGAGCCGGGCCGCCGCGGCCACCAGTTCGGCGTCGAGTTCGATGCGGACGCGGTCGCCGAGGTCGCGCACCCGCAGCTGCCCGGACCGCAGTCCGGCCCGGTCGAGCGCCCGGCGCACCGCCGTCTCGGCCCGGTCGACGCGGGCCAGCCGGTGGCCGGTGACGGGGATGCCGTAACGGATCCGGCTGGCCAGGCAGGGCGTGGCCGGCTTGTCCCAGGTCGGCAGCGCCCACAGCCGGCTGACGGCCCGTACGTCCGCCTTGCCGAGGCCGGTGTCCCGCAGCGGCGTGCGGACGTCCCGCTCGTGCCCGGCCCGGATGCCCGGCCGGAAGGGGTCGGCCGCGTCGTCGGCGTTGGTGCCGGTGGCGAGCCGGTGGAAGCCGTGCTCGCGGGCGACGGCGGCGATGGTGTCGAGGACCTCGGACTTGCAGAAGTAGCAGCGGTCCCGGCCGTTGGCCCGGTAGCCGGGGCGGTTCAACTCGTCGGTGCGGGGCGCCAGGTGCGCCACGCCGAGGGAGTCGGCGAGGGCGCGGGCCGCGTCGAGTTCACCGGAGGCGAGGCTCGCCGAGACCGCCGTCACGGCGAGCACGCCGTCGGGCCCCAGCGCGCGCACGCCGGCCGCCAGCACGAGGGCGGAGTCCACGCCGCCGGAGTAGGCGACGGCGAGGGGGCCGAGCGCGCGTACGGCCGCCAGCAGGGCGTCGGCCTGCTCCGGGCTCCGGTCGTCCGTCCCCGGTCCGCCGTTCACGGTGTGCCGCCTTCCTGCGTCGAAGCGTCGGGGTGCTCCGCCTCGGCCAGCCGCCGCGCCCGCTCGGCGACGACGCGCAGGGGCAGGCCGGTGCGGCCGGCCACGGCCGCGGCGTCGTCGTGCTCGGTCTTGGAGCCGAAGGGGCCCTGCTTGACCCGGACGGCCAGGCCCCCGACCTCGACGGTGTGGATCCGCCGGGGCACGGCGACGCGGGTCTGGACGGTCTGGCGGACGCCGAGCGTCCCCGTCTCGGTGAGCACCACGGCGCGGAGCCGGTCGACGGCCTCCGGTCGGGCCAGGACGTGCAGCACCTGCGCGGGCCGGCCCTTCTTCATCACGGCCGCCGTCGTCCAGGCGTCGAGCGCGCCTTCCGCGAGGGCCCGCACGATGGTGTGGGCGATGGTCTCGCCCGTGACGTCGTCGAGGTTGGTCTCCAGGGTGACGACGGTCTCGACCGCCGGGTCCGCGTCCGGCGGCGGGGGCAGCGGGCGGCCCAGGGTGACGGCCACGACGTTCGGCCGGTCGGCGAGCGTGCGCGTGCCGGCGCCGTAGCCCGTCGCCACGGGGGTCATGGGCGGCGGCGGGCCGTAGCGGGTGCCGGCGGCCCGGAGCAGTGCCGCACCGGTCGGTGTGACGGTCTCCCCGCGCAGGTCGGTGCCGGTCACCGCGGCGCCTTCGAGGAGTGCCAGGGTCGCGGGGGCCGGGCAGGGCAGCAGTCCGTGCCCGGCCCGGACCCGGCCGGTGCCGAGCGGCAGGGGTGCGCAGACCACGTCCGTGACGCCGAGGGCGTGCAGGGCGGCGGCGACGCCGACGATGTCCACCAGGGCGTCGTGGCCGCCGAGTTCGTGCAGGTGCACGTCGGCGGGGTCGGTGCCGTGCAGGCGGCCTTCGGCGCGGGCGATCGCGGTGAGCGCCGCGGTGCCGAGCGCGGCCACGGGCTCGGGGCGGGCCGCGGCGGCCAGTTCCAGGAGTTCGGCGGCCTTGCGCTCGGTGGCGGTGTCGGTGACCCGTACCCGGGCGGCGGTCGCGGCCAGGCCGTGCGCGCTCACCCGCTCGGCGTCGAGTTCCCAGCCGGTGAGGCCGGTCGCGGTGATCGAGGCGCGCACCTCGTCCAGCGGTGCCCCGGCGTCGAGCAGGGCGCCGAGGAGCATGTCGCCCGCGATGCCGGTGAACGGGTTGATCCAGCAGATCACGGGCGTCGGCTCCCCACCCGGGAGAGGCGGTACGCGGCCATCGCCGCGCCGAAGCCCGAGTCGATGTTGACCACGGTGATGCCGGCCGCGCAGGAGGCGTGCATGGCCAGCAGGGCGGTCACGCCGGCGAAGGACGCGCCGTACCCCGTCGAGACCGGCACGGCGATCACCGGGCAGCCGACCAGGCCGCCGACGACGCTGGCCAGGGCGCCCTCCATGCCCGCCACCACGACGACCGCGTCGCTCTCCCGGAGCTGGTCCCGGACGCGGAGGACCCGCTGCAGCCCGGCCACGCCGACGTCGTGCACGGTGGTGACCTCCAGCCCGACGGCCCCGGCCACGGCGGCGGCCTCCGCGGCCACCGGCCAGTCGGAGGTCCCGGCGGAGACCACGGTCAGGGCGAAGCCGTTCGGCTCGGCGGGGCGCCAGACCAGCAGGCCGGCCGTGGCGTCGTAGGAGCCTCCGGGCAGGTGGCCGAGCACGTCGGCGGCGGTCTCGGCGCCCACCCGGGTGACCAGGACGGGACCGGAGTTGGCGCGCAGCAGTTCGGCGGCGATGGTGCGGATCTGGTCGGGCGTCTTGCCGGGCCCGTACACGGCCTCGGGCAGGCCCTGCCGCTGTTCGCGGCCGATGTCCACCTGGGCGAAGCCGAGGTCGTGGACGCGGGTCGGGTCCGCGGGGACGGGTTCCGGGGGGACGGGATCCCTGGGCGAGGGGTCCGGGCGGGTGGGATCCATGCGGCTCTGCTCCTCACGGGGGGCTGCCGGGCGGGGCCGGGGGCGGCGGTGGGCGGCCGGGCGCCGGGCGCGGGTCGGGTGCCGGTCAGGGGCGCGGGTCAGGTCGCGGTCTCCCGGCCGGCCCGCAGGTAGGGGATCGTCATGGGCCCCTCGGGCAGGACGCACACCCGGGCGTCCGGCCCGGCGGCGGCGACCGCCTCGGCCACCGTCGCCGAGATGTCGGCGGTCTGCTCCAGGTGGGCGGTCGCCAGTTCGGCGTCGCTGAGGTGGGAGGTGTGCATCACCACCCGGCAGGAGGACTGGATCCGCGCCTGGACCTGCACCTGCCACTGGTCGGGCACCGTCACCGGCCTGGCCGCGATGTCCGCGAGCAGGGCCTGCGGGGAGGCGGCGGAGGCCAGGACCTCGCGGTAGGAGCCGTGGTCGGGGAAGCCGTCGCGGCACTCGGCCGCGCAGACCACGAGTCCGCCGGGCCGGACCACCGTGTGGGCGGCCGACATGCCCTTGACCGCCTGGTAGAGGTTCTGGTCGAGGGGGTGGCCGGCGTTGGTGGTGACCACCACGTCGAAGCGGTGGTCGACGGGCCGCATCGCGAGGCGGCGGGCGGCCGCGGTGGCCGCCGCGTGCATCGCCGGCAGGTCGCCGCCGAAGGCCTCCACGATGCGGTGGTCGCGGTTGAGGACGACGTCGAGTGCGAAGTCGACGCCGGTGCCCTCCGCGATCGCGCGGACGTCGTCGTGGACGGGGTTGCCGTGGGTGGTGCCCCAGGTCGCCCGGGGGTCGCCGATGCGCTTCGCGTCGTGCAGGACGAGCACCGTCTCCAGCCCCGCCAGGCCCGGCGCCACCAGCTTGGGGCCGCCGGAGAAGCCCGCGAAGAAGTGCGGTTCGACGAAGCCGGTGGTGATCCTGACGTCCGCCTCGACCCAGGCCCGGTTGAGCCGGACCGGCACGCCGTCGCCCCAGTGGCCCATCCACACCAGCTGCGACTCGTCGCGCGCGTCGTGGTTGACGATCCGGATCCGGTCGACCACCTCGTCGCCGAACATCCGCCGCAGCTCGTCCGGGTCGTTGCCCCGGTGCGTGCCGGTGGCCACCAGGATCACCACGTCCTCCGGCCGGACGATCCCGTCGAGTTCGGCCAGGACGGCCGGGATCATCAGTCGGCGCGGCTGCGGCCGGGTGCCGTCGCAGGCGGAGATGGCCACCGTCTGCCCCGGCCTGACCCGCTCGCGCAGCGGGGGGCCGGCGACCGGGCGGCGCAGCGCGTCCCTGAGGGCGGCACTCTCGTCGGCGGCGCCGGGGTGGTGCAGCGGCTCCACGACGGTGGTGACGGCCGGGTCGACGTCGATGTCGAGCCCGGTCTCACCGTAGGCGAGGCGGACCTTCATATCGGCTCCTCCCCCGGGCCGGTCGGCGCGGGGTCGGACAGCCCGTAGACCCGGGCCGCCGTCCCGCCGAAGACCCGGGCGCGCTCGTGCGCTGCCAGGCCGCTCGTCAACTCCTCGGCGGCGTCGACGACTTGTTCGTACGTGGCGGCCAACAGGCAGACCGGCCAGTCGGAGCCGAACATGACGCGGTCGGGCCCGAAGGCGTCGAGGGCGGTCTCGGTGTAGGGGCGCAGACCGGCGACGGTCCAGCCGTCGCGGGGGGCTTCCGTGACCAGGCCGGAGAGCTTGCAGGAGACGTTGGGCTCGCGGGCCAGTTCGCGCAGCCGTCCGGCCCACGGTTCCAGTTCGCCGCTCGCGACCGGCGGCTTGGCGAGGTGGTCCAGCACGAACTGCAGGCCCGGCAGACCGCGCACGGCCTCGATGGCGGCGGGGAGTTGGTGGGGCACGACGAGCAGGTCGTAGCAGAGCCCGGCGTCGCCGACCGCGCGCAGGGCGCGCCGCACGTCGGCACGGGTGAGCCAGGCCGGGTCGGCCTCGCCCTGGACCAGGTGGCGGATGCCGACGAGCCGGTCGCCGCCCGGCCCCTGCCGCAGCTCGGCGAGGGTGTCGGCGATCCCGGGCGAGGTGAGGTCGGCCCAGCCGACGACGCCGGCGACCGACGGTTCGGCGGCGGCCAGGGCGAGGAACTCCCGGGTCTCCGCGAGGTCCGGCAGGACCTGTACCAGTACCGTGCGTTCGATGCCCGCCGCCCGGGTGTGGGGGGCGAGGTCCGCCGGGCCGAAGTCACGCCGGATGGCGGCCGTCTCCGGCGTGTCCAGCCAGGTCTGCGGGCGACGGCCCAGCTCCCACACGTGGTGGTGCGCGTCGACTCTCACGCGGGATCGCTCCTCACTCGGGGGTTGACGGTGCGTCGGGTACGGAGACGGCTCCGCCCCGGACCGGCTCCGCCCCGGGCGGGCTGCGGGCCGGGGCGGTGCGGGGCTGACGGGCTGCGGGCCGGCCCTACGGCCCGACGGGGATCCGCTCTCCCCTGGCCAGCTGGTCGCGGAGCCATCGCTCGGTGGTGTGGACGTGCATCAGGGCGGCGGCCTGGGCGAGGGTGCTGTCGCGGGCCGCGAGGGCGTCGTGGATCGCCTCGTGCTCGGCGATGGTGCGCTCGGCGGCCTCGGCGTCGACCTGTCCGCGCCGGATCCGGGCGCTCAGGGTGCGGCCGGAGATGTGCTCCAGCAGCGTGGCCAGGGTCTCGTTGCCGGTGGCGCGGATCACCGCCCGGTGGAAGGCCGCGTCGTGGTGGGTGAGGCGTTCCACGTCGTCGCGGGCGTCCCGCATGGCCGACAGTTGCCGCCCCACCTCGGCGAGGTCCTCGTCGGTGATGCGGGCGGCGGCGAGCCCGGTGGCGGCCGGCTCGAAGAGCCTGCGCACCTCGGTGAGCTCCAGGACGGTGTCGCCCTGCAGCAGTTCGACGGCGCCGCCCAGTCCTTCCAGCAGCAGGCCGGGCGCCAGGCTGGTCACATAGGTGCCGTCGCCGCGCCGGATCTCCAGGACCCGGGCGACGACGAGCGTCTTGACCGCCTCGCGCATCAGGTTCCGGGACAGGCCGAGGTCGGCCGCGAGCTGCTGCTCGGGGGGCAGTTTCGATCCCGGGGGAAGCTCACCGTCCCGGATCATCCGGCGGATTCGGGCGATGGCCTTGTCAGTCAACGACACGGCGCCAAGGTAGCAGGTGATCCCATGTCCGGGAAGGCGTCCGATGGTTTTGCCCGTCAGGAACCCGGCGTGAACTGGCACTTCGGCCGGACCGACCCCGCCCACCCCTGCCGATCCATCCCATGTATGCGGTCGAACGGCGGGCGGAGGACGCCGGCTACATCAGACCGATGGTCTGCGCGCACCAGATCGTCTTGCCGTTGGTGCCGTGCCGGGTGCCCCAGCCCTGGGTGAGCTGGGCGACGAGCATCAGGCCCCGGCCGCCCTCGTCGAAGGCCCGGGCCCGGCGCAGGTGCGGGGTGGTGTCGCTGGCGTCGGACACCTCGCAGATCAGCGAGGCGTTGCGGATCAGCCGCAGCCTGATCGGCGGCTCCCCGTACTTGATGGCGTTGGTGACCAGCTCGCTGACGACCAGCTCGGTGACGAACGCCGCCGCCTCCAGGCCCCAGGCGACCAGTTGGTCGGCGACCAGCTGCCGGGCGCGCGCCACCTGGGCGAAGTCCGGCTCGATGTCCCAGTCGGCGACGTGGTCGGGGTCCAGCGCGCGGGTGCGGGCGAGCAGCAGGGCGGCGTCGTCGGTGCGGTGGTCGGGGAGCATGGTGTCCATCACCGCGTCACAGAGCGCCTGCAGGGAGGCGGCCGGCGAGGCGCCGGCCGAAGTGTCCGGCCTGGTCAGGATCTTGAGCAGTTCGGCGGTCCCCTGCTCGGCGTCGTGGCCCCGGTTCCCCACCAGCCCGTCGGTGTAGAGGGCGAGCAGGCTGCCCTCGGGCAGCTCGAACTCGGCTGCCTCGAACGGCAGTCCGCCGATGCCGAGCGGCGGCCCCGGCTGCGCGAGGACCGGGGTGCTGGTGCCGTCCGGCAGGATGACCAGCGGCAGCGGGTGGCCCGCGCTCGCCAGTGCGCAGCGCCGGGACACCGGGTCGTACACGGCGTACAGGCAGGTGGCTCCGGCTTCGCCGGTCGTCTCGTAGCCGTTTTCGAGCCGGTGGTCGCCGGGGAGGTGGAGGACCAGGTCGTCCAGGTGGGTCAGCAGTTCGTCCGGCGGCAGGTCCACGTCGGCCAGGGTGCGGACGGCCGTGCGCAGCCTGCCCATGCTGGCCGAGGCGTGCAGGCCGTGGCCGACGACGTCGCCGACGACCAGGGCGACGCGGGCGCCGGACAGCGGGATGACGTCGAACCAGTCGCCGCCGACGCCCGCGCCGGCCCCGGCGGGCAGGTAGCCGGAGGCCGCCTCGACCGCCTCGTGGCTGGGGAGCCGCTGCGGGAGCAGGCTGCGCTGCAGGGTCAGTGCGGTCGTGTGTTCGAGCGTGTAGCGGCGGGCGTTGTCGATGGCGACGGCGGCCTTGGCGGCCAGTTCCTCGGCGAGGATCAGGTCGTCGGCGGTGAAGGCCTCGGGGCGGTCCCGGCGGGCGAAGACGACGACGCCGAGCAGGGCGCCGCGGGCCAGCAGCGGCACGGTGATCCGGCCGGTCAGGCCCTGGGCGGCGATGGACTGGTCGATCAGCGGGGTGCCCGGCGGCCAGTGGGCGGGGTCGGCGGCGAGCCCGGGGCCGAAGGCCCATTCGCCGCCCTGGTCGGGTGCGGCGGCGAGCTGCACCATGGACCGGCCGGTGACCATGCAGCGGGCGGCGATGGATCCGGAGGCGTAGTGGACCGGTGTCGGGGGCCCGGACCGCCGCTCGGCGGGCGCCTTCGCGTCGTGCCGGGCGGCCCGGCCGAGCACGATCGTCCCGGCGACGGCGAACGCGGCGGCCAGCGGCGGCTCCTCGCCGCGCAGCACCTCGTCGAAGAGGTCGACGGTGACGAGGTCGGCGAAGCCCGGCACCGGGGTCGCGGCGAGTTCCTGGGCGGTGCTGACCACGTCGAGCGTCCGGCCGATGCCGCTGCTGGCCTCGTTGAGGATGAGCAGGCGCTGCCGGGCCCAGTACTCGGCGCTCATGTCGAATCCCCAGTTGGCGACCGCGCGGACGGTGCCCTCCGCGTCCCGGACGGGCCACATGCTGGTGGCCCAGGCGTTGGCGTAGGCGCTGCCCAGCGGCCGGAAGATGGTGATCAGGCGGGCGGGTTCGCCCGTCCGGGCCACCTCGGACAACTGGTTGGTGTACGCCTTGTCGTCCAGCTCCGGGAACAGCTCGCGGTACTTCTCGCCGAGCACCTGGCCCTCCGAGTGCGCCATCACCCGGCAGGCGGCGGCGTTCACCCAGAGGAACCGCAGCTCGGGGTCGTAGACGCCGAGCGCGAAGGGGCACTGCTCGAAGGCGCGGTCGGCGATCACCGGGCGGCGCCCCCAGCGCTGGACGGTGACGACGCGGCCCAGCACCCGGCCGCCGGCGCCGTGCAGGGCGTGTGCCGTGACCACGGCGTCCACCGTGGAGCCGTCCCGGTGACGCAGGGTGATCAGGCCCAGGGGGTCGGTGCCGGTGCCCTCCGGCGGACCGCCCTCGGGGAGGCCGCCCGGCGGGGGGCTGCCGTCGGGAATGCCGCCCTCGGGGAGGCCACTCGGGGGAATGCTGCTCGCGGGGAGGCCGCTCGGGGCGATGCTGCTCGTGGGGAGGCCGCCGTCGGGGAACCCGGGCGGGGGGTCGATCAGCAGGTCGGTCACCGGTCGTCCGACGGTCTCCTCGGCCGTCCAGCCCAGCAGCAGCCGCCCGCCTTCGCTCCAGCCGCTCACCCTGCCGTCCTGGTCGATCACGACGACGGCCGTGGGTGCGTCCTGATTGCCGGCCGAATCCACGTGCCACGCCTCCGTCCGGGCAGCCGTCCGCGCCGGAACGGGATTCCGGCGCCTGGTTCCAGCGTAGATCCGGCCCCCACCCCCCGCGCCCCGGTCGAGCGGGGGTGGCGGGGGCCGTCCGCTCAGCGGTCCACGGGCCGGGGCTCTGGTGGGAGGTCCCGCAGACGCACGGTCGGGTGGAGTCGGCGGGTGTGGTCGAGCGGGCGGGCCGGGCCGGTGAGGCGCAGCGGCACGGTGAGGCGGGCGTCGGTGCTGGAGGCGGAGATCCGCAGTTCGAGCGCGCCGGGTTCGACGATCCGCCGGCCGTCGCGGCCGGTGAAGGAGGCCAGGTCGGCGGGGAGGGTCAGCTCGACCCGGCAGCGGGCTCCGGGGTCCAGCGGGATCCGCCGGTAGCCGATCAGCCGCTGCACCGGCTGCACCACACTGGCCACCGGGTCGTGCAGGTAGAGCTGCACGACGTCCGTGCCCGGCCGCGCGCCGGTGTTGCGCACCTCGAAGGCGAGGTGGAACTCGCCGTCGGTGCCGGTCTCGGTCACGTCCGCCGCGAGGCCCGACCAGGCGAACTCGCTGTAGCCGAGCCCGTGCCCGAAGCCGAAGGCGGGTGTCGGGTCGGTGCTGGAGACGTCGCCGGCCTGGGCCAGCCGCGCGGCCAGGTAGGTGGACGGCTGGACGGCGGGGTGCGCGGGGATGGAGACCGGCAGCCGTCCGGACGGGTTGATCCGCCCGCTGAGCACACCGGCGAGTGCCCGGGTGCCCTCCTCGCCGGGGAAGAAGCACTGGACGATCCCCGCCGCCTCGGTGGTGGCGCGCCCGAGCGCGTACGGCCGGCCGGCCAGCAGGGTGACCGCCACCGGTGTGCCGGTGTCCAGTAGGGCGTCCAGCAATTGTGCCTGTCTGCCCGGGAGTTCGAGTGAGGCGGCGTCGCAGCCCTCGCCGCTGGTGCCGCGCCCGAAGAGTCCGGCCCGGTCGCCGAGGGCGAGTACCACGACGTCGGCCTGCCGGGCGGCCAGGACCGCCTCCGCGATGCCGTCGGTGTCGTCGCCGTCGACCGTCACGCCGCGCGCCGTCCGCAGTTCGCTGCCGGGGAACTCGGCGGCCAACGCCTCGCGCAGGGTGGGGAGTTCGATGCCGAGCGGCGTCTTCGGGTGCTGGGAGCCGACGTGCACGGGGAAGGAGTAGCAGCCGAGCACGGCGGTGGGTTCGTCGGCGTTCGGGCCGATCAGCGCGATCCGGGCGGGGCTGCGCAGCGGCAGCAGGCCGTCGTTGTGCAGCAGGACCACGGCCTGCTCGGCGAGTTCGGCGGCGATGGCGCGGTTGGCGGGCCGGTCGAGGTCGACCAGGCCGCGCAGTGCCTCGGGGTCGCCCGGGTCGGCGGCATCGGCACCGGGGGCAGCAGCGGCACCGGCGTCGGCGTCGGCGTCGGCGGCCGTGAGAACGTCGGCGAGGGCGGCCGGCACCGGGCTCCAGTCCGGGTCCAGCAGCCCCAGCCGGGCCTTCTGCGCGAGGACGCGGCGCAGCGCCCGGTCGATCAGCTCCTCCGGCACGGTGCCCGCCGCGACGGCGTCGAGCAGCGGCTGCCCGAAGGTCTTCACGGTCGGCAGCTCGACGTCGACTCCGCTGTCCAGGGCCAGGGCCGCGGCGGCGGACCAGTCCTCCGCCACACCGTGCAGGGCCTTGAGGAAGGCGATGCCGAAGTAGTCGGCGACGACCGTTCCGGTGAATCCCCACGTGTCCCGGAGCAGTCCGGTGAGCAGGGCCCCGTCGGCGGCGGAGGGCAGGCCGTCGGTGTCGGTGTAGGCGTGCATGACCGAGCCGGGGCGGCCCTCGCGGACGGCCATCTCGAAGGGCGGCAGGATGACGTCGGCGCGCTCGCGCGGGCCCATCGAGACGGGGGCGAGGTTGCGGCCGGCGCGGGAGGCCGAGTACCCGGCGAAGTGCTTGAGGGTGGCGACGATCCCGGCCGACTCCAGGCCCCGCACGTAGGCGGTGGCGACGGTGCCGACCAGGTACGGGTCCTCGCCGATGGTCTCCTCGACCCGCCCCCAGCGGGCGTCGCGGACCACGTCGAGGACCGGGGCGAGGCCCTGGTGCACGCCGACGGACCGCAGGTCGCGCCCGATGGCGGCGGCCATCGTCCGGACCAGCTCCGGGTTGAAGGTGGCGCCCCAGGACAGCGGCACCGGGTAGGCGGTGGCACCCCAGGCGGCGAAGCCGGCCAGGCACTCCTCGTGGGCCAGGGCGGGGATGCCGAAGCGGTTGGCGGCGGCGATCCGCCGCTGGGTGCGCAGCAGGGAGAGCGCGCCGAGCGCCGGGTCGACCGGGGCGGTGCCGAACGGCCGGGTCAACTGGCCGAGCCCGTGCGGGAGGAGGGTGTCGAGGTCGGGCGGCTGTTCCATCTCGTGCTGGTGCGGGGCGACTTCGCCGCCCTCGTCGCTGGCGCCCACCCAGACGCCGACCAGCTGCGCGGTCTTCTCGCGCAGGGTCATCTCCGCGATCAGGGCGTCCGCCCTGGCCTCCGGGGTCAGGGCGGTGTCCCGCCAGGCGGGCACGGGCTCGGGTTTGCGGCGGTCGTTCACTTTCCTCCCACTCCCATCAGGCCCTGGACCAGGGCCCGGCGGGCGAACAGGTAGACGACGAAGACGGGGAGCATGGAGAGCACCACGGCGCTGAGCAGTCCGGGCACGTCCACGCCGTGTTCGGTCTGGAACTCGTACAGGCCGAGGGTCACGACCTTGGTGGAGTCGGACTGGGTGAGGATCAGCGGGAAGAGGAAGCCGTTCCAGGCCTGGAGGGCGGCGAAGACCACGATCGAGGACAGTCCGCCCTTGGACAGCGGCAGCACCAGCCGGCGGAACACCCGTGCCGGGGAGGCGCCGTCCACCGCCATGGCCTCGTACAGCTCGGGGCTGATGTCGCGCATCGCGCCGGTCAGGACGAGGGTGCAGACCGGCAGGCAGAAGGCGGCGGTCGGGAGGATGACGCCGATCAGGTGGTCGTACAGGCCGGTCTTGCTGATGACGTAGAACATCGGCACGATCACCGCCTGGGCGGGGATAGCCAGGCCCAGCAGGAACAGCCGGAACACCCAGCCGGTGGCCCGGCCGCGGGCGCGCACGATGGCGTAGGCCAGCGGTGGGACGACCAGCAGCACGATGGCGACGACGCCGACGGTGACGGTCAGGGTGTTGAGGAAGTCCCGGCCGAAGCCGTTGGAGAGGTCGGTCAGGTAGTTCTGCAGGGTCCACTGGGCGGGCAGCGCCAGCGGGCCCTCGGTGGAGTAGTCGGAGCGGGTGCGGAAGGTCGCGATCAGCAGCACGTACAGCGGCAGGCCGACCAGCAGCAGCCACACCAGGGAGCCGATCCCGGCCAGGTGGTTGGGGCGCCGGCGCATCACGGGCCCTCCGTCTCTCGTGTCACAGGCCCTCCGCCGTGCCGCGCATCCGGTCGTAGCCGGAGATCCGGACGACCGCGAGCGAGATCAGGGTGGCGACCACCACCAGGACCAGCGCGATGGCCGATCCGGTGCCGAAGTCGAAGCCCTTGAAGGCCTTCTGGTACATGTAGTAGGCGGTGACGGTGGTGTCCGTGCCGGGGCCGCCCTGGGTGAGGATCAGGACCGTGTCGAAGGTGGTCAGGCCGCCGACCACCATCAGGATCACCGAGGTGATGATGGTGTTGCGCAGCTGCGGCAGGGTGATGTGGAAGAACTGGCGGACGGTGCCCGCCCCGTCGACGGCCGCCGCCTGGTAGAGCACCTGCGGGATGGCCCGGGCGCCGCCCTGGTAGATCAGCGCGTGCAGCGGGGTGAACTGCCACACGCCGACGAAGGTCAGCACCCCGATCGCGCCGCTCCTGCTGCCGAGCAGGTTGCCGTCGCCGAACAGCCAGGTGAGCTGGGCGGGCACGCCGAAGTTGGGGTCGAGGACGGCCCGCCACACCACCGACACGGCGGTCGCCGAGAGCAGCAGCGGCACGAAGTAGATCGCCGAGAGCACGGCCCGGTTGCGCTGCTTCCCGGCGGCCCAGACGCCGAGCAGGATGCTGATCGGCGTCTGGGCCGCCACGCCGAGCCCGGTGAGCAGCAGGGTGGTCCAGACGGACTGGACCATCACCGGGTCGTGGATCAGGGCGGTCCAGTTGGCCAGGCCGTTGAAGCGCGGCTCGCCGATGCCGTCCCAGCTGGTGAAGGAGAGCACGACGACCAGCAGCAGCGGCAGGACGGCGAACAGCGCGAAGAACACCGCCGCGGGTGCCGCCCAGACGAAGCCCGGGCGGGTCACCCCCGTGCCGGGCCCCGTGCGGCGCGTCATGAGGTGGGCAAGGCCTGCATGGCCTTGACGAAGCCGTCGGCGTCGATCCGGCCGTCGAAGAACTGCTGGACGGCCGTGTGCATCGGGGTCATGGCGCTCGGCGGGTAGGCCTGGTCCCAGGAGAGCTGGAACGAGGGCGCGGCCTTGACCAGTTCGTACTGGGCCTTGGAGTACGCGGGACTGGCCGAGAGGTCGAGGAAGCCGGCCGTGCTGGTGGTGGTCGGCAGGTTCCCGATGGCGAGCTGGGCCTTCACGAAGTCGTCGGAGTACATCAGCTTGAGGAAGGCCGCGGCGGCCTCCGGGTGCTTGGTCTTCTTCAGCACCGAGTAGAAGTTGTTGGTGTTGCCGACCACGGCGGCCGGGTCGCCCTTGCCGCCGCTCAGGGCGGGGAAGCCGGTGTAGCCGAGGCCGGAGGCGGCGAAGTCGGGGTTGGCGTCCTGCTGGGTGGAGTAGTACCAGGAGCCCATCAGCTCGAAGGCTGCCTTGCCCTTGGCGACCAGGGCCGGGGAGCCGCCGTCGGTGAACTTCACGGAGTCGGCGTTGGTCCCGAAGGCCCCGGCGTCGACCAGCTGCTTGAGGGCGGCCAGCGCCTTGCGGCTGTCCTCGCCCGCCCAGGCCTCGCGGTCGCCGCCCAGCGCCCGCTGGAACAGGCCGGGGCCGGCGATCCGGTCGTACAGGTACTCGAACCACATCAGGGTGGGCCACTGGTCGCCGCCGCCGAGCGCGATCGGGGTGATGCCCTTGGCCTTCAACGCCTTGGTGGCGTCGAGGAGTTCGTCCCAGGTCCTGGGCGGGGTGAGGCCGGCGTCCGCGAGCACCTTCTTGTTGTGGAACAGCAGCACCGGCTGGGTGCCGCGCATCGGCACGCCGTACGGTTTGCCGTCCACCACCGCGGAGTTGAACACCGAGGGCAGGAAGTTGTCCTTCAGGCCCGGGTCCTTGGCGATGAAGTCGTCCAGCGGGAGCAGCAGGTCCGCCTTGACGAACGGCTGGATGGAGCCGCCGCCCCAGTTGAAGAAGACGTCGGGGGCCCGCGGGGTGTTGATCACGGTCTGCAGCTTCTGCTGGTAGTCCGCGCCGGGGACGGTGTCGAGCACCGCCTTGACCTTGGAGGTCTTGTTGAAGGTCTCGACGATCTGCTTTTCGACCTTGTTGGCTGCGTCACCGTAGACCAGCACGTGGATCGTCCCGGAGCCGGAGTCGGAGGACGTGTCGCCGGATCCGCAGGCGGCGGTCGTACCCAGGAGGAGCGCGCTGGCCGCGGTGATCGCGGCGAATCTCAATCGCATACCCTGCCACCCTCGATAGCGAAAGTTTCGAGCAAATTACCGAATGTTGTGGGAAACCTAGGACCGTCCCTGCCTCCCGTCAAGGGTTCCGGCGGGATCTGTTCCGGCCCGGCGGCGGGCTAGCATCCCTGCCGTACGGTCACCCATGACGGAGTTCGCCCAGCAGGGGCAGTGCAGGAGGAACCCGTGACCAGAGCGGCAACGCTCGCCGAGATCGCGCAGGAGGCCGGAGTCTCCGCGCCGACAGTTTCGAAAGTCCTGAACGGGCGCGCCGACGTCGCGCCCGCCACCCGGGAGCGGGTGGAGGAACTGCTGCACCGGCACGGCTACCGGCGGCGCGGCGGCCGCCAGGCCAGCCCGCTGCTGGAACTCGTCTTCCACGAGTTGGAGAGCGCGTGGGCGGTGGAGGTGATCCGCGGCGTCGAGAACGCGGTGCGCGGCGAGGGCCTGAGCATCGTGCTCTCCGAGTCCGCCGGGCGGCTCAGCCCCGGCCAGTCCTGGGTGGACGGCGTGCTCGCCCGCCGCCCGACCGGCGTGGTGCTGGTGCTGTCCGACCTCGACCGCTCCCAGCGCGAGCAACTGGCCGGCCGGGGCATCCCGTTCGTCGTGGTGGACCCGGCCGGCGACCCCGGCCAGGACGTGCCCGCCGTCGGCACCACCAACTGGGACGGCGGCCTCGCCGCCACCCGGCACCTGCTCGACCTCGGCCATCGCCGGATCGGCCTGATCGGCGGCCCGGCCCGGATGATGTGCAGCCGGGCGCGGACCGACGGCTACCGGGCGGCGCTCGACATCGCGGGCATCCCGTACGACCCCGAGCTGGTCCGGGCGGGGGACTTCCACCACGAGTCCGGACGCCGGGTCGGCCTGGAGCTGCTGGCCCTGCCCGACCGGCCGACCGCCGTGTTCGCCGGGAACGACCTGCAGGCGCTCGGCCTGTACGAGGCCGCCCGCGAGCTGGGGCTGCGCATCCCGGAGGACCTCAGCGTGGTCGGCTTCGACGACCTGCCGCTGGCCCGCTGGGTCGGGCCGCCGCTGACCACCGTGCGCCAGCCGCTGACCGAGATGGCCGAGACGGCGACCCGCCTGGTGATCGACCTGGCCCGGGGGGTGCGGCCCGGCACGCTGCGGGTGGACCTGGCCACCAGTCTGGTCGAACGCAGCAGTACCGCCCCGCCGCGGAACGGTTGACCGCACCCCCGGAACGGTCGCCCCCGGGCCGGAGGAGGTTGACGGAGCGGCCGACCGGCCCTATGGTCCCCCGAAGAATCGGCGGAGCAGCCCGAAAGTTTCGAGGGGGCGGGCTGCTCCGCGGATCCGGGGTTCGGCTCGGCGCGCGTCCTGCGCCCCGCCGTCCGGCCGGGAACCACACCGACCCGCAGAAGCCGACCGGGCCCGCCCCCGGACTGCGGGGCGGGCCCGGTCGCGGTCCGGCAGCCCGTCGCCCCGGCTGCCGGCACCGTTTCAGTGGGCTGCGAGCACCAACGCCAGTGCGATCACCGCCGGCACGGTCTGCACGAAGAGGATCTTCCGGCTGGCCGTGGCCGCGCCGTACGCGCCCGCCACGGCCACGCAGGCCAGGAAGAACAGCTTCGCCTGGAATCCCACCGGATCGGAGGACACCGCGCCCCACACCAGGCCCGCGGCGAGGAAGCCGTTGTACAGCCCCTGGTTGGCGGCGAGCGCCTTCGTCGCGGACGCGAACTCGGCGGTCGTCCCGAACGAGGCCCGGGCCTTCGGCCCCGTCCACAGGAACATCTCCAGCACCAGGATGTAGACGTGCAGGGCGGCGATGAGCAGCACCGCGACGGTAGCGATGATCGACATGTGCGGAGGCTACTCCTGCTTCTCGCCGGAGGCGAAGCGGGAGATGACCAGCGCGATGATGATGATCGCGCCGTTGAGGAACTGGTTCCACAGCGGCGGGACGCCCGCCAGGGTCATGACGTTGACCACGAGCTGAAGCGTCAGCACACCGGTCAGGGCACCGAACAGCGTGCCGCGGCCGCCGTTGAGGCTGACGCCGCCGATGACGGTGGCGGCGAAGACCTGGAAGATCCAGCCGTTGCCCTGGTCCGCGGAGATCGAGCCGTAGTGGCCGGTGTAGAGGACGCCCGCGAAGGCCGCGAGCAGGCTGCCCAGCACCAGCACCGCCCACACGATCCGGTCGACCCGGATGCCCGCCGCCCTGGCCGCCTCCGCGTTGCCGCCGATCGCGTACAGCGCGCGGCCGTGCCGCAGCCACGCCAGGGCGCTGCCGCCGGCCAGGAACAGCAGCGCGCAGATCCAGATCGCGGCCGGGGCGCCCAGCCAGTCCGCGCGGCCGAGGTAGCGGAACGAGTCGGGCACGTTGACGATGGACTGGCCCTGAGAGATGGCCACTTGGAGGCCGCGCAGCAGGGTGAGCCCGCCGAGGGTGACGATGAACCCGTTGAGGCGCAGTTTGAGGATGAGGAAGCCGTTGATCGCGCCGACGAGCGCGCCGACCAGCAGGCACAGCGGGATGGCCGCCCAGGTCGGGAAGAGGCCGAGGCCGTTGAACCGGGCACCGTGGTCGGGCAGGACGAGCCAGACGGCGATGACCGGGGCCACGCCGATGGTGGACTCCAGGGAGAGGTCCATCCGCCCGGCGATCAGGATCAGGGCCTCGGCGAGGACCAGCAGGCTCAGCTCCGTGGCCTGCTGGCCGACGCCGAGGAGGTTGTCCGCGGTGAGGAAGGCGGGCGAGACCACGAAGCCGATGACACCCAGCACGAACAGGACCGGGACGAGCGACAGATCGCGGTAGCGGACGAGGTCGAAGCGCCGGCCGGCGGGGGCGCCGACCGCCGTCGGGGGGCGCTGGGGGAGCTCAGTGGTGGGGGTCATGGCGTTCCTTCGTGTCGGTCGGGCCGGCCATGCCCTCCATCGCTGCGACCAGCTGTTCGTCGCTCCAGCCGGGCTCGAACTCGGCGACGACGCGGCCGTGGAACATCGTCACCACGCGGTCGCAGACCCGGAGGTCGTCGAGTTCGTCGGAGACGATCAGGGCGGTGCTCCCGTCGTCGGCGACCTGCCGGATGGTGCCGAGCAGGGCTTCCTTGGACTTGATGTCGACGCCGTTGGTCGGCCGGATGGCGACCAGGACGTGCGGCCGGGTGGCGAGGGCGCGGGCGATGACGACCTTCTGCTGGTTGCCGCCGGACAGCGCCGACACCGGGGTGGACGGCCCGGGGGTCTTGATGTCGAGGTCACCGATCATGCGTTCGGCGAAGGCTCGGGTGCGCGAGGGCAGGACCGTGCCGTACGGGCCGAGCTGGTCGGTGACGGTGAGGGTGGCGTTCTCGGCGACGCTGCGCTGGGGGATGAGGCCCTGGAGGTGCCGGTCCTCGGGGACGAACCCGATCCCGGCGGCGAGCGCCGCGGGCACCCTGCCGGTGCGCACCGGGCGTGCCGCGACGGTCACCGTCCCGGCCTGGGGCCGGTGCAGGCCGGCCAGGGTCTCGCCGAGCTGGATGTTGCCGCTGGTCGCGGCGCCGGCCAGGCCGACCACCTCGCCGGGCCGCGCGGTCAGGTCGACGTCCCGGTAGCAGCCGGCCAGGCTCAGGCCCGCGACGTCGAGCAGCGGGGCGCCCGCCGGGCGGGCCCGGCCGTTCGCCGGCCGGCCGGGCTCGGCGCCCCGGGCGCTCTCGCCGGTCATCGCCTCCACCAGGGCCCGCTGGTCCAGTTCGGCGACCGGGGCGGTGACGACGTGCCGGGCGTCGCGGTAGACCGTGACGGTCCCGCAGAGTTCGTAGACCTCCTGCAGGTGGTGCGAGATGAACAGGAAGGCGACGCCCTGCTCCTGGAGGCCCCGCAGCTTGGTGAAGAGCCGTTCGATGCCGCGGGCGTCGAGCTTGGCGGTGGGCTCGTCCAGGATGATGAACCGGGCGCCGAACGACAGCGCCCGGGCGATCTCCACGAACTGGCGCTGCTCGACGGTGAGGTGCTCGGCCCGTGCCGTCGGGTCGACGTCCACGCCGTACTCGGCGAGCAGTTCGGTGGCGCGCAGGCGCAGCCGCTTCCAGCTGATCGGGCGCAGCGCGCCACAGCCGGGCCGGTCGGGGCCGTGCGGGTCCGCGCTCCGCCTGTTCGGGCTCTGCCTGTTCAGGAAGAGGTTCTCGGCGACGGTCAGCGCGGGGATGACGGTGGAGCGCTGGTAGACGCAGGCGACCCGGGAGCGCCAGGCATCGGTGTCGCCGGGGGCGGGAGCCGGGCCGCCGTCGAACCGCAGGGTGCCGGTGTCGGGCTGCTGCAGCCCGGTGAGGATCGAGACGAGGGTGGACTTTCCCGCCCCGTTCCGGCCGACCAGGGCGTGTGATTCTCCGGGGGCGACGGCGATGCGGGCGTCGCGGAGGGCGACGGTGGCGCCGAAGCGCTTGCTGATCCCGTCGGCCTCGACGACGGGGCCCCGGGCGGGGCTTGGGTCCGCCATGGCGGGGTGTCCTCTCCAGGGATCCCCGTGAGCGGGCGGCCCCGGCGGTGGGCGCCGGCTCCGTCCGTTCGCGGGGTGGGGGTCAGTTGCCGACGTTGTTGCCCCACAGGGCCTTGTCGTCGACGTTCTCCTTGGTCACCAGCGGCGCGGGGAGCTGGTCCTCCAGGCCGTTGGGCAGCGCGATGATGGTGGACTGGTGGTCGGTCGGCCCGGCCTGGAAGGTCTTGCCCTCGGCGGCGGCCTGCGCGTAGAACAGCGCGTACTTGGCGTAGAGGTCGGCGGGCTGGGAGACGGTCGCGTCGATGTCGCCCTTGCGGATCGCGTCGAACTCCTGCGGGATGCCGTCGTTGGAGACGATCGCGATGTGCCCGGGCCGGCCGACGGGCTGGAGCAGGCCCTTCTGCTGGAGCAGGGCGAGGGTCGGCTGCAGGAAGGCGCCGCCGGCCTGGAGGTAGACGCCGCCGAGGTCCGGGTTGGCGACGAGCGTGGACTGCAGCTTCGCGGAGGCGACGTCCCCCTTCCAGTCCGTGGCCAGCTCGATCACCTGGATGTCGGGGAACTTCTCCTTCATGCAGGCGGCGAACGCCTCCGAGCGGTCGCGGCCGTTGATGGAGCTCAGCGCGCCCTGCAGTTCGGCGACCTTGCCCTTGCCGCCGAGCTGCTTGCCCAGGAGCTCGCAGGCCTTGGTGCCGTAGGCCTTGTTGTCGGCGCGGACGACCATGTAGACGTTGCCCTTGTCGGGGCGGGTGTCGACGCTGACCACCGGGATCTTCCTGGCGGCGAGCTGGTCGAGGCTGGAGGCGATCGCGCCGGTGTCCTGCGGGGCCATGACGACGGCCTTGGCGCCGGTGTTCTGGAAGACCTGGACGTTGGCGACCAGCTTGGTCACGTCGTTCTGCGAGTTGCTGACCGGCAGGGTGTTCAGCCCCTGGGAGGCGGCGTCCTGCCTGATGTACTGCGCGTAGGAGTTCCAGAAGTCGGAGTCCGCGCGGGGCAGGTCGATGCCGATCGCCGGCTTGCCGCCGGAGGCCGACGAGTTCGAGTCGCTGCCGCGGTTGCAGGCCGTGGCGAAGCCCGCCAGGACGACCGCCGCGGCGGCCGCGGCCGCGATTCTGGAAGTGCGAGGCTTCATGGTGCTGATCTCCTTGGCTGGGAGGCCGGCGCCCCGGGTGGGGGGCGGGTGGGAGGCGGATCGCAGAGCGACCGGACATCCGGTACAGACATCGGATGGCTGGCGGTGCCGAGGACTTTACGAGCCGGAAATCCGGCTGACAAGAGGAAACCTCGGGTGATTCCGATCCGTGATTCCACGCTTCGGAACACGCCGTGACGGGTCGCCATCGATCGCCCCCACAAGGGAATTGGAGCGTGTACAGCCGCGCGGGCCAGGAAACATCGGAGGACTTCTTGCGGCCGTCACCCTCTGCTCGTATGGTCATCGCACCACGGATTCATCCGATGTGTTGATGGGAGCCACCTATGAAGCTGCTTCGAGTCGGCGAACCGGGAGCGGAGACACCGATCGTCCGCGACCAGGACGGAACGACCTTCGCCCTGTCCGGCCTGACCGACGACATCGACGGGGCGTTCCTCGCCTCGGGCGGCATCGACCGCGTCCGGGCGGCCCTGGCCGCGGGCTCGCTGCCCGCCGTGGACCCGGCCGGCCTGCGGATCGGCGCACCCGTCGCCCGCCCCGGCAAGGTGGTCTGCATCGGCCTCAACTACCGCGACCACGCCGAGGAGACCGGGGCGGCCGTCCCCGAACGGCCCGTCGTCTTCCTCAAGGACCCCTCCACCGTCGTCGGGCCCTTCGACCCGGTCCTGATCCCGCGCGGCTCCACCAAGACCGACTGGGAGGTGGAACTCGCCGTCGTTATCGGCCGCGAGGCCCGCTACCTCGAAGACCCCGGCGCCGCGCGCGCCTGCATCGCGGGCTACGCGATCAGCAACGACGTCTCGGAGCGGGAGTTCCAGATCGAGTACTCCGCCCAGTGGGACCTCGGCAAGTCCTGCGAGACCTTCAACCCGCTCGGCCCCTGGCTGGTGACCCCCGACGAGGTCCGCGATCCCCAGTCCCTCGGGCTGCGCCTGACCGTCAACGGCGAGTCCCGCCAGGACGGCAGCACCAAGAACATGGTCTTCGACGTCGCCTACCTGGTCTGGTACCTGAGCCGGTACATGGTGCTGCGCCCCGGCGACGTCATCAACACCGGCACCCCCGCCGGCGTGGCCCTCGGCCTGCCGGGCACCCCGTACCTGCGCGAGGGCGACACCGTCGAGCTGACCATCGACGGCCTCGGCACCCAGCGCCAGACCTTCCGCAACGCGTGAAAGGCACCCAGTTGTCCGCAACCACAGCGCGGATCAGCGCCGTCGACACCTACGACATCCGCTTCCCCACCTCGCGGGAGCTGGACGGGTCCGACGCGATGAACCCCGACCCCGACTACTCCGCCGCCTACGTCGTCCTGCGCACCTCCGACGGCGGCGACGAGGGCCACGGCTTCACCTTCACCATCGGACGCGGCAACGACGTCCAGGTGGCCGCCATCGACGCGCTCCGCCCGCACGTCCTCGGCCGCTCCGTCGCCGAGCTCTGCGCCGACCCCGGCACCCTCTACCGCGACCTGATCGGCGACAGCCAACTGCGGTGGCTCGGACCGGAGAAGGGCGTGATGCACATGGCCATCGGGGCCGTCGTCAACGCCGTCTGGGACCTCGCGGCGAAGAAGGAGGGCAAGCCGCTCTGGCAGCTACTCGCCGACGCCGAACCCGAGTGGCTCGTCTCCCAGATCGACTTCCGCTACATCGCCGACGCCCTCGACCCCGCGCAGGCCCTGGAACTGCTGCGCCGCGGCAAGGAAGGGGCCGCCGAACGCGCCGCCGAACTCCGGCGCCGGGGCTACCCCGCCTACACTACCTCCCCCGGCTGGCTGGGATACTCGGACGAGAAGCTCACCCGCCTCGCCAAGGAGGCCGTCGCGGACGGTTTCACCCAGATCAAGCTCAAGGTCGGCGCCGACCTGGCCGACGACATCCGCCGCTGCCGCGCCGCCCGCGCCGCCATCGGGCCCGGCATCCGGATGGCGATCGACGCCAACCAGCGCTGGAACGTGGCCGAGGCCGTCGACTGGACCAAGGCGCTCGCCGAGTTCGACCCGTACTGGATCGAGGAGCCCACCAGCCCCGACGACGTGCTGGGCCACGCGACGATCCGGCGCGGGGTCAGCCCCGTGAAGGTCGCCACCGGCGAACACGTGCAGAACCGCATCGTCTTCAAGCAACTGCTCCAGGCCGGCGCCATCGACGTCCTCCAGCTGGACTCGGCGAGGGTCGGCGGCGTCAACGAGAACCTCGCCATCCTGCTGCTCGCCGCCAGGTTCGGCGTCCCGGTGTGCCCGCACGCCGGCGGCGTGGGCCTGTGCGAACTCGTCCAGCACCTGTCGATGTTCGACTACGTGGCGCTCAGCGGCACCACCGAGGACCGCGTCATCGAGTTCGTCGACCACCTGCACGAGCACTTCCTCGACCCTGCGGTCATCACGGACGGCCGCTACCGCACCCCCTCCGCACCGGGATTCTCGGCAGCCATGCACCCGGCCTCACTCGACACCTACCACTACCCCCACGGCTCCTTCTGGGCCGACGAGTCGGCGCGGCACCAGGAGGCGGGCGCATGAGCACGGCGGAACTCGACGGACTGACGGCCCTCGTCACCGGAGGCGCGTCCGGCATCGGCCTCGCCACCGCGTCCCTGCTCGCCGAGCGCGGCGCCCGGGTGGCCGTCCTCGACCTCCACCCCGAAACGGTGCCCGAACCACTGCTCGGCTTCGCCGCCGACGTCGCCGACGACGCCTCCGTCCGCACCTCCGTGCAGGCGGCGGCCGACGCCCTCGGCGGAATCGACATCCTGGTCAACAACGCGGGCATCGGTGCGATCGGCACCGTGGAGGACAACCCGGACGAGCAGTGGCACCGCGTCCTCGACGTCAACCTGCTCGGAGTGGTCCGGGTCACCCGCGCCGCCCTGCCGCACCTGCGCCGCTCCGCCGCCGCCTCGGTGGTCAACACCTGCTCCATCGCCGCCACCGCCGGCCTGCCGCAGCGAGCGCTGTACTCGGCCACCAAGGGCGCCGTCCTGTCCCTCACCCTGGCCATGGCCGCCGACCACGTCCGCGAGGGCATCCGGGTCAACTGCGTCAACCCCGGCACCGTCGACACCCCCTGGGTCGCCCGACTGCTGGACGCCGCCGACGACCCGGCCGGCGAACGCGCCCAACTCGACGGCCGCCAGCCGCACGGACGCCTGGTCACCGCCGGGGAGGTGGCCGCCGCCGTCGCGTACCTCGCCTCCCCCGCCGCCGGGAGCACCACCGGCACGGCACTGCAGGTCGACGGCGGCATGGCGGGCCTGCGCCTGCGGCCACAGGCCCGGCCGTGACCCCGCGCCGCAGCGCCCTGGGGCGGAGCACAGTGCCGGTCACCGAACTCGCCTTCGGCGCCGCGGGCATCGGCAACCTGTTCACCCCGGTGACCGACGCCGAAGCCGAAGAGGCCGTCGCCGCCGCCTGGGAGTCCGGCGTCCGGTACTTCGACACCGCCCCGCACTACGGGCTGGGCCTGTCCGAGCGGCGGCTCGGGCAGGCCCTGCGCGGCCGCCCCCGCGACGCCTACACGCTCTCCACCAAAGTCGGCCGACTGCTGCGGCCGGCCCCCGGCCGGGGCGGCGACGACCTCGCCGACGGCTTCGCCGTCCCCGCCACCCACCGCCGGGTCTGGGACTTCAGCGCCGCGGGCGTCCGCCGCTCGATCGAGGACAGCCTGGAACGGCTCGGCCTGGACCGGATCGACATCGCCTACCTCCACGACCCCGACGACCACGCCGAGCAGGCGCTCACCGAGGCCTACCCGGCGCTGGCCCAGCTCCGCGCCGAAGGACTGCTCGGCGCGATCGGCGTCGGGATGAACCAGGCCGGGCTCCTCGCCCGCTTCATCCGCGAGACCGACCTCGACGCCGTCCTCCTGGCCGGGCGCTACAGCCTGCTCGACCAGCGCGGACTCACCGAACTGCTGCCCCTCGCCGCCGCACGCGGCGTCGGCGTCGTCATCGGCGGCGTCTTCAACTCCGGCCTGCTCGCCGACCCGCGCCCCGGTGCCACCTTCGACTACGCCGCCGCGCCCGCCGACCTGCTGGCGCGCGCCCTGGAGCTGAAGGCCGTCTGCGAGCGGCACGGCGTGCCGCTGCGCGCCGCGGCGCTGCGCTTCCCGTTCGGCCACCCCGCGGTGGCGAGCGTCCTGGTCGGCACCCGCAACGCCGCCGAGGCCCGGGACGCCGCCACCATGCTCGACCACCCGGTGCCCGCCGCCCTGTGGACCGAACTCAAGGACCGCGAACTGCTCCCGCCGGGCGTCCCGACCCCGGAGGAGGCGCACTGATGCGCATCGCCCTCTTCATCACGTGCTTCAACGACACCGTGTTCCCCGCCACCGGCCGGGCCGTGGTGACCGTCCTCGAACGCCTCGGCCACACCGTCGCGTTCCCGCAGGAGCAGACCTGCTGCGGGCAGATGCACATCAACACCGGCTACCGCACGGACGCCGTCCCGCTGGTGGCCCGGTTCGCACGCGCCTTCGGCGAGTACGACGCCGTCGTCACCCCGTCCGCCTCCTGCGCCGGCACCGTCCGGGAACACCACCCCGCCCTCGCCGAACGGTACGGCCCGCCGGGGCTGCACCGGCAGGTCGCCGAACTGGCGCCCCGGGTCCACGAGTTCACCGAGTTCCTGACCGACGTCCTCGGCGTCACGGACGTCGGCGCCCGCTTCCCGCACCGCGTCGCCTACCACCCCACCTGCCACTCGCTGCGCGGACTGCGCCTCGGCGACCGGCCGCAGCGGCTGCTGCGCGCGGTCCGGGACCTCGACCTGGTCGACATCCCGGCCGCCGACTCGTGCTGCGGGTTCGGCGGCACCTTCGCCGTCAAGAACGCCGAGACGTCCGGCGCGATGCTCGCCGACAAGGCCGCGGCGGTCCTGGAGACGGGCGCCGAGGTCCTGTGCGCGGCCGACAACTCCTGCCTGCTGCACATCGGCGGCGGCCTCTCCCGGCGCGGCGCACCCGTCCGGACCATGCACCTGGCCGAGATCCTGGCCGGTCCGGAAGGAGCCGGCAGGTGAGCACCCGAGGCGTGGTCTGGCTCGGCTCGCCGTCCTTCCCGGAGGCGGCACGCGAAGCACTCCGGGACGACCAGCTGCGCGCCAACCTCCGACGCGCCACCTCCACGATCCGCGACAAGCGCCTGGCCGTCACCTCCGAGCTGGACGACTGGGAGGCGCTGCGCACCGCCGCCGACGCCATCAAGACCAGGACGCTGCGCCACCTCGACCACCACCTGGTGCGGTTGGAGGAGTCCGTCACCGCGGCCGGCGGCACCGTGCACTGGGCCGCCGACGCCGCCGACGCCAACCGCATCGTCACCGAACTGGTGCGGGCCACCGGCGAGCGGGAGGTGGTGAAGGTCAAGTCCATGGCCACCCAGGAGATCGGCCTCAACGAAGCCCTCGCCGAGGCCGGCATCACCGCGTACGAGACCGACCTCGCCGAACTCATCGTGCAGCTCGGCGACGACCGCCCCTCCCACATCCTCGTCCCGGCGATCCACCGCAACCGGACCGAGATCCGCGACCTGTTCGCCGCCGAGATGGGCCGCTGGGGCCGGCCCGCGCCCGAAGGGCTGGGCGACGACCCCGCCGAACTCGCCGAGGCCGCCCGGCGGCACCTGCGGGAGAAGTTCCTCACCGCGAAGGTCGCCGTCTCCGGGGCCAACTTCGCCGTCGCCGACACCGGCACCGTCGTCGTCGTGGAGTCCGAGGGCAACGGCCGGATGTGCCTGACCCTGCCCGAAACCCTGATCACCGTGATGGGCATCGAGAAGGTCGTGCCCACCTGGTCCGACCTGGAGGTGTTCCTGCAGCTCCTGCCCCGCTCCTCCACCGGCGAGCGGATGAACCCCTACACCTCCACCTGGGCCGGCACCACCGAGTCCGACGGCCCGTCGGAGTTCCACCTCGTCCTCCTCGACAACGGCCGCACCGGCACCCTCGCCGACACCGTCGGCCGGCAGGCCCTCGCCTGCATCCGCTGCTCCGCCTGCCTCAACGTCTGCCCGGTCTTCGAACGCACCGGCGGCCACGCCTACGGCTCGGTCTACCCCGGCCCGATCGGCGCCGTGCTGACCCCGCAACTGGTCGGGGTCGAGCAGGCCGCGTCCCTGCCGTTCGCCTCCACCCTGTGCGGGGCCTGCTACGACGCCTGCCCGGTGAAGATCGACATTCCGAAGCTGCTGGTCCACCTGCGCTCCGAGGTCGTCGAGGCGAAACGGGCCGCCGGGCGCCTGCCGACCGCCGAGTCGGTGGCGATGAAGGCCGCCGCCACCGTCCTCGACTCCCCCGCTCTGCTCGCCGCCGCCCAGAAGGCGGCCTCGCTCGGTGGCCGGGCCCTCGCCCGGCGCGGGCGGATCGGCCCGCTGCCCGGCCCGCTGCGCGGCTGGTCCGCCGAGCGGGACACCCCCGCGCCGCCCGCCGAGTCCTTCCGCGCCTGGTGGCGCAAGAACCGAGGAGGTGAGCGATGAACAGCCGGGAGGTCGTCCTCGGCCGCATCCGGGCCGCACTCGCCGACGTCCCCGCCGAGGAGACGCCCGACGGGACGAGCAACGGGACGAGCCACGGGACGAGCGCCGGAACGGACAGCGGGACGAGCCGGGCCGCGACCGCCCACCGGGGCTACCGCCGCGGCCACGCCGAACCCGGTCAGGACCTCGTGGCCCTGTTCGCCGAACGGGTCGCCGACTACCGCGCCACGGTCACCCGGACCGACCCGGCCGGCCTGCCCGGAGCCATCGCCGCCGCCCTCACCGCGCGCGGCGCCACCCGGCTGGCGCTGCCCGACGGCTTCCCGCCCGGGCTCCTGCCGCCCGGCGACTGGCAATGGCAGCGGGAGCCGCTCGACGTCCCCGCCCTGGACGCCGTCGACGGCGCCCTCACCCTCGCCGCCGTGGGCATCGCCGTCACCGGCACCGTCGTCCTGGACACCGGCCCGGGCCAGGGCAGGCGGGCCCTCACCCTCGTCCCCGACTACCACCTGTGCGTCGTGCGCGCCGAACAGATCGTCGACGACGTCCCCGAGGCGCTCGCGCGCCTGGACCCGCGCCTGCCGCTGACCTTCGTCTCCGGCCCCTCGGCGACCAGCGACATCGAACTCGACCGGGTCGAGGGCGTGCACGGGCCCCGGACGCTGGACGTCATCGTCGTCGGCGCCCCCGCTGCCGCCGCCGACCGCGCCACCGCCTCCACCAGCACCCCCGCCCCTTCCGCCGCCACTGATGCCGCCCCCGGCCCCAAGACCCCGGAGCAGCCATGAGGATCGCCCTGCACACCCGCGTCCGCGAGGACCGGATCGAGGAGTACGAGGCCGCGCACCGCCAGGTGCCCGCCGAACTCACCGCCGCCATCAGCGCCGCCGGCGTGACCTCCTGGACCATCTGGCGCAGCGGTGCCGAGTTGTTCCACCTGCTGGAGTGCGAGGACTACGCCCGGCTGCTGGCCCGGTTGGAGAAGCTGCCCGTCAACATCGCCTGGCAGAGCCGCATGGCGGAGCTGCTGGACGTCGTCCACGACTACTCGGACGCCGGCGCCGCGGCCGGTCTGCCCGTCGTGTGGGAGCTCTGACCGGCGCCCGGCCCGGCCGCCTTTCCGCAAGCACGGGGGCCGGGCCGGGCGCCACCTCTATGCTGCAAAGATCAGATGACCAGGAAAGGCGAGGCCGTGCCAGTCACCGACGAGGCGATCGAGAAGATCAAGGCCATGATCGTGAGCGGCGAGCTGCGCCCCGGCGCGAAGCTTCCGAAGGAGGCCGACCTCGCGGAGCGGCTCGGCCTCTCCCGCAATTCGCTGCGGGAGGCGGTGAAGGCCCTGTCCCTCATCAGGGTGCTCGACGTGCGCCAGGGCGACGGCACGTACGTGACCAGCCTGGAGCCCGAACTCCTGCTGGACGCGCTGGCGTTCGTCGTCGACTTCCACCAGGACAACACGGTGCTGGAGTTCCTGGAGGTCCGCCGCATCCTGGAGCCCGCCGCCGCGGCGATGGCCGCCCGGGTGATGTCCGAGGAGGACATAACCGCCCTGCGGGACGTGCTGGAGGACCTGGACGGCACCGCGCCGCTGGAGGAGATCATCGCGAACGACCTGGAGTTCCACCGCAGGATCGCGGCCGGGTCGGGCAACACCGTGCTCTGCTCGCTGATCGACGGCCTGTCCGGTCCGACCACCCGGGCCCGGATCTGGCGCGGGCTGACCGAGGAGGGCGCGGTGGCCCGCACCCGGCAGCAGCACCGCGCGATCTTCGACGCCATCGCCGACCGCCGCCCGGAGGTCGCCCACGCCTGGGCGACCGTGCACGTCGCCGGGGTCGAGCAGTGGCTCCGCGAGACCCTCGGCGAAGCGGGCTCGGCGCTCGGCTGACGGCGGGGCAGGCGACGCCCGGCGACGGGGCGCCGCCGGTCGGCCTGCCCGGCCCAGCCGACCCGGGCAGGCCGAAGAGCCCGACGCGGATCGATCCGATGAATATCCCCCCTCATCGCCAAGGCGGCCGCACGGGGATCGGCCCGGTCGAGACGCGGAACAGCCCTCACGATCGGCGATTTGACAGCAAAAGGCCTTTCTGAACTGGGGGTTGGCCGAGCCGTACGGGAATCCACTGCGCTTCGACGGGGCCTGGACCGGGATCGACGGGCGGTGTCGACCGCCGACAATCATCGGACATATCGCCGTCCGACGTCTTGACAGCGCACCGGCACGGCCGCGATACATGTACCTGGCTCGCGGAGTCCACCCGTAGCGAGCGATCCAGGACGAACGGAGCTCCCGTGACACGACCCATCAGTCGGCGAAACGTCCTCACCGGTCTGGCAGTTGCGACCGCCGCCACCGTCGTCGGCCCCGTCGGAACCCTGGCCGAAGCCGCCCCGGCCGAAGGCGCCACGGCCCGAGGCGCCGCGACCGGAGGCGATCCGCTGCCCCTCGTCCCGTTACGCATCCCGAAGCTTGACCAGGGGGCCTGGCAGCAGCCCGACAGCAGGATCCAATGGATGCGCGACAACAAGCTGGCCATGTTCATCCACTGGGGCGCCTACGCGGTACCCGCCCAGGGCGAGTGGTACATGTTCTACTCCAAGACCAAGCCCAGCGCCTACCGGTCGCAGTACGCCGCTCCCTTCGCCGCCCGGTCGCAGTCCGTCGACCCGGCCGCCTGGGCCCGACTGGCCACGGACCTCGGCGCCGGCCACGTCGTCCTGACGACCCGCCACCACGACGGCCTCGCGCTGTGGCCGAGCCGCCACCCCAACGCCTGGACCACCGGCTCCGCACCGTTCCCGGCCGGCACCGACTTCGTCAGGAAGTACGTGGACGCCGTCCGCGCGGCCGGGCTGCGGGTCGGGCTCTACTACTCGCCGATCGACTGGCGCTACCCCGGCTACTACGACGTGAGCGGGGCGAAGCCGCCGAACCCCGCCCTCACCGCCGACTGCGTGCTGCCGGGCAGCCCGTACCCGTGGAACCACGAGGGCACCGACCCGGCCGGCTTCGACTACCACGAGAACGCCCGGACCCTCAAGAACGAGGTCTACCAGTCCGTCAAGGAGCTGGTCACCGACTACGGCGCCGTCGACGACATCTGGTGGGACGGCGGCTGGGTGGCGCAGCAGGGCACCGACGCCCAGGGGTCGTTCTTCTGGGAGCCCGGCCAGTACCGGGACCAGGCCAACGGCTGGCCGGTGGACCCGGCGTACGGCGAGAACGAGCCGGGCACCGGCACGCCGCTGGGGCTCACCGGCCTGGTGCGCCGGCACCAGCCGAACGCGGTCGCCACGTCGCGCTCCGGGTGGGTGGGCGACTACGACATCGACGAGGGCACCGGCGTGCCGAGCGGGCCGATCCGCTTCGGCCGCCTGGTCCAGAAGGCGTTCAGCGTCGGCGGCAGCTGGGGGTACAGCGGCGACAACGCCATGCCCCTCTCCTCGGCGATGGCCCTGCTCGTCAACTCCTTCGTCCGCGACATGTGCGTGATCGTCAACGTCGGCCCGGACGCGACCGGTACGGTCCCCGGCAAGCAGGCGGCGCTGCTCCGCCAACTCGGCGGGTTCATGAGCGCCAACCGGGAAGCCCTCTACAGCACCCGTGGCGGCCCGTGGAACCCGGTGGACGGCCAGTACGGCTTCACCTTCACCGACCGGACCGTCTACGCGCACCTGTTCTCCGGCTACAGCGGCGGCGGCAGCTTCACCACCCCCTCGCTGGGCGACGCCCAGGTCACCTCGGTCTACGACGTGGTCTCCAGGAACCCGCTCCCCCACCGCCCGGCCGACGGGAACAGAGTCACCGTCACCGGCATCGACCGCACCCGCTTCCCCGACGACACGATCGTGGCGATCGTGCTCGACCGGCCGGTGGTGCCGACGGACATCGCCCGCGGCTGCCCCGCCAGGAGCGACAGCGTGGAGACCGCCCACGGGAACCTGGCGGGCAACGCGGTGGACGGGGACACCTCCACCCGCTGGTGCGCGGCCGACGGCGGCACCGGCCACTGGCTGCAGGCGGACCTCGGCCGGGTCCGGCCGGTCACGGGCGTCCGGATCGCCTGGGAACTGCCCGGGAAGGCCTACCGCTGCCGGATCGACGGATCCGCCGACGGGTCGACCTGGTCGACGCTCGCCGACCTGACCGGGAACACCGCCGCCGCACAGGTGCAGACCACGACGTTCACGGCCCGGACCCGCTACGTCCGGGTGACCGTCACCGGTCTGGACACCGGCGCCTGGGCGTCGATCCGCTCCCTGGAGGTGTACGACCGCGCGTTCCTGGACCCGTCCGTCTCCGGCGCCGGCTCGGCGCGGCCGCTCGACGGCCAGCGGGGGCTCGGCAGCTAGCGGGAGGCAGTGCCCCGGCCCTGGCCGTCCAGGTCCGTGCCGGCTCGCCGCGCCCCGTCCTCGACCGTTCGGGCGCGGGCCGCACGGGCGGGCACGGCGGGCACGGGCGGGCACGGCGGGCACGGGCCGGGCTCCGGCGAGACGGTCAGGGAAGGCGGCAAACGGCCCGGCGGGCGAGATCGGCGCCGACCTCCCCGAGCAGTCGCCGGGTCTCGGCCATCGCGGTCGCGGGGCCTCCGGCCCGGCCGGCGAGCGAGTGGACCGAGGTGATGCCGTGGGCCGCCAGGTCGGCGGGCGAGACCTCCACCCGGCCGGCGACGGCGGCGACCGGGACGCCCGCGCGGCGGGCCCGCGCGGCCACCCCGATCGGCGCCTTGCCGCGCAGGCTCTGGGCGTCGAGGCAGCCCTCGCCGACCACCACGAGGCCCGCCCCCGTCAGCGCGGCGTCCAGGCCGAGTTCGGAGAGCAGCACGTCGACCCCCGGCTCCCGCCGGGCTCCCAGCACCAGCGCCGCGAAGCCGGCGCCGCCGGCCGCTCCGGCACCGGGCCGGTCGGCCAGGTCCACTCCGGTGCGGACCGCCAGCAGCCGGGCGAACCGGTCGAGCCCCGCTTCCAGCAGCGCGACCTGGTCGGCGTCCGCGCCCTTCTGCGGGGCGAAGACGGCCGCCGCGCCGTCCGGTCCGAGGAGGGGGTTGTCGACGTCGGAGGCCAGGACCAGGCGGGTGTCGCGCAGGCGCCGGTCCAGACCGGTCAGGTCGACCGTCTCCGCGTCGGCCAGGGCGGCGCCGCCGGGCGGGAGTTCGGCACCGGCGGCGTCGGGCACGCGCGCGCCGAGCGCCCGCAGCAGGCCGGCCCCGCCGTCGGTGGTGGCGCTGCCGCCGACGGCCAGGACGACCTCCCGGCAGCCCAGGTCCAGTGCGGCGCGCAGCAGTTCACCGGTGCCGTAGGTGGACGCGGTCAGTGGCGCGGGCCGGCCTTCCGGCAGCAGGTGCAGCCCGGATGCCTGGGCCAGCTCGACGACGGCCCGGTCGCCGCGCACGGCCAGCCTGGCGTCGACCGGTTCACCGGTGGGGCCGCTCACCCGCACGGGCACGGCCCGGAAGCCGGCCGCGAGGAACGCCTCCGCCGTCCCCTCCCCGCCGTCGGCTACCGGCACCTCGCGGACGGGCAGTTCGGGCGCGGCCCGCCGGATCCCCTCGGCGAGCCAGCGGCAGGCCTGCACCGCGGTGGCCGAGCCGCGGAACTTGTCCAGGCAGAGCAGGATCCGTCGGGGCGCGGACTCGTCGATGGGTGACACGGCGCCAACGTAGCAGGAGATCCCATGTCCTGGAAGGAGAGAGGTGCCGGCCGCCTCCGGGAGGAGCCCGGCGCTCCTCGAATTCACCTTCCTGACCTGGGAATCAGTGATTCGGGGCCCGTTGCCCCCTGGACTCCCCGGCCCGCACCTTCTATAAATCCATCCCATGACGCAAGGTAATGTGAGCGCACCCGATCTGCGCCGCTTCCCGCGGCGCACCGTCCACCTGGACTTCCACACCAGCCCCGACATCCCCGACGTCGGCCGGGACTTCGACCCGGCGGCCTTCGCCCGGACCTTCCGGGACGCCCACGTCGACAGCGTCACCGTCTTCGCCAAGTGCCACCACGGTCGCCTCTACTACGGCACCGACCGGCCGGAACGCCACCCCGGCCTCGCCCCCGGCCTCGACCTGCTCGCCGAGCAGGTCGACGCCCTCCACTCGGTGGGCATCCGCGCGCCGATCTACCTGTCCCTCCAGGTCGACGAGTACGCCGCCCGGGAGCACCCCGAGTGGGTCGCGCACGACGAGAACCTGAAGATCGCCCGCTGGACCGACTCGGCCTTCGAGGCGGCCTGGAACATCCTCGACATGTCCAGCCCCTACGCCGACCACTTCGCCGACCAGTTGGACGAGGTGTTGCGCCGCTTCGCCCCGGTCGACGGGATCTTCATCGACATGTGCTGGAACCAGCCGAGCGTGAGCCGCTGGGCGGTCGACGGGATGCGCCGCGAGGGGCTGGACCCGGCCGACGCCGACCACCGGGCCCGCTACGCGAACCTGGTGGCCCAGCGCTACATGGCCCGCTACTCGGCGATGGTGGAGAAGGCCCTGCCGCCGGACGCCGTCCAGGGCGTCCACTTCAACGGCCGCCCGAAGACCGGGCTGGCGACGGAGCGGCAGTTCGTGCGGCACGTCGAGATCGAGGGGCTGCCCACCGGCGGCTGGGGCTACGCCTTCCTCCCGTACGTGGCCCGCTTCGTCCGGCCGCTGGGGCTGCCGACCCTCAGCCACACCGGGCGGTTCCACGAGAGCTGGGGGGACAACGCCGCCCTCAAGCCCCGGGCGGCACTGCTCTACGAGAACAGCCAGATGCTGAGCCACGGCCTGACCAGCGGCGTGGGCGACGTGCTGCACCCTCGGGGCGTCCCCGCTCCGGCGGTGTACGACCTGATCGGCTCGGTCTACCGGCACATCGAGGAGTGCGAGCCGTTCGTCGACGGCGGACGGATCGTCAGCGAGGTCGCCGTGGTCGTCGACCCCGGCCTCGGCGACCACCCCGGCGCGAGCAACATCGGCGCCGTGCGGGCGCTGCAGCAGCTCCGCGTCCAGTTCGACGTGGTCCCGCCGAGGGCCGACCTGGGCGGGTACCGGGCCGTCGTGGTGCCGGAGAGCACCCCCGTCGACGACGACCTGGCCGAGCGCCTGGGCGCGTACCGCCGGGCCGGCGGTGCCGTGCTGCTGGTCGGGGCCGCCCTGCTCAGGAACGGGACGGAGCCCGCTCTCCCCGGCCTCCCGGTCGAGGGGCTGGCCCCGGCTCCGGCCGGCGAGGTGTTCCTCGCCTGCCAGGGCGTCCCCGGTGTCCCGGAGGACTTCCCGATCATCAGCCACGGCTCCCGGCTGACCGCCCGGGCGCTGCCGGGAGCCGAGGTCCTGGCCCGGGTCGTGGCGCCCTACTTCCCGCGCTCCTGGGACCGCTTCTGCGGCCACTCCTACACTCCCCCGGCCGACCCGACCGACGAGGCGGCCGTCGTCGTCGGCGACGGGGTGGCCGTGGTGGCCGTCCCGCTGCTGACGGCCTTCCACGAGCACGGCCTGGAGGCGTACCGCCGGCTGCTCGGCGCCGCCCTGGACCGGCTGCTGCCGGATCCGCTCGTCCGCGCCGGCGGGCCGGTCCACCTGGAGACCACCGTCGTGCGGACCGCCACGGGCACCGTGGTGCACCTGACCAGCTTCGTCCCGTCCCGGGAGACCCCCGAGCTGGACCTGGTGCACGACCCGTTCCCGCTGGTCGACGTGCCCGTCGCCGTCCGGAGCGCCGCCGCGCCGCGCTCGGTGCGGCTGCAGCCCGCCGGGCGGGAACTCGCCTGGGAGCACGACGGCGCGTACGTCCACGTGAGCGTCACCACCGCGGACGGGCACGCGATGGTCGTGGTCGAGCACGACTGACAGCCGGCGGAGCGTCCGGGCGGGGGCGGCGCCGGTTCATCCCGCCGGCAGCAGGGTGGGGTCCGCCATGATCCGGCGGATGGTCGTCTGTGCCGCGCCCAGTACGGGGCCGCGCCGCCCCAGGGCGGACGGGCGAAGCGCCTCCGGATCCCACGGCCGGACGGTGACCCGGTCGGCCAGCTCGGCGCGCACCGACGGCAGCAGCCATGCGGCGAGTTCGGCGTAGGTGCCGCCGAGGACGAGGCCGTCCGGGTCCATCAGGTCCACGGCGGAGGCGAGGGCGAGGCCCAGGGCGCGCCCCGCGCGGTCCAGCGCGTCCAGGGTCGGCCGGTGTCCGGCGCCGGCCCACTCGGCCAGCAGGGCGACGGGGTCGCCCGGCAGGGCGGCCGCCCCGGACGGCGCGGGGCCGTGCCGCGCGGGGTCGCGCGGGCGGAGCCCGGCCTCGCGCAGCACGGCCGCCTGGCCCGCGTACTGCTCCAGGCAGCCGCGCGCGCCGCAGGCGCAGGCGAGGCCCTCGGGGTGGACGGGGACGTGCCCGAGTTCGCCCGCGAAGCCGCGGGCGCCGCGGAACAGCTGCCCGTCGATGACGAGGGCGGCGCCGATCCCGGCCTCGGCGGACACGTGGACGAAGGTCTCCGCCGGCTGGCCGGCGTTCCAGTACTCGGCCAGCGCCCCGAGGTTGGCCTCGTTCTCCGGCTCGGGCACCGTTGCCGGGTCGGGCCAGTGGTCGGCGAGGCGGACGGCGTGCCAGCCCAGGTTGGGCGCGCGCTCGACCCGCCCGCCCGGTCCGTTGGGCACCACCCCGGGGACGGCCAGGACCCGGCCCGCGACGGTCAGCCCGAGTCCGGCGGCCTCCGCCTCGGCCTCGGCGGCGAGGGCGGCGACCTCGGCCAGCACCTGCCCGGCGGGCCGGCCCGCGTTGGACCGTTCCACCCGGCGCCACACCCTGGGCACGCCGCGCAGGTCCGCGACGCAGGCGCCGAGGTGCGTGACGCCGATCTCCAGGCCCAGGCCGGCCGGGCCCTCGTCGCTCACCGCCAGGGCGCGGCCGGGGCGGCCGACCCGGCCGCCGGACGCGGTCTCCGCCTCGGTCAGGGCGCCCCGCCCGATCAGCTCGTCGACCAGCGAGGAGACGGCGGCCCGGGTCAGGCCGACGCGTCCGGCGACGTCCGCCCGGGACAGCGGGCGGTACCCGTCGGACGGCGGCCCGGGCGAACGTTCGGGCGAAGGTTCGGACGACGGGCCGGGCAGCGGGTCGGCCAGCGGGTCGGAGCGCCGGCCGTGCGCGGCGACGGCGCCGAGGACCACCGAGAGGTTCCGCCGGCGCATGTCCTGTTGCGACGCGGGCCCGCTCCCCGTACCGCCCATCGCCTTGCCGACCACCGTCACGCGCCGCCCCTCCTACCGGTCCTGCGCCGGGGCTCCCTGCAAGGCCCCGGCCCGACGCAGGGTATCGCCGATCCGTTCGAGAGCGTCCTCGTCCTTCGCCACCGGCTCCAGCAGCGGGCCCTCGGCGGTCCGCCAGCGGCGCGCCACGGCGTCGGCCGGCTCGCCGGTGAGCAGCGCGGCGGCCTGGGCGGCGGCGCCGAGCGCGACCAGCTCCTGCGCGTCGGGGATCCGGACGGCCCGGCCGGAGAGCCGCCGGACGGTCCGCTGCCAGGCGCGGCCCCGGGCGCCGCCGCCGATCAGCAGCAGCGGCTCGTCGCCCGGGAGGTCGTCGCCGCCTTCGCGCAGCACGTCGTCCAGCGCGGTGAGCAGGGCGTGGGCGGCGCCGTCGTAGGCGGCCTGGAGGAGCCGGCCCGGGGTGGTGTCGTGCCGGAGGCCGTGGACGAGCCCGGAGGCGCCCGGGAGGTCCGGTGTGCGCTCGCCGTCCAGGTAGGGCAGCACGACGACGGAGCCGCCGTCCTCGACCTCCTCGCGCCCGCGCCCGAGGAGGGCGGCGAAGCGGTCGACGGCGAGGGTGCAGTTGAGCGTGCAGGCGAGCGGCAGCCAGCCGCCGAGCGCGTCGGCGAAGCCGGCGACGGTCCCGCTCGGGTCGACGGGCCTCCGCCGGCCGACGGCGTAGACGGTTCCGGAGGTGCCGAGGCTGAGCACCGGCTGCCCGGGCCGCAGGCCGAGCCCGAGGGCCGCCGCCATGTTGTCGCCGGTGCCGGTGGCCACCAGGGCGCCCTCGCGCAGGGCCGTCCCCGCGCGGACCACGCCGGCCCGCGCGCCCGGCGGGAGGACCTGCGGCAGCAGCGCCAGGTCGAGGCCGATGCGGCCGAGAAGGTCCTTGTCGTAGCCGTCCGGCCCCCACCAGCCGGTGCCGGACGCGTCGCCGCGGTCGGTCACCGCCTCGCCGGTCAGCCGCTCGGTGAGGAAGTCGTGCGGGAGGCGGACGCCCACGACGCGGTCGACGGCGGCGGGCTCGTGGGCGCGCAGCCAGGCCCACTTGGCGGCGGTGAAGGCGGCGGTCGGCAGGCTGCCGGTGCGGCGGACGATCTCCGCCGGGCCGATCGCGGCCCGCAACTCGGCGGCCTGGGGGGCCGATCGGACGTCGTTCCACAGCAGGGCCGGGCGGACGGGCGCGCCGGCCGCGTCGAGGGTGACCAGGCCGTGCTGCTGGCCGGCGACGGAGACGGCGTCCGCGCGCTCGGCCCAGCCCGTCCGGGCGGCGGCCTCCTCGAGGGCTGCCCACCACTGCTCGGGGTCGCTCTCGCGGCCGGCTCCCTCGCTGACGGTGTGCGCGGCGCGGCCCTCGCCCAGGACGGTTCCCGTGTCGATGTCGACGGCGAGGGCCTTGGTGGACTGGGTCGAACTGTCGACGCCGATCACGACACGCTGCTCAGCCATGCGTTCCTCCGGTGGGGGTTCCTTCTGACGTCCCGGCATACTAATTTGTTGAGAGCCCTGACAAACACCCCTCGGCACTGATCCGGAGCCGCTCCATGTCCAGCGACGCGCTCGCCCCCACTCCCGCCCACAAGTTCACCTTCGGCCTGTGGACCGTCGGCTGGCAGGGGCGCGACCCCTTCGGCGACGCCACCCGCCCCGCCCTCGACCCGGTCGAGACCGTCCGGCGACTGGCCGGGCTCGGCGCCTACGGCGTCACCTTCCACGACGACGACCTGATCCCCTTCGGCTCCAGCGACAGCGGCCGCGAGGAGGCCGTCAAGCGCTTCCGCTCCGCGCTGGACGCCGCCGGGCTGAAGGTGCCCATGGCGACCACCAACCTCTTCACCCACCCCGTCTTCAAGGACGGCGCGTTCACCGCCAACGACCGCGACGTGCGGCGCTACGCGCTGCGCAAGACGATCCGCAACATCGACCTGGCCGCCGAGCTCGGCGCCTCGGTCTACGTCGCCTGGGGCGGGCGCGAGGGCGCGGAGTCCGGCGCCGCCAAGGACGTGCGCACCGCGCTCGACCGGCTCAAGGAGGCCTTCGACCTGCTCGGCGAGTACGTCGACCAGCAGGGCTACGACCTGCGGTTCGCGATCGAGCCCAAGCCCAACGAGCCGCGCGGCGACATCCTGCTGCCCACGGTCGGCCACGCCCTCGCCTTCATCAACGAGTTGGAGCGGCCCGAGCGGGTCGGCGTCAACCCGGAGGTCGGGCACGAGCAGATGGCCGGGCTGAACTTCCCGCACGGCATCGCCCAGGCCCTGTGGCACGGCAAGCTGTTCCACATCGACCTCAACGGCCAGTCCGGCATCAAGTACGACCAGGACCTGCGCTTCGGCGCGGGCGACCTCCGCCAGGCCTTCTGGCTGGTCGACCTGCTGGAGTCGGCGGGCTACGACGGCCCCCGGCACTTCGACTTCAAGCCGCCGCGCACCGAGGACTTCGACGGCGTCTGGGCCTCGGCGGCCGGCTGCATGCGCAACTACCTGCTGCTGGCCGAGCGCTCCCGGGCCTTCCGGGCCGACCCGGAGGTCCAGGCCGCGCTCGCCGCCTCCCGGCTGCCCGAACTCGCCCTCCCCACGGCGGCCGACGGCCTGGCCGGCCTGCTGGCAGACCGCTCCGCCTTCGAGGAGTTCGCCGTCGACGCCGCCGCCGAGCGCGGCATGGCCTTCGAGCAACTCGACCAGCTCGCCCTCGAACACCTCCTCGGCGCCCGCTGAGCAGGACACGGCACCTCCCGGCGGGGGGCCCGCACCGTGCGCACGCCCGGTGCGGGCCCCCCGCCATTCGGCCTGGCCGACCTGACGTTCCCGGCCGGGTCGGCCCGCACCGCCCGGGAACGTCAGGTCAGCCAGGCCGCGACCTCGGCTCCTTCCCGCACGAACACGGGGATGCGTGCCAGCGGGGCGTCCGCGTCGAGCGTCGTCCCGCCCTCCAGCACGCGCCCGGTGAGCGGGTCGAGCCAGCGGGCACCGGACGGCAGGTACACCCGGCGGGCCCGGGCGCCCGCCTCGTACACGGGTGCCACCAGCACATCCGGGCCCAGCAGGAACTGGTCGTCCACGTCCCAGGCGCGCTCGTCCCCGGGGAAGTCGAAGAACAGCGGGCGCATCGGCGGGGCGCCGGCGCGGTGGGCGTCCTCGGACAGCCTCCCCAGGTACGGGCGCAGCCGCTCGCGCAGCACCAGGTGGTCGCAGAGGATGCCGTACGCCTCCTGACCGTACGACCAGACCTCGTTCGGCCCGCCGGTCATGTCCGCGGAGAAGGCGGGGAAGTTGGGCTCGCGGTCCCCGTGCAGCCGCATGACGGGGCTGAAGGTGCCGTACTGGAACCACCGGATCAGCAGCTCGCGGTACGCGGGATCGTCCGGGTCCCCGCCGAAGAAGCCGCCGATGTCGGTGTTCCACCAGGGGATGCCGCTCATCGCCACGTTCAGCCCGGCCCTGATCTGGCGCCCCAGGGAGTCGAAGGTGGTGGGGATGTCCCCGGACCACAGCAGGGCTCCGTGGGCCTGGCTGCCCGCCCACGCGGAGCGGACCAGCGACAGCGGCCGGTCCTCGCCCGCCGCGCGCAGGCCGTCGGCCACCGCGCGGGCGTGCTCCAGCGGGTAGAGGTTCGCGGCCCCGGCGGCCGGCCCGGCCGCGTAGACGGCGCGCTCGGCGACGCCCGGGGGCACGTCGGGCTCGCAGGCGTCCAGCCAGAAGCAGGACACGCCCAGCGAACGGTAGTTGTCGTCCAGCCGCTGCCACAGTGCGGCGCGGGCTCCGGGGTGGGTGGCGTCGTAGTACGCCATCGGGCGGATCAGCGCGTCCCCGGCGTACCGGGACGGCCACGGGAAGGTGAGCAGGCCGCCGTCCGCGTCCCGTACGAGGTGTCCGGCCGTGCGCAGTTCCTCGTACGTGTCGCTGCCGGGCTCGACGGTGGGCCACACCGAGACGGCGAGCCTCACCCCGAGGTCCGTCAACTCCTTGACCATGGCGGCGGGGTCGGGCCACTCGCTCTCCTCGAAGCGCCAGTCGCCCATCCGCGGCCAGTGGAAGAAGTCGCAGACGATGACGGACAGCGGCAGTCCGCGTTGCTTGTACTGCCGTGCCACCGCCAGGAGTTCGTCCTGGGTGCGGTAACGCAGCTTCGACTGCCAGAAGCCGGACGCCCACTCGGGCAGCAGGGGCGGGCGCCCGGTGGCCCCGGTGTAGGAGTCCAGGATCCGGGCCGGGGTGTCGCCGACAGTGATCCAGTAGTCGATGCGCCCGCCGGCGTCGGCGGTCCACCGGGTGGTGTCGGCGCCCAGTTCGACCCGGCCCGTGGCGGGGTTGTTCCACAGCAGTCCGTAGCCGCGCGAGGAGTGCAGGAAGGGGACGGCCACGACGGTGTTGCGCTGGACGAGGTCGATCACGCAGCCCTTCTGGTCCAGGCGTCCGTGCAGGTGCTGACCCAGGCCGTGCAGCCGTTCACCGTCGTAGGCCTCGAAGAACTGCTCGGTCCGGCCGCCCGGGGCGTGGACGCGGGGGCCGGCGTGGTACGCGGACGGATTCCGCTCGGCGAGGAGTTCGCGGCCCGATGCGGCGTCGCGGAACGTCAGCCGGCCGTCCGCCGAGGCCTCGACCGCGATGCGGCCGTTGACCAGCCGGGCGCAGCCGTCGTCCGATGCGGAGACCTCGGCGTGCGGAGCGGGCGGCGGGGTTCCCAGTGCGCCGGGGGCCGCGGGGTCGACCGTCCCGGACGAGGCCCGCACCCGGACGGCGTCCGGCCCCCAGGGCTCGATGCGGAGGACCTCGCCGGCGGTGTGCCGTTCCAGACCGCCCGCGCGGAGGGTGTAGGGCAACGGTCGCTCCTCTTGTTCTTCTCTCGGATGACGGAAGCGGGCAGGCCGACACCCGGGCGCCGTGCTCGCGGGCGGCGTACCTACCCCAGCGCCCGGAGCCCGGCGACGGCTTCGCCGAGCACCCGGCGGCAGAACGCGAGGTGGTCCCCGCCGTAGCCGCGCGGGGCGCACTCCACGACGAGCAGCAGGCCCAGGTAGAGCCGGTAGCGCGCGGGCGGGTGCGAGGGGCGGGGCCCCGCTGGCCCTGGGGTGGCGCGCGGGGCCCCGCCGTCCGGGGTCGGCCTCAGGCCGGGAAGGGCAGCTCCGCCTCACCGGTGCCGGCCGGGCGGACGTGCAGGGCGCCGTCCGGGCCGCCGATGCGCAGCTGCCAGGAGTGGGGGCTGTCGGTGGTCACCCGGAGGCGGTCGCCGGTGCGGCGCAGGTGGAAGCGGGCGGCCTCGCCGGGGCCGTCGCTGCGCGGGATCACGACGGTGCGCTCGGCGCCGTCGGTGAAGGCGTGGACGCGCAGTTCGACGCCCTCCGCCCAGGCGGACACCGGACGCTGGTCGTCCGCCCCGAACGGGATGACGGAGTCCGGGCGGGCGAGCACCGGCAGCGTGTGGAAGCCGTGCTGCTCGCGCGCCCAGCGCGGGCCGGTGACCTCATCGCCCGTCAGGACGTTGGTCCACGTCCCCTCGGGCACGTAGTACTCGACCGTGCCGTCCTCGGTGAAGACGGGGGCGACCAGGAGGTCGTCGCCGAGCAGGTACTGCCGGTCGAGCGTGGCGGCGGCCGGGTCGTCCGGGAACTCCAGCACCATCGCCCGCATCACCGGGAGGCCGGTGGCGTGGGCCTGCTGCGCCGCGCGCTGGAGGTAGGGCGCGAGCCGGTGCTTGAGCAGGGTGAACTCGCGGGTGACGGCCACTGCCTCCTCGCCGAAGTCCCACGGCACCCGGTAGGACTTACTGCCGTGCAGGCGGCTGTGGGAGGAGAGCAGTCCGAACTGGGTCCAGCGCTTGAAGACCGCCGGGGTCGGGGTGCCCTCGAAGCCGCCGATGTCGTGGCTCCAGAAGCCGAACCCGGACAGGCCCAGCGACAGCCCGCCGCGCAGGGACTCCGCCATCGCGTTGAAGTGGGACTCGCAGTCGCCGCCCCAGTGCACCGGGTACTGCTGGCCGCCGACGGTGGCGGAGCGGGCGAACAGCATCGCCTCGCCCTCGCCGCGCACCTCGCGCAGCAGCTCGAACACCGCCTCGTTGTACAGCTGGGTGTAGTAGTTGTGCATCCGCTCGGGGTCGGAGCCGTCGTGCCAGACCACGTCGGTGGGGATGCGCTCGCCGAAGTCGGTCTTGAAGCAGTCCACGCCGACGTCCAGCAGGCCGCGCAGCTTGTCGAGGTACCAGGCGGTGGCGGCCGGGTTGGTGAAGTCCACCAGGGCCATGCCCGGCTGCCACAGGTCCCACTGCCAGACGCTGCCGTCCGCGCGCCGCACCAGGTACCCCTCGCGCATGCCCTCGGCGAACAGCTCCGACTTCTGCGCGATGTACGGGTTGATCCACAGGCAGATGCGCAGCCCCTGCTCCTTGAGCCGGGCGAGCATGCCCGCCGGGTCCGGGAAGGTGTCCGCGTCCCAGCGGAAGTCGCTCCACTGGTACCCCCGCATCCAGAAGCAGTCGAAGTGGAAGACGCTGAGCGGGATGCCGCGCTCGGCCATGCCGCCGACGAAGCGGTTGACGGTGGCCTCGTCGTAGTCGGTGGTGAACGACGTCGTCAGCCACAGGCCCAGCGACCACGCCGGCGGCAACGCCGGACGACCCGTCAACGCCGTGTACCGCTCCAGGACCTGCTTGGGCGTGGGGCCGTACACGACGAAGTACTCGACCGACTGGTCCTCGACGCTGAACTGCACCTGCCCGACGGACTCGGAGCCGATCTCGTAGCTGACCTTGCCCGGGTGGTTGACGAAGACGCCGTAGCCCCGGTTGGTCAGGTGGAACGGGATGTTCTTGTACGCCTGTTCGCTGCTGGTGCCGCCGTCGGCCTGCCAGATGTCGACCACCTGGCCGTTGCGGATGAACGGGGTGAACCGCTCGCCGAGGCCGTAGACCAGTTCGCCGACGCCCAGGGAGAGCTGTCCGAGCATGTGGTGGCCGCCGTCGGCGTCGGTCACGAAGCCGGTGCCGCGTTCGCCCACCGAGGTCAGGACCCGGCCGCCGGCCGTGAACTCCATCCGCCACGGGCCGGAGGTGTCGACCCGCAGGGTCAGCTCGCCGCTGCAGAGCTCGACCGCGTCGCCGTCCCGGCGCACCTTCCCCACGCCCTGTTCGGCGCCGGGCAGCGCGAACGCCGGCCGCTGCCGCACCGAGCCGGCGTGGTGGGTGGTGCGCACGCCGATCACGCCCTCGGCGGGGGACCAGCACTCGACGGTCAGCAGGGGGCTGTTCAGCGTGTCGCCGCGGCCCCGTACGTGCTTCACCGGCGCGTAGAGGGTCATCCGCTGGTCGTCGGCCCGGACGTCGGCGACCTCGGCGGCGTAGCGCGCGGTGACACCCGGGCGCATCAGCCAGTAGCCGTCGGTGAACTTCATCGGGTGGGTTCCTCCGTCCGCGCGCGGTGCGCGGTGATCAGGCCCCGGTACCAGTGGTAACTGTCCTTGGGCGTGCGGGTCTGGGTCTCGTAGTCGACGCGGACCAGGCCGAAGCGCCGGTCGTAGCCGTAGGCCCATTCGAAGTTGTCGAGCAGCGACCACACGTAGTAGCCGCGCACGTCCACCCCGGCCGCGACGGCGTCGGCGACGGCGGCGAGGTGGCCGGCCAGGTAGTCGATGCGTTCCGCGTCGTGGACGCGGCCGTCGGGGGTGACGCTGTCCGTCTCGGCGGAGCCGTTCTCGGTGATCCACACGGGCGGGAGCCGCGGGTAGCGGTCGTGGAGGTCGCACAGCAGCTCGGTGAGGGCGCCCGGGACGACCGGCCAGCCCATGGTGGTGTGCCGGGCGCCGTACGGGTCGGTCTCGGCGGCGCCGATGTCCACGGCGGTGCGCAGTTCGGGGTCGGCGGTGTGGTGCGGGGCGTCGGCGATGGTGATCGGCCGGTAGAAGTTGATGCCGAGGAAGTCCAGCGGGGCGCCGATCACCGCCAGGTCCCCGGGTTCGCGCCAGGGGCCGTCGGCGAGGCCCGCCCAGGTCTCGGCCTCGTGCTCGGGGTAGCGTCCGGAGAACAGCGGCTCCGTCCAGACCTCGTTGTGCAGGACCTCGGCGCGGCGCAGCGCGGCCAGGTCCTCGGGGCGGTCGGAGGCGGCGTGCAGGCGGTCGAGGTTGAGGGTGATCCCGACTTCCCGGGCGCCCGCGGCGCGCAGTTCCCGGACGGCGAGGCCGTGGCCGACCAGCAGGTGGTGCGCGGCCGCCAGCGCGCCCCGGCCCTCCTGGGCGCCGGGCGCGTGCCGGCCCACGGCGTAGCCCACGAAGGCGGAGCAGAACGGCTCGTTGAGGGTGATCCAGCGTTCGACCCGGTCCCCGTAGCGCTCGGCGACGACGGCCGTGTACTCGGCGAACGCCTCGGCGGTCTCGCGGACGCGCCAGCCGCCCCGGTCCTCCAGGGGCTGCGGCAGGTCCCAGTGGTACAGGGTGGCGGCGGGCCGGATCCCGGCGGCCAGCAGTTCGTCGATCAGCCGGTCGTAGAAGTCCAGGCCCTTGGGGTTGACCGGGCCGGTGCCCTGCGGCACGACGCGGGGCCAGGCGATCGAGAACCGGTAGCCGTCGACGCCGAGCTCCCGGAGCAGGGCGACGTCCTCGGGGTAGCGGTGGTAGTGGTCGCAGGCGGTGTCGCCGGTGGCGCCGTCGAGGGTGCGGCCGGGGGTGCGGCTGTAGGTGTCCCAGATGGACGGGCCCCGGCCGTCCTCGTCGTGGGCGCCTTCGATCTGGTAGGCGGCGGTGGCGGCGCCGAAGCGGAACCCGGCGGGCAGCTCCGGGAAGGCGGGGGTCACAGCTCCGGCTCCAGGCCGCGGTCGAGCAGCCAGGACAGTTGGACGGGCGGGTTGGAGCCGCAGCCGCCGGAGTGGTCCGCGAAGGGCCAGACGGTCATGGTGCGGTCCTCTCCCGCGTAGTGGTTGAAGGCGGCGTACACCGTCCGGGGCGGGCAGACCGGGTCCATCAGGCCGACGCTGAACAGGGCCGGTGCGGTGGCCCGCTGGGCGAAGTTGACGCCGTCGAAGTAGTCGAGGGTGTCGAAGGTCGGCTGCACGCGGTGCCGGCTGTGCCAGCGCAGGTAGCTGACGATCTCCTGGTACGGACCGTCCAGGGCGATCTGCGCGGCCTCGCGGTAGTGGCACAGGAACGGGACGTCGGGCATCACCGCGGCCACCCGGTCCCCGGTGAGCCCGGCGGCGGCGAGGGCCAGGCCGCCGCCCTGGCTGCCGCCGGCCAGGACGATCCGGTCGGGATCGAGGCCGGGCAGTTCCGCGACGGCGTCCACGGCGCGCACGCAGTCGGTCATCAGCCGCCGGTAGTAGTGGTTCTCCGGGGAGTCGATGCCGCGGGTCATGAAGCCGCCGACGAACTGGGTGCCGTCGCCCACGCCCCGGTCGGGGGTGTCGTGGCCCTGTCCCCGGCTGTCCATGACGAGTTGGGCGTAACCGGCGGCGGGCCAGAACAGGTGCTCGGTGGGCAGGCCTCGGCCGCCGGAGTAGCCGATGTAGGTGACGACGACCGGCAGCGGGCCCGTCACGCCGCGCGGGCGCAGCAGCCAGGCGGCCACCGGCTCGCCGTTCCAGCCGGGGAACCGGACGTCGTCGACCTCGACGGTGCGCAGTCCGTACTGCGCGGTGACGCGTTCGGCCTTGACGGCCCCGCCGTGGGCGCGGGCTTCGGCGAGGGTGCGCTGCCAGAACTCGTCGAAGTCCTGCGGCATGGTCGAGTCGGGCCGGTAGCTGCCGAGTTCGTCGAGTCCGAAGTCGGTGAGCGGCATGCGGGTTCCTCCGGGTGGGGCGGTGCCGAGGTGGGGTGGTGGGGCGTGGGCGGGGGTGCGGGCCGCCTCCGGGCGGCGCGTCACGTCGGGGTGTGAGCGGGTGCGGCAGTGGGCGACGTCTCCCCGCTCGCGGGCCGGGCAGGAGGGGTGGCGGCCCGCCCACCCCATGGGCGGGCCGCCGGTCCGTGGGGCGGCAGGCCTCAGTCGGCCGGGTCGAAGCGGAAGGCCGCGAGCCGGAAGTCGCCGTGCAGGGTCACGCTCAGGTCGTGGACGCCTTCGAGCGCTTCGGCGAGGTCGGCGGTGACGGTCGTCCAGGTGTGGCGGTCGCCGGTGACGGGCACCTCGACCTCGGCCAGCAGCCGCTCGTCCGCCCGGACTTCGAGCCGCGCCCCGCCGGTGCCGGCGTCCTCGCGGGCGGTCTCGACCGCGATCCGGGCGGCGCCGGAGAGGTCGGCGTCGCGGAAGAGGAGCGTCGCGGGCTGCGCGGGATCGGTGGGCGTGACGGCGTCGCCGTCGGTGCGGGTGGCGTCGACGATGGTGACGTCCGTGTGGTCGTCGAAGTCGACGGCCTGGGTGCGGCGGCGGACGACCGCGCGGGGTGCGGCGGCCGGGCCGGTCACGGTGAGGGGCGCGGTGAGTTCCGGGTGGCCGGCGGACCGGGCGACGATCACCTCGTAGCCGCCGGGGTCGACGGCGAAGGCCCCGGTGGCGACGTCCCAGTGGGCGAACCGCTCGGCTGGCAGCCGGAACGTCAACTCGCGGCTCTCCCCCGGCTCCAGCCGTACCTTGCGGAAGTCGGCGAGCCGCTGCCGGGGTGCCTCGTAGCGCGCCGCCACGGCCCGGACGTAGACCTGGACGACCTCGCTGCCGGACCGCGGGCCGGTGTTGGCCAGCGTCACCGTGGCGTCGACCGAGCCGTCCTGGCCGATCTCCGGCTGGGAAAGCCGCAGGTCGCGGTAGGCGAACTCGGTGTACGACAGGCCGTGCCCGAACGGGTAGAGCGGGGTGGCCCGGTGGTACTGGTAGGTCCAGCCCGCCTTGATGATGTCGTAGTCGAGCGGGGCGGGCAGCGGGTCGTCGCCCCGGTACCAGGTCTGCTGCAGGCGGCCGGCCGGCTCGGCCTCGCCGAGCAGCACGTCGGCCAGCGCGTGGCCTGTCTCCTGCCCGCCGTGGGAGGTCCACACCACGGCGGGCAGGTGCTCGTCGGCCCAGTCGAGGGCGTAGGGGTAGCTGCTCATCACGACCAGCGCCGTCTCGGGGCGGACGGCCGCGACGGCGCGCAGCAGGTCCTCCTGCCCCTCGGGCAGGTCGATGTCCGCGCGGTCCTCGGTCTCCCGGCCGTTGATCATCGGGTGGTTGCCGAGGACGACGACCGCGACGTCCGCGTTCTCGGCGGCCGCCCGGGCCTCGGCCGCGCCGTCGCGCACCAGTTCGCGCTGCCAGCGTTCGGCGTCGTCCGGGGTCTCGGCGGTGACGGTGACCCGGCCGTCGGCCGGGTCCACGGCGGCGTAGCGTCCGGTGAACACGGAGCGCAGCAGCACGGTGTCCGCACCGGCCGGTTCGAGGTGGAAGGTCTCCTGGACGAACCAGCTCTTGAGCAGTTCCTGGTCGGCGACCAGGGTGGCGTCGTCCTTGAGACTCAGGTAGCGGCCGGTGTCGGCGTCGCTCAGGGTGAGGGCGCCGCCGCCCCAGTCGACCACGTCGAACGCGGACTTGCCGAGCAGTTCGCCGGTGGTGGCCGAGCGCAGGGTGATCCGGTCGGAGCCCTCCACGCGGACCACCTCGCCGCCGTGGGCGCCGAGCGCCGCGGCGAGGCCCGCGGCGACGCTGACCTGGTACGGCATGGTGCCGCTGTACCAGTCCTCGAAGAGGGAGTCGGCGAGCGGGCCGATGACGGCGATCCGCGGGGTGCGGGCCGGGTCGAACGGCAGCAGGCCGTCGTTCTTGAGCAGGACCGCCGACTCGGTCGCGGCCTGCCGGGCCAGGGCGCGGTGCTCGGGGCTGTCGATCACCTCGGGGCCGGTGCCGGCGTACGGGTCGAGCTCGGGGTCGAACTCGCCGACCCGGAAGCGCACCTCGAACTGCCGGCGGACCGCGCGGTTGACGTCCTCCTCGTCGATGAGGCCGCGCTCCAGGGCCTCGCGCAGTCGGCCGACCGGGACCGCGCTGTCGTCGTTGTGGTCGGTGAAGCTGTCGATGCCGGCCTTGAGCGCCGCCGCGTGGGATTCGGCGTGGTCGTCGAAGTAGTGCTCCGGGTCGACCAGGTTGGACGGCGCCTCGGCGTCGCTGACCACGAACAGCTCGTGGCCGGTCGGCCCGGCCCAGCGGCGCAGTTCCGCCTCGATCAGCGGACTGACGTGGCACGGGCGGCCGTTGACCAGGTTGTAGGCGGCCATCGCGCCGCTCGCGACGCCGGCGGCGACGACGGGCCGGAACGCGGCCAGGTCGTACTCCTGCAGCACGCGCGGGCGCAGCCCGGAGGAGGTGGTGCAGCGGTCGTCCTCGTTGTTGTAGGCGAGGAAGTGCTTGAGCACCGGGGCGGTCCGCAGGTAGGTCGGGTGGTCGCCGGTGAGGCCCCGGCAGAACGCCTCGCCGAGCCGGGCGGTGTGCACCGGGTCCTCGGAGTAGCCCTCTTCGTTGCGCCCCCAGCGCGGGTCGCGCAGCAGGTTGAGCACGGGGGCCCAGGCCTGCAGGGAGTTCGCTCCCCGCTCGGCCGCCGTGCCGACGGCCGGCGGGCGGTGGTAGTGGAAGGCGCGCAGTTCGGTCGAGACGGCGGCGGCGACCCGGCGCACCAGGTCCTCGTCCCAGGTGGCGCCGAGTCCGACGGCCTGCGGGAAGACGGTGGCCACGCCGAGCCAGGAGACGCCGTGCAGGCCCTCGGTGCCGGTGCGGAAGGGGGCGATGCCGAGCCTCGGGACGGCGGGCGAGTACTGGTGCAGCATCGCGAGGCGTTCGTCGAGCGTGAGCCGTTCGACCAGGTCGTCGACACGCTTGCGCAAGGGCAGCGCGGGGTCACGGAATGCGGGGAGGTCGGCTGCGGACTCGGGCACGGAACTCACGTGGAATACCCCTCGGGCGGGTTCGGCTCGGTGGTTCTCCGATGGATTGGCATCGAAGCGCTTCGACGCTGACACGCTCCGAAGGGCCTGTCAACTCCCCAGGACGCAAAGGATTTTGGATTTGTTCACCCTCTTGCTCAACCGGAAACGCGTCGTTAGTCTCGCCGAAACATCCAAGCGCTTCGACGCTTCGGCGGAGATCCGCGCTTCGACGGAGAAGGGCTCCCCACCATGAGAACCGGGTTGAACCGCAGGAGCTTTCTGACCACTGCTGCCACGGTCGCCGGAGCCGCCGCGATGGCGCCCCTGCTGTCCGCCTGCGGCGGCGGCTCGACCAAGAAGGCCGGGGCCAACACCAAGGAGGGCCTCAAGGCGGCCCTGCCCGCCTTCGTCCCGAACCCCAACGCGGTCAAGCCGGACATCGCCCCCGTGCAGGGCGGCGACGGCGCCGTGACAGACCCCGCCTACCTCTCCTACCCGGCCGCCCCGCCCACCAGCGTCTCCGGTGTGCCGGGCAAGGGCGGCAGCTACACGGCGGTCACCCCGATGTGGGGCACCGCCCCGCAGGCCGGCAACTCCTTCTACCAGGCGATGAACAAGGCGCTCGGGGTCGAGCTGGCCATGAAGCCGGCGGACGGGATCAACTACGGCACCATCATCCCGACGATGACGGCCGCCAGGAAGCTGCCGGACTGGATCAACCTGCCGTCCTGGATGAACGACCAGTTCAACACCGGTGGCCTGACCGGCACCCAGCTCGCGGACCTGACCCCCTACCTGTCCGGCGACAACATCAAGAAGTACCCCAACCTCGCCTCCATCCCCACCGGCGCCTGGCAGCACGGCGTCTGGGCCGACAAGCTCTACGGCATCCCCTGCTTCTCCACCGGTTTCGGCATCCCCGGCGCCACCTTCTACCGCCGGGACATCCTCGAAGCCCGGGGCATCACCGCCGACCAGGTCAAGTCCGCCGCCGACCTGATGAACCTCGGCAAGGAGCTGACCGACGCCAAACGGGGCGTGTGGGCCTTCGACGACGTGTGGACCTACCTCCAGTTCACCTGGAACGTCCCCATGAGGTGGAGGATCGACAACGGCAAGCTGGTCCACCCGTTCGAGACCCAGGAGTTCCTGGAGGCCGTCGACTGGCACTACCGCCTGGCCACCTCCGGCTACATGCACCCGGACGCGCTCGCCGGTGACGTCTCCAACGGGTCCACCCGCTTCTACAGCGGCAAGACGCTCATCGGAGGCGGTGGACTCGGCGCCTGGAACCTGGCCGACCACCAGTCCGGCACCGCCGCGGACCCCAACTACCGGCGCGGCGCGTTCAACGCCATCACCGCCGACGGCACGGGCACTCCGGTGATCTACACGGGTGCCGCCGCGAGCATGATCAGCTACCTCAACGCCGATCTGAAGCCGGCGCAGGTCGAGGAGCTGCTCGCCGTCGCGAACTACCTCGCCGCCCCCTACGGCACGGCCGAGTACACCCTGGTCAACTTCGGAGTCGAGGGCGTCCACCACACCCGGATGAACGGCGTACCGACCCTCACGGAGGAGGGCCAGAAGAACGTCCAGGCGACGACGTACCCGTTCCTGGCCGCCGCCCCCTCCGTCCTCAGCAACCCGGGCGGCGAACAGATCACCAAGGACTACGCGAGCTGGTCGGCCGCCAACGTCCAGTACCTGCGCAAGCCGCCCTTCTGGGGCATGAACCTCAGCATGCCGCCGGCCATCGCCACGGCCTCGGCCGCGACCGGCGTCAACGACACCCTCAAGGACTGCTACCACGGCAAGAAGAAGGTCTCCGAGTTGCAGGACGCCATCGCCAGCTGGCGCTCCGGCCCCGGGGAGCGGCTCAAGCAGTGGATGACCGACAACGTCCTCAACAAGTACGGCTCCGGCCAGTGAGCACGGCGACACCGAAGCGCCCCACCGCACCGGCGCGCCTCGGCTGGCGGATCAGGCTGAAGCGCGACAAGTCGCTCCTGCTGATGACGATCCCCGCGGTCGTCCTGCTCCTGGTGTTCAACTACGTGCCGCTGTTCGGCGTCGTGACCGCCTTCCAGGAGTACGACCCGCTGGTCGGGGTCTGGCACAGCGAATGGGTCGGCTTCGACCAGTTCCAGCAGCTGTTCGGCGACCCGGGCTTCTGGGCCGCGATGAAGAACACGCTGTACCTGAGCTTCGTCCAGCTGGTCCTCTTCTTCCCGGTCCCCATAGCCCTGGCCTTGCTGCTCAACTCGGTGGTGAGCGAGCGGATCCGCAACTTCTTCCAGTCCGTGGTCTACCTGCCGCACTTCTTCTCATGGGTGCTGGCGGTCACGATCTTCCAGCAGATGCTGGGCGGCGCCGGCGTGCTCAACCAGTTCCTGCGCCAGCACGACATCGGCACCTGGGACATCATGACCAACCCGCACACCTTCGCGCTGCTGGTCAGCTCCCAGGTGATCTGGAAGGAGGCGGGCTGGGGGATCATCGTCTTCCTCGCGGCGCTGAGCGCGATCAACAGCGAGCTGTACGAGGCGGCGGCCGCGGACGGCGCCGGCCGGTTCCGGCGGATGTGGCACATCACGCTGCCGGGCCTGCGCGGGGTGATCGTGCTGATGCTCGTCCTGCGGCTCGGCAACGCGCTGTCCGTCGGCTTCGAGCAGTTCCTGGTGCAGCGCGACGCGGTCGGCCACGAGGCGGCGGACGTCCTGGACACCTTCTCCTTCTACTACGGCATCGCCACCGGCGGCTACAGCTACGGCGCGGCGGCCGGGCTCTTCAAGAGCGTGGTCTCCCTGCTGCTGATCTGGGGCGCCAACAAGCTGGCGCACGCCTTCGGCGAGGACGGGCTGTATCGCAAATGACCAACGCACTCACCGCCCTGAGCTCGCGGGGCCGCAAACACCGCACGACGGCGGCGGCCACCCGCCGCCGGGCCCACTCCGCCCGCCCGCCCTGGGAGGAACCGCCCACCGCCGTCGGCCAGGCCGCCAAGGGGCTCACGCTCGGCGGAACGCTCGCCGTCATCCTGGTACCGCTCTACATCATCGTCCTGACCAGCTTCTCCACCCCCGGCGCCATCAACCGGGCCGGCGGACTGGTGATCTGGCCGGACGGCCTGACCACCGAGACGTACCGCCAGATGCTCAGCGACGAGACGATCGTCACCGCACTGGGGGTGAGCCTGGGCATCACCGTGGTCGGCACCGCGATCTCCATGATCGTCTCCGTCCTGTGCGCCTACGGCCTCTCCCGGCCGCGCTCCCTCGGACACCGCTTCGTCCTGCTCCTGCTGATCATCACGATGTTCATCAGCGGCGGCCTGATCCCGAGCTTCCTGGTCGTCACGGGCCTCGGCGGCTACGGCCAGTGGTGGTCGCTGATCCTGCCGAGCGCGGTCTCCGTCTTCAACATCCTGGTGCTGCGCGCCTTCTACCAGGACACCTCCTCCGAACTGATCGACGCGGCCCGGATGGACGGCGCCGGGGACTGGCGGATCCTGTGGTCCGTCGTCCTGCCCACCTCACGCGCCGTCACCGCCGTCACCGCGCTGTTCTACGCCGTCGGGTACTGGAACTCCTTCTTCAACGTCATGCTCTACATGCCGACGGACGGTCAGAAATGGCCGTTGCAGTACGTGTTGCTCACCTATGTCAACCGGGCCAACGGCATGCCGGGCGTCGTCAACTCCGGCTTCGGCAACGGCCAGGCCCAGACCGCGCCGCTGTCCCTGCAGATGGCGGTCGTGGTCCTCACCCTGGTACCACTGGTGATCGTGTACCCGTTCGTGCAGAAGCACCTGCGCACCGGCGTCCTCACCGGAGCGATCAAGGGCTGAGCCGTCCGCGCGAGGCCCGACGGGCCCCCCATGGACCGGGAGCGGTCCCCGCGGACCTCCCCGTCGCACGAACGGGACCGCTCCCCACCGGAACGACACGAAGGAAGCGACAGCGATGGTGACACTCGCCGATGTGGCCAGGCACGCCGGCGTCTCGTCCAGCACGGTCAGCTACGCCCTCAGCGGCAAGCGTCCGATCTCCGACGAGACCAGGGTCCGCGTCGAACGGGCCATCACGGACCTCGGCTACCACCCCAACGCGGGCGCCCGGGCCCTGGCCGGCAAGCGCTCGCACATCATCGCCCTGGTCGTCCCGCTCCACCCGGAGGTGTACGTGCCGACGATGATGGAGATCGCCATCGCCGTCACCGTGGCGGCCCGCGAGTTCGGCTACGACGTCCTGCTGCTCACCAACGACGAAGGCCCCGAAGGGGTACGGCGGGTCGCCGCCACCGGGCTCGCCGACGGGGTCATCCTCATGGACGTCCGGCTGGACGACGACCGCGTCCCCGTCCTGCGGGCCCAGGGCATCCCGGCCGCGCTCATCGGCCTGCCCGACGACCCCGACGGACTCTCCTGCGTCGACCACGACTTCGCCACCGCGGGAGCCCTCTGCGCCGACCACCTGGCCGACCTCGGCCACCGCGACATCGCCTTCATCGGCTACAGCAGCGCCGTCTACCGCCGGCACGCCGGCTACGCGGAGCGCACCCTGAACGGCTTCCGCGCCCGCGCCGAACGACGCGGCCTGCGCTTCCTCCACCGGCCGTGCGAGGGGACGTACGAGAGCACGGCCGGCACCCTCGCCCGCGTCCTCGCGGACCGACCGGACACCACCGGATTCGTCGTGCAGAACGAGGGCGCGATCGGCCCACTGCTCAACCTGCTGCGCGCCAGCGGGCGGACCGTCCCCGAGGACGCCTCCGTGGTCGCGATCTGCCCCGCCGCCATGGCGGAACAGCACGCGCCCCAGCTCACCTCGGTGAGCGGCCCGAAGAAGGAACTCGGGCAGGCCGCCGTCGAGCAGGTCATGGCGAGGATCGCCGCCGCGGCCGCGGACCGCGAGCCCCAGGACGAACTGGTCCTGATGCAACCGGAACTGGTGATCCGCGAGAGCACCGCCCCGGCGCCCGGCCGCAGCTCCCAGCACTGACTCCCAGAGGGACGGACTTCAGATGGACGTACGCCGGCTCACCGACCGCCTCGGCGGCCTCGCGTTCGGCGGGGACTACAACCCCGAACAGTGGGACGCGCAGGTGTGGAAGGAGGACGACGAGCTGATGCGCCGGGCGCGCGTCAACCTGGCCACCGTCGGCGTCTTCTCCTGGGCCCTGATGGAGCCCGAGGAGGGCCGCTACGACTTCGGCTGGCTCGACGACCACCTCGACCGGCTGCACGCCGACGGCGTCGCCGTCGACCTGGCCACCCCCACCGCCTCCCCGCCGCCCTGGTTCACCCTGGCCCACCCCGACGCCATGCCGGTCGGCCCCGACGGCAGCCGCCTCACCCACGGCAGCCGGGACACCTACTGCCTCACCGCCCCCGCCTACCGCCGGGCCGCCCGCCGCATCGCCGCCGCCCTCGCCGAACGCTACGGCGACCACCCGGCGCTCGCCCTGTGGCACGTGCACAACGAGTACGTGACCCTCTGCTGGTGCGACCACACCGCGGCCGCGTTCCGGGTCTGGCTGCGCGCCCGCCACGGCTCCCTCGACGCCCTCAACGAGGCCTGGGGGACGGCGTTCTGGAGCCAGCGGTACACCTCGTGGGAGCAGATCCTGCCGCCGCGCGCCAGCCAGTGGCACCGCAACCCCGGCCAGTGCCTGGACTTCAGCCGGTTCTGGTCCGACGAGGCGCTCACCGCCTACCGCGAGCAGCGCGACGCCATCCGCGCCCACAGCGACCGCCCGGTGACCACCAACCTGATGCTGCCCTCGTACCAGAACCTGGACCTGTGGGCCTTCGGCCGCGAGGTCGACCTGGTCGCCGTCGACCACTACCCCTCCGCGCCCGGCATCGGCGCCGCCGCCGACACCGCCTTCGGCGCCGACCGCGCCCGCTCCTTCGGCGGCGGCGCCCCCTGGCTGCTGATGGAGCAGGGCGCCAACACCGTCTACGAAGCCGGCCGCATCCTCGGCAAGGAGCCGGGAGACATCCTGCGCCACTCGCTCGGCCACATCGCCCGCGGCTCGGAGGGCGCGCTCTTCTTCCAGTGGCGCCAGTCCCGGGCCGGGGCCGAGCAGTGGCACTCGGCGATGGTCCCGCACGCCGGGCCCGACAGCCGCGTCTTCCGGGAGGTCACCGCGACCGGAGAGGCCGTCGCCCGGCTCGGTGAACTCGCCGGCTCCACCGTTCGGGCCGAGGTCGCCGTCCTGCACGACTCCGACGCCTGGTGGGCGATGCAGGTCGACGGCCTGCCCTCGCCCGAACTCGACTACCACGCCGCGCTGCGCCGCGCCCACCGGGCACTGTGGGACGCCGGCCTGACGGTCGACTTCGCCCACCCCGAGCACGACCTGGACCGCTACCGGCTCGTCGTCGCCCCGGCCCTGTTCCTGCTCTCCGACGCGGGCGCCGAGAACCTGCGCCGCTACGTCGCCGACGGCGGAACGCTGCTCGTCCAGCACGCCGGCGGCGCCGTCGACGAGCGCCTGCACGCCCGCCTCGGCGGCTTCCCCGCCGCTCCGCTGCGCGAGGCGCTGGGCATCCGGGTCGAGGAGCACCGCCCGCTGGGACGCGACGAGGAGGTCATGCTCTCCGACGGCTCCACGGCCACCGCCTGGAGCGAGTGCCTGCGCACCGAGGGCGCCGAAACGCTCGCGGCGTACACCCACGGCATGCTCGCCGGCCGCCCGGCGCTCACCCGCCACGGCTTCGGGACCGGCCACGGCTGGTACCTCTCCACCCGCCTGGACGACCCCGGCTACGCCGCCCTGGTCGGCCGGCTGCTCGCGGAGGCCGGCGCCGCCCCGGAGCTGCCGGGCCTGCCACCGGGGGTCGAGGCCGTGACCCGCCACGCCCCGGACGGCCGGAGCTGGCACGTGCTGATCAACCACCTCGCCGACGCCGTCCCGCTGCCGCAACCGGGCCACGACCTGCTCACCGGCGGGCCGCTGGGCGAACTGCCGCCCGGGGGCTGCGCGGTCCTGCGCACCCACTGACCTCCCGCCGCGTCTCCCCCACCGAGGAAGGCACCATGACCGACCCGCACGAGACGATCCGCTGGGGCCACGACGCCCTGGAGCTGGAGATCACCCTGGGCGTGGACGGCCCTCCCCGACTGGTCCGCATCGGCGCGCCCGGCGAGAAGCCCACCACCGCGCGCCCCGCCGCCCCGCTGCCGCTGGTGGAGGTGACGACCGCCGGCCTCGGCCGCCACTGGTCGGGGCGGCACCTCGTCAACAGCGTCCTCGGCGCGCGGCTGCGCCACCGCTCGCACCGCACCGCCCGGGACGGCGACTGGCACGTCCTCACCGTCGGTCTGCACGAGCCGGAGACCGGCCTGACCGCCGAGGCGGTCTACCGGTCGATGGACGGCCTGCCGGTGCTGCGCAGCGAGGTGGTGCTGCGCAACGAAGGGACGCGGACGCTGCACCTGGAGTCGGTCTCCTCGCTCGTGGCGGGCTGCCTCACCGGTGGCGACCCGGCGGCCCTGGACGCCGCCGACCTGCTGTGGGCGGAGAACGAGTGGTTCGCCGAATGCCGCTGGCAGCGCCAGCCGCTGCGGGTGTCCTCGCCCGAACGCAGCGGCCGCTTCCACACCACCTCCGGCCGCAGCACCCGCGTCGTTGCCGGCCAGGGCGTGTGGTCCAGCTGCGGGCGGCTGCCGATGGGCGGTCTGACCGACCGGGAGTCCGGCCGCACCTGGCTGTGGCAGATCGAGCACAACGGCGGCGGCTGGCGCTGGGAGTGCGGCGTGCGCGACGACACCGCGTACGCGGCGCTGTACGGCCCCGACGACGCCGACCACGGCTGGCGCCACCCGCTGGAGCCCGGCGCCGAGTTCCGCACCGTACCGGTGTCCCTCGCGCTCGCCGCGGACGGCGGCCTCGACGGCGCCTTCGCCGCGCTCACCCGCTACCGCCGCGCCACCCGACGGCCGCACCCCGACCACCGCCGGCTGCCGGTCGTCTTCAACGACTACATGAACTGCCTGATGGGCGACCCGACCACGGCCAAGCTGCTGCCGCTGGTCGACGCCGCCGCCGAGGCCGGCGCGGAGTACTTCGTCATCGACGCCGGCTGGTACGACGACGGCGACAACTGGTGGAGCTCCGTCGGGGCCTGGGAGCCGTCGGCCTCCCGCTTCCCCGGGCCGAAGGGCATCCACGAGGTCCTGGACCGGATCCGGGAGCGGGGCATGGTCCCCGGCCTGTGGCTGGAGCCGGAGTCGGTCGGGGTGTCCAGCCCGGTCGCCGAGGCCCTGCCGGAGGAGGCGTTCTTCCGCCGCGACGGCCGGCGCGTGGAGGAGGGCGGCGGCCGCCACCACCTGGACCTGCGCCACCCGGCCGCCCGGGCCCACCTGGACGCCGTGGTGGACCGCCTGGTCCGCGAGTGGGGCGTCGGCTACCTCAAGCTCGACCACAACACCGACCCGGGCTCCGGTACCAGCGGCCACCCGGGCGAGGCCCCGGCGGCCGGCCTGCTCGGCCACAACCGGGCCCAACTCGACTGGCTCGACGGCCTCCTGGACCGGTACCCGGAGCTGGTGATCGAGAACTGCGCCTCCGGCGGCATGCGGATGGACCACGCCCTGCTCTCCCGGCTGCAGCTGCAGTCCACCAGCGACCAGCAGGACCTGCTGCGCTACCCGCCCATCGCGGCGGCGGCCCCCACCGCCGTCACACCCGAGCAGGGCGCCGTCTGGGCGTACCCGCTGCCCGAGGACTCCCTCGACGAGGTCGCCCTCACCATGGCCAACGCGCTGCTGGGCCGCATCCACCTGTCCGGCCGTCTCACCGAACTCTCCGCAGAGGCAAGGGGGTTGGTCCACGAGGCGGTGGCCGCGCACAAGGCGGTCCGGGCCGACCTGCCGCAGGCGCTGCCCGCCTGGCCACTCGGGCTGCCCGGCTGGGAGGACCCGTGGATCGCGCTGGCCCTGCACACCCCGGCCACCACCTACGTCACCGCCTGGCGGCGCTCCGGCGAGGAGGCCGTCCGGGACCTCGACCTGCCCCACCTGGCCGGCGCCGAGGTCCGCACCGAGGTGCTCTACCCGGCCTCCAGCGAGGCCTCCGCCGCCTGGCACCCGAAGACCGCCCGACTCGCCCTCACCCTGCCGACCGCCCCCTCCGCCGTCGTGTTGCGCCTCACCAGGAGGTCTGCCGAAAGGAGTTGACGATGCGACCTGCGACCGCGCGCGCTCCACCGCGCCGGCCCGCATCCCGTACGGAACACGCTTCGCGTCCGGGCCCGACCCCAAAGCAGCCGCGCCGGGCCCTACCGTCCAGAAACGCGGGAGTTCGACCCCCACACCGGACCCCACGCACCCCCACCCCCTGGAGGGACGCAGTGAGAACGTCAGCCCAGACCTGTCGTGAACACGTCATAGCAGTTGTTGCGGCACTGTCGCTCGCCGTCACCGGCGCGATCGCCGCCGTCGCACCGCCCGCCACCGCCACGCCGTCCGCCACCACGAGCACCGTGTCGGTGTCGGTCGACGCCGCCCTGCAGCTCGCCACCGTTCCCGCCACCGGCGTCGGCGTGAACATCCCGGTCTACGACGCCAACATGAACGCCGCCGCCACCCCCGGCCTGCTCGGCACGGCCGGCATCAACACCGTCCGCTACCCCGGCGGCAGCCACTCCGACGCCTACCACTGGCAGTCCGGCACCACCGACGACGGTTCGTACGTCGCTCCGAACACCGGCTTCGACGCCTTCATGGGCACCGTGCGCGCCGCCGGAGCGCAGCCGATCATCACCGCCAACTACGGCTCGGGCACCCCCCAGGAGGCCGCCGACTGGGTCCGGTACGCCAACGTCACCAAGGGCTACGGCATCAGGTACTGGGAGATCGGCAACGAGGTCTACGGCAACGGCGAGTACGGCGCCAAGTGGGAGCACGACACCCACAGCAGCAAGAGCGCCACGACCTACGCGAACAACCTGCTCCAGTACATCGCGGCGATGAAGGCGGCCGATCCGAGCGTCAAGATCGGCGCCGTGCTGGTCACCCCCGGCTACTGGCCGGACGGCATGGTCGGCCCGGGAGACACCACGGACTGGAACCACACCGTGATGTCGATCGCCGGCTCGAAGATCGACTTCGCCATCGTGCACGCCTACCCCACCAGCACCAGCCCGGCCGACCTGCTCACCAAGCCGCAGGCCCAGAACGCCGGCATCACCGGCGCCGTGCGCTCGCTGATCAACCAGTACGCCGGGACCAACGCCCCCAACGTCGGCATCGCGGTGACCGAGGCGAACGCCCAGGCCTACCTGGACACCTCCCCCAACGGGCTGTTCGCGCCGGACAACTACCTCACCTGGCTGGAGAACGGCGCGTTCAACGTCGACTGGTGGGACCTGCGCAACGGCACCGACTGCACCAAGGTGACCACCGTCGAGGGCGCCACCGACTACAACGACGGCGGCATGGTCTCCAGCGGCTCCCCCTGCGAGCCGGCCGTCAACACACCCTTCCCCGCCTACTACGGCATCCAGATGATCAGCAGGCTGGGCACGCCCGGGGACACCCTGGTCAAGGCCGCCAGCTCGTCCGCGCTGCTCTCCGCGCACGCCGTCCGCCGCGCCGACGGCGACGTGGACGTCATGCTGATCAACAAGGACCCGAACAACGACGCCACGGTGAACCTCTCCTACACCGGGTTCACCCCCTCCTCCGCCACCCCGACCGTCCACTCCTACCTCAAGAACGCCCACGGGATCGGCACGGCCCAGTCCGGCAGCCCGACCGGCCAGACCGTGCCCGCCTACGGCATCACCGTCGTGCAGATGCACCCGACCGGCGCGGCCTGCCGGGTCGTCTACAACAAGAACGAGTGGTCCGGCGTCATGGTCGGCAACCTCACCGTCGTCAACAACGGCCTCGGCCAGGTCAACGGCTGGAACCTCGGCTTCACCTTCCCCGGCGACACCACCATCACCAACAGCTGGAACGCCTCGGTGTCGCAGAGCGGCCCGAACGTCAACGCCGGGAACGTGTCCTACGACGCCTCCGTCCCGCAGGGCGGCAGCGTCCAGTGGGGCTTCAAGGCCACCTGGTCCACCAGCGACGCCAACCCGTCCGCCTTCTGGTTCAACGGCGCCTCCTGCGCGATCGGCTGAACCCCTGAGCCGGTGGTGCCCCGGACTCCCCGGGGTCCGGGGCACCACCCCGCACACCAGCACCCGAAAGGAACCGACCACGTGTCAGACCAGCCCCAGCCCGCCGGCCTCCTCCCCAACCCGGTGATCCCCGGCTTCCACCCCGACCCCAGCGTCTGCCGCGTGGGCGACGACTACTACCTCGTCTGCTCCAGCTTCGAGTACTTCCCCGGCATCCCCGTCTTCCACAGCCGCGACCTGTTCAACTGGACACAGATCGGCAACGCCCTCGACCGGCCGAGCCAGCTGCGCCTGCCGCGCGAGTCGCCGTCCTCCGGCGGGATCTACGCACCGACGCTGCGCCACCACGACGGCCGCTTCTGGCTGATCGTCACCAACGTCAGCGGCGACGGCAACCTGCTCTTCACCGCCACCGACCCGGCCGGCCCCTGGTCGGACCCGGTCCGGCTGCCCGGCGTCCACGGCATCGACCCGGACCTCGCCTGGGACGAGGACGGCACCTGCTGGTGCACCGTCGCCGGCGTCTCCCAGGTCCGCCTCGACCCGACGACCGGCGAGACCCTCGGCGAGCCGCAGCGGATCTGGTCCGGCGCGCCGGGCGCCATGGCCCCCGAGGCCCCGCACCTGTACCGGATCGGCGAGTACTGGTACCTGATGATCGCCGAGGGCGGCACCGAGCGCGGCCACGCCGTCTCCATCGCCCGCGGGCCGTCGCCCTCCGGACCGTTCGAGCCGTGCCCGGCCAACCCGGTGCTGACCCACCGCGGCACCGACAGCCCCATCCAGAACACCGGACACGCCGACCTCGTGCAGGCGCCCGACGGCTCCTGGTGGATGGTGCTGCTCGCCGTCCGGCCGCGCGGCGGCACCCCCGCCTGGTACGTCCTCGGCCGGGAGACCTTCCTCGCCCCGGTCGAGTGGGTGGACGGCTGGCCGGTGGTCGGCCCGGTCACCCCCGAACTGCCCACCCCGGCCTGGCCGCTGCACCCCGCCCCCGCCGTACCGGCCCGGGACGACTTCGACCAGGCCGAGCTGCACCCCCAGTGGATCTCGCTGCGCGAGCGCCCGGAGCACCTGTGCACCACGAAGGAACGTTCCGGCTGGCTGACCCTGCGCGCCGTCGGCTCCTCCCTGGACGAGAACGACGCCGTCTTCGTCGGCCGGCGCCAGGAGCACCTCGCCTGCCGGGCCCGCACCCTGATCGACCCCGCCGAGGGCTGCGGCGGCCTCGCCGTCCGCATGGACGAGGACCACCACTACGAGATCGAGGCGGCCGACGGCGAGGTGAAGGTCTTCGCCCGGATCGGCTCGATCCGCACCGAGGTCGCCTCCCGCCCGGTGGCCGCCGGAGCCGTGGTGCTCGGTGTCGACATCGTCCCGCGGCCGACGCGCGGCCCGCGCACCGGCCCCGACGACGTCGTCCTCGGCGTCGAGGAGCCCGACGGCACCTTCACCGTGCTCGCGAGCCTCGACGGCCGCTACCTCTCCACCGAGGCGGCCGGCGGCTTCACCGGCCGGGTCATCGGCATGTACGCCGCCGAAGGCACCGTCCACTTCGACCGGTTCGACTACGAGCCCCTCCCGTTTCCCTGACCCTCCGTCAGGGGCTCCCCCACCTGTTCACGCGAAAGGACGACAACCCGTGAACGACGCACCGCGCACCGCCCCCACCCGCAACCGCCGCCTCCACCGCACGGCCGGGCTCCTGGTGGCCCTGGTCACCACCGGCAGCCTCAGCTGCGGCACCGCCATCGCCGCACCGGCCGACCAGCCCCGGTCGGCCGCCGAGGCGGCAGCGGCCCGGGTCCCGCAGGACCCGATGGCCGCCGTGGCCCAGATGCAGCCCAGCTGGAACCTCGGCAACACCCTCGACGCCATCCCCGACGAGACGTCCTGGGGCAACCCGCTCACCACCAAGGCCACCTTCGACGGCCTCAAGGCGCAGGGCTTCCGCAGCGTCCGGATCCCCGTCACCTGGTACCCGCACCAGTCCGCCACCGCGCCCTACACCATCGACCCGGTGTGGATGAAGCGAGTGAAGCAGGTGGTCGACTTCGCGCTGGAGGACGGCCTCTACGTCGAGATCAACGTCCACCACGACTCGTGGCAGTGGATCAAGTACATGTCCACCGACCACGACAACATCATGGCCCGGTTCGACTCCACCTGGCAGCAGATCGCCGCCACCTTCAAGGACGAGCCGCGCACGCTGCTCATGGAGAGCATCAACGAACCGCAGTTCGACGACGCCACCGACGCCCAGAAGACCCAGTACCTGCGGGAACTCAACAACTCATTCCACAGCATCGTCCGCAACACCGGCGGCAGGAACAAGGACCGCCTGCTCGTCCTGCCATCGGAGGAGACCAACAACGCCCAGCACTGGCTGGACGACCTGTCCACCACCATGAGCTCGCTGAACGACCGCAACCTGGTCGCCACCGTGCACTACTACAGCTGGTACCCGTTCAGCGTGAACATCGCCAACGGGCCCACCTACGACGCCAAGGCCCAGTCGGACCTGACCGAGGGCTTCGCCCGGGTGCACGACACCTTCGTCAAGAAGGGCATCCCCGTCTACCTCGGCGAATACGGCCTGCTCACCTCCCCGTACTCCGGCGTGGTCGAGCGCGGCGAGATGCTCAAGTACTTCGAGCACGTCAACTACGAGGCGCGGCGCAACGGCATGACCTCCGCCGTCTGGGACGCCGCCAACGACTTCCTGAACCGTTCCACCATGCAGTGGATGGTCCCCGAGATGAAGGACCTGATCCAGAGCTCCTGGCGGACCCGCTCGGGCACCGCCTCCACCGACAACGTGTTCGTGCCGAAGTCCGGTCCGATCGCCGCGCAGACCATCACCCTCAACCGCAACGGCCAGTGGTTCACCGGCCTGTGGCAGGGCGACCGCCCGCTGATCCCCTACCTCGACTACACCCTCGACGGCGACCGGCTCACCCTGACCGCCGGCGCCCTCACCCGGCTCGCCGGCGACCGCGCCGCCGGCGTCAACGCCACCCTTGAGGTCCGGTACTCCGACGGCGTCCCGTGGAAGCTCTTCGTGCGCTCCTACGACAAGCCGACCATGGCCGACGCCACCGGGACGCTCGACGGGCTCACCATCCCCACCCGGTTCAACGGCGCCCTGATGGCCAACGTCCAGTCCACCTACGCCGACGGCACCGCCGCCGGCCCGGCCTCCTGGACCACCTACCAGTCGTTCGACAACCTCCGCGCCGACTACGGCGCCGACACCACCACCCTCAAGCCCGACTACGTCAAGTCCCTCAAGGACGGCGTGCCGGCGACGTTCACCTTCCGCTTCTGGACCGGCGACACCGTCACCTACACCGTCACCAGGTCCGGCAACACCGTGACCGGCACCGCCTCCTGACCCACACCCATCCCCGCCCCGGCTGCCTCCCCCCGGCAGCCGGGGCTCCCACACGTCCCGAGGTGCACCCGTGTTCCCGCTGCCCCCGCGCGTCCTGTTCGGCGCCGCCTACTACCACGAGTACCAGCCGTACGAGCGGCTGAAGGAAGACCTCGACCTGATGGCGCAGGCGAAGTTCACCGTCATCAGGGTCGGCGAGTCCGTCTGGTCCACCTGGGAGCCCGAGAACGGCCGGTTCGACCTCGACTGGCTGACCCCCGTCCTCGACGGCGCCCACGAGCGCGGCATCGCGGTCGTCCTCGGCACCCCCACCTACGCGGTGCCGCCGTGGCTGGCCCGCCAGTACCCGGAGATCGTCACCGACCACGCGACGGGCCGCCGGATGGGCTGGGGCGCCCGCCAGGAGGCCGACTTCACCCACCCCGCGTTCCGCCACCACGCCGAACGCGTCACCCGCGCGATCCTCGCCCGCCACGCCACCCACCCCGCCGTCATCGGCTTCCAGGTGGACAACGAACCCGGCCTGCGCCTGCCGCACAACCACGGCGTCTTCCAGCGGTTCACCGACCACCTGCGGCACACCTACGGCGACGTGGAGACCCTCAACCGCGAGTGGGGCCTGGTCTACTGGTCGCACCGCCTCTCCACCTGGGCCGACCTGTGGCGCCCGGACGGCAACCAGCAGCCCCAGTACGACGTCGCCTGGCGGGCGTTCCAGGCGCGCCAGACCACCGAGTTCGTCGCCTGGCAGAGCGACATCGCGCGCGAGTACGCCCGCCCCGACCAGTTCGTCACCACCTGCCTCGCCTACGGCCACCCCGCGCTGGAGGACGACGAGCTGACCGACGGCGTGGACGTCACCGCCGGCAACCCGTACTACGAGATGCAGGACGCCCTCGCGCTGCCCGGCCCCGCGCCCGAGGACCAGGAGCAGGACCAGCACTGGAGCGCCTGCGGCGTCTGGGCCCTGTACCAGAGCGCCGACCGGATCTTCTCCTCGCGGCAGGAGCCGTTCCTGGTCACCGAGACCAACGCCCAGGCGATCGGCGGCACCTCGGAGAACCGGCCGGCCTTCGACGGCCAGTGGCGCCAGGCCGCCTGGGCACTCGTCTCGCGCGGCGCACGGATGATCGAGTACTGGCACTGGCACACCCTGCACTTCGGCGCCGAGACGTACTGGGGCGGCATCCTGCCGCACAGCGGCAAGCCCGGCCGGGTGTACGCCGAACTGGCGCGCCTGGGTGCGGAGTTCGAGACGGCGGGGCCGCTGGTCGCCGGGATCGACCCCGACGCCGACCTCGCGGTGGTCTACTCGGTGCCCAGCAAGTGGCTGATGCAGAAGTACCCGCCGCTGGCGAATCCGGACGGCACCCCGGACTCGGGTTCCTACCACCGCATCTTCGACTCGTTCTACCGCGGCGCGGTCGAGGCCGGCCGCCAGGTGCGGATCCTCCACGCCCGGCAGCTGCACGACGGCCGGGGCGAGCGGGACGGCCTGGCCCCGGACGTGGCCGCGCGGCGCCACCCCGTGCTGGTGGTCCCCGCGCTCTACCTCGCCGAGGACTCGCTGCTCGACTGGCTCACGGCGTACGCCGAGGCGGGCGGCCACCTCGTCCTCGGCCCCCGCACCGGCTACGCCGACCAGGAGGCCCGGGCGCGCCACGAGACCGCCCCCGGTCGCCTCACGGCCGCCGCCGGCGCCTGGTACGACGAGTTCAGCAACCTCTCCGGGAGCCTCCCGCTCCGGGCCGCGCCCGACAGCCCGCTGGAGCTGCCGGCCGGCGCGACCGCCACCCGCTGGGTGGAGGGCCTCACCGCCACCGACGCCACCGTCCTCGCCGGGTACGACCACCCGCACTTCGGCCGCTGGGCCGCCGTCACCACCCGGGCCCACGGCGCCGGCCGGGTGACCTGCGTCGGCACGGTGCCCGGCCGCGACCTGGCCCGGGTGCTCGCCGCCTGGCTCGCGCCCGCCCCGGCCGCCGGCTGGCGGGGCCTGCCGGCGTCCGTCACCGCGACCACCGGGACGGCCCCGGACGGGCGGCGCGTCCACGTGATCCACAACTGGAGCTGGCAGCCGGCCGAGGCACAGGCCCCGGTGGACCTGACCGACGTGCTGGACGGCGCCGCGGTGCCCGCCGGCGGGCCGGTCGCCCTCGGTGCCTGGGACGTACGGGTCTTCGTCGCCGACTGAACACCGAAGGGGGCGGCGGGCCCCGTCCGGCCCGCCGCCCCCCGCTCACCACCCGGCGGCGGTCGCTACTCGACCGAGAAGCGGTACACCGTCGTCGAGCGGAACTCCTCCTCCGGGCGCAGGACGGTGGAGGGGTACTCGGGGCGGTTGGGCGAGTCCGGGAAGTGCTGCGTCTCCAACGCGATGCCGGCGTACGCCCGGTACGGGCGGCCGGAGCGGCCGGTCAGCGAGCCGTCGAAGTGGTTCCCGGTGTAGACCTGGATCCCCGGTTCCGTCGTCAGGCATTCGAGGCGCCGGCCGCTGGCGGGGTGGCTCAGCACGGCGGCCCGGCGGAACCCGGTCCCGTCGAGCACCCAGTTGTGGTCGAAGCCCGCGCCGGCCAGGCGGACCTGCGGGTCGTCGGCGGTGACGCGCTCGCCGATCGGCGTCGCCTCGCGCAGGTCGAAGGGCGTGCCGGCGACGGGCTCGACCGGGCCGAGCGGGATCAGTCCGCCGTCCACCGGCAGGTACCCGGCGGCATCCACCCGGAGCAGGTGGTCGAGGACCGTTCCGCTGCCCTCGCCCGCCAGGTTGACGTACGCGTGGTTGGTGAGGTTGACGACCGTCGGGGCGTCCGCGGTCGCCCGGTAGCCGATCCAGAGTCGGCCGGCGGGGTCGAGCAGGTACGTCACCTCGGCGGTGAGCGCTCCCGGGAACCCCTGGTCGCCGTCGGGGCTGTGCAGCCGCAGCCGCACCCCGGCCCGCCGGCCCTCGCGGACAGGCACGCCGTCCCAGAGCCGGGTGGCGAAGCCGTCCGGGCCGCCGTGCAGGGTGTGGCCGGTGGTCTGGGTCCGCAGCCGGTGCGTGGTGCCGTCGAGGGGCAGGGTGCCGCCGGCGATCCGGTTGGCGTAGCGGCCGACCGTCGCGCCGAGGTAGGCCGCTTCGCCGAGCAGGTCCTCGACGCGGTCGCAGCCGAGCACCACGTTCTCCCGCCGGCCGTCCCGGTCCGGGGCGTACAGGGCCTGGAGGCGGGCGCCGAGGCTGAGCACCTCCGCCGTGACGCCCCCCGGGACGCCGATGGTCCAGCGGGTGACGGGCTGTCCGTCCGGCAGCGTCGCGGCGACCTCCTGGGACACCGTCAGTTCGCCCTTCGACACGAGTGCGTCTCTCGGCACGGGGTCACTCCGTTCCTTGCGGGACTGCGGGGGAACGGCGACGCCCGCCCGGGCGGGCGGGCGTCGCCGGTGCGGGACCGGGCGGGGTCAGAACCCCTGGGCCAGGCGGTGGTAGGCCTGGTTCCAGCGCAGCTCCTTGGTGAACCGGCGGATGTTGGTGTCGTCGTCGATCACCAGGAGTTCCACGCCGATCATCTCGGCGAGGTCCTCCAGCTCCTCGGCGCCGAGCGCCCCGGACAGCACGGTGTGGTGCGGTCCGCCGGCCGTCAGCCAGGCCTCGGTGGAGGTGTGCAGGTCCGGTCGCGGCTTCCAGACGGCGCGGGCGACGGGCAGGTGGGGCAGCGGGGCCGGCGCCTCGACCACGTCGACCTCGTTGGCGACCAGCCGGAAGCGGTCGCCCAGGTCGGCGAGGCCGACCACCACCGCCGGGCCGGGCTCGGCGTCGAAGACCAGGCGGACCGGGTCCTCGCGGCCGCCGATGGAGAGCGGGTGGATCTCGCAGGAGGGGGTGGCCGCCGCGATGCTCGGGCAGACCTCCAGCATGTGCGCGCCGAGGATCAGCTCGTGGCCGAACTCCAGGTGGTAGGTGTAGTCCTCCATGAAGGAGGTGCCGCCGGACAGTCCGGTGGCGGCCACCTTGAGGGTGCGCAGCAGGGTGGAGGTCTTCCAGTCGCCCTCGCCGCCGAAGCCGTAGCCGTCGGCCATCAGCCGCTGCACCGCGAGGCCGGGCAGCTGGCGCAGCCCGCCGAGGTCCTCGAAGTTGGTGGTGAAGGCCTTGAAGCCGCCCTGCTCCAGGAAGCCGCGCAGGCCGAGCTCGATCCGCGCCGCGTACCGCAGCGATTCGTGGCGCTCCCCGCCGGCCCGCAGCTCGGGGGCGAGGCGGTAGCCGTCGTCGTACTCCTTGACCAGCTCGGTGACGTCGGCGTCGGTCGCGGCGTCCACGGCGGCGACGAGGTCGTTGACGCCGTAGGTGTTGACGGAGACCCCGAAGCGGCGCTGGGCCTCGACCTTGTCGCCCTCGGTGACGGCGACGTCGCGCATGTTGTCGCCGAAGCGGGCGAGCTTGAGGCTGCGCAGTTCGGCCCGGCCGGAGGCGGCGCGGGCCCAGGTGGCGATCCGGGCGGAGACGGCCGGGTCGGTGACGTGTCCGGCGACGGTCTTGCGCGGCACGCCGAGGCGGGACTGGATGTAGCCGAACTCGCGGTCGCCGTGGGCGGCCTGGTTCAGGTTCATGAAGTCCATGTCGATGGAGTGCCAGGGCAGTTCGACGTTGGCCTGGGTGTGCAGGTGGAGCAGCGGCTTCTGCAGGGCGTCCAGTCCGGCGATCCACATCTTCGCCGGGGAGAAGGTGTGCATCCACGCGATCAGACCGATGCAGTCGTCGGCGGAGTTGGCCTCCAGGCAGATCCGGCGGATCGCGGCGGCGTCCGTGAGGACCGGCTTCCAGACGATCTCGACCGGCACGGCGGCGTCGCCGTCCAGGGCTTCGGCGATGCGCTGGGACTGCTCGGCCACCTGACGCAGCGTGTCCTCGCCGTACAGTCCCTGGCTGCCCGTCAGGAACCAGACCTGGCGGCCCTCCAACGGCTTCTTCATGGGGTGTCTCCTCAACGGGCCTGGGGCTGGCCGTAGACGTTCTGGTAGCGGAAGTTGAGACTGTCGATGTCGGCCTGCGCGATGGGCAGGGGCTCGCCGAGCTGGCGGGAGAGGTGGACGGTGCGGGCCACGTCCTCGCACATCACGGCGGCCTTCACGGCGGCCTTGGCGTCCTTGCCGATGGTGAACACGCCGTGGTTCTGCATCAGGACGGCGGGCGAGCGGTGGCCCTTGAGGGTGTCCACGATGCCGCGGCCGATCGAGTCGTCGCCGATCAGGGCGAACGGGCCGATCGGGATCTCGGCGCCGAACTCGTCGGCCATCGCGGTGAGGACGCAGGGGACGGCCTCGCCGCGGGCCGCCCAGGCGCAGGCGAAGGTGGAGTGGGTGTGGACCACCCCGCCGACCTCGGGCATGTGCCGGTAGACGTAGGCGTGCGCGGCGGTGTCGGAGGACGGCGAGTGGTCGCCTTCGACGACGTTGCCGTCCAGGTCGCAGACGATCATGTTGTGGGGCGTCAGTTCGTCGTAGGAGACGCCGCTGGGCTTGATGACGAGCAGGTCCTCGCCGGGCACGCGGGCGGAGACGTTGCCGGCGGTCCAGACGACCAGGTTGTAGCGGACCAGTTCCTGGTGGAGGTCGCTGACCTGGCGGCGGACGGCGTCGAGGGTCGCGTTCACATTGCCTCGCTCGGGGTGGTGAGGGCGGCGTTCCGGAGGTCGCGCAGGCGGTGCAGGAGCTTGTCGGCGCCGAGGCCGAAGTGGTCGTGCAGGGCGCGGTATTCGGCGAAGAGCAGGTCGTAGGCGTCGGCGGCGGCCGGGTCCGGCTGGTACGCGCCCTGGTGCACCCGGCCCATGGCGGCGGCCGCGGTGCGCACGTCCGGGTACGCGCCGGCGGCGACGGCCGCGTGGATCGCCGAGCCGAGCGCCGGGCCCTGCTCGGACTCGGCGACGGAGACCGGGCGGCGCAGCACGTCGGCGTAGATCCGCATCAGCAGTTCGTTCTTCTTGAGGCCGCCGGTGACGATGAACTCGGTGACGGGCACACCGCCCTGTTCCAGGGCTTCGACGATGACGCGGGTGCCGAAGGCGGTGGCCTCCAGGAGGGCCCGGTAGACCTCCTCGGGGCGGGTGGCGAGGGTGAGGCCGACGATCACGCCGGACAGGTGGTGGTCGACCAGGGTGGAGCGGTTGCCGTTCATCCAGTCGAGCGCGACCAGGCCGTGGCCGCCGACCGGCTGGTCGGCGATCTTCCGGCTGAGCAGCTGGTGCAGGTCCTCGCCGGTCGCCTCGGCCTCGGCGAGGTAGTCGGCGGGCACGCCCTGGCGCAGCCACCAGGCGAAGATGTCGCCGACGGCGCTCTGGCCGGCCTCGTAGCCGTAGGAGCCGGTGACGATGCCGTCCTCGACCACGCCGCAGATGCCGGGGACGTCGGCGAGTGTGGCGCCGTTGACGACGTGGCACGTGGAGGTGCCCATGATGGCGAGGAGCCGGCCGTTGTCGACGGCCCGGGCGGCGGGTGCGGCGACGTGCGCGTCGACGTTGCCGGCGGCGACCGCGATGCCCTCGGGCAGGCCGGTCCACCCGGCGGCCTGCGCGGTCAGCGAGCCGACCCGGGAGCCGAGCGCGGAGAGCGGGTGCTCCAGCCGGGTGCGGGCGAAGTCCGCGAAGTCCGGGTGGAGGGCGGCGAGGTAGTCCTCGCTCGGGTAGCTGCCGTCCTGGTGGATGCCCTTGTAGCCGGCGGTGCAGGTGTTGCGGCTCTCGGTGCCGGTGAGCTGCCAGACGATCCAGTCGGCGGCCTCGATCCAGCGTTCGCAGGCGGCGTAGACGGCCGGGTCCTCCTCCAGGACCTGGAGGGCCTTGGCGTACTGCCACTCGGCGGAGATCTTCCCGCCGTAGCGGTGGATCCACTTCTCGCCGCGGGCGTGGGCCAGGGCGTTGATCCGGTCGGCCTGCCCCTGGGCGGCGTGGTGCTTCCAGAGCTTGGGCCAGGCGTGCGGGCGGTCGGACCAGCGCTCGGTCTCGGCGAGCGGGGTGCCGTCGGCGAGCACCGGCAGGACGGTGCAGGCGGTGAAGTCGGTGGCGATGCCGATCACTTGGGCCGGGTCGATGCCGGCGGCGGCGAGCGCGGCGGGGACTGCGGTGCGCAGGACCTCGCGCCAGTCGGCGGGGTGCTGGAGCGCCCAGTCGGGCGGGAGCGGCCGGCCGGTGCCGGGCAGCTCGCGTTCGATGACGGCGTGCGGGTAGTGGTGGACGGCGGTGCCGACCTCCTCGCCGTCCCGTACGCGGACCACCACGGCGCGGCCGGAGAGGGTGCCGAAGTCGATCCCGACGGCGTATCTCTCCAGGTCAGGGGCGGCAGGAATCACGGTCACGTCCTCATCCTTCGTACGGGATCCCGGCGTTCTCACCTGTCGCCGGTGCGGTCCACGACCGGGGCAGGGGGGAGCGCACCGGCGACAGGCTCCGTTCCGCGACCTCTCCCTCAGAAGGGCGGAACGATTGGCCACCGGCCGGGCGCACAGAAGCGGGATGACGGCGCCTGGCCGGTGGAGCGGGAAGGGCGTTCTTGTTAACGCTCACGGGAATTGTTAGCGCTAACATTCGCCGTGTCAAGGGATTCTGCCAGGCCGACGCCGACGAGATCCTGGTGGCCGGGCGGAGCGGGCCCCGTCGGCGGTCCGATCGGGCCCTGCCTGCGGTTCGACCGCTCCGGCCTGCGGCTCGACGGGCGGGCCCCGCCGACGGTTCGACCCGCCCGAGCAGCGGCTCAGCGCCGGGCGGCCGGGCCCACGCTGCGGCGCAGCACCAGCTCCGGGGAGATCCGCACGTGGGTCCGGGAGAGCGAGGCGCCCTCCAGCTCCGCCACGAGCAGTTCCAGCGCCCGCCTGCCGAGTTCACCGAAGTCCTGCCGCACGGTGGTCAGCGGCGGGGTGAAGTAGGCGGCCTCGGGGATGTCGTCGAACCCGACCACGCTGATCTCCTCGGGGACCGAGCGACCGGCCTCGTGCAGGGCGCGCAGCAGCCCGAGCGCCATGTGGTCGTTGGCGCAGAAGACGGCCGTGACGTCCGGCAGTCGGGCGATCCGCAGCCCGGCCTGGTAGCCCGAGCGGGCGCTCCAGTCGCCACGCTCCACCTCCGGCACCGGAGCTCCGGCCGCCTCCAGGGTGAGGCGCCACCCCTCCTCGCGGTCCTGGCTCTCCAGCCAGTTGGCGGGCCCCGCCAGGTGGTGCACGGTGCGGTGGCCCAGGTCGAGCAGGTGCCCGGTCGCCTCGCCGGCGCCGAAGCGGTTGCCGACCGACACCATGGGCACCCGGGTCTGGTTCCCCGATCCGACCGCGACGAGCGGCACCGAGCTGGAGAGCCGGGCGACCGCGCTGACGGTGGAGGTCTGCGGCGCGATCACCACGACGCCCTCCACCCCCTGGTCGCGCAGCCGGTCGACGGCCTCCTGGACCGAGCGGCCGTCCAGGGAGCGGAGACTGGTCACGCTGACGAAGTACCCGGCACTGCGCGCCGCCCGCTCTATGCCGTCCAGCATCGAGGCGGGCCCGTAGAGGGTGGAGTCGAAGCTCACCACGCCGAGGGTCTGCGAACGGCGGGTCACCAGCGCGCGGGCGGCGGAGTTGGGCCGGTAGTCCAGCTCCCGTATGGCGGCCAGCACCCGGTCACGGGTGTCCGGCCGGACGTGCGGGGCACCGTTGAGCACCCGGGACACCGTCTGATGGGACACTCCGGCCAGTTTGGCCACGTCCGCCATCACCGGCTGGCGCTGTTCCGTCCCGGCGCTCTCTGTTCCCACGCGTCGTCCCCTCCTAGGCTGGGACCACAGTACGCGACCGGGTCCGGGCCGAATCCGTCACTCTCGGTTCAACGGGCGTTCCCTTCTTACCAGCGTCGGGCTCGGTCGGATGTGGCCGTTGCGGCCGGTTCACGCCCACGGGTTTCACCCGGGTGACGAAACAGGGGCCCGGCGGGCGGCGCGAGCACCCGCATGACCGCTGCACCCCCGCGCCTTTCCGCTCCGCGTCGGGCCACACCCCCGGAACCCGGGGGACCGACTCGTCCCGGGCCGCAGCCGGAGAGCGCCGCCCCGGACGAAGAGGGGCCCGGACGAAGAAGGGCCCGGACGGCGGGCAGCCGGCGGACCGTGCACGGTGGTGGCCGGGCCCCGGCTCCGCTCGGGTGCGGAGCCGGGGCCCGGCCGGGAGGTCAGCCGAGGGTCCACTTCTGGTTGGTGCCGCCCCAGCATGTCCACAGCTCGACGGGCGTGCCGTTCGCCACCGCGGCGCCGGTCACGTCCAGGCAGCGGCCGGACTGGACGCCGACGACGCTGCCGTCGCCGTTGAACCGCCACTGCTGGTTGGCGCCGCCGTTGCAGGGCCAGGTCACCACCTTGGTGCCGTCCGCCGTCCCGCCCCCGGCCGCGTCCAGGCACATCGTGGTGCCGGAGACGTTCACGGTGAGCCGGCCGTCAGCGGTGCGGGTCCAGGCCTGGTTGGCCGCTCCGGAGCAGCTGTAGATCTGCGACTGCACCCCGGGGGTGGTGGAGGCGTTCGGGACGTCCAGGCACTTGCCCGAACCGGTGCCGCGCAGCGCCCCCGCGGCGGGGGCGGCGGACTGGGTGTACCCGGCGGCCACCACGTTGGCCTGGACGGCGTTCTCGGTGGCGTCCGACGGGTAGCCGCTGGTCATCACGCCCTCGTAGAAGGTGCCGCGGGCGCCCTTGCTGTTGTCGCCGCCGATGCCGAGGATGATCGCGCCCTCCTTGTGCATCGGGTTGTAGCCGGAGGCGTTCGGGCGCGGCCCGGAGTAGAACGTCGACAGGCCGCCGGCGGTGGCGTCGCCGGCGCGGATCGCCCACTGGTTCGGCGCGCCCTTGACCATGGCGGTCAGGAAGCGGTGGTCGACCGTCGGGTCGTTGGCGTTGTAGTGCGGGTCGGCCCCGGAGAACAGGCCGTTCTCCAGGTCGGCCATCACCCAGGGGCCGGGGCCGCTGCCGTAGCCCCAGACCTTGATGTTGCCGAAGTAGATCGCCTCCATGTGGCCGTTGCCGGTGTCGTTGCTGCTGGTCTCGGCGTTGCCGTAGTCGAAGCAGCAGCCGCCGTTGTAGTGCGTGCCGTCGAGGATCGCGTACATCCCCTCGGGCTGGTCGCCGGTCGCCACGCCCGAGGTGTGGTTGTTGCGGTAGCCGGTGCCGGGGGCCACGTACACGCCGTACGCCTTGTGGCCGTTGAGCGTGGTGGGCGCGAGGGTGGCGTCGGCGAGGTTGTCCGGGCCGGGCGCGGCCCCGCCCCCGGGGGCCTGGGTGAGGTCGTTGTGCCGACCGCTCTGGTCGTAGATCACGCTGATGACGCACGTGGTGCCGGCGCAGAACGCGTCCTGCGCGGCGGCGTCGGCGTAGCCGCCCGCGGTTAGGGCGCCGATGTCCCGGACCGCCTTGTCCGACGACCGCGTGACCTGGTACAGCGGGCCGCCGTACCCCGCGTAGAGCGCGCGGGTGGTGCTGTGGGCGGCCACGCAGGGCGTGCCGCCGGCGGCGTAGATGTCGCACGGGCCCTGCGTGGCCGCCTGCGCCACGCCGCTCGTCGCGGTGGCGCCGGCCAGGGCGCCGACCAGGACGGCGAGGGCCGCCCCGGCTCGGGTGAGGCGGCGCACCACGCCGCCCCGGTGGTTCGTCCTTCCGGTGTCACTCATGGTGTCTCCCTGCTCATCGGTGAGCGCGGCTAGGGGATGTGAGCGCTAACAATCCGGCCCGCGACGGCGGACTTCGCCTTCGCGGGGGTGGAGGGTTTCCTGGACCGGTGACAGTGCCCGCACCCACCGCGCCCCGTCAAGACTTTTGACACATCTGCGCCAAGGACGCCGCCGATCGACCCGAGGGCCCGCCCTCCGACTCCCGCCGTCCACCCGGAGGGCCGCCACCCGGGAGGCGGTCCGAAGGCGGGCACCGGAGGCCTGTCGCCCCGTCATCTCCACGCGGCAGAACGGTGGTTCACCTCGCCCGCACCACCCCCATCGCACGCCCTTGTGGCCCTGGTCGATGGGGGTGCACCCCCTCCGGCTGGCGGGTGTACCTCGAGATCGGAGCCGGTTGACAACGATCCACAGGCGCCCTTGCCTCCGACGAATGGCAGGAGCCGCACACATGGGAACACCGGCCCACCGGTGGCTGCAGGTGGCGTGGGCCGGGCGGATGACGGTGGATCACCGTTCACCCGAGGCTCTGCAGGCAGTGCGCAGGACGGTGGGCCGGATGCTCGGATTGCCGGACGAGGACGTGCCGTTGGGCCGGGACCTACTGGCCGGCCGCGACCGGACGGCTGGTCGCCGGGGTTGGCGGTCCGCTTCGACGGCGGCCGGCTCACGGCGGCGCCGGCGCGGGACACGACGGTGGCCCTGAGCCTTCAGGAAGTACCGCGCACCCGGACCGACGGTGACCTGTCAGCGCTCACACCAGCCGAGCGCAGTCGGACGGGCTCCGGCGCCCTTTCCGGCCGTGACCAGTCTCGACGATTCACGACCTCTGCTCTCGTGGACTTCCCCGCATCACCCCCGCCGCCTGGCGTCGGCGCCTGACCGGCCACCTCGCCGAGTACGAACAGCCAACCGCCGTCCACGTGGTCGACCGCTTCCCCCTCACCCCCAACGACAAGGTCGACCCGCACGCGCTGCGCACCCTGATCGGGCGCCGCCCGCCCCGGCCCTGTGCTGAGTCCCGGGGCTCAGTGCGGCCTCAGCCCCGCGAAGACGACGTCGAAGATCCGCTCCCTGGCCTGCGGGTCGGCGGTGAGCTGCTCGGTCGCCGTGCCGACACCGACGAGCAGGGCGATCAGCTCGGGCAGGCCCAGTTCGGGGCGGACCGCTCCGACCCGTTGCGCGGCGGCGAGGAGTGTCGAGAGCCGGCTCCGCATCAGTTCGCCGGAGCGGTGCAGCGAGGCGTGCACGTCCACGCCCGCCTCCGCGAGGGCGCGGGTGAACTCCTGCTTGCCCGCGGACTGTTCGACGACCATCCGGAAGCAGTCGAAGAACGCCTGTCCGGGTTCGGTCCCGGCGGCCAGCTCTGCCGTCCGGGCGGCGATCGTCTCCAGTCTGCGGACCATGACCGCCTCCAGCAGCGCCTCCTTGGTGGGGAAGTGCCGGAACAGGGTGCCGACGCCGACGCCGGCGGCGCGGGCGATCTCCTCCGTCGGCACGCCCACGCCCCGCACGGTGAACACCTCGGTGGCGACGTCGAGCAGCCGGGCCCGGTTGCGGGCGGCGTCCGCCCGCAGCGGCCGTTCCGAAGCCTCGTCCATCCCCTTCTCCCTCCCGTCCGCGGCCAGGGCGGACGAATCCGTGGACAACCGGAGTGGTCAGTCCGTATCGTTGAAACGGAGTCGCTGGTCCGGTTCCGGCGACACGATCCTGGGGGTTGATCATGTCCGAAACGCTGTCACCGCGCGAGGTCTTCCACGAGCTGCTGACGGGCGTCAGCGAGGGGCGGTTCTCGGAACTGGCCCGGCTCTACGCCGAGGACGCCGTGGTGGAGACGGTGCTCCAGCCCGTCGGCCCGCGCCGCTTCGAGGGACGGGCCGTCCTCGCCGAGCGGTTCGAGGAGGTCGGCGCGCACTCGCCGCTGGAGCTGCAGCCGCGGAACGTGGTGGTCCGGGAGACCGACGACCCCGAAGTCGTCGTCGCCGAGTTCGACTACCACGTGCGCCACCGGGGCACCGGGCGGACCATCGAGGCCTCGAACGTCCAGGTGCTGCGGGTCCGCGACGGCCTGATCGTGCACAGCCGGGACTACCACGACCACCTGGCCCTCGCCGTGGTCGGCGGCGGCCTGCCCCAGCTCGTGGCAGCCCTGGACGGCGAGTAGCGGCCGCCACGGCGGCACCCGGCGCGGCGACGTCGGCCACCCCGGGTGCCACCGACGGCCGCCGGGCACCCCGTCAGTCACGGCGCGGCACCACCGTGGCGTTGCTGCCGCCGAAGCCGAAGCCGTGGACCGCCGCCACCCCCGGGTCGGGCAGCGGTGCCGCCTCCCGCGGGTGGTGGACGCGTTCGGCGGGTTCGGGGTGGCGAGGCCTGGCGTCGGGGAAACGAGGCCGGCGCACAGGGCCAGGGCGGCGGCCAGGGCGGGCACGGCGGAGACGTGCAGCAGGTGGCCGAGCGCACCCTTGTAGGAGGCGGCGGGCACCGGGAGGTGCCGAGTTCGGCGGCGACCGCGGTGCTGGAGGCCGGTTCGGCCGAGTCGCCCTGGGCGGTGCCGGTGGCGTGGACACGGACGTGGTCGAGCCGGTCGGCGCCGGTGTCGTGGCGATGCCCCTGGCGCCGACGCGACGGCACTGGCAGCAACTGGTCGGCCGGCGACCGCACGCGGTGGCCCGGGGGCCCGCGGACGAAGTGGTCGGCTACGGCCGGGCCGTCCACGCGGACGCGGGGGCCCGGAATCCGGTGTCCGCGGCGGTGGTCCGGCAGGGCGCCGACCGACCACCGCCGAACGCGCGGTCGCTCGCCCTTTCGGTGAACGAGAGTTGAACATAGACCAACCGGCCGATGTCGGCAACGTCTCACCCACGGTAACGGCCGCCCTGCGGGGCGGTCGCTTGATTTCAGGGTTCCAACGATGCTCCGACAGCTCTTGACTCCACCGATGTGAGCGTTAACACTCATGTCACGCCAGGCCAGGGCAGTCGAAACCCCGACGTTCCACAGCACGAGGGACCGCCCGCCGGCCGGCCCCGCCCGACCGCTCCCAGTCGCCCAGTAACGGACGCTCTGTGTCGGTCGCGGAACACCACTGGAGGAACTGTGCGGAAGATTTCGGCGAGCCTCGTCGCCGCGGGCCTGGCGCTCTCGTTGGCGGCCTGCGGCCAAAGCAGCAACGGCGCCGGCGACGGCCCGGCCAAGGGGGACGCCAAGGGCGGCCTGGTCGGCATCGCCATGCCGACGAAGTCGTCGGAACGCTGGATCAACGACGGCAGCAACATGGTCAAGCAGTTCCAGGCCAAGGGCTACAAGACCGACCTGCAGTACGGCGACAACGTGGTGGAGAACCAGGTCTCCCAGGTCGAGAACATGATCACCAAGGGCGCCAAGCTGCTGGTGATCGCCGCCATCGACGGCTCCTCCCTCACCAACGTGCTGCAGAAGGCCGCCGACGCGCACATCCCGGTGATCTCCTACGACCGGCTGATCCGCGGCACGGCCAACGTCGACTACTACGCGACCTTCGACAACTACAAGGTCGGCGTCCTCCAGGGCAGCTACATCGTCGACAAGCTCGGCCTCGCGGACGGCAAGGGCCCGTTCAACATCGAGCTGTTCGCCGGCTCGCCGGACGACAACAACGCGACCTTCTTCTTCAACGGCGCGATGAGCGTCCTCAAGCCGTACCTCGACCAGAAGAAGCTGGTCGTGCAGAGCGGCCAGACCGACTTCAACCAGGTCGCCACGCTGCGCTGGGACGGCGGCGTCGCCCAGTCCCGGATGGACAACCTGCTGAGCAAGTCGTACACCAACGCCCACGTCGACGCCGTGCTCTCGCCGTACGACGGCATCTCGATCGGCATCATCTCCTCCCTGAAGGGCGTCGGTTACGGCAGCGCCAAGTCGCTGCCCATCGTCACGGGTCAGGACGGCGAGCTGGCCTCGGTGAAGTCGATCATCGCGGGCGAGCAGACCCAGACCGTCTACAAGGACACCCGCGAGCTGGCCAAGGTCGCCGTCCAGATGGGCGACGCGCTGCTGACCGGCGGCAAGCCCGAGGTCAACGACACCAGCCAGTACAACAACGGCGTCAAGACCGTCCCGGCGCAGCTGCTGCAGCCGGTCAGCGTCGACAAGGACAACTACCAGAAGGTCCTGGTCGACAGCGGCCAGTACACCGCGGACCAGCTCAAGTAGCCTGCGGGGCCCGTTCGGCGGGCCCCTTCCGAACCGGCGGTGCGGAGTCCGAGAGCATCCGCGGGAGTCCGGGTCGCTCCGACGAGCGGCCCGGAGCCCGCGACGCTTCCCCGAGATCCCGGATGCTTCCCCCACCGCACCGCCCCCGAACGATACGGACGCACAACCATGGCTGGACCCGTTCTCGAAATGCGGTCGATCAGCAAGTCGTTCCCGGGCGTCAAGGCGCTCTCCGAGGTCAACCTGAGCGTCGGCGCCGGTGAGGTGCACGCCATCTGCGGCGAGAACGGCGCCGGCAAGTCCACCCTGATGAAGGTGCTCAGCGGCGTCTACCCGCACGGCAGCTACGAGGGCGAGATCCTCTTCGAGGGCGAGCCCTGCCGCTTCAAGGACATCCGGGCCAGCGAGCAGCGCGGCATCGTCATCATCCACCAGGAACTGGCGCTGGTGCCGTACCTGTCCATCGCCGAGAACGTCTTCCTCGGCAACGAGCACGCCTCCCGGGGCATCATCAGCTGGCACCGGACACTCACCCACGCCGCCGAGCTGCTCCGCCAGGTCGGCCTCGACGAGAGCCCGCACACCCGGATCGCCGACCTCGGCGTGGGCAAGCAGCAGTTGGTCGAGATCGCCAAGGCGCTCGCCAAGAAGGTCAAGCTGCTCATCCTGGACGAGCCGACCGCCGCGCTGAACGACGAGGACAGCCGCAAGCTGCTCGACCTGATCCTGGAGCTCAAGGCGCAGGGCATCTCCTGCATCATCATCTCGCACAAGCTGAACGAGATCGCCCGGGTCGCCGACTCCGTGACCATCCTGCGCGACGGGCAGACCATCGAGACCATCGCGATCGGCTCCGAGGGAATCTCCGAGGAGCGGATCATCCGCGGCATGGTCGGCCGCGACCTGGAGCACCGCTACCCCGAGCGCACGCCGGACATCGGCGAGGTCGCCTTCGAGGTCGAGGACTGGAGCGTCCGGCACCCGATCGACCAGCAGCGCATGGTGGTCGACGGCGCCTCGCTGAACGTGCGGTGCGGCGAGATCGTCGGCATCGCCGGCCTGATGGGCGCCGGCCGCACCGAGCTGGCCATGAGCGTCTTCGGCCGCTCGTACGGGCGGTGGGCCGACGGCCGGGTGCGGCTGCACGGCCGGGAGATCCACACCCGCACGGTGCCCGAGGCGATCGGGCACGGCATCGCGTACGTCACCGAGGACCGCAAGCAGTTCGGCCTCAACCTCATCGACGACATCAGCCGGAACATCTCCCTGAGCGCCCTCGGCAAGGTCGCGAAGTACGGCCGGGTCAACCGGCACGAGGAGACCCGGGTCGCCGAGTCCTTCCGGCGGACCATGAACATCAAGGCCCCGACGGTGTTCACCCGGACCGGCACGCTCAGCGGCGGCAACCAGCAGAAGGTCGTCCTCAGCAAGTGGATCTTCGCCGAGCCCGAGGTGCTGATCCTCGACGAGCCCACCCGCGGCATCGACATCGGAGCGAAGGCGGAGATCTACACCGTCATCGCCGAACTCGCGGCCCAGGGCAAGGCCGTGCTCGTCATATCGTCCGAACTCCCCGAACTCCTGGGCCTGTGCGACCGGATCTACACCATGGCCGAAGGCCGGATCACCGGTGAAGTGGCCCGCGCCGACGCCACCCAGGAATCCCTCATGCGGCTCATGACCATGAGCGCCGCATTCAGCAACGAGCAGGTGTGAGGCATGGCCCCGACCGAGATCATCACGGATTCGTCCCCCAAGGCACCGCAGGGCGACCCCAGCCCCTCCGTCGGTGCCGTGCTGACCCGCGCACTGCGGGGCAACGTGCGCCAGTACGGCATGCTGGTCGCGCTGGCGCTGATCGTGCTGCTCTTCCAGATCTGGACGGACGGCATCCTCCTCCAGCCGCTCAACATCACCAACCTGATCCAGCAGAACGGTTACATCCTCATCCTGGCGATCGGGATGATGATCGTCATCATCGCCGGGCACATCGACCTCTCGGTCGGCTCCCTGGCGGCCTTCGTCGGGGCCGCCGCCGCGGTGATGATGGTCAAGCACCACGTGCCGTGGCCCGTCGCGATGGTGGCCGCGCTGCTGGTCGGCGCCCTGGCCGGCGCCTGGCAGGGCTTCTGGATCGCCTACCTGGGCATCCCGTCGTTCATCGTCACCCTGGCGGGCATGCTGCTGTTCCGCGGCGGCACCCAGATCCTCCTGCAGGGCCAGTCGGTGGCGCCGTTCCCCAAGGGCTTCCAGAGCATCAGCAGCGGCTTCCTCCCCGAGGTCGGCCCGCACACCAACTACCACAACCTCACCCTGCTGCTGGGCCTCGCGGTGCTGGCCGTCGCGATCCTGCAGGAGGTGCGCGGCCGGCGCCAGACCGCCTCGTACGGGCTCGAACTGCTCCCGTTCGGGCTGTTCCTGGTCAAGCTCGCCGTGATCACCGCCGCCGTGGCGACCTTCACCCTCCTGCTCGCCAGCTACCACGGCGTGCCGATCGTGCTGCTGATCCTCGGCGCGCTGCTGGTCGGCTTCGGCTACCTGATGCGCAACTCGATCATCGGCCGGCACACCTACGCCATCGGCGGCAACGAGGCGGCGGCCAAGCTGTCCGGGGTGAAGAGCAAGCGGGTCGTCTTCCTCGCCTTCACCAACATGGGCGTCCTCGCGGCGCTCGCCGGACTGGTCTTCGCGGCCCGCCTCAACGCCGGCACGCCGCAGGCCGGCATCAACTTCGAACTGGAGGCCATCGCCGCCGCGTTCATCGGCGGCGCCTCCGCGAGCGGCGGTGTGGGCACCGTCCTCGGCGCCATCATCGGCGGCCTGGTGCTGGGCGTCCTCAACAACGGCATGTCACTGGTCGGCGTCGGCACCGACTACCAGCAGGTCATCAAGGGCCTGGTCCTGCTCGCGGCCGTCGGCTTCGACGTCTACAACAAGCGCCGGGCAGGGTCCTGACCGGACCACCCGACCACGGGAGGGCGGGCTGCGGTGCCGAGGCACCGCAGCCCGCCCTCCCGTTTTCCCGTCCCTCCCCCACCGTTTCGTCCGTCCCTCCCACCGGCCGCCGGGCGCCGCGCTCAGGTGGCGCGCTCAGGTGGCGCGCCGCCCCGGGGCCGGCGGGGCAGCGGTGCTGGCCCGCACGACGAGCCGGGTGGGGACGAGGGTGGTGCCCTGTTCAGCCGTCCGGTTGCGGATCTGGTCCAGCACGCCTTCGACGCACAGCCGGCCGACCTCGCCGAAGTCCTGGTGGACGGTGGTCAGCGGCGGGATGAAGGAGGACGCCTCCGCGATGTCGTCGAAGCCCACGACGCTGACGTCCTGCGGAACGCGTCTGCCGCGCTCGTGGAGCGCGCGCAGCAGGCCGAGGGCCATCTGGTCGTTGGCCGCGAAGACCGCGGTGCAGTCCGGCCGCTCTGCCAGGAGGAGGCCGGCGCGGTAGCCGGACTCGGCCGACCAGTCGCCCCGGACGACGGGGGGCACGGCGCGGCCGGCGCCCTCCAGGACGGCCCGCCAGGCGTCCGCGCGGCGTTGGGCCGCGAACGATTCCTCCGGTCCGGCGAGGTGCCAGACGGTGTCGTGGCCGAGGTCGACGAGGTGCCGGACGGCGGCGCGGGCGCCCTCGCTCTGGTCGGTGTCGACCACGCTGTAGCGCTCGCCCGCGTCCGAGTCGGCGACGACGACCTGGATGTGCGGGGGCAGCGAGATGGTGGCGGTGTCGAGGAGGTGGACCTCCATGATCGCGATGATGCCGTCCACGGCGAGTTCGCTGAGCCGGGTGAACGCGCCGTGCACGCCCGTCTGCGTCGGGACGGCCACCGGCATGAGCGTGATCGCGTAGCCCTCCCTGGCGGCGGACTCGGTGATCGCCTCGAGGGTGCGAACGTTGCCGGTGGTCGAGAGCGTGAACAGGATGACGCCGAGGGTGCGGAACTCTCCGGCCTTCAGGGCGCGGGCCGCGCTGTTGGGCCGGTAGCCGAGTTCCTTCATGGCGTCGAGCACGCGCCGGCGGGTCTCCTCGACCACGCCCTTGCTGCCGTTCGACACCCGGGAGACGGTCTGCGAGGAGACCCCCGCCAGCCGGGCGACGTCCGCCATCGACGGGCCGCGGCGGCGCCCGCGCCCGCCTGCCGGGGCGTCCTCGGCTCCTGCGGACTCCGCCAAGGTCCTTGCACTGCCCACGTGTTGCCTTCCTGGTCGGGCCCGTCCGCCGGGGCCTCGACGCGGGAACGTTCCCTCTTGACGCTCGTCGGCGGTGGTGTCAACATCACGCTAATCCAATGTTTACGTAAACGTCCAGCGATGCGTCAGCGGGGTGTTTACGTAAACATGCGGTCTCGGCCAGGACGGGACGCCGGAAGCCGAGGCCCATCCCACCTCCACCTCGGGACGGTCATGACGATCACCTCACCACCCGCCGCGGCGGGTCGCGGAGCCCCACCGCGCCGGCGCAGTCGGCGCGGACTGGTCGGCTGGGGCTTCACCGGGCCGTTCCTGGCGGTGTTCGGCCTGGTCTTCCTGGCACCCATCGGCTACTCGGCCTACCTCAGCCTGTTCCAGGACCGCCTGATCGGCGGCAACTCCTTCGTCGGCCTCGACCACTACCAACAGGTCTTCCAGGACCCGAAGTTCTGGTCCGGCTTCTGGCGGGTGGCGCTCTTCCTGGCCGTCCAGGTGCCCGTCATGCTCGGGATCGCCCTGCTGGCCGCCCTGGCGCTGGACAGCGGACGGCTGTACGGCAGGAACTTCTTCCGCATCACCGTCTTCCTCCCCTACGCCGTGCCGGCGGTCGTCGCCACGCTCATGTGGGGGTTCCTCTACGGATCGCGCTTCGGCCTGGTCGGGGACGTCAACCGGACGTTCGGCGTCACGCTGCCCGACCCGCTCTCCCCCGACCTCGTGCTCGCGGGCATCGGCAACATCGTGACCTGGGAGTTCGTCGGCTACAACATGCTGATCTTCTACTCGGCCCTGCGCGTCGTCCCGCACTCCCTCTACGAGGCGGCCGAGATCGACGGCGCCGGGCAGTGGCGGGTCGTCACGGCGATCAAACTCCCCGCCATCCGCGGGGCCCTGGTCATCGCGACCGTCTTCTCGATCATCGGCAGCTTCCAGCTCTTCAACGAGCCCGCCATCCTCAAGACCCCGGCGCCCAACGCCATCACGTCGTACTACACGCCCAACTACTACACCTACACGCTGTCCTTCTCGGGCCGGCAGCAGAACTACGCCGCCACCGTCGCGATCGTCATGGGCCTCATCACCGTGGTCATCGCGTACGCCTTCCAGCTGCGCGGCATGCGAAAGGAGAGCTGACCGATGCCCACCGCAACGGACGCCCCGGCCCGGCTCCGCACGCCCTCCGCCGGCACCGTCACCCGGAGGCGCCGGCGGGTCCACTCCGTCGACCGGCCCCGCCGGAGCACCGCGGTCACCGTCCTCGCCGGCCTGGTCGTGCTCTACACCCTGGTACCGCTCGCCTGGCTGGTCATCAGCGCGACGAAGTCCCAGGAGGACCTGCTCGGATCCCCCGGCGCCTGGTTCAGCGGCCGCTTCGCCCTGTGGGACAACATCCGCCAGACGCTCACCTACGGCGACGGCATCTTCGGCCGGTGGCTGCTCAACACCCTGCTCTACGTGGCGCTCGGCGCCGGCGGCGCCACCCTCCTCGCCGTCCTCGGCGGTTACGGCCTGGCGAAGTTCGACTTCCGCGGCAAGCGGACCGTGTTCGCCCTCGTCATCGGCGCGGTGGCGGTGCCCACGACCGCCCTGGCCGTCCCCACCTTCCTGATGTTCAGCAGGATGGGGCTGACCAACACGCCCTGGGCCGTCATCATCCCCTCGCTGGTCTCCCCGTTCGGGCTCTACCTGATGTGGGTGTTCGCCACCGAGGCCGTCCCCACCGAACTGCTGGAGGCCGCGCGCGTCGACGGCTCGGGCGAGCTGCGCACCTTCTTCCGGATCAGCCTCCCGCTGCTGGCCCCCGGCATCGTCACCGTGCTGCTGTTCACCGTGGTCACGACGTGGAACAACTACTTCCTCCCGCTGATCATGATCAAGGACCCGAACTGGTACCCGCTCACGCTCGGCCTCAGCGCCTGGAACGACCAGGCGGCCACCGCCGGCGGACAGCCCGTGTTCAACCTGGTGATCACCGGATCCCTGCTCACCATCCTCCCCCTGATCGCGGCGTTCCTGCTGCTCCAGCGGTACTGGCAGTCCGGCCTGGCCGCGGGAAGCGTCAAGGAGTGACCGACATGAGAACCAAGGCAGTTCGCCGGCCGCTGCGTGGCCTCGGCCTGCTGTGCGCCGCCACGCTCGCCCTCACCGCCTGCAGCAGCGGCTCCACCTCCGGCTCCGGCTCCGGCTCCGGCCCGGTGTCCGCGGCGAGCCTCGACGCGGCCCTCGACAAGGGCGGCACGATCACGGTGTGGGCGTGGGAGCCCACCCTCAAGCAGGTCGTCACCGAGTTCGAGGCCAAGTACCCCAAGGTGCACGTCAACCTGGTCAACGTCGGCACGGGCGACAAGCAGTACACGGCCCTGCAGAACGCGGTCCAGGCCGGCAGCGGCGGCCCCGACGTCGCCCAGGTCGAGTACTACGCGCTCGGCCAGTTCGCGCTCGGCAAGTCGCTGCTGAACCTCGACAAGTACGGGGCGTCCGACCTCTCGAAGCAGTACTCGCCCGGGCCGTGGAACTCCGTCAGCGTCAACGGAGGCATCTACGCGCTCCCGATGGACTCCGGGCCGATGGCGCTCTTCTACAACAAGAAGGTCTTCGACCAGTACCAGCTCACGGTACCCACCACCTGGGACGAGTACGTCGACGACGCCCGGAAGCTCCACGCCGCGAACCCCAACGCCTACATCACCAATGACGCGGGCGACGCCGGCTTCACCACCAGCATGATCTGGCAGGCCGGGGGCCACCCCTACAAGGTGGACGGCACCAAGGTCTCCGTCGACTTCACCGACGCGGGGAGCACGAAGTTCGCCGACACCTGGCAGAAGCTGCTCTCCGACCACCTCGTCGCACCCGTCACCTCCTGGAGCGACCAGTGGTACAAGGGCCTGGGCGACGGCACCATCGCCACCCTCGCCACCGGCGCCTGGATGCCCGCCAACCTCGTCTCCGGCGTCCCCTCGGCCTCCGGTGACTGGCGGGTCGCCCCGCTGCCGCAGTGGCAGCAGGGCCGGACGGCCGGCGCCGAGAACGGCGGCAGCTCCCTCGCCGTCATGAAGTCCAGCCCCAACCAGGACCTCGGCTACGCCTTCCTGAAGTTCGCGAATGCCGGGGACGGCGTGCAGACCCGCCTCAAGGGCGGCGCCTTCCCCGCCACCACGGCCGACCTCGACTCCCAGGCCTTCCTGGACACCGCCTTCCCGTACTTCGGCGGCCAGCAGGCCAACAAGGTCTTCTCGGACTCGGCCAGGAACGTGGCGACCGGCTGGCAGTACCTGCCCTACCAGGTCTACGCCAACTCGGTCTTCAACGACACCGTCGGCAAGGCCTACGTCTCCTCCACCACGCTGGCCTCCGGCCTGAAGGCGTGGCAGGACGCGTCCGTCAAGTACGGCGCCGACCAGGGCTTCAGCACCGGCCGGTGACCGCACCCGGCCACCCGCCGGCGACTCCCGCCCGACGCCGCCCCGGCGCCGCCGACTCCCGCCCGACGCCCGATGCGACCCGCGCCCCTCGGGGCCGCCCGACGACCTACGGAGCACCCTGCCCCATGCCCGTCCTGCAGATCGAAGGCGACGACTTCATTCTCGACGGCGAGCCGTTCCGGATCATCTCCGGCGGACTGCACTACTTCCGCGTCCACCCCGACCACTGGGCCGACCGGCTGCGCAAGGCCCGCCTGATGGGCCTCAACACCGTGGAGACGTACGTCCCCTGGAACCTCCACCAGCCCCGGCCCGACACCTTCCGCCTCGACGCCGGGCTCGACCTCCCGGCGTTCCTCGACCTCGCCGCCGCCGAAGGGCTCCACGTCCTGCTGCGCCCCGGGCCGTACATCTGCGCCGAGTGGGAAGGCGGCGGCCTGCCGTCCTGGCTCCTCGCCGACCCCGACGTCCGGCTGCGCAGCCAGGACCCGACGTACCTGGCCGCCGTGGACGGCTACTTCGGCCACCTGCTCCCCCCGGTGCTGGACCGCCTGGCCACCCGCGGCGGCCCCGTCCTCGCGGTACAGGTGGAGAACGAGTACGGCGCCTACGCCGACGACACCGCCCACCTCGCCCACCTCGCCGCCCTCCTGCGCCGGCTCGGCGTCGACGTGCCCCTCTTCACCTGCGACCAGCCCGCCGACCTGGGCCGGGGATCACTCCCCGGCACGCTCGCCACGGCCAACTTCGGCAGCCAGTCCGGGCGGGGGCTCGCCGCCCTGCGCGCCCACCGGCCCACCGGCCCCCTGATGTGCAGCGAGTTCTGGAACGGCTGGTTCGACCGCTGGGGCGCCCACCACGTGGTCCGCGATCCCGCCCAGGCCGCCCAGGAGTTGGACGAGCTGCTGTCGACGGGCGCGTCGGTCAACCTGTACATGTTCCACGGCGGCACCAGTTTCGGCTTCACCAACGGCGCCAACGACAAGCACACCTACCGTCCCACCGTCACCTCCTACGACTACGACGCCCCGCTCGACGAGAGCGGCGACCCCACCGAGAAGTACGAGGCCTTCCGCACGGTCCTGGCCAAGTACGCCCCCGTCCCGCCCGAGCCGACACCCGCCCGCGGCCCGAAGCTCACCGCACCCGGGATCGCCCTGACCGAGACGGCTCCGCTCTTCGGGAGCCTGCCCCTTCCGGACGCACCGGTGCCCTCGGAGCGGCCGCTCACGATGGAACAGCTCGGCCAGGACTTCGGGTTCGTCCGCTACGAGACCGTCCTGCCCGCCGCGGGCCCGGCCCTGTTGGAGGTCGAGGACGTGCGCGACCGGGCCCAGGTCTTCGTCGACGGCCAGCCCGTGGGCGTCCTGGAGCGTGAGCGGCACGAGCACGCCCTCGCGCTCGCCGTCCCCCGCGCGGGCAGCGTCCTGCGCCTGCTGGTGGAGAACCAGGGCCGGGTCAACTACGGGCCCGGCATCCACGACCGCAAGGGGCTGCTCGGCGGGGTCCGCCTCAACGGCGCCGAACTCACCGGCTGGACCAACCAGCCGCTCCCCCTCGCCTCGCTCAGCGGGCTCGCCTTCACCGGCGGCGCCGGGCCCGTCGTGGGCCCGGCCTTCCACCGCGGCACCTTCGAGGTCGACACCCCGGCCGACACCTTCGTCCACCTGCCCGGCTGGACCAAGGGCAACGTCTGGGTCAACGCGTTCCACCTCGGCCGTTACTGGTCCCGCGGCCCGCAGCGCTCGCTGTACCTGCCCGGCCCGGTGCTGCGGCCGGGCCGCAACGAGATCACCGTGCTGGAACTGCACGCAGCCCCTACGGCCCGCACCGTCGACCTGCGCGCGGCACCCGACCTCGGCCCCACCGAGGACTGATCGCGTCCGCGCCGCGCCGCCGCCGGGCCGACACCCGTCCACCACGACAGACAAGGGACACCATGGTCAGGACCCTTCTTCACCGTGTGACCGCGAACCTGCGCAGGGTGGCCTCGATCACCCTGGCGACCGTCCTCGGGTTGGCCGGCCCGTCCGTGGCGGCCGCGCCCGCGCACGCCGCCACCGTCTCGTTCACCCTCGGCGCCACCCGGACCGACCAGAACGGCCACACCCTCCAACTGCACGGCCTGGGCATCGTCAAGGTCGGCAGCACCTGGTACGGCTTCGGCGAGGACAAGACCGGGAGGACCGGCGCCGACACGTCGTTCCAGGACATCCCCTGCTACACCTCCACCGACCTCGGCACCTGGACCTACCAGGGCGTCGCCCTCGCCGGGCAGGCCGACGGCGACCTCGGCCCCCACCGGATCGTCGAACGCCCCAAGGTCCTCCGCAACGCCTCGACCGGCACGTACGTGATGTACGTGCACATCGACGACACGAACTACGCCGAGGCCAAGGTCGGCGTCGCCACCAGCGCCACCCCGTGCGGTCCCTACACCTACCGGGGCAGCTTCCGGCCACTCGGCCACCAGAGTCGCGACATCGGCCTGTTCCAGGAGTCCGACGGCTCCGCCTACCTGCTCAGCGAGGACCGTCAGAACGGCCTGCGGATCGACCGGCTCTCCGCCGACTACCTGTCGGTGGCCGGCGAGGTCACCGTCCTGCCGGACTACGAGGCACCCGCGATGGCGAAGATCGACGGCACGTACTACCTCCTCGGCTCCCACCTGAGCGGCTGGAGCAGCAACGACAACGTCTACGCCACCGCCGCCTCCCTGAGCGGCCCCTGGTCCCCGTTCCGGGACCTGGCCGCCCCCGGCACCCACACGTACAACAGCCAGACCGCGAACATCATCCCCGTCCAGGGCAGCGCCGGCACCACGTACCTGTACGCCGGAGACCGTTGGAACACCGGCGACCTCGGCAACTCCCCGCTGATCTGGCTCCCCCTCACCATCCGCGGCACCACGGTCAACCTCGGCCAGTACCCCTCCTGGTCGCTCGACACCGCCGCCGGTACCTGGACCCCCGGGTCCGGCGTCCCCACCGACGCCGTCCACACCCTGAGGAACGCCGGCAGCGGCCTGCTCGCGGACGTCACCGGAGCGTCCACCGACACCGGCGCGAAGATCGTGCAGTGGCAGTCCAACGGCGGTGGCAACCAGCAGTGGACGCTGCACCGCGTGGCGGACAACCTCTTCACGCTCACCAGCGTCCGCAGCGGCCTGTGCCTGGACGTGCCGGATTGGTCCACCGCCGGCGGGCTGCAGCTCCAGCAGTGGACCTGCAACGGCGGCGCCAACCAGCAGTGGGCCGCCGACCTGGTGGGCAGCCTCACCGGCACCACCTTCGTCCTGGTCAACGTCCACAGCGGCCTCGTCATCGGCGTGACCGGCGCCTCCACCACGGCCGGCGCCGCCGTCGACCAGGAGACCGGCACCGGCACCACCGCCCAGCAGTGGACGCTCTCCTGACGCACTGAGGTCGCCCACGCGGCGACCACGACCGGGGCGGGGCCGGCAGCCGGGAGGCGGCCGGCCCCGCCCTTCAACCGTCGCCCACCTCCTCGGAGATTTCCTCGCACCGGCGGCAACCTCCTCGGCGACGGCGGCAACCGACAGATGACCGGAGGATGCGGACCAACGGCGACCGGCACCGGTACGCCGGCACCGTCGCCCACGTCGTCCCCGGCGACCCGTCCTGCCCGTCCTGCCCGCCCTGCCCGTCCTGCCCGCCTCCGGTCCTCGTCGGGTCGCCCCCGCGGCCACGCGGCCACGCGGCCACGCGGAAAAAAATCCGCGCGGAGCGGCAACCTTTCCGGCCCCGGCGCCCACTGGGCAGTGCAACGTCGAGTCGATCTACCGAATGGATGGGAATGAGGGCAACGAAGCACGCCGCCCCGCAGCCGAAGCGCGGGCTGGTCATGGGCATTCCGTTGGCGCTGGTGGCGGCCGCCGTACTGGCGTGCCTGGCGTTCGCGCTCCTCCCGGGCAGCGGCGGCGGTGCGGGTTCCGGGGACGCGGCCGCCGGGCAACCGGCCGCCGCGTCCGTCGCGACGACCGCGCCGGCCACCCAGCCGGCCACCGAACCGGCCACGCCCCCGGACACCGGTGCCCCGGCGGGGGCCACGCCCACCACGGCGGCCCCGTCGGCCGACAGCGCCCCGCCGTCGGCTCCCGGCACCCCCTCGCGCCCGGCCACCCCCACCCGGCAGTCGTCGACCGCCGCCACGCCGTCGGCCCCCGCCGCTTCCGCACCCCCCACCGGCGGGAACGCGGGCGCCGCCGCTTCCACGGCCTCCCTGGCCGGGCGGATCAAGCCCGGGACGGCCTACCAGGGCGTCGCCACCTCCTACGACGCGGCCGACGGCAACGGCGCCTGCTCGTTCGGCCCGTCCGGCGACCTCATGGTCGCGGCGATGAACCACACCGACTACGAGTCGTCCAAGGCGTGCGGGGCCTCCGTACTCGTCCGCGCCGCCAACGGGGCGAGCATCACCGTGCGGATCGTCAACGAGTGCCCCCTGCCCTGTGCTCCCGGGCAGCTCGACCTCAGCCACGAGGCCTTCGCCAAGCTCGCCGAGCTCTCGGTGGGCCGCCTCCCGGTCACCTGGACGCTGCTGAGCCCCGCCACGGCGCCGGACACCATGTCGATCCGGTACCAGACCGGGTCCAGCCAGTGGTGGTGCGGCATCCAGGCGATCGGCCACCGGAACCCGGTCGCGACGCTGGAGGTCCGGGCGGCCGGCGGCTGGCGGCAGCTCCCCCGCAGCGACTACAACTACTTCCTCTCCGCCGACGGCACCGGATGCGGCGGCCAGATCAGGGTCACCGACATCTACGGGGAGCAACTGACCGTCGACGGGATCGCGTTGCGACCGGCGGTCGCGCAGTCGGCCCGCGCCCAGTTCGCCCGGCATTGACCGCGCCGCTGGCCCGTCCGCCGTCCGGGCTCCGCCCCCGGGGCGACCACCTTCCGAGGGCGATGACGGGCACTGCTAGGCTCAAGCCGCTTGTTAACGCTCACATTGCAGGGAGAGGGCGACCGAGGGAGATGCTCCTCGATGACGCGTCCGCGGAGTTCCACGACTTCTTCGAACGCCACTACGCCGAACTCGCCCGCCTCGCCCATCTCCTGACCGGCGAGGCGGACGCCGCCGACGACCTCGCGGCGGACGCCCTCATCGCCCTGTGGCAGCGCTGGGACCGGCTCCGCGCGGCCGACCACCCCCTCGCCTACGCCCGCGGGGTGGTCGCCAACATGGCCCGGGCCCGCATCCGCAGCGCGGTCCGCGAGCGCCGCCGGGTGCTGCTGTTCTGGTCCCGCAACCCGGAGAAGACGGAAGGCCCCGACGTGGCCGCCGTGCTGGACGTCCGTGCCGCACTCGACCGGCTGCCGTTCCGCAAGCGCGCGTGCGTGGTGCTGCGCCACGCATTCGACCTTTCGGAGAAGGACACCGCCGCGGCCCTGGGCATATCGGTCGGTACGGTGAAGAGCCAGACCTCGAAGGGGATGGCCGAGCTGGAACGCGCACTCGGCGCACGAGCGGTCGGCGAACTGACGACAGGAAGGAGGAACCGGTGAACGAGGACATCACCCGGCGGCTGCGCGAGGCCGCCGACGCCCACCAGCCCGACCGTGCACGGATCCTGGCCCGCGTCGAACGCGGTGCGGCCGGCCCTCCCGGCCGCCACCGCACGCCGCCGTTCGCGAGGTCGTGGCCCAGGGCCGTCCTCGCCGGCCTCGCCACCGCCGGCATCCTGGCGACCGGCGGGCTCGCGGTCGCCGCCATCGTCGGGACGCCGCCGCCGTCGGACACCGTCACCACCGCGCCGGCCGCCCCTTCCCCGGCGGCCGACTCCCCCACGGCCCGATCCGCCCCCCCGACCACCACCGCTCCGGCGCCGGCCGTCCCCACCGCGGCGCCACCCGCCCCGGCTCCCACGAGCCCGCGCCCGACGCCCTCGGCGAGCAGCCGGGCCCAGAACGGTCCGCTGTGGTCGGACGGCTCGGTGGACCAGCACAGCACGATCTACTGGGGCCAGAACGACCTCACCATCAGAACCACCCAGCCGCTCACCGCGCTCACCGTGGAAATGCGGATCGCCCAGACCGGTGAGGTACGGGACACCGGCAACTGGCGGACCCTGCCGAACGACGACTTCACCGTCACCGTGCAGGAGTCCGGCGGCGCGCTGGTCTACCGCTGGGTCCTCAAGCCCGGCCGCACGGTACCGGTCGGCCAGCACGAATTCGCCGGCCAGTTCAACCACGCGGCCGGTGCGCGCAATGCCGCCGGTGACAGCTACCGCATCGACGCGCAGTCGGCGGGCGGCCCCGCCGGCGTCTCGGGAGGATTCGTACCGGCCCGGTAACGGGCGGCGGGGCTCCGGTCGCAAACCGGCGACGGTGGAATCCCGCGAACGATCGACGACAGGCCGGCGGCCGGTGTCGGCTCACCCCAGGGCATTCCCGGGTGGGCCGGCACCGGCCGCCGAGCCGTATTCTCACAGCAGTGGCCGGAGGCCCGTGAAATCCTCGTCCCGGAGTTCCGGTACGGGCTGATCGCCTCGCATATTGCACGCATACGAACCGACACCGAATCGAACCGGTCGTCGAAAGGTCGCATCGCAATCAATTCACCGGTCGCCCACATTCGGAGCGGCGACCGACGCGTCATCACTTTCCACCAGAAGTGATTCACGGACTGTTCACCGAAATCCGGAACCCGGGCGCTTTCCGAGCCGTCAAACTCAAGGAGAAGCCAACAAAGGGTCAGGCACAGTAAAAGGAGTGGTCAATGTCCACGGTCAGGAGGGTGATCGGCCCCGCCGCCGTGGCCCTCGTGGCCGTGTTCGGCCTGCTGGTCCTGTGCCAGTCCGCGTCCGCGTTCCTCCGGCAGGAGCGCTGCCCCCGGGCGGTGGTCGCGGAGGCGAAGCTCGCCGAGGAGGCGGTGGCCCCCAAGTCCGCACCCGGCCTCTGCTGGGTACGGCCGCGGGACGTCGAAGTGCCCGACCGGCGCCCCGAGTCGACCGCGGCCATCGCCGACGACGCCCCCGCCACCGCCGCTCCGTCGCCGGTCGGTGTCACCGACCCGCCTTACGGGACGAGCAGACGGAGCAGAGCGGCGGTCCTCCAGGTGTTCCGCTGCTGATCGGCGCCGACCGCGCCCGCACGCTCACCGACGGCGGCGACACCCGACCGGCGACGTCCGAACAGCGTCATCCCGCACGGCCGCATCCCGCACGATGACGCCTGCCCGACGGCGCCCCGCACGACGCCCTGAACGGTGACGCCCGCCGCCCCGCACCCGGCAGTCCACGACGGCCCACGGCAGTACCGCCCGTGCCGCCGCGCTCCATGCTGCCCCCGTACCGAGCGGGCACGGTCCCGAAGTCTCCGTTCCCACACGACTTCCGAAAGGCCCGAGGCACCGACATGCAAGCATTCATCGACCACGCCCGTACCTTCCGCCACCGTGCCGCGCGGGACGCCGACGCCTTCGGGCGGCTGGCGGCGGGCCAGAGCCCGCAGGCGCTGTTCATCACCTGCTCGGACTCACGCATCATCCCCTCCGTCGTCACCGGCGCCCGGCCCGGGGACCTCTTCGAGATGCGCACGGCCGGCAACATCGTCCCGCCGTACCGTCCGCCGGTCCCCTCGGCCGAGGCCGCGACCATCGAGTACGCGGTCGAGGTCCTGCGGGTCGCCCACATCGTGGTGTGCGGGCACTCCCACTGCGGCGCCGTGGGCGCCGTCGTGCGGGGCGAGGACCTCACCGCCGTGCCCGCGGTGCGGGACTGGCTCTCCGACGGCACCTCGCTGACACCCGACGGGGAGCCCGGCCACGACCTGGCCGTTCCCGTGCAACGCCACGTCCTGGACCAGCTGGACCGGCTGCGCACCCATCCGAGCGTCGCCCGCCGGGTCGACCAGGGCCTGCTGGGCCTGCACGGCTGGTTCTACGAAGTGCACACCGGCGCCGTCCTCAGCCACCGCCCCGGAACCGACGCCTTCCTGCCACTGTGACCCCCTCGGCCGCCGGTGACCCCGCGGCCCGCCACTCCCGAACCACCACTCCCGAACCTCCAACGATGAGGGCTTCCATGCGTCTTCCCACGTTCAGGCTCGGCCTGTTCAAGTACGACCTCACCGCCTCGCTCGTCGTGTTCCTGGTCGCCCTCCCGCTCTGCGTCGGCGTCGCCGTCGCCTCGGGGGTACCGGCCGAACTCGGCCTGATCACCGGCATCGTCGGCGGCCTGGTGACGGGCGCGCTGCCCGGCAGCAGCCTCCAGGTCAGCGGCCCCGCGGCCGGGCTGACCGTCCTGGTCGCCGAGACCGTACAGCGGTTCGGCCTGCCCGTCCTCGGCGTCGTCGTCCTCGCCACCGGTCTGCTCCAGCTGCTGCTCGGCGCGCTGCGCTGGGGCCGGTGGTTCCGCGCGATCTCCGTCGCCGTGGTCGAGGGCATGCTGGCCGGCATCGGCCTGGTCATCATCGCCGGCCAGCTCTATGCGCTGGCCGACCGGCCCGCCCCCGCGAGCGGAGTCGACAAGATCCTCGGCCTGCCCGGCCTGCTGTCCCGGCTCGTCGCCACGCCCTCCGCCGGCTACTCCTTCGCGATCGGCGCCGGCACCATCGCGGTGATCGTGCTGTGGCAGCGGCTGCCGGCCAGGGTGCGGGTCGTGCCGGGCGCACTGGTGGCCGTCCTCCTCGCGACGGTCGCCGCCTGGCTGCTCCCCCAGCCGGTGAAGAAGGTCGAGGTCAAGGGCCTCCTGGACGCCATCCAGCCGCCCGGTACCGGCGTGCTCGACCAGTTCACCCCCGCCCTGATCGTCACGATCGTGGCCTTCACCCTCGTCGCGTCGGCCGAGAGCCTCTTCAGCGCGGCGGCCGTCGACCGCCTCCACGACGGACCGCGCACCGACTACGACAAGGAGCTCATGGCCCAGGGGGCGGGCAACACGCTCTGCGGCGCCCTCGGCGCCCTGCCGATGACCGCGGTCATCGTCCGCAGCGCCACCAACGTCCAGGCCGGTGCCAGGACCAAGGCGTCCCGGGTGCTGCACGGCGTGTGGCTGCTGCTCTTCGCCGCGCTGCTCCCGGCCGCCCTCGGCGTCATCCCCGTGGCGGCGCTCGCGGGGGTCCTGGTGCACGCCGGGTTCAAGCTCCTGCCGTTCAAGCACATCGGCCCGCTGTGGCGCGAGCACCGTTCGGAGGCGGTGGTCCTCGCGGCGACCGCCGTGGCCATCGTCACGGTCAACATGTTCGAGGGCGTGCTGATCGGCCTGGGCCTGTCGGTCGTCAAGACCGCCTGGGAGACGTCCCGGCTGCACGTGGAGACGGAGGAGCAGCCGGGCGGCGCCGTCCGGGTCCGGCTGACGGGCAACGCCACCTTCCTCCGGCTGCCCACGATCCTGGACGCCCTCGAGGCGCAGCCGGCCGACCGGGTCGTGGAACTGGACCTCACCGGGCTCCGGCATCTCGACCATGCCTGCCAGACGGCGCTGAACACCTGGGCCGAGCGGCACAACGCGCACGCCCCGGAGGCCGTACGGCTGATACCGGCCCTGGCCGGTCCTGAGGCCTGAGCCGGTCCTGAGGCCTGAGCTGGTCCTGAGTTCTGAGCCGATCCCGAGGCTTGAGCCGATCCGGCGAAACCCGCCGCCGCACCGGGGGTCCCGCTGCGGCGGGGGGCTCCGGTGCGCCGGCGGGTCCAGGGTCGTGCTGTCGCGGGCGGCGCGCCGTCAGGCCAGGGCCGCACCGGTGCCGGCGATGACCTCGGGCCGCAGCAGCGCGGTGAGCGTCTCGGCCGGGAGCAGGCCCCGCTCCAGGACGAGTTCGGCCACGCCCCGGCCGCTGGCGAGGGCCTCCTTGGCGATGTCGGTGGCGGCCGTGTACCCGATGTGCGGGTTCAGGGCGGTCACCAGGCCGATCGAGTTCTCGACGGTCGCGCGCAGCATCTCGGTGTTGGCGGTGATGCCCACCACGCAGCGCTCGGCGAGGGTGAGGCAGGCCGCCCGCAGGTGGGTGACGGACTCCGACAGCGAGTGCAGGATGATCGGCTCGAAGGCGTTGAGCTGCAGCTGGCCCGCCTCGGCGGCCATCGTGATGGCGACGTCGTTGCCGATCACCTCGAAGGCGACCTGGTTGACGACCTCGGGGATCACCGGGTTGACCTTGCCGGGCATGATGCTCGAACCGGCCTGCACCGGCGGCAGGTTGATCTCGCCGAGGCCGGCGCGCGGGCCGGAGGACAGCAGCCGCAGGTCGTTGCAGGTCTTGGACAGCTTGACGGCGATGCGCTTGAGCACGCCCGACATCTGGACGAACGCGCCGCAGTCCTGGGTGGCCTCGACCAGGTTGGCCGCGGTGACCAGCGGGAGTCCGCTGATGCCGGCGAGGTGGCGGCGGGCGGATTCGGCGTAGCCGGCGGGGGCGTTGAGGCCCGTGCCGATGGCCGTGGCACCCAGGTTGATCTCGTGGATCAGCTCGACGGCCTCGGCGAGCCGGCTGCGGTCCTCGTCGAGCATGACGGCGAAGGCGGAGAACTCCTGGCCGAGCGTCATCGGCACGGCGTCCTGGAGCTGGGTGCGGCCCATCTTCAGCACGTCGCGGAACTCGACGGACTTGCGCGCGAAGGCCTCCTGGAGGACGGCCATGGCGTCGAGCAGGCCGCGCACCGCGTAGACGGTCGCGATCCGCACGGCGGTCGGGTAGACGTCGTTGGTGGACTGGCCGAGGTTGACGTCCTCGTTGGGGTGCAGGTGCCGGTACTCGCCCTTGGCGTGGCCCAGCAGTTCCAGCGCCCGGTTGGCGACGACCTCGTTGGCGTTCATGTTGGTCGAGGTGCCGGCGCCGCCCTGGATGACGTCGACGACGAACTGGTCGTGCAGCTTTCCGGCGCGGATCTCACGGCAGGCGGCGACGATCGCGGCGGCCTTCCCGGGCGCCAGCAGGCCGAGTTCCTCGTTGGCGAGGGCGGCGGCCTCCTTCACGGCGGCCAGGGCCTCGATCAGGTGCGGGTAGGCGGAGATGGGCGTGCCCGTGATGGGGAAGTTCTCGGTGGCGCGCAGGGTGTGGACGCCCCAGTAGGCGTCGGCGGGGACGTCGCGGTCTCCGAGCAGGTCGTGCTCGCTGCGGGTGGCGGCGGTCATGGGTGGACGGGTCCTCTTCCTGAGGTGGGTGGGCGAGGTCGTGGCGTGGCGGGGTCGTGGTGCGACGAGCACGCGGTGTGCCGGGGTCGTGGTGCGACGGGGAGGTCGCGTGACGGGGTTCAGGCGGGGAGGAGCGCGCCGGCCGGGTCCAGCGCCGCCACCGGCCGGATGCCGCCGACGGGCCGGCCGCCGCCGGTCGTCGGCTCGCCGGCGAACCGGGCGAGCAGCCGCGGGTCGACTCCCGCCCGTGCCAGGGCGGCGGCCGCCACCGGGACGCGCGCCCGGTTCGCCCCGTCGGCGATCTTCACGGCGACGGCGCGGCCGTCCGGCAGGGCCGCGATCTGGACGCCCTCGAAGCCGTCCTTGGCGAGGAGTCCTGGCACCACGCGCATCAGTTCGGCCACGTCCCGTCCGGTGCCGGAGGCCATCTCGGGGTGGCCGCGCAGGGCGTCCGCCACCCGGTGCTCGGCCGTGCCCGGCGCCGCCGTGGCGATCCGGGCGGCGGCGCGGGCGAGGCCGTGCAGGGAGACGGCGAACAGCGGGGAGCCGCAGCCGTCGACGGTGACGTTGGCGATGCGCTGGCCGGTGAGCTCCTCGACGACGTCGGCGATCGCAGTCTGGAGGGGGTGGGCCGGGTCGAGGTAGGTGTCCGGCGGCCAGCCGTTGAGCGTGCAGAGGTACAGCATCGCGGCGTGCTTGCCGGAGCAGTTCTGGGCGAGCCGGGAGGGCGCGCGGCCCTCCCGCACCCAGGCGTCCCGGGTGTCCTGGCCGTACGGCAGGTCGGGGACGTTGCGCAGGTCGTCCTCGGTGACGCCGGCCAGTGCGAGGATCCGCCGGGCTCCGGCGAGGTGGCGTTCCTCGCCGGAGTGGCTGCCCATCGCGAGGGCGAGCAGTTCGCCGTCGAGCGGCAGCCCGGCCCGCACCATGGCGACGGCCTGGACGGGCTTGAGGGCGGACCGCGGGTAGCAGGCGGCCTCGATGTCGCCGATGGCGAACCGGACGTCGCCGTCGCCGCCGAGGACGGCGACGGAGCCGTAGTGGATCCCCTCGACCACGCCGCCACGGGTGACGTGGGCGACGGGTGAGTGCAGGGGCTCACGGATCGCGGGCGCGTCCGCGAGGAAACTGCTGCGCATCACTGCCTCGTTCGGTGGTGGGTTGCTGCTGATCGGTGCTGCGGCCTGCGCCGTCCCGCGGTGAAGCACCGTGCAGGACAAGCGATCCGACCGACCGTCATCTCTCGGTGGAGCCGGTGGTCTTCCCGGCGCGGGCGAGGCGGCGGCGGACGGCGTACCAGCCGGCGACCAGCACGCCGCCGATCAGCGGCAGGCAGAGCACGGTGGTGCGGCCGGGGCCGCCGTCGGCGTACATGAGGACCAGGACGGAGGCGAGGAAGGCCAGTGTCACGAGTTCGGTCCAGGGCGAGCCGGGCAGCCGGTAGTCGGGGCGGTCCAGTTCGCCGGCCTTGGTCTTCCGCCAGAAGAGGAGGTGGCAGACCATGATCATGCCCCAGGTGGCGAGGATGCCGATCGCCGCGAAGTTGAGCACGATCTCGAACGCCTCCGCCGGGACGACGAAGTTGAGGCCGACGCCGAGGACGCACATGCCGCTGGTGAGCAGGATGCCGCCGTACGGCACCTGGCTGCGGCTCATCCGGGCGGTGAACTGGGGGGCGGACCCGTTGACCGCCATCGAGCGCAGGATGCGCCCGGTGGAGTAGAGGCCGGAGTTGAGCGAGGACAGGGCCGCGGTGAGCACGACCAGGTTCATCACGCTGCCGGCCGCGGGCACGCCGACGTGGGACAGCACGGTGACGAACGGGCTCTGCCCGGCGGTGTACCGGTTCCACGGCAGCAGCATCGACAGGAGGAGCACCGAGCCGACGTAGAACAGGCCGACCCGCCACATGATCGAGTTGATCGCCTTCGGCATGACCTTCTCGGGGTGCTCCGTCTCACCGGCCGCGACACCGACCAGTTCGACGGAGGCGTAGGCGAAGACGACGCCCTGGACGATCAGCAGCATGGGCAGCAGACCGTTGGGGAAGATGCCGCCGTTGTCGGCGATCAGCGACGGGCCGGGCACCACGCCGTCGACCGGGTGCCGGGTGACCAGCAGGAAGATCCCGATGCCCATGAACACCACCAGCGCGCTGACCTTCACGATCGCGAACCAGAACTCCAGTTCGCCGAAGATCCGCACCGAGATGAGGTTCACGGTGAGCACCACGGCCAGGGCGACGAGGGCGATCACCCACTGCGGGACGCTGGAGAACAGGTGCCAGTAGTGGGTGTACGTCGCCACCGCGGTGATGTCGGCGATGCCGGTGGTCGCCCAGTTGAGGAAGTACATCCACCCCGCCGTGTACGCGCCCTTCTCCCCCAGGAACTCCCGGGCGTACGAGACGAAGGCGCCGGAGGACGGGCGGTACAGCACGAGTTCGCCGAGGGCTCGGACGACGAGGAACGCGAAGAGGCCGCAGACGGCGTACGCGACGAACAGGGAGGGGCCGGCGTCCGCCAGGCGCCCTCCGGCGCCGAGGAACAGGCCGGTGCCGATGGCACCGCCGATGGCGATCATGTTGACGTGCCGGGGTTTCAGGGACTTGCTGTAGCCGGTGTCTCCGGCGTCGACGTGACGGGTCGTGGGGCGTTTCTCGTCCTTGAGGAACTGCTCGCTCACGCCTCGGGTCTGCCTTCCGTTGGGGACTCCGCGCGCCCGGGGCGCACGATGTCGATGAGGGTCGTCTCGACCCGGTGGAGGTGGTGGGACATGGCCGCCACCGCGTCGTGCTCGGAACCGTCGATCAGCGCCTCGACGATCGCGCGGTGCTCGCAGTTGGACTGGTCGCGCCGCCCGCCCAGCTCGTTGAGGAACGCCGACTGACGCGCCAGTGCGTCACGGATCTCCTCGATGACCCGGCGGAACACCGGGTTGCGGGCGGATTCGGCCACGGCCAGGTGGAACACGGTGTCCAACGCGACCCACGCGGTGGTGTCGGTCTCCCGTTCCATCCGGTCGAGCAGGTGCGCCAGGTGGTCCAGGTCCTCCGGGGTGCGGCGCAGCGCGGCGTACCCCGCGACCGGGATCTCGACGTGCCGACGCACCTCCAGCAGGTCGCTGGCCGCGTAGTCGCCGAAGGTCGGGTCGTCCACGGCGTTCGAGACGACGAAGGTGCCCTTCCCGGTCTTCGCGACGGTCAGGCCCATGGCCTGCAGGGCCCGGAGCGCTTCCCGCAGGACGGGGCGGCTGACCTCCATGGTCCGGCAGAGTTCCGCTTCGGAGGGGAGCTTGTCGCCCACGGCGTAGTCGCCGCGCTCGATGGCGCTGCGCAGGTGGCCGAAGACCGCTTCCGTCGCGCTGACGCGACGCGGGATCGGGCCGCCTGTCTGGCTGTCTGACAGGTTCACGGGGTGATCCTGCGGGCTTGCGGACCGCCGTGTCAAGAGGCCCGCCGCCGGGGCTTCCGCGCGGGGCGCCGCCCGGGGTGGGCCGTCGTCGCCCTGACGGTCCCGCGTGGGTGCCGGGCCCCCGGGCCCGGCATAGCGTGACCGGAGGCGCCCGCCCGCCACCCGGCGGCGGGCGCGGGACGAGACCAGCAGCCCCTGGAGGACGTTCATGCGCGCCGTGACCTACGACTCGTACGCCGAGGACAACTCCCGACTGCGGTACGGCGAGGTGCCCGACCCCAAGGTGGGCCCCGGCCAGGTGCTGATCCGGGTCCGCGCGGCGGCCGTCAACCCCGTCGACTGGAAGGTCATGGCGGGCGGCCTGGACGGCATGATGGACGCCGTCTTCCCCGTCGTCCCCGGCTGGGACGTGGCCGGCGTGGTCACCGGGACCGGACCCGACACCCCCGAGTTCGCGCCCGGGGACGAGGTGATCGCCTACGCCCGCAAGGACGTGGTGCAGGCCGGCACCTTCGCCGAGTACGTCGCGGTCGCCGCCCCCGCGGTGGCACGCAAACCCGCCACGCTCGACTGGGCGCAGGCGGCCGGGCTGCCGCTGGCCGGCCTCACCGCGCTGCGCAGCCTGGACCGGCTCGCGGTCGGCCCCGCCGATGTCCTGCTGTTGCACGGAGCCGCGGGCGGCGTCGGCAGCCTCGCGGTCCAACTCGGCCGCGACCGCGGGGCCCGGGTGATCGGCACCGCCTCGGAGCCCAACCACGACTTCGTCCGCGGACTGGGCGCCGAGCCGGTGAGCTACGGCGACGGCCTGACCGAGCGGGTGCGCGCGCTCGCGCCCGACGGCGTGTCCGCCGTGGCGGACTTCGTCGGCGGCCAGCTGGAGACGACGCTGGCCGTGCTCGCCGACGGCGGGCGGCACGTCTCCGTCGCCGACCCGGTCGTGGAACAGCACGGCGGCCACTGGATCTGGGTCCGCCCGGACGGCGCCGAGCTGGCCGACCTGGCCGCGGCGGTCGACCGGGGCGCACTGACCGTCGAGGTCGCCGAGACCTTCCCGCTGGAGCGCGTGGGCGACGCCTTCGACGCCAGCCGCACCGGCCACACCCGCGGCAAGCTGATCATCACGCCCTGACGCGGCACCCCCGCCCCGGCCCGGCGGACGGGCGGATCCCCGCGGGCGTCAACGGCGGGCCAGCACCGCGAGGTCCGCGCCGAAGCCCACCACCAGCCGCCCGTCCGGGGCCACCGCCAGCCCCCGGATGCCCGCGGGGAACGCGTACGTGCCGATCCGCTGCCCCGTGGAGACCTCCCAGACCCACACCGTCCCGTCCTGTCCTCCGGCTGCGACGACGGGGCGCCCGTCCGACGTCCCCACCGCCCCCACCCGCACGGCACCGCTGTGCCCCGTCAGGGGGCGGCCGATCCGCTCCCCCGTGGCCAGGTCCCACAGCTGGACCGGGCCCGGCTCCAGCCCGCGCCCGGTCAGGACGACGTCGCGGCCTTCGAGTGGTTCCAGGGCCAGGGCGCCGCCGTGTTCCGGCTGCACCCCGATCCATCTGCTCGTGGCCAGGTCCCACACGCGCCCGTGCCAGGTCACGGCGACGAAGTGGCCCTCCACGGCCCCGAAGAAGTCGATCGACGGGCTGGTGTACTCACTCGTCGACCGTCCGTGCAGTTGCTCCCGGGTGGTGAGGTCCCAGATCCGCACCGCCTCCTGCCGGTCGCGCGTGAGGAGGGCCGGCCGGCCGTCCACGGTCCCCACCGTCACCAGCTCCACGGCGGCGGCATGGCCGGCCAGGGGCTCCCCGAGCTGCCCCCCGCCGTCGAGGTCCCAGAAGCGCACCCGCGCGTCCGCGCCGCCGCTGACGACGACGGAGCGGCCGTCCACGACGGCCGTGGTGAGCTTGTGCACGGCCCCCGTGTGACCGGCCTGCCGGTCACCCGTCTCCTTCTCGCCGTCGAGGTCCCAGACCCGAACCGCCCCGTCCTCACCGCCGGTGACGGCGAGGTGGCGCCCCTTCACCACCGCCGTCGCCGCCGCCCGCACCGTCCCCTCGTGGCCGATCAGCGGCGGGCACAGCGGCCTGCCGGCGGACAGGTCCCACACCTCGACCTCGACCGGCCCGCGGCCGTTGTAACCGAGGATCGCGGCGGGACGGCCCCGGATCATCCCCAACGCCGCCCCCTCCACGAATCCCGGGCCGGGCCCACCCACCTGCTCGCCCGTCGCCAGGTCCCAGATGCGGGTCTCGTAGGCGTTGGCACTGACGGCCAGCCGGCAGTCGGACGCCGGGTCCGTCGCCAGGACGTGCGTCCTGGCGTTGAGTTCCATGGTGACGCAGTGCCGTCCCCCGCCGTCGCCGTGGCCGCCGGACGCCGGATCCGCGGCGGAGCGGGACTCCTCGGCGCGGTCGCTGCCGGCGCCGAACTCCCGTCCGGTGAGCAGGTCCCACCGCCGGACGGCCCCTTCCGCGTGGCCGGTGACGGCGACGGGACGGCCGTCCAGCACCGCCGTCGCCAGGGCACCGACCGTGCCGGTGCGCATGGTCAGGAGCGCACCGCGCGGGGTACGGGCGGCCAGGTCCCACACCCGCGTCCTGCCGTCGGTGCTGCCGGCGACCACGACCGGCCGGCCCTCGACCAGTGCGGTGGCGAGCACGACGACCCAGGAGTCCTCGGCGCCCGGGTACGCGACGACCAGTTCCCCGTCCACGAGGTCCCACACCCGGACCGTCCCTCCGGAATGACCGGTGGCGGCGACGGGGCGGCCGTCCAGCACCGCCGTCGCCAGGGCCCTCACCGCGCCGTCGCGGTCGGTCGCGACCGTGCCGAGTTCGCGGCCCGTGGTCAGGTCCCACCAGTGCAGGGTGCCGTCCTCGCAGCCGGCGACGGCGAGCCCCTGGTCCGCCGTGACCACCGTCGCCACCGCGCGCACCTCGGCCGACGCGGGCAGGGCGTACCGCAGCCTGGAATCCAGGCCGGTGCCGGTCGCCCACTGCACGACCCACGGGTCATCGCCGTCCTGACGGACCGCCACCGCGGCGAGTCCTTCCGCCAACTCCCGCTGCCCGTGACGGGCCGCGTCCAGCGCCAGCACCTGCCGTCGCACCTGCGCACCGGCCGCACGGTGCACGTGCCCCGACGCCCGGTACACGGCGGCCGCCACCGCCTCCTGCTGCCCGACAGCGCCGTCCAGCGCCGCCACGACCTGCTCCGGGTCGCCGTTCACCAGCCACTCCGGATCGGTCAACCGCCCGCCCTTCGACACGACTTCACGCCCCGGACCGTCACTCGGGAAATCACCAGTCATGACCGGCACCCTAGCCACCCCCGCCCCGGCCGGCGGGCGGGGCGGGCACACCGGGGACGCGTGCGGCCCGCCGGCACCCGTCCGACCACGGTCCGGGAATCGGCGTGATCCGATGGAGCGGCGGCGAACTCCAGTGGGATGCTGTGCCCTTGGTCGGACGGTCCGACCACCACACCGACCAAGGGAGCCACCCGTGCCACTGTTCGGCAGCCGCAAGAAACTTCCGGAGCCGCTCTGCGACGAGCACGGCCCGTGCAAGGCGCTGGCCAAGATCCCCTTCTTCGAGGTCCGGGACCGGCTGCGACTCCTCGTCACCCCGAGCCGGGCCCTCGGCCCGGACCCGATGGCCCGGCAGATCGACGACGAGCTGTCGGTCGTCCTGTGCGTGAACGGCGGGAAGCGGGGCGGGACGACCGAGGCCCTGTCGATAGCCGAGCACGCCGCCGACCAGTGGAGCATCAGCCGGGCCGAGCTCTGGGAACGGGCCTTCGCCAACCTCGCCACCGAGCAGCTCAACCGGCAGTCCTTCAACGCGACGAACGGCGACGTCCTCTACGCCGTCAACGGGACGGGGCCGTGGCCCGGCGCCGCCCAGGCCCTGCGCCTGGAGACCGCCCTGGGCGTGGCCGAGCTGCCCCACGGCGCCCTGGTCACCCTGCCGACGAACAACGCGTTCTGTGCGGCACCGATCCGCACCGGCTCGTCGCTGAACGCGATCCGCTTCATGATCGACCTGTCGAAGCAGCTCCAGGCCAACGATCCGGCCCCGCTGACGTCCTCGATCTTCTGGTACCGGAACGGCTGGCTGGAGAACCTGAACGTCGGCGACAACGGCATGATGCGGCCCTCCGCCCGCTTCCGGGAGATGGCCGACGGCCTCCCCACGGCCTGACCCTCGTCCGCCGGCCCCTGCCGGAGCGCCGCCCAGGCCCCCGGATCCCCGTGCGGGGGATCCGGACGGTCAGTCGACCGCGATGGTGTTCTGGGCGGCGCCGATGCGCCAGGCGCCGTCCTCCTTGACCAGGACGTAGAACGGGCGTCCCTCGGGCCGGTCGGTGATCCGGGTGCCGTCGGGGCGGACCGGCTGCTGGCGGACGTTCACCGCGGCGACGTCGGGCCGCAGGAACAGCACCCGTTCGACGTCGTAGACGGCGGTGGCCTCGGCTGCCGCACCGGGCAGCACCTTCCGGGTGAAGGTCGCGATCTCCTCGAAGCCCGAGAGCCGCCTGCCGTGGCCGGTGGTCCACACCGGGTCCTCCTGGCGGAAGACGCCCAGGAACCGGTCGGCCAGCTCGTTCTGCTGGGCGTGCTCGACCTCGGCGACCAGGCGGCGGATCGCGGCCACCTCGGCGTCGGTCTCCGGCCCGTCGGGAGCGCCGAACACCTCGACCGGCCGGTACGAGCCCGACATCAACTCAGCCACCGCGCCCGGCCGGACCGGCCGCCAGCCGAGGGCGGTAACGGCGGCGGCACCGCTGACGCTCTGGTCGAGGGCGAGCGCGTCCGCGAAGAGCGCGCCGAAGGCCTCGGCGGCCTGCTCCACCGGCACCGCGCGCGGGGCGGCGAGCACGCCGGCCGCGCGGCCGGCGGCCCGGGCGAGGTCACGGACGGGGACGGCCGACTCGCCGACGCCGTGCCAGACGGTGCCGGCCTCGGCCCGCTCGACAGCGGCCACGAACAGCTCGGCCAGGTCGTCCACGTGGACGGTCGGCCAGCGCACGCCCTCCTCGCCGTAGTACTCGGGCGCCCCCTGCAGGCGGGCCCGGTCGACCAGGATCGCGGGGATGCCGCCCCCGCGGCCGTACACGATGCCGGGCCGGACGACGACCGCGCGCACGCCCTCGGCCGTCTCGGCCAGCACCCGCCGCTCGATCCGCGGGCGGTAGCCGACGATGTCGATCGGGTCGGTCGGGGCGTCCTCGCCGACCTCCTGGGCCTCACCGGTGGCCCCGAGCACCCACACGCCGCTGGTGTAGACGAAGGGGCGACCGGTGCCGCGCAGCGGAGTGGTGAGCGCCTCGATGACGGCGATGTCGACGTCGGCGTCGCCGCTCGGAGGGGCCAGGTGGATCACGGCGTCGATCTCCGGGGTCACCGCACCGGCCAGCGAGGCCGGGTCGGCGGTGTCGCCGACCACCTGGGCGTGCCAGCCCCGGCCGGGCTGCGGCTCGGCGCTTCGGGTGAGCGCGACGACCTGGTGGCCGGCAGCGGCGAGGTGCTCGGTGACGGCCGAGCCGATGTAGCCGGTGGCACCGGTGAGCAGAACCTTCATGACATCCCCCTACGTCGAAAACTTCGATGTCGAAAATATAGGCATCCACGGTCAGCAATGTCAAACATTTCCATGTCGAAATGTTAGACTCTGCGCCATGACGGCTCAGCAATCGCAGCAGGACGGCGTCGACCGGATCACCGCACAGTGGCACGCGGTCCGCCCCGACCTGGACACCTCCCCCATGGCCGTGATCGGCCGCCTCTCCCGCGCCTCGCGCCTGCTGGAGCGCGGGATCAAGGACAACCTGGCCCTCCACGGCATCGAACCCTGGGAGTTCGACGTCCTGGCCACCCTGCTGCGCTCCGGCCCGCCGCACGTCCTCACCGCCGGCGAGCTCAGCTCGGCCGCGATGGTCAGCTCCGCGGCGCTCACCAACCGCATCGACCACCTCGAAGAGAAGGGCCTGGTCGAACGGGCCGTCGACCCCGCGCACCGTCGCCGGGTGCTGATCTCCCTGACCCACACCGGCCGGGAACTGACCAACCGCCTCGTCGAGCACCACCTCGCCGGCGAGGAACGCCAGCTCGCCGGACTCACCACCGCCGAACGCGACCAGCTCACCCACCTGCTGCGCCGCGTCCTCCTCACCCTCGGCGACCGCACCGACGGCTCCGCCGGCCGGTGACCGCCGCACGGACCGCCCACCCGCCGGCCTCCCGGCGAGTGACCGGCCGGCGGTAGGCCACCCGTCCTCAGTCGATGTGACCAACGTGCCCAGGCGCCTGGCGGGTCGTCCGGACACCGGGGGCCCTGCCGCCGATCATGCTCGTGGCGGCCAGACAGAGCCGCAGAGACCGGCAGGCGGGGCGCGCAGGTCCGTCCGGCAGCCGAAGACGACGGGAGAACAACCCATGAGGATCGCTGTCCGCGGCCGTGCCGCTGTGCCGGCTGTCGTGTCCCTGTTCGCCGTGGTGCCGCTGCTCGCCGCGGTCCCGGCCCGCGCCGGGGCGGCCGGGCCCACGACCGACGCCACCTGCGTGCTGAACGCGCACGGTGTCTTCGCCACCGCGCTCGGCCCGGGAGGCACCGACCTGCCGGTGGTGGACACGCTGGCCATGACCGGCACCGTGTCGTGCGTGGACGCGGCGGGCGCGCCCTCGGCGACCGGCACCTTCGAGCGGACGGTCACCATGCCCGCCGCCGAGTGCACGGGCGACGAACACGGCGACACCTCGACCACGACCGTCCACTGGCTCGACCGGACCGTCTCCACCTTCCGGTTCGACAGGATCGACGTCGTGAAGGTGAACGGCACCGCCTCACTGACCGTCACCGGCGCCGTCACCCCCGACAGCGCGCGCTTCGCCGGCGACACCGTCAACGCCGTGGGCACCAGCACCGGCACCGGCTGCGGCACCCCCGCCGGCGAGACCGCCGCCGACTCCACCCTGGTGCTCCGCCTCACCCACTGACCGAGCCCGGCGACCAGCGACCGCCACCCGCCCCGCCCGCACGAAGGAAGACCCGGCATGCCGCTCCCCTCCACCAAGCCGCACCCGGCCCCGGCCGACCCCACCGCCCCGAAGGCCCGCATCTACGCCATGCTGGACACCGACGGCGACGGAGTCGCCTCCCGCCACGACTACTTCGTCCGCATCGAACGGACCCGGCAGGCCACCGGACGCGACGACGACGACCCCCTCGTCACCGCCGCACGCACCACGGGCGAACGCGCCTGGGCCGCGATGGACGCCAACGGCGACGGCGTGATGACCTACCCGGAGTACGAGGCCTGGGTGGACGCCGACAAGTTCGACACCGTCTGCCAGTACGCCCTGGGCGCCCTGTTCGACCTCGCCGACGCCGACCAGGACGGCACCCTGGACCGGACGGAGTTCACCACCCTGCGCCGAGCCCTCGGCAACCGGGCCGACAACGCCGACGCCGCTTTCGCGGCACTGGACGGCGACGGCGACGGACGGGTCAGCCGCCAGGAGTACCTGGCCTCGATCCGCGCGTACGTCACCGGCGACACCTCCCCCATGGGCGACGCCCTGTACTGACCCGCTCCGCCCCGCCTCCCCTTCTGCACGGCTCCGCCCCGCCTCCCCTTCCGCACGGCTCCGCCGCCGCCCGGCACCGGACAGGAGCCGGGGGCGGGGCCGGCTCTCACCGGTGCGCCGACGACCCCGACGGCTCCTCCTGCACCAGGCCCAGCGCCTCCAGGAGGAGCCGGCAGTCCTCCGGGCCGAGCGCGCGAGCGGCTATCACCCTGCGCGCCCGGCGTCGCACCGATTCGGGCACATCCCCGCCCGCCGGTTCGAGAACCTCGCCCACGGACGCCGGATCCCAGTTCGCATGAACCACCACGTCACCTCTTCGTGTGCGGATGAACCGTCCAGGCTACTGCGCCGGCACCGAGCACCGGAAGGGCGAGGAGCCCCCGACCCCGGCCAGGGGTGTCGCGTGCCCGCCCGCGCGCTCGTGCGGGCGGGCGGTGCGCCCCCCGATCGGGGGAATCCGGTGGCAAAGGCCAGTGGCACACGCCGCCTCGCACGGACACTGGGCCCGGCATCGACGGGTCCGTGGTCTGGGAAGGTGTGCTGACCGATGGGGAAGAGCGAAATCCTGCTGGCTTTGCCCGAGGGGCCGGTCCGGTCGGGCGCCGCCGGCGAACAACTCCGCCGGGTGGGGAAGGAGTTGGAGAACCGCGGCTTCGAGCTGCGCTGGGCCGCCAGCGCCCGCGACGCCCGGGCGGTGCTGCAGACGGAGGCGGGGATCGCCGCGGCCGTCGTCGCCTGGCGGCTCCCGCCCGGGGCCGGGCCCGACTCCCACCCCGGCCCCGACTCCCACCCCGACCCGGGGCCGGACGCCGCGCCGGGCCTGGCACGGGACGGTGGCGCCGCCGTGCTGCGGATGATCGGGCGGCGCTTCAAGGACCTCCCCTCCTTCCTGGTCATGTCGGACGACTCGGAGCAGGAGTTCGAGGCACTGCCGCTCTGGGTCTCGGAGGTCGTCACGGGGTACATCTGGCCCCTGGAGGACACCCCGGCCTTCGTCGCCGGCCGGGTCGAGGCCGCCGCGCGGGCCTACCACAGCGACATCCTGCCGCCGTTCTTCAAGGCGCTGCGCGGCTTCGACGACGCGCACGAGTACTCCTGGCACACCCCCGCCCACTCGGGCGGCGTCGCCTTCCTCAAATCCCCGGCCGGGCGGGCGTTCTTCGACTACTACGGCGAGCGCCTGTTCCGCACCGACCTGTCGATCTCGGTGGGTGACCTCGGTTCCCTCTTCGAGCACAACGGCCCGATCGGCGAGGCCGAGCGCAACGCGGCCCGGGTCTTCGGGGCCGACCGCACCTACTTCGTGCTGCACGGCGACTCCACGGCCGACCGGATGGTGGGCCACTACAGCGTCACCCGGGACGAGATCGCGCTGGTGGACCGCAACTGCCACAAGTCGGTGCTGCACGGGCTGGTGATCTCCGGCGCCCGCCCGGTCTACCTGGTGCCCACCCGGAACGGGTACGGGCTCGCCGGGCCCCTGCCGCCGACCGGCACGGATCCCGCGGCGGTGCGCGCCCGGATCGCGGCCAACCCGCTGGCCGCCGGCGCCGTCGACCCGCAGGCGCAGTACGCCGTGATCACCAACTCGACCTACGACGGCCTCTGTTACGACACCGTCCGAACGGCCCGCGCGCTCGCGCCCAGCACGCCCCGGCTGCACTTCGACGAGGCGTGGTTCGCCTACGCGCGCTTCCACCCCCTGTACGAGGGCCGCTACGGCATGGCGGTCGGCCCGGAGACCTTCGACGACCCGCTGCGGCCCACGGTCTTCTCCACCCAGTCGACGCACAAGCTGCTCGCCGCCCTGTCCCAGAGCGCGATGGTCCACGTGCGGTCGGCCCCCCGGGCACCGGTCGAACACGACCGGTTCAACGAGGCCTTCATGATGCACGGCACCACCTCGCCGTTCTACCCGGGGATCGCCTCGCTGGACGTCGCCACCGCCATGATGGACGGCCCGCAGGGGCAGTGGCTGGTCGACGAGGCCGTCACCGAGGCCATCAGGTTCCGCCAGGCCGTCGTACGGACGGCCCGGCGGATCGCCGCCGCCGGCGACCGGCCCGCGTGGTTCTTCGGCGTCTGGCAGCCGGACGCCGTCACCGACCCGGCCACCGGTGAGCGCTTCGACTTCGCCGACGCCCCGGCCGCGCTGCTGAGCCGGGAGCCGAGCTGCTGGCACCTGGATCCGGGGGCGGACTGGCACGGCTTCCCCGACCTCACCGAGGGGTACTGCCTGCTCGACCCGGTCAAGGTCACGCTCACCTGTCCCGGTGTCACGGCCACCGGCCGAACGGCCGACTGGGGCGTTCCGGCCCGGATCCTGACCGCCTACCTGGCCGGCCGCGGCATCGTCGTGGAGAAGACCGACAGCTACAGCACTCTCCTCCTCTTCTCCATGGGCATCACCAAGGGCAAGTGGGGCACCCTGATGGACGCGCTGATGGACTTCAAGGCGCTGCACGACGGTGACGCCCCGCTCGACCGCGTCCTGCGCGACCTCGTCGAGCAGTACCCGCACCGCTACGCCGGCCTGACGCTCCGACAGCTCTGCCGGGAGATGCACGAACACCTCACCGGGGCCGAGCTGATCGACGCCCTCGACACGGCGTTCCGCGAGCTGCCCGAGCCGGTGGCGCCGCCCCAGCACTGCTACCAGCAGTTGATCCGGGGCGGCACCGAGCGGCTGCCGCTGGCGCGGGCCGCCGGCCGGGTGGCGGCCGCGATGGTCACCGTCACGCCGCCCGGGATCCCGGTGCTGATGCCGGGCGAGGCGGTCGGCGGCCCCGAGGGCCCGCTGCTGCGCTACCTGGGGGCGCTGGAGGAGTTCGACCGGCAGTTCCCGGGGTTCCGCAGCGAGACCCACGGCGTCACGATCGACGCGGCCACCGGGGACTACCTGATCGAGTGCGTCCGCGAGCCGTGACCGGCCGCCGAAGCCGGTGCCCCGCCGACTGCCGCCACGGGTGTGACTCGGCGCTGTGCGCCGTGTGAGCGCGGCCGGGGCAGGGGACTCTGGTGCGATGAAAACGGAAATCACCGTGCAGGTCGACGGGGCCCCGCGTCGGCTGACCGTCGACACGCGGACGACGCTGCTCGACGCCCTGCGGGAACGGCTCGGAGTGACGAGCCCCAAGAAGGGTTGCGATCACGGACAGTGCGGCGCGTGCACGGTGCTGTCCGGCGGGCGGCGCGTGCTGAGCTGCCTCACGCTCGCGGTCACCCAGGACGGTGCCGAGGTCGTCACCGCCGAAGGGCTCGCCGACGGTGGGCTGCATCCCGTGCAGCAGGCCTTCGTCGACTGCGACGCGCTCCAGTGCGGCTACTGCACCCCCGGGCAGGTGGTCTCCGCGGTCGGGGCGCTCGACGAGTTCGCGAAGGGCTGGCCGAGCGCCGTCACCGAGGGACCGGGAGCGCCGCGGCCGGACCGCGCCGAGATCGCCGAGCGGATGAGCGGCAACCTGTGCCGCTGCGGGGCCTACGTCAACATCGTGGCCGCCGTGCGACAGGCGGCGTCGGCTCCACGGGCGGCCGGGGCGGCTTCGGCCCAGCGGGCGGCCGGCCCGGGGGTGGCGGGGTGAAGCCGTTCGACTACCTCAGCCCCGCGGACGCCGCCACGGCCGTGCGCAGCGTCGCCGGGGAACCGGGCGCGGTGTTCCTCGGCGGCGGTACCAATCTGGTCGACCACCTCAAGCTGGGCGTCGTCGAACCCGCGCTCGTCGTCGGCCTCGCGGGTGTCCTGCCCACCGAGGTCGAGGAGCTCGGCGGCGGGGCCCTGAGGATCGGCGCGGGCGTCAGCAACAGCGAACTCGCCGCGGACCCGCGGGTGCGCGAGCGCTTTCCGGTGCTGTCGCAGGCCCTGTTGTCGGGCGCGTCGGGGCAGTTGCGCAACATGGCCACCGTGGGCGGGAACCCGCTGCAGCGGACGCGCTGCGTCTACTTCCAGGACGTCACGACCCCGTGCAACAAGCGGGAGCCCGGGTCGGGCTGTTCCGCGATCGGCGGCTGGACCCGCCACCACGCGATCCTCGGCGCGTCCGAGCACTGCATCGCGGTGCACCCGTCCGACATGGCCGTGGCGATGGCCGCGCTGGAGGCGCAGGTGCGGGTGCTCGGTCCGGACGGCGAGCGCACCGTCCCCTTCGTCGACCTGCACCGGCTGCCCGGCGACGCTCCCGAGCGGGACACGGTGCTCGGGCACGGCGAGCTGATCACCGCGATCGACCTGCCGGCGCAGCCCATCGCCCGCCGATCGGCGTACCGCAAGGTGCGCGACCGCGCCTCGTACGCGTTCGCCCTGGTCAGCGTGGCCGCGGCACTCGACGTCGAGGACGGCGTGATCGTGGACGCGCGTGTCGCGTTCGGCGGCGTCGCGCACGTTCCGTGGCGCGCCTACCGGGCCGAGGAGGCGTTGCGCGGCGCCCCGGCATCGGAGGCCCGCTTTCGGGCGGCCGCGGACGCGGAACTCGCCGGTGCCAGGCCGGCCGAGGGGCTGGACGGCGGCAACGCGTTCAAGATCCCCCTGCTGCGCCGCACCCTTGCCGCCACCCTGCGCGGCCTGGCCCCGCGAGGCCTGGCCGGAGAGGACGCCTGATGACGCTCCCGAACGAACCGGACGCCGTCGGCCGCGACCTGCCCCGCCGGGACGGGGCGGTCAAGGTCGTGGGCGCCGCCACCTACGCCTACGAGACTCCGTTGGCGGACGCCGCCTACCTGCACGCCGTCCAGGCCCCGATCGCCCGGGGGCGCGTCACGGAGCTGGACACCACCGCCGCCGAAGCACTCGACGGCGTGGTCGCGGTGCTCACCCCCCGCACCGCGGAGCGCCTGGCTTCCACCGAGGACAGGGAGTTGGCGGTCCTCCAGGACGAGGAGGTCGCCTTCCGCGGCCAGGTCGTCGCCCTGGTCGTCGCCGACAGCTCCGAGGTGGCTCGGCACGCGGCCGCCCTGGTCCGGGTCGGCTACGCGCAGGCGCCGCACGACGCCGAGCTGCGGGCCGACCGCGACGACCTGTACGCACCCGGTGCGGTGAACCCGGACCTCCCCACCGACACCGCCGAGGGCGACGTCGACGCCGCGATGGCGGCCGCGGAGGTGACCGTCGAGGAGACGTACACCACCGCGATGTACCACAACAACCCGATGGAGCCGCACGCCACGGCGGCCCGGTGGGATCCGGCGGGTGACGGCTTCCTCACCCTGTGGGACTCGACGCAGGGCGTGCATCCGACGCGTGCCGTCCTGGCCTCGGTGTTCGGTCTCGACGAGTCGCGGGTGCGGGTCGTCTGCCCGTACGTCGGCGGCGGGTTCGGGTCCAAGGGGCAACCGCACGTCAACGTGGTGCTCGCCGCGTTGGCCGCTCGCGCGCTCCCCGGCCGGCCCGTGCGGTTGGCCCTGACCCGACAGCAGATGTTCTCCCTCGCCGGGTACCGCACTCCGACGATCCAGCGGTGCCGGCTCGGCGCGGACAGGGGTGGCACGCTCACCGCACTCGCGATCGACGTCGTCGAACAGACCTCGCGCATCAAGGAGTTCGCCGAGCAGACCGGTGTCCCCGCGCGCATGATGTACGCCTCGGCGAACCGGCGGACCACCCACCGGCTCGCCGCGCTCGACGTCCCGGTGCCGTCCTGGATGCGCGCGCCGGGCGAGTGCCCCGGGATGTTCGGCCCCGAGGTGGCCTTGGACGAGCTGGCCGAGCGCCTGGGCATCGACCCGATCGAACTGCGGATCCGCAACGAGCCCGACGTCGAGCCCGGCTCGGGCAAGCCCTTCTCCAGCCGCAACCTCGTCGGCTGCCTGAGGGAGGGCGCGGAGCGTTTCGGCTGGTCCGCTCGCGACCCTCGGCCGGGCACGCGCCGTCAGGGCGACTGGCTGGTCGGCACGGGCGTCGCGGCCTCCACCTACCCGGTCAGCCGGATGACGAAGTCGACGGCGACGATCCGGCGGGAAGGTGACCGCTACGTCGCCGAGATCGGCGCGGCCGACCTCGGCACCGGCACGTGGACCACGCTGCCGCAGATCGCCGCGGACGCACTCGGCGTACCGGTGGCCCACGTGGACGTGCGGATCGGTGACACCGACTACCCGGTGGCGTCGGTGGCCGGGGGGTCCTCGGGCATGACGACGTGGGGCTCGGCCGTGGTCGAGGCCGCGCGCGCCTTCCGTGACAAGTACGGGGCCGAACCGCCGGACGGGGCCGAGGCGTCCGGCAGCGTCGGCCCGGCCGACGACCGCTACGCGATGCACGCCTTCGGGGCGCAGTTCGCCGAGGCGCGCGTCCACGCGGACACGGGCGAGGTACGGGTGGCGCGCCTGCTGGGCGTGTTCGCCGTGGGCCGGATCATCAATCCGCGCACGGCACGGTCGCAGCTCGTCGGCGGGATGACCATGGGGCTGTCCATGGCGCTGCACGAGAGCAGCGTGCTCGACCCCCGCACCGGCCATGTCGTCAACCACGACTTCGCCGACTACCACATCACGGCCAACGCGGACGTCGACGAGATCGAGGCGCACTGGCTCCCCGAGCACGACCCCCATGTCAACGCCGTGGGGTCCAAGGGCATCGGGGAGATCGGCATCGTCGGCACGGCGGCCGCGGTGTCGAACGCGGTGTGGCACGCCTGCGGCGTGCGCGTGCGGGACCTGCCCATCACGCTGGACAAGGTCCTGCCCGCGCTGGCGGAGCGGCCCGGAGGCTGACCCGCGGTCGGCCGCTCGCCGTGGAGGCCCCGGGCCCGCACGGCGTTCCGCTTCGTCGATGGCACAGGGGGAACGGCGCCGGGCCCGGCGGGAGGGCGGGTGCCCGGCGGGGGGGCGGAGCGGGCTCACGCGGGCGACGAAGAGCGGGTTGTTCCGAAAACCATGCCGACCCCTGCCGTCCCGTCAGGTACCGTCACACGTCGCCCGGATCCGGCCCGACGGCTCGACGGGCCCGCAGGGGATCGAGGAAGCATGGAGACGCAACAGATGGTGAACCAGCCCCGCCACGTCCTGCTCACCGGTGCCGCCGGCCGCATCGGCACCTGCCTGCGGGAGCTACTGCCCGACTACGGCTACCGACTGCGCTGCTTCGACCGGCTCCCGGTGCCCGGCGCACCCGACGCCATCACCGCCGACCTGCGGGACGCCGAAGCCCTCGCGGCGGCGCTGGACGGCGTCGACGCCGTGATCCACCTGGCGGGGATCCCCGGGGAGGCGCCGTTCGCCGACATCCTGGCCGCCAACATCGAAGGCAGCTACCGCCTCTACGACGCCGCCCGGGCGGCGGGCGTTCGGCGGATCGTCAACGCCAGCAGCAACCACGCGGTGGGTTTCACCGAGCGGCCCGCCGACGGCAGCGCCGTGCCGGTGGACACCCCGCCGCGGCCCGACACGTACTACGGGCTCTCCAAGTGCTTCGGCGAGGACCTCGCCTCGCTGTACGCGGACCGGCACGGGATCGAGACGGTCTCGCTGCGGATCGGCTCCTTCGCCACCGAGCCCCGCAGCATCCGGATGCTCGCCACCTGGCTCAGCCCGGGCGACTGCGCCCGGCTGGTGCACGCCGCGCTCACCGGACCGGTGGCCGGCCACGCCGTGGTCTACGGCATCTCCGCCAACACCCGGGCCTGGTGGGACCTCGCGTCGGCCCGGGCGCTCGGCTACCACCCGCTGGACGACGCCGAGGACTTCGCCGCCGAGCTGATCGCGAAGCTCGGCGAACTCCCCGCCGACGACCCGGAGTTCCGCTACCTCGGTGGCCGATTCACCCAGACCGGACGCTGACGGCCGACGCTCTCGCCGGACCCACCCGCCGCAGGGCCGGGCACGGGCCTGCGGCGGGCCGGCGGGCCGGGCAGACCGCCGACCCGTCAGCGGTGGTGCCAGACCCGCAGTGGGCCGATCGGCTCGAAACCGTGGCGGACGGCGGCGTCCAGCTCCTCGCCGTCCTCGTAGCCGACCACCGGCAGGGCCGGGAACAGCCGGTGCACCGCGTCCAGCACCCCCGGCCAGGCCGCGTCGCAGCCGGCGTCCAGGGCGAAGACGTTGGAGATCCCGACCACGTCGTCGCTGCGGCTCGCCACCGCGCCGCGAACCACGTGGCCGTCACCGCTCCGTCCGGCGAGCACGAAGGTCGCCGGGTCGTCGAGCAACTCGGGCCGGAACAGGTCCGCGTCGCCGTCGCCGTCGTCCCAGGCGAGCGCCCAGGCCCGCAGCGCCCCGGCGCTGCCGACCACCTCCCAGGCGAGGTCAGGCGCCTCGGCCGGCGCGCCCGCCGGGCGGTGGATCCACTGCGCGTCGAACAGCACCCGGAAGCCCGCCCGCGTGAGGTCGAGGTCGGCGAAGCTGTCCTTGACGGCGGCGCCGGGCGCCCCGGTGTCGACCCGGGCCAGCAGACCGGCGGCGTCGGCGCCCGACAGCAGCGTCACCGCGTCGGGGTAGTACAGCGGCGTCCGGGCCGGAGCCGTCCACGCCTGCCGCCCGAACTCGCCGCCCACGCCGTGCGACCGGCTCATCACGGCGCACCACTCGGCGTTGTTGCGGGCGGCGGCCTGGACCAGGGACTGCTTCGTCGTCGTCACGAACGCGGATCATGCCCTGACCGCGCTGAGCCGTCGAACGCTTTTGCCGCGACCGGTTTGCCGCGACCGGCGTGTGCCGTGACCGGCGGTGGGACCGCCCGCAGTCGGGTGCCCGAGCCTCACCCACCCGCCTCGGCCACCGAGGCCAGCAGGTCCCGCAGCAGCTCGTTGAGCTGGGCGGCCCGTTCGGGGCCGAGGGCGTCCACGACGGGGCGCTGGACGGCGAGTCCGGAGGTCACCGCCGCGTCGATGGTCGACCGGCCTTCGGAGGTGAGGCTGATCCGCAGGCCGCGGCGGTCGTTCGGATCCGGCGAACGGGTGACCAGGCCCGCCCGCTCCAGCTTGTCCAGGCGGCCGGTCATGCCGCCGCTGGTCAGCATCAGCGTGGCGGTCAGCTCGCGCGGTGAGAGCGAGAACGGCTCACCGGCCCGTCGCAGCGTGGCCAGCACGTCGAACTCGCCGCGCCCGATGCCGAACGGGGCGTACACGCGCTCCATCCGCTCGCCCATGCCGCGGGCGAGCCGGTAGATCCGGCCGAACGCCTCCATGGCGTGCAGGCCGTCCACCAGGTCGGGCCGCTCCCGGCGCCACTGGGCAAGGATCTCGTCCACCTGGTCGGCGGTGGCGGGGCGCGGGGTCGGGGCGGGGTCGGTGCTGCTCGTCATGGGTTCAGTGTCGCACAAGGTCGCTTACCAAAAAGACGCTTGACAGTAAGTAGCTGAACGTTAAGCTACTTACATGCTTTCAAAAAGGAGCCCGGGCTTCCCCGGCGAACGCAGCCTGATGGCGGCCCTGGCCATCGACGCCCTCGGCAACGGCATGTACGTGCCCTTCAGCCTCGTCTTCTTCCGGCACGTCACCGGCCTGCCGCTGGCCGTCATCGGCCTGGTGCTCACCGCCACCGGCCTGCTCGCGATGGTCTCGCTGCCGCTGGTCGGCACCGCCGTGGACCGGTTCGGCGCCCGCCGCATGCAGATCGCCCTCCACCTGGTCCGGGCCGCCGGGTTCGCCGTCTACCCCTTCGCCTCGGCGCTCCCCGCCTTCGTGGCCGTCACCCTGGTCACCGCCGTCGCGACCCGCGGCTACCCGGCCGTCCAGCAGGCCAGGATCGGCGAACTCGCCTCCGGCACCGCCCTGGAGCGCGTCAACGCCCTCAGCCGCAGCCTCGCCAACGCCGGCCTCGGCGCCGGCAGCATGCTCGCCGCCCTGCTTGTCGGCGTGGCCGGCGACGGCGGCTACACCGTCGCCGCCCTGCTCAACGCCGTCAGCTTCGTGGCCGCCGCCGCCCTGGTCCGCCGCGTCCCGGACGCCCGCCCCGAGGCCGTCGACGGACCCGCCCGGCCCGACACCGGCCGGGTCGGCTACCGCGCGGTCCTCGCCGACCGTCCGTTCCTCGGGCTGGCCACCGCCAACCTGCTGATCTCCCTCGGCTACGCCGCGCTCGCGGTGCTGCTCCCGGTGTACGTGACGGGTGTCCTGCACGCCTCCGCCTCGCTGCCCGGCGTCGCCTTCGCCGTCAACACCGTGCTCTGCGCCGCCCTCGGCGTCCCCGCCGGACTCGCCGTCCGCCGGTTCACCACCCGCAACCGGGCCGCCGCGACCGGCGCCGCGCTGTTCGCCGCCGGATTCCTCGCCCAGGCCCTGCTGGTGCCCGCCGCCGGACGCTTCACCACCGCCGGACTGCTGGCCGTGGTGGTCGTGATCACCCTCGGCGAGATCATCCACAACCCCGCCGCCTCGGCCCTGGTCACCGCCACCGCCCCGGCCGCCGTCCGCGGCCGGTACATGGCCGCCTACCAGCTCTCCTGGTCGCTGTCGGCAGCCGTCGCCCCCTCCCTGCTCACCGGTCTGCTCGCCCTCGACAGCCGACTCCCCTGGCTGGTGCTGGCCGCCGCCGTCCTGGCCGGCGCGGGCCTCCTGCTCCGCCTGGAGCGCCGCCTGCCGGCCGGAGCCGTCCACCCCGAACCGCAGCAGGCCGCCCTGGCCACCGCGGCCTGAGCACCGCCGGCCCGCACCCGCATCCCGAGACCCGCACCCCGCCCGACCCAAGGAGCGTCATGCCCACCCCGCTGCCCGCCCTCCAGCCGACCACACAGCCGACCCCGCTGCTCGCCCCGCTGCTCACGGCCCTGCCCGCCACACCGGCCCTGACCGCCCACGGCGCCTCCGACCGCATCGCGGCGCCCGACACCTGCCCCGTCGTCGAGGCCGCAGGCCGTCGGATCGCCGCGGGACGCGGAGCCGTAGCAGGACCGCCCGGCACCCGGCCGCCCCCGCCGGCCGCGCCGTGAGCCCGGCGCTCGCCACCGCGCGTGCCGTCGCCGGGACCTGACGAGGCGCCGACCACCATCGGGTGGTCGGCGCCTCGTCGTCTCCCCCGCCGGGCGGGGGGGCCGGGGGCGGTGGCGGAGAACGGGTGCCCGTCGGGCCCTCAGGCCGTGACCGCGCGGCGACGGGCCGCACGGGCGCAGCGCAGGAGTTCCTCGGCGTACGGCAGCGCGACGAAGGCGGCGGTCGCGGCCGCGAACCCGCCGAGGTAGTGGGCGGGCAGGGGGTGGGGCTTGGGGTTGAGGCGCCAGGCACGGCGGGTGTCGCCGCCGCGCGTCAGGGAGCGGACCTGGTCCCAGTGCAGGCAGGCGGTGAAGGCGACGGCGGTGAGCGGGAGCACCTCCAGGAAGCTGTGGATGTGCTGCTCGACCGGGGTGACCTCCCGTTGGCCGGTGGCGATCGTGACGTCCCACAGGGCGGTGGCGCCGTGGGCGAGGGCGGCGGCGCCCATCGTGGCGAGGACCAGGGGGTTGACCTCGGCGACCAGGCCGAGGACGACCGGTGTGCCTGCTTCGGCCATCATCAGCGCGTGCACGAGCGATTCCCGCAGTCCGCTGGTGTCCTCGATGCGGGAGCGGCGGTGCATGACCCAGTCGCCGACGGCGGGTGCGAACCAGAGGGGCAGCACCCCGTAGAGGAGGAAGCGGCGGCTGGCGTTCTCGACGTCGTCGGCCGGGCCGGTGGTCAACTCGGGTGCGGCGCGCCACCGCCGCCACGGGCGTGTGCGTCCGGGCATGGGTTCGTCCTTCCTTCTCGGGCCCCGGCGGTGTCCGGGCTGGTCACTCGGCGGCACTGGGCACCTTGAGGGGAGCCCGGGTGGCGGTCTTCTTCGCCTCCTCCAGGCGGTCGCCGAGTTCCAGCAGCCGGTTGCGGCCCAAGGCCTTGCGGACCTCCGGGAACCAGTCCTTCTCCTCCTCCTCGACGTGGTGGCGCACGTTCTCCATCAGCACGGTCATCTTGGCGTCGAACCGCTCGTCCTGCGGGTCCAGGTCCGCCAGTTCGGAGAGCATCCACACGACGGCGTGGTGCTCCTCGATGCTCTCCAGCACGTGGTCCTTGGTATCGGGTGCGGCCTCGCGCGCGGCCGGGTAGAAGATCTCCTCTTCGATGACCGCGTGCACGGTGAGCTCTTCGATCACCTGGTCGGCGATCCGGCGCTTCTCGGCGAACGCGTCGTCGTCCGCCTTCTCGAAGGCCTTGAAGAGCTTCTCCACCGTCTTGTGGTCTTCCCTCAGCAACACGATCGCGTCCATGCGCACTCCTTCGGTCATCGAGCAGTCCGGTGGTCGGTCGCACGGGTACCCGTGGAGCCCGATCGCATACGGGCACCCCGACCGGATCACCCGTATGCCCCAAGCGGCGGGTCGCGATGCCACGGGGGCTCAGGGTGCGTCGGGGCTCGGGGGTCAGGGCTCGGGCTCGGGGAGCGAGGAGTGTCGGGCGCGGGAGCCGAGCACCGTCGTCGGCAGGTGTCATCGATGACACCGCGCCCTGCCGGAGTGACGGGCCGCCGCCGACGTCCCGTCAGGAGACCTGGCTCCGGTGGGGCATGCCGAGCTGGTCCGCCCACGGCGGATTGGGGCCGGGGACGGAGCAGGTCAGGGCCGCGACCTCGGCAGCGAAGCGGCAGGCCGCGGCGGCTTCGGCGAGGCTCAGACCGACGAGCCGACCGCCGAGCCGGTCGAGCTCCGCGAGGCGGTGCAGCAGGCCGGCGGTGAACGAGTCGCCCGCACCGACGGTGTCCACCACCGCCACCTCGGGTGCCGGCACCCGGATCCGCTCGCCGTCCAGGGAGACGAGTGCCCCCGCGCCGCCGAGGGTGATCACCACCAGCCGGGCACCGGCCGCGTGCCAGTCGTCGCAGGCCCGCTCGGGCGGAACACCGGGCAGCAACAGCTCCAGGTCGTCCGAGCTGAGCCGCAGGATGTCCGCCAGCTCGCACCACCGGCCGAGCCGGGCCCGGTAGACGGCCGGATCCACCAGCTGCGGGCGGACGTTGGGGTCGATCGAGACGGTGAGGCCGGCCCGGGCCCGCTCGACGAGTCGCTCGACCAGGGCTCCCCCGGGTTCGCGGACCAGCGCGAGGGAGCCGGTGTGCAGGCAGCTCGCGTCGGCGAGCGGCAGGGCGGAGAGCTCGCTCTCGCTCCACTGCCAGTCGGCGGCGCGGTCGGCGTGGAAGGCGTAGCGCGCCTGGCCGAGGCCGTCCACGGTGGCGATGGCCAGCGTGCTGGGCTCGGGCGCCGCGACCACCGCGTCCAGGTCGACGCCGGCGCCGCGCAGGTGGGAGCGGAACAACCCGCCGAAGGCGTCGACGGAGATCCGGCCGAGGAAGCGCGTGGGCGTGCCGAGCCGGCCCAGGGCGACGGCGGTGTTGGCCGGCCCGCCGCCGGGCAGCACGCGCAGGGCCAGCTCTCCCGGGCGGCCGGCGGCCGGGTCGACGAAGGTGTCGGCGACGCACTCGCCGAGGACCGCGACAAATCGCTGGGACACGAAGGACCGCCTCTCGCGGGTCGGTGAAGGACTGGCGCGCGGCGCGGGCCGTCAACCCCGGGCCGGAGCCGGGGGTTTCGACCGCGTTACCCACTTGTTACACCGTGGGGGCTTGCCCGCCGCGCCGGGCCGACTTCATCATCCTCGGCAAGGCAATGTCAACGTTGACAGTCAGGACGGCCGACCCGCCGACCTCACCTCGCGCGCCCCGCGAGACCTGACACCGCCTCGGACCTCCGCACACCGCCCAGGGAGCCCACGCATGCCCCGTACCACCGCCCTCGCCCGCGTCGCCGCCTGCGCCACCGTCGCGGCACTCGCCCTCACCGCCTGCGGCTCCGGCTCCAAGGGCTCATCCGGGTCCGGCGCCGGCTCCGCGGGCGGCGCCGTCAAGGTCGGACTGATCACCAAGACCGACACCAACCCGTTCTTCGTCAAGATGAAGCAGGGCGCCGAGAAGTCCGCCAAGGAGAACGGCGCCACCCTCGTCACCGCCGCGGGCAAGTTCGACGGCGACAACGCCGGCCAGATCGCCGCCCTGGAGAACATGGTCGCCACCGGCGTCAAGGGCGTCCTGATCACCCCCAGCGACTCCAAGGCGATCCTGCCCGCGATCAAGAAGGCCCGGGACAAGGGCGTCCTGGTGATCGCCCTGGACAGCCCGACCGACCCGCAGGACGGCACCGACGCCCTGTTCGCCACCGACAACAAGCAGGCCGGCGTGCTCATCGGCCAGTACGCCAAGGCCGCCATGGCGGGCCGGACGCCGAAGATCGCCACCCTGGACCTCGCCCCCGGCGTCGCCGTCGGACGGCTGCGCCACGACGGCTTCCTCCAGGGCTTCGGCCTCGCCGCCGACGACCCCGCCGTCGCCTGCTCCCAGGACACCGGCGGCGACCAGGCCAAGGCCCAGACCGCGATGGAGAACTGCCTGCAGAAGGCGCCCGACCTCAACGTCGTCTACACCATCAACGAGCCCGCCGCCCTCGGCGCGTACACGGCGCTCAAGGCCAAGGGCCGGGAGAAGGACGTCCTCGTCGTCTCGGTCGACGGCGGCTGCACCGGCATCCAGGCCGTCAAGGACGGGAAGATCGCGGCCACTTCGCAGCAGTACCCGCTGGTCATGGCCGCCCGGGGCGTCAAGGCGGTGACCGACTACGCCAAGGGCGGCGCCAAGCCCACCGGCTACACCGACACCGGCGTCACCCTCGTCACCGACCAGCCGCAGGCCGGCGTGGACGCCAAGGACACCGCCTACGGCCAGGAGAACTGCTGGGGCTGACCGGGCCCGCCCGCCGCCCTGCCGCGCCCTGCCCCGGAGCACCCTGGCCAGGCCCCGTCCACGCCCCCACCCGACTCCCGCTCCCCCTCCCCGAGGATCGCCAGATGACCACAACGACCGCCCCGTACGCGGAACTCAAGCCACCACCCCTCGCCCGCCGCCTGCTCGCCGCGCCCACCGCCGGCCCGCTGGCCGCGCTGGTGCTGGCCTGCGCCTTCTTCACCCTCACCACCGACAACTTCCTCTCCGGCGGGAACTTCTCGCTGATCATCCAGCAGGTGATGGTGGTCGGGGCGCTGGCGATCGGGCAGACGCTGATCATCCTGACCGCCGGCATCGACCTCTCCTGCGGCGCGGTGATGGCCTTCGGCTCGATCACCATGGCCAAACTGGCCGCCGAGGGCACCGTGCCGCCGCTGGTCGCGATCGCCCTCGGCCTGGCGGTCTGCGCGGCGTTCGGCCTGGCCAACGGCCTGCTGGTGCAGCTGATCCCGCTGCCGCCGTTCATCGTCACCCTCGGCATGCTGAACGTCGCCTTCGCGCTCACCCACGTCTACTCGAACGAGCAGACCGTCACCGACCTGCCCGGCCCGCTGACCTTCCTCGGCGGCACCTTCCCGCTCGGTGACACCGACGTCACGTACGGCTCGGTGCTCGCGCTGGCGCTATTCGCACTCTTCGCCTACCTGCTCTCCCGCACCGCCTGGGGCCGGCACGTCTACGCCCTCGGCAACGGCCGGGACGCCGCCCGCCTCAACGGCATCCGCACCGGCCGCCTCACCATCGGCCTCTACGCCCTGGCCGGCCTGGTCTACGGCGTCGGCGCCCTGCTCCTGGTGTCCCGCACCGGTGTCGGCGACCCGCAGGCCGGACAGACCGACAACCTGGACTCCATCACCGCGGTGGTGCTCGGCGGCACCAGCCTGTTCGGCGGCCGCGGCAGCGTGCTCGGCTCGCTGATCGGCGCGCTGATCGTGGGCGTCTTCCGCAACGGGCTGCAGCTGATGGGCGTCGCCTCGATCTACCAGACCCTGATCACCGGCGTGCTGGTGATCCTCGCCGTGACCGTCGACCAGATCTCCCGGAAGCGAGCCAGCCGATGACCACGACCCCCGTCCTCCAGGCCCGCGGCCTGGTCAAGCGCTACGGCCACGTGACCGCGATCGACGGCGCCGACTTCGACCTCATGCCCGGCGAGGTGCTGGCCGTCATCGGCGACAACGGCGCGGGCAAGTCCAGTCTGATCAAGGCGCTCACCGGCGCGATCGCCCCGGACGAGGGCGAGATCCGGCTGAACGGCGAGCCGGTGCGGTTCTCGGGCCCGCAGGACGCCCGGGCGGCCGGCATCGAGACGGTCTACCAGGACCTCGCCGTCGCACCCTCGATGGACATCGCCGCCAACATGTTCCTCGGCCGCGAACTGCGCCGCCCCGGCATCCTCGGCACGGTGTTCCGCAGCCTGGACCGCGCGCGGATGCGCGAGGAGGCGGCCGCCCACATGGCCGATCTGAAGATCGGTCTGCGCTCGCTCACCCAGCCGGTGGAAACCCTCTCCGGCGGCCAGCGGCAGGCGGTCGCGGTGGCCCGCGCCGTGGCCTGGGCCCGCAGCGTGGTGGTGATGGACGAGCCGACCGCGGCACTCGGGGTCAAGGAGTCCGGGCAGGTGCTCGACCTGATCCGGCGGGTGCGCGACCGCGGCCTGCCGGTCGTGCTGATCAGCCACAACATGCCGCACGTCTTCGAGATCGCCGACCGGATCCACGTCCACCGGCTCGGGCGGCGGGCCGCGCTGATCCGGCCCGGCGACCACTCGATGTCCGAGGTGGTCGCCATCATGACCGGTGCGCTCACCGTCGCCGAGGACGGCAGCGGTACTGTCGTCGCGGACGCCGACGCCGCCCAGGCCGCCGGGGTCCGCGCCGGCTGAACGATCCAGGGCGGCCCGGGCCGGGGCCGGGCCGCCACCCGCCGGAGACCCCCCTCCCCTCGGCGACGCCCCGACCCGAACGCCCCGACCCGCACATCCCGACAACGAACGCCCCGACAACGAACGCCACCCGGCAGAAACGGTGACCCATGGCCGCGACCCGTCGTCCGACGCTGCACGACGTAGCCCAGGAAGTCGGCGTGAGCGCCAAGACCGTCTCCCGCGTCCTCAACAACGACGGACCGACCTCCGCCGCGACCCGGGAGAAGGTCCTCGCCGCCGTCGCCCGGATCGGCTTCCAGCCCAACCTGATGGCCCGCAACATCCGCACCGGCGGCCCCGACACCAGCATCGGCCTGGTCGTTCCCGACATGGGCAACCCCTTCTTCGGCACGGTCGCCGGCGGAATCGAGTCCGCCGTCCGGGAGCGCGGGCTCACCCTGCTCCTCGGCTCCTCCGGCGACGCCCCGGCCCGCGAACGCGACCTGATCGCCACCTTCCTGGCCCGCCGGGTCAGCGCGCTCATGGTCGTCCCGGCCGACGGGTCGGACCACGCCCACCTCAAGGCCGCCCGCTCCGCCGGCCTGCCGGTCGTCTTCCTGGACCGCCCCGGCGCCGGCCTCGCCGCCGACTGCGTGGTCTCCTCCAACCGCGACGGCGCCCGCGTCGGCGTCGCCCACCTCATCGCCCACGGCCACCAGCGGATCGGCTTCATCGGCGACCTGCCGACCACCCTGTACACCCGCCGCGAACGCCTGGCCGGCTACAAGGACGCGCTCGCCGCCGCCGGCCTCCCGTACGACCGCGCGCTGGTCGTCGGCGCGCACGGCCAGCCGGACGCGGCCGACGCCACCGACCGGCTGCTCGCCCTCCCCGAACCGCCCACCGCGCTGTTCGCCGCCAACAACTTCGCCGCCATGGGGACGGTCTCCGCCCTCGCGCACGCCGAGCGGCGCGAGATCGCGCTGGTCGCCTTCGACGACATCCCGCTGGCGGACATCCTGGAGCCGGCCCTCACCGTCATCGCCCAGGACCCGGCCGAACTCGGCGCCGCCGCCGCCCGCACCGCGCTCGCCCGCCTCGACGGCGACCGCGGCCGCGCCCGCACCACCGTCGTGGAGACCCGCCTCATCGCCCGCGGCTCGGGCGAACTGCGCCCGCCCCGCCGGTAGAGCGGTCCTGCGCCCGGTCGGACGGGCCCCGCACGAAGGGCGCGCCCACGGAGGGCGCGCCCACCCCGCCGGGGCCGATCACCGGGCCGCGGAAGCGCTTCCCGCAACAAGCCTTCGATAGTACGGTCGCGCGCAACACCCAAGACCGCACACGGAGGATTCCGCATGTCGGCACGCTACTTCGAGGACTTCGCCGTCGGCCGTGGCAGGCTCGCGCCGCGCGCGGCCCTGGACTCCGACGCCCCTCGCATCGATCTCAACGGGTCGTGGGCGTTCAGGTTCTCGCCGGTGCTGCGCGCCGAGCCGGACGGCTTCCAGGACCCGGAGTTCGACGACGGCTCCTGGGACGCCCTGCCCGTCCCCTCGCACTGGCAGCTGCGCGGCCACGGCCGGCCCGTGTACGTCAACATCGCCTACCCGATCCCCCTCGACCCGCCCTTCGTCCCCGACGAGAACGAGACCGGGGACTACCGCCGCGCCTTCGACCTGCCCGAGTCCTGGGACGGCGTGCCGGCCGTGCTGCGCTTCGACGGCGTGGACTCCTGCGCCCGGGTCTGGCTCAACGGCACGGAGCTGGGCGTGACCTACGGCAGCCGGCTGCCGACCGAGTTCGACGTGACCGAGGCGCTGCGGCCCGGCCGCAACGTGCTGGCCGTCCGGGTGCACCAGTTCTCCGCCGGCACCTACCTGGAGGACCAGGACACCTGGCGCCTGTCCGGCATCTTCCGCGACGTGAGCCTGCTGGCCCGCCCGGCGGACGGCATCCGGGACGTGTTCGTCCACGCCGACTACGACTCCGCCACCGGCGAGGGCCGCCTCCGCGTGACGGCGGACTCCGCCGCGCCGGTGCGGATCAGCGTCCCCGCCCTCGGGGTCGACGGCCGGCCCGTCGGGGACGAGTTCCGGTTCGCCGACGTGCGGCCCTGGAGCGCGGAGGACCCGCACCTGTACGAGGCCCACCTGACGACCGCCGGCGAGCGCGTCCGGGTCAGGTTCGGCTTCCGCAGCGTCGCCGTCGGCGAGGACGGCGTGCTCCGGGTCAACGGCCGCCGCATCGTGCTGCGCGGGGTGAACCGGCACGAGTTCGATCCCGACCACGGCCGGGCCGTCTCCCCGGAGGACATGCGCCGCGACGTGGAACTGATGAAGCGTCACAACGTCAACGCCGTCCGCACCGCCCACTACCCGCCGCACCCCGCCTTCCTCGACCTGTGCGACGAACTCGGCCTGTGGGTCATGCTCGAATGCGACCTGGAGACCCACGGCTTCGAACACGCGGACCCGGAGCGCTGGCAGCGCAACCCCTCCGACGACGCCCGTTGGCACGACGCCTACCTGGACCGCATCGAGCGCACGGTGGAGCGGGACAAGAACCACCCGAGCGTCATCCTCTGGTCGCTGGGCAACGAGGCCGGCGACGGCCGGAACCTGCGCGCCATGGCCGACTGGGTGCGCCGGCGCGACCCCTCGCGCCCGATCCACTACGAGGCCGACCGACTCTGCGAGTACACCGACGTCCACGGCGAGATGTACCGTCCACCCGCGGCCGTCGCCCGCGTCGGCCGCGGACAGCTGCTCCCCGGCGAGACCTCCTACCCGGCCCGCGCGGGCTCCGGAGACCCGGCGGACGACCCGCGCAACCGCATGCCGTACGTGCTCACCGAGTTCGCCCACGCGATGGGCAACGGGCCGGGCGGCCTGGCCGACTACCTGCGGCTCTGCGACGAGTACCCGCGGGTGCAGGGCGGCTGGGTGTGGGAGTGGATGGACCAGGGACTGCGCACGCGGGACGCCCAAGGGCGCGAATTCTTCGCCTACGGCGGCGACTTCGGCGAGGACCTGCACGACGGCACCTTCATCTGCGACGGCCTGGTCTTCCCCGACCGGACCCCTTCTCCGGGCCTGCTGGAGTACGCCAAGGTCATCGCGCCCGTCCGCATCGGCCCCGGACCGCAGCCCGGGACGCTGACCGTCGAGAACCACTACGAAATGCTGGACCTCTCCCACCTGCGGTTCACCTGGTCCCTCGCGCGCGAGGGCGTCGAGCTGACCCGGGGCGTGCTGCCGACCCCCCAGCTGGCCGCCGGGGAGCGCGGCTCGCTCCCGTTCCCCGAACCGGACCGGCACAGCGGGCAGGACAGCGACGGCGAACTGTGGCTCACCGTCGAGGCGGCGCTGGCCAAGCCCACCGACTGGGCCCCCGAGGGCCACGTGGTCGCGTGGGGCCAACTCCCGCTCCACGCCCCGGATCGCAGCCTCCCGAACGGCAGGCCGGTGGCGCCCCGCACCATCGACGGGCACCTCGTGCTCGGCCCGGGCCGCTTCGACCCCACCACCGGTGCGCTCCTCGGCATCGGCGAACTCCCCCTCCAGGGGCCGCGGTTGAACCTGTGGCGGGCACCGATCGACAACGACAACGGCTGGTCCGCGCGCGAGGCCGCCTACTGGCGGGCCCGCGGCCTGGACCGCCTGCGGCAGCGCACGGTGTCCGTCGCCCCCGGGCCCGAGAGCCTGACCGTCGTGGTCCGGAGCGCCGCCGCCGCGGTCGGCTGCGGCTACCTGACCACCTACCACTGGACCAGCGACGGCGCCGCCCTGCGGCTCGCCGTGCACACCGAACCGGTCGGCCACTGGCCCGAGCGGGAGCAGGACGCCGACAGCGACGCCATGGTGGACGCCGAGCTGCCGCCGGAGGAGCGCCGCGAGTTGCTCCGTCGGCACACCTCGCGCTCGCTGGCCCGGATCGGCCTCGACTGGGAACTCCCCGCCGACTGCTCGCTGGTCGAGTGGTTCGGCGCCGGCCCGGGAGAGGCCTACCCGGATTCGCGGCACGCGGTCCGGGTCGGCCGCTTCCGCTCCACGGTCGACCAGCTGCAGACCCCCTACGTGCACCCGCAGGAGAACGGCAACCGGGCGGACGTCCGCTGGGCCGAGATCAGCGACGGCACGGCCCGGGGCGTCCGCGTCGAGGGCGAGCGACACTTCCACCTCGCCGCCCGCCGCTGGACCGACCGGCAACTCGCCGCGGCCCGCCACCCGACCGACCTGGTCCCCGGCCCGGTGGTCCACCTGCACACCGACCACGCCGTCCAGGGCCTGGGCAGCGCCTCCTGCGGCCCCGGCATCCTGCCGCAGTACCGACTGGAACTCGGCGCCGCCGACTTCACCCTCGTCCTCACCCCGCTCCGCCGGGCGTGACGACGGGAGCCGCCCGCCGCCCCGGCAAGCGGGTGCGGCGGGCGGAACCACGAGCGTCAGGCCGGAGCCGGTGCCGGAGCGGAGGCGGGAGCCACCGCGGAAGCCGGGGCCGGGGCCGGGCGGGGGTCAGCCGTACAGGGCCACTCGGGGCTGGACCGTCCCCGGGGCCGCCTTCACCACGGTGAGCCGGTACTGCTGGGTGAGGGTGTGGTGACTGTGGAGGACCAGTTTCGCCGAGGCGAGGCCGGTGTACAGCGTGCCGGTCTGGCTGGCCAGCGGCACCGTCTTCCAGTGGCCGCCGGTCAGCGCCTCGAGCTTCACGTCCCCCGGGGCGAGGAAGGGCCCGTTGTCCGGTGACTCCACGAGGATCTGCGGCGCGACGGTCTCGTCCGCGCCCGTGCCGTTGCGGTAGGTGACGGTGATGCGGTGGGCCTGGTGGTCGGACGGCAGCGGGCTGCTGGGCAGGTCCACGAAGGAGACGGGCGCGGCGACGGCCGCCGTCTGCGGGGCGGAGGCCACGGTGGCGGACGCCGGGGACGGCAGCGTGAACGCGGCAGCCGGCAGTGCGGCGAGGGCGGTCAGGGCCAGGGCCCGGCCGAGGAACTTCGTGGTCGGCATGGCGGCCTCCTTCGATCGTCGTCGGCTCCCCCGGGGTGTCCACCGGCGGCCGGGCGCTACCCGTCCACCCTGCACTCCGACGGCGCAACGCGCATCCGCGCCGGGCCGACGGCCCCCGGCGGCTCCCGGCGGCTCCCGGCGGCGGGAGCCTTGGCGCCGCGCCGCCCGCACTGCCCAGCGGCCACCGCCACCGCCCCCACCGGGGGGACCGGATTCGGAGACCTCACTGCCGGGGGACGCCCCCCACGAAGTCCTTCAGGGCGTCCATCCGGGTCCGCCGGCCGGGCGGGTACCGGCGCAGCGCGCGCTCGGCCCTGTGCGAGCCCGGCCGGTAGCGCCAGCGGGCCCACGGCGAGTCGGGTCTGGCCAGGCGCAGGGAGGCGATCAGGGCGACCAGCGGCACCAGCAGCCCGATCACCCCGAGCGCGGTCTTGCCCTTGAGGATCGCCCCGACCGAGAACACCAGGTCGACCAGCAGCACCGCGGCGAAGGCCAGGTGGGCGGCCGTGCCCTGCCCGGCGTCGGAGAACGGGTTGAACCCGGCGACCAGCAGCAGGCCGACGGCCACCGCGAGGAAGGCCGCGTCGACGGACTTGCGGCCCTCGCGCGTCCAGTAGACGTCCTCCAGGTGCAGCCACAGTGCGTACTCGTCGAGGGTGAGCGCGGCGCCGGCACCGAACAGGGCGGCCAGGATCTGCGCCCCCGGTGCGTCCGGGCGGTAGGCGAACTCCATCGCGCCGGCGACCAGCATCGCGAGGATGCCGTACACCTGGTGGTGCACGTGGGTGCCACCGACCGCGACATCGCGGAAGGGCCCGCGGCCGGCCCGGATCAGCCGGGTGATCACGCGGGTGCCCACGAAGGTGAGCACGAACGCGCCGAGCATCCACAGGCCGATGCCGTGGTTGGGCACGGTCACGACCACGTCGACCTCGGCGGTGCGCACGGTCGCGGTGTCCCGTCAGCCGCCGTGCGATGGCGGTGCGCCGAGCGGTGCGCGCGTTCCGGCTCGCCGGACATCGCGCCGCCGCTGTGGCCTGTTTCCCTCCGGCACCACGCACCTCCGCACCATGCCGCGCCGGTTCGCCTCCCCGGCGCCCGACGGGCCCGGAGCCTCCTCGCTCAGCGTATCCGGATTCGGCGGGGGCGGCCGGGTCGGGAAATTACCCCGGGGGGTATAGTACGAGGCGATCCCTCCCCAGGAGGACCGAGAGAAGGAGAGCGCCATGTGCCGACGAGTCGACTGCCGGAGCTGCGGAAAGCCGGGCTACGCCGGATGCGGGATGCACGTGGAGCAGGTCCTGGCGGGGGTGCGCAAGGCCGACCGGTGTGCCTGCCCCCGGCCGCAGGCGGGCGGCGGCTGGCTCGGCAGGCTGTTCGGCCGCCGCTGAGGCCGGGCGTCCCACCCGTCCCAGCCGCGCCGCGCACGACACCCCGCATCACGCCCCGCATGACACCGCCCGGGGAGCAGCCCCCGGGGCGGCCGTGGTCACGCGCCTCAGCGGATCCGCGGCAACCGTTGCTCCAGGACGGCGGAGTCGCCGAGCCCGGCGAGGGCCGGTCCGCAGAACGCCGGTGCGCCCGGAACCGTCGCACTCATCCGCCCACCTCGCTCCGCTCGCTCACCGCGGCCCTTCCCCCGGCTCCGCGCCGTCCAGCGGGGTGACCTCGTCGGGCTGGAAGTAGCGGAAGCGCCCCTGGGCCCGCCACAGGTCGGTGCCGGGGTCGTCCTCCACCGTGACGGCCAGCCGCACCGAGCCGTCGACGTCGTGCAGAACGGCCTCCACGACGGCGGCCCGCCCGTCCAGGAAGAGGTCATGGGCGCCGGTGTGCCGGTGTCCGGGCCGCAGCCGGACCCGGCTGCCCGCGCCGACGGACCGGCCGTCGACCAGCACCCGGTCCCGCTCGGGGTCGGCCTCCGGGTCGGCCTCCGGGTCGCCGTCCGGATCCCACCGGGGCCGCTCCCCGCCGGCCGTGCCGCCGGTGGCGTCGCGCAGCCCGCGGACGGCGCCGTGCAGGCGTTCCGGCAGCTCGGGCGGCACGGACTCCGCCAGGTCGGCCACGGCCGCGGCGCGCTCGTCGGCGCCGCGGGCCTCCTCCGGTTTCTCCTGCTCGGTGAGGGCGGCTGTCCGCGGTGCCAGGATCTCGTCGATCTCGGTGGCGCCGTACGGGGTACCGAGGCTCGCCGGGGGCGCCTTCGGGTGGTCCTCCAGGATGATCGGCGAGGACAGCACCACCCGGCAGTCGCCGTCCGGCCCGGCCAGTACGGGCCAGGTGTGCCGGTTGCGGCAGCGGTCGACGGCCGGCCGGGCCCACCCGGGCGGATCGGTGGCCGACACGAACCGGCCGTGCTCCAGCCCCAGCAGCAGGTGGGCGCAGACGAGGGAGCGCGGCAGCGCCTCCTCCCGGCTCGCCCGCCGGGGCGGCTCCCAGTCGGAGGCGTTCTCCACCACCGCCGTCAGCCGCTGCGCCCGGTACGGGCCCGGCAGTTCCTCGACGGTCAGCCGCACCAGGCCGTCGACCTGTTCGCGGCGCCGTACGACCCGTCCGACGGCGGCGCCGTCCTCGCGGAGCAGCTCGGTCTCGCCGACGCCCGGCAGCCGGAATCCCCGCTGCACTCCCTCGCCGATCAACTCTTCGACCGGCACCAGGAGTTCGATGTGTTCGACGACGCCCTCGTCCCATTCGACGAGCACCTGGTCGGCGAGTTCCAGCTGCTCCACCGGCTCGAACCCGCCGGTTTCCGTGACCCGTTCGACGGTGCGCCGCTGGACGCGCAGGAAGCGCAGCTCGACGGCCAGCCGGTCCCCGTCGCGCGCCTCCATGACGCAGTCGGTGCGCTGGTGCGAGTGCTCGCCGCCCTGGGCGGTGTACTCGGGCGGCACCAGGACGCCGAACTGCCAGCGCAGCCGGTTCCTGGGCGCCGAGGCGCGATACGGGTAGAGCACGTAGCCCTCCAGCAGCACCGCGTCGGCGATCCGCCGGGCAGCCTCGAAACCGCGCTCGATTCCGGTCGGGAAGGCGCTCACCGGGCCGCCTCCCGGACGGCCGCCGCCACGAGCAGCTCACGCGTCGTCGCGCCGAGGCCGGCGCTGGTCCGGCGCGCGCGCCCCACGTCGGTGTCGGTTGTTGCAGCACCCATGAGGATGCCTCCTCGGGGATGGGAACCGGACGGAATGGCTCGGAACAGTCATAGCAACACTCCGGATCGACCGCCGGTCCGCAGGCCCGGAGGAGTCGGCTGCGGGACGCAAGCCCGCCGGGCCGTTCGGGTCACGTCCGCCGCTCACTCCGCCGCTCACCTCCGCCGCTCAGGTCCGCGCTCGGGTCCGTCCGAGCAGCCCGGCGCACGCCGCCCGCAGCGCGGCTCAGCGCGTCGGCGTGAACTCCGGCAGGCGGTCCAGGCTCTCGGCGACGGCGGCGAAGCCGTACGCCAGCATCCGCTGTTCGTAGGACTCGACGGCGGCCGGGAGTTCGGTCTCGCCCCGCTGGACGGCGGCGAGCGAGCGGGTGAGCAGCGCGGCGTCGCGCAGGGCCGTGTTGGCGCCCTGGCCGCCGCTCGGCGGCATCGTGTGGATGGCGTCGCCGAGCAGGGTGACCCGGCGGGTGCCGCCCCAGTGCGGGACGGGCTTGGCGTAGCGGACGGTCAGCGGCGAGCTGTTGACGACGTCGGCCCCGCGGACCAGGTCGACCAGGTCCGGGTGCCAGCCGTCGAGCAGGGTGAGCAGGTCGGCGCGGACGGCCTCCCAGGGCCTCGGGCCGGCGGGCAGCGAGTCGGACGGCATGACCACCCAGCGCAGGTAGCTGTCGGTGTCGGGCAGTCGGACGTCGGGTGCCAGCTCGGCCGCTGCGAGCCGCGGCGGCCGGCGGAAGTCCATCCGGCCGAGCAGCAGGCTGGCGCCGGGGCCGTGCACGACGGTGCCGAAGCCCGGGACGAGGGCGGCGAACCGCTCGGTGAGCGGGGTGCGGCCGAGGACTGCGTTGCCGGGGAGGGTGACCACTTCGGCGTCGGGCAGCAGCCGGCGGCGCACGGCCGAGCCGACGCCGTCCGCGCCCACGAGCAGGTCGCCGACCGCGCTGCCGCCGTCGCCGAAGTGCGCCTCGACCGTGCCGTCCGCCCGCTCGGTGTACCCGACGACGGGCTTGCCGAACTCGACGCGGTCGTCGAGCCCGGCCAGCAGCAGTTGGCGCAGCACGTACCGGTCGGCGGCGGTGCCCTCGTCCGCGGTGCCCAGGCTGCGGATCTCCCGCAGCTGCTCGTCCACGGCCCGCCGCTCGCCCGCCATCGGCCCGGAGACGGCGGCCAGCAGCGCGTGCAGCCGCTCCGGCAGGCAGGCGTGCAGCGCGGCGAGGCCGTGCGCGTTCAGGGCGATCCGGAAGCCCTGGTAGCGGCTGTGCGGGCCGTCCTCCCGCTCGTGGACCCGCACGTCCACCCCCGCCTGCAGCAGTCCGTGCGCCAGGCAGAGCCCGCCGAGTCCCGCCCCCGCCACCAAGACCTTCATGTCCCGTCCCCCCAGTCCTTCGTGTCTGACCATCCGGTGCGTCGAGCCTGTCGTACGGACCCGACTCGGCGTCAGTGATCTTTGTGTCCGGAACTGTATGACACCTGTCACCCGTCGCTCCCGGCGGTCCCGGGGAGCCCGGATCCGACCGGCCGGCGAAGGCGGTCGGGAACTGCCCGTACCATGGCGGACCTCGGCAGTTCCGGGGTGCGGCGAGAGGAGCGGGTGGGTGCGCGGGGGCGAACGGGCGGGTGGTCTGGGGCGGCTGATCGGGGCCGCGGCCGGGTTGGGCGAGGCCGGGCGGCAGGCCGTGCTGCGGGGCGGGCGGGCCGCGGCGGGCGGGCGGTGGGCGCTGACGGCGCTCGGCTCCGTGGCGCCACCGCCCGTGCCCGCGACCGAGCCGTGGAAGCTGTCGGTGGGCACCCTGATCGGCCGTCATCCGCGGACCCCGGCCGTAGTGCACAAGCTCCTCGGGCTCCTCGACGGCCTCGGCGCCGTCCACCTGGGGCCGGCGGAGGTCGGCTTCGACGGGGAGGTGGTCGCGTGGGACAAGGTCGTCGAGATCCGCACCCGCAACGCCTTCGAGGTGCTGACGACCACTGCCCTGGAGCAGGAGGTGGACCGGGTCCGCGAGCTGCTGCCGCCGGTGCCCGGCCGCAAGTGGGTCGTCACCAAGGCCGGTGAGGTGCTGGCCACCGTCGTGCTCGCGGCACTCGAACGCGGCTCGGTCGACCAGCGCCTGGACGAACTGACCGTCCCTGCGCGGATCGTCCACCGAGGGCTGCTCGGCCGGCCGCGGGTCCTGGAAGCGGGCGCGTTCGCCGCCGCGACGCTCGTCGTCACCGCCGAGGCCGGCGAGAGCCTGGTCGCGACCGCCCGCAAACGAGGCATCCCCGTCCGGCCGGCCGAGCCCGGCGCCGAACCGGACCGGGCCGCCCGGGTCGCGACGCTGCGCGAACGCACCGACACCGTCGCCCGGCTGCTGCACCGCATCGAGCAGAGCGGCACCGATCCGGCGGAGGTGGAGGCGGGAGCCCCGCAGCCGCCGTTGCCGGCCGAGACCGGCTTCCACAACGGGCAGGAGCACCAAGGCGGTTGAGTGCGGCCGGCGAGCAGCGCCGCCGCGCCTTCGCCCGAGCCGCGCGGCGGCCCGGGCGGTCCTGCGTCAGTGGCCGCCGCGAGGCGCTTCGCAGCCGGTGCCGTCCGGGTACCCCGCGAAGGCCTCCACCGTGGTGCCGGCGCTGCTCATCCGGCCTTCCAGGCACAGCCCGGAGGCGTCGACCAGGAAGCTGACGCCGGCCGGGCCGTTCTCCGAGGCCTTGACCTTGTCGGCCGGGTAGCCGAGGCCGGTGAGCAGGCCGCGGGTGCTCTCCGGGGTGAAGTCGCCCCGGGTGCGGAGGGGTTCGAGTGCGCCCTTGATCCGCCCGGCGGCGTCCAGGCCGTCGCAGCGCGGCTGCCCGTGCAACGGGAGGGGCACCTTGAAGCCGTGGTTCTCGGCGTAGTGGTCGGGGGGCGGACCGGACGGGGCCCCGGCGCTCGCGCTCGGGGTCGGCGCCCTGGTCGGGGTCTCGCCGGGGCACGGGAAGTCCGTCGGCGCGCCCCGCACCGTCACGGAGGGCGACGGCGCGGCGGCACCGCCGGCTTCGTCCGCCCGCTTCGTACCGCACCCCGCCGCCAGCACGGCCAGGGCCGCCACCGCCGGGATCCCGAGGCGCCCCCACCCGGTCCTGATCATCGCCATCCCGTGATGATGCCCCGCCGACCGGGCCGGCGTCATCTCCGGCCACTGGAGCCCTCGGCCTCCGGGCCATATTCCGGGCAGGTCGAAGCCCTTCTCGGCTAGCCTCCGGCCCATGACTTGGTTGCCTGCGGATTTCGTCCACCCCGTCCACGTCCCGCTGCCCGGTGGCGGCTACCACCTGCGCCCGATCTCCGGGGCCGACACCGAGCTCGACTACCCCGCGGTGATGGGCTCCCGGGACCGGCTGTGGGCGATCTACGGGGAGGCCTGGGGGTGGCCCGTCGCCACCATGACCTACCAGCAGGACCACGACGACCTGGTCCGGCACGAGCGGGAGATCGCCGCCCACGAGACGTTCAACTACGCGTTGTTCGACGAGGCGGAGACGGCGCTGCTCGGGTGCGTCTACATCGACCCGCCGCAGAAGGCCGGTTCGGACGCCGAGATCTCCTGGTGGGTGGTGGACGACCGGGTCGGCACCGGGCTGGAGCAGGCCCTCGACGCCCTCGTCCCCGCGTGGATCGCCGACGCGTGGCCCTTCCGCCGGCCCTGCCTCATCGGCCACGACGTCTCCTGGCAGGAGTGGATGGCCCGACCGGCGGCCGCCCTCGCCTGAGCTTCGGGGCGGCGCCGACGGGCCCCGGCGCACCACGTGTGGCAGCCGCCGCACCCGGGCCCCACCCCCGGGTGAACGACCGCGGCACGCAAGGGAATTGTGGAGGTTCTGCGACCACGGACTGCCCGAGGGGGTACCGGGTAGGCGCCGGACAGGGGCGTCGGCCCGGCCGGGGCCGGCGCGCCATGACCGCAGGAGGGTCACCCGATGCAGATGCCCGCCCACCCGATGCCCGTCACCTTCCCCGAGAGCCCGCTGCCCCACGTCCCGGTCGTCGCGGAGCTGCGGTTCGACCCGGACCTGCCGTACGCGGCGTGCCTGGCCTTCCCCCTCACGCCGTGCGACTGCCTGACCGCCGACGCCCAGGTCTGCTGGTACTTCAGCCGCGAGTTGCTGAACGAGGGCCGGCGCGCCCCCGCCGGCAGCGGCGACGTCCGGGTGAGCCCCGGGCCGGAGGGCGCCGTGCTCATCACCCTGCGGGGGCCGACCGGCGAGGCCGTCCTCAGCGCCCCCGCGGACGACGTCGAGGCCTTCCTGTCGGACTCCTTCTCGCTGGTGCCCGCCGGATCGGAGGCCGATCACCTCGATGTCGAGACCACCCTCGCCTGGCTGCTCTCGGACGGCTGACCGGCCGCCGGCGGACCCACCCGTTCCGCCGTTGGAGTGTTCTGCCGCCGTACGCCACGGGAACCGCAGTGCTCGGCCGCGCCGGTCGCGGCGACTCCCACTAGGTTGCCTGCGTGGAGGTAACCAGAGCTTCGGACGGGCACCAGCCGCCCGCCGGCGAACGCGTCGTGACCAGCCTGGACGGGCGGCTGCCGGTGACCGAGGCGGCCCGGGAACTGCTGCGCAAGGTGTTCCCGGACCACTGGTCGTTCCTGCTGGGCGAGCTGGCCCTGTACGCCTTCGTCATCCTGCTGCTGACCGGCGTGTACCTGACGTTCTTCTTCGACCCGAGCATGAGCGAGGTCGTCTACGACGGCGCCTACCTGCCGCTGCGCGGCGTGCGGGTGTCCGAGGCGTACGCCTCGACGCTGCGCATCAGCTTCGAAGTGCGCGGCGGACTGATGATCCGTCAGATCCACCACTGGTCGGCCCTGTTGTTCGCCTCGGCGATCTGCGTGCACCTGCTGCGGGTGTTCTTCACCGGAGCCTTCCGACGCCCCCGGGAGCTCAACTGGGTCATCGGGGTGACCCTGTTCAACCTCGCGCTGCTCGAAGGGTTCTCCGGCTACTCGCTGCCCGACGACACCCTCTCCGGCACCGGCCTGAGGATCGCCGAGGGCGTGCTGCTCTCCGTGCCGCTGGTCGGCACCTACCTCACGTTCTTCGCCTTCGGCGGCGAGTTCCCCGGCCACGACGTCATCCCCCGGCTGTTCACCCTGCACATCCTCCTCGTGCCCGGCCTGCTGCTGGCCCTGGTCGGAGCCCACCTGACGCTCGTGGTGGTGCTGAAGCACACCCAGTGGGCCGCCCCGGGCCGCACCAACCGGAACGTCGTCGGGATGCCCTTCTTCCCGCAGTTCCTCACCCGCACGGTGGGGCTGACCTTCACGGTGGCCGGCGTCATGGCGCTGTCGGCGTTCCTCGCGGAGATCAACCCGATCTGGCGCTACTCCTCCTACCGGCCCGACGTGGCGGCGGCCGGGGCCCAGCCGGACTGGTACATCGGCTTCATCGAGGGCGCCCTGCGGCTGATGCCCGCCGCGGAGACCGACCTGTTCGGGCACACGGTGTCCTGGAACGTCCTCCTCCCCGCCCTGGTGGTGCCCGGCCTGCTGTTCGCCGCGCTGTACGCCTACCCCTTCGTCGAACGGTGGCTCGACCCCGACACCGGCGAGCAGCACCTGTGCGACCGGCCTCGCAACAAGCCGACCCGCACCGGGCTGGGCGTCGCCGGGATCACCGCCTACGCGGTGCTGCTGGTCGCCGGCGGCAACGACGTGATCGCATACGTCTTCGGCGTCTCCGTCGACGCGCTCACCGTCGTGCTGCGGGCGGCGCTGATCGTGCTGCCGCCCCTGTCGTTCCTGCTCACCCGGCGGCTCTGCCTGGCCCTGCAGGCGAGGGACCGCGAGCGGCTGCTGAAGGGCGACGAGACCGGGCGGATCGACCAGGGCCACGACGGCGGCTTCACCGGCCACCGCCGGCCCGTGTCCGAGGACGAGCGGTTCGTCCTGCTGGCGCGGACCGCGCCCGAACCGCTCCCGGCCGCCGACGGGGCGCCGCGGCGCGAGCGCGCCCGCGCCGCGGCCAGCGCCTGGTTCCACCGCGACGGAGTCGAACTCCCCTCCACCGAAGCGGAGTCGGAGTACCTCGCGGGCGTCCTGACCAGCCCGGCGCACCCCGGCAGCGCGGCGGACCGGCAGGCCGGGCCCGCGACGGCCGGCCCGGTCCGCCGGCTCCGCCGGGCACTGCTCGGCCTCACCCGTCGCCGTGGTCGCGGTACTGGAAGATGAAACCGCTCACCGCGAACGCGAGCACCAGGGCACCCGTGACGATCAGCCACCGGGCGAAGACCAGGCCGAGCGCGAAGACCGTCAGACCGGCCGCCGTCAGCACCGGGTAGCCGCTGCGGGCCGGGAAGAACCCCACCGGGCCCAGGCCCTCGGCGATCTCCGCGTCCTTGCGGTCCTGCGGCCGTCCGCCGCCCCGCCGCTGGTGCTGGACGAACCAGAACAGCGCGATCAGGCCCGACATCAGGAACGCCACCGTCAGGATCGCCTTGCCGGCGGGCTCCTGCGCCCAGAGCCCGTAGACCAGCCCGGTCACCGCGAAGAACACCGCCATGACGCCGAACAGCCAGCCCTCCGCCTTCATCGCCCGCTCCCCCGCTCGCCGGAACGGCCGGAGGGGGCGGCGGAGGCGCCGCTCGACGACGCCTCCGCCGGCACCTCCGGATGGTGCAGGTCGAACGCCGGCGACTCGGAGCGGATCCTGGGCAGGGCGTGGAAGTTGTGGTGCGGCGGCGGGCTGGAGGTCGCCCACTCCAGCGACCGGCCCCAGCCCCACGGGTCGTCCTCCTCGACCCGGGTGCCGTACCGGGTGGTGGCCCAGACGTTGTAGAAGAACGGCAGGTTGGAGACGCCCAGCAGGAACGCGCCGACCGAGGCGCACACGTTCAGCGCCGTGAAGTCGTCCACCGCCAGGTACGTCGCGTAGCGGCGCGGCATCCCCTGGGCGCCCAGCCAGTGCATCACCAGGAAGGTGGCCTGGAACCCCACGAACAGGATCCAGAAGTGCACCTTCCCCAGCCGCTCGTCGAGAAGCTTCCCGGTCAGCTTCGGCCACCAGAAGTAGAAGCCCGCGAAGGTGGCGAACACGACCGTCCCGAACAGGACGTAGTGGAGGTGGGCCACCACGAAGTAGCTGTCGGTCACGTGGAAGTCGATCGGCGGTGCGGCCAGCAGCACCCCGCTCAGGCCGCCGAACAGGAAGGTCACCAGGAAGCCGATCGACCAGAGCATCGGGGTCTCGAAGGACAGCGACCCGTTCCACATCGTCCCGATCCAGTTGAAGAACTTCACCCCGGTGGGCACGGCGATGAGGAACGACATCATCGAGAAGAACGGCAGCAGCACCTGGCCGGTGACGAACATGTGGTGCGCCCACACCGACATGGACAGGGCGGTGATCGTGATGGTCGCGCCGATCATGCCGTAGTAGCCGAACAGCGGTTTGCGGCTGAACACCGGGATGATCTCGCTGACGATGCCGAAGAACGGCAGCGCCACGATGTAGACCTCCGGGTGGCCGAAGAACCAGAAGAGGTGCTGCCACAGGAGCGCCCCGCCGTTCGCCGCGTCGAAGGCGTGCGCGCCGAACTTCCGGTCCGCCTCCAGGCAGAGCAGCGCGGCCGTCAGCACCGGGAAGGCCAGCAGCACCATGATCGAGGTGAACAGCACGTTCCAGGTGAAGATCGGCATCCGGAAGAGGGTCATGCCGGGGGCCCGCAGGCAGGTGATGGTGGTGATGAAGTTGACCGACCCCAGGATGGTGCCGAGGCCGGCCACGACCAGGCCGAGGGCCCACAGGTCCCCGCCCGACCCCGGCGAGAACACCGGCCCGTTCAGCGGCGCGTACGCGAACCAGCCGAAGGCGGGCGCCCCCTGGGAGGTGAGGAAGCCGCTCAGGACCATCAGGCCGCCGAGCAGGAAGGCCCAGTAGGTGAAGGCGTTCAGCCGGGGGAAGGCCACGTCGGGGGAGCCGATCTGCAGCGGCATGATCGCGTTGGCGAACCCGGCGAAGGTCGGGGTCGCGAACAGCAGCAGCATGATCGTGCCGTGCATGGTGAACATCTGGTTGTAGCGCTCGTTCGACAGGATCCCGGTGTCGGGCCCCATCAGCTGGGCGCGCATCAGCAGCGCCATGACGCCGCCGGCCAGGAAGAAGCCGAACGCGGTCGCCAGGTAGAGGTTCCCGATGACCTTGTGGTCCGTGGTGAACAGCCAGCGAAGCAGCGTGCTGCCCTGATGGACGCGGGCCTGGGTGCGACGCGACGTGGTGGACGTAGCGCTCATGGAACCTCCGCAGCGGAGCCGACGATGCCCCCCTCGGTGGCGGCCCCGCCCCCTGCCCGCGGAGGGCCCGCCCCCGCGCGCCATCGCCGACCCTAGCCGCGCGGCTCCGGCGCGCCGGGGTGCCACGCGGTGCGGGCCCTCCGACCGGCGCTCCCGGTCCGGGCGGCGCCGGTCGCAGGGGCGCCGGTCCGGGTGGCGTCGGCCTGGCGGCTCAGCGCTCCCGCAGGTCGGGGACGACCTCGCGCAGACGATCGACGCCGATCGCGCCCGCCCGCAGCAGGACGGGCACCTCGCCGGTGATGTCCACGATCGAGGACGGCACGGCGGCAGCGGTCGCACCCCCGTCCAGGTAGACGGCCACCGAATCGCCCAGCATGCCCTGGGCGGCGTCGCAGTCCTGCGGGGAGTCGTGTCCGGTCAGGTTGGCACTGGACACCGCCAAGGGCCCGGTGGCGTCCAGCAGTTCGATGGCGACCGGGTGGGCGGGCATCCGGACCGCGACCGTCCCGTTGGTCTCGCCGAGGTCCAGCTCGACCGACGCCAGGTGCCGGGCGACCACGGTCAGCCCGCCCGGCCAGAACGCGGCGACCAGCTCGCGCGCCCGGTCCGTCACCTCGACCAGGCCGTCCAGTGCCGCCGGGGAGCCGACCAGCACCGGCGAGGGCATGTTCCGCCCCCGGCCCTTGGCCGCCAGCAGGCGGGCGACCGCCTCCGACGAGAAGGCGTCCGCGCCCACCCCGTACACCGTGTCCGTGGGCAGTACGACGAGTTCACCGCGGCGCACCGCCGCCACGGCCTCACGCAGGCCCGCTGCACGCTCGGACGCGTCCGAGCAGTCAAAACGACGAGTCATCAAGGATCTCCACCAAGCGGGCGAGCGGCCCGCACCGTTCATCCGGCCCGGCCACCTCACCGACCGGGCACGATCCACTCAGACTACCGGGCCGGGGCCCGCTCCCCCGACGGGCCCTCACCGGGGCCCCCGGCCGCGGCCGGGTGGACCGGGGCGGCGCCACCCGGTCGACCTCCGCCCGCGGGCGGGCCGCATCGGGCGGACGTAGGTTTCCGACATGACCAGTGACGAGACGATCCCGGCCGTGGGAGTGCGCCCGCTGGACGAGGTGTTCGCCGCGATCGACACGGCCAACCGGCGGCCCCGCCCCTGGACCGGCTTCGAGCACGGTGTGCTCGGGGCCTACCGCTGGGCCGCCGGCGCCCAGATCGCCGCGCCCGTCACCGCCGTCGCCGCGGTCGGCGCGAACGGGCCCTGCCGTGCGCAGCTGCTGGCCGAGTGCCAGGCCGCCGCCGTGGGCCTGCGCCGGGCACTGGACCAGGGCGCCGACCACAGCTACGCCCTCGGCGCGCACCAGGCACTCGCCTGGCTGTGCGGGCTCCACGAGGAGTGCCCCTGACCTCGGCGTGCCGACCGCCCGGACCTCCGGGACGGGCCGTCCCGCGGTTCCGAGCCACGGTCCGGCACGCCTATCCTTGGCGCGTGGAGAACCCCCCGGCGACGACGCGGCAGTGGACCTTCCTGACGAACCACGCCCGCGTGCTCGTCCAGATCGCTCGGGATCCCGGCATCCGGGTCCGCGACATCGCGGCGCGCTGCCTGCTCACCGAACGGGCCGTCCAGCGCATCATCGCCGACCTCGAAGCCGAGGGTTACCTGACGCACGAGCGGCAGGGCCGCGCCAACCACTACAGCGTGATCGCCGGCAAGCAGCTCCGGCACCCGGCCGACGCCGGGCCGACCATCGCCGAGCTGCTCGCCGCGCTCCTGCGTTGAGCCCGTCGAGTCGGGGCCGCCGAGCGTTGCTGCTCCCGAGTCGAGCCCACCGAGCGTTGCGCGCCGGCGAGCCCGGGCCCGGGGTGCGGGCCCGGGCTCGGGTGTCCGGGTCGGGTTCAGGCGTCCGAGGTCGCGTCCTCGTCCTCCGCCCCCGTCGGTACGGGAACCTGCCGTGCCCGGGCCGCCGGGAGGGCCGGCGGCGGGTGCGCGAGCTGCGCGGATGCGGAGCGGTCAGGCGGTTCAGTAGTAGTGGCGGCGTCCGCCGATGGCGTGTCCGAGGGCTCCGGCGACCCACAGGACCAGGCCGATGACGAGCAGCACGATCCCGATGGTCCAGAGGATCGAGAGGCCGGTGACGAAACCGATGATGAGCAGGATGACACCGAGGACGATCACGGGAGTCTCCCTGGTTTGAGAGCCGATGGGGGCGGATGCCGACGGGCGGCCCCGGCGGTTCACCTGCGGTGGACCGAGGAGGTCGCTCCCGGGGGCGGAGGGGCCGTCCTTCGCGGCCCCGTCCTGCCTCCGCGTCTACCGCGATGGCGGCCGCGCAAACCGCTCGGCCGCCATCGGTTCGAACTCCCGTCCGTCACCGACGGTGGCGGCCGCCCGGTCGACGGGCCGCCGGGACGGTACGCGGCGCCGGGAGGAAGAGCCGGGACAGCTCCCGGCCCAGGTTCACACCGATGGCCAGGGCCATCGCCATCGCGCCGGCCCGTCCGATGCCGCTCAGCCCGATCTCGGGTTGGCCCCGGACGAAGGCGAGCATCCCGAAGTACAGCATCGAGCCGGGCAGCAGCGGTCCCAGCGCCGCCGTGACGTGCGGCAGCGCGGAACTCCCCCAGCAGCGCGCCATGAGCTGGCCGGACAGGCCGACCAGTCCGGCGGCGAGACCGGTGGCCAGGATCGACTCGGCACCGGCGTTGGTCAGCACCCCGTACGTCGCCCACCCGGCCGCGCTGTTCACCATGACGGCGGGCAGCGTCCTCGGCTCGGTGTTCAGCAGCACCGCGAACCCCAGGGTGAGCAGCACCGCCGCGGTGAGCTGCAACGGCGGGTTGACGGCCCCCGCCGGGGCGACCTGGGCCGCCAGGTCCGCGCCGTTGTTGACGCCGACGTACAGCACCGCCATCACCCCGATCACCACGCCGGTCATCAGGTACAGCGCTTCGAGCAGGCGCGCGGCGGCGGTGAGGTAGAAGCCCGCCAGGCCGTCCTGGGCCGCCGCCACCATGGGCCAGCCCGGAAACAGCGCGAACAGCCCGCCGGTGATCACCACCGATCCGCGCAGGTGCAGTCCGTTGAACGACAGCAGGATGCCGATCACGGCGGCCGGGGCCGCGGCCACCACGAACTGGTAGAAGGCCGGGAAGTCGTGGCGCCCCACCAGCGCCGAGAGCCGGTCGCCCGCCAGGGCCGCGACGACGGCGCTGGCGAACACCAGCCAGGCCCGGGCGTCGGTGCGGCCGCCGACCAGCAGCGTCGCGGCCCCGGACAGCAGGCCGCAGGAGAGCAGGACCACCCGGGCGGGGTAGCGGCGGCCGCGCCGGTGCACGGCCATCAGGCGGTCGTGGGCGTCGCGGACGGCGATCCCGCCCGTCGTGATCTCGGTGACCAGCCGGAACACGGCGGCCAGCCGCGCGTAGTCGCCGGCCGGGCGGCGAACCGAGCACTCGGCCGTCAGCGGCGGCTCGGAGGAGCCCGGCTGGTACGAGATCGCCACCCGGGTGAAGGTCACCTGCGGGTCGCACGGGTGGACGCGGTAGGCCCTGGCGACGGCGAGCATGGCGGCCTCCACGTCCTCCGCCGCCTCCCCGCTGGCCAGCAGCAGCTCGCCCACCAGCAGCGCCAGCTCCAGGACCCGGGTCGGCTCGGCGGCTCCGGGCGGCTCCACGCCGGCCGGGGCCGGCGCCAGCCGGCGGTCGGTCGCCGGTGTGCGCAGCAGCGGCAGCATGCGGTCGGGCCAGGGAGCGTCGACGTCGGTGGCCCCGGGACGCGGCCGGTCGCCGTCCGCACGGTGTCCGGGTGCCGGGGCCTGGGGCGGCACCCGCTCGGGCCGCGCCGGACGCCCTTCCGGGCCGGCGGGCACGCCGAGCTGATCGTGTTCCGACATCGCTACTCCCTGATCCCACCCCCATCCACTCTTTGCAGTCGATCAACTACCCGGAGTGATGGACCAATGAACACCCCGCGGCCGTGCCCATTTGTCCGAAACGGAGTGCGACAGGCCGTACACGCCCCAAATCTCCGCGCGTGCCGACCTCGGGCGGACGGCGGCAACCCGGCCGGGGCGCCGCTCGGCGACCGGCCGGGGCGTCACTCCGCGACCGGCCGGGGCGAGGGATCGCGCCTACCATCCTGACCATGGCCAAGACCGACGAGGATCAGGTCGCCGACCTGATCCGGAGCTGGGCGGCGGCGGTCCACGCGGGCGACCTCGACCGGGTCGTCGCCGACCACGCCGCGGACATCGTGATGTTCGACGTGCCGCCGCCGTACGAGGGCGTTCGCGGCCTCGACGCGTACCGGCAGACCTGGCCGCCGTTCTTCGAATGGCAGGCCCAGGGCGCCGCGTTCGAGATCGAGGAGCTGGCGGTGACGGCCGGCGGTGACGTCGCCTTCGCGCACGCCCTGCTGCGCTGCGGCACCCCGCAGGACTTCGCCGACCGTCCGGCACAGCGGCTGCGGCTGACCGTCGGGCTGCGCAAGGTGCAGGGGCGCTGGCTGGTCACGCACGAGCACCACTCGTTCCCCGACCCGGGCGAGGCTTCGTAGCGGGCGCCGCCCGGCTCGCCCGGGATTCGCGGCCCCGCCGCCGGGTACACGCGCGGCGCGACGACCTCGACGAGGAGTGTGCGCGATGACCATCCCGACGCCCCCGGATCCGGACACCCAGCCGATCCCCCACCCCTACCCCTCACCAGGGCCCGGCGGGCCCGACCCGGCTCCGCCGCCGATCCCGCCCTTCCCGTCTCCCGAGCCGTTCCCGGACCCCGATCCGGCACCGCCCCCGAGGCCGCACCCCGGGCAGGGCTGAGCGCCGACGGACAGCGGTCGAACCGGCGGACAGTGGTCGGGCCACGGCTTCCGGCCCGCCCTGCTCCTCGAGGCCGAGCCGGACAGCTCGATGGCCCTCCAGGTGGGCGGTGAACGACTCCCCCAGGGTTCCGTTACGTGCCCACGTTTTCGTTAGAAGCTATCACCAAAACCCTTGACCGCGGCAGGTTGGGGCGTTAGAACTTCTAACGAACACGTGAGCATGTATCTCACGGCGAACGAGCCGTCACCGACGGCCGACCCGCGACGAGGAGCCCCATGTCCCGCAGCCGCAGCACCCGCGCCCGCGCCCGCGCCGCCCTGCTCAGCACGCCGCTCGCCCTCGCCCTGCTGGGCGCCGCCGCCGCACCTGCCGGGGCCGCCGGAGCCGCCGGGGCCGCACCCGCTCACCGCGGCACCTCGCTCACCTGCCGCGGGGCGGGCGTCGACCCCGACGCCCGCGTCCGTTACCGGACGGAGGCCGTCATCCACGCGCCACTGCGGACCGTCTGGAAGCTGCAGACCGACGTGACGCACTGGCCGTCCTGGCAGGCACCCGTGGCCACCGCGGAGCGCCTCGACCCCGGCCCGCTCCGCAAGGGCTCGGCGTTCCACTGGACCACGCCACTGCCCCCCAACCCCGCGACCGCCGCCCCCAGCCTGGACATCACCTCGACCGTCCGCCAGCTGCGCCCCGGCTCCTGCATCCGCTGGACCGGCCCGGCCGTCGCCGAAGGGCTGCACATCGACGGCGTCCACGTGTGGAACTTCACCGAGGTCGACGGCGGCGTGCTGGTCCGCACCGAGGAGACCCACACCGGCCCCCAGGTGGACGCGAACGTGCCCGCCGCGACCGCGATCCTGCGCCAGGGGCTCGAAGGCTGGCTGCACGACCTCAAGACCGCCGCCGAGGCCCGCACGCCGCACCGGCCGAACTGATCCCGGCCCGCGAGGCATGGAACCGGGCGCCCCGGGCAGACGCCGCCCGGGGCGAACCCGCGCCCCGACGGCGAGAGGAGTGGCTGCCATGGGAACCGACGACAAGATGCGCAACATGGCCGAGAAGGCCGGCGGCAAGGTCAAGGAAGCCGCCGGAAAGGCCACCGGCGACCGGACGATCGAGGCCAAGGGCAAGGCCGACCAGGCGAAGAGCGACCTGAAGCAGGCCGGCGAGAAGATCAAGGACGTCGGCAAGGACTGACCGGACGCCCGGTGGCCGCACCCCGGCGGCCACCGGGCGTCCGTGCTCCCGCCCCGCCCGGCCGAGGAGGCGAAACCCCATGACCGACCGACACGAGCCCGTGCCCAAGGACCCGCCGGCCCCCGTCGAGACCCCCGAGTCCCGGATGACCGGCGAGGGCGCGCCGCCACCCGAACCCGAAGAGGACAAGGGCCCGCAGGACGGCCCGGAGTACGAGGCCACCGAACCGGCCTCCGAGCCGTCACCGGCCGAGCCGCCCGACTGACCCGGCGCCCGGCGGGCCGCGCCCACGCGCGGCCCGCCGGACTCGCGGGCGGGGCCGGGGCCGCTGCCGGAGCAGGCCGGGCGGTGCGCCGGACCTCCGCCCCGACGCACCCGAACTTGTTCGAGGCCCGAACGCTCCGCCCCGGACCGCTCCGGTTCACCCTGGGTTCACATGTTCATGTAAATCACGTTCACCTCGCACGTCTAGCTTCATGCCGCCCCGCCGCCCCGGATCCACGCGGCGGGGCCTCAGATCATGACAATGAAGAACCCGACGTTCGAGGTACACCCATGCACGCAGCACCCCTCCGTTCCCGGTGGCTCCGCTACGGGGCCGGCCTGGTCGGCGCGGCCTCGCTGGCCGCCCTCGGCGGTGCGCCCCCGGCCTCCGCGGCCGACGGCCCGCAGACCGCCACCCCGATCAAGCACCTGGTGGTGATATTCCAGGAGAACGTCTCCTTCGACCACTACTTCGGCACCTACCCGAACGCGGCCAACACCGCCGACGACAAGGTCAAGTTCACCGCCAAGCCCGACACGCCCAAGGTGGACGGCCTCTCCGACGACCTGCTCCACCGCAACCCGAACGGGACCAACCCCAAGCGGCTGAGCCCGGCCCAGGCCGTCACCTGCGACCAGGACCACACCTACAAGGACGAGCAACTCGCCTTCGACGGCGGGAAGATGGACAAGTTCGTCGAGCACACGGACGTCGAGAGCTGCAAGGCCCCGATGTTCACCCAGCCCGGCCTGGTGATGGACTACTACGACGGCAACACCGTCACCGCCCTGTGGAACTACGCCCAGCGCTTCGCGATGAGCGACAACTCCTTCGGCACCACCTTCGGCCCCTCCACCCCGGGCGCGCTCAACCTGGTCTCCGGCCAGACCCACGGCGGCTACCCGGTCGACCCGAAGACCGGCCAGAAGACCACCGACGCCTACGTGGTGGCCTCCCCGGGCGCGGACGGCGTCGGCACCGTCATCAACGACCCGGACCCGGGCTACGACGAGTGCTCCAACCCCCAGCACAACCAGCTGGTGATGACCGGCAGGAACATCGGCGACCTGCTGAACGACAAGGGCGTCAGCTGGGGCTGGTTCCAGGGCGGCTTCAAGCCGACCGACAGCAAGGACGGCAAGGCCGTCTGCGGGTCGGCCCACGACAACATCGTCGGCGCGTCGCAGACCGACTACAACCCGCACCACGAGCCGTTCCAGTACTACAAGTCCACGGCGAATCCCAAGCACCTGGCGCCCAAGGACGTGGCCGAGATCGGCCACGACGGCCAAGCCAACCACCAGTACGACCTGACCGACTTCGACGCCGCGCTCCAGCACGGCGACCTGCCCGCGGTCAGCTACCTCAAGGCCGCCAACTACCAGGACGGCCACGCTGGTTACTCCGACCCGCTGGACGAGCAGCACTTCGTCGCGGACACCCTGAACAAGCTGCAGAAGTCCAAGGACTGGGCCTCCACCGCCGTCGTCCTCGCCTACGACGATTCGGACGGCTGGTACGACCACAAGTTCGCCGAACCCGTCAACGGCTCCCGGGACGCCGCCAACGACAGCCTCGGCGGAGCCGGGCAGTGCGGCAAGGACGGCGGCTCGGGCGGGTACGCCGACCGCTGCGGCTACGGCCCGCGCCTGCCGCTGATGGTGCTCTCGCCCTACGCCAGGACCAACTTCGTCGACCACACCCGGACGGACCAGACCTCGATCCTGCGCTTCGTCGAGGACAACTGGAAGACCGGCCGGATCGGCGACGCCTCCTTCGACGAGCACGCCGGCTCCATCGAGGGCATGTTCGACTTCAAGAACCCGCAGTCGGCCACGCTCCTGCTCGACCCGGCCACCGGCCGGCCCGCAGACGGAGCCACCCCGACCGGTCAGCCCACCGGCGGGTCCTCCGCTCCGGCGCCGGGCGGCTCGACCGCCGGCTCCGGCACAGGCTCCGGTTCCGGTTCCGGTTCTGGTTCCGGCAGCAGCTCCGGCACCGCCGTTGCGGCGCCCACCAGCAACGCGACCGGCCCGGCCCTGGCCGCGACCGGCGCGAACTCCGACACGCTGCCGATCGCGGTCACGGCCGCGGCCCTGCTCGCCGTCGGCGCCGGCGCGGTGTTCCTCGCCCGTCGCAGGCGCGGCCGCCGCGCCTGACGCTCCGGCGGACGCCTCGGGCGGGTGGACACCGCCGGGCCCTGGTCGGGTCCGGCGGTGTCCACGGCTTCGGACGGCCGCGCCTCAGACGACCGTGCTTGAGGCGGCCGCGCCTCAGACGACCGTGCTTGAGGCCGCCGTGCTTCAGGCGGTCATGAACTCGCCCACCGGCAGCGGCCGCTTCACGATCCGCACGTCGCCGATGTAGCCGTGGAAGACCTTGTCCAGCACCCCCGCGTAGGAGTAGCCGCCCAGCATCCACGGCCGTCCCAGGGTGGTCAGCCCGACGGCCGGTGTCGCCGGGTTGCGCGCCACCTCGCAGCCCTCCACGTACATCCGGCTGAGCTTCCCGTCGTTGACGACCGCGACGTGCCACCACCGGTCCAGGGGCAGCTGGTGGCCCCAACAGGTCGACGGGCCGCCCTGGCCGAGCGGGTAGACGCACCACTGGAGCGCGGGCGCCTCGGAGACGCTGAGCGTCACGACGGGCTCATCCGCGTCCGCGCCCGGGCCGGCCTTGCCCGCCTCGCCGCTCGTCCCCCACCGGCTGAGCAGGGCGGACCAGCGGCTCTGCGCGGAGTCCCAGTCGGCGGGCAGCTTGAAGAAGGCCTCGACGGTGAACCCGCGCTCGAAGGTCTCCCGGTTCAGCGGCGCGGTGGGCCCGGTCTGCAGGAACGCGCCGCGGACCGGCCCCCGGGTGCCCCTGAACAGCAGGCTGCCGCGGCCCGGTTGGTCCGGGTGGTGCTCGGACGACCAGGTGAGCGCGCTGTCGGGCGTGCCCGGGGCGCTCTGCCAGAGGAGGTCGTTGCCCCGGCCCGCCAGGTCCTTGACGACCTGCTGCGGGGAGACCGCCGAACCGTCGCCGCCGCCGTCGTCGAAACGCCAGTACGCCACCGTGTCGCGGACCAGCAGGTCGTCCGCCCGGCGCGCCGGGCGCTGCGGCACGGGCGCGAAGCCGGCGAAGCGCCGGTCGAAGTCGACGGCGAGCGAGAAGCGGTCCACGTCCGAGGTCAGCTCGACCTCCTGGGCCGCCAATGCGTTGCGCTCCTCGGCCGCGATCTCCTGGATCCACGGCGAGAAGGTCGACACGTCGACCGTGTTGCGGTCGAGGTCGAAGCGGTACGCCCGGATCATCGCCGCACCGCCGTAGTAGCGGTCCTGGTAGTTGGCGACGTGGACGTGGACGTCGTGGCCCGCCTTGTTCTTCAGCACCGTCCGGCCGGGCGGCCAGTAGTGCCCGTTGACGGTGAGGAAGATCTGGTCGTTTCCACTGATCAGCCGGTCCCAGAGCTGCCGGCCGTAGTCGGACAGCTCGGCCCGGCCGTCGGCGTCGGCGTAGGCCAGCTCGTGGGTGGTGAGGATCACCGGGAGCTTCGGATTGGCGGCGATCACCGCGTCGGCCCAGGCGAAGCCCGCGTCGGAGAGCCGCCAGTCCAGGGAGAGCAGCATCCAGTCGCGCCCGCCGGCCCTGATGACGTGGCAGGTGTTGTAGCCGTCCGGGCTGGAGCTGTGGTACCCGGCGGTCCGGGCGGCGCGCGCCGGGCCGAACGTCTCCAGGTACGGGGTGCTGCCGCGCCGGTCGTCGGTCGAGGAGCGGACGTCGTGGTTGCCCGCGAGCACGCCGTACGCGGCGCCCGCGTCGTCCAGGAGGCCGAACACCTTGGTGGCGGCGGCGTACTCGACGGGCAGCCCGTTCTCGGTGACGTCGCCGAGGTGGGCCAGGAAGACGATGTTGTCGTCCGTCCCGTCCTCCCGGTTGACCCCGCCGTCGAGCACGTAGCGGACCGACGCCTCCAGCGGTGCCGGGTGCAGCCGGTCCTGGTCGAACAGGTACTGCGTGTCCGGCATGACGACGACGGTGAACCGCCGGGCGTCCGGGTCGGGCTGCCAGCGCCCCCGCCCCTTGTCCTTCCGCTCCTTCGGCGAGGCCGCGCCGGGCCCGCCGGCCGCCTCGGGGCCGGCCGCCTGCGCGGGCGCCGCACCGAGCAGGCCGAGCCCCGCCGACCCGACTCCGACGCCCAACAGGCCGGCCCCGCGCAGGAACCGGCGCCGACCGGCCGCGGCCGGCCCCTCCCCGTCGAGGCCGACGGTCCGCGGGCAACCGCAGTCGGGCCCGGATTCCTCGTTGTCGTGCATGTTCGCTCCCGGAAGTGGTGTGGGCCCCGACGGTACGAACCGGCTCTTGGCAGAGATCGTCGGCGGAGCCACACCCCGCTGAACAACGGCCGAACCCGACGGGCGGCCGCACCGACCGGGCGCGGGCCCCTCGACGGCCGGGTCCTCCCCTCCGCCGCCCGGGGTGCGCGGCCGGAGGGCGCGGCCGTAGAACGGAGGAAGGGAGCCGCCGTCGGCGGTCGGCGACAGGAGGTGGGACCGATGGGCATGCCCCTGGCGGCCGGCCATGTGCTCGTCCGGGTCGCTGCCGACCCGCAGGAGGCGGCGGAGGCGGTGCTCGACGCGTTGGAAGCAGCCTTTCCGACGCACACCGGGCGCGGCCGGACCCGGATCGGCAACGTGTGGGAGGACCCGCCGACGCTGACCTCGGAAGGCACCCGAGTGGTGGCCGAACCACGGCCCGGGAGCGGCGGCGCGCCCACCACCGCCCCAGGGCCGTCGCGAGGGCCGTCGGCGCGCCCGCCTGCCGGTGCCGGCCCGTCGGCGAGCCTCTCGCAGACCTTCGACGCCCACTCCGAGGCCGCGCCGGGGCGGCCCGTCGCACTGGCCGCGGACGTCGGCGCGGAGGTACTGGGCAGGCCCGAGGACGTCGAACGGGTACTGCGCGCGCTCTCCGGCCGCTGCCGCGCTCACCAGGTGCACCGCGAGGAGCACGGCCCTCAGCTGGCCGTACGGCTGCGGCTCGGGCCTCACGGATAGGCGCACTGGACGAGGCTCGCGACGCCGCCACGGATTCTCCGGACGGCACCGGAGGCCACGACCATCCCACCGGGTCTGGCCCGGTGGCCGTTCGGGAGACCGCGGGGTTGCATGGACTGACCGAGCCCCAGCGATCCGGAGGTAGCGCCGTGTACGAGATGTGGGCCGAGCACGATCCGGCGGTGTCCCCGCCCGCGGTGGTGTGGCACGTGGTGGCGAAGGACGACGCGACGTCCTCGCTGTGCGGGCGGTTCCTGGAGCCGTCCCAGCGGGTCGTCCCGGCGGGGGACAGTACCGGCTCGGCGGGGCCGGACCGGTACTGCGATCCCTGCCTGGTCACGGTCCGCGACGCCCTGGCGGCCAGCACCGGGTAGCGGCCGTCACGGCATCCGCTGCGGCCGTCGGCGGAACCCGTCGACGGCCGCAGCGGTGTCCGGCACGGCAGCAGGTGTCGTCACGACCGCACGGTGTCCGTCACCGCCTTGTCCGACACCGCCTTGTCCGTCACCGCCTTGTCCGTCGTGGCGGCCGGGGTTCCGTCACGGCAGTGGCACGGCGAGCAGGCACGGGTGCATGGTGCCGAGGCCGGGGGCCGAGATGACCGTGGCCACGTTGCCGGTGATCTCGACCCGGAGTCCGCCGTCCGCGCTCTCCCAGACGACACCCCCGCCCGGTCCCACGGCCTGCGTCTCGCGCACGACCACGACGGACGGGGGCGCGTGGCCGCCGACCGGGCCGGGGAGCGTCACCGCGTAGCGGTGAACGAGGCTTTTCATGACTGCCTCCTTCTCCCCCCACCCTGGGGGACCGATTCTCCTCCCCGCCCGTTCGCTTGTACACGGACGGCCTCACCCCCCGGCGGTCGGCCAGGCGGTTCCGCCGGACGGGTCGGCCGGCGCGGCGCACGCTCCCGCAGGCGACCGTGCGGCAGGTGGATCCAGGCTGCGTCTGCCCAGGCCGGACGCGCCCACACCCGCCGGGGCGCGGGATTCCGAACCGGCCCCGAGGATGAAGGTTCACGCGGGCGCGGCCCGGAGAGACGCTGAGAGCAGGACTTCCGCCCGGGAGGCTTCCATGGACAGCAACGCCACCGTCGCGGACCGCCCGGTGCTCGTCGCCGGCCCCGAGGCCGGGTACGCGGGCCGGTCCGTGGCCGGCCACGCCGGCGCGTCGGCCGACCCGGCCGCATGAACGGCGGGAGGCCGGACCGGCGGGCCGTTCCGCTCGGCAGCCGTCGCCCCCGGGTGGTGCCGCGCCGGACCGGCGCGGGGCCGGGACAGGGGCCGGGACCGGCGCAGGGGCCAGGGCCGGCGGGCCGGACGTCGTCCGTCGAGCGGGTGCCCACCGGGCTGCGCACAGCCGCCGGCTACACCTGGCGGCTGGGGCTGCTCGGTATCGGCGCCTACCTGGTGGTCGACGTCCTGGCCCGGGTCGAGCTGCTGGTCACCGCCCTGTTCGTGGCGCTGGTGATCACCTCGGTCCTGCGCCCGCTGGTCGACCTGCTGGCCCGGGTGATGCCCCGCCCGCTCGGCGTCCTGCTGGCGCTGCTCTGCACCGTCGCGGTCGTCGGCGGGGTGCTGACCCTGGTCGGCACCAACGTCGCGTCCGACTGGAGCCGGCTGAGCGACGAACTGCGAGGGGGCCTCGGCCGGATCGACCGCTGGGCGACCGGCGCCCCCTTCCACCTGCGGCCGGGCACCGTCACCGACCTGCGGTCCAAGATCGGCGCGTTCGTCTCGGCCCACCGCGCGGCGCTGGTCAGCACCGCGCTCAGCAGCGCCGGCCGGGCCGTCGAACTGATCACCGGGCTGGCGCTCGCGGTGTTCTGCTCGGTGTTCTTCCTGCACTCCGGCGACCGGATGTGGTCCTGGGCGGAACAGCAGCTCCCGGCCCGCAGCCGGACGGTCTGGGACCACGCCGGGCGCGCCGCCTGGCGGACCTTCGCGGGCTACACCCGCGGGGTGCTGATCGTCGCGGCGACCAATGCCGTGCTGGTCGGGATCGCACTGGCCATCCTCCGGGTGCCACTGGTCCTGCCGCTGATGGTGCTGGAGTTCGTGGCCGCCCTGGTCCCGCTGGTCGGCTCCCCGATCGCGCTGGCCATCGCCTCCGTGGTCGCGCTGGCCGCCCGCGGCCCGGTGATCGCCCTGCTGGTGCTCGCGCTGATCGTGATCATCGGGCAGATCGAGGGCCACCTGCTGCACCCGCTGGTCCTGGGCTGGTCCGTACGGATCCACCCGGTGGTCATCGCCCTGTCCGTGGCAGGCGGCGCCGTCCTGGCGGGCATCCTCGGCGCGGTGGTGGCGGTGCCGGTGGTGTCGGTCGCCTGGGCCGTGCTCGGCGAGCTCCGCGGCCTGCGGGACCGCCGACCGCATGCACTCCCACTGGGCCACACCCCCGCGCCGGGTGATCAGCCGCGCAGCCGGATCGACCGGCGTCGGCGCCCGGAGAAGGCCGAAGGCGGCAAGGACGGCAGGGGCACCAGGGGCACCGGGGGCACCAGGGGCACCAGGGGCACCGAGGACGGGAAGGACGGCAAGGACGGGAGGGGCCGCGGATGAGTGCGCGTCGGCTCCGAGCGGCCGGCGGCCCGCAGGGACCGCTCCCGTCGGCCCGCAGGGACCGCTCCGTCGCCCGAGCCCCTTCTCGTCCGTCGGCACCGCCTCCGCTCCCCCGGTCCGTCACCCGGGAGGCGGAACGGCCCGGGCCGGGGCCGGCCTGGCAGGATGCCGATGATCGACTTCAGCGACACGTCCGGACGACCGAAGGGCCCACCGTGACCACTCCCAACAGCATCGCCGTCGAGCGGGCGGACGACCGGAACCGGTACGAGATCATGGTGGACGGCAAGCTCGCCGGCTTCGCCGAGTACCGGGACCACACCGAGCAGCGCGTCTTCTTCCACACCGAGATCGACGACGCCTTCGCCGGGCAGGGCCTCGCCGCCGACCTCGTCCAGGAGGCGCTGACCGACGTGCGCGCGACCGGGAAGCGGATCGTGCCGATCTGCTCGTACGTGGCCGGGTTCCTCCTGAAGCACGAGGAGTTCGGCGACCTCACCGACCCGGTGACTCCCGAGGTCAAGGCCTGGCTGCGCACCCAGCTGTCCTGACCGGCCGCGCCGGCTCCCCCGGCTATCCCGGCTACATCGCTCCCCCGGTCGACCGCTCGGGGCCGCTCCGGGGCTGCTCCCGGACCTGTGGCGCCCCGCCGAGCGGGTTGCTCGGCGGGGCCGCCATCCGGTGTCGGGCCGGTGCGTCACATGTTGATCATGTGCCCGGCGAGGCCGTGGATGGCCTCCTTGACCGCCTCGCCCAGGGTCGGGTGGGCGTGCACGTTGCGGGCGACCTCGTGGACGGTCAGGTCCCACTGCTGGGCCAGGGTGAGCTCCGGAAGCAGTTCGGTGACCTCGGGGCCGATCAGGTGGGCGCCGAGCAGCTCGCCGTGCTTGCCGTCGCTGATGACCTTGACGAAGCCGATCGGGTGGCCGAGACCGTGCGCCTTGCCGTTGGCCGTGAACGGGAACTTGGCGACCTTGACGTCGTAGCCCAGCTCGCGGGCCTGCGCCTCGGTGTAGCCGAAGGAGGCGATCTGCGGCTGGCAGTAGGTGGCGCGCGGGATCATGGCGAAGTCGACCTCCATGGTCTCCGCCCCCCCGATGGTCTCGGCGGCGATCACGGCCATCGCCTCCGCGGCGTGCGCGAGCATCAGCTTGGCGGTCACGTCGCCGATCGCGAAGATGTGCTCGACGCTGGTGCGGCCGCGGCCGTCCACCGCGATGGCGTTGCGGTCGGTCAGCTTGACCCCGGCGTTCTCCAGGCCGTAGCCGTTGACGCGCGGTGCGAAGCCGATCGCCTGGAGCACCTTGTCGGCCTCCAGCACCTTCTGCTCGCCGTTCTTGCTGACGGTGACCCGGACCTTGGCGTTCGGGTCGCTGTCGTCGATCGACTCCACCCGGGTGGAGGTCAGCACCTCGATGCCCAACTTGCGGTACTGCTTGGCGAGTTCGGTGGAGACCTCGACGTCCTCCAGCGGCACCATCCGGTCCAGGAACTCGACGATGGTGACCTTCACGCCGTAGTTGTGCAGCACGTACGCGAACTCGACGCCGATCGCGCCGGCGCCCGCGATGATGATGCTCTCCGGCAGCTGCTCGGTGAGGATCTGCTCCTCGTAGGTGACCACGCGGTCGCTCAGGCTGGTGCCGGGCAGCAGGCGGGTGGTGGCGCCGGTGGCGATGATGCAGTGGTCGAAGGTGACGACCTCGAAGCCTCCGCCACTGAGCGCGACCTGCAGGGTGTGGTCGTCGACGAAGGTGCCCCAGCCGTCGTACTCGGTGATGCCGTTCTTCTTCATCAGGTAGTGGACGCCCTTGACCCGGCCGTCGGCCACCGCGCGGCTGCGGCGGAACGCCTCGCCGAAGTCGAAGGTCACCTGGCCCTCGACCTTGATGCCGAAGGTCTTGGCCTCCTTGGTGAAGATGTGGGCCAGCTCGGCGTTGCGCAGCAGGGCCTTGGAGGGGATGCAGCCGACGTTGAGGCAGACGCCGCCCCAGTACTTGGCCTCGATGACGGCGGTCTTCAGGCCCAGCTGTGTCGAACGGACGGCGGCGGTGTAGCCGCCGGGGCCCGCGCCGAGGACGACGACGTCGTAGTGCGTGCTCATCTTGCTGACTCCTCCGAGGGTGTCACGGTCTCGTGATCTCGGTCCCATGGTGGCAGGACCGCGCCCGGCGCACCCACCGGGTCTCGGCGGATGCGCTCCGCGCGGCACCGTACAGGCACCGGGGCCGATTGGCACGGTCAGGGTCGGTGCCGGTGTCAGTGGTCTGCGTTACGGTCACCGCACCGCCGCCCACCAGGGGCGATGACGGGGGGAGGGAGCGCATGGCGACCTTGGGTACGGCGGCTGGCGTGCTCGGGGCAGGTACGGCGGGGAACGGTGCGCAGGGCGGGCAGGGCGAGTAGACCGGACACGGCGGGTAGGCCGGACACGGCGGGTAGGCCGGACGCGGCGGTCGGGTGGGCCCGCCGCCCGAGGACGGCAGCGGGCCCACCCGGGCGTCAGGCCGTCACTCCGTGGGCGTGGCCGTCCGCCCCGGTGCTGCTCGCACCGCCGGTACCGGAGCCGCTCGCGCCGGCCGCGGCCGGCGCCTTCCGGGCCGGGGGCTGTGCCGGTACGGGCCGCTGCAGCGAGGACAGGTCCCACGCGTAGGTGCCGACGGCGTGGGCGATCACGTCGATGTTCACGTCGAAGGCCGCCATGTCGATGTTGCCCAGGTCGTCACAGGCCTTGTGGTAGCAGGCGTCGAAGGCGGTGCCCGCCGTGCCGCCGTAACGGGCGGCCTGCTCCGGTGACTTGATCACCTCGGCGCCGGTGTCGGTACCGCCGGCCGGGATGCCCGCGTCGATGAACGGCCCGTAGTCGGAACGGCCGTTGAAGGCGGACAGGTCGTGCGGCAGGCCGCGGCCGTCCAGGTAGCCGGTGATGTCCCGTTCGATCTGCGCCGAGCCCTCCGGACCGGCGCCGCCGCCGGTGCTGCCGGAGCCGTCGTAGACGAACTGCGCATAGTTGGGGGATGCGATCATGTCGAAGTTGAGGTAGAGCCGGATGTTCTTCCGGTCCGTCTCGGACAGTGAGTTCACGTACGCTTCGGAGCCCTTGAGGCCGAACTCCTCTGCGGACCACCAGGCGAACCGGACCTTGTTCTTCACCGGATGGGTGCCGAGGTGCCGCGCGACCTCGAGGATTCCGGCGCTGCCGGAGCCGTTGTCGTTGATGCCCGGACCCGCCGGGACGGAGTCGAGGTGCGCACCGACCATCACGGTGTCGGCCGGGTCGCCGCCCCGCGTCTCGGCGAGGACGTTCCAGGTCTTGCGCGGCTCCATGCGGGTGCGGATGTCGAGGGTCACCCGGACGGGCCCGGCGGCGGCTTCGGCGGCCAGGGCCTCACCGGCCGCCTTGGTGATCCCACCGGTCGGCACCTTCCCGGCCGTCGGATCCCCCAGGGTTCCGTTGAGGTCGCCGTCGGTGTTGTTGTAGATGATCGCCCCGGCCGCGCCCGCGGCCCCCGCGGCGGCCTGCTTCTGGGCGAAGCTGCACCCGCCGCGCCGGATCAGCGCGATCCGGCCGGTGAACGCGCCCGCCGGGTAGTCGGTGGCCGCGCAGCCGGTGGCGGCGCCGACCGGGGCGGCCGCCAACTCGGCCGTCAGGCCCGCCTCCGGGCCGCTCACCGAGTACGTCATGGCGACCACCGGCACCGGTTCGGCCTTCGGGGACACCACGTCGAGGCGCTGCGACAGGGCGTCGAAGAAGGTGTACTCGAACTCCTGCTTGGACACCTTGAGCCCGGCCCGCCGCGCCTGCTCGTAGACGTACTGCGCGGACTGGTCGTGCCCCTTCGAACCGGCCACCCGGGTACCGCCGTTGCGGTCGGCGATGCGCTGCAGTGCGGCGAGCGTGTCGTGCGCTTCCTCGGCGTCGCCGGCCGCGACCAGCCGGGCGGCCAGCCGGGCGCCCCTGCGCGCCGGGTCCGGGTCCGCGGCGGCGCTCCCGGCGCCGGCCAGCAGCAGCGGGGCCGCCAGGGCGGCCGCGGTCAACGCGGCGCCTGCCGCGCGGCGTCGGGTGGCGGTGGTGCGCGGGCGCCGTGTCGGTAGCGGTATCGGAGCGGCGCGGTCGTGCGGGGCGGTGCGATCGGACGGATCGGCGTGGTCGGGCGGAGCGGCGCGGTCGGGCGGGGCGGAACGGTCTAACGGGGAGGAACGGTCGAGCGGGGAGGTCGATCGACGGGTGCGCAGCTTCAAGGCGACTCCTTCCGACGGGCCGTGACCCCCGATTTGACAGGACCGGAATGGCGTTGCCAAGCCCGCCGCGCGCCCCGCGGGATGCGCGTCGGGGGATGCGCGGTGATATTGGAGGAGTGGGGCCGTCTCATCCAGGAGTGTGACCGAATGTCCATGATGGATAAGCTCAAGAACCTGCTGAAGGGCCATGAGGAGCAGGCCGACAAGGCCGTCGACAAAGCGGGCGACACCGTCGACGAACGCACCCAGAGCAAGTACAGCGGTCAGGTGGACACCGCCCAGGAGCAGCTGAAGAACCAGTTCCGCGACCAGCAGCCGCCGCCGCAGTAGCCGGTCCTTCCGGCGGGCGGGCTGCGACCCGCTCCGTGTCCCCCGCCCCGGTCCGGCCGTTCGGCCGGACCGGGGTTCAGCTGTCCCGCCGCTCGTGGTGTGAGGCCTCGGGAGCGGTGCGGTGCGGGGGCGTGTCCGGCGAAGCCTCGGTCGGCGGCGCCGGGTCGGCGGGGGCATCGCCGCTCTCGGCACCGCAGTTCTCGCACGGTTGCGGCCCCGGACGCTCGCGCAACCGCCCGCACTCCGGGCAGACCCGGTCCAGCCAGCAGGCCGACTCGCCGCCTTCGTCCATGCCGCCGATTCTGCCCGGGCACCGCGCGGAAGGCGAGTAGACACTGTCTACCAAGCGCTGGTAGACAGTGTCCATGACCGATCACGACAGAGACCTCCGGGCCCGCCTGGTGGCCGCCGGCGTGGAACTGGTGGCCACGGGCGGCGTCCAGGCTCTCGGGCTGCGCGAGATCGCCCGCCACGCCGGGGTCTCGCACGGAGCGCCCCGCCGCTACTTCCCCACCCACCGCGAGCTGCTCGGCGCCATCGCGCAGCAGGGCTTCGGCCGCCTCACCGACACACTGGCCGGCGCCGACGCCCTCGCCGCCGCCACCGGAGCCGAAGCCCGCACCCGCCTCGACGCGCTCGCCCGCGCCTACCTCGGCTTCGCGGCCGCCAACCCCGGCATGTTCGAGCTGATGTTCCGTCACGACCTCCTGGAGGGCAGCGGTGCGGAGCTGCGCCGCACCACCCTGCCGCTCTTCCTGACCCTCGCCGGACTGGTCGCCGAGGTGCACCCGCAGTCGGACGATCCGGCCACCGCGACCGCCGCCCTCTGGTCCAACCTGCACGGCCTCGCCCAGCTGCGCGCCTGGGGCAGCCTGGGGCTCGTCACCGGCAGCGAGGACATCGAACCCTTGCTGCGCGCCGCGCTGGACGCCCACCTCGGCCCGGCCGCCCCGTGACGCCACAGCGCCACCAGCGACTCACCCTCGTCGCGAGCATCACCGGCGCCGCGCTGGTCGCCCTCGACGGCACCGTCCTGACCGTCGCCCGGCCCGTGCTGCAGCACGACCTGCGCGCCTCCGTCGCGGCCGTGCAGTGGGCCAGCACCGGATACCTCGTCACCGTCGCCGCCCTGCTGGTCTTCGCCGGCCGCCTCGGCGACCGGTACGGCCACCGGCGGGTCTTCGCCCTCGGCGTGACGGGCTTCGCCGCGAGCTCAGCCGGGATCGCGTTCGCCCCCGGCATCGGGTGGGTGATCGCCCTGCGCGTGGTCCAGGGAGTGGCGGGCGCCCTGTTGCAGCCCGCCACCCTCGGCATGCTGCGCGCCGTCTGGCCCGCCGACCGGCTGCCCGGCGCCATCGCCGTGCGCACTGCCGGGATCGGACTCGCCGGGGCCGCCGGCCCGCTGGTCGGCGGCGCGCTCACCGCACACCTCGGCTGGCGGTCGGTGTTCCTGCTCGGCCTCCTGCCCGCTGCGGCCGCCCTGCTGTCGGTCCTCGCCGTGCCCGCGGCGGCCCGGCCCGAGCGGCCCGCCCGCGCCGGAAGCCCCGCCCACGCCGGGAACGCCCGCGCCGACGGGCTGGACCTGCCCGGCGCGGCCCTGCTCGCGCTGGCCCTGGCCTGCGTCGTGCACAGCCTCGTCGGTCTACCGGAGGCAGGTTGGTCGACCACGACGGTGCCCGGCTTCGCGGCCGCCGGGCTCCTCTTCCTCGCACTGGCCCGGCAGGAGCGACGCACCGCGCGTCCACTGCTGCCACCCGCACTGCTGCGCTCACCGGTGGTCGCACCGCCGCTCGGGGTCCTGCTCGCGGCTTCGGCGGCACTCCAGGGCGCGCTCTTCCCGGCCACCTACTTCCTCCAGGACGGGCTGGGGCTCGACCCCCTGCAGAGCGCCCTGCGAGCGGCCCCGCTCCCGGTGGCGATGATCCTCGCGGCGGCGTCCTCGGCGCGACTGACGAAGCGTCACGGCGAGCGGACGGTGGTGCTGTCGGGCATGGTCCTGCTCACCTCGGGCGCACTGTTCACCGCCCGGCTCGGGCCGGAGACCGGCACGGCCGCGATCGCGACCTGCTTCCTCCTGCTCGGCGGCGGCTTCGGCGCGGTGATGGCCACGGCCACCTCGGTGGTCGTCCGGGGCGCGGCCGCCGCCGACGCGGGCGTCGCCGGCGGACTGCAGCAGACGGTGATGAACATCGGCCCCGCCCTGGGCATCGCCCTGGCCACCACCGCCGCCGGACGGACGGATCCGGGCGCGGCGCTGACACCCGCCGCCCTGGCCATGGCCGGCGTGGCCGCCACGGGGACGCTGCTCGCCGTGCGGCTTCCGGGCCGTGCCGTCGCGTCGGGACGGGAGTCCGTCACACGCCCGTGACGCCGTCGGTGCACTCTCGGAGCAGATCGGCGTGGCCGTTGTGCCGGGCGTACTCCTCGATCAGGTGCACCAGGATCCAGCGCAGCGACACCGTCTCCGAACCGACCAGCGCCGAGGCCTGCCCCGAGAGCGGACCGGCCGCGTCCAGTGACGCCCCGGCGGTCAACTCCCTCCCGAGCTCGACCTCCGCCCGCCAACGGGCCAGCGCCTCGGCCAGGCCGTGCGCCGGGTCCAGCCGGTAGCCGTCCTCGTTGTCCGCGCCGTACACCGGCGGAACGTCGCGGCCGGCGAACACCCGCTGGCACCAATTGCGTTCGACCTCGGCCAGGTGCTGCACCAGGCCGAGCAGCGTCATCGTCGACGGTGGCACGGCGGCCCGTCTCACCTGCCGGTCGTCCAGCCCGGCGACCTTCCTGGCCAAGGTGGCCCGCTGGAACTCCAACCAGCTTTCCAGCATGGCGCGTTCGTCGGCGTGCGGCGGCGGGATGGGCCGCCCGTCCGGAGTGAGTGCCATGCCCGCCACTCTGGCACAGCCGACGGGGGCGCGCCGCGCGCAGCGCCTCCGCCTCTGCAGCGGGGGTGGGTTGGGGCGGTGGGTCGGAGCGGCGGGCTGCGGTGGCAGGTCGGGGCAGCGGGTTGGGGCGGCGGGTTGCGGTGGCAGGTCGGGGCGGCGAGTCGAGGCGTTTGGGTTGCGGCGCCGCGCTCCCTACTCGACCGGCCGAAGCGCTCGCGCCCCGTCGGCCGGCCCGACGGCCGCCACCCGCTCCGGCGCCGACCCTCTCGGACGCCGCACCAGGACGGACAGCAGGACGAGTTGGACCACCGCTCCCGCAGCCGGTCCGAGCCAGACCCCCGAGACCCCCAGCGGCCCCGACAGGGCTGCCGACACGGCGAGTTGGGCACCGAGACCGAACACGACCGATACCACCACTGGGCGGGCCGCACCGGCAGCCTGGTGGACCCCGCCGAGGGCCACCACCAGGCCGTACGGGAGCAGGTAGAGCGCCGCCATCCGCAGGAAGCCGACGGACTGCGCGGCCACCGCCCGGTCGTCGGTGAAGAGCGCGGTCAGCGGGACGGCGAGCGCCACGGACAGCAGCGCAGCCACCGTGCCGAGGCCGGCGGCGAGGCGTCCGGTGGCGCGGCGCAGGGTGCGCAACCCGATGGCCTCCCCCGCGCCGGTGAGGCGGGCCGCCTCGATCGCGGCGGCCTGGCGCAGCGCGTAGAAGGACATGGTGACGACGAGCAGGACCCGGTAGCCGACGCCGTACCCGGCCACCGCCGCCACGCCGAAGCCGGCGACGAGCCCGAGTTGGGCCGTGCCCACGGCCATCCGGGCGGTGAAGTCCAGGCCGAACGGCCCTCCGGCCCGCAGGATCCGCATCGCGGCACCGCCCGCGCACCCGGGCCCATCGCCCGTCGACCGGTGTGGCCGCCCGGGACCTCGCCACCGTAGCGGCGGCCAGGGCCGTAGCCGCAGTTGTCGCTGTCGCAGTTGCTGGTGCTGGTGCTGGTGCTGCTGCTGCTGTTGCTGTTGCTGTAGCCGCAGCGTGACGGCGAAGGCGATCGCCCGCGAGGCCGTGAGGGCCAGTGCGGCGCCCGGGACGCCGAGGGCGGGCAGCGGCCCGGGGCCGAGGATGAACAGGGGGTCGAGGAGGAGCAGCAGCCCGTTGGACAGCAGGGCGATCCGCATCGGCGTGCGGGTGTCCCCCGCGCCCTTGAACAGTTCGTCGGCGACGCGCTGCCCGAAGAACAGCGCGAAGGCAGGGAAGGCGACGGAGAAGTACTCGGCGGCGCGGGCGGCCGCCTCGCCGTCCAGGAAGGCGCCGGCCAGCCGGTCGCGCAGCAGGAAGCCGGGCACCGTGAGCGCGAGGCTTCCCACGGCGCAGAGCCGCCAGGCCGCGCGGGCGGTGCGGGCCGCCTCGGCGTGGTCGCCCGCGCCGAGCGCGCGGGCGAGTCTCACGCTGGTGCCGGAGGCGACTACGAGGACCAACCCGAGCAGCAGGTTCTCGACGGTGCCGGCCAGCGTGACGGCCGCGACCGCCGCCCCGCCCAGGCCGGCCACCCAGAGCGTGCCGATCACCGAGGCGATCACCCCCGACAACAGTTCCGCGTAGACGGGCACGGCCAAGGCCGTGAGCCGGGACAACTGCCCGCGCATGGTTCCTCCCCTGTTCCGGTGATTCCGGTGGTTCCCGTGGTTCCCGTAGTGCCGCCGTCGTCGTCGGCGGCTCGGCCGGGCCCGAGCCGGGCCCCGGACCCGACTCCGAGCACGGCCGCGGCCCTGTCCCCCGGTCCGGCCCCGAATGGAGCCTCGAATAGAGATACATCGTTTAGAGGCACATCGACAAGAGGTAACATGAGCTTCCGACCGGGCGCACTCCGACCGAAGGGCTCCGACCGTGCTGACCCTCGCGATCCTCGGCTTCCTCTACGACCAGCCGCTGCACGGCTACGAGCTGAAGTCCCGGATCACCGGCCTGACCGGCCACGTCCGCCCGGTCAGCGACGGCGCGCTCTACCCGGCCATCGCCAGACTGGAGAAGGCCGGTCTGCTGTCCCGCCACACCGAGCCGGGGACCGGCGCCGCGCCGCGCCAGACCCTGGAACTCACCGACGACGGACGGGCCGAACTGCTCCGGCGGCTGGCCGACCCGGAGCAGGCGGAGATCACCGACCAGATCCGCTTCTTCACCCTGGCCGCGTTCCTGCACCACCTCGCCGACCCGCCCCGGCAGGCCGCCGTCCTCCGTCGCCGCCTCGCCTTCCTGGCCGCACCCAGCAGCTTCTTCTACGACGGCGACGGCAGTCCGGTCACCGCCGAGCGCGAGCCGAACCCCTTCCGGCGCGGGATGCTGCTCGTCGCCAGGGCCTCTTCGTCGGCCGAGCGGGCCTGGCTGACCGCGACCATCGAGGAACTGGAGCAGGTGGACCGGGCGGAACGGCCGGAACGGCCCGGAACGGCCGAACCGTTCGAACCGTCGGGGTGGCCGCACCGGCCGGACGGGCCCGCCGAACCGGCCACCACCGGGCATTAGGCCGAGCCGGGACACCGGAAGCGGATGCGAGGGCCCGAACCCCTGTCGAACGGCAGAGCGATCGTCCGGAATCAGGCCCTTCCACACCTGGTTCCACCGGGCTCCGGCGTGGCTATGATGATCCGCCTCACGTCCTCGGCGCCCCCTCCGCGGCGTGATCCGCCACCGCGCCCCGCCGTCCCCCTGGAGGCCGCCGTGCCCACTGCCGAGACCGCAGCTGCCCGTCCCGCACGGCTGAGGCGGGACGACATCCCCGGTTGGTTCTTCAGTCTCGACCGTGCCGCCTTCGGCCACCTGCTGTCCGCCCAGAGCGCCGCCGGCCTCACCGGCGACATCCTGGAGCTCGGCAGCTACCTGGGCCGCAGCGCCGTCCTGCTCGGCGACCACCTGCGGCCCGGTGAGCGGCTGACGGTCTGCGACCTGTTCGACTCCGAGGCGGGCGACGAGGACAACGCCGCCGAGATGGCCATGTCCTACCGGAAAACGCTCACCCGCAGCGCCTTCGAGGCCAACTACCTCGCCTTCCACCGCGAGCTGCCCGAGATCGTGCAGGCGCCCACCTCGGTGCTGGCCGACGGCCGGATCCCGGCGGGCAGCTGCCGCTTCGTCCACGTCGACGCCTCCCACCTGTACGAGCACGTCGCCGGGGACATCGCCGTCGCGCGGGCCGCACTCGCCGAGGACGGCCTCGTCGCCCTGGACGACTACCGCTCCGAGCACACCCCGGGAGTGTCGGCCGCGGTCTGGGAGGCCGTCTTCACCGGCGGCCTGCGGCCGGTCCTGCTCACCCCGATGAAGTTCTACGGGACCTGGGGCGACGCCGCGGCCGCCCGCGAGGTCCTGCTGGAGCGGGACTGGCGGGCCGGCGGGTACACCGTGGACGAGGACACCATCGCGGGGGCGGCCGTGCTGCGCCTCAACTACCAGGTCAAGCCGCCGGTCCAGCGTTCGGCCTCGCGTCGGCTGGCGCTGGAGCTGCTGCCGCCGGTCGCCACCAGGGCGACCCGCCGGATGCTCCGGACCCTGCGCGAGCGCCGTGCCGCGCCACCGGTGCCGAGCGTCTGATCCACCGCCGCTGAGGCCCGGACCCCTGGAAACCGCCGATGGGTCCGGGCCTTCGCGGGTTCAGGGCCCGGTGGGCCATGCCTTGAAGGTCCGCGCCTCGGGTCCGGAGCCGGGGCCCGCCTTCCCGCGTCCAGGCATCCGGGTTGTCCGAACCATCGAGACGGCATCGAGACGGCATCGAGCAGGTACCGGGACGACGCCCGGACGGCATCCGGCGCTCGCACCGTGCAGCCCTCCGGCATGACCTGCTGCCACCGACACCTCTCCTCCGGCGACGGACAAGCCATTTCACATAGTCGGATGAGATTCCGCCCGTCTGACATATTGTCATAATTCAGTCACTCCAACGGGGGATTCTCCTTTAAAGATTTGCCCACGGAACGTTAAAGGGCGCATAGTGATGAGGCCTCAGTTTGGTCTAGCGAGCACCAAATCCAGGCAAAGTCATCCAGGTGAGGAGAAGGCCTTGTTCCACGACAGCACGATGGCGGACGGCCCCGGGCAGCGGCTCCGCGCGGAAATCTCGGGCCCCGGCACCACGCCCCTGATCGGCGTCCACGACATGTACTCGGCCTCCATCGCCGCCGAGCACTACGACGGCATGTTCGTCTCCGGCTTCGGCTTCGCGGCCTCCTACTACGGCCTGCCCGACATCGGTTTCATCGCCTGGCCGGACATGGTCGGATTCGTCGAACGGCTGCGCGGCGCCTTCCCCCGGCACCACCTGCTGGTCGACATCGACGACGGTTACGTCGATCCCGAAGTGGCCTGTCACGTCGTGCGCCGACTCGAACGCATCGGTGCCTCCGGCGTCATCCTGGAGGACCAGAAGCGGCCGCGCCGCTGCGGCCACGCCGACGGCAAGCTGGTCCTTCCGCTGGAGGAGTACCTGGAGAAGCTGGAGCTCGTCCTCGCCAACCGGACGGACCTGGTGGTGGTCGCCCGCACCGACGCCACCGACGAGGACGACATCCTGCGCCGCGCCCGAGCGCTCGCGGCCACGGACGCCGACGTGGTGCTGGTCGACGGCGTGCGCAGCGAGGAGTGGATCCGCCGGATCCGCGCGGTGGTCGGCGACAAGCCGCTGCTGTTCAACCAGATCGCGGGCGGCAAGTCCCCCCGGCTGTCCCTCTCGGAGCTGACGGACCTGGGCGTGGACGTGGCGATCTACAGCACGCCGTGCCTGTTCGCGGCGCACCGCGCGATCGAGGAGGCGCTGGCCGGGCTGAAGACGGCCGACGGCCGGCTGCCCGCCACGGCCGGGGAGCGCCCGCAGGTCGGTGTCCGGGAGTCGACCGAGTTGCTGGAGCGGAACATCTCCCGCTCCCGCGGGCTGATGGCGGTGACGGCGTGAGGCCCGGGCTGCGCGGGCCCGCCCCGCCGTCGGCCGCCGCCCTGCGGGCGACCGTGCTGGGGCTGGTCGGGGCGTGCGCGCTGCTCGCGGGCGGTGCGTCGGCCGTCGCGGCGGGCGGCGGCCTGATCACGGTCGTGGACAACTCCAACGCCGATTCCTGGGTGGAGATCGACCGCACGGCCGATCTCCAGAACGGCAGCGGCTCGGCGGGCAGCGACCACGACGGCGCGGGCTCGCTGATCGGCGGCCTCCTCGGGCCGGCTCCGGCGGCCGGGCCCGCGCTCCGCCCGGTGGTGGGAGGCGGCCCGTGATCGGCCCTCCGGCGGCCTGGAAGCGGCCTGCACGACCGCCCGGGGGAAGCTCGACCGGGCGGCACCCGCGCCGGTTGCCGCCCCGTTGGCTCGATCCGTACATGGCGGCGTTGGCCGGGACGGTCGCCCTGGCCGCGCTGTTCCCGGTCTCGGGCGGGTCCGCGCGGGTCGCCGAGGCGGCCTGCGACCTCGCGGTGGCGCTGCTGTTCTTCCTGTACGGCGCCCGGCTCTCCACCCGCGAGACGTTGGCCGGTCTGCGGCACTTGCGGGTGCACGGGCTGGTGCTGGCCGCCACCTTCGTCCTCTTCCCGTTGCTCGGGCTGGCCACCGGGCTGCTCACACCCGTCCCCCTGACCGGGCCGCTGCAGACCGGGGTGCTGTTCCTCTGCCTGGTGCCTTCGACCGTGCAGTCCTCGGTGGCGCTCACCGGCGCCGCCGGGGGCGACGTGCCGGCGGCGATCTGCGCGGGTACGTACTCCAGCCTGGCGGGGCTGGCCCTCACCCCGCTGCTCGCGGCCTGGCTGTTGGGCTCGCACACCGAACTGTCCGCCGCCGGACTGGCGCGAATCGGGCTCCAGTTGCTCGCGCCGTTCCTGCTCGGGCAACTGTTGCGGCCGTGGATCGGCGGGCTCCTGACCAGGCACAGACGGGTACTGACCCCGATGGACCGCGGTTCGATCCTGCTCGTCGTCTACACGGCGTTCAGCGCCGCCGTGGCCCGGGGCATCTGGCGTCAGGCGACTCCGGTCGCCCTGCTCGGGCTCCTCGGGGTGCTGCTCATCCTGCTCGCCGCCACCCTGGCAGCCACCGGGCTCGGCGCCCGGCTGCTGGGGCTCGACCGGTCGGCGAGGATCGCGGCGGTGTTGTGCGGTTCGCAGAAGAGCCTGGCCAACGGGCTGCCGATGGCCACCGTCCTGTTCGGGCCGGAGGCCGGCGTGATGGTGCTGCCGCTGATGCTCTACCACCAGCTCCAGTTGGTCGTCGGCACGGTTCTCGCCGGTCGCTGGGCGCGAGCCCCTGCCCCGGGTTGCCCCTCGGCCCGGCCCGGCGGGCAGGCGCCGCCTGGGCCGGCGCTGACCGCGCTCACCGGGCCGGGCACACCGCCGGCACCCGGGTGATCCCGCCGCAGCCGGGTCGAGGCGCCGGGCAGCCGCCCAAGCTCACCCAGCAGCTCGGCCGACGACTTCGGCCGACGGCTTCGGACTGCAGCTCCGGCCGGTAGCTCCGGCCGGTAGCTCCGAGCGCCGGGTCAGCTCCGGCACCACTGCGTACGGGCGGTGAATGGGGCGGCCCGTCAGCCCAGGGCGCGCACCGCGCCCAGCACGTCCAGGCCCAGCTCCGGGTCGGCATCCTCGGGCAGGCTGACGGACAGCCGGGTGACCAGGCCCGTGTAACGGCGGTGGATCTCCCGGGCGACGTCCTCCACCGGGCCGGACACGGCGAAGGTGTCGAACACCTCGTCGTCGATCAACGCGGCCATCTCCGCCCAGCGCCCGCGCACCGAGTGGGTGTGCAACTCCTCCTGCAGTCCTTCCCAGCCGTGCTGCGCCAGCACCGGGCGGTAGGCGGGCGTGGAGGCGTAGAAGGCGAGCCGCTCGCGCGTCGCGGCACGGTTGGCCGCCAGTTCCTGCTCGGTGCGGCCGGTCGCGGTGAGGACGTTGCCGACGATCTCGAAGGGCCGCGCCGTCCACGCCGCGCCCTCCGCCTCGGCCCGTGCCCGTTCCTCGGCCAGGCCGGGCAGCACCTGCTCGGTGAGGTACCCGGTGGAGGTGAACGGGTGGCTCAGGAAGCCGTCGGCCACCGCTCCGGCGGCGCGGGTCATCAGCGGCCCGACGCCCGCGAGCAGGATCCGGGGCACCCCGGACGGGACGGGGTCCGGCGAGAACACCGGAGTCATGACGGTGTGGGTGTAGAACTCGCCCCGGAAGCGCAGCCGTTCACCGGTCTGCCAGCAGTCCCAGATCGCCCGCACCGCGTGCACGTACTCGCGCATCCGGGCGGCCGGGCGGTCCCAGGGCATTCCGAAGCGCTTCTCGATGTGCGGCTTGACCTGCGAGCCGAGCCCGATGACGGCCCGTCCGCCGGAGGCCGCGTGCAGCCCCCAGGCCTGGTAGGCGAGCGTCATCGGGGTGCGGGCGAAGGCCACCGCGATACCGGTGGACAGTTCGATCGACGAGGTCCGGTCGGCGGCGCGGGCGAGCTGGAGGAACGGGTCGTACGCGGTCTCGGCGACCACCAGCCGGTCCATCCCCCGGTGTTCGGCCCGCTCGGCGGCCTCCAGGATCCCGGCCGGGTGCCCGGAGGCGGTGGCATCGAGACGGAGAGCGGGCGGGGACATCGGGGACACCGGAAACGCCGGGGAGCCCGGGGAGCCCGGGGAGCCCGGAGAGCCCGGCGCCGTTGCGGGGGCCGCGGCGGCGGGTGCGGCTGGTCGGTCCATGGCGGTGCTCCTGGTCGCGTGCTTCGGTGCTGTCCGGGTAGCCTCCCACGCCGTCAGCGCGGGCCCGATCCACCTGCGGTCTCGAACAGCCGGTCCAGGTACCGGTCGACGGCGGCGAGCGCGGCATCGGGTTCGACCACGCGCAGTTCCAGCAGCGTGGTGAACCCCGTGAGTGCGAGCAGCAGGTCCGCCTCCACCGCCGGGTCGCGGTCCGGTGCGATGTACCTGTCGGCGATCGCCTGGCGGACCACCCGCTCCACCATCGCCCGGCCCTGCAGCAGCCCGCCGCGTGCCCGCGCACGGATCTCCTCGTCGTGCAGCGCCTCCAGTACGTAGGCGGCGCTCATCCGGCTGGTCGCGCGCGCGTCGGCGTGCAGGGGCAGCAGTTCGACCAGCATCACGCGCAGCACGTCGCGCGGGTGCGGCGGTTCACCGAGTCCGCCCAGGGCCCGGGCGACCCGCTGGGCGGACTGCTCGCCGGCGAAGTCCATGGCGAAGGAGAGCATCGCCGCACGCGAATCGAAGTAGTGCTGGAGCTGCCCGAGCGAGATGCCCGCTTCCTGGGCGACCTCCCGCATGGTCAGGTGCTTGGCACCGCGCCGCTCCACGACGCGCCACAGCGCCCGGGCGATCGTCTCCCGGCGCTCCTGGTGGTCCACCTGCTTGGGCATGGTCTGCCGCTCCTCCGAGGTCCGTCCCAGGCGGGCCCGGTCGTCAGCCGAAAGGCCTCCGGTGTCGGCCATCGGGCGCCTGGTGCCTGGTGCCTGGCGCAGGCACCGGGGGCTTTCCACTGCCTTCCGGGCGTCTTTCCCATACGCTTGACATAATACATCTGACCGATAACGCTGGAAGCTCCCCCAGGGAAGGAGCGGTCCCGTGCTCACGCAGCCCGTCGCCCACACCAGCGAGGGAGCCGTCCGAGGCTTCCTGGACCGGGGGCTCGCAGTCTTCCGCGGCGTCCCCTACGCCCAACCCCCGGTCGGAGCGCTCCGGTTCGCCGCCCCCGCCCCGCCCGAACCCTGGGACGGCGTCCGCGACGCCCTCGTGTTCGGCCCCGTAGCCCCGCAGTCCGGTCCGATGGCCGCCGAGCCGTCCGCGGGCACCGACTGGCTCACGCTCAACGTCTGCACCCCGGATCCGGGCAGGGCGCGGCTACCCGTGCTGGTCTGGATCCACGGCGGCGGATACATCTCGGGGGCCTCCGGCGACGCCCTCTACGACCCGACCGGACTCGCCCGCGCCGGGCTGGTCGTGGTCACCGTCAACTACCGCGTGGGCGCGGAAGGTTTCGCCCTGTTGGAGGGTGTCCCGGCCAACCGGGCCTTCCTGGACCAGGTCGCGGCGCTGCAGTGGGTGAGGCGCAACATCCGCCGGTTCGGCGGAGACCCGGACCAGGTGACCGTCGCGGGGCAGTCCGCGGGCGCCGGGTCGGTCGCCGCCCTGCTCACGATGGGCACGGCGCGAGGACTGTTCCGGCGCGCCATCGCGCACTCCGTCCCGGGCACCCTGTGCACTCCGTCGCTGGCGGCCGAGGTCACCGCCGAGCTCGCGAAGCTGCTCGGCACGGCTGCCACGCCCGCCGCGCTGGCCGAGGTCGATCCCTGGCGCCTGGCCGCTGCGGTCACGGACCTCGGTGCCGCGCTCCCGCAGCACCTCGCGCGCTGGGGCCGGCTCGCGCAGAGCGGCCTCGCCACCATCCCGGTGGTCGACGGCGAGGTCCTGCCCTGCCCGCCCTGGTCCGCATTGGCGTCCGGCGGAACCGACGGCGTCGACCTGCTCATCGGTCACACCCGCGACGAGTTCCGGCTCTTCGGCGTCCTCAGCGGTCGGCACGGCACCTTCACCGACGGGGAGGCCCGCCTCGCGCTGGACCTCTTCTCCCCGTCGCCGTCCGGACCGCACGACTACCGCGCCGCCCATCCGGGAGCTACCGCCTCGGACCTGCTCGAAGCCGTCAGCTCCGACGCCCTGTTCCGGATGCCCACCCTCCGGCTCGCCGAGGCCAACGCCGCGGCCGGCGGCACCACCCACCTGTTCGAACTGGCCCTTCCCGCCTCCGCGCTCGGCGGCGTGTTCGGCGCCTGCCACGGCCTCGACGTCCCGCTGGCGTTCGGCACCCTGGACAGCCCGACGGGCCGGCACTTCCTCGGCGACCCGCCCGCCCCGGAAGCCGTCCGGGTCTCGCAGGAGCTCCAGCAGGCCTGGGTCCGGTTCGCCACCACCGGCGACCCCGGCTGGCTGGCCCTCGACCCTGACGAGCAGCTCACCCGGGTCCTGGGCGCCCGCTCACGGACCGTCCGCTACCCCGAACAGGCGTCCCGCCGGATCTGGGCGGGGCACCCCATCACCGCCTTCGACCTCCGCTGACCCCCCGCCCCCCACTGCACGGAGGCGCGGCACCCACGGAACGTCGCGCGCCCCTGCGCGCGACAGCCCGAGAGCCCGACCGGTCCGCGTGAACCGGTCGGGCCGATCGAGCGCTTCGGAGTGCTCGGCGGCCTCAGCCCCGCGGCAACCGCGGGCCCCGCCGCTACGCCGCCAGCAGCTTCAGCAGTTCGGCGGCCGTCAGGGCCGAGGAGGCCGGGTTCTGGCCGGTCACGAGGTTGCGGTCGACCACCGCGTGCGGCGCCCAGGGCTCGCCCTCCTCGAAGTCCGCCCCGAGGCCGACCAGCCGGTCCTGGAGCAGCCAGGGCGCCCGGTCCGCCAGGCCGGCCTGGGTCTCCTCGGCGTTGGTGAAGCCGGTCAGCCGGTACCCGGCGAACGGCGAGCCGCCGTCCTCGGTGCGGGCGGCGAGCAGGGCGGCCGGACCGTGGCAGACCACGCCGAGCGGACGGCCGGAGGCCAGCGCCTCGGTGAGCAGCCGGCCCGAGTCCGCGTCGACCGCCAGGTCCTCCATCGGGCCGTGGCCGCCGGGGTAGAACACGGCGTCGTAGTCGGCCGGGTCGACGTCGGCCAGGACGAGCGGCTGCCGGAACTCGGCGATCGCCTCCAGTGCCTCGACCGTCGCCGGGTCGGTCAGGCTGGCCCGGTCGGCGACCGGGACGACGCCGCCCGGGGTGGCGACGGTGACCCGGTGGCCGGCGGCGGTGAAGGCCTGGTACGGGACGACGGCCTCCTCCGCCCAGAAGCCGGTCGGGTGCTTGGTGCCGTCGTTCAGAGTCCAGACGTCCGCGCCGGTAAGGACGAACAGGATGTCGGCCATGGTGGGTGCCTCCAAGGGTGCGGTCCCCGCCGCGACGGCCCCGCCGCGGCGCTCACATCGTCGAAGCTAGCCCGGTCGAGCCCGCGGGAACCAATGGGCCACGCGATACGAGGCATCGGAATCCCGATGCCTTCCACGGGCGGCCGAGCCATCGGGATCCCGTAGGCTCGCGGCATGAGCGATCGGCTGCCGCCGGGCTCCGGCCCGCTGGACCTCAACCACCTGCGGACCTTCCTGGCCGTGCACCGCGCCGGCTCCTTCACGGCGGCCGCACACCTGCTGGGCCTGTCCCAGTCCACGGTCACCGCGCAGATCCGCGCCCTGGAGCAGCGGTTCGGCCGGGAGCTGTTCGAGCGCCAGGCACGCGGGGTCAGCCCGCTGCCGTACGCCGACGACCTCGCCGCCCGTCTGGCCGTCCCGCTGGACCGGCTGGCGGGCCTCGCCGACGGGCGGGGCGGCGGCGTGCCGGAGCCCGTGCACCTCGCCGGGCCGGCGGAGTTCCTGGGCACCGTCCTGCTGGCGGCGCTCGCACCGCTGGTCGCCGAGGGCGTTCAGCTACGGGTGACCACCGGGCTGACCGACCCGCTGCTGGAGGAACTGCGGGCCGGACGGCACGACCTGGTGGTCGCCACCCGGCGCCCCCGCGGCCGGGCCCTGCTCGCCGAACCGCTGGCCGACGAGGAGTTCGTCCTGGTCGCCGCCTCGGTGTGGGCCGAGCGGCTGGCCGGCCGGGAGCTCCCCGACGCGCTCGCGGAGGTCCCGCTGCTCAGCTACGCCGAAGACCTGCCGATCGTCCGCCGGTACTGGCGGCACGTCTTCGACCGGCGACTGCACGCCCGGGCCGCGGTCACCGTGCCGGACCTGCGGGCGGTCCTGGCGGCGGTCACGGCGGGCGCGGGCTGGAGCGTACTGCCGGCCTACCTGTGCCGGGCCGAACTCGCCTCCGGGGCGATTCGGTTGCTGCACGAGCCGGCCGACCCGCCGATCAACACCGCCTACCTGGTTCGCCGCCCGGCCGCTTCGGCCGACCCGCACGTCGCCCTGGTCCGCGAACACCTGCTCGCCGTGGCCCGCGGGTGCGTCTAGGGAGGCCCGAAACCCCGTCGGGTGGGGCTCGCGGCGCCAGGGCGTGTGGTGCAGGTGGTCGATCCCGCTGCCTTCAGCTCACAGTCCGCGGATGGCTTCGGCCAGGTCAGGGCCGTACGAAGCCCAGCAGATCACGGACCCGTCGACGTCGATCTCTCCCATGAACCACTCGTCACCGACTCTTGCAAGGCACAGGCCGCCGACGGAGAGGATGAGGTCAGGCTCGAGGACGTCGTAGTCAGCGGAGTCGTATCGCGCGACCACGACGAGTCGTTCGAGCGAGAGCCGATCCGCTTCGGCATCGCCCGATGCGCGGCGGACCCGCTCGATCGTCCATCCGTCGGGAAGATTCGGGTTCACGGCCGCATGGTTGCAGCGGATGTGTCACACGGCCACTCCTTTGTCGCCGCGACCGGCACGGTTGCGTGATGGCGGACAGCGGACCTGCCGCAGCTCGTGGCGACAGCGCGGTGGCGCCGGCCCCCTCTTTCGCGCCCGGCGGCGTACTGATGAGCCGGGACGATGATGGAGTCCACGCTTACGCCCCCCGTGGTCAGGCCCTTGCGTCGGCCTCGGCCTGAAGCTGCTCGAAGGAGACCCACGGCACGGCGAGCCGGTCCGGGTCCGCCACCGTACGCCGTCGATCAGTTGCCGACGGCCCCAGGTAAGCGGGCTGCCCGACTTCTTGCCTACCGGCGTTAGCGGCTCCAGCCGCTCCACCGGCCGTTCGTCAGGTCACCACGTCCACGGGCCGTGGTCATCCCCGACCTTGCTCCACGTCGGCAGCAGACGCTAGATCGCGAGGTCTCGCCGCTCCAGCAACCGGAACGCCGCCAGCAGGCCGAGCAGACCGACGCCGGTGAGCAGGCCCAGCGCCGCCCACGGCACACCACCGTGGCCGAGCACGTCGCCCGGAGCGTAGTAGTGGAACGGGCTGAGGTAGCGCAGTGGCCGCGCCGGGGACCAGGCGAGCGCGACGAAGTTGAGCGCGAAGCCGACCGCCCCGAAGACGACGGCCGCGCCGATCACGTGCGCCCGGCGCCGGCTGAGCGCGGAGACCGCCAGGACCGGGCCGGTCAGGCAGAACGTGAGGGCGCAGCCGAGCAGTCCGGCGGTGAACACCGCGCCCTCCGGGACGGCGGCGCGCAGCTTCGGGGAGAACGCGACGCCGAGCGCGACGGTGAGCGTGGCGGCTGCGTTGAGCGCCACCGAGGCGGCGACGAGCGCTCCGGTCCGTTCGGCGAGCAGTCGGCGCCGGGAGACCGGGCGGGTCATCAGCAGCTCGATCGTGCCGGACTCGACGTCGGCCGCGACGGCGGCGGCGCCGAGCGAACCGATCACGGTGAGCTGGAGGGCGATCCAGAAGGGATGGGTGAGCCCGGCCCCGAGCAGGCCGGGGTAGCTGGCGATGGAGATGTCGCTGTTGGAGCCGCTGAAGGCCCGGAACGCGCCGGGCGGGTTGCGGCGGGCGGCACCGAACAGGTCGCCGGCCGGGACGGTCCCGGCGATCACCACGATCAGGGTCTCGAAGACGACCATGCCGAGCAGCAGCGAGAGCAGCATCCGACGCCGCCGGTGCAGGGCGAGCCAGACCAGCGGAAGGCGGCGGCTGACGGTGGCCGGGGTCACGACCCCTCCTCGGTGTCGGGGCTGCGGTCGTGCTCTGGCCGACGGTCGTGCTCGGGCCGACCGTCGCGCTCGGGCCGACCGACAGGCTCGGACCGACGGCCGCGCTCCGGTGGTCCGTCTTCCGGGCCGCGGTCGTGCTCCTGCCCGGCGTCGTCGTTCGAGCGGTAGAGGTCGAGGAAGGCCTCGTCCAGGCCGGCCTCCTCCACGGTCAGGTCGGCCACCGGCAGCTCTGCCAGCAGGGCGCGGACGGCCGGGACGACCTCGTCCGGCGGCACCAGCAGCTCGACCCGCGGGCCCTCCCAGCGTGGGGACCACTGCTCGGCGGCACCGAGCGGGCGGGCGCCCTGCCCGTCGGCGAAGTGCAGCCGGACCCTGCGGGCCCGGGCCTGGCGCAGTTCGGCCACCGAGCGGACGGTCACCAGCCGGCCGTGCCGCACGATCGCCACCCGGCGGCAGGTCCGCTGCACCTCGGGCAGCACGTGGCTGGAGAGCAGTACGGTCCGTCCGGCCGCGGCCTCTTCGGCGAGGAGTTCGTAGAAGGTCTCCTGGAGCAGCGGGTCCAGGCCCTCGCTGGGCTCGTCCAGCACGACCACGGGTGGCCGGTGTTGGAGAGACTGGACGAGCCCGAGCTTCTGCTTCATGCCGCGCGAGTACTCGCCGACCGGGCGTGCCAGGTCGGCCCGGGAGAGCGCCAGCCGCTCGCACAGTTCGCGTCGGCGCGGCACCGGGGCGCCCTGCAGGGCGGCGAGCAGGTCGAGGGTCTGCTGCCCGGTGAGCTCGGGGTAGAGCCGCAGTTCGCCGGGCAGGTAGCCGATCGAGGGGGCGAGCCGGCGGTGGTCGGCGACCGGGTCCAGGCCGAGCACCCGGACCTGCCCGTCGCTGGGGCTGAGCAGGCCGACCAGGCAGCGCAGGGTCGTGGTCTTGCCGGCGCCGTTGGGGCCGAGCAGGCCGAACACCTCGCCGGCCGCGACCGACACGTCCAGGTGCTCGACGCCGACGGTGCTGCCGTAGCGCTTGGTGAGCGACCGCAGTTCGATCACCGGGTCCGTGCCCGGCCCCGGCCCCGGGCCGCGGGTTCTGCCGCTTCCGCTTGCGTTCCCGCTTCCGGGCATGACCACCTCCTGCTCCTGTGAAGGATGCGCTCGACATCAAAGCGCGCCCGGCCGGGCATGTCGAGGGACGCGGCCGGAACGGGGCGGGCCGGGCGGCTCACCCCTTGCACACGCCCAGCGGCACCAGGCGGGCGACCGGCCGGGCCAGCCCGGCAGCCTCGGTGACGGCGGCCACCGCGTCGACGTCCTTGTACGCCTCGGGTGTCTCCTCGGCCAGTGCCCGCCACGAGGTCGGCCGCACCGCGATGCCGCGCGCCTCAAGGTCGCTCCGGAGCCGCTCCCCGCGCACGGTGCGCAGCGCCTGGTGTCGGCTCAGCACCCGGCCGGCGCCGTGGCAGGCGGAGTGGAAGGCCTCGTTGCCGGGCCGGCCGACCATGACGTACGAGGCGGTGCCCATGGTGCCCGGCACCAGCACCGGTTGCCCGGCCGCAACCAGGTCGGCGGGCAGGCCCGGGTCGCCGGGCGGCAGGGCGCGGGTGGCGCCCTTGCGGTGGACGCACAGCTTCCGGGGTACGCCGTCGACTTCGTGGGTCTCCAGCTTGGCGAGGTTGTGCGAGACGTCGTAGACCAGGTCGAGTCCGACGCCGAGCGCGGTGGCGAAGGCTCGGCGGGCCGCCTCGGAGAGCAGTTGGCGGTTGGCCCGGCCGTAGTTGGCGGCGGCGGTCATCGCTCCCAGGTAGGCGCGGCCGCGGGGCGAGTCGACCGGGGTGCAGGCGAGTTGGCGGTCGGGGAGGTCGATCCGGTAGCGGTGCAGTTCGCGGTCCATGGCGCGGACGTGGTCGGTGCAGATCTGGTGGCCGAGGCCGCGCGAACCGCAGTGGATCATGACGCACACCTGGCCGGGCCGCAGCCCGAAGGCGGCCGCGGTCCGGTCGTCGTGCACCCGGTCGACGGCCTGCACCTCCAGGAAGTGGTTGGCCGAGCCGAGGCTGCCGACCTGCCCCAGCCCGCGTTCGACGGCCCGGGTGCTCACCTGGCCGGGGGCCGCGCCGTCCAGTACCCCGCCGTCCTCGCAGCGTTCCAGGTCGCGCGGCACGCCGTGGCCGTGCTCGACGGCGTAGCGGGCGCCGCCGAGCAGGAGTTCGTCCAGTTCCTCCGGTCCGGACAGCTGCCACAGGCCGCCGCGGCCGAGGCCGCGCGGGACGGTGCGGTCCAGCAGGTCCATCAGGCGGCGGATCCGCTCGGGGTCGAGCTCGTCGCGCTGGACGCCGGCGGCCAGCAGCCTGACCCCGCACGAGATGTCGAAGCCGACTCCGCCGGGCGAGACCACCCCGCCCTCCTCGGTGTCGGTGGCGGCGACCCCGCCGATCGGGAAGCCGTAGCCCCAGTGCACGTCGGGCATCGCGTAGGAGGCGCGGACGATCCCGGGCAGGGTCGCCACGTTCGCCACCTGCTCCAGCGCCTTGTCGCCGGCGGCCTGCGGCAGCAGCGCGCCGGACGCGAACACCACGCCGGGCACCCGCATCGGCGGGCGCGGCTCGATCCGCCAGCGGTGGCGGCCGGCCGCCGCCAGGACGATCTCCACGTCGTTCGCCCCGCTTTCGAGGTTTCGGCGGTGTCCGCCGCAAGCCCGGGTCGGCTCCGAGTCAGCCCGGGTCGGCCCCGGATCTGCCCGGGTCAGCCCCGGGTCGGCCCGGGTTCAGACGTCCACGGTGACCTGGCAGGTCCAGCCGCCCGGCCCGGCGCGCAGGTCCAGGTCGGACAGCGAGACGGCCTTCGGCACGGCGCCGACGAGGGCGGCGGTGGCGGTGTCGGCCATCCGGAAGCGAACCGCCACCGTCCGGGCTCCGTCCAGCCCCTCGATCCGGCTGACGGCGAGGGCGACGGGCAGTTCGCCGTCGGCGTCCATCCGGTAGATGACCTCCTCGAGGACGCCCGCGAGCAGGTCCGCGTCGCTCACCGCCAGCACGGTGCAGTCGCGCTCGCCGACGATCCGGGCGCCGGCCAGGTCGGCGAAGCCGGCGACGACGGCGTGCACCAGTTCGCCGATGCAGCCTTCGGCCGTCGGCGCCCAGGCCTCCACCCGCAGGTCCGCCGTGTGCGGCACGCTCCGGTGACCGCTGGCGGACCGGTCCGCGGGCTGGTGTCCGTCCACGGGGATGCCTCCCGCCCCGTTAACCGTCTTCCTCCCAGCGTCGTCCCGCGGACGGGCCCGGGGCAAGTGCGGCCGTCCGCCGCTCCTGGCGGCCCCGACCGGGCGCTGCTTCGGGCCCTGCGGACGGGCTCCCGCCGGGCGAGTGGCCGGGGCCGTTCCCACGAAACGGCCCCTACGGAACCACTGCCGCGGAACCCCCGCCACGGAACTACTGTGGTGAGGCTCCCAGCGAGGCGAGGTACGCGGCGGTCAGTTCCGGGGTGGCCAGCCAGGCGGCGTGGTCGCTCGGCTCGGCGTAGGTGTTGGCGAGGCGGCGGGCGACCTCCTCGTGCTCGGCGGCGGCCGCGAACACGCCCTGGAGGTGGTCCGGCACGGTCAGCATCGCCGTGGTGAACTCCACGGTGTGGCGGGCGTGTTGCTGCCAGAAGCGTTCGGCGGTCCGGCACATCCAGTCGGCCGTGAACGGGGCGTCGCCGTGCTCGACGACCGCCCGCCGGCAGGCCTCCGCCGCCCGGGCGGCGCTGTTCGCACCCTGCCCGGTGATCGGGTCGTTCACCACCACCGCGTCACCGAGGCCCAGGACATGGACGGCGTCCACCCCGGAACCCAGTTCGGCCACCGCACGCCGGACCGTCGGGGTGACCGCTCCGAACAGCCCCGCCCCGGCATCGGTCGGTTCCGCCTCCGCCCAGAACTCCGCCTCCCACGGCAGGTACTCGCCCAACAGCGCACGGATCCGCGCCAGTTGGACGTCCGGCGCCGGAGCGTCGCCGAACGCGTCCAGCGGGCCGCCGGGCAGCGCCTCCCACAGCAGGATCTCGCAGGGCCCGGAGAGCGTGAGCGCCGGCTGCAGGTACAGCTCGCCGAGACCGGGCAGGGCGTGCATCCGCGCGCGGGGCCCGGCGCTCGGGTCGGGCGAGCCGACGCCGTGCGTGTACAGGCAGGACAGCGCCCGCTGGGGCCGGTCGAAGGGCGAGCGGGCCGGATCGCGGGCGAAGATCCCGGCCAGCTCGCCGCGTCCGGCCGCCACCACCGTCAGTTCGTGCCGGCGGGCCAGCTCGTACAGCCCGGCCCGGTCCAGCGACCGGTACTCGACGCGGCCGCCCCGCTCGACCAGCAGCTCCAGCCAGCCGGCCAGCTTGAGCCGCTGGTCCACCGACTGGGCGGGCTCGTCGAGCGTCATGGTGAACTCCAGTGCCCGCACGGCCGGGGGCGCCACCAGCACCGCCTCGACCGCGGGGACCGCCGGCGCGCGTCCCGCCCAGAGGTCCAGCCCGGCGGCCGCCTCGATCCGCAGCGCCGGGCCGAACAGCGCCTGCGTGGACAGCACCCGGCCGCCGCGCACCTGCTCCGGGGTGCGCTCGGCGACCATCGTCACCTCGCACCCGTCCGCCTGCAGCCCGAGCGCGAGCTGCAGGCCGGCCTGGCCTGCTCCGACGACGGCGATCCGGCGCACACGGCCTCCCGGTGATCTGTTGACGGTTCGTCACGCCGCACAGTAGCCCAGCGGGCGGGGCGCGGTCACCGGTCCGGACGTCGGTCCGGACGTCGGTCCGGACGTCGGTCCGGACGTCGGTCCGGACGTCGGTCCGGACGTCGGTGGACGGTTGTGCCGCCGGCAGTACGGACGGCGGGCCGGGTGGCGGGCCGGGCGGGATCAGCCGCGCCCGGGCCGGCTCAGTCGCGCAGGTGCGCGGTGAGCACCTGGACGACGTCCTCGGTCCGGTCCGCCAGGTAGAAGTGCCCACCCGGGAAGACTCGCAGGTCGAAGGCGCCGGTGGTGTGCCGGTCCCACCGGCCGACCTGCTCGACCGTGGCGTTCGGGTCGGTCTCCCCCACCAGGCCGGTGATGGGCAGCGACACGGTCGCGTCCGGGGCGCTGCGGTACGTCTCGATGGCGGTGTAGTCGGCGCGCAGGGCCGGCAGGACCAGCTCGCGCAGCGCGGGGATGGAGAGGATGCGCTCGTCGGTGCCGCCGAGGGCGACGACGGTGGCGAGCAGTTCGTCGTCCGGCAGCTTGTGCACCTCGCTGTCCCGGGGCAGCGAGGGCGCGCGGCCGGCCGAGACGACCAGCCGCTCGGGCCCGGGCACGCCGTCGCGCTCGAAGCACCGGGCGGTCTCGAAGGCGACGGCCGCGCCCATGCTGTGGCCGAAGAAGGTCAGCGGACGGTCCGTCCAGTCCCGCAGCTCCCGGTACAGCTTCTCGGCGAGCTCCGGCACCGAATCGATGGTCGGTTCCATGAACCGGTTCTGGCGGCCCGGGTACTGGACCGCGAGCACATCCGCGTGCGGCGCCAGCGCGTTGGCGTACTCCAGGTAGTAGCTGGCCGAGCCGCCGGCGTGCGGGAAGATCACGACCCGGGCGGGCGCGGAGTCGGACGGGTTGAACCGGCGGAACCACGGGTTGTCGACGGCAGCGCTGCTGGGCATGCGGGGTGTGACCTCTCTCCGTGACGGACTCTGCTGTTCCCAGTCTGGCAGTGCCGGGAGTCGCCACGGAGTGTTGTGGTGATCACCTTTCGGCGGGCCGGACCACCGCCGCCGGCCGAGGCCCGCCGGGTCCAGCCGGGTTCGGCGGGTTCAGTCGGCCGCCCCGAAGCAGACGGCGTCCGCGCGGGAGCGGGAGACCGCGTCCAGCAGCAGGACGGACGAGGCCTCGGGCGTCGGCATCGGCCCGACCGACCGCCCGTGCCGGGAGAAGGCGGCCAACAGCCTTTCCAGGCCCCGGTGGTGGCGGGCGAACACCCGGGCGGACGCGTGCCGACCGCGCGCCCGCTGGCCGTCCAGCGCGGTGGCGGCGCCGACGTCCAGCAGCACCAGGTGCAGTTCGCGGCCCCGGCGGCCCGCCTCGCGGGCGAGCCAGCGCCGCATCCAGGCGCGGCTCCCGCAGTCGTGCACCAGCAGCGGCCCGCCGCGTCGCACCGAGGAGCGGAGCAGCCGGAAGTGCTCCAGTCGCGCCCACGGCCGGTACACCGCGTACGGCAGGCGCGCCGGCATCACCGCCTCGCAGGCCTCGTGCACCGTGCGCGGGTCCACCGTCCGGACCGCGTGCCCGCCCCAGCGCCGCAGCAGCGTGCTCTTGCCCGCCCCCGGTAGTCCGGACACGACCACCACCGCGTCGCCGGGGTACGCCACGACGAACCCCGCCCCGGCGACTCCCCGCAGGTCCACCACCCCGTGCGGCGCCACCACCGCATCCGCTCCGCCGCCCACCGGTCCCCCGTTCACGTCCGACCGGGAACCCTAACAACCCGCCCACGGCCCACCCCACGGAGGCCGACCGCCGGCCGGGACGCCACGCCGGGACGCCACGCCGGGCTCAGGCGACCTCCTCCGGCATCACAGCATCACCCCGAGGACGAGGCCGTCCCTGCCGGACGCCCGCCACCCCAGGGGCGCGCAAGGGTATGCGGCGCGCCCCGCCAGTGCTTCGAGCGCCCACGCGGGCGACCTCTCGCGCGGCCCCCGGCGGGAAGAACCGTCCGTGGGCACTCGACCGTGCGGGCCAACCTGCCGATACATCCCCCGGGCGACGTTCCCCGCACCGTCCCCAGGAGGCACTACCTTGACCTGGCTACGCGTCCTGACCGCACTGGGCATTCTCGCCGTGGCGGCCAGTGCCCTGCTCGTCTTCGCCCTCTGCACCGCCACCGCCCGCGGCGAGCGCGCCGCGGAGGAGGCGCCGCCACCCGGCCTCCGTACGGACGCCGAAGGCAGCGGCCTCTTCCAGCGGATGGGCGGCGACAGCTGACACCCCGCCGACCGGGCCGGGTCAGTGCCCGGCGATGTCGTCCGGCCGGACCTCGATGTGGTCGGCCGCGAGGTCGACCGCCACCCGGTGCTCCATGCCCAGCGCCTCCAGGAACTTGACCGGCAACTGCACGCGCCCGGTGCGGTCCAGCATCACGTACTCGCGCTCGTTGACGGACTCCTCGCCGTGCTCGTCCGTCACGGTGCGGCGCAGCACCTCGCTGCTGGTCCGCCCGTCCCGGATGGCGACCGTGCGGCGCACCTCGCCCGCGACCATCGGGTCGTGGGTCACGATGACGACGGTGGCGCCGAGTTCGCGGTTGACGGTGCGGAAGGACTCGAAGATCACCCCGGCGGTCTCGGAGTCCAGCTCGCCGGTGGGCTCGTCGGCGAGCAGCACCGGAGGGTTGTTGGCCATCGCCACCGCGATCGCCACCCGCTGCTGCTGACCGCCGGAGAGCTCGTCGGGGCGCCGGTGCGCGAGCTCGCCGATCTCCAGCGCCTCCATCAACTCGGCCACCCGGGCGGCCTGCCGCTTCGACCCGCCGGCACCCGAGCGGCGGCCGCGCAGCTGCATGGGCAGGGCGATGTTCTCGCCGGCGGTGAGGAACGGCAGCAGGTTCCGGGCGGTCTGCTGCCAGATGAAACCGACCACCTCGCGCCGATAGCGCAGCCGCTCCTTGACGGGCATCTCCAGCAGGTCGCAGCCGGCCACGGTGGCGGTGCCGGCCGTCGGCACGTCCAGGCCGGCGAGGATGGTGAGCAGGGTCGACTTGCCGCTGCCGGAGGCGCCGACGAGGGCCACCAGGTCGCCCTGCCGGATGGTCAGTTCCAGACCCTGCAGCGCCTGGACCTCGACGCCCTCGGCACTGAAGATCCGGACCAGCCGGTCGCAGACGATGGCCGCGCCCTCGCCGTAGGCCTTGGGCGAGGCGGCGGCGAGCGCCCGCTGCCGGAGTTCCTGCAGGCTGGGGGCCTCGGCGACCGTCTGCCCCTGGGGGGTGCTGTTCACCGCTCGTCTCCTGTCTCGACTGTGTGCTTCATCCCGGCGCTCACCACTGGGCCGCCGTCCACCGCTGGTCCGGCGCCCTCCGCTGCCGGTGCGGGCCTGGCCGCTGGTCCGGCGGTCCTCACCGCGGTCAGGGCCGGTAGGTCCGGTTCCGGCGTCATGGCCGCTCCCCCGCGCGCAGTTCGGTGGCGATCTGGCGCCGGCCCGCGATCAGCGTCTCCAGGACCACGGCGAGGCCGACGAGCAGGGCCAGGCCCGCCGTGGGCAGCAGCACCGGCATCAGCGCCGGGGCCAGGACGTCCCCGACCCTGGCACCGACCAGGGTCGAGATGTCGAAGGCTGACCCGAGCAGTGCGACGGCCGCCGTGGCGGCCAGGGCGCCGCCGACGGCTGCCGCGAGGGTCTGCGGCACGGCTTCGGCGATGATCAGCGCCAGCCCCTGCCGGGGTCGCAGGCTCATGGTGCGCAGCCGGGCGAGCACGGCCGTGCGCTCGGGCGCGGCCCGGAACAGCGTCAGCAGGACGGCCAGCAGGGCGAATCCGGCCCCGCCCGCGGCCGCGTACCAGAACAGCCGTCCGGAGGCGTGCTGGAGCGGGTCGGCGGCGAGGGCGGCGATGGTCTCCCGGCTGCTGTGCACCGTGTAGCCGGGCGGCAGCCCGTAGGTGGTCCGGCCCGCGGCCGCGGCCTCCTCCGAGATCAGCTTGGCGATGCCGGTCGGCTGGGTCAGGCCCTGCTCCCGCAGGACCGTCCTGACCTGTCCGGGGTCGACGTCGCCGACGGCGAACCAGCTGTTCACCCGAACGGGCTCCGGCAGACGTTCCGCCGCGGGGGCGGCGGCCATCACGACGAACGGCAGGCCCGGGTCCGGCAGTGCGGGGGTGGCGCCGACGATCCCGGCGACGGTGGTGCGCAGCTCGTTCCCGTTGGGTGTGCGCACCTTGGGCGCGCCGGTGCTCAGGCGCTTGGCCAGGTCCCGGCTGAACAGCGCGGGCACCGGGGTGTCCGCTCCGCCGGGGGCGTTGGCGAGCTTCGCCGGGTCGAACTCGCCGACGCCGAGGGTACGGGCGATCTCGGCGTACGCCGTCGGCTCGACCACCACCAGGACGGCCTTGGTGTAGTCCTGGTCGCCGCCGATGAACATGGCCTTCGGCTCCACCCAGGCCTTGGTCGCGGCCCGGACGCCCGGCAGCCCGCCGGCCGCCTTGGTGAACGCCTCCGGCAGCGTGCCGTACTCCGGGACGACGACGGAGACGTCGCCCCCCGTGGTGATCCGCCCGGCGCGGGACCGGCTGTGGTCCACGGCGTCGAGCACGGTGGCACCGAAGCCGGTCGTGGTGACGGCGATCAGCAGGGCGAGCAGGGGCAGCGCGGACGGCCGACGGCGGCCCGAGGAGTCCCGGGCGGCCCGGGCCAGGCCCAGGAAACCGATCAGGCCCCGGCCGCGGCCGGCGAGCGACGCCAGCCGGCCGACGAGCAGCGGCTCGATCCGGGCCAGCAGCAGCCCGCCGGCGACGGCCAGCAGCAGCGGCGCGGCCACCAGCAGCGGGTCCACACCACTGCCGTGCCCGACGCCGCGGCGTCGGACCTCGGCCACCGCCGCGACGGTGACGACCAGGACGGCGAGCTCGCCGACCAGGCGGCGCCGGCCGCCCGCCGTCGGCCGGCGCGACCACAGCAGGGCGGCCCGGGCCGGGAAGGCCAGCAGAGCGAGCAGTGCGGCCGCGAGGCCGGCCGCCACGGCGGCTCCCCACCGCGGGGTGGGCAGCAGCACCAGGGCGAGCAGCGTCCCGAGCACCGCGCCGGGAAGGACGGTCACCAGGCCTTCCCCGAGCAGGCGCCGCAGCACCCCGCCGCGCGAACCGCCGCGGGCCTGGAGCAGCCTGATCTCGGCGGTGCGCCGGTCGGTGTTCAGCGCGGCGGCCAGGCAGAGCACCACCGTGGCGACGCCCGCGACACCGGCCGGACCGATCACGCTCAGCGGCACGGCGGCCCGGTAGCGGGCGTCCGCCCGGGTCAGCAGGTCGGTCAGCAGCGAGCTGGTGTGCAGGTCCGCGCGGGTCGCGGTCGCCAGGGCCGCGGAGTCGGGCCCGGTCACGAAGGAGTTGAGGGTGCCGCGGGTGCGGTCGAGCTGGTCGGCGCGGAGCGTCGAGGTGTCGACCGGCAGCCGCCAGAAGTTCTCGACGCTCCAACCCCAGCCGGCCAGCGTGCTCAGGCTTCCGCCGTCGATGAAGCCGGTGGTCTTCCAGAAGCTGTCGCCGCGGATTCCCATGTCGAGGCAGGCGCGGGCCGGGCAGCCGAGGTCGCCCCAGAACGGGTCGAGCGGGTCGTTGACGCGGTAGAAGCCCGTCACCACGCTGCTCAGCGGCCTGCCCGTCCCGTCGGTGCCGTTGTCGACGACGTCGCCCAGCTTGATGCCGATGGTCCCGGCGGCCTGCCGGCTCACCACGACCGGCAGTGGCGCGCCGCGGGTGGCGGGGCCCGGCCAGGTTCCCTCGACGAGGGTCACGTGGTCGGCGAGGCCGGCCAGGTACGTCAGCGCGAGGCCCGGAGCGGCCGTCTCGGACAGCCGGGCGTACCCCTCGTTGAGCATGCGCCCGAAGCCGGTGGTGCGGGCGCCGTGGGCCTGGCCGGCCCCGGTCAGCGGCAGCTTCCGGCCGATGCTCTCCACGAGCTTCCGCTGCACGGTGTCGAGGTCGGCCGCGGTGTCGCCGTCCCTGGTCCTGGAGCTGGTCTGCATGCTGGTCGCGACGAGGCCCCGCTGGCTCACGAAGTCCCGCAGCGCCGCGTCCGCGCCCCGGTCGGCGAACCGCGGGAAGGACGCCGCGAGGAAGACCGTGACGAATGCGAGGGCCGCCATGAGCACGGCCGCGAGCGGGCTCGCACGCAACCGGGTGCGCACCCAGGGCGCGGGACGGTGGTCGGTGCGGGGACCGGTGCGGGAATCGGTGCGGGAATCGGGCAGGGCGGTGCGCCCCTTGGTGGTCACATCTCCTCCACGAGGCGCAGCCGGGTGGCCACGTTTCGACCGCGGCGTCCGATGAGGAACGCCGACAGCAGCGGGACAACGGCGATCGCCACCGTGAACAGGAGCGCCTGACCCACCGGCAGCTGGATCAACGCCTCCGGCAGCGGGCGCCGCGCGGCCGGGGTGAGCACCATGAACGGCACGATCAGGTGGACCAGTAGGGCTCCGAGGAGCAGACCGACGCCGCCCCCGAGCGTGATCAGCAGGCCGTACTCGGCGGTGGTGGCACGCGTGACCACTCGCCGTGGCGCGCCCAGGGCGAGCAGCAGGGCGGAGTCCTGGGCGCGTTGGCGCGCGGAGCCGGCCACGGCGGCCCCGAAACCGATCGCCGCGAGGACGGCGGTGGCGACCGCGATCGCCATCAGCGCGTTCTGCGGAGCGGCGCCGACCGGATCGCCGAGGGCGTCCTCGGAGACCGCGTCGTACAGCTGGACGTCCTGGGCACCGGGTGCGGCGCGCAGGGCGGCGGCGGCCTCCGCCGGGACGCGGTCGCCGCGGCCCGTGGCGGGCAGCCACCATTCGGTCCGGCCGGACAGCGACCGGCCCTTCGCGGCCAGCAGCCGTGCGGTGGTGGGCAGGTCGATGACGAGCGCGCTGCGGCCGGCCACCGGCAGGGCCTCGACCGCTCCGGTGATCCTGACCGGGACGGAGGTGCCGGCGAACGGCACCTGGATGGCACTGCCGACCGAGGCGCCGACGGACTTGAGGTAGTCGTGGGTGGCCACACCGGACACGCCGGCGGGCGCGCTCGCGCCGGCCGGCCCGACAACGGCCCGGAGTGCTTCCCCGCGGCCGTCGGCGAAGACGTACCGGAGGCTCAACAGTCGGTCCGCGTCGGCCGGTTCGGTCCCGACGGTGGCCAGCGGCCGGCCTTTCGACGATCCGGGCAGCGAGGTGCCCGTCCAGGACAGGCCGGTCGGCGGCGGGACGGCGGTGGCCGGCCCCTCGGCGGTGTCGGAGACCGCGAGCCGGTGGATGGTGACCTCGCCGCCGGCCCGGTCGCTGAAGGACACGGTCGCGCCGACCACGGTCAGCGGGGCGGCGGCGGAGCCCATCGGGGCGTCGACCAGCGCGCCCAGCGAGGCGGAGGCGCGCAGGTCGCCGCTGAGCGGGAGGCCGGAGAACGGGACCTTGTGGACGTAGCCGAAGCGGTCCCGCAGCAGGAGCGTCACTTCCGGGGGGAACGCGGCCACCGACCTGCCGCCGGAGAAGACCTGCGTCCCGTCGAACTCCTGGCGGATGGAGAGGTCGGCGTCGATCCGCAGCGGGTGACCGGGCAGCGGCACACCGACCGCCGCCCCGGCCGGAGCGGGCTCCGCGAGCGGGGCGAACAGCTCCTGGCGGGTGTGCCCGTCCAGCAGGTCGGCACGGACCGGGACCCGGTCGGCGAACGCGGCGGTGTCCACGGCCAGCAACTCTCCGGAGCCGGGGGGCAGCGACTGCTGCTCCCGCACCACCTGCACCAGCCGGTCACCGCCGGGCAGGGCGCCGTAGCGGCCGCCCTGGCCCATCAGCGAGCCGTGCGCTGCGGAGATGCGCAGGCCGCCCGCCGTGTCGAAGGCGGCCTGGTCGCGCTGGGAGGCCGTCCAGGTGGCGTGCTGGCCGAGGGCGAGCACACCGGTGGCCACCGCCAGGACGAGCAGCAGCACCGGACCGTTGGCGCGGGCGGGCTGACGGGCCAGCTGCCAGCCGACCACGGCCGGGCCGAGACCGCGGCCCCGGGCCGCCATCCGCGAGCCCAGCACCGCGGCGAACGGCAGCAGGCGCAGTACGACCAGGGTGCCGGCGCACAGCGCCAGGGTGGGGGTGGCGACCAGCAGCAGGTCGACGCCGAGCCGACCGGAGGAATCGACGGACAGCCCGCCGCCGTACTGGTCGAGCTGCTGGTAGGCGAGCGCTGCCAGCGCGAGCACCGCCAGGTCGCCGCCGTTGCGCGCGATGCCGGAGACCAGGGCCTGGCGGCGTCCGGTCCGGCGGCGCAGGGCCGCTCCGGCGCCGCGGACCAGGCTGGGCACGGTCGCGAGCACGGTGCAGGCCAGCGTGCAGCCCACCGCGACGGGCCACAGCGTCCAGCTCGTGCCCGTCTCCAGGGCCACCTGGTGGGACCTGCCGAATCCGGCCAGGACGCGGACCAGGAACGGCGTGAGCAGCGGCGCGAACACCGCGGCGGGGGCCGCCAGCAGCAGCAGTTCCAGTGCGGTGAAGGCACCGAGCCTGATGCCGGAGGCGCCGCGGGCGGCGAGCAGTTCGTTCTCCCGCTCCTGGCGGGCCGAGATCAGGCGGACGACCAGCAGCAGGGCGGCCGCGGCGAGCACCGCGAGCTGCAGGGCTCCGATCAGCAGTGTGGACCGGGCCACCATCAGGCTGGCCGCCAGCTCGGTGACCACCTCGGGGAGTTCGGTCTTCACGGTGAGCGAAGCGGACTTCTGCACGTCGTCCGGCAGGTGCCGGGCGCGGTCACCGACGGCCTGGGCGGTGGCCCGGTCGACGCCGGTGAAGTCGGCGTCGAGCAACCAGCCGCGGCTGCTCTGGGGCACGCCACCGGCCATGAAGGCGCTCTGGTCGACCATCATCGGCCCGAACGTGGTGAAGCCGCCCACCTCGACCTCGTGACCGCCGACCGGATCGATCCGCCAGTACGGGTCGAACGGGTCGACGGCCTGGTAGGCACCGACGACCCGGACGGTCAGCGGCTTGCCGTCGAGACGGTCGACGAGCGGCACGTCGGCGGGCAGGGACTGCTCGGTCAGGCCGAGCCGGGCCATCATGCTCCGCGGGACGGCGACCTGAAGGCCGGTGGACCGGACCGGACCGCCGACGGCGGCAGGCCAGGCACCGGCGACCAGGTGCGCCCGGCCGCGGTCGACGTCGGCGAGGAGCGTCAGATCTGCCTGGTCCCCGGTGGCCTGGGCCCCACTGGTCTGAGCCCCGGCGGCCTGGGCTGCTCCGGCGGGCGCGCCGAGGGGGCCGGCCTGGCCGGGGGTGCCGGGCGTGCCGGGCGTGCCGGGCGTGCCGGCGGGTTGCAGGCCGTAGGAACGGCTGCGCAGCAGGCTGTCGGTGCGGACCGGCAGGTCTCCGAAGAGCTTCTGCCGGAAGGAGGCGAGCGCCTCCTCGTCCTTGGTCCGCTGGTCCGCCCCGTGTTCGGCGGTCACCACCACCGTGGTTCGGGTGTGGTCGGGGCCCTGCAGCGCCTGCCGCAGACCGGCCTGACCGACGCCGCTGTTGAAGGTCACCAGGGCGGTCAGTACCGCCGTGGTGATCAGGACCGTCAGCAGGACGGCGGCAGCCAGCGGCAGTCGCCCGCGCAGTCGGCGCACGACGAAGCCGAGCATCGAATTCCTCCCCCGGATTCACGTCCCCGGTAGCGCACCGACCCCGCTCATCGACCCGATCCGAGCACAAATCGGCCACAGTCGGACATTCGAGAGCACACCGGCGCATTGACCACCGGCATTCGGTCACCGGATAGCGGACGATGCTGTCAGAAACGATCCAGGAACGGAAGGGACTTGCGCGAATCAAGTAAGCAATGAGCAAATTCTTTCCATTGACGGCATCCCCACCGGGGACGCCCCATCAAAATGCCATGCACACTTCACAACTCCGGCTCCAGCGCGCTCCTTTGGCCGACGGACTCCGCCCTCTCGGATTGCCCGCCCGGGAACTCTCCGGGAACGTGAACCGGCGGAGCCGTCCCATCCGTAGAGACCCATGGGAGCCGGGGAACCACGCCCAAAGGGGGGCCGCCGCATGACGCAGGATCAGGCCGCAACCGCCACCACGGCCACGACCACCGAACCGATGGTGACCGTGACCGACCTCCGACGCAGCTTCGGCGCCGGCGAACGGACCGTGCACGCCCTGCGCGGCGTCTCCTTCACCGTCGGCCGCGGCGAACTCACCGCGCTCAAAGGCCGCTCCGGCTCCGGCAAGACCACCCTGCTCAACCTCGTCGGCGGGCTGGACGCCCCGACCGGTGGCGGCATCACCCTCGACGGCATCGACCTCGGCGGACTGGACGAGGACGGCCGGCTCGCCCTGCGCCGGGAGCGGATCGGCTTCGTCTTCCAGTCCTTCGGGCTGATCCCGATGCTCACCGCCGCCGAGAACGTCGGCGTGCCGATGCGGCTGCGCAAGGTCCGGGCCGCCGAACGCGAGGAGCGCGCACACACCCTGTTGGCGCTGGTCGGCCTCGCCGGCCACGCCAACCAGCGGCCCGGCGAACTCTCCGGCGGCCAGCAGCAGCGCGTCGCCATCGCCCGCGCGCTGGCCAACGAGCCCGGTCTGATCATCGCCGACGAGCCCACCGGCCAGCTGGACTCGGAGACCGGCCGCTCGATCATGGAGCTGCTGCGCGCCGTCGTGCGCAGCGAGGGCGTCACGGTGCTGGTCGCCACCCACGACCCGACGCTGATGGGGCTCGCCGACCGCGTGATCGAACTCCGCGACGGGCGGGTCGTGGCGGAGGAGGCGGAGTCGGCCGTGTAGCGGGCGGGGCGGGGGCGTCGGTTCGGCGTCGTGCGGCCCGAGAAGCCGGCGGGCCGCACGCCGACACGGGCATTCGATGCACGGGGAAACGATTCCGGGAACCGTGACGGCGCGCCATTCACGATGCGCCGTCCGATTCCCGACTTCCTCGCCCTTCGACCTCCATTGTCAGTGGCATCGACTATGGTCACCGACATCTCAGGGGAATCCACCACCCGGGAGGTTCGATGGCGATCTTCTTCCGCATTGTCCGGGGAATCCGGGAGTCGGCCGGAGAACCCGGTCGTGGTGGCCGGCCACGTCACCGACCACCACTGCCCGGGGTTCGTCCGCCCGACTCCCGGAGGTGCGGCCGCCGTCAGACCGCCGGGAAGATCTCCGCGTCCGGCTTCAGCAGCTGGCCGGGCTTCGGCGCGGTGCCGTCGACGAGGTAGCGGGTGACCAGGTCGTTGAGCGCCGTGCTGCGGCCGACGGCGCAGTGCTCGATCGCGTCGACGCTGACCAGCACGGCGTTGGCCAGCTGCTGCTGCATCCGCTGGGCGAACTTGTACTGGGTCGCCGGGTCGTAGAGGTTGCCGATCACCATCACGGTGTTGGAGGTCTTCTTGTTCCACGGGCCGGAGAAGCGCTCGGCGTCCCGCGCCGGGGCGGGCCAGCTCGCGCACGCGGGCGCGTCGAAGGCCTGGTAGCGGCCGAAGGTCGGCGACTCCTGCTCCCAGCTCCTGGCCGCGTTCGCGAACACCCGGTCGTTCGACGGGTACGGCTTGTCCTGGCAGTTGACGCCCATGTAGGAGTCGTCGGCGGTGTACTCGGAGTCCGCCGGAGCCTCCCGCAGCGCCCGCGGGACGTCCACCGAGAGCAGGTTGGCGTCCTCGTCCGAGACGTTCGCGTTCGGGGCCAGCAGCGTCGCGGCGTTCGGCTTCTGCAGCACCTGGTACGTCGCCTGCAGCGACTTGGCCAGCGGAGCCAGCTTGGCCTGCGAGTACAGCGCGCTGGCGACCTCGCTGGTGAAGCTGCTCAACGTGACCTGCGAGCCGTTCGGCAGCGTGATCGGGCTGGTGCGCAGGTGGTCGCGGAGCTGGTCGAACTTCGCCCGGGTGTCCCCCTCGCCGAAGGCGCAGCGCGGTGCACCGGCGCTCTGGCAGCGCTTCAGGTACTCGTCCAGGGCCAGCTCGAAGCCGCCCGCCCGCTGGCGGTCGTACTCCAGGCCGTTGTGCAGCCGCAGGTTCGGGTCGACGTTTCCGTCGATGATGATCGCCCGGACCTTGTTCGGGTACATGTTCGCGTACGTCGAACCGATCAGGGTGCCGTAGGAGAACCCGGCGAAGGTGAGCTGGGAGTCACCGACGGCACGGCGCATGCGGTCCAGGTCGCGCACCACGTTGATGGTCGACATGTGCTCGATCAGCGGTCCGGCGTTCTTGCTGCAGGCGTCGGTGTAGTCCTGGTCGGCGTCCAGCGTCCCGTCGACCTCGGCCTTGGTGACCGGCACGCCGACCATGCGGTTGTTGACCGCGTCGGCCTGCTCCTGGGTCTTGAAGCACTTGAGCGGGTTGCTCCGCGCCACACCGCGCGGGTCGAAGCCGATCAGGTCGAACTTGGCCTGCACCTCGGGGCCGAAGCGGGAGGTCGTCGCCCACAGGTAGCCGCTGCCGCCCGGGCCGCCCGGGTTGAGGAACAGCGAGCCGATCCGCTTCGACGGGTCGCTCGCCCGCCGCCGCATCATGGCGATGCCGACCTTCTCACCCGACGGGTTGTCGTAGTCCATCGGCACCGGGTAGACGGCGCAGTCGTAGATGCCCGGGTCCGGCTTGCTGGGGTCGGGGTTGCACGGGGTCCAGGCGACGGGGTCGACCTTCGCCTCGGCCAGGCCCGGGGCCTGGTCGACCGGCGCCGCCGAGGCGGCGACGGCGGAGCCGGTGACAAGGGCGAGCGCACAGGCGACTGCTCCGGCCAACGTCGATATGCGGGACAAGGAACCTCCTCGGTACGGAAAAGGGCTGCCCCAGCCTGTCAGCCGGAGATCTCCGTGGGAAGACCCGGGCACAGCGGAAATCGCCCGCGCGCCTTGCCTGAAACGGCGGAATATTCTGTGAATAACCAGTCTTGACGTCCAGTTGACTTGACGATGGGTCAACGGAACCCGGTCTTCGTTGTCGTTCCACCTCCGTGCTCGGCGTGCCGCGACCGCGTCAGGAGTCACCCTCGCGACCCGCAGCGGGCCGCCGCTGTTCCGCGATCGGCTTCGACAGGTCGTCCTCGGCGACGACCTGGTACACCGCGTTCAGGGTCGGCGGGCCGACCAGGTCCTTGATCCGCTCGAAGCGGCGCTCCTCGATCGGCGCGAGTCGCTCCATCCAGGCCTGTATGGACTCCGGCCCGTGATCGCCTTCGATCAGCGCGATGGTGAGGATCTCCCGCGAGTCCTCCAGTGCGGTGGCGCTGATCACCCGGGTGCGCGGGTCGTCCGGGAACACCTCGTCCGGGATCCACGCCTTGCGGAACTCGCCGTACTCCACACCCTCGTTGAGCTTGCGCACCATGACCGCGACGAGCTGCACGACATCCTCCTCAGAAGTTTTCTTGCAGTGCAAGAAGACGATGTCGAGTATTGTTTTCTTGCAGTGCAAGAGTTGTCAAGGCCCCAGCGAGACCGTCCGGACGACACCCGGAACCCAGGAGGAGCAGATGCCGAACCGACGCCCCCGCCCGAGGACCGGCCTGACCCGCGAGAAGGTCATCGACGCCGCCCTCGCCTACGTGGACGAACACGGCCTCGCCGCGCTCTCCAACCGCAAGCTGGGCGCGGCGCTCGGCGTCGAGGGCATGACGCTCTACTACTACGTCCCCAGCAAGGCCGCCCTGCTCGACGGCATGGTGGAGCGCCTACTGGAACTGTCCGCCGGAGACCTGTTCGCCGAGCCCAGCGGCCCCTGGACCGAGGTCGTCCGGGAATTCGCCGTCGAACTGCGCCGGCTACTGCTCGACCACCCCGCCATGCTCACCGTCCTGGCCACCCGCCCGGCCGCCACCCCCAGCGCCCTCGGCCTGCTGGAACGCGGCGTCACCGTGCTCCACGAGGACGGTGTCCCACTCGGCGACGCGCTCGACGTACTCAACTCCGTCGTCCGGTGGACCATCGGCCACACTCTCGGCGAGGTCGGCGAGACGCCCCACCACGAGGGCACCGAGCCGCAGCCCGAACAGTTCACCGCCCTGGACCGGGACACCTACCCCCACCTGGCGCGCGCCTTCGCCACCGGCGAGGGCCTCGACTCCGAGAAGTGCTTCCACCGCACCCTCCGCATCCTGCTCGCCGGCTACGCCGCCGAGTTGGAGCGCCCACGGGGACGGCGGTCCTGAGCGATCGCCCCCCCGCGCGGTCCCGCCCGGCTGCCGATGGCGCCCAGCCGAGGCCGCCCGGCCGGTGCCACCCACCCGAGGCCGCCCAGCCGATCAGCCACCCAGCCGATCGCGCTCGGGCGATCGCGCTCGGACAAGGACTCGCAGGACGCACTTGACCGGACATCCGATTAGGCGCCATATTACCTTTCGTGACGCAGCACTCCGAGCCCGACCACGGTGCCCCCACCCTCGACCAGGCCCGCCGCCAGATCACCCGCTACGGCCTCACCGCCGATCCGCAGGCGATCCTGGTCGCGGCCCGGCTGATGGCGGCGGGCGCCCGGATCGGCCAGGCCGGCGAGGTGCACTTCGGCCGGTTCGGTCTCTCCACCGGCCGCTACCGCCTACTGGCCGATCTGGAGGACCACGGCGGGGAGAAGTCGCCGTCCCAGCTCGCGGCGAGTCTCGGCGTCTCCCGAGCGACCGTGACCGGTCTGGTCGACGGCCTGGAACGGGAGGGCCTGGTGGCCCGCCGCCCCTCCACCGAGGACGGTCGCGGCAACGTGGTGATCCTCACCGCACGCGGCGCCGACAAGCTCCGTGACCTCGCGCCCGAACACTTCGCCCGAATGCAGGCGCTGGTGGGCGGCCTCTCCGTCGACGAGCGCACGACCTTCCTCGACCTGCTGGCCCGGGTGGTCGCGGGCATCGACGCCTTCACCCGGGCCGACCTCGAACCGACGGACTGACCGGACCGACCCCTGCCCGAACGGGCGGGCCGCCCACCAAGCGGCCCGCCTCTCTTCGGCCACCATAGTTAGGTGCCTAAGCATCAATAGTTAGGTAGCTAAGTAACCCTGCAACAACCCAAGCCGCTTCCCAAGGAGACATCGATGGACACGAAAGCCCCCGGCGCACCGCCGCCGCTCGCCCTGTGGCGTGAGGTGCTGGTCGCCTACGCCATGCCAGCCGTGTCCGCCGGCATCGGCGGAGCCCTCACCCACCAGCCGCAGCTCGTGGTCGCCGCCGCCACCACCATCGGCGGCACCTCCGCCGTCGTGGCCGCCGCCCTCGGCTCCGCCCTGCACCGCCGCCCCGCCCGAGCGAAGCCCGCCCGGACGCCCCGCGCGCTCGCGGCCGCCGCCGTCGGCCTGGCGGCCGCGGCCCTCGCGCTCGCCGTGGGCCTCGCCGCCGCACGCTGGCTCCCCCACGTCCCGGCCCTCTCCGACAGTCCCTGGCCGGGCCGATTGCCGATCGACCTGCCGGTCTCCTCGGCGATCGCCGCCACCATCACCACGTGGCGCCGGCTCGGCAGCCCACGGGCCCACGAATCGCAGCACCGGTACTCCACCACCCCTCGACCCGAAAGGCAGATGCCGTGATCGTCATCATGGGCGCCACCGGCGCCACCGGAGGCGCCACCCTGCGCAGCCTCGCCGCCCGCGGTACCCCCAGCCGCGCGCTCAGCCGCGACCCCGCCCTCCTCGCCGCAGGCCTGGACGAACGGACCCTCGCGCGGACCGAGCCCTTCCAGGCCGACGCCGCCGATCCGGACTCGCTCCGCGCGGCCTTCTGCGGCGCGACCCAACTCTTCCTCACCATGGCCAACGCTCCCCATCAGGTGCAGTACGAGCTGAACGCCATCGAGGCCGCCCTCGACTGCGGCGTGGAGCACGTCGTCAAGGTCTCCGCGCCCGCCGCCGAACCGGACTCCCCCGTCGCGATATCCCGCGGCCACCACCTGATCGAGGAGCGTCTGCGCTCCTCCGGCGTCGCCACCACCGTCCTGCGCCCATTCGCGTTCATGCAGAAACTGCTGCTCCTGGCGCCGAGCATCGCCGCCGCCGGGGTGGTGCACGGGGCAATGGGGCAGGCCCGGTGCAACTACGTGGACGTCCGGGACATCGGGGACTTCGGCGCCGACGTCCTCACCCGCCCGGAGCTGGCGGGCGGCACCTACCCGCTCACCGGCGGCCGGGCCTACAGCCACCCGGAGCTCGTCGCACTGCTGGGCCGCCTGCTCGGCCGCCCGGTCCGCTACCTCGACCTCTCCCCGGCCGAGTTGCACGCCCACCTGGTCGGACGAGCCGGGATGCCCGGCTGGCTGGCCGCCCATGTGGTGGAGATCCAGCAGCTGGCGGTGGTCCGCCGGGAGGAGCCCGACGACGCCTTCACCCACGCCACCGGGCGCAGCCCCCGCACCCTGGAGGCCTTTCTCCGCGAGCACCTGCACCGCTTCCGCTGACTCCCCTCACCACCCCGGAGCATCCCCCTCGCCACCCCCGGGCCGTCCACCGATCGCTCCCACCCGGGCGGAGGCCCGCGACCGCCCGGTCGCGGGCCTCCGCGAAATGGCCGAAACGCCGGGCCCACCACCCGGAGGGAGCAGTATTCGCTGTGGCATGGATCACGATCAGGAAGTCGACCTGACGTACCGTCAATCCGATTGACTCTCCGTCACATCAAGGACAGAACACCACAGTTGTTGACTGATGGCGCGTCAGATCCGTTCAGGATGAGCCAAGTTGGATCGGAACACGCACCGGGCACCGGCCGGAAGGCCGGGCTACCATCGGTCAGGTTGTCCGCTCCGGCCCCGGAGTGGGGTCACCCGGTTCCGGCGAGTGCTCCCACCGCCCCCAAGGGCCGGGCATCGATCAGGACGGGGCGAGGACGAGGAGCGCAGGCGCTGCCATGACAGCTGAACCGAGCCAGCTGAACGAACCGGTCCGGCCGAGCCAGGACGCCGCGCCGCCGCGCGCCCTCTTCCCGGGCCGTCCGGCCGCCGCGCCGCGCACCCTGGTCGACCTGCTGGACGCCACCGTGCGCGCCCACCCCGACGAGCCGGCCCTGGACGACGGCCGCACCGTGCTCAGCTACCGCGCGCTGGCCGCCGAGGTCGAGCAGCTGCGCCGCCGACTGGCCGCCGCCGGGATCGGGCCGGGCGACCGGGTGGGCGTACGCGTGCCCTCGGGCACCAACGACCTGTACGTCTCGATCCTGGCGGTGCTCGCCGCCGGCGCCGCCTACGTTCCGGTGGACGCGGAGGACCCGGACGAACGCGCCGAACTGGTCTTCGGCGAGGCCGGGGTCGCCGCCGTGCTCGGCGCCGGGCGCGCCCTCACCACCCCGGTCGGGGCGGCCCTCGCCGCCACGGCCGAGCAGGCGCCCGCCGGTGGGCGCCGTCCCACCCCGGCCGACGACGCCTGGATCATCTTCACCTCCGGATCCACCGGCAAGCCCAAGGGCGTCGCCGTCACCCACCGCAACGCCGCCGCCTTCGTGGACGCCGAGGCCGCGCTGTTCCTCCGGGAGGAGCCGATCGCCCCCGGGGACCGCGTGATGGCCGGCCTGTCGGTGGCGTTCGACGCCTCCTGCGAGGAGATGTGGCTGGCCTGGCGGCACGGCGCCTGCCTGGTGCCCGTTCCCCGTTCCCAGGTCCGCAGCGGCGCCGATCTCGGCCCCTGGCTGGCCGAGCAGGAGATCACCGTGGTCTCCACGGTCCCGACCCTGGCCGCGCTGTGGCCGGCCGAGGCGCTCAACGAGGTGCGGCTGCTGATCTTCGGCGGTGAGGCCTGCCCGCCCGAGCTGGTGCAGCGCCTGGTCACCGAGGGCCGGGAGGTGTGGAACACCTACGGCCCGACCGAGGCCACCGTGGTCGCCTGCGCCGCGCTGCTGACCGGAGAGGGCCCCGTGCGGATCGGCCTGCCGCTGGACGGCTGGGACCTCGCCGTGGTGGACGAGGCCGGCGAGCCGGTAGCCCCGGGCGGCACCGGCCAGCTGGTGATCGGCGGGGTCGGCCTGGCCCGCTACCTCGACCCGGAGAAGGACGCCGAGAAGTACGCGCCGCTGCCCTCGCTGGGTTGGGAGCGTGCCTACCGCAGCGGCGACCTGGTCCAGGCCGACCCGGCCGGCCTGCTGTTCCTCGGCCGCACCGACGAGCAGGTCAAGCTGGGCGGCCGCCGGATCGAGCTCGGCGAGGTCGACGCGGCCCTGCAGGCCCTGCCCGGCGTGTCGGGCGCGGCCGCCGCCGTCCGGACCGCGCGCGGCGGCAACCAGCTGTTGGTCGGGTACCTGGCGGTCCAGGAGGGCTTCGACCGCGAGCAGGCCGTCGAGCGGCTGCGCGCAGAACTGCCCGCCGCCCTCGTCCCGCTGCTGGCGACCGTCCAGACGCTGCCCACCCGGACGTCCGGCAAGGTCGACCGCAACGCCCTGCCCTGGCCGCTGCCCGAGCTGGAGGCCGCCGGGCCGAGCGAGCAGCTGTACGGCACCGAGGCCTGGCTGGCCGAGCAGTGGGCCGAGATCCTCGGCATCAGGGTGAGCGGCCCGCGCGACGACTTCTTCGCGATCGGCGGCGGCAGCCTGGCCGCCGCCCGGCTGACCACCCTCCTGCGCACCCGCTACCCGAGCGCGGCCGTGCTCGACATCTACCAGCACCCGACGCTGCGCAAGCTCGCCCGGCACCTGGAGGGCACGGCCGCGGACCGCTCCGAGGCGCGGACCGTCGCCCTGGTGCCCACCCGGGCCAAGCTCCTGCAACTGCTCCTGCTGATCCCGCTGTTCACCGTGGTCGGGCTGCGCTGGACGGTCGCCCTGCTGGCCGCCGGCAACCTGCTCACCCACCTCGGCGACTACCCGTGGGCGCCCACCGCCTCCTGGTGGTGGGTCGGCGCGGGCGCGCTCGCGCTGGACACCCCGGCGGGCCGGCTGGCGGTCGCTGCGGGCGGCGCCCGGCTGCTGCTGCGCGGCGTGCGCCCCGGCAGCCACCCGCGAGGCGGCGCCGTCCACCTGCGGCTCTGGACCGCCGAGCGGCTCGCCGAGATCAGCGGCGCCGCCTCGCTGTCCGGCGCCTGGCTGGTGCGCTACGCCCGCGCGCTGGGCGCCAAGGTCGCGCCCGAGGTCGACCTGCACTCCCTCCCGCCGGTCACCGGAATGCTGAAACTGGGCCGCGGCTGCGCGGTCGAGGCCGAGGTGGACCTGTGCGGCTACTGGCTGGACGGCGACCGGCTGCTGATCGGCCAGGTCAAGGTGGGCTCCGGCGCGGTGGTCGGCACCCGCTCGACGCTGCTGCCCGGCGCCCGGATCGGCAAGCGCGCACAGGTGGTGGCCGGCTCCAGCGTCACCGGCCAGGTCCCGACCGGCCAGCGCTGGGGCGGCGCACCCGCCGTCAAGCTGGGCCGCACCGAGCGCACCTGGCCCAAGGAGCGCCCGCCGCGCCGGGCCCGCTGGGCGACGCTGTACGGAGCCAGCGGTGGCGTGCTCGGTCTGCTCCCGGTGCTGCCCGCCCTCGCCTCCCTCGCCGTACTCTCCCGCTTCGTCCACCAGGGCGACGGGCTCGGCGCGGCCCTCGGCGGCGCCCTGCTGGGCCTGCTGCCCGCGACCCTGGCGTTCGGCGCGGTGTACGCGGCGCAGCTGCTGGCCCTGGTGCGGCTGCTGAGCTTCGGCCTGGAGCCGGGGGTGCACCCGCTGCACGGCCGGGTCGGTTGGCAGGCGTGGACGGTCACCCAGCTGATGGACCGGGCCCGGGAGGTGCTGTTCCCGCTCTACTCCGGGCTGGTCACACCGCTGTGGCTGCGGGCGCTCGGGATGCGGGTCGGCCGGGGCGCCGAGGTGTCGACGGTGCTGGCCCTGCCGAGCCTCACCACGGTCGGGGACCACGCGTTCCTGGCCGACGACACCCTGGTGGCGCCGTACGAGCTGGGCGGCGGCTGGGTGCGGCTCGGCGAGGCGAAGGTCGGCGAGCGGGCGTTCCTGGGCAACTCGGGGATGACCGCGCCGGGCCGGTCGGTGCCCAAGCGCGGCCTGGTGGGCGTGCTGTCGGCGGCGCCGGCGAAGGCGAAGAAGGGCAGCTCGTACCTCGGCATGCCGCCGATGCGGCTGCCGCGCTCGGCGGACCGGGGCGACCAGAGCCTGACGTACGAGCCGCCGGCCCGGCTGCTGTGGGCGCGCGGGCTGGTCGAGCTGGGCCGGCTGGTGCCGGTGCTGGCCTCCGGGGCGCTGGGCGTGTTGACGGGGGCGGCGCTGTCCTGCCTGGCCGCCGGCTCGCCGCTGACGGCCGCCCTGCTGTCGGGCCTCGTCCTGATCGGCGCCGGCACGGTGGCCTGTGTGGTCGCGATCGCGGCGAAGTGGCTGCTGGTCGGCCGTTTCCGGGCGGTGGAGCACCCGCTGTGGAGCGGCTTCGTGTGGCGCAACGAGCTGGCGGACACCTTCGTGGAAATGCTGGCGGTGCCCTGGCTGGTCGGTGCGGTGCCGGGCACCCCGGTGCTGAACCTGTGGCTGCGGGCGCTCGGCGCCCGGGTCGGGCGCGGGGTCTGGTGCGAGAGCTACTGGCTGCCGGAGGCGGACCTGGTCACCCTCGGCGACGGGGTCAGCATCAACCGCGGCTGCGTGGTGCAGACGCACCTCTTCCACGACCGGATCATGCGGATGGATACTGTGGTCCTCCGCGAGGGCGCCACCCTGGGCCCGGGCGGCATCGTGCTGCCCGGCAGCACGGTGGGCGCGCGCAGCACCCTGGGCCCGGCCTCACTGGTGATGCGCGCCGAGTCCGTCCCCGCCGACACGCGGTGGCTGGGCAACCCCATCGAGGCGTGGCAGACCACGTCATGACCACCCCGACGAGCAGTCGTCCCGGCCCGCAGGAAGCGCACGCCCCCGTGAAGCCCAAGCACGCCCCGGCGGTCGCCGGCGCCCCGGACCCGTACTTCCCGAACAGCGGCGACCACCGCTACCGGGTGCACCGCTACGAGCTGACGCTGGACTACCGGCCGGGCCCCAACCGGCTGGCCGGCTCCGCCCGGCTGAGCGCGGTGGCGGACGCGGCCCTCGCGGAGTTCGCGCTCGACCTGGCCGAGTTCCGGATCGGCCGGGTCCTGGTCGACGGCCGGGCCGCCCGCTACACCCACCGCGCCGGCAAGCTCCGCATCCGCCCGGCGAAGGCGCTCGCGGCGGGCGCGGCGTTCACCGTCGAGGTGCACTACACCGGCAACCCGCGCCCGGTGCGCAGCCCGTGGGGCGGCCTGGGCTGGGAGGAGCTGACCGAGGGCGCGCTGGTCGCCAGCCAGCCGGTCGGCGCGCCGTCCTGGTTCCCGTGCAACGACCGGCCCGCCGACAAGGCGACCTACCAGCTGGCGATCACCACGCCGTCCCCTTTCACCGTGGTGGCGAGCGGCCGGCTGCTGACCCGCACCACCCGGGCGTCCAGCACCACCTGGGTGTACGAGCAGAGCGCGCCGACCCCGACGTACCTGGTGACGGTGTCGGTCGGGCACTACCGGCCGGTGCCGCTGGCCGCGCGCCCGGCCGTGCCCCAGACCGGGTACGTGCCCGAGCCGCTGGCCACCGCCTTCGCCCGGGACTTCGCCCGGCAGCCCGAGATGGCCGCCTACTTCGGCGAGGTCTTCGGGCCGTACCCGTTCGGCGAGTACGCGGTGGTCGTCGCGGACGAGGAACTGGACGTCCCGGTGGAGGCCCAGGGCGTCGCCACCTTCGGCACCAACCACCTCGGCGGCGGCTGGGAACGCGAGCGGCTGATCGCCCACGAGCTGGCCCACCAGTGGTTCGGCAACAGCGTCACGATCGCGAACTGGCAGCACATCTGGCTCAACGAGGGCTTCGCCAAGTACGCGGAGTGGCTGTGGTCCGAACACGCCGGCGGCCCGGCCGCGGCCACCCATGCCGCCGCCGCGCACCGCCTGCTGACGGGGCTGCCGCAGGACCTCAGCCTCGCCGACCCGGGCCGCAAGCTGATGTTCGACGACCGGCTGTACCAGCGCGGCGGGCTCGTCGTGCACGCGCTGCGGCGGGCGCTCGGCGACGACGCGTTCTTCGCGATGCTGCGGGACTGGACGGGCGTCAACCGGCACGGCGTGGTCGACACCGCCGACCTGCGGGCCCACGCCTCCCGGTACACCACCACCCCGCTCGGCCCGCTCTTCGAGGCCTGGCTGGAGCGGCCGCAGCTGCCACCGCTGCCGGACTGAACCTCCGTCAGAGGCGCGCCCATGGTCGTCGTGGCAGTCACCCGCCCACCGGGCGGGCGGCGAACCGGGCGGGCGGCAAACCCGGCCGGGTAAACCGGGTGGGGGCCGGCGCCGGGCTGGACTACTGTCCGTCCCCATGTCGACGAGTTCTGCAGACCACATGACCGACCTGCCCCACGAACTGCTCCCCGCCACCGGCCGCGCCCTCCTGCACCGGCTCGCCGTCGCCCAGTCCGAGGGCCGCGCACCGTCCGTGGTCGCCGGCGTGGTGCGCGACGGCCGACCGGTGTGGAGCGGCGCCCGCAGCATGACCGACGGGCACGCGCCGACCCCGGACGTCCAGTACCGGATCGGCTCGCTCACCAAGACCTTCGTCGCCGTACTCGTCCTGCGGCTGCGCGACGAAGGACTGCTCGGCCTCGCCGACCCGCTCTCGCGCCACCTGCCCGGCACCCCGGCCGACGACGCGACCATCGCCCAACTGCTCTCGCACACCTCCGGCCTCGCCGCCGAGACCCCCGGCCCGTGGTGGGAGCGGACCGAGGGCACCCTCCGGCCCGGCCTCGACGACCTCCTGGAGGCCGAACGCCCGCTCAAGCACCCGGCCGGGCGGCTCCACCACTACTCCAACCCCGGCTACGCGCTGCTCGGCGCCCTGGTGGCGGAACTGCGCGGCAAGCCATGGGGCGAGGTGCTGCACCGCGAGGTGCTGGCACCGCTCGGCATGGACCGCACCACACTGCTGCCCGAGCACCCGCACGCCGGTGGCTTCGCCGTCCATCCCTGGGCCGACGTTCTGCAGCCCGAACCGCTCACCGACACCGGACTGATGGGCCCGGCCGGCCAACTCTGGTCCACCGGCGCCGACCTGGCCCGCTGGGCGGCCTTCCTCGCCGCCGGGGACGACAAGGTGCTGTCCGCCGACACCCTCGCCGAGATGCGCCGCCCGGCCGCCGCGCCGGACGACTCCGGCTGGAACTCCGCGTACGGCTTCGGCCTGCAACTGCGGCGCCACCAGGGCCGACTGCTGTACGGACACACCGGCTCGATGCCCGGCTTCACGGCGGGACTGTGGGTCAGCGAGGCCGACGGTCTGGCCGCGTACGCCCTCGCCAACGCCACCAGCGGCGCCGCCACAGCGCAACTGGCAGCCGAGTTGATCACGCTCACCGCCGAGCACGAGCCCCGGCTGCCCGAGCCCTGGCGCCCGCTCGCCGAGGTGGACGACGACCTGCTGGATCTCACCGGGCCCTGGTACTGGGGCGCCGCTCCGAACACGCTCCGCCTGAGGGCCGGCCGCATCCTGGAACTCGCCCCGCTCGCGGGCCACGGCCGCGGCTCCCGCTTCCGCCCCGAGCCGGACGGCACCTGGACCGGCCTGGACGACTACTACGCGGGCGAGACCCTGCGGGTGGTCCGCCGAGCCGACGGCACGGTCAGCCACCTCGACCTCGGCTCCTTCGTCTACACCCGCGAGCCGTACGGCCCGGCCCCGGCCGTCCCGGGCGGCGTCGACCCGGAGGGCTGGCGGGGCATGTGAGCCCGGGCCCGGATCACCCGGGTGATCCGGGCTGTCCCGGTCACCCGGGTCACCCGGGTCACCGGAATCCGCCGGACCATTCCGCTACCCGGGTGACCCTGGCGGGCCCGCGACCGCAGCGGCGTGCGGTGCAGCCGCACGCCCCCGTTGTCCACCCACGGCGAACGAGCGCCCGGTGCCGGGAAGATGACCGGCAGGCCACGGGTGGTCCCATTCAGCAGGTGCACATCTGCGCTCCGCCGCGCCGCAACGTGGATGCCAACCCACTCGGAGAGACATACCGAGACCGGTTCGCGTCCACGCCCAACCACCTGCGGACCGGGACGGTGCCCTGGCGATCCACGGCACCGCCGATCGTGCTGCCCTGGAGGGTCCGCCATGACCACCGTCCCCACGTACGCTCCGTCCGCAGTCACCCCCACCCATGACACCCCGGCGATCCCCGCTCCCCGCCTCCGGCCGGTCGCGGCGCCGGTCCCGACTGCGGCTGCGGCCCCGACTGCGGCTGCGGCTGCGGCTGCGGCTGCGACCCCCTCTCGAACCCCGGCGGCGTACACCGTCTCCCTCGCCCGGGACGAGGACGACGTGCGGGCCGCCCAGCGGCTGCGCCACCAGGTGTTCGGAGCCGAGCTCGGCGCCCAGCTGCACAGCACGGTCCCGGGCCTGGACGTCGACCCCTTCGACGAGTTCTGCGACCACCTCCTGGTCCGGGAGAGCGAGCACGGCCCCGTCGTCGGCACCTACCGGCTGCTGCGTCCCGAGGCCGCCCGCCGGGCCGGGGGACTGTACTCCGAGGGCGAGTTCGACCTCTCCGCCCTGGCACCGGTCCGCCCCGGTCTGGTCGAACTCGGGCGTTCCTGCATCCGCCCGGACCACCGGGGCAACGGCGCCGTCATCAACCTGATGTGGGGCGGCATCGCCCGCTACCTGGCCGACACCGGCAACACCTGGGTCGGCGGCTGCTGCTCGATCGGCCTGGCGGACGGCGGCGCCACCGCCGCCCGGGTCTGGGACACCATCAGCGCCAAGCACCTGGCCCCCGCCGAGTACCGGGTCACCCCGCACCGCCGCTGGGACGCCACCGGCGTGCCGCGCGCCGAGCGGGGCCCGCTGCCGGCCCTGCTCCGCGGCTACCTGCGGCTCGGCGCCTGGGTCTGCGGCCAGCCCGCGTACGACCCGGACTTCGCCTGCGCCGACCTGTACGTGCTGCTGTCCCTGGAGCGCACCGACCCGCGCTACCTGCGGCACTTCCTCTCCGGCCTGCCGGGCCTGGGCACGGCGTCATGAGCGTCTGGCTGCCCACGGCCACCTGCCGGCCCGAGACCTGCCTCGCCGACCCGGCACCCGAGGTCTCCCACCCCCGGCGGGTGCTGCGACTGACGGCCTGTCTGGCGGCCGTCGTGGCCGGCGTCGCGCTCAGCGTGCCGCTCCGACCGCTCCCGTACGGCCTCCGGGACGCGCTGATCCGGCTCTGGGCACGCGTCGTGCTGCGCGCGCTAGGCGTGACCGTCCACCTCTCCTGGCCGGGCGCCCGGCCCGGCGGGGGCGGGATGCTCGTGGTGGCCAACCACGTGTCCTGGCTGGACATCCCGCTGCTGGCGGTCGGCCGGCCGGGCCGGTCGCTGGCCAAGACCGAGGTCCGGCAGTGGCCGGTGCTCGGACGGCTGGTGGCCTGGGGCGGCACCGTCTTCCTGGACCGCGACCGGCTGCGGACGCTGCCGGCCACCGTCGCGGCGGTGGCCGGGGAACTGCGCTCCGGGCACCCGGTGATCGTCTTCCCGGAGGGCTCGACCTGGTGCGGGCGGGAGAGCGGCCGGTTCCGGCCCGCACTGTTCCAGGCCGCGGTGGAGGCGGGCGCCCTCGTCCAGCCGGTGACGATCCGCTACCGGCTGGCGGACGGGCGGCCGACCAGCATCCCCGCCTTCATCGGGGACGACGGACTGCTCACCTCGCTCGCCCGGGTGGTCGCGGCGCGCGGGCTGGTCGCCGAGGTGACCTTCCTGCCGCCGATCCCGCCGCCCGGACCGCAGCCCACCCGGGCCGGCGCCCGGCGCGAGCTGGCCCGGTCCGCGCAGGCGGCGGTCGAGGGGCTCCGCTGACGGCCCGCCACCACTGCAGCCGGTAGAGCCGGTCGGGCCGGTCGGGCGGACGGAGGCACGGTCGGGCCGGGTGGGCCGGTTCAGGCCTGCCGAGCCGAACGCGCCTCCGCCGGCTCCGCCGGGCACGGCGGCTGCGGGCCGCACCACCGGGCCGCACCACCGGCCGCACCACCGGCCGCCCCCAGAGGGGGTAGGCTCACCGAGCCCCCGTCCGTACGACCGCGGAGGAGTCCCCGGTGGCCGCCACCTACCCCCTCTACGAACCTTACGCGCAAGGCCTGTTGGACGTCGGCGACGGGCAGCGGATGCACTGGAACACCTCCGGCAACCCGTCGGGAACGCCCGCCGCGGTGGTGCACGGCGGCCCCGGATCCGGTCACGGCCCGGGCGCGCGACGGTACTTCGACCCGGATCGCTACCGCGTCGTCCAGTTCGACCAGCGCGGCTGCGGCCGGAGCCTGCCGCACGCCGCCGACCCGTCGACCGGGCTGGAGCACAACACCACCGCGCACCTGATCGCCGACATGGAGAAGCTGCGCGAACACCTCGGCATCGACAAGTGGCTTCTGTACGGCGGCTCATGGGGCTCCACACTGATTCTCGCCTATGCCCAGGCCCACCCGGAGCGGGTCTCCGGGATCGTGATCTGCGGCGTCACCATGACCACTGCCGACGAACTCGACTGGCTCTACCGGGGCGTCGGCCGGCTGATTCCCGGGCCGTGGGAGGACTTCCGGGACTTCCTGCCGGCCGCCGACCGGGACGGCGACCTCCTCGCCGCCTACAGCCGGCTGCTCAACAGCCCCGACGAGACCGTCCGCCGGGCTGCCGCCAACGCCTGGGTCACCTGGGAGGACGCGGTCATCACGCACGAGGTCCTGGGGAATCCGAACGCGTACAGCGACCGCCCGTCCGACGCCCTGATGGCGTTCACCCGGATCACCGCGCACTACTTCTCGCACCGGGCATTCCTCACCGACGCCCAACTGCTGCGCGACGCCGGACGACTGGCCGGGATCCCGGGCGAGCTGATCCACGGCCGACTGGACCTCGGATCACCGCTCGACACCCCCTGGAAGCTGGCCAAGGCCTGGCCGGACGCCCGGCTGACGATCATCGACGAGGCCGGTCACACCGGGAGCCCGCGCATGACGGAGGCCGTCCTGGCCGCGATCGAACGCTTCGCCTGAGCACCCGCCCGCCTCCCTGGGCGCCGGACCGCTCGGCCAAGTGGCCCATCCCGGTGAACCCCTACGATACGATGCATGATCGCCTATGCCCCCGCCGCGCTGTTCTTCCTGCTCTTCGGAATCGGGGTACTGCGCGACCGTCGCCAGTTCAGCAACGCCGTCCTCCTCGGCATAGCCGTCTCGCTCCTCTCCATCGCCCTGCTCGCCGAACTCCGCAAGGCGCCGACCCTGGTGGTGGAGGTCGTGGCGGGGGTCATCATCCTGCTGCCGGCCGTCGGCACGGTCGCCCTGGTCTGGTTCCTCCTCTCCAACGGCGTGACCATGATCCGGAAGGAGGGCAAGCGGCCGGCCAACCTCCTGTCACTGCTCGCCGGAATCGGCATCATCGCGGTAGTCGCGCTGCTGGGCGCCGCCATCGTCACCGGCTCCCGCCTGCTGGCCGTCCTGGCGGGCACCGCTGTCCTGGTGGTCCTCTACATCTCCTTCCTGTTCGTCTGCTTCGTCGGCTACGCGTTCCTGTACAGCCGCCACCGACCGCGCCGGAACGTGCACTTCGTGGTCGTGCTCGGCTCCGGACTGATCGGCGGCGAGCGAGTCCCGCCGCTGCTGGCCAGCCGACTGGACCGGGCGCGCGAGGCGTACGAGAAGCAGGTCGCGCGCGGCAACCCGCCGGTGCTGATCACCTCGGGCGGCCAGGGCCCCGACGAGAAGCTGCCCGAGTCGCACGCGATGGCCGCCTACCTGATCGAGCGCGGCTTCCCCGCCGAACGCATCGAGCGGGAGGACCGCTCGCGCACCACCGAGGAGAACCTGCTCTTCAGCAAGGCCATCATGGAGCAGGCCGAACCCGACTACCGCTGCGTCGTGGTCACCAACAACTTCCACGCCTTCCGGGCGGCCCTCCTCGCCCGCAAGACCGGCGTCAACGGGCACGTCCTCGGCTCGCCGACCGCCCGGTACTACCTGCCGAGCGCCACCATCCGGGAGTTCGCGGCGGTGTTCCTGGCACACAAGGTCGTCAACTTCGGGATCTGTGGCCTCCTGGCCGTCTGCGGCATCCTCGCGGCGCTCTGAGCACCCCGGAGCGACCGGGTCCTGGCCCGGTCGCGCCACCCGGAGCGGCGGGCTGCTCGCGCACGGCAGTGCCGACCAACGGGCAGTTACACGCCGGAGGGCCGAGCGACGCCCTCCCCGCGCAGCCGTGCCCCGCACGCGGCTCACCCCACCCCCTCCCCCGGCCTGATCCCGGCAAACAGGTCGTCCTCGACCACGTCACCGGCCCCGCCGGCAAGCCGGCCACCGGCCCCGCCACCAACCCCGCCACCGACCGGCGGCACCAAGCTCCGGGCCAGGTGGTAGTCCTCGGTCGGCCAGACCTCGCGTTCGATGTCCCGGGGGTGGGCCATGAACGCGACGCCCGGCCGCACCTGGGTGGCGTGCGCCAGCATCGCCGCGTCCCGCACGGCGAACTGCTCGGCGCACGCGATCCTGGTGGTCGTGGCCAGGGCGGGCGGGGTGTCCGGCCAGTCGGCGAGCAACTCGCCCATGCCCGACGGGACACCGCGCTCCGTCATGGCGTCGTGCAGCGTCTGGAACCAGGCCCGCGAGAGCGCCAGGTGGTAGTAGAGCTTGGACGCCTGCCAGGGCTCGCCCGCCTCGGGGAAGCGGGCCGAATCGGCGGCGGCCTCGAAAGCCGCCACGGTGACCTGGTGGGTCATCACATGATCCGGGTGCGGGTACCCGCCGGTTTCGTCGTAGGTGATCACCACCTGCGGGCGGAACTCCCGGATCAGTGCGACCAGCGGCGCTGCCGCGACCTCGACCGGCTGGGCGGCGAAGCAGCCCTCGGGCAGCGGCTCGCCCGGGCCCGGCATCCCGGAGTCGACGAAGCCGAGGAACCTCTGCTCCACCCCGAGGATCCTGCGGGCGGACGCCATCTCCTCGCGCCTGATCCGGGCGATGTCGGCCCGGACCTCCGGCCGGTCCATCGCCGGATTGAGCACCGAGCCCCGTTCGCCGCCGGTACAGGTGGCGACCAGGACCTCCACACCCGCGGCCGCGTACCGGGCGAGGGTGGCCGCGCCCTTGCTGGACTCGTCGTCGGGGTGGGCGTGCACGGTCAGCAGGCGAAGGCCGCCGGAGTGGGCGGAATCGACACGGGCGACGTGTTCGGCAGAGCCTGGGTGCTTGGTGAACATGGTTACCTCCGGGACGAACGGCAGGGAAGACGTCAGGCAGCGGTACGGCGCGGCGGGGAGTAGCGGCGGGGAGTAGCGGTCGGAGCAGCAGCGGGGAGTAGCAGGGAGCAGTGAGGTGCGGTACGGGCCCGAAGGGGTGCCTGTCAGATGTTCTGACGGGTCTTCGGGTAGAGCAGGGCGGGCCCGATCGCGAGGGCTGACAGGGCCAGCACCCACCAGAACGTCTCCCCGAAGGCCGCCCCGGGCCGGGCGGGGTGCCCGTGCTGCGTCTGCTGGAGGACCAGCGTCAGCACCGCCGTACCGAGCGCCCCGCCGACCCGGTTCAGCACGTTGACCGCGCCGGCCGCCGTCGGCACCTGGGCCTTTTCGACGCTGCCGTACACCGCCGCCAGGCCGGGGATCGCGATGATTCCCATGCCCGCACCACGCAGCGTCAGCGAGCTTGCGATCAGCCAGTCGGCAGGGTCGGAGCCCGTGCCGAGCCGGGTGAACGCGAGCGTGCCGACCAGGGAGCAGGCGATGCCGATCAGGATCAGCGGGCGCGGCGCGACGCGGTCGGTTATTCGGGCGGCCAGCATCGCGGTGACCGCCGTGCCGAGGGCCTGGGGGGCCAGGAGCAGGCCGGCCTCCACCGCACCGGCGTGCTTGACCTGCTGGTAGTACAGCGGTACCAGGAACATCGAGCTGTAAAGCGCGGCGCCCTGCAGGAAGCTGTTGGCGGTCGCCACGCTGAAGCCGCGCCGGGCGAACAGCCGCAGGTCTATCAGCGGCGTACGGACTCCGGCGCGGCCCACGCGCACCGCGTACCAGCCGTACACCGCCACCAGCACCGAGCCGGCCACGAGGGCGGCCCAGCCGACCGGCCCGCCGTCACCGATCGTCGAGAGCCCGTAGACCAGCCCGGTCAGACCGGGTGAGAGCAGGACCAGGCCGGTCACGTCCAGGCGGGGCCTCGGCGCGTCCGAGGCCTCCTCGGGCGGCAGCCAGCGGGCGGCCAGCAGCAACGTGAGCAGCCCGACCGGCACGTTCAGCAGGAACATCCAGCGCCAGTCGAGGTGCTCCAGCACCAGCCCGCCGAGGATCGGCCCGAGCACCGGCGCGAGGCTGATGGGCAGCATGAGGGTGCCCATCACCCGCCCGACCCGGGACGGCCCGGCCGCCTGCACGATGATCGCCTGGCCGAGCGGCTGGATCATGCCCCCGCCGATCCCCTGCAGCACCCGGAAGGCGACCAGACTGCCCGTCGACCAGGCCAGACCGCACAGCACCGAGCCCAGCACGAACAGGACGACGGAGGCGAGCCACGCGCGCCGGGCGCCGAAGCGGCCGGCGGCCCAGCCCGAGAGCGGCATGGTCAGCGAGATCGCCAGCAGGTACCCCGTGGCCACCCACTGCACGGCCGCGATCGAGCTGTGCAGGTCCCGGGCGACCGAGTCGATGCCGACGTTGACGATCGTGGTGTCGAGCAGTGCGAGCACCGGGCCCAGCGCGAGCACCCCGCCCATCTTCCACAGGCTCCGCGGAATCGGCTCCGCCGTCGCCCGGTCTCCCGCCCGCCGACCCTTCGCAGTGACGGATGTGGTCATGCGCCCTCCCCTGAGACGTCCCTGGAGTCGCCCGTGCCGCAGCTCCTCCGGCAGCCGTTCCGACCGCCCGAGTAGAACTTAGGTCCGACCCATTGCTTGGGTCAAGCCTAATTACTGTGCTCGACCCAGATACCTGCGCTACGCTCCTGCCATGACCGAGACCGGGACCGCTCCGAACCTGCGCGAGCTCAACAAGCGCCGCACCCGCGAGGCGATCTCGCACGCCGCGACCAGGCTCTTCATCGACCAGGGCTTCGACCGGACGACCATCGCCGAGGTCGCGGCTGCGGCGGGCGTCGCCAAGATGACCGTCACCAACCACTTCCCGCGCAAGGAGGACCTCTTCTTCGACCTGCACGAGGAGATCGTCCACCGCCTCGCCCGGGCCGTCGCCGGGCGGGCGCCGGGCGAGTCCGCCCTCGCCGCGCTGCGCCGCGACTGCCTGGCCGGGATCGACCGGCACGATCCCCGGCTCGGCTTCTCCGGCCCGGCCTTCACCCGCACGGTCGTCGACAGCCCCGCCCTGACCGCCCGGCTGCGCGAACTGCACGAGCAGGGCGAGACCGCCCTCGCCGAGGCCCTGGCCGAGGCCGTGCACGAGAGACCCGTCGGCTTCGAGAGCCGGGTCGCCGCCGCGCTGCTCGCCGCCGTCGACCGGGCGCTGTTCGCCGAGGTGTTCCGCCGGACACTGGCCGGCGAAGAGCCCGCCGCGATCGCCGCCGCCGTGCGGCCCTCGGCAGTCCACGCCTACGACCGACTGGAGGGCGCCCTGGGGGGCTTCGCCGTGCGGGAGGCCTGACGGTCTCCCGCCGGAAGGCTCTTGACGCAAAGTTGACCTGCTCACGGCAGAAGGTTGACGATCACCGCCTCTATGGTCGGCGCATGTCCTCACAGCCCATCAGGCCCATCACCCTGCCGGTCCTGCCGTACCGCAAGCCCACCCGGGGCCGGGACTACTGGGTCCTCAACGACGTCCTGCCCGACCCGGACGCCGTTCGCGAGCGCTGCCTGGCCCGCGGTGACTGGACCGAGGGCTACCCGCACCGCCCCGAGACGTGGCCTGGCCTGCGCACCATGCCGGGGCTGGAACCCGACGAGCTCGCCCGTGTCGAGGGCCTGGTCCGCAAGGCCACCGGCGCCTCGCGGCTCTGGGTGCAGAGCACCCCGGGCGGCGGAACGCTCAACCACAACTGCGTCCAGGTCGTCGGCGCCGGGGAGTCGGAGTCCCGCCCGCACACCGACTCCCGCGCGCTCTGCCGCTACGCCGCCGTGCTCTACCTCAGCCCGGGAGCACCCAAGGACGCCGGCACCAGCTTCTACCGCCAGCAGTTCCCCGGCGGCCGTCTCGGCGGCAATCTGGTCAACGCCCCGCACAACAACCTCGTCGAGGCGCTCGGCACCCGGCGCGTGCCAGGCGACCACTTCGTCGAGGACGTCCGCGTCCCCAACCGTTACAACCAACTGCTGCTCTACCACGCCAACCTGATCCACAGCGCCACCACCTACTACGGTGACGACCTGGAGGATCGCCGGATGACGGCGGTGTTCTTCTGGATGGCCTGACACCCGCCAACACACCCGACACCACACCCGCCGGCACACCCGCCGGCCCGGCGATTCACCGACCTGACACCTCACCGACCCGACACCACCCCGGTCACCCACCTCATCGACCCCGTCCCCACCGCCCGGACACCCCACTCGGACACGCCGCTCGGACACCCGACCCACGCACCCGACTCGGGTACCCGACTCGGACCCGGCTCGGCCCCGCCACCGTTCAGGCCGCCCCGACGTGGGCCAGGCTCGCCCGGGTCAACGCCGCCGCCAACCGCGCCAGGTCGTTCGCCGCGACCAGCCCCGCCAGGCGGTCCGGGGTTCCCGGCAGCCCGAGCGTCCGGGCCTCCTCCAGCACCCGCTCGTCGAAGTACGGCCGCAGCTCGGGCCAGACCGCCTGCGCCTCACGCCGGAAGATCCCGGCCCCGACCGGCCCGATCCGCGGGAACTCCCGCAGCAGCTCGCCGATCCGTTCCGGATCGCCCCCGGCCTCGTCCCGCAACCGCCGCAGATCGCCGTGCCAGCGGTCGAGCAGCAGTTCGGCTCCCTGGCTGAGCGCCGTGGCGGTGCTCTCGTCGTAGCGCACGTAGTGTGCCCGACCGAATGCGGCGATCAGTGTGCCGCGCCGGGCCTCGACCATCGCGCGCGGCGTGCGCAGCCCGGCGGCTGACAACTCGCGGGCCGCCGCCGTCGCGGTGCCGGCACTGATCCGCACCGAGCACAGCACGGTCAGGACGAGCAAGCGATAGAGCGGTGAGGGCTTGTCGCGCAACACGATCCCGGCCTCCTCCGCATAGGTGCGGCCGAACCGGTCCAGCAGCTCGGAAACGCTCAGTTCCATGGCCTCCACCTCCTCCCCCACGCTTGCCCCGTTTCACGGCGCCCGCACCCGGGGGCGCCGGTCCGTCCCCTGGCCGCTCCGGCCTGAGAAACGCCGAGGACGTGTCGGGCACCGAGGGCTTGGCGGACACCGAGGAGGTGTCGGACCCCAAGGTGGTGGCAAACGGCCCCCGGCGGACGGCCACTCCAGCAGGTGCGGGGACGGCCGCCCGGCTGGCGGCACCGGCAGCCCGCGACGCCCGAGACACCGACTCCAAGCGACCGGAGCCGTACCGCCTCCGAGCGGGCAGCAGCTGAACCCGGCCCCTAGACCAGCCGCAGGTCCGCCGCCGCCACGATGTCGCCGAGGCGCGGAAAGTCCAGTTCCACGGACGCCCGGTGCTCGTCCGCCGTGAGTGCGGCCATCGCGTCCTCGACGAACACCAGCGTGTACCCGTGGTCGGAGGCCGCGCGGGCGCTCGACTCCACCCCGAGGTTGGTGGCGATCCCGGTGAACACCAGGGTCTGCACGCCCCGCGACTGCAGCAGTTCGTGCAGTCCGGTGCCGTGGAAGGCGCCGATGGTGCGCTTGACCAGGATCTCGTCGGCCACCGCCGCGACCTCCGCGACGAGTTCGCTTCCGGGCGGCTGCTCGGCCACGCCCGGCCGCTCGACCCGTACGGCGACGACCGGGGCACCGGCGGCACGGAAGGCCCGGGCGAGTTCCAGCGACGTGGCGACCACCTCCGAACCGGTGCGCGGCGCGAGCGGGTTGGCGACGATCCGGTCCATCAGGTCGATCACGACCAGGGCGGTGCTGCGAGGGTCAAGAGCGGTCATGGGCCTCACGCTAGCCGATCCTCCGCGGGGGCCGGGCCCGCCGTCTCCGGCTCCGTCTCCGTCTCCGTCTCCGTCTCCGCCCGGAAGCCTCGATCATTACGCGGAGCCCGTGGTCGAAGTCGGCGTCGTGGTCGCCCATTCGCAGCACGTCCGCCGCTTCGCGCGCTGGCAGGAGCTCGCGCAGCGCTTCGTCCGGGACCAGCTGGCGGTCGGGTGGGAGGGCGTCGGCGAGCATCGCCGGATCCCCACCCGTTCCCACGGCTCAACACCGCTCCACCGAAGCACGCCGGGCTTCCGACACCGACCAGGAGGCCGCTCAGGCCCCTCATGCCCCTCGCTGAGGAGCCCACCCAGGCCCATCAAGACCCATCAAGACCCTCAGGATCCTCAGGCCCCTCAAGCCCCTCAAGCCCCTCAAGCCCCTCAAGCCCCTCAAGCCCCTCAAGCCCCTCCCAGCGTGAGCGCCCGCGCCGATGCGCTGATCGGCGCCGGGAGTTCGGTCCGGCCGCGCAGGTAGCGGTCCACCGCCGCGGCCGCCGACCGCCCCTCGGCGATCGCCCAGACGATCAGCGACTGCCCGCGCCCGGCATCGCCGGCGACGAACACGCCCGGTGTGGCGGTGCCGAAGCCGTCGTCCCGGGTCAGTGTGCCCTGCGGGCCGGTGGCGAGGCCCAGTTGGGCGAAGAGCCGCTGGTCCGGTTCCGGGCCGGTGAAGCCCAGCGCGAGCAGTGCGAGCTGTGCGGGCAGGCTCCGCTCGGTACCGGCCCTCGGGCTGCGGTCGGCAGCCTCGGCGCCGGATCCGACGACGGCGCCCACGCCGCCTCCCGTCCCAGCTCCCGCCCCACCCCCATCGTCACCCCTACCCCCGCCCCCGCCCCCGGCTTCGGCGAAGCGGACGGCGACGAGCCGGCCGTCCGGGCCCGGCTCGAACCCCACGGTGACCGCCGCGAACACCCGCGATCCGGCCCCGGCGGCGCCGCACTCCTCGTGCGAGGTGGTCTCCCGGTACACCTTGGCGTGCACCGGCCAGGGCTGCCCGGCTGCCCGCCCGTCCGGCGGGCGCGGGTTGATGTCCAGTTGGATGACCGAGGCGGCGCGCTGGCGCAGCGCCGTCCCCAGGCAGTCGGCCGCGGTGTCCCCGCCGCCGACGATGACCACGTGACGGCCCTCCGCAGAGACCGGCGAGGCCGCGCAGTCACCTTCGTCCACCCGGTTGGCCCAGGTCAGGTAGTCCATGGCCGGGTGCACCCCGGGCAGTTCACGGCCGGGTACCGGCAGTTCACGGTGGGCGGTCGCGCCCACCGCGACCACCAGGGCGTCGTATCCGGCCCGCAGTTCCTCTCCCGTGACGTCCCGGCCGACCCACACGCCGGTGCGGAACGCGGTGCCCTCGGCCCGGAGTTGGTCGAGCCGGCGTTCCAGCCGGTGCTTCTCCAGCCGGAACGGGGGGATGCCGTACCGGAGCAGCCCGCCCGGCCGGTCGGCCCGCTCGTACACCGTGGTGGCGTGCCCGGCGCGGGTCAGCTGCTGGGCGGCGGCCAGCCCGGCCGGGCCCGAGCCGATCACGGCGACCCGGTACCCGCCGCGCCGCTCGGGTGGGTGCGGCCCGTCCCAACCTTCGTCCCGGGCCCGGTCGGCGATGGCCAGCTCGACGTTCCTGATGGTCACCGCGGCTCCGTCGATGGCCAGCACGCAGGCGCTCTCGCAGGGCGCCGGGCAGAGCCGCCCGGTGAACTCCGGGAAGTTGTCGGTCGCCAGCAGCCGGGCCGCCGCGGCCTGCCAGTCTCCGGCCGCCGCCAGCCGGTTCCACTCCGGTACGAGGTTCCCGAGCGGGCAGGCGTGGTGGCAGAACGGCAGCCCGCAGTCCATGCACCGCTCGGCCTGTCCGCTGATCACCGGCAGCAGGCCGCCCGGCCGGTACACCTCGTTCCGGTCCCCCAGGCGCTCCCGCGCGTCCCGGCGGGCCCGCTCCGCGCGCGGGGTGGTGAGGAAGGCCATCCGGTCTGCCATCGCGGCCTCCGGCAGGGCGTGCCGACACGGACCAGGCGGCCCACCCGGCGGCGCGCCACCGTGGGGCAACCGTACGCCTGCGAAGCGGCGCGCGAAAGCGGCGGCCGTGCGGGCCCGCGGTCCGGGTTCCGGACCCGCCCGAAAGCGTCGTGGGCACGCCAGGGAGAATCCTCGCCATGACCCACATGGTGCTGATCGCCGAGGACGACCGGGCCATCCGCGATTCGCTCGCCCGGGCGCTGATGCTGGAGGGCTACCGGGTGCGGATCGCCGCGAACGGCACCCAGACCCTGGCCGTGTTCGCCGAGCAGCGCCCGGACGTCCTGCTGCTCGACGTGATGATGCCCGAGCCGGACGGCCTGGAGGTCTGCCGCCGGCTGCGTGCCGCCGGAGACCGCACCCCGGTGCTGATGCTCACCGCCCGGGTCGAGGTGCCCGACCGGATCGCCGGCCTCGACGCCGGGGCCGACGACTACCTGGTCAAGCCCTTCGACGTGGCCGAGCTGTTCGCCCGCCTGCGCGCCCTGCTGCGCCGCAACCCGCCCACGCCCGCCGCCGAGGTCCTGACCGTCGCCGACCTGCGGATGGAGCCGGCCGCCCGGCGCGCCTGGCGGGCCGGCCAGGAGCTCGAACTCTCCCGCACCGAGTTCGACCTGCTGGAGCTGCTGACCCGGCACGCCGGTGCCGTCCTCGACCAGGCCACCCTGTACGAGCGGATCTGGGGCTACGACTTCGGCCCCGGTTCGAAGAACCTCGCCGTGTTCATCGGCTACCTGCGCCGCAAGCTCGACCACTCGGGCCTGCCGCCGCTGATCCACACCGTCCGCGGCGTCGGCTACACGCTGCGCGAGCCGTGACCGGCCCGGCCCGCCGCCGCCGCCTGCGGCTGCCGCGCCCGGGTCTGCGCACCACCCTCTCGCTCGCCTTCGCGGCGATCGCCGCGCTGGTCGCGGTGCTGATCGGCGCGCTCGGCTACCACGCCGCCGCCCGGCTGATCCGGGACGACGAGACCGCCGACTTCTCCGCGGCCGTCGAGTCCGTCCACCGTCAGGTCGAACTCGAGAGCCTCTTCCCGGGGGACTTCGCCGGCCCGAGCGGTCTCAGCGACGACCTGCTGCGCCCGATCCGGGTGACCTCCCAGGCGCTCGACCCCGACGCCCGGGTGCTGCCCGGCACGGGCCGGCTCGACCTGCCGCCCACCCCGGTCGACCGCGAGCTCGCCCGGGCCGCGGAGCCCGGCCGCACCTCCACCGGGCTGCGCCGCCTGCACGGCGACGCCCTCCGGGTGGGCGTGGTCTCGCTCGGCGGTGGCCGCGGCGCGGTCCAGATCATCCAGCAGGTCGGGCCGACCGAGCGCCTGCTGGCGGCCCTTCGGGTCCGTACGGTGGCCCTGGTGGCGGTCGTCGCGCTGTTCGCCGGCGGGGCGGGCTGGCTGCTGGCCCGGCGGATCACCGACCGGCTGGTCCGGCTCACCGACGCGGCCGAACTGGTCGCCGCCAGCGGCCGGCTCGACGTGTCGGTGCCCGTCGCCGGGAAGGACGAGGTGGGCCGGCTCGGCCGGGCCTTCGACCGGATGCTGGTCCGTCTGGCCACCGCCAAGGAGAACCAGCGCCGGCTCGTCCAGGACGCCGGGCACGAGCTGCGCACTCCGCTGACCAGCCTGCGCACCAACCTCTCGGTGCTCCCCGCGATGGACCGGCTGCCGGCCGCCGAACGTGCCGCCCTGATGGCCGATCTGACCGAGGAGGCACGGGAGTTGACCCTGCTGGTGGAGGAGCTGGTGGCGCTCGCCGCGGACCGCAGGGCGGACGAGCTGCCGACCGGCGTGGTGCTGGCCGAGGTGGTCCGGGAGGCCGCCGCCCAGGCCAGGCGGCGCAGCGACCGGGAGATCGTCGTGGACGCGGACGACACCGTCGTCACCGCCCGGCCGGACGCGCTGGCCCGCGCGGTGGGCAATCTGCTCGACAACGCCGCCAAGTTCGACCCGGCCGGCGAGGGGCCGATCGAGGTCGTGGTGCGCGGCCCGCGGGTCGAGGTGCGCGATCGCGGCCCCGGCATCGAGGTGGCCGATCTCGACCGGGTCTTCGACCGCTTCTACCGGGCCACGGCCGCCCGCAGCCTGCCGGGTTCGGGGCTGGGGCTGGCCATCGTGCACGAGGTGGCCCGCTCGCACGGCGGCACCGCCTTCGCCGCCAACCGGGAGGGCGGTGGCGCGGTCATCGGCTTCACGCTCGGGTCCTGACCGGCCACGCCTCCGCCCCGCCCACGCCAGACCCGTACCGGCCCGCACCGGACCGCGCCCAGCCCACGCCAGACCCGCACCCGGCCCGCACCGGACCGCGCCCGGCCCGCACCCGGGTCGTACCGGACCGCGCCCAGCCCGCACCCGGCCCGCACCCGGGTCGTACCGGACCGCGCCCGTCAGGCGGCGGCCAGCAGCCCCCGCCCGAGCCAGTCGGCGTTGTCCTTCACGCCCGGCAGGACGAAGAAGTACCCGCCGCCGGTCGGCGAGATGTAGTCCACCAGCGGCTCGCCGATGAGCCGGGTCTGGGTGGCCTCGAACTGCCGCACCACGTCCTGCTGGTAGCAGCAGAACACCAGGCCCATGTCCAGGTTGCCCGCCTTGTCGATGCCCCGGTCGTAGTTGAAGCCCCGGCGCAGGATCCGCGAGCCGTCGGTGTCGGCGGTGCGCGGGTTGGCGAGCCGGATGTGCGCGTCGAGCGGGATCACCTTGCCGTCCGGGTCCTTGGCGTAGTCCGGCGCGTCGGTCTCCTGGCGGCCGTCCAGCGGCGCGCCGGTGTCGCGGCGGCGGCCGAACATCTTCTCCTGCTCGGTGAGGGTGACGCGGTCCCAGAACTCGATCAGCATCCGGATGATCCGGATCACCTGGTAGCTGCCGCCGGTGGCCCAGCCGGGTTCGCCCGTCCCGTCGGTGACCCAGACCAGCCGGTCCATCTCGCGCGAGGAGGTGGTGTCCGGGTTGACGATGCCGTCCTTGAAACCGAGCAGGTTGCGCTGCGCACCGTCCGGACGGGACTGGTTCTGGAAGCCGTCGATCCGCCAGAGGATCTGCATCGCGCCCCGGGTGTGCCGGGTGAGGTCGCGCAGGGCGTGCAGCACGGTGTCCTGCCGGTCGGCGCAGATCTGCAGCGAGAGGTCGCCGTGCAGTTCGGCGGCTTGGAGGTTGTCGTTGGGGAACGTCTTCATCGGCGCCAGCTTGACCGGCTTGGCCTTGGCCAGGCCGTAGCGGTCGTCGAAGAGCGAGGCGCCGACGCCGACCGTGACGGTCAGGTTGTCGGTGGGGACGGTCGGGCCGAGGATTCCGCTGTCCGAGGGCGGCGCGCCGACGCCGAGGTCGGGCGGGGTGCCGCCGGCGGTGAGGAAGCGGATCCGCTCGGTCAGGGTCCTGAGGAGGTCTTCGAGGCCCTTTCGGTCCTGGGCGATGACCTGGCAGGAGACGAAGGCCGCGTGGGCCGGGGCCGGGGTGGTGACGCCGGCCTGGTGGTCGCCGTGGAACGGCACCGCCCCGCTCTTCGCCGGTCGGCTGTCCCCTGCGGCGGCCGGATCGGCACCGAGGGTGAGGGCGCCGCCGGCAAGCACGGCCGCTCCGGCACCGGCGCCGAGCGCGGCCCGCACGAAGCTGCGCCGGGCCGGGCCTGCCGGGCAGCCGCCCTGCGCGGCGGCTTCGACCACGGCGTCCTCGACGACAGCGGCTTCCACCACGGCGGCTTCCCCGACAGCGGCTTCCACCACGGCGGCCTCGCCGACAGCCGCTTCGACCACGGCGGTGTCACTGACGACAGCCGCCGCGTGCGGGAACGGGCAGGAGCCGGCGGCTGCGGTGTGGTCGGTCATCAGGCGGCCTTCCGGATCTCGAGCAGGGCGGGGATGGGGGCGAGGTCTTCGAGCAGTTGGCCGGTGGCGCCGTCGAGCTGACGGCGGCGGTCGGCGGGGAGCCGGTCGACCGGGGTCCAGCCCTCGGGCCGGTGCGCGGCGGCCACGAGGTCGCCGACCCGCTTCATCCCGGCGTTCACCCGCACCAGTACCTGCGGATCGCGCTCGTCGAGCAGCGGCTGCAGCAGCGTCAGCAGCTCCTGGGTGCCCGCCAGGTTGGCCTGGGCGGTGGCCAGGGTGGTGCCGCTGCCCATGTCGGTGTCGCCGGTCAGTTCGAACTGGAGGGTGTTCTCCAGGATCTCGTGGGCGCGCAGCGGCAGGGCGCCGGGATCGAAGTCCTGCCCGGGGAAGTCGTGCACCAGTTTGGCGACGTTCTGGGCCAGCTCGTCGGCGACGGGCGTCAGGTCGGCGGCGGACTGGCCGTGCCAGAGGCCGTACTCCAGGCGCAGGAAGCCGGTGAAGCCCGGGTCCTGGTACTTGTCGGCAAGGCCGTCCGGGCGCCCGTCGATCTTGCCGTCGAGGTCGGCGAAGGTGCCGTAGGCCGCACCGAGTGCGGCGTACTGCAGGTGGGCGGTGAGCCAGTCGGCCTCGGCGGTGGCGAGGTCGCCGGAGTGCACGTCGGCCTGGAGCTTCTGGGTCTGCGTCATGAGCGCGGCGAGGCCCTGGACGACGTAGTCCTTGTAGCTGTCGAGCGGGGCCTTGAGGTCGTCCTCGGAGACCGGCTTGACGGCCTTCACCTCGCTGCCGCCGGTGACGTGCACGGCGGTGGAGGTGACGGACGTGCCGCCGGTGGGCACGCAGCGCCAGGCGTAGTCGCCAATGCCGATGGTGGCGGTCAGGGCCCGGGTGGTGCCGGGGGCCAGGCCCTCGATCTCGCCGTAGACCGCGCCGGTGCCCGGGTCGACCAGGTACACCTCGGAGACCTTGTCGCCGGTGTTGTGCATCTGGAACACCTGCTGGCCGGGCTGCGGGGAGCCGAATCCCCGGCCGCACTCCCGCTCGGAGACGGAGACGGTGGCGGAGCCGTCCTGCTTGCCGTCGCTGACCGCGACCACGGCGCCGGCCACCACGACGGGCACGGCGACCAGCGCGGTGGGCAGCACCCAGCGCGGACGGCCGGGGCGCACCGGCGCGGCCGCGTCCCCGGTGGCTGCGGCCGTCGGAACCGACGCGGTCCCGGAGCCCGCCGCGGGGGCCTGAGCGCTCGCGCCGCCCCGGACGCCGTCGATGAACGTCGTCATGACGATGCCCAGGTACGCGACGTAGCCGACGACCTGCAGGACGGTCATGGTGACGGTCAGGTTGAGCGTGCCCTGGACGAGGGTGGCGTACCAGGACGAGGCGTCCAGGTGGCCGCTCAGGTCGAAGGCGTACGTGCTGCCGCCGCCGACCAGGCCGGACTCCTGCAGGTCGCGCAGGCCGTAGCCGAGCACGCCCGCCGCGACGACGATGAGGCCGGCGCCGGTGACGGTGAAGAACCGGGTGAGGTTCATCTTCAGCGCCCGCCGGTACAGGCCCCAGCAGAGCGCGGTGGAGAGCACCAGGCCGGCGGCCGCGCCGATCAGCGGCCCGGTGGACTCCCCGGCGGTGCGCACGTTGGTCCACAGGAAGAGGGAGGTCTCCAGGCCTTCGCGGGCGACCGCGAGGAAGCTGGTGAGGACCAGGGCGCCGGCGCCCATCGCCAGCGAGGCCTGGACCTTCTCCTTCAGTTCGGCGGAGAGGGTACGGGCCGAGCGGCGCATCCAGAACACCATCGCGGTGACGAAGCAGACCGCGATCAGGCTGAGCACCCCGCCGAACGCCTCCTGGGCGTGGCCGGACAGGTTGGCGGCGGTGAAGGTGAGTACCGCTCCGAAGCTCAGGCTGAGTGCGAGGGCCGCCGCGACGCCCGTCCACACCTGGGGCAAACGGTTCTTCTGGCCGGCCCGGACCAGTGTGGCGACCAGGATCGACACGATCAGTCCGGCTTCCAGGCCTTCGCGCAGCCCGATCAGGAAGCTGGGAAACGCCTCATCCCACATGCAGCGGGCTCCTCCCCCGGGCCGCCCCGGGCCGTCACCTGTCCTCGCCCCGCCGCGGTGGCGGTGGAGCGGCACAGCCGAACGCCCCGGACGTGGTGGTCCAGGGCGCTTCGGCTTAGCTTAGGCAAACCTTAGGGCCGAGCTGGTCAACTGCACCCCAGCTTCAGGTAAGGGTTCGGTATGGGAAGCCCGGGGTGCTCGCCGGACCCGCAGTTTCGCCCGCGTGGCGCCCACGCCAGGCGCGGCACGCACAGCGGGCACGGCACGCACGGCAGACGCGGCACGCACAACGGGTGCGGCACGTACGGCAGGCGCGGGTCACCCCCACCACTGCTCCGGCACCGGCTCCGGCTCGGCCAGGACCGTCACCGGTTCGGCGGAGCGCACGAGCAGCTCGCCCGTCTCCGTCTCGGCGACCAGGTGGCCGCACTCGCGCAGGACGAGCGCGGCGGCGGCGCTCAGGGCCGCGCGCGCCTCCCGGGTCGGCGGCCCGTCCGGGTCCGCGCCCGGGCTCCAGCCGACCACCACTCCCTCGGGGTGATGGCCGATCCGAAGCGGTGAGGGGCCCGGCGCGGTGTCGAACCCGGCGCGGGCCAGGGCGTCGGTGACGTCCTCGAACAGTTCACGGTGATCCACCATTGGCGCAGCGTAGGCCGTGGATCGCGCGACCCCCGGACGCGGCGCGCGCCGAAACGGTTCAGCGGCACCCGACCGCAGCATCGACACCCGTTGAGCCGACCGGCGGCCAGCCGATCGGGCGTCAGGAACCCCCGTCCGGCCCGACACGAGCGGCCGGACGGCCCGATGGACGTGCACAGTCGGCCCCCTGCCGACAGCATGACAGAGTAAGCGGTCCATCACCCTGAGCAACGAGTCCAGCGGGCCCCCGGGTCCGCGCGCCGGTCCGGCCGGCGGGCCCGTATCGAGAGGTCCCATGATCACAACACTTCGCCGGCCGGCGTTCTCGCCGGCGGGTCTCCAGCAGGGCGCGCCGAGAACGCCGGGGAGCCCGTCGTGAGCACCGACCAGCAGTCGCAGCCGGGACCGGTGACCAGCACGCGCGCCAAGCCCGCCAACAAGGTGGAGGCGCTGGCCGACTGGACCGACGGTCGGCTCGGCATCTACGCCCTGGCCAAGTCCAACCTGCGCAAGATCTTTCCCGACCACTGGTCCTTCATGCTGGGCGAGATCGCGCTCTACACCTTCGTCATCATCATCCTGACCGGCGTCTGGCTCACCATGTTCTTCACGCCGAGCATGGGCGAGGTCGTCTACGACGGGTCGTACGTGCCGCTCAAGGGCATCCCGATGTCGGAGGCCTACGCCTCGACGATCAACATCAGCTTCGAGGTCCGCGGCGGCCTGCTGATGCGCCAGATCCACCACTGGGCGGCCGTCGTCTTCATCGCCGGGATGCTCACGCACATGATGCGCGTGTTCTTCACCGGTGCCTTCCGCAAGCCCCGCGAGATCAACTGGGTCTTCGGCGCGCTGCTGCTGATCCTCGGCATGTTCGACGGCTTCATGGGCTACTCCCTGCCCGACGACCTGCTCTCCGGCACCGGCATCCGGTTCATGGAGGGCGCGATCCTGGCCGTCCCGATCGTCGGCACCTACCTGCAGTTCTTCCTGTTCGGCGGCGAGTTCCCGGGGCACGACATCATCCCGCGCCTGTTCACCGTCCACGTGCTGCTGATCCCGGGAATCATGCTGGGCCTGCTGGCGGCGCACCTGATCCTGGTCTTCTACCACAAGCACACGCAGTTCGCCGGGGCCGGCCGCACCAATGAGAACGTGGTCGGCATGCCGCTGCTGCCGGTCTACACGGCCAAGGCGGGCGGCTTCTTCTTCCTGGTCTTCGGCGTGGTCGCGGTGATGTCGGCGATCGCCACGATCAACCCGATCTGGGCGTACGGCCCCTACCGGCCCGACCAGGTGTCCACGGACGCCCAGCCGGACTGGTACATGGGCTTCTCCGAGGGCCTGATCCGGGTGATGCCCGGCTGGGAGATCAGCGTCTGGGGCGGCCACACCCTCAACCTCGGGGTGTTCATCCCGCTGATGGTCTTCCCGACCGTGCTGCTCGTCATCTGGTGCTGGCCGTTCCTGGAGGCCTGGGTCACCGGGGACCGCGGCGAGCACCACATCGCCGACCGGCCGCGCAACGCCCCGGTCCGTACGGCCTTCGGCGCGGCCTGGATGAGCCTCTACCTGATCCTGCTGGCCGGTGGCGGCAACGACCTGCTGGCCACCCACTTCCACCTCTCGATCAACGCGATCACCTACGCGGTGCGGGCCGGCTTCTTCGCCGTGCCGGTGGTGGTCTTCGTGATCACCAAGCGGTGGTGCCTGGGCCTGCAGCGGCGGGACAAGGAGAAGGTGCTGCACGGCCGGGAGACCGGCGTCATCAACCGGCTCCAGCACGGCGAGTTCGTCGAGGTCCACGCCCCGCTGCCGCAGGGCCGGCTCTACACCCTCACGGCGCACGACCAGCCGCAGCCGACGGACCTGCCGCCCGAGGTGGACGAGAACGGGGTGGTCCGCAGGACCGGCCTGTGGACGCGCACCCGGGTCAAGCTGTCCCGCGGCTTCTACGGCCGGAACAGCCAGATCGCCAAGCCGACCGCGGAGGAGCACGCGGAGGTCACCAGCGGCCACGGCCACCACTGATCCACGGTCGCCACCGATCCACGGTCACCGTCGGTTCCCGAACCGGGCGAGGGCCCGCTGCGCCGGCAACGGCGCAGCGGGCCCTCGTCGCACGTCCGGCGCGAGCGGCCCTGCGGGCTCAGTTCCGCAGGACCGCCGGGGCGACGGCGAACAGCGCCACCGCCAGGGTGACGGAGAGGCAGAGCGCCGCCCAGCGGGTGCAGATCCGGTGGCATTCGCTGCGGTAGCGGGCGGCCAGCCGGCGGCAGCGTTCGACGGCGCGGTCCACGACCTCCTCGGCGTAGCGCAGCCGGTCGGCGGTGTAGGCCTGCTCGATGCTCTCCCGCTCCGCGGCCGGCAGCCAGGCGAACTGCCCGGCGAAGGCGCGGGCGTCGCGCTCGGCCGCCGCCACCTCGGCCTCCCAGGCCAGGAAGCCCTCGATACGGGCGAACTCCACGCGGGAGTCCACCCGGCCGCCGCTTCCGGCGGCCCTGCCCCGGCGCGGGCTCCGCGCTCGCGGCGGACGCTGCCTGCCATCCATGACCGCTCCTCATGTCGAGTCGTCCCGCCCGGTCGGCGCGCGGGATCCGGCTCCGCGACGGATCCCTCCGCAACCAGGCAACTACTATCAGTGACAACCCGAGCCGGGTCGGGCGACTCGCCGAGCCCCGGCAACCCGGCCATGGCCCGGGGCGCGGAGAAGTCGCGCGCCGCGCACACTCGCGCGCCACGCGACGTACGGCCGACCATCGCCGCCGGACCGCCCGGGACCGTCGAACCCGCCCGCGGCGGGCGCCCGTTGCCGCTCGACCCCACAGCGCCCGCGTCAGGCCGTCCGGTTCCGCCGCGCCGACGGGCGAGGCCCGGGCGACGTACCCGCCCGCACCCGGTGGGCGACGCTCACCCCTGAGAACGCGCCCCCCGGCCGGACCGGGTACGCCGGCGCCGCCACGGCCCGAGCGGGTGCGTCGCCGCCATGTCCGCCATCGGGACGGAGAGGTGATCCGGGTGTTCCGGCCGAACTGACGCCGGGTCAACTATGGTCGTCGCCGGAACGTCCGATCGGGACGGGCCTCCACCTGACGAGACGGGGAAACGGTGCGGATCGGAATCATCGGCACGGGCATGGTCGGGCAGACCCTGGGGAGCAAACTGGTCTCGCTCGGCCACCAGGTGACGCTGGGCTCCCGGAGCAAGGACAACGAGAAGGCGCTGGCCTGGGCCGCACAGGCCGGCCCCGACGCCCACTGCGGGACCTTCGCCGAGGCGGCCGCCTTCGGCGAGGCGGTGCTGAACGCCACCGGCGGGACGGTCGCCCTCGCGGCGCTGCGGGCCGCCGGGGCGGAGCACCTCGACGGGAAGCTGCTGATCGACGTCTCCAACCCGCTGGTGTTCGATCCGGCGGGCCAGGTGAGCCTTGACCCGGTGAACACCGACAGCGTCGGCGAGCGGATCCAGCGCGAGTTCCCCGGGGCCCGGGTCGTCAAGGCGCTCAACACCATCAACTGCGAGCTGATGGCGGACCCGGGCAGGCTCACCGGCGAGCACAACCTCTTCATCGCCGGGAACGACGCGGCGGCCAAGGCCGAGACCGTCGCGCTGCTCGGCGAGTTCGGCTGGCCGGCCGAGTGGATCCTCGACCTCGGGGACATCACGGCCGCCCGGGCCACCGAGATGATGATGCCGTTCTGGCTCCGGATGATGCGGCACTTCGGCAACGCCGAGTTCAACTACTCCTTCCGGCGCCCGGCGTAACGCGGACGGGCCGGAGCGGGCCGGGCCTGGCCGCCGGGCGGGCGGGAGCCTCCCGGCGGTGAGGGAGAATGGACCCCATGTCCCGACCTCGCCCCGCGCCCCGCTCCGCCGCGCCCCGACTGCTGCCCTCCTCCCCGTGCCCGTGCGGCCTGCCCGCCGCCTACGGGGACTGCTGCGGCCGGATGCACCGCGGACTGACGGCGGCCACCACCGCCGAGTCCCTGATGCGCTCCCGGTTCAGCGCCTTCGCCGCGCAGGACGAGGCGTACCTGCTGCGCACCTGGCACCCGGACACCAGGCCCGACGAGGTCGACTTCGACCCGGCGCTGCGCTGGACCCGACTGGAGGTGGTCTCCACCACCGAGGGCGGTGCGTTCCACGCGGAGGGCACGGTCGCGTTCCGGGCGTACTGGACCGAGGGTGGCGAGGAGGGAGTGCTCGCCGAGCACAGCCGCTTCGTGCGGCACGAGGGCGCCTGGGTGTACCTCGACGCCCTCTCGCTCGGCTGATCGTCCCCGCTCAGGCCGCTGCCGTCGCCCTCTGGCCGGCCGCGTTCCTCCGGGTCGTCGTCACAGGTAGTCGTCCAGGCGGCCCAGCGAGAAGCCGGCCGCGGTGACGTCGTTGACGACCTTGCGCAGGAGGTCGGGCATGGACGCCTTCCAGATGTCGGTGCCCCGGAAGTGGGTGAGGATGATGTCGCCCGGGTGCAGCTTCCGGTCGTCGTAGCGCCACTCCATGTGGTCCGGGAAGGCCTCCTCGTTCCACAGCGGCACCGCCTGCACCCCGCAGGAGGCCGCCGCGCGCAGCGTGTCGTCGTTGTACTCGCCGTACGGCGGCCGGAACAGCCGGGGGCGGACGCCGATCTGCTGTTCCAGTTGGTCCTGCTGGCTGCAGATCTCCTGGCGCTGGGTCTCGTAGTCCAGGACCTTCAGGTTGCGGTGGTTGATCGTGTGGTTGTTGATCTCGACGCCCTGGGCGTGCATGCCGCGGAAGTAGCCGTAGTTCTCGCGCACCAGGTAGTCGGACACGAAGGCGCTGAGCGGGATCCCGAGTTCCTCGGCCATCCGGGAGAACTCCGGGTCCTTCTCGGCACCGTCGTCGACGGTCAGGAAGACCACCTTGTCGTCGGTCGGCACCCGGTAGACCACGGGCGGGCGGCCGTCGGCGAGCTTGACGCCCTGCACGGGGGTGAGCTGGGCCCTGGTGGCCGGGCGCGGTGGGGCCTTCAGCGGCGGCTGCTCCAGGCCCCACCGCTGGGCGGTCTCCAGGGCGGACCGGACGGTCGCCTCCTTGCGGGCGACCGCCTCGCTGCTGGTCTCCTCCTCCTTCCGGGCCAGGCCGGGCAGCAGCGGCGGCGCCGCGGGCGGTCGGGCCGCGCCCCGGTCGACGGCCTCGGCGGCGCCGGGCGCCGCGCCGGCCTCGACGGCGGGGGCCGCGGGTGCTTCGGCGACGGGGGCCGAGTCCGCCTTGGCCGGGGCGGCCTTCGGCGCGGCGGGGCCGGCCGGTCCGGCGCAGCCGGCGACGACGGCGGTGAGGCAGACGGCGGCCAGCAGGCCGGTCCGTACGTGGCTCCGGCGCTGCTGAGCCCCCCTCAAACCCCCGCTAATCTGACAATCTGATGGTCTGTCCATGGCTGCACTGCTCCCCCGTCGCACACCCCCGCCAATCCCCTCCTCACCCGCGCGGGGCAACGACGCGCCGCGCTCCTTGCCGTTCCTTTGCCGTTCGCCCGACCGCGGTTCGCCCAGCGGTTCGCCCAGCGGTCCGCCCGGTGGTTCGCCCCCGCCTTCACCTCGCCGGACGGCCGGGAGCCGGCCCGAAAACCGATTGCGACCGTGCAGCCGGGGAGTGGATCATGCGCGCATGACGAACACCGCGCCCCGCCCCGGCGACCTCTGGGCCGTCGCCCCGGCCGACGTGACCACTCCCGAGGCCCTGGAGCTGCTGCGCGCGTACTACTACGACGTGGCCAACCGCTACTACCGCCTGCACCTCGGCCGGGAAGGCACCCCGGAGCAGTTGGAGGCCGGCCTGGCCGACTCCCCCAGCGACGACCTCGCCGCCCCCGACGGACTGTTCCTGATCGGCCGGTACGACGGCGTCGCCCACTCGTGCGCCGGCCTGCGGCGGCTCGACGCCGCCACCGTCGAACTGACCCGCGTCTACGTCCGTCCCGGACTTCGCGGCACCGGCGGCGGCGCCCGCCTGCTGGCCGCCGTCGACGGGGCGGCACGCTCCCTGGGCGCCGACCGGATCGTCCTCGACACCCGGCTGGACCTGATCGAGGCCCGCACGCTCTACCTCCGGCACGGCTACCAGGAGATACCCGCCTACAGCAACGGCCCGTACGCCGAGGTCTGGTACGGCAAGGAGCTCACCGTCCGCGGGCAGCAGCGCCGTTGACCGGGCGGGTCGTAAGCCGGCCCGGCCCGGCGCACGGGGTCCGGGGCTACCTCGTGCCGGGGTCCGCACGGGGCTCCCGCCCGTCCGCCAGGGCTTGCGCGAGCTCGGCCGCCGAGGGCGGGTTGGCGCCCGGGCGGGAGACGGTCAGGGCGGCGGCCGTCACGGCACCGGTGAGGCAGGCCGGGAGGTCGGCGCCGCTCGCGCGGGCGTGCAGGAGGGCGGCCATGAAGGAGTCCCCGGCGCCGACGGTGTCCGCGACCCGCACCGGGACGGCCGCGGCCGCCACGCGTCCGCCCTCTGCAGTGCGGGCGAACGCGCCGTCGGCGCCCAGGGTCACCGCGACCACGGAGGGGCCGAGCGTCAGCCAGCGCTCGGCGACCGCCTCCGGCCGCTCGCCCGGGTAGAGCCAGGCCAGGTCCTCGTCACTCGCCTTGACCAGGTCGCTCAGCGCCACGCAACGCTCGACCCGCCGGACCGCCTCCGCCCGCTCCCCCATCAGCGCGGCGCGCACATTGGGGTCGTAGCTGACCTGCGTCCGCCCACGCCACCGTTCCACCAGCGCCAGGACCGCCGCCGCGCCCGGCTCGGTGACCGCGCCGATCGACCCGACGTGGATCGCGGCGGGCGGCTCGGCGGGCTCCGTCGGCGGGAGCGTCCACCCGATGTCGAAGGTGTACCGGGCCTTGCCCTGCCCGTCCAGCTCCACCACCGCGGAGGGTGTCCGCGCGACCTCGGCGGCCCGCACCCGCACGCCCGCCGACTCCAGGTGCGACCGGATCAGCCTGCCGTTGGCGTCCGGCCCGAGCTCGGTGAGCAGCGTGGCCGGGCGGCCCAGCCGGGCCAGGCCGTACGCGACGTTCGCGGGGCTGCCGCCGGGATGCACCCGGTCCGCGGCGCCATCCTTTCGGACGATGTCGGCGACGCACTCGCCGATCACCAGAACGGGCGAAACTGGGCTGGTCACGGCGGCTCCTGGCATCCGGTACGCGGGCGTCGTCTCGGCTGCCAGCCTAGAGGGTGCGTCCGGGCGTCCGGACGGGAGCACCAGGGCATGGAAGTACGGCCGCCGGACCTGGCCAGGTTCTCCGACGGCCGTGGCTCGTCCGTCAGGGGACGAAGCACTCCCGACACTAGACGGCGGCCGGGGGCCGCGCCATCACCGTGGGCCGTCCGGGGGATCACGGTGAGTCGTCGGACGGGCGGGACAGGCGGGCCCGCTGCGCTCCGGCGCTCCCGTAGCATCCGCACTCGCTCCAGCCCCGCTCGGGGCCCGCCTCGTGAAATGCGGTGATCAGCCTTGCCCAGGCCCCGTGCCGGTCTCGTCCTGCCGCTCGCGCTCAGTGCGGTGCTGCTGTTCGCGGGCGTCCCGTCCGCCGGTGCCGCGGACGGGCTCGGCGATCCGGTCTTCCCGGCGCTCGGCAACACCGGGTACCGGGCGCTCGCGTACGACCTGGCCTTCGACTACCGGGCCGAGAGCCGCACCGTGGACGGCACGGCCGTGGTCACCGTGCTGCCCGACCGCACGCTGGCCCGCCTGGAGCTGGACGCGCTCGGGCTGACCGTGCGCGCCGTCCGGGTCGACGGGCGGCCGGCGGCGTTCGCGACGCACGACGAGAAGCTGACCGTGACCCCGGACGGGCCCTTGCGCCCCGGCACCACCAGCGAGTTGACGGTCGAGTACACGGCCGACCCGCGCGCACCGCTGCCGCACACCGGCTGGGTGCCCACCCCGAACGGCTTCGCGGTGGCCGGCCAACCCGCGAGCGCGCACACCGTGTTCCCGTGCAACGACCACCCCAGCGACAAGGCCCGGTTCGCCATCGCGGTGACCGCGCCGGACGGCCTCCTGGGCGTCGCCAACGGCGATTCGGCGGGCACCGAGCACCACGGCGACGGCCGCACCACCCGGCGGTACGTCTCCCGGGAGCCGATGGCCACCGAACTGGTCCAGGTGTCGGTCGGCGACTACACCGTCCGTGAGCGCACCGGCCCGCACGGACTCCCGCTGCGCGACGTCGTCCCGACCGCCCGGGCCGCCGAGCTGGAGCCCGCGCTCGCCCTCACCCCCGGCCAACTCGCCTGGGCCGAAGAGCACCTGGGGCCCTTCCCGTTCGAGACCTACGGCATCATGCCCGCCGACACCGACGACCCGGACGCGTTCGGCTTCACCGGCCTGGAGACCCAGACCCTGACCCTCTACAAGCCGGACTTCCTCCGCCGGCCGGAGGCGGAGATCGGCTCCCACATGATGCACGAGCTGGTCCACTCCTGGTTCGGCGACAGCGTCACCCCGGCCCGGTGGTCCGACCTGTGGATCAACGAGGGCCACGCCGACTTCTACGGTCTGATGTACCGCTACGAGCGCGGCTGGCCGGACGGCTGGGGCCACACCACCCTGGTCGACCGGATGCGCCACCTCTACGGCCTCGGCGACCAGTGGCGGCACGACTCCGGGCCGGTCGCCGCCCCCACCGCCGCGAACCTCTTCGACAGCCAGCGGTACACGGGCGGCGCGCTGGTGCTCTTCGCGCTGCGCGAGAAGGTCGGCGCGGACCTCTTCGACCGGATCGAGCGCACCTTCCTGGGGGAACACCGGTACGGCAACGCCACCACCGAGGACTACGTGCGCACGGCCTCCGAGGTGTCCGGGGAGGACCTGGGCGGGTTCCTCGACGACTGGCTGTACGGGCTGCGGACGCCGCCGATGCCGGGGCACCCGGACTGGACGGTGGAGCCGGTGGAGCCGGTGGGCGCGGCGCCGTTCGGCACTGCGGCGTCCGGCGCCTCGGGCCCGCACGGCACGTCGCGCACGCACGGCACGGCGGGCAGCTCCGGAGCGGCGAGGGCGGGCGGGGTGGCGGTGACGAGAGGCTCCGGGACGCTCTGACGGCGCCGCTGGACCTGCCGGTGCACGCCCCGGCGCGCCAGTTCGCGTCCGGCCGCCCCCTGCGCGCCGCTGACCGGCAGGGGCGGGTGGGGCCATGGTGGTTCCCACGGCCCGCCCGCCGTCCGGCCTGAGTCCCGGCCGGCTCGCGGGCCGTCCAACGCCCTCCCGCGGTCACCGCCGAGCCCGTCCGCCGGTCGTGGGGAGGTTCGCGGCAGCCGCCGCCGTAACCCTTCCGGCGCAGCCTCGTTGGACGGGCCATGAAGAAGCGCAGCATGCTCGCCGTTGCCTCGCTCGCCGTGGGTGTCGTGGCCTCCCTCGCCGCTCCCAGCGCGCACGCCAGTGCCGTCGGCGGGCAGGAGGGACTGCCCGGACCGCTCAGCAGCGCGCCGGACCTGGCGCCGGCCCGGGGCGGCGACGCGGGCGGTGTCGTCGGTCAGGCCACCGGCTTCGTGACCGGCTCGGCGGACGGGCTGGTCGGGGTCACGCCCGCGTAGCCCCCGCGCGTTCCCCTGCCGGTCAGGACATCGGCGCTCCGAGGTCCTGGGTCCAGTACCAGGTGCCGGCCGGACTGGTCGCGACGCCGACGCCCACGTCCTTGAAGCCGCAGTCGAGCAGGTTGGACTGGTGGATGCCGCCGTCCATCCAGCGGGCGAGGACGGCGGCCGGGGTGGTCGGTCCCCGGTCGATGTTCTCGCCCCACTGGGACCAGCGGTAGCCGGCGGCGGTGATCCGGGCATCGGTGCGGACGCCGTCCGGGTTGACGTGGTCGAAGAAGCCGCGGCCGGCCATGTCGTCCGTGTGCTTCTGGGCGGCGGTGTGCAGCCGGGGGTCGATCCGCAGCGGGCCGCAACCCGCCTTGGCACGCTCGGCATTGACCAGGTCCACGAGCTGGCGTTCCGGACTGGGCACCGGCGCGGCCGTGACCGTCCGGGTCGGGGTCGGTGTGGCGGTGGGAGTCGGCGTGACGGTCTCCACGGGCGTCACCACGGGCGACGGGACGGTCGCCACCGGGGCGGCGGCGGCGATCGTCGGGGTGTCCCGGACGGCGACCGGAGCGCTGGGCTCCGGTGCCGCGGCGTGCGGGGGCTCCACGTGCTGCGGCCACACCAGGGCGAGGGTGGACACGGCCACCGCGGCGGCGGCCACGCTCGCCAGGGCGGCCTTGCCGGCGGCCGTGCCGGCCCAGCCGCCGTGCCCTCCCGCGCCGGCGTGGGCCCCGGAGCCGGCGCCGGCGGCAGCGCTCTTGGTGGCGGCGGCCTGGGCGGCGGCGGCCGCGGTGTGCTGGAAGTGCAGCAGGGCGGGCGAGTCGAACGGGATCGGTACCAGTGCGAGGCCGGCCAGTAGTCCCTCGGCGGGGAACAGGTCACGGCCGAGGCCGTCGCAGTCGGCGCAGCCCCGGATGTGGCGGGCGATGCGCTTGCGCCACACCGAGTTCGGGGTGCCGTCGAATCCGGCGGTGACCGCGGTCAGTTCGGGGCAGCGGGGGTAGGCGCTGAGGGCGCGCACGACGACGCGGCCCGCTTCGAGCTGCTTCTTCATCCGCTGGACGCGGACGGCGGTGTGCTGCGGGTTCAGGTCGAGGGCCTCGGCGAGTTCGGACCGGGTGAGTTCGCCGGCGGCCTCCATCCACCACAGGGCGAGCAGTTCGCGGTCGTCGGGATCGAGCCAGCGGGTGGCTTCGGCGACCTCACGGCGCTGGCCGGACAGGCCCAGCCGCAGGATGGTGAGGTCGGTGAAGTCGGCTCGCGGGTCCGGGACCTCCCAGGTCTCGTCCAGACCGCCGACGGTCGGCTGCTGCTGCCCGGCGGTGTGGCGGCGGCGGACCTGGTTCATGGTGATGGCGACCAGCCACGACCGGAACGACGCCGGGTCGCGGAGCCCGTCCAGGCCGTCCAGGGCACGGATCATGGTCTCCTGCGCGACGTCGTCCACGTCGGCGTGGCCGCCGAGGGCGCGGCCGGCCACGTTGTAGACGAGCGGCAGCCAGGCGGCGACCAGCGCCTCCTGGGCCTGCCGGTCGCCTGACTGCGCCGCGACTACCAGGGTCGTCCCGGCCCTGTTCTGCACATCAGCGTTCATGGTCCGCACTCCGTCTTGCCGTGTTTCCGTCCGCCGCTGCCTCCTCGGAGACCTGTGGGGAGTGATCAGATAACAACAATGTGCGCGGAATCGGAAAATCGGCCCGGGTCGGCGGCCGGCTCGGGGCCGGCGCCGGGTCCGGGAGGCAGGGAGCCGGGAGGCCCCGGGGCGGGGTGCGGTCAGGCCGGGAGGGGTGCGGTCAGGCCGGGGCGGCGAACACCTGGGTCCACCACGGGCCGCCGGATCCGGTCCGCACGCCGACACCGAGCTGCTTGAACGCGCAGTTCAGGATGTTCGCGCGGTGGCCGGGGCTGTTCATCCAGGCGTCCATGACGGCGGCCGGGTCCTTCTGGCCGCGGGCGATGTTCTCGCCCCAGGTGCTCCAGCGGTAGCCGGTGGCCTCGATCCGGTGGTCGGCGTGGTAACCCTCGGGGCTCGCGTGGTCGAAGTAGTTGCGGTCGGCCATGTCGTCACTGTGCGACTGGGCCGCACTGGCCAGCCGGGGCTCGGCCGCGACCGGCCCGCAGCCGGCCTTGGCGCGCTCGGCGTTGACCAGGTCCACCACCTGCTGCGCGTCCGAGGCGTCCGCGCCGCCACCCACCGGGGTGGGCGGCGCGGTGGCGGTCCGCCGGGCGGTGGTCGGCGCGGCGGCGGTGGTCCGAGCCGCACTCGCGGTCGCCTTCGCGGCGGAAGCGCCGGAAGTGGCGGAAGCACTGGGGGCGCTGGGGGCGGTGGCAGCCGGGGTGGCCGCGCCCGTGGCCGCCGGGGACGCCGGGGTGTCGGCGGTCGGCGCGCCCCCGGCACCCGGGGTCGCCGCCGGATCGGTCGCCGCCGGGCTGCCGGGCGCCACCGCAGCGCCCAGGTCCGCTCCGCCCGTACCGGGGACCTGGATGCCCTCGTGCGTGCCGACCTCGGCAGCGATCAGCGCGTCGGCGGCCATCGCCTCGCCCACGACGTCCCGGTCGGTCTGCTTGCCGCCGTACGCCGCGTACCCGGCGCCGGCCAGCGCGGCGATCAGCCCGGTGCCCGCCACCGCCGCGACCACCGCGGTGACCGACGCGAGCCCGCCGCGCCGCCGTGCCCGACGCCCCCGGCCGCCGTGCCGCTCGGCGGCCCGCCGCGCCGCCCGGCCGCCCGATCGGCGCGAGCCCGTGCCCGCGCCGCCCTCGTCGCCGTCGCCGATCGCCGGGAGGATGGTCGTCCTGTCGTCGCTGTTCACGTACTCACGCTTTCTGTGTCCGGGCCGGCTGGTCGGGTGCCGACACCTCGGAGACCGCCCGGCGGCGCGCCGATAACAGAAAGTCCGAACGAATGTCCGGCCGCTCGGTCACGGACTCAGTGTGGCCGGGTATCCGGGGCCATGTCATAGGTGAGGAACGGCGTCCGGGTGGCGACCTGGTCGTACTTGCCGCGCGCCCGGTAGTTGTCCTCGGCGGTGATCCACCGCACGGTGTTCCAACCGCGCTCGGCGGCAATCTCCCGCAAGCCCCCCAACAGCAGATCGACCGCCCCGCCGCCACGCGCCTCCGGCGCGACGAAGAGGTCGTCCAGGAAGCACCCGACCGCTCCGTGCAGCGGCCGGGCGAACGCCCGGTAGTGGGCGAGCCCGACCGGCCGCCCGTCCCCGTCCCGGACCAGCAGCCCCTCCACCTCGTGCCCCGGATCGGTGAGCCAGGACCACACCAGCTCGGCTTTTCCATCAGGGCACGGTACCCGGTAGAACTCGGCGTACCCGCGGAAGAGTTCACGCCAGGCGGCGAAGTCGCCGGCCTCGGGAGCGCCCACGCTCCAGCGGGTGGTCGGGTTGCGGCTCATCTCGGTCTCCTCAAGGCCAGGTCGTGGTGCGGGCCACCAGCATGACGCCCCGGCGGCATTCGCCCGAGCTCCACCCCGTCCAAGATCACGCACCCGACGCTCCACCACGGCGCCTCGACACCGGACCGCACCGGAGACCGCGCCGACGACCGCCCCGGCGACCCCGCCGGGCGCCACCCGCCTCGCCGGGCACACCCCTTCGCACCGGGGCCGGAGTCAGCCGGCCGTGTGCCGGCGCGCCGTGGCGGGGGCCGGCGTGCCGTGGCGGGGGCCGGCGTGCCGTGGCGGGGGCCGGCGGCGTGCGGCGGGTGGGTCGGGCGCTGATGCTGGGGGGAGGAGGTGGTGTGGTGGCCGGGTTGCGGCGGTTGGCGATGGTGTCGCAGGAAGTGGCGGCGGAGCCGGGGCGGCGGGCCAAGACGGGAATGCTGGCCGGGTGCCTGCGGGAGCTGGGGCCGGCGGAGGCGTCGGCCGCGGTGGTGCTGCTGTCCGGGGAGTCACAGCGGTTGCGGACGGGGGTCGGTCCGGCGGCGCTGCGGGATCTGCCGGAACCTGCGGTGGCGGCGTCCCTGGGAGTGCGGGAGGTGGAGCAGGAACTGGAGCGGATCGCCGGGGTGCGCGGAGCGGGGGCGCAGGCGGAGCGGCGGCGGCTGTTGCACGGCCTGTTCGCCCGGGCGACGGACGTGGAGCAGGGGTTCCTGCGGGCGGTGCTGGTCGGGGACCTCCGGCAGGGGGCGCTGGACGCGGTCGTCGGGGACGCGGTGGCGCAGGCGGCCGGCGTGCCGGCGGCGGCGGTGCGGCGGGCGCTGATGTTCCGTGGTTCGGCCCGGGCGGTGGCGGAGGCGGCGCTGACCGGCGGGGAGCAAGCCCTGGCGGCGTTCCGGCTGGAGGTGGGGCGGGCGGTGCGCCCGATGCTGGCCGCTTCCGCGCCGGACGTGTCCTCGGCACTGGAGCGCACCGGCCCGGCCGCTCTGGAGTGGAAGCTGGACGGCATCCGGGTGCAGGTGCACCGGGACGGTGACGAGGTCGCGGTATTCACCCGCAGCCTGGACGACATCACCGCGCGCGTCCCGGAGGTGGCCGAGGCGGCGCTGGCGCTGCCGCTGCGTTCGGCGGTGCTGGACGGCGAGGCGATCGCGCTCGGACCGGACGGGCGGCCGCGCCCGTTCCAGGAGACGGCCGCGCGCACCGCCTCCCGGCAGGCCCCGGAGCGGCTGCGTGCCGAAGTCCCGCTCAGCGCCTACTTCTTCGACCTGTTGCACCGCGACGGCGAGGACCTGGTGGACCGTCCCGGCCGGGAGCGCTGGGCGGCGCTGGCCGACGCCGTACCGCAGGGCCTCCGGGTGGCCCGGACCGAGACCGGGGACCGCGAGCAGGCGCTGGCGTTCTTCCGCGACACGCTGGCCCGCGGCCACGAGGGCGTGCTGGTCAAGGACCCGGCGGCCGGGTACGCGGCGGGGCGGCGCGGCATCGGCTGGATCAAGGTGAAGCCCCGCCTCACCCTCGACCTGGTCGTGCTGGCCGCGGAGTGGGGCAGCGGGCGGCGGCGCGGGTTCCTCAGCAACCTGCATCTGGGTGCCCGGGCGGCGGGCGAGCCGGGGCTGGGACCGTGGGTGATGCTCGGCAAGACCTTCAAGGGCCTCACCGACGCGACACTCGCCTGGCAGACCGGGGAACTGCTGGCCCGGGAGACCGAGCGGGACGACTGGACGGTCCGGGTCCGGCCGGAGCTGGTCGTCGAGATCGCCTTCGACGGCCTGCAGCGCAGCACCCGCTACCCGGCCGGCCTGGCCCTGCGGTTCGCCCGGGTGGTGCGCTACCGGCCGGACAAGAGCGCCGCCGAGGCCGACACCGTCGCGACCGTACGGGAGATCGCCGCCGCCGTGGGGCTGTGATCCGGGGCGGGTCGACCGGTTGCGGCCCGGGCCGGGGCGACCGATGGCGGCCCGGGGCGGGGCGACCGGGGCCGGGGCGGCTCCGGATGCAGGCGGTCCTGGACTGTCGGGCTGGCGATTGGCGGAGTAACGTCAATTCAAACCTGCCGCGCGGCACGCGCGTTGGGGCAGGCGCCGAATCAGCCAATCTCGGCGATCCCGCCCTCGCGCCCTTCGTGGACGGAGCAGCGGCGGTTAGGTTGGCAATGACAACGAGAGGCCGCCGCCGACCAGCCGGCGGCGCACTGGCGAGAGGTGCCCGACCATGCGGGTGAGCGTCGACCGGGACCGCTGCTGCAGCTCCGGCATGTGCGTCATGAACGTTCCCGAGGTCTTCGACCAGGACGACCGGGACAGCCTGGTGAGGCTGCGTCAGACCTCCTTCCGGCCTGACCAGTTCGCCGAACTGCGGCTCGCCGCCCAGCTCTGCCCCGGCGGCGCGATCACCGTCGCCGAGGAGGAGACCGCCGCGATCGACGACTGACGGCCCGGCACGCAGGAGACTTGACGGGACAGCAGTCCCCGAACCCCACCGGAGAGCCACCGCGAAGCAAGGAGACCCCCACCTTGACGAGCACACCCACCGCCCACGCCGTCCCGCTGCCGGCCCCGCACTCCGCCGGCTGCCCGTTCAGCCCGCCGCCCGCCTACACCGAGGCCGCCGCGACCGCCGCCCTCACCCGCGCCGACCTGCCCCGGGGCGAGTCCTGCTGGCTCGCGACCGGCTACGCCGAGGTCCGCACCGTCCTGTCCGACCGCCGCTTCAGCGCGGACGTGCGCCACCCGAACTTCCCGCTACTGAGCCCCGGCCGCCGCGAGTTGATCACCGCCAACCCGAGCTTCCTCCGCCTGGACGACCCCGAGCACGCCCGGCTTCGCCGGATGGTCACCGGGGACTTCCTGGTCAAGCGGGTCGAGGCGCTGCGTCCGGCCGTGCAGCGGATCGTGGACGAGGCGCTGGACCGCATGACCGAAGGCCGGACGGAGGCCGACCTGGTCGCCGACTTCGCACTGCCCGTCCCCTCCCTGGTGATCTGCCTGCTGCTCGGAGTCCCTTACGAGGACCGGGAGTTCTTCCAGAGCATCAGCCAGACGCTGCTCACCAACAACAGCACCCTGGAGAAGCTCACCGAGGCCCAGGACGAGTTGCTCGAGTACCTGAGCCGGCTGGCGGCCCGCAAGCGGGAACAGCCGGAGGACGACATCCTCAGTCGACTCGCCGCGCGCGACGACCTGACCCTCGAAGAGGTCGCCGGCACCGGCATCCTGCTGCTGATCGCCGGGCACGAGACCACCGCGAACATGATCTCCCTCTCCACCGCCCTGCTCCTGGAGCAGCCCGAGCAGATCGCCGCGCTGGCCGACCCGGCCGCGGTGCCCGGTGCGGTGGAGGAGCTGCTGCGCCTGCTCACCATCGTCCACGCCGGGTTGCCCCGGGTGGCCCTGGAGGACGTCGAGCTGGGCGGTACGACGGTCCGCGCCGGAGAGGGCGTGATCGCGATGCTCTCCACGGCCAACCGGGACGAGGCGGTCTTCGGCGACGCCGGCCACCGGTCCGTCGACGAGCTGGACCTGGGCCGGGACGCCCGGCGGCACCTGGCCTTCGGCTTCGGCGTGCACCAGTGCCTCGGCCAGCCGCTGGCCCGCGCCGAGCTGCAGATCGCGCTCGCCACGCTGTTCCGGCGGCTGCCCGGGCTGCGGCCGGCCGGCCCCCCGGACGAGCGGGCGTTCCGGACGGAGTCGTTCATCTACGGCATGCGGTCGCTGCCCGTCACCTGGTGACGCCGGCCGTGGCCGGGGTGCCGGAACGCGGCGCGGCCGGTCACCCGACTGGCCCCGCCGCCGGGGCGGGGGCAGGCTGGAAGGGCGACAGCGATGCCCGGTCCTGCCGCGCCGTCGGGCGGCGCGCCCGGACCGGCCGAGAAGACGGAGCCCGCGATGACCGACATGAGCGAACGGTCCCAGCCGAGCACCGACCGCGAGGAGGACGTCCGCGCCGCCGACCCCGAGGAGGGCATCACGTCGATGCAGAACCTGCACGCGCAGGACACCTCCCAGGCGGAGGGCGACGCCATGCTGGACCAACCCGGGCGCCTCGACTGACCGTCCGCCGTACCGAACTCGACCGCCCGGTGGGACCGGGCGGTCGCCGCGACCGCAGGTGTCGCTGCCCGGGCGGCGACTCACCCGCGGGGGAGGATAGGCGCATGACCGAACACGACCAAGGCAGTAGGCAGGCCCGGCCGCCCGCGGACCCGCGCGCGTCGTGGGCGACCTGGACCACCCAGTCGATCATCAGCGGCCCCGGCGGTGTCACCACCGTCGAGGTCGGCCCCATCTCCGGCGACCTCACCGTGCACACCACCTGGGTGGACGGCGAGGCTCGGCTGACCGTGCAGTACACCGGCGCGCTGGACTGGTACACGGTGTCCGGCAGTCCGGTGCCGGCCTCCGACGAGACCAGCGCGCGGGCGGTCCACCAGGCCATGGTGAACGGCGTCAAGGCGGGCCGGGGCGCGATCGCCCCGCCCCCGCCGACCCGCTAACCGGCCGGCTCCCCGCCCTTCACCACCGGCGCGGCCACGGCCCAGTAGGCGCGGTCCGCCGGCGGGCGGGAGCGCAGGTCCGCCCGGACCTCGTCGGCCAGCCGTCGGGTGTCGCGCCGGTTCATGGTGGCGCCGATGCCCGCACCGACCAGCAGCGGGGTCAGCGAGGGCAGATGGCGCAGCGAGCTCCGGGTCAGTCGGCGGCGCACCTGCTGGCGGACCTCCGAACCCAGGGCCAGCGCGGCGAATCCGGCGGGCCGGACCAGCAGCGACGCGTCGATCCCCCGACGGTTGGCCCAGGCGCCGAGGTAGGCGCCGGCCCGCTGGGTGACGCTGCCCTGCGCCGGGGCGCCGTAGACCTCGTGCAGCTCGGCGATCAGCTTGATCTCCACCGCCGCGACGGCGAGCGTCTCGGCCGCGATCTCCACCGGCATCGCGGGCGGCACCGGCATCATCGCTGCCGCGCCGACGCCCGCGCCGAGCGTGCCGGAGACCCGGACGGCGCCGGTGGCCAGCAGGTCGGCCAGCTGTTCGGGGAACGCGGCCTCCGGGTGTTGCGCCCGCAGGGTGGCGAGGTCGCGCACCGGGATCCGCGGCGCGGCCCGCAGCAGCTGCTCGGTGAGGGCCTTGCCGCCGTACACGGCGCCCCGGGCCGCTCCACGGGCGGCGGTCCGCCCGCCGCTGCCGAGCACGCGGGCGACGTGCGCCACCACGGCCCGGCCGAGACGGCGCTGGTCCTGCGCGGTGGCCCTCGCCTCGTCGGCGGGCTGCTCGGCCTCCTCGACGAGTTCGGCGAGCTGATCGGCCAGGTCCGGATCGGGGGTCGGCCGGGAGCGTCCCGGCTTGCGGAAGACTGCCATGCGGATCGGGTACCCGTGAACGCGGGTGCTATTCGGCGGCTTCCCCGGACGCGCCGGCCTCCACCGACTCGGAGGCGGGAACGGACCCGGCGGCCGGCGCCGACTCGGTGATCTGCACTCCGCGCCAGAACGCCACCCGGCCGCGCACGTGCACTGCCTCCGGCTTCGGTTCGGCGTAGAACCAGGCGGCGTCGGGATTGGTGCGGCCGTCCACCTCCAGGGCGTAGTAGTTGGCGGTGCCCTTCCAGCCGCACACCGTGGTGGTCGCGGACGGCCGCAGGTACTCCGCCCGGACCGACTCCGCCGGGAAGTAGTGGTTGCCCTCGACGACGACGGTGTCGTCGCTCTCGGCGATGACGACGCCCTGCCAACTCGCTGTGGTCATGCAGTGATTGTGCCCGAGCGGCGGGCCCGGCGGCCAGCGGTCCGAGCTCGGGGCCCGGTCCGCGTGGGCCCCCGTCAGTCAGGGCAGCGGGTGGGCGTGGACCGGCAGGTGCGGGGTCTGGTGGCCGCCGCTGGCGAGCATCCGGACCTCGCCGGCATCACTGATCTCGGCCCGGACGATGCCGCTCTCGTCCTCGTAGACCGGGTGGCCGCCCGGGCCGGTCCCGCTGGTGCGGGTGACCACCACGACGTCCTGGGGGGCCTGGGTGCCCGGAGTCCCGGGGAAGGTGAGGGCGTATCGGTTCGCGGGGTTCATCACTCGCTCCTGCCTACCCTGCGGCCGCGGCCGGCTCTGCGGCCCGGGCGTGCGAGCCGCGGACCTCCAGCTCGGCGAGCAGCCGGGCGGTGGCCTCCGCGACCGCGTCCACGGCCCGGTCGAAGGCCTCCTGGTTGTGCGCCGCGGGGGCACGGAAACCGGAGACCTTGCGGACGTACTGCAGCGCGGCGGCGCGGAAGTCGTCCTCGTCGGCGGCGGGCGTGACGGGGGGTCGCAGCGTCTTGATGTTGCGGCACATGCCACCAGTCTCGCGCGCGGGAGCCGTGCTGGCGACCCCCACTCGTCACACGGGCCTCACGAGGGCGTCATCCGGGCGGATTAGGATTTCGAACGAACGAATTCGTCCGCCGTGCGCTTCCCCGGTCGCCGGCATCACCCCGGAGCCACCCCTTGCCCCTCGCGCTGCTCGCGCTGGCCGTCACCGCGTTCGCCATCGGCACCACCGAGTTCGCCGCCATGGGGCTGCTCCCCCAGGTCGCCGACAGTCTCGACGTCTCCATCCCGCAGGCGGGCTGGCTGATCTCGGCGTACGCGGTGGGGGTGGTGGTGGGGGCGCCCCTGCTGACCGCGCTGGCCGCCGGGCGGCCCCGCAAGGCGGTGCTGGTCGCCCTGGCCGGGCTGTTCGCCGTCGGCAACCTGCTGTGCGCGCTGGCACCGGACTTCTGGACGCTGGCCGCCGCACGGTTGGTCACCGGGCTGCCGCACGGGGCCTTCTTCGGGGCGGGCGCGGTCGCCGCCGCCGAGTTGGTCGCACCGCACCGGCGGGCTCGGGCGGTGGCCGTGATGTTCTCCGGCCTGACCGTCGCCAACATCGTCGGAGTCCCGGCTGCCACCCTGCTCGGCCAGCACCTGGGCTGGCGGGCGACCATGCTGGTGGTGGTGCTGATCGCCGCCGCCGGAACGCTCGCCATCGCCAAGCTGGTGCCCGATCTGCCCTCCTCGGGCCGGTCCGGGCTCCGGCACGAGCTGCGGGCCTTCCGCAGCGGGCAGCTGTGGCTGGCGCTGGCCACCGTGGTGTTCGGCTGCGGCGGCTTCTTCGCCTGCTACAGCTACATCGCGCCGCTGCTCACCGAGGTCTCCGGGTACGCCGACGGCTCGGTGACCCTGGTGCTGGCGCTGTTCGGGGTCGGAATGACGATCGGCAACGTGCTCGGCGGATTCGCCGCCGACCGGGCGCTGCGGCCCACCGTCTGCGCGGCCTTCGTCCTGCTCTCCGCCACACTGGCGCTGTTCGCCGTGACCGCGCACGCCCGGTGGTCGGCGGCCGTCACGGTGGTGCTGGTCGGGCTGTTCGGCTTCGCGATCGTGCCGGCGGTGCAGACCCTGGTGCTGCAGAAGGCGCGCAGCGCGCCGACCCTCGCCTCCGCCACGGTGCAGGGCGCCTTCAACCTGGCCAACGCCCAGGGCGCCTACTTCGGCGGGCTGGCCCTGGACGCGGGGCTCGGCTGGACCTCGCCCACGCTGGTGGGCGCGGGCCTCGCGGTCTCGGGCGCGCTGATCGCGGTGCTCGCGTGGGCGGCCGACCGGCGGCGTCCGGCGCCCGTGGTCGCGGAACCCGCCGCCGCCGTGGCGATGACGAACGCCTAGCCGGCCGGGGCCTCCCGGACGTCCTGGGCGTGCTGGACCGGCCGGCCCGCCCCGACCTCCCGGATGTCCCGGTGGGCGCCGGAGAGCAGCCGGTAGCCCTCGCCGTTGGCCTTGATGCCCGTCCGCTCCTCCTCGCTGAGCTCCCGGCGGACCTTCGCCGGGACGCCCGAGACCAGCGAGCCGGGCGGGACGACCATGCCCTGCGGCACGACCGCGCCGGCCGCGACCAGCGAACCTGCACCGATCCGGGCCCCGTTCAGCACGGTGGCGTTCATCCCCACCAGCACGTCGTCCTCGACGGTGCAGCCGTGCAGCACCGCGTTGTGGCCGACCGAGATCCGCTCGCCGACCACCAGCGGGAAGCCGGGGTCGGCGTGCAGGGTGCAGTTGTCCTGGACGTTGCTGCCCGCGCCGACCCGGATGGACTCGGCGTCGCCGCGCAGCACCGCGCCGTACCAGACGCTCGCACCGGCGCCGACGGTGACGTCCCCGACGACGACGGCGTTCGGCGCGACGAAGGCGCTCGGGTCGACGGCGGGCACCCTGCTCCCGACTGCGGCGATCAGCGGCTCTGCCATGGCTCGTCCTCCTGGTGACGGTCGGCGGTCGTGTCGCCCGTCAGCGTAGGGGGTCCGGTTACAGCGTCAGCGGGGAGCGGCCCGGCAGGGCCGTCGCGGTCCCGGTGCCGCAGAGGGCGGTCGTGGCGACCTCGTGCCAGGCGGCGTCGGCAGCGGCTGTGGCCGAGGCCGCGCCCGGGGTGTCGTGGCCGGTGGTCCTCGTGTTGTCGACGGTGGTGTTCGCGGCGTAGGCGGTGGTGTTCGCGGCGAACTGGCGCTTGCCGTCGGGGGAGCCGAACATCATCGTCCGGTACCCCGGGACGTCGCCGGCGTGGCCCCAGAAGGAGCCGCACGGGGTGTCGAGGCGCTGGAGGCCGAGGCCGTACGTCCGGCCCTCGCCGTTCGCGGTGGTCTGCTGCATCGCGGCGAGTTCGGCGGGGTGCAGCAGTCGGCCGCCGAGCAGGGCGTCGAGGAACCTGGTCAGGTCGGCGGTGGTGGAGATGCCGCCGCCGGCCGGGCCGGCCGCGGAGGGGTCGAGCAGGGTGACGTCGGCCGGGCCGGTGCCGGTCCGGAGGTAGCCGTGGGCGTGCGGGCAGGGGACGAACGGGGAGTCGCCGGGCATCCAGGTGCCGGTGAGGCCGAGCGGGCGGATGATCCGGCGGGTCACCTCGTCGTTCCAGCCGTGGCCGGTGAGCTTCTCGATGACCATCCCGATCAGGACGTAGTCGGTGGCGGAGTCCTGCCAGTCCCGGCCCGGCGGGAAGGCGGGCGGGTAGGTGTTGGCGAGGTCCACCAGGTCCTTGAGGCCGAAGTGCCGGAACCGGCCGTCGGCGGCCCATTCCGGCCGGTGGGAGTCGAAGGCCGGGCCCTGGGTGTAGTCGGCGACGCCGCTGGTGTGGTCGAGCAGTTGGCGGACGGTGATGTCGCTGCTGTTGGGGACGATGCCGGGCAGCAGGCACTCCAGGCGGTCGTCGAGGTCCAGGCGGTGCTCGCCGACGAGTTGCAGCAGCACCGTGGCGACGAAGGTCTTGGTGGTGCTGCCGATCCGGAAGCGGCCCTCGGGGTCGGCGGGCTCGCCGGTGGTGAGTTCGGCGACGCCGGTGGCGTTCCGCCAGACCAGTCGGCCGTCCTCGCGGACCGCGGCGAGGGCTGAGGTGGAGTAGCCCGGGTCGGTCAGGCCGGCCAGGGCGGCGTCGGCGGCCTTCCAGTCGGAGTGGCGCTCGGGGCCGTCGGCGGCTGCCGGGTCGACGGCGATGCTGCCGTGGGGGTCGCCGCATCCGGCGGCGCCCGGGCGTCCGGCGGGCTCGGCGACGGCGGTGGGGCCGAGGGCGGCGAGCAGGCCCGCGCCCACGGCGACGACGACCGCGGCGCGCAGGGCCGGCCGGCCTCGCCTGGTGGTGGGGGTGGTCGGGTCGGCGGTCATGCCGTCCTCCCTGGTCCGGAGGTCGGAGTGGTCAACTCACGCCTGTGGAAGAGTCCTTGGCAGGATGACAGAAGGATTCCGGCACGTCCTCCCCCTCGGGGGCAGGGAACGACCCCGAGGTGTCCCCGAGACGACCCGGAGTCGTACCCCGAGACCGTGGGGGTACGACTCCGGGTGCGGCTCCCGAAACCGGCCCGGTCGGGCCGGGCGACCGGTCGGGCGACCGGTCGGGCGACCGGTGAGGGCCGACGGACCGGTCGGGCGAGTGGCGCCTCGGTGGGCGGTCCGACCGCCCCACCCCGGTGCCGTCGGCAACGGGACGCACCGCGCGTACGGCGGCGCATCCGGAGGCGCGGGCGCCGGTTGCGGGGAGTGCGCGCCGGGCGGGCGCCCGGCTGCGGCGGCGGGCCGTCCGCGGCCTAGACTCCTGCTGCTCACGACCGCCTCGCCCCGCCTGGAGGAGCCCATGCCGGACCGCACCACCTACCTCGTCCTCCCCGGCTACCAGAACTCGGGCCCCCGGCACTGGCAGAGCCGCTGGGAGGCCGCCGAGCCGGCGGCCTTCCGCCGGGTGGAGCAGGCGGACTGGGACCGCCCGGTGCGGGAGGACTGGGTGGCGCGGGTGGACGCGGCGGTGGCGGCGGCCGCCGCCGAGGGCCCGGTGGTGCTGGTCGCCCACAGCCTGGGCTGCGTGACCGCGGCCCGCTGGGCGGCCACCGCCGACGCCGACCGGACGGCCGCCGTCCGGGGCGCGCTGCTGGTCGCCCCGGCCGACGTCGACACCGCGGAGGTGCCGGAGCTGGTGGGCTTCCGCCCGGTGGCGATGGAGCCGTTCCCGTTCCCGGCCGTGGTGGTCTCCTCGACCGACGACCCGTGGGTCTCCCCCGAGCGGGCCCGCGCGTTCGCCGAGGCGTGGGGCGCCCGGTACGTCGAGCCGGGCGCGTACGGGCACCTCAACTCCGACTCCGGGCTGGGCGACTGGCCGGAGGGCCGCAAGCTGCTTGCCGAACTGTGACGGCGTGAACGGGGGGACGATGGACAAGAGGACGTCACGGACCAGGCGCACCCTGGTCCGGCTGCTGGCGACCGGCGGGCTGGCCGCCGTGCTGCTGTACACCGAAGGGCAGTGGGAGAGCCGCTCGGGCGGGCGGATGCTGGTCGCCGACCTGCTCAACCGGCCGGAGCTGCTGCTCGGGGCGGCGCTGGCCGCCCTGATCGCGGCCGCCTGGCTGAGCGATCTGCGGGCCGCCGCCCTGCGGACGGCCACCCGGGCGGTCACGGTGACCGCCGGGGTGGTGTTCCTGCTCGGCGTGGTGGCCGCGCACAAGGTCTCGGCGGCCGAGACCCGCAGCCGGGAGACCGCCCCGGCCGGGGCCGAGCTGGCCCTGGTCGTCGTGCACCGTTCGTACGCCGCCGGGCCCGCGCCGACCGAGCAGTGGCAGGTGCTGCTGGAGTCCGGCGAGGGCTGGTCGGCGCGGCGCTGGTCGCTGGCGGACATCGGCGTAGGCCCGGACGACACCCGCCTGGTGCAGGCGAGTTGGACCGGGCGGGAGCAGATCACCGTGGTGACCGACTCCTACCGGCGGGTGTTCAACCTCGACCAGGACAGCGGCGAGCCGGTCGAGGCGCGGTGAGCGCCGGCCCGCCGGCGGCGGGCCGGGCCGCTCACTGGCCCTCGGGGTCCGCGGGGGTGGCGGGGGTGGCGGGGCCGGATCGACCGGTCGGGCCGGTGCCGCGCGGCTTGCCGGTGTTCCCGTTGCTCCCGGGGGTGCCCGTGGCGGGGGCGCCGGTGCAGGCGGTCGGAGTCGGCGAGCCGCCGGGGGTGCCGCAGTTCGGGTCGCGCTTGGGCGGGTCCGGGATGTAGACGGTGGTGAAGTCCTGCTCCGGCAGGCTCCGGACGGCGTCGCTCATCGCCTGCTGCCAGATCGGCCCGGGGCCCGTCGCGCCGAACACCTCGGCCTGGTAGTGGCCGCCGATCCGGATGTTGCGCATCGGCACCTTGGTACCCGGGCTGCCGAGCCAGACCGAGCCCGCCAGGTTGCCCGTGTAGCCGGTGAACCAGGCCGACTTCTTCTCGTCCGTGGTGCCGGTCTTGCCCGCGATCTGGCGGTTGTCGTCCAGGTGGAGGTCCCGGGCGGTGCCGCCCTTCTCGGTCACCCCGAGCAGCACGGTGTTGATCACGTCGGCGGTGTCCTCGGACATCGCCTGGCTGCACCGGGCCGGCGGCACCGGCACGTCCTTGCCGTCCACCGTGCTGATCCGGCTGATCGCCACCGGTGCGCAGTACGTGCCTCGGGCGGCGAAGGTCGCGTACACGTTGGCCATGGTCAGCGGGCTGACCTCCTGGGTGCCGAGGCCCAGCGCCGGCACCTGCTGCAGCGGCGAGCCGTCCGCCTTCCCCGCCACGCCCAGCTTCTCGGCCATCTGCTTGACCGCGCAGAGGCCGATCTCCTGCTCCATCTGCACGAAGTAGGTGTTCACGGAGAGCGCCATGGCCTGCTTGAGCTCGTACGGGCCGACCTCGCCGGCGCTCTCGTTGGGGATGACCCCCTCCTTCTTGCCCTTGCTGAGGTTCTTCCAGGTGCCGTCGCAGGTCTTCATCGTCGGCCAGTCCATCCGGTTCGGTGAGTCGTACCGCTGGGTGGGCGACAGGCCGGCCTCCAGGGCGGCGGCGGCCACGATCGGCTTGAAGTTGGAGCCGGGCTGGAAGCCGATGCCGCCGCCCATCGCCGCGTCCACGTTGTAGTTGACGACGGTCTCGTTCTTCTCCTTGGCCAGGCCGTACGGACGGGTCTGCGCCATCGCCAGGATGTTTCCGCTGCCGGGCGCGACCATCGTCATCGCGGCGGAGACCGGGTCGGTGACGTACACCTGGGTGGAGACGGCGTTCTGGGCGGCGGCCTGCTTGTCCGGGTCCAGGGTGGTGTAGATGTTCAGGCCGCCGGTGTTCCACAGCTTCGTGCGCTCGGCCGCGCTCTTGCCGAACGCCGGGTCCTGCTTGACGACGTGGCGCACGTAGTCGCAGAAGAAGCCCGTGCCGGCCCGGGCGGTGATGCAGCCGTTCTGCGGGTCCTTGTAGCTGAGGCCGAGCGGGGCGGCCTTCGCCTCCTTGGCCTGGTCCGCGGTGATGTGCTTGTTCTCCACCATCTTGTCGATGACGGTGTCGCGGCGCTTCTGCGCGGCCACCGGGTGCAGCTTCGGATCGTACTGGGACGGGTTCTGCACCAGCCCGGCGAGCATGGCCGCCTCGGGGAGGGTGAGGTCCTTGGCGTCCTTGCTGAAGTAGCGCTGCGCGGCGGCCTGGATGCCGTACGCCTGGTGGCCGTAGAAGGTGATGTTGAGGTAGTTGGTGAGGATCTGCTCCTTGGTCAGGTCCTCCTCCAGCTTGATGGCGTACCGGAGTTCCTGGATCTTGCGGCCGAGCGTCTTGCGCTGCGCCTCGCGCACCGCCTCCGGGTCGTCCCCGGCCTTCTCCACGTTGACGTTCTTCACGTACTGCTGGGTCAGGGTGGAGGCGCCCTGGACGGTGGCGCCGCTCTCCGCGTTCTTGGTGATCGCCCGCAGGACGCCCTTGAGGTCGACGGCGCCGTGCTCGTAGAACCGGGCGTCCTCGATGTCCACCTGGGCCTGGCGGATCAGCGGCGACATCTGGTCGGCGGTGAGGACGGTGCGGTCGCGCTCGTAGACCTTGGCGATCAACCCGCCCTTGGCGTCGAAGATCTGGGTGGCCTGGGTCAGCGGCGGGGCCTTGAAGTCGTCCGGTATGTTCTCGAAGCCCTCGGCGCCGCTCTTCGCCCCGAGCCCGACCGCGCCGGCCCCCGGCAGGATCAGCCCTGCCAGCAGGACCCCGCCGAGCACGCTGGCGCCGAGGAACTTGGCCGCGTGGCCCAGGATTCCGAGGGGGGTCTCACGGCGCCTCGGGCGCGGTACCCAGGTGTCGCCCGGGTCCGGGGCAGGTATGCGGCTCTTCGGTGACATAGATCGAACACTACGGCCGTGAACACCCCCTGCGGGAAGGGTGTTGGCGAAGGATTGTCACAAAATCGCGACGGATTCGACTCAATCGCGAGAGCCGAACGGACGTGCACGCAGGAACAAGGGCCGTTCGCCCACAGCCGGTTGGCCCTGCGTGCCACCACCCCTGCTCAGCGCTCCTCGGCACCTCCCCGGCGGGCACCCGGCCGGCCCGCACCCGGCGCCGGCTCGCGCCTCGGCGCCGCGCTCACTCCGCCGGGCAGAAGACGTCCTCGGCCGGACGCCGGCCGGTCACCAGGAAGTCCGTCACCGCAGCGTCGCCGCAGGCGTTCCCGTTGGCCACGTACACGTCGTGGCCGCCCGAGTCCACCGTCACCATGCGGGCCCGCTGCCCGAACGCCGCCCGCAGCTTGAGCGCGCCGGTGTACGGGGTGGCGGGGTCGCGCAGGTTCTGGGCCAGCAGGACGTTCGCCGGGCCGCGACCGGTGACCTTCACCGGCGGCTCGGCGGAGGCGGACCGCCAGAAGGCGCAGGGCATCACGTTGACCGGCATGCCGGCCGTGAGCGGACGGGCGGCGCGGTCGGCGGCGACGTCCTTGACGTACCCGGCCGGATCGGTGGGCCACTGGACGTCGTTGCACAGGGTGCCGACCGAGACCGCGATGGTGTTCTGCACGGCCTGCTCGGGCGGCGTCACCGGGGTGGGCAGCGGGCGGCGGCCGAGGGCGGCCAGCATCAGCCGCGCGAGGGCCGGGAACTGGGAGTCCGCGTACATGCTCTGCATCATGGTCTCGCGCAGCACGTTGCCGTTCAGCTCCGCCGGGTCGGCCCCGGGCCAGGGCAGCGGAGACCGGTCGAGGTCGGCGGCCAGGCTCAGGAAGAGGGGGCGGACCTCCTCCGCCGTGTCCGCGACCCGGTCCGGATTGTCCGGCGACGCCGCCCACTTGGCGAAGTCCGGGAAGCGGTCCTCCACGCCCTGCCCGAAGGCCGCGAGCCAGCCGCGCCCGACCCGCGACGGGTCCGGGTCGTCGTTGCTGTCCAGCACGATCCGGTCGGTCTGCTGGGGGAACATGGTGGCGTAGACGGCGCCGGCGTAGGTGCCGTACGAGGTGCCCCAGGCGGAGAGCCGGCGTTCATTGAGGGCCCGGCGGATGCTGTCGATGTCGCGGGCCTCGTTCACGGTGGAGATGCTGCGCAGCACTGGTCCGCCGTTGCGGGCGCAGGCCTCGGCGATTCGGCGTTCGGTCTCCAGGTTGTCGTCGATCGAGCCGTCCGCGGCCGGCCAGGGCCGCAGTTTGACCATCGAGAGGTCGGAGTGCTCCAGGCCGCAGCTGACGGGGGTGGAGCGGCCGACGCCGCGCGGGTCGAAGCCGATGAGGTCGAACCGGTCCAGGACGGACTGCGGGAGGCGCCCGGCCGCCTTGCCGGGGATGCCCAGGCCGGAGCCGCCCGGGCCGCCCGGGATGGTCAGCAGGACGCCGTGGCGCAGGCCCGGCTTCGCGGCGGGGATGCGGGAGACCGCGAGCGTGATCTGCTCGCCGTGCGGGTCGCCGTAGTCCAGCGGAACGGTGACGGTCGCGCACTGCTGGCGGGGGTCGGACTGGTCCCCGCAGCCGGACCAGACGAGGCGGTCCTTCCGGACGTTCGGGGCGTCGGCGGCGGCGGGCAGGGCGGTCAGCGCGGTGACGGCGAGGGCGGCGGCCGCGGTCGCGGCGGCGGCGATGGTGAGCGTGTTCTTCGGCATGCCCAAGAGTCTGCTGTGGCAGGCGACTTGGACCCATCCGGGCAGCGGGCCGGTCGGGGGTGGGGTAAACCCCCGCATCGCCGGGTGGAGGCCGCTGCCCGTTGCGGCCTCCGGCGGGAGGGGTTCAGGGGGTGGGCGGGAAAAAACCTGACATACCGTCAGAGTCCGAGCAGCGCCGGGTCGGTGGCGAGGGAGCGCAGCGGCTCGCGCGGGTCGGCGACCAGCTTGCGCTCGGCCAGGTCGAGGATGCCGCCGACGCCGGTGATCTCCGCGGCCAGCACGCCGTCCTCACGGGTCAGCCGCTGCACGACCTGGAAGGTCTTGCCGTCGCGCCAGGCGAACGAGCAGCTGACGTCCACCGAGTCGCCGGCCCGCAGCTCCCGCAGGTACTTGACCGTGGTCTCCAGCACGACCGGGCCCACGCCCCCGGCCACCAGGTCGGCCTGGCGGATGCCGGCCGCCCGCAGGTACTCCCAGCGGGCGTGCTCGGCGTACTGGAGGTACACCGACTGGTTGAGGTGGCCCTGGGTGTCGGTCTCGTACCCGCGGACGGTGACGTGCGTGCTGAAGTCCTGATCGGTCATGCCCCGCACGCTACTCCGGGCGGCGGGGCACCACCTCGTGTCGTCCGTCACCCCGGGCGGGTCGGTTCGGCAGTGCCGCCAGCAGCGGCGCCAGGGCCTCCGGACGCCGGTCGACGGGCAGGTGCTCGACGGCGTGGAAGCCGCAGCCGAGCGCGGTCGCGCCGCCGTCGCAGATCCGGTCGTCACCGACCATCAGCACGTCGGCCGGGGCGAGGCCGAGCCGGCCGCAGGCGGTCTCGAAGATCAGCGGATCGGGCTTTTGGGCGCCGACCTCGAAGGACAGGACGTAGTCGTCGACCAGCTCGTCCAGGCCGTGGGCCCGGAAGACCGGACGCAGGTCCCAGCCGATGTTGCTCACCACCGCGACCGGGACGCCCCGGCGGCGCAGCTCGCGCAGCACGGGGGCGGCGTCCGGGTAGGGGCGCCAACTCGCGGGCGCCATGTGGCTCTCGTAGAGGGCGTCCACGTCGAGGGCGGCGGGCGGCTCGGCGGCCCGGGCCAGTGCGGTGTAGGCGGCACGGTGCAGTTCGGGGGTCAGGTCCCGGGTGTCCCAGGCGCCCTGCACCTCGGACGGGATCCGGCGCGGCGGCACGCCCCCGGGCAGTGCGCCGAACTCCTCCAGCCTGAGCACCAGTTCGGCCTGCCCGGCGGCGGACAGGCCGAGGCCGGCGGCGGCGGTGAAGGCCGCCAGCCACTCGGCGGTGGAGACGACGCGGAAGAGGGTGCCGGAGAAGTCGAACATCACGCCTTTGGTCATGGCGCCGAGCCTAGCGGGGCGTTCGACCGCCGGTGGGGACGCTGCGGGGCGGGCTGTGGAGAGGGCTGCGGGGAGGGCCACAGCGTGGTCGCGGCGCCGGTCCTCGACTCAGGGGAGGGTGAGGATGCGCGGGCCGTCCTCGGTGATGGCGACGGTGTGCTCGACGTGCGCGGCGCGGCTGCCGTCGTTGGTGCGCAGGGTCCAGCCGTCCGGGTCGGTGCTGTAGTCGTCCCGGCCCCCGGCGATGAGCATCGGCTCGATGGCCAGCACCAGGCCCGCGCGCAGCGGGTAACCCCGGCCGGGGCGGCCCTCGTTGGGCAGGTGCGGGTCCTCGTGCATGCGGCGGCCGATGCCGTGGCCGCCGAAGCCCTCCAGCATCCCGTACCGCCTGGCGCGGGCGACGGTGCCGATGGCGTGGGCGATGTCGCCGATCCGGTTGCCGACCACGGCGGCGGCGATGCCCGCCTCCAGGGCGCGCCGGGTGTCGTCGATCAGGGCGGTGTCCTCGGGGCGGGCGGTGCCGACGGTGAAGCTGACGGCCGCGTCACCGGCCCAACCGTCCAGGACGGCGCCGCAGTCGATGCTCACCAGGTCACTGTCACGCAGTCGGTAGCCGTCCGGGATGCCGTGCACCACGGCGTCGTTGACGGAGGCGCAGATGACGGCCGGGAACGGGACGGGCGCGAAGGAGGGGCGGTAGCCGAGGAACGGCGAGGTCGCCCCGGCCGCGGTCAGCACGCCGCGTGCCACCTCGTCCAGCTCCGACAGGCTCACCCCGACCGCCGCCGTCTCCCGTACGGCGGCGAGGGCGTCCGCCACGACCCGTCCGGCTTCGCGCATCGCGTCGAGGGCGGCGTCCGACTTGAGCTCGACCATGGTGCATCACTCCCCTGAATCCAATTCTTATACCGGTATTTGTATCACGGTCGATGGTGGACGAGCATCACCCGGCCCCGGCGCGAGGGAGCCGCGCGGCCGGGAGGCCCCGCCGGCCTCTCCGGCCTCTCTGACCCGCCCGACCGGCCCGCCGCCTCCGGCGCGCCCGGGTCGCACTAGACTCGTGGCCATGGTGAGGACTCCGCTGACCCCGTGGGAGCGCGAACGCGGGGAGCGCTTCGGGGCGATGCTGCGCGAGGCGCGCGGCGAGCGCAGCATGGTCGAGGTGGCGGCGGTGGCCGGTGTCTCGGCGGAGACGCTGCGCAAGATCGAGACGGGACGGGCGCCGACCCCCTCCTTCTTCACCATCGCGGCGCTGGCCTTCGCCCTCGACCTGTCGCTCGACGAGCTCGCCTCCGCCTGCGCGGACCCGGAGGACGGCGAACACGGCGAGGCGCTCTCGGCCTGACGGACGACGACGGCCCGCCCGGCGCGTGGTGCGCGGGGCGGGCCGTCGTTCCGGGCGCGGCAGTGGCAGTCGCGGCGGTGGCAGTGGCGGTGGTGGTCGCGGTGGCGGTGGCAGTGACGGTGGCGGTGGCGGCTCAGCCGACCGAGCTGTTGTAGCTCTCGATCGCCGGCTGCAGCTCCTTGGCCGCGTCGGTCAGCGCCTGCTGGGCCGTCTTGCTGCCCGAGACGGTCTGCTCGATCGCGGTCTCCACGCCCTTGCGGGCCTGCGGCATCACGCCGAGCAGGCAGCCGGCGGTGGCCTGGGTGGGCTTGGTGGCCTTCAGCTGGTCGATGGCGGTCTGGAACTGCGGGTACTTGGCCACCCACTCCTTGTCCGTCGGGTCGTCCAGCGCCTTCTTGTTGACCGGGAAGTAGCCGGTGCCGGTGTGCCAGACGGCCTGCTGCTCGGGGGCCGTCACGAACTTCTCGAACTCCCAGGCGGCGCGCTTCTCCGCGTCGGAGTGGCCGGGCCCGCTGATCCACAGCGAGGCACCGCCGATCGCCGGGCCGCCCTGGTCGGCGGCGGTGATCTTCGGGAAGGCGGCGGTGCCGACGGCGAACTTGGCGGCCTCGGTGTAGCCGCGCAGCACACCGGTGGACTCCAGGTGCATCGCGACCGTGCCGGCCTTGAAGGCGGCCTGGGCGTCGTCGGTGGTGCGGCCGGTGTTGGCCGCGTAGCCGCCCTTGACCAGGTCGGCCCACCACTGGACGACCTGCGCGCCCTGGGCGGATTCGAACACGACCTTGCTCGCCTTCTTGCTGCGGCCGTTGTCGTTGTCGCAGTACACGGTGCCGGACTCGGCCAGCAGCTCCTCGACGAACCAGCCGTAGATGGCCGCGCCGAAGCCGTACCGGACGGTCTTGCCGTCGGCGTCCTTCCTGGTCAGCTTCTTCGCCAGCTCGCCCAGTTCGTCGAGGTCCTTGGGCGGCTGCGCCGGGTCGAGGCCCGCCTCCTTGAAGGCGTCGGTGTTCAGGTACAGCAGCGGCATCGAGGAGTTGAACGGCATCGACTGGAGCTTGCCGCCGACCGAGTAGTAGTTGCGGATGTTGGCGTCCAGGTCGTCCAGCGCGTAGCCGTCCTTGTCGGCGAAGGCCTGGGCGGGGACGGTCTGCTTGGAGTCGATCATGAACCGGGTGCCGATGTCGTAGACCTGCACCAGGGCGGGGGTGCCCTTCTGCTGCACCGCGGCCTTGTACTTGGTGACCAGTTCGTCGTACTTGCCCTGGAACTGCGCCCTGACCTCGATCTTGCCCTGGTGCGCGGCGTTGAACTGGTTGACCAGCCCGGTGAGCACCTCGGCGTTCTTGCCGGTCATCGAGTGCCAGAACTCGACGCCGGTGACGCCGGAGGCCTGGTCCAGCGCCTGGGCGCCGGGTGCGGCGGCGTCGGTGGATCCGCCGGAGCCGGAGTCACCGGAGGAGCTGCAGGCGGTCAGGGACAGGCCGGCCACCAGCAGGGCCGCGAGCGCGCGTGCACTCTTCTTCACGGGGTTCTCTCTCTCGAAAGCGATGGACTCACGGACGGACTCGCCCGGGACGGACGTGGATCGGGTCAGCGCACCGCGCCCGCGGTGAGGCCGCGGACGATGAAGCGCTGGCCGAACACCACCAGGGCGAGGGTGGGCAGCAGGGAGAGCACGACGCCGGCCAGGATCAGCCCCGGGTCGGCCATCTCGGAGTCGCGCAGCGAGGTGAGGCCGATCTGCAGGGTCTGCATGTTCGCCGTGCGGGTGATGATCAGCGGCCAGAAGTACTGGTTCCACGCGGACAGGAAGACGTAGATCGACAGGGCCGCGAGCGCCGGCTTGTTGAGCGGGACGACGATCCGCCACAGGAAGCGCCAGTGGCCGGCGCCGTCGATCCGGGCGGCGTCGCGCAGTTCGCCGGGCAGCTGGCGGAAGGCCTGGCGCAGCATGAAGGTGCCGAACCCGGAAGCGAGGAAGGGCAGCACCAGCCCGAAGTAGGTGTTGCCGAGCCCCCAGCCGGACAGCGTCAGGTAGTTGGGGATGATGATGGCCTCCCACGGGACCATCAGCGTCGCCAGGAACACCCCGAACACCGCGGCCCGCGCCTTCAGCGGCAGGAAGACGAAGGCGTACGCGGCCAGGATCGAGGTGAAGAGCTGGGCGAGGGTGATGACGGTGGCCACGATCGCCGAATTGGCGTACTGGCGGGCCAGCGGGATCGCCTCCACGGCCCCGGAGAAGTTCCGCCCGGTGACCGAGTGCGGCAGCAACGCCGGCGGGTACGTGGAGAGTTCGGACGGGCCCATGAAGGCGCCGGCGACCGCGTAGTACACCGGGAAGGCCACGGTGACGACGGCGACGGCGAGCAGCAGGTAGACGGCGGCGCGGCCGAGCAGATCGCGCGGGGAGCGTCCGGCGAGCAGCCGGGCGCGCGGGCGGGGCGCCTCGACCTCGGTGGCGATCGAACTCATGCGTAGTGCACCTTCCGCTCCAGGACGCCGAACTGGACGGCCGTGCAGGCGAGGACGACGACGAGCAGCACCACGGCCTGGGCACTCGCGGTGCCGAAGTCGCTGGAGCCGTAGGCGAACGCCTTCTCGTAGACGGAGTAGACGAGGGTCCGGGTGGAGCCGTCCGGCCCGCCCTTGGTGAGGATGTGGATCTGGCCGAAGCTCTGCAGTGCGTGGACGGTGGAGATCACCGTCAGGAAGAACAGGTTCGGGCCGAGCATCGGGACGGTGATCGAACGGGCCAGCCGCAGGCCCGAGGCACCGTCGATCCGGGCGGCTTCCACCACCTCCCCCGGGATCGAGCCGATGCCGGCGGAGAGCACCAGCACGTTGTAGCCGAGGTTCATCCAGACCGTGGTGACGGCCACCGAGCCCAGCGCGTAACGGGAGTCGGTCAGCCAGCCGACCGGGCCGAGGCCGACGTGCGAGAGCAGGCCGTTGAGCACCCCGCTGGCGGGGTTGAAGAACACCGCGAAGACCACCGACGCACTGGCCACCGAGAAGGCGAAGGGCAGCGCGAAGGCGGAACGCAGCAGCCGCACGCCCCGGATCCGGTTCTCCAGGAGCAGCACCAGCACCAGCGCGCCGAGCACCCCGGGCACCACCGTGAGCACCGTGAACAGCGCCGTGGTGACGAGCGTCCGGCGGAAGTCCGCCGAGGTCAGCAGGTCCGCGTAGTGCTTCGTCCCGACGTAGCGGGAGGGCGCGCCGAAGAGGTCGTTGGCGTGCCCGCTCAGGTAGACGGTCCGGCCCAGCGGATAGCCGATGAAGAGGACGAAGACCACCAGGGAGGGCAGCAGGAACGCCCAGGCGAGCCCGTGCTCACCCCAGCGGCTTCGACGGCCCGGCAGGGGCGCGGTGTGCGGTGCGGTCGGCATTTGGTGCGCGTCCGCCTTTCGTGAAGTCGGTTCCGGCCGAAACCGTGTCCTGCCCACACGACGCCGCGGGAACCTCGTGGTGATCAACGGGTGTCACCGGGATTACGCGTTCGCGTCAGATCCGGCCGATCGTGCCCGGACGGCCTGCCGATCGTGCCCGGACGGGTAGCCGATCGTGCCGGGACGGGCCGCCGGACCGGCCGCCGAACGGACTGTCAGGAGGCCTCCCGAGCGGCCCGCGGCGGGACCGGCGGCCCCGTCGGAGAGGTGCCGTACGGTGCGCGGGCGGACGAAACGGAATTCGAAGCACGAGCCGCAATGGCCGAAACCTTGCGCAGCCGCGCGGGCGCCTGGGCACTCGCCCAGGGCTTCGCCGCGTACCTGGTGAGCTGCTGGGGCCGGCGGACGGCCTCCCCGACGCCGACCTCGACGCGGCCGAACGGCGGCTCGGCCGGGGCTGCCGCCGGTACCAGGCGCCGGACGTGCCGGTCCAGGTGGTCGAGGGGCCGGAACGACGGACCGGGCACGCACCCCGCAGGCGCTGGAGGCGCGGCACGAGGCGGTGCCCGGCGACTTGGGTGGGCGGGTGGAGCCCCGCCCCGCCCGCTCAGGCGGTGGTGCCACCGTCCAGCACGAGGTCGGCGCCGACGGTGTAGCCCGCCTCCGCCGAGGCGAGGTACAGCACCGCGGCGGCCACCTCCTCCACCGCGCCCGCCCGGCCGACCGGGACGTCGGCCCTCATCCGCTCGGCCTTCTCCGCCGCGCTCTCACCGGGCCGGCCCGACATGGGGGTGTCCACCGCGCCGGGGCTCACCGCGTTGATCCGCACGCCGTCGGCGATGTGGTCACGGGCGGCGGCGCGGGTGAGCGCGGTGACCGCGGCCTTGCTGACGGCGTAGGCGCCGACGCCTTCGGCCCGGCGGTGGACACCCAGGTTGGAGGAGACGTTGACGATCGCGCCGCCGCCGTGGGCCCGCATGTGGCCGATCTGGTGCTTCATCGCGAGCAGCGTGCCGGTGACGTTGATGTCGATCAGCCGCTGCCAGTCGGCCTCGGCGATGTCGGCGACGGGCCCGAGTGCGCCGATCACCCCGGCGTTGTTGACAGCGACGTCCAGCCCGCCGAACCGCTCGACGGCCTCGCGGACCAGCCGGGCGGCGTCCTGACCGTCCGTCACGTCGCCGGTCAGGGCGACCGCCTTGCCGCCGGCCTGCTCGATCAGCTCGACGGTCTCGGCGAGCGGGGCGGCGGTGCGGCCGGCGACCGCGACGTTGGCGCCCTCGCGGGCGAAGGCGAGCGCGATGGCCCGACCGATGCCGCTGCCGCCGCCGGTGACCAGGACGGACTGGTCGGCGAAACGCGTGGTCATGGTGTGAACTCCTCGGTCCGAGTGGTGTGTTCCGGTACGCGGGTGCGGCCCGGTGCGGGGGTGTGTTCCGGCACGGGGGTGTGCTCCGGCACGGGGGTGTGTTCCGGCACGGGGGTGTGTTCCGGCACGGGGGTGGCTTGAGGTGAGGCGGTGGCCGCGGCGGGCGCCGTGGTGCCGATGGTGGCGTCGAGCAGTGTGAGGACGGACCGGCCCGGTGGTGCGGTACCCAGGAGAAGCCCCTCACTTGTTAACGACCGTTCGGTACAGAATGCGGGCCGCAGGGGGCTCCGCCCGGGCGGAGCGGACGTCAGCCCGCCTCCAGCAGCACCAGCGCCTGCTCGGCGGCGTCCCGCACCCGGGCCGCGCCGTCGGCGGTCTTGCCCATCACCCGGATGCCCTGCATCAGCACCATCAGCATCCGGGCGAGCGCCCGGGGCTCCCGCCCGGCGGGCAGTTCGCCCTGCGCCTCGGCGCGCACCAGGGCCGCGGTCAGCACCGCCTCCAGGTGGCCGAGGCTGGCGCCCACCCGGCGGGCCGCCGAGGGGTCGTGGGGGGCGAGCTCGACGGCGGTGTTGACGACGAAGCAGCCGCGCTCCCGCCCGGCCCCGGTCGACTCCGCCGCGTACCGGCGCACCAGTGCCCGCACGGCCGGCAGCACCGGGCCGGGCTGGGACAGTTCCGCCAGCAGCACCGGATCGGTCTGCTCGGCGTACCGCTCCAGCGCGCGCAGGTAGAGCTCGTGCTTGCTGCCGAAGGTGGCGTAGATGCTGGCCCGGGCGATGCCGAGCCGCTCGACCAGGTCGGCCATCGAGGTGGCCTCGTAGCCGCGCTGCCAGAACAGCTCCAGGGCCGCCTGCAGCGCCGTGTCCGGGTCGAATTCCTTCGTTCGCGCCATGTGGCACACGCTATCCCTTTCGGGAACGAGCGGTCAAGAAAGAAGACTTCCGGGCCAGTACGGACACCTGACGGAGCATTGCCAAGTGGACTAGACCAAAGCTACCCTGACCGCCCCATCCCTCCTTCCCCCACAGGAGGCGTTCCGCATGCCCGCACACCTGCCCCGCACCCCCCGCCAGGCCGCCGACGCCGCCCGACCTCTCGTACTGACGGCCTTTCGGATCGTCGTCGGCCTGCTCTTCGCCTGCCACGGCGCCGCCTCACTCTTCGGCGTCCTGGGCGGCGCCAAGGGCGGCGGCAGCATCCCGCCGGCCCAGTGGCCCGGCTGGTGGGCCGCGCTGATCCAGCTGCTCGGCGGCGCCCTGGTACTGCTCGGCGCCGGCACCAGGACGGCCGCCCTGCTCTGCTCCGGCTCCATGGCCTACGCCTACTTCACCGTCCACCAGGAGCACGCGGTGCTCCCGCTGCAGAACGGGGGCGAGGCCTCGGTCATGTTCTGCTGGGCCTTCCTCGTCATCGCGGTGCTCGGCTCCGGCCCGTACGCGCTGGACCGACTGCTCACCCGCCGACCGGCGGCCCCGGCCGGACCTGCCGGACCGGGCGGACCGGGCGGACCGGGCGCGTAATTGCCCTCGACGGGTCGAGCCCCGGGAAGCCGCGGCTCAGCCCCCCGCCCGGTTCCCGCCCCGCCGCCCGCACTCAGCCTTCGGCGAGGTGCCGCTCGACCGAGGCGACCTTGGCGGTGAGGCCGTCGGTGACCCCGGCCCGGTCGTCGATCTTGATGAGCGTGCTCACCCGGCTGCTGTGGGCCTTCACCGCGTCGACCGCCTCCCGGATCACCGGCATCACCTCGTCCCACTCCCCCTCGATGCTGGTGAACATGGCGTCCGTGCGGTTGGGCAGCCCGCTCGCCCGGACCACCCGGACGGCGGCGGCCACCGCCTCACCCACGTCCTCGCCGATCCCCAGGGGGGTCACCGAAAAGGCTGCGATCACGATTCTGCGCTCCTTGTCCCGACGGCTCCGGTCGTTGGTTCGGACCGGTCCGAACCGACGACCAGGCTAGACGGGCCGTCAGGCCGACGAGGGCAGCGGCGGGCCGACGGTCGGCGGCGCGGGCGAAGTCGCGTTGGTGGATCCAGGAGACGTACTGCGCGCCGCCGGCGATCGGCCCGCCGGCGCCGAGGCGGGCCAGCCAGGAG
>NZ_JOHO01000001.1 GCF_000719705.1 Streptomyces sp. NRRL S-350 | reverse complement strand
GTTCTGCCCCCGCCCGCCGCCGCCCGCCGCCCGCCACTGCCCGCCGCCCCCCCGGCACCCGGCACCCGGCACCCGGCACCCGGCACCCGGCACCCGCGCCACGCTCCCAAACGGCCGCCACGTCCTCTGGTCTGCTGCCGTCCGCCCTACCCGCTCCGCTCACCATGGTTCGCTCTGGCCGCCTTACCGGTTGTGTCCTACGTCTGGTCTGCAAGGGTCGTCCGTACCGCTCCAACCCCGCTCCTCCTCCGTCCGTCGTCCGTACCGCTCCAACCCCGCTCCTCCTCCGTCCGTCGTCCGTACCGCTCCAACCCTCTGCCTCGCCGCACGCCGGCTCTACCTGCTCTCTCTCCCGCTCCAGCTGATGTTTCTTCGCACGTCCATCCAGCTCCGCCATAGGCCCGTAGGGAAGTAGTCGGCGTGCCGCAGTCCCCTTGTCTGCGCCTGTGACCTGCCTGTTTGTCTTCTAGCGACTCGAATGGAAGGGAACTCGAAACGGGACCTGAAACGGAACCTCAAAGGGGACTCCAAACGGGACTCCAAAGGGAACCCCAAACGGAACCACTCTGTTCGCTCCGGCCGACGTGGTCCCGAGCCCTCCGCCCCGGGGGAGATATCTCCCCCGGGGCGGATGAGCAGCCATGAGTCCTGCCGCCGGCCACGGGGAGGAGATGTCACTCCCCCGCCCTCGGCGCTTCCTTCCTACTCCGCGCGGCGGGGAGAGATCACTCCCCATCGCGGACGCACTCGGGCCCGCTCGCTGCCCGCCCGGTCAGCCGGGAGCGGGGAGAGATCTCCTCCCCGACCGGACGCTCAGGATGGGGAGGAGAGATCTCCCCCGGACATGCGGTCCACGGGCCGGTTCTGTTGCTCCCACGGCCACTTCCTTTCGCAGCTGTCCAAAGCGTCTTCGCAGGTGGCGGATGGGCCTGCATTCGTCTGCTGCTCGTCCGCCGAGGCACGGCACGCTCAGGAGGGCGAACAGCAGACAGGCTTCGGACAAGCAGTGCGCGGCCATGGGCCAGGCCCTCGCTGGCCGTCGCGGACCGGGCGCCGGTAGCACTGGCTCGGGTGGCCGACCGCCACGTGGGCCGGCCAGTACAGGCAGATGCCGATGCGGCGGTGCCCCCAGGTCGAGACCTGGGGGCACCGCCGCATCGGCATCTCAATGGGCGGGGGTCAGCGGAGAATGCCCTGCTCCCGGGCTGCCTTGAGCCACTTCGGGAACTCGCTCATCAGCTGGGAGTAGAGGTAGTTGTCCGTCAAGGCGCTGGGGTTGTCTCCGGCGGCGAAGAATCCCGCGTTGTCGACGATTCGGGCTGCGGGGACCGGCATGTCGTCCAGGCTGCGGAGGTAGGCGAACGGGTCGTTACCGAAGCCGATGAACTGCCAGAAGATGGGGAGCTTCGCCGCGTCCTTGAGCAGCTTCGTGGTGGCGGGCTTGTCGTCCGGGGCTCCGTCGGTCTGGAAGATGACGAAGGCCGGAGCAGTGGTCTTGCTCTGCTGGTAGTGGTCGATGACCGCTTCCATCCCGCTCGCGTAGTAGGTGCGGCCCATGTGGCCGAGGCCGTTGTGGATCGCGCCGACGCGGCCCTGGTAGTTGTCCAGAGAGAGGTCGATGGTCTTCTCGCTGCGGTGCAGCAGGCCGCGGCGGACCTTGTGGGTGTGGACTCCGGTGGAGAAGAACGTGAGGGGCACGATGCCGTCGTCGTCGAAGTGGGCGGCCAGGCCGAGCGCCTGCTCGGACAGGCGCTGGACACTGCCGTCGTTGTAGAACCGGCGCATGGAACCCGAGCGGTCCAGGACGAGGTAGACGGCGGCTCGCAAGCCCAGGAGGTCGATCTTCCTGAGGGTGGCCTCGGCCGACCTGTAGGTGTCGATCAAGCCGGGTGCCGTGCCGGTGATCTTCTCCAGGCTGATGGCGGAGGTCTTGGTCAGGCTGGGGATGGACATGGTGCTCCTTGTACGCGCCGAAGATCCCCGCTTCTGCGGGTTCGGGCAATAGAGGTGTGCTGATAGGGGTCGGTGTGACGCCGTTGATGAGCGGTGCTCGGCGTCCCAGCGTTGCCCGCAGAGAAAACATAACCTCTACTCGTAGACTTAAGCAACTAGGCTCGTCATTCCAGGGACTTACGCAGGTCGGCAAGGCGGTAACCCGTCGGCTTGCCCGCCAGATCGGCGAGGCGGCGCGAAGTGAGCGTGAGGCCTGAGGTGCGCAGCGCTCGCGCGAGGGCCTTGCCGGCTTCACGGAGCCGCATGTTCTCCTCGCGGTCGTTCCAGCGTTCCCACCGCTCGGGATCGACCTGTCGCAGGTGGTCGAGGATCTGCGCCACGGTGAGGTGGGGCGGGTTGCCGTGCTCGGCGAAGGCGCCCAGCAGGTGTAGCGCGATCGCGGGCTGCACCGCTGCAGGGGCGCCAGTCGCTCCGGTGAGTCGGAGAAGTTCCCCCCAGGTGGGCGGTTCGCTGAGTCGGTCGTCGGCGGCGCCGGTGACGAAGTCCGGCAGCGGGGCGCCCAGAGCGGCGGCGAGGCTGGTCTCGTCGATCTCGACGAGACCAGCCTCAGCCCGTTCAGCTGCGCGGCGCTTCGCCTCGTCGAGGGTGATGTGGTGGATCTTGTGGATCATGGGGTCGTCCGGCATGCCCGGCGCGCCTTCGATGTAGACCTGTGCGCACTGCCGCAGGTCGTCGCCGGACTTGCCGTTGAGGCGGTGCGGGAGCCAGCCTTCGTCCATCATGCCGCCGCCGAGGGCGGCCTTGACGTCCACGTCCCGGCACGGGCCGAGGATCTTCAGGGCCGGCTGCTGGGCCAGGTTGGAGCCGAGGAAGGCTGTGGTGGCGCCCTGCGCGGCGAAGACGATCCAGACCCCCTCCTTGCGGCCGATAAGCAGGAGGGAGGCGACAAGCAGCTTGGAAAGATCGGTTAGCTTGGGGAATTCGTCAATGAATACAAGGACTGCTGGACGTTCAGGGGACGGTTGCCAGGCATCGCCCATGCCGAGACCGCGGCGGATGCGGGCGCGGCCGGCGGCCAGGCAGTGCAGCCACAGCAGCGTGCGCTCGATGGTCGCGGGGTCGAGGCTGGTGAGCCGGATCGCGTCTTCGTAGGGACCGGGTCCGTCGCCGCTGGGATCGAGGAAGAGCGTGACCGCGTCTCGGCATGCCGTGGTCACGTCGACGAGTGCGCGCAGCAGGGTGGACTTGCCGCCGCCGGATCGGGCGATGACCTCGCCCATAAGGCCGGCCAGGGGGAAGGCGAGGGGGCGGCCGTTGGCGGAGCCGCCGTAGACGGCGGGGTCGGTGATGCTGATCGACTTCGGCGCGAGGTAGGGCGCGGGTGCTAGATCGGCGAACATGTCGCCTTGGCGTAGCAGGAGGGTCGCACAGGCGGTGCGGTTCTTCAGCGGCTGGACGATGACGTCGCCCTTGCCAAGGTCGAAAAGCGTCTCGAGGTCGGGGGCCTTGTCGATGATCGCGGCGGGGGTGCCTTTGGAGACGCGGACGGTGGATTGCCAGCCCCAGGGCTGCTGCTCGACGTCGGTGATTTCGGCGACGGGGATGTTCTCGGCCCGCAGGGCGCGCAGGATGCACTCTGCTGCTTCGTCGGTGGTGGTCGCTCGGGCGATGGGGTACGGGGTGGTGTCGGGCTGGGTTGCGCTGGTGACGCCGGGGGCCGGCTCGGGCATGGGGAATCCGAGGTGGGGCGGCGGCGGATTCAGCGCGGTGGGCCGGCGCCCTTGGATCCAGGCCGTTGCTCCTGCGAGCAGGGTGACGGTGGCGGCGGTGTAGGCGGCGGGGGCGGGGTTCTGTGCGCCGAGGGCGACGGAGATGGCGACCAGCACGGTGGTGCCCAGACGCCGGTTGCGGGCCCGGGCGGTGCGGGTGGCTGCGAGATCTGCGCTGCTGGGCGGGCGGGGGGTGAACGTTTCGCCGCGGACGGCGTTCGCCTCTCGGGAGTAGAGGGCGCGCTGGCGGTGTGCCTGATGCTCGTTGGAGTTCTTCCAGTGCTTGAGCTGGGTGTTGATCTCCCGCAGGTCGGCGGTGCGGCGGTCTTTCCACTGGGTGTGCTGGTGGTTGAGGTGGAAGGCGGTCAGGTACTCCGGGGAGAGGTCCTGGGCGTTCCACCAGCGGCTCAGTTGTCGCGCGGTGTGGCGGGTGCCGTTGGCGAGGACGGAGCGCTCCCGGGCGGCGATCTTGTGCACGTACGCGGTGAGGGCGGCGCCTCGGGCGGGCCGGTCCGGTAGGGGCGGGTCGTTGGGATCGTCGCGGGTGCCGGAGTCGACGGCTTCCTTGTCGGACTCGTCGAAGGATGCGGGGGAGGCGGACATGCTGCTGCTCCTGGCGGTGCCGCGGTTGCCGGCCGGGCGGGCGGCGGCAACCGCGGCGTGGATCAGTGGGTCAGTTGAAGGCGCCGGTGATCTGGATGCCGATGCCGTTGACGAGGGGGACGAGGGTGGCTGCGGCCAAGCCGGCGCCACCTGCGGACAGTCCGAGTCCGCTGCCGGAGGCAGCGCCGAGCCCGAAGTCGAGGGAGACGGACTTGGTGATCGACTTCCAGGCGGTGGCCAGGCCGACGCAGAGCAGCACCAGCACCATGGCGCCGGACGGGGTGATCACTCCGGGGTGGGCGCCGCCGTGGATTGCGGGGGTGGCCGATCCGGTCGCGCCGGACAGGACCTTGTCGCCGCCCATGTTCATGACGTGGGCGACGAAGCCGAAGAAGTATCCGAGCGCCCCCCCGGTGCACAGGACGGACAGCATGCCGAGTGCTTGGCCGAGGAGGAAGGGGATGAGGGCCTTCCAGCTGCGCAGGTCGTGGCGGAAGAAGCGCACTCCGCGCCAGACGAGGAAGGAGAGGGCCACGGTGAGGCCGCCGATCGTGACGTACGTGGCGGTGGTGAACATCAGGAGGCTCCGGTCAGGGCTGTGACGATCAGGAGGAAGGTGGGTCCGTAGAGCACGGCGGCGGAGACGTTCAGGGTGAACAGCCATCGGGTGATCGCGCCGGGGTAGCGCAGCCGCCAGGAGCCCGTGATCAGGGCGGCCATGAACGCCATGCCGACGGGCGCGGCCGTGCCCGCGTCGTGGGCCAGGGCGTAGAGGGCGGGCTGGATCAGCGCCCCTGCGGCCACTGCGCTCAGGCGGGCCTTGTCCGCGACGATCCAGGAAAAGTCGAACATCCGGTCCCGGCCGGCGGTCGGGGCCTGCATCTCGGCGTAGTAGTAGTGGTGGTGATGGACTTCGACCCCCGGGGCGACGGCGGGGTGCTCCCCTTCTCCCTCGGCGGCGGGGTGGTTCCACCGAGTCGGGGCGAGGGTGTCCGTCTCCCCCAGGGCGGCCTTCACATAGGCCCGGGCTCTGAGCTCGTCTCCGCCGATCGCGGCGGAGTCGGCGCCGGGCTGGCTCCGGGGCGCGTCGGTGGGGTTTGCTCGGCGGCGCCCGGTCGAGATCATCTTCATCGGCGGGCCTCGCGGTTCTCGGCGGCGCGGCCAGTCAGAGGCGGGACCAGCGTGAGGTGCGGACGTCCGGCGGGCCGCGGGTGCGCGGGGACGCGCGGGGAGAGCGCGGGCTGCCGGTCGGCGACAAGAGCGAGCACGTCCGCGACGTGGTCGTCGAAGGACTGGGCCGGCGTGTTGGCGGGGCTGGGCATAGCGGGTCCTCACGAGAATTCGGGAGCTGGCGGGCGGCCGGGGCCGGCGTCCGCAGAGCGAGGCAGGTGGGGTGGGGCGGGGCGGGTCAGCGTCGGCCGGCGCCCGCAGGGACGAGGAGCTTCGAGCCGGGAAGCACCTGGTAGCCGTCGGCCAGGCCGGCGAGCAGGAGCTCGTCGTCGAAGGTCTGGGCTGTCGGCTGGCCCTCGGTGTCGGGTGCTTCGGGAACCGCGGTGGCCAGGGCCAGGGCCTGGTCGACGTGCCGTTCCAGCGAGGCTGCCGTGCCGACGCCATACCGGGCTACCGCGGCTGGGAGCCAGGTGTCCTGGGACTTGTGGAACTTGCGGGCTCGGGGTGTGCCGATGCCAACGGCGCTGGCGCACTTGTTGATGCCCCACGCGAGCTTGCCGTCGCGGCGTCGCGGCACGAGGCGGACGAACCGCTCCTCTACCTCCGCGTCCGTCAGGACGTCGGTCATACCGTCGGCGGCCCCCATACCGCTCCCCACCTGCGGTTCTTCGGGGAAGGCCGGGTCGTCCGGGGTGCCGGTATGGGTGGTGCCGGTATGAGGTGGAACGGTTCCGGCGGCTCCGATCAGCGTGCCGCGCATGGCTTCGAAGGCCGCGGCGGAGCGCAGATTCATACCGGCCCATTCCGCTTGCCGGACGCGGAGCTGCAGTCGGCCGACGACCTGTTCCAGCACGGCCGGGTCGGCGCACCGGGCGCGCTCGCTGGCGGTCTGTGCGCGGCTGTCGGCTCGTGCCTCCAGGAGCCGGTATGCCCAGCGGCTCGGTCGGCCGGCTTTGCGGACCGCTTCTTGGGCGCGGCGCAGCCGGTACCAGCGGAAGGCGGCCCGGGAGACGCGGACCTCGGCGGTGGCCTCTTCCTGGGCCAGGTCCTGGCGGGCGGCCAGAAGCAGGGCGACGCGCACAGCCTCGACGGGGTGGAAGAGGCGGATCAGCGCCAGACGGCGGTCCGGGCGGGCGCGGCTGCTGCGGGCGGCGCGGCGTTCTTCCAGGGAGCCGAGTTCCCACAGGACCGCGGCCAGGATCGGCCACACGGCGCGGACCACCGCGCCGAGCAGCGAGGCGGCTTCGGCTGCGGAGAACAGGGAGCTGGTGCCGGCCAGTACCCAGAAGAGGACACCGGACAGCCCTGGTCCTTCGCCGGCGCGGGCGCGGCGGCGCGCGCGGCGGCCGCAGACCATCGCGGCGACGTCGAGGGCGACGAAGGGCAGAAGGTCGAACGGGTCACTCAGGCCCATCTGGTGACGGCCCACACGACGGAGCCCGGTCGCCGACAGGGCCGCTGCCGCGGCGGCGATGACCATGGTCAGGCGGTCTTCGAGACGGCGTCCGTACAGGTCGGCGGCAGCGGAGCGCTGCTTGTCGTCGAGGGCGGCGTGGACGGCCCGCCGGCGGCGCAGGGCGAGCGCCGGGCCGAGGGTGAGAACGACCGCGCCGGCGACGAACTGCCAGGAGGTGAGCAGCTCGGTGATGGGGAGCGTCGTTCCCGGGAGCTGGTCGAGGGTCACGGGCTGTGCCTCCGGGCGGCCTCGCTGGCGGCCTCGGCGGCGCGTGCCTGCAGCTCTGCGGCAGTGACGAGGGCGGGCTCCTCGGTGACCCAGGTGCGAAACGCCTCGCGCTCGAGGGCGGCCTGGTGCCACAGCGCGAGCAGCAGGAGGGTCAACGGGCTGATCTGGTCGGTGCCGGCTGTGGCGGGGACCGGCACGACCAGGATCTGGGCGGGTTCGCGCCGGGCGAGGTGGCTGATCAGGCGGCGGTGGCGGCTGCGCAGTTCGGTCAGCTCGCGGCGGGCGGTTCGGGCCTCGTGGCGCGCGGTCGCCGCCGTCCGGAGCAGGCCGGAGAGGGTGCTCGCGCGGATGTAGCGGATCATCGGTCACCTCCGCGGTACGGCCGGCCGGTCGGCTGCTGGGTGGTGGCGCCGGCGCGGTAGGGGGTCGAGGACGCCGCGGCAGTGCGGGGGTCCAGGTGGTGGATCACGCCGCCTCCGTCCAGCCGGCCGCGGCCCGGTGGGTGCGGCGGAGGTTGTCGCGGTGCTGGACCGCGGCGAGGATCGCGGCCGTGTTCTCGGCTCGCCGGTTGGCCGGGATGGAGTTGCCGGTGTACTGCTGGGCGATGCGCTGGACATCGGCGCCGGCCTGGATCCGGTCGGACTGGGCGAGGGCGGATCGGGTGTCCTCGGCGCGGGCGCTCGCCAGTCGCTCGTGCTCGGTCTTCAGGCGGACGGTGAGCTTCTGCTGGGACAGGCCGCCGCGGACGCCGTGCGGGTCGTCGTCCCGGAGGGCGAGCTCGGCGCATACGGCGCGGACGGGGCAGACCGAGCAGTGGTCGCGGATGGTGGCGGCCCTGCGGCGGCGCCAGGTGGCGTCGGGCTCTTCGTCGCCCTGGTAGAAGTGGTCGGGGTCGGGAGCCACCGTGTGGCAGACGGAGTGCTCCAGGGCCTTGCGCAGCTGCGGCCGGCGCAGCTCTCGGGCGATGAGATTGCCGTCGCGGCCGGCGAGGTATCCGCCGGCGGCGAGGACGTCGATCGGGTCCGCCTGGGCGAGGTAGAGGGCGATGTCCGCCTCGTCGGTGCCGTTGGCGGCCGATCGCGTCTCGGCATGGGCCGGCTGGCCTGCCATCATGATGCTGTTCATGGATTGTCGTCTCCTGTGAAGCGGGGGGCGGCGCGCTCCGCACGGCCTCCGGGGGTCCAGCCCCGGAGGCCGCTTGCGTGGAGCGCGCGGATCGGGCGGGCCGTTCGACGGTGGTGGCCGCCCCGGTCCGCGCCGTGCTTGGGCACGGTCTGAGGTCAGCGCGTGGTGCAGCGCGGGTCGTTCGGGGCGACGGCGAGGGAGCCGTACTTGTCGTTGCCGTGGAAGATCACGTACACGCGGTTCGGCCCGTCGCACTTAGCGCCGACGTTCGAGAAGCCGTCGCTCATCACGACGATGTCCATCGGCTGCTTGTTGATCGCGCCCTTCGGCGCGTCCATGAAGGGCTGGTCGGCCTTGCTTCCGTCCAGGGAGCAGCCGGTGGCGCCGAGGGCCAGCACCGTGGTGAAGGCGGCGGCAACGGCGATTCGGGTTCGGGCGTTCATGGCGGGGCTCCATCACTCATAGACACATCTGGCTCATCTGGCTCGTTCCAGTTGAGCCAGATGTGTGATGATGGTGCACCTGAAGATCGACCACGTCAAGGGGGATGCCCGATGAAGCGGACCGGGGCCCGGGGCCGCCCACGCCGGTACGGCAAGATGTGCCTCATGTCGCAGCCGAGCCAGCAGGACAAAGTCACTGCCGAACTGCGCCGCGCGATCGTGGCCGGCGAGTTCGCCCGAGGCAGCTTCCTGCCGTCCAGCCGGGAGCTCGCTCTGCGGTTCGGCGTGGTCCGGAACACGGTCATGGCCGGCCTCGGGCCACTGGTCGAAGAAGGGCTGGTGGAGTCGCTCCCCAAGCGCGGTTACCGGGTGATCGGCGCCCCTTCGGCGTTCGAGGTCGTCTGGACGCAGGGCGGGCAGCTTCTACCCGCCGGCGAGGAGGAACTCGGCCACGGCGGGGAGCTGCGCGCGGAGATCCGCCAAGCCCCGGGCCCGGTCGCCCGACTCCTCCAGGGCCCGGACGGGATGACGGTGGCGGTGCGCAGCACCGTGCACCGGTACGCGGGGGCGCCGTGGGCGCTTCGCGAGTTCTGCACCCCGCGGTCGGTGGCCGATGTGGCCCGTCGACTCCTGGAGCCGGAGGGCGTCGACGAGGAGCGGCTACTCGCGGAGCACGGGCTGGGGCAGGACGGCATCCGCAGTTGCTGGTCGACCCGAGCTGCGACCGCCGACGAGGCCCGCCTGCTGAAGTCCGGCTCCGCCCCCGTGCACTTCATCCAGCGGACCGGCTTCCACCAGGGCCAACCCGTCTTCTGCGAGCTGACGGCGATTCGCGCCGATCGCGTGCATCTGTCGCGGTCAGCTGGCAATCCGCCTGAAATGCCAGAGACATGACAGGTTTTTGGTGTGTGCGCGCCATGTGTGGCGACCATCAATCGACTGTCCACATACGACAGGTATGGGGATAGGGTGATATCCAGTCGATCTAGCATCGACCCCGAGAATGCACGATGCCCCCGCGACCTTGAGCAAGTCGCGGGGGCTTATCGAACCGAGAACCGATAAGGCGGTGTCTCGTGGTGAAGCGTACCCGCACCCACGCGCAAGCACTCAGTCAGCCCGCTGATCGAGCGGCGTCTTCGACGTCGCCGCAGCGGGCTGTTCTGCTGTGCGGCTCGCGCGATGGGCGCACTGCCCCGATTGAGGGGGGCGGGATGTCGTAGTTCGCCGGGCGGGCGCCTTTTGCCAGGCCGCTCCTCGCCCTTCACCGCCGGTCTCGGAGTTTGCCGCTCCTCGACCCGGCCTTCACCGCTCAGCGGGAGTTTGCCGCTCCCCTGAGCGAGGTTCAGACCTCGCGGTCTGATGATCACTGCCTCACCAGCAGCTGCCCCAAGCGGGGCTTTGTCGTACCCCGGGCCAGGCCCGGAGAGGACGGAGTACATCTTGCAGTACCGCCATGCCCTTTGTCAGCTCAGACCCCGCCGACAGGGTCTGATCCCGGCCACTGCCCCGGCCCGTGCGACCAGATCCGCGCGCCGAGGCTCCTCGCGCATGTCCGCCGCCGGGACGCACGGGCCCGCACCGGCACGGCTTCTTGCCGCGGCCCGCACCCCTTGTCCGGCTGCTGGCGGCCCGCCGCCGCGCCGTCTCCGGTCCACGGTTCGTCCCGCTCTCGGCTGACTCGCCGGCCCGTACGGCGGGCGAGGGGAGAACGGCGCTGCCGCACCCCCTTGTCCAGCAGGTCAGCCCCTGGTTCCGGCCAGGTCGGAGAGGCGCCGAGGAGGCAGTGGGTCCGGGTGTGGACAAGGGGGGCCGAATTCTTCCGCCTTCCCCGTCACACCGAACCGGGCCCGCACACCTCTATGGCCGACACCCACCTCTGACCGGCCGAGGACCGCGCCCACATCGACAACACGACAGCCCCCTCTGTGACCGGCGGGGGCTGCGAAACCCAGCGCAGTGAGCCATGGGCCGCTGTGCCAGGAGAAGTGTGCCCACCACCGCTCTTTCCTCTGATTCACCGCTCGCCTCACGCGAGCGCCCCGCTCCGGCGGCGGCAGCGGGACCCGCCGCGGCGCTCTGCGGCGTGCCCGTCCGACGGCAGCGGGTGAAGGTGCCGATGCGACTGGTCACCTCGCCCTTCTACGCCGACATCGCGCTGGCGGTGTACGTGAAGGTGAAGGCGCTCGGCATGCGCGAGGAGGGCTGCCAGGCGAAGTCCGCGACGATCGCCTCGTACCTGCACCTCTCGAAGGCATCCGTGGAGAGAGGGCTCGCGCAGCTGTCGCGGCCCGCTCCGGACCAGGTTGTGGAGCTGCTCTCCCAGCGGCGCACGCTGCGCGGCGGACAAGGGACCTCGGCGCTCCGCCGGACCAGGCCCATGTCGCGGACGGAGACTTTCGTGTGGGTGCCGGTGGCGGCCGCGGAGGACCTCACGCCCCGCCAGCTGCGCGCGTACGCGATCATCGCGTACGCGCAGGCGGTGGGCATCCAGCTGACCGAGGGGGAGCTCGCCGGCTCCCTGTTCCACCACTCCGGCGAGAAGGCCGGCCAGCAGCTGACCGCGACGGCGGCCGGCCAGGTGGTCGACGAGCTCGAGACGGCCCGGTGGCTGACGGTTCGGCGCCGCGCCGGAGCCCGCGGACGCCACCTGTTCACCGCTCACGACATCGCCCCTGCCGCCGCGCCGGGAGAAGAAGAGGTCTCCGGCCTGGCCGACCCGGCCTCCGGCGACGACGCGGAACAGGCCCGGCAGGAGCAGGCAGGCATCCTTCCGGCCGAGACGGACAGTCCTCCGGTTGGTGAGGGTTCGGGTCCGCTGGCAGATGAGGGATCCCTCGCGAATGAGGAAACACTTAGGACTGACCGACCGGAGGACACGGGTGCGCTTGGCTCACCCGCCGTAGGCGAGATTCAGGTAGTAGAGGGCGCTGCGCCTGTGGAAAACCCGCCGGTCCCCAAGCCGCGCAACCGGGCTTCGGCGGCTCTCGCGCTGCGCGCGGATGCACACAACCAGCCCGTCATCCCCAAGCCGACGATCGTCCGTTCAACGGGTTCCCGGGGGGCGTACAGCGGCCCGCAGCTGACGCTGAGCCCGGAGATCTACGCGGTGCTGGAGCCTGTCCACTGGCTGCTGAAGCGGGTCGACAGCGCGTTCGTCGCGCGGAAGATCGCCAGGGAAGTCGGCCGGCAGCTGCGCGAAGGGATGGCCGCGGAGCGCATCAGCCACCGCCTCGCCATCCGCGCGGCCCGGACGATGGTCTCGGAGATCCGCGATCCGGGCCGGTGGCTGCTCGGCGTGGCTCTGCCGCGCTGGGGCTGCGGGCACCAGGACTGCGAGAGCGGCGTCATGTGGTCAACCGGGCAGCGCTGCGACGTATGCGCGGAAGTCGTCGCCGACCGGGCCGCAGCACGCCAGCGCAGTCAGCGCCTGGCCGAGGGCCTGTGCCCTGAGCACGGCACCCGGCCCGGGCCTGCCGGATCCTGCACGGACTGCGCCCTGGACGACGCCATCCGCCGCCCTGTCCCGGCCCCTCGGACCGAACCCGCCGGACCGCCGCGCGGAACGTGCAGCGGGTGCGGTGCTCGGATCTTCCTGATCGGCCAGGCCCTCGTCGACGGCTCCTGCCGGCTCTGCCGCTCCGAGATGTCCGGGCTGCCGCAGGCCGTGACTCGCCCCTCCTGCCCCACCGCAGAACCTGTGCCGTGCATCGGCGGTGCGGACGGCGCGCTGTGCGACCGCCCCGCGCTCCCGGCCCGCAGCGTCTGTGTCCGCCATCGGATCGTGGAGATCGCCGCCGCGGCTGTCTGACCACCATGCCCGTCCGGACCCGACCCTGACCCTGGACGGGACGGCGCGCCGGGTGCGGTGGTCCGGGCACTCAGAGACCGTCGTCGGACGCGAGCACCGCACCACCGCACCACGGGGTTCGGAGCTACGGACCGGTGGTGCGGTGCGCCGGGTGCGGAGTGCCCGCGATCTCCGCCTCGACCGCACCGCACCACCGCACCGCCTGTCCGGTGCGGTGGTGCGGTGCGGTGGTGCGGTCGAGGCCGGTTCAGATGGTGCGCTGTGCTCCGCAGGACCGGCCGCACCCGCACCGCACCGGCCGCACCACGCCTGGGGTGCGGGGTGCGGTGCGGCGGCCAGCCGCCCCGTCGACAGGCGCGTGCGCGGAGCCGAACGCCCCCGCCCGGCTCCGTCTCCGCGACTACGGAACGTAGCGGCCAGCCCCCCTTGTCCGGGAAGGACCCTCTGGTCACCACCCCTTGTCCGGTGTCTGGCTGCCCCCTTGTCCAGCTCGACCGCCGTCCGGGGCACCCCCTTGTCCAGGGCCCGGTATGCACCCTGACCCCCTTGTCCGGTGTCTGGCCGCACCCCTTGTCCAGGTCAGCCCCGACCGCGTTTCTCCTGGACCGGGGTCACCTCCCGCCCGCCCGACGCGCGCCCAGCCTCGTTCGGTGCCCGCGGCCGCGAAGGCGCGGGGTCGGGCCGGCAGCCGCTCACAGGGGGAGAGATCTCTCCCCCCGGTCACCCTCCGCGTCCATGCCGGCTTCCCTGCCCCTGACCGCCTTGGGCCGTGAGGGGGTGGTGCAGCGTCCGCACCGCACCTCCCGCACCACCGCACCGCACCCAGGGGTGACGGCCTGGATCGCGGTGGTGCGGAACGGCGACCGCACCACCGCACCACCGCACCGCATCAGCGCGCCGCACCCGGTGGTGCGGTGCGGTCGGGGCCGTCGGTGCGGTGCGGCCCCCCCCTTGTCCGCGCACCGCACCGCACCGCACCCCCTTGTCCGCGCACCCCTTGTCCAGCCGGACCGCATCGGCGTTTCCCCTGGACCGCACCGGCCGCGGAAGTCGATCAGGCCGCGGACAAGGGGGGTGCGAAGAGCGTGAGCGACATCAGCCAGATGACGCGAAAGGACGGGCACGGACGTGGCCACCAAGAACCGCACCGCCTCTGCCACCGCTCTCCCCGGGTCCGGGTACGGCGCCCTGCAGCGCATGAACCGCGACTGGGAGGTCCTCAGCTACGACCCCCGCGCCGCGGACCGGATCCTTCGCTGGTCGGAGGAGGACGAGCAGTTCTCCGGCGTCCGTACCCCCCAGGACGTCGTCGAGCGCCTGGTCCAGCTCTTCCGCCGCGGTGACTGGGCCGGCCACGACCAGGCCCTGGCCGCGCTGCTGCGGCGGGCTACCGCCGACGACTTCGACGGACAGGTGGCCTGGCGGGTCGCCGTCCGGATTCTCCTGCCCAAGGCGATCTTGATGGCCAAGACCCAGCTGCGGCCCGGGGTCGACTGGGAGGTCATCTTCAGCACGGTCCTGAGCGCGCTGTTCGAGGTGGTGCGCACCTACCCGCTGGACCGCCGTCCCCGAGCGATCTTCGCGAACCTGTCGATGGACACGCTGATGCTGGCCCAGAGCACGCTGGCCGACGACTTCGACGACCGCCGCGAGCTCCGCAAGATCACCCGGTCGCTGGCGCCGCTGGCTGGCGACCCGCAGGTGCCGCTCATCGGCACCGAGTCGCCGGACCCTCTCCTGCAGTTCGAGCTCGCCGACCTCCTGGCGCACGCCGCCGAGCTCGACCTCGTCAGCCAGGACGAGCCGGAGCTGACCGACGGCGAGGCCCGTACCGAGCTCTTGGCCCTGGTCATGTGGGCGGTCGACATCCAGGCGCTGAAGGTCTCCGACGCCCAGCGGATCACGGAGTACTACCTCAGCACCTCGCTCGACCCCGACCAGGCGTTCCGCACCACCCGCGCCATGGGAGCCGAAGGCGCCCGGCTCCGCCAGCGCGCCAGCCGGGCGGTCCGCCCCCTGCGCGACGCCGATCTGAACGGCTACCTCGCCACCGTCTGAAGTTCCCGGCCGCCGACCGTCACACCGCGGCCCCGATCGACACCTCTAGTGGCGATCCGCATCCACGACCTCTTTCCGCCCAGCCCCACCACCGAGACCGGGAGTACCACTGTGTCCACTTCCCTCGCCGGCCCGCACGGACCCTCCGACTCTCTCCTCGACGAGGACGAGACCCGCGTCGCCCGCGCCCGCCGCCAGCTGACCGAGTTGGGCACCGCGCTCGTCCTTGCCCCGCTCGACCGCGGCGTGCACCAGGCCCTGCGCCGCTTCATGGAGCGCGACTCCGAGCCCGCCCTGCAGTCCTGGGAGTCGATGCTCCAGCGCACCCCCGACGAGCTGCGCGAGCGGATCCGCGCCGTCATCACCGCCCAGGCCGAGCGGAGGGCGTCGTGAAGCTCCGCCGCCGCCGGCCGGCGGCCGAGGACGAGACGTGGGACGACGTCCCCGCAGCGCACCCGGAGCCGGACGTCGTCGACAGCGAGGACGAGACCGGCTGGCAGACCAGCACCGCCAGCCTGTCCGGCGCTACACGGCTGGCCCGCATCGGGGCCTGGGTCCTGATCGCCTCCGGCCCGCTGCTGGGGGTCGCGTCGCTGCTCGGCACCTCTGCCCCGGCCCAGAGTGCGCCCGCTGCGGCACCGGCCGCGCAGTCGGTCGCCGACACCGGGCCCAGCGGATTCGCGCAGCTGTACGTGGCGGCCTACATCGAGGCCGGGCAGGGCACCGAGAGCTCGCTCAGCCCCTACTTCGCCGGGTCGATCACGCTGACCAACCAGCCGGGGACGCGCAGCACCACGCGCACCGTGGCGGTGGCCAGCCGCGAGGTGCAGCCGGGGTACTGGACGGTGACCGTCGCGGCCCGGGTGGCGCAGAAGGACGCCAAGGGCGCCTGGACCGACGCGGGCCTGCAGTACTACCAGGTCCCCGTCCAGGTGCTGGGCCCCCTGTCTGCGGGCGGGAGCAAGAAGTCCGACGACGGAGCGGCGGGCTACGCGGCGACGGCCCTGCCGGCCCAGGTCGCGGCACCGGGCGCGTTGAAGCCCAGCGGGCTCGGCTACGGAACCGACCGCGGCAGCAACCCGGCCGACCCCGCGACGCAGACGATCGCCGGATTCCTCAGCGCGTACCTCGCCGGCAAGGGCGAGCTCGATCGGTACACCTCCCCCGGCGTCACCCTGCAGGCCATCGCCCCGGCGCCGTACGCCGGTGTCGAGATCACCGACGTCGCCGACGACTCGGGCAACACCAGCAGCACCACGGTCCCCACCGACGGCGCCGTCCGCCAGGCCCTGGCCACGGTCAACGCCAAGGACGCCTCCGGCGCGACGTACCCGCTGACCTACGCGCTGACGCTGCGCTCGCGCGGCGGCCGCTGGGAGGTCGCCTCCCTCGGGTCCGCCCCGGTGCTCCAGCGCGGAGGCACCCCTGCGCTGGTCGCCCCCTCCCCCAACTCCGGCGGCACGGACGGCACAGGGGCCAGCCCCTCGCCGTCGCCGTCGAGCTCCTAACCCTGTGATCCAGAGAGAAGAACGATGCACACCACCACCGACCCGAACACCGTCCTGCTGGCCGGCGACATCCTCACCTGGGCCACGACCAAGACCAACCAGGTCGGCACCCTGGTCAAGCTGGTCGCCGGCGTCCTGGTCGTCGTCGCCATCATCGGCGCCTACTGGCGCACCAAGTCCTGGGTAGCCACCGCCGTCGCATTCCTGCTCGGCGCGCTTGTCCTGTGGGGCATCGCCAACATGCCCAGCCTCCAGGGCAAGGTCGGCTCCGAGATCAACGACACCGGCACCAAGGCCATCCACCTCGTGGTCCCGCCGGTGATCCAGCCGCCCGCAGCCGGCGACGGGCCCGTGCTGTGAGCGCCGACGAGGAACAGCTGATCGGGCACTCCTACACCCGGGCGCGCAAGCACCCGTTGGTGATCGGGAAGCTCCCGGGCGCCGGGCGGCTCCCCGGCGGCCCGTACACGATCACGCAGATCGTGACGATGGTCGCCACCTTCCTGCTCCTGGTCATCACCCGGCAGCTGTGGGCCCACTTCGGCGTCATGAACGTCCTGGCGATGGTCATCCTGCCCTGGGGTGCGGCCTGGGTCCTGCGATACGCCCGCCTGGACGGACGCGATCCCGCCCGGGCGCTGCGCAGCCTCCTGGTCTACGCGTCGACCCCGGCCGACGGCCGGCTGGCGGGCTCGCCCCAGCACCGGAGTCGGCCGCGGCTGGCCGGCGCCACCTGCACCGTCCACGTGCGCACTCCCCCTCGGGCCGCTCAGGCCAAGCCGGTCCCAGCGGCCGTCCCCGCGGCCCGAAAGCCGGCGGCCCGGCCGGCTCCGCGCCGGGCCCCCGCCCCGCAGCCCGCTCCGGTCGCAGCCTCGCCGACGCCCGCGACCCGCCCGCCGGCCAGGTCCGGCCTGCAGGCACTGCTCGCCTCGCTCGACGAGCGATGACCCCTACTTCTACTTCCGAAGGACTACCAGCAATGAACACCATCTCCCCGGCCTCCCTCGTCCCGGCCGCCTCCTGCGACCACGTGCGCAAGGTCGCCCTCATCGAGACGCCGCTGATCACTGATCTGGTCGCCGCGATGAAGCACCTCGAAGCGGCCGCCGCGCGGGCCGGCAGCCCCGCGGAGGAGGCCAGGGCCTGCCGCGGCCAGGTGAGCGAGGAGGTCTTCGCCTCCTGGATCACCGGCAACGCCGCGCGCGTCCGCGCCGCCCTGAACCGGATCACCGCTCCCTACGAGGCACCGGCCGGCACCGTCCCGGCCCCCTGACCTCCTTTCCACTCGCCGCGCCGGCCCGGCCTCCGGAGCCGACCGGCGCGGCACCCCCTCGTACTTCGCACCGAAAGTAGGAATCCCATGCGCCTCCCCGTCCGGCACATCAGCGGCCACCTCCTCTGGACCAAGAACGCCGCCGTGTGGGGCGTGTGGAAGGTGGACTCCGAGAACTACACCCACGCCTCCCGGGCCACGAAGAGGGAGCGGCTGGACGCCCTCGAAGCGCTCTTCAAGTCGCTGCGCGGCGAGGTCCTGCTGCTCTCGCTGTGCCCGCAGGTCGACGCGGCGTCGGTAGTCACACGCATGACCTCCGGGGTGGACCTCGACAAGTCGCCGGAGTACATCGACCTGTCCCTGAAGGTCCTCGACCAGCTGGAGGACTGGGAGCTGACGGGCCGGGTGGACTTCATCGCGGTTCCGCTGCCGGCCGCCGACTTCAAGGAGTCGGCGAAGGCCGTGTTCGCCTCCGCGCAGGGGGAGCTGCTCTCCACGCTCGGCATGCCGGTGCCGCCGGTGAGCGTCGCCGAGGAGGAGAAGCGATTCGCCGATGCCCGGCGGATGGCCGCCTCCTGGCCGACCGGGATCAAGATGAGGCCGGCTACTGAGGCCGAGATCCTCTGGATATACGGACACAGCGCCCGTCGCGGCGTCAGCGAGCCGCTCCTGCCCGAGGAGGGAGCCGCCCGCTCCCTGCGCGGCCGCGGCCACACGGTCACCGCGCACACCCAGGTGCTCCTGGACGAAGGGGCCCGCAGCGACAGCGGATCCAAGGCGCCGGTCAACCCCTTCCGTCGCCGCTACCTGAAGTCGTCGACCGAGCACGGCGACTCCTACCAGGCGTTCTGCGTCCTGTCCGAGATGCCCGAGAGCTTCGTCTTCCCCGGCAGCGAGTACCTCAGCGCCCTCGATGACTTCGGGTTCCCCGTGGACTGGGCCGTCCGCCTGCACATTGAGGCCGGCTCCAAGGCCGAGCCCCGATCGCGCCGCCAGCAGCGCGAGCTCGCCCACCAGCGAGGCGAGTACGAGGGCGAAACCGCGGGCGTGCCTGCCTCCCTGGACAAGGCCTCGTTCCAGCTGGACGAGTACCGCGACCGCCTGACCTCCTCCTCGACCGAGGTCGAGATCCGGGCGACCGTCATGACGTGCGTGTGGGGCGCCGACGCGGACGAGGCCAACGAGAAGGCCAGCAGCCTGGCCGCCCACTTCGGGGGCAACGACTACACGCTGGTGCGGCCGGTCGGTGACCAGGCCGCCCTCTTCCACGCGATGCTCCCCGGCGTCCCCACGCCCAAGCCCGTCATGGACTACACCCAGTACCTCCTCGCCCGCGACTTCGCGATGGCCCTCCCCTTCTGCGGCGCCGCGCTCGGCGATGACACCGGCAGCCTGTACGGGCTCCAGCTCAACGGCGGCGGCGTGCGACCGGTCCTGGTCGACTTCAGCCACGGCCCGAAGGTGAACGCGAGCGCCTCCGCGGCGTTCGTCGGCGAGCTTGGCTCCGGCAAGAGCGTCGCCATGAAGACGGCCATGCACTCGATCCTGTCCACCGGCCACCGCGAGGGCACCGCCGGCAGCCGGGGCCGGGCGCTGGTCATCGACCGGACCCCGCAGCAGGAATGGAGCCGGTTCGCCGCCGCGTGCCCCGGCACCACGCAGATCATCCGGGTCGACGAGACGGCCGGCATATCCCTGGACCCCCTGCGGGTCTTCCGCGGGCCACGGGCCGCGCGGTACTGCGAGTCCTTCCTGACCCCTCTGCTGGGCATCGGCTCCATGAGCGTCGAGGGCGTCACGCTGGCCGAGGCCATCGAGGCGACCCGCCTTGCGCCGAACCCGAGCATGAGCGCCCTGGTCGACACGCTGGCCCGGCGCGCCAAGACCCCGGACCCGGACGAGCCCAACGACGCCGCGGTGCGCGCCTCCGCCTCGGAGCTGGTGCGCACCCTCCGCGCCCTGGCCAAGAAGGACCTGGGCAAGGTCATCTTCGACCCGACGCTGCCGGTCGTCCAGATCACCAACGCCGACAGCATCGTCTTCGCGGTCGACCGCATCGGCCTGCCGACGAAGGAAGAGCTCGCCGAGCACCGACTCGGCAGCCTGGAGATCGAAAAGCTCTTCGGCTGGCGCCTGATGTACCTCATCACGGCCCTGTGCAGGGAGATCGCCTTCTCCAACCCGGCCGAGTTCACGGGTGTCTTCCTGGACGAGTGCTGGTGGCTGACCTCGAGCGCGGAGGGCTCCAACCTGCTCCTGGAGATCATCGCGGACGGCCGCAAGCACTTCGCGGGCGTCTTCGCCGGCAGCCACGACCCGTACGACATCGGGCCGCGGAACGAGATCGGCGACAAGATCAGGTCGCTGCTGTCCCACATCTTCGTCTTCCGCCACCGCGGCAAGACGCTGGCGAGCCGGTGCCTGGAGTTCCTGGACCTCGACCCGGCCGACCCGCAGATGCTCAAGGTCATCACGGAGAACCTGAGCCCGATCAACGTCTCCGACACGGAGCGGCTGCTGCGGGCCGGTGAGTGCCTGTACCGCGACCTGCGCAAGCGGATCGGCGGCATGAAGGTTCTGATCCCGGCGGATGAGCGCGCGGCCGACGCGATCCACACCACCCCTGGCGGCAAGGACGCTGAAGTCGAAGAGCTGGACGCGGTCCCGGCGCTTGAGAAGAGCTTCGCATGAGCGCCCGCCGCGCCACCGTGCGCCGCCCGCGCCCGCAGACCGGCCGTCGCCGGGTCTGGCTCCTCGCGATTCCGATCGCCGTCTTCCTCGCTCTGTTCGCCGCCCTGGCATGGGCCGACCCGGTCCCGACGCCGTCGCCGGGCCCGGCCCCCTCCGCCCCGGGCTCCACCCCGTCCCCCAAGCCGACGCCGGCGCCCAAGCCGACGCCGACGAACCCGATCACCGAGCCGCGGCCGGGCCTGACTCCGGCGCCGCCGGACGGCAAGCCCGTCGACGACCTGAGCACGTCGCCGGCGGACGGCTCCGACGGCCTCCTTCAGCCCTTCAACGTCAAGGACCAGTACGGCGTCCCGATCTCCGCCTACACCGTCAGCGCGGACACCGGGGACTGGACCGACATCGACCTGAAGATCTGGAACATCCTGGCGCAGCTGTTCTTCGGCATCGCGAAGTGGTTCATCGGCTTCGCCTGCTGGCTGATCAAGTGGGCCCTCGACTTCGGCCTGGCCAAGATCCTCGTCGGCCCGGTCGACCACATCGCCACGACAATCCGCGACCAGGTGATCAACAGGTTGGGCCTGCCGGGGCTGTTCCTCACGTTCGCCGGCGTCTACGCGGGCTGGCACATCATGTTCAAGCAGAAGTCGCGAGGCTTCGCCGAGGCCGGGATGTCCCTGGTCGTGGCCGCGATCGCCACCACGGTGCTGCTCTCGCCGGCCCAGGTGCTGCTCGGGACCCAGGACCAGCCCAGCCCCGGCGGCTCGACGATGCTGCTGTCCCAGGAGGGCCTGCTGGGCAAGTCGAAAGACCTGTCCCTGCAGATCTCCAGCCTGGTCCTCTCCAACGACCCCAGCCACACTCAGGCCCAGACCGCCACCGTCAGCAAGCCGATCACCGACGCCCTGGTCGACGCCTTCATCGTCAAGCCGACCCAGCTCATGCTCTACGGGCAGGTCTTCGACGGGAAGTGCGCCGAGGCCTTCGCCAAGGCCAAGCTCGTTCAGTACAACTGGCAGCAGAAGGGCCTCAACTTCTGGGAGGCAACCCGGGCGAACCCCGGCGGCGCGTCCTACAGCGACCAGCTCCTCAACGCCGGTGACCAGTTCACCAAGGCGTGCCAGGGCCAGAACACCAAGATCCAGGCGAAGAAGGCGTCCGCCGACCTCACCTTCAGCGCTGCATTCGTCGCCCTGGCCGCGATCATCGTCTCGGTCCTGGTGGTCCTGGTCACTGGCGGCTTCCTCACTGCGCAGGGCTGGATCGCCTTCGAAGGCATCCGCGGCCACTGGGCGCTGTGCGCCGGCATCCTGCCCGGCGGCGGGCGCGCTGTCCTGTGGCGCTGGGTCTCGGCGATCACCAAGGCCGTACTGGCCGTGGTCCTGTCGATCCTCTTCTTGGCGATCTTCATTCTGATCATCATCGCGCTCGTCCGTGCCGACACCGGCAGCGTCCTGGCGGTCAAGTTCATCGCCATCGACATCACCGCGATCGCCGGACTCGCCGGGCACAAGAAGATCAAGGAGACCGCCCGGCAGATCTCCGTCAACCTCAACCGCCGCCTGGCCAACGCGCGCGTCGGTGGCTCCCGGCAGAGCGTCTTCAACACCCCCGGCCGGTACGCCGAGACCGCCCCCGGCCTGAAGCAGGTCTGGGGTGAGGCCCGCGGTGAAGCGCGGAAGGTCACCCAGCCACTCAGCAAGGTCGGCCGCACCGCCAAGCAGCTGTGGACCGGTCCGCCGCAGGCCGGGAAGAAGGGCGGGCGGGTGCGCGCGGCCGCGAGGCTGGCCACCAACGTCGCGACCGCGGTCGGCACCGGTGGCACCGCCACGGCGGCGAAGATCGCAGCACAGAACGTGGCGAAGCAGACCTTGAAGAAGCGCCTGGCCACGGCCGCCGCGAACAAGCTGTCCCAGACCAGGGGCGGCCGAGCCACCATGGCCACCGGCAAGGTGGCGGCCGCGGCCGGCAAGTACGGGTGGAAGGCCACCAAGTTCACCGCCCTGGCCACCGTCGGCGCACCGGTCGGAATCCCGCGGGGAGTCGCCGCGGCCAAGCGGGGCACGGCAACCGCGAAGGCCCGCGCCGACCAGGTCAAGGGCCAGCTCACCGCAGTCAAGGACCGGACAGCCGACCGGGTGGACAAGAAGTACGGCGAGGCCAAGGCGTTCAAGGACGAGTACGTGCGCAACGTGGCCACCGCGAGCAAGTTCGTGGGACGCCACGGCGCGAACATCCAGCTCGGGATGGCACAGCCCACGGCGCCGCCCAAGCCGTCCACGCCGATGGGAACCAGGGTCGCCGCCACTGCTCCCCGTGTTCCGGGAACGGCTCCGCGGCCAGGTGCATCCGCTCCGAAGGCGACGCCCAAGACGGCTTCGAAGAGCACGCCGGTGACTCCGCCGAAGGGCCAGCCCGCAGGCGGGCCGGCGTCGGTTCCGGCCCTGCCCAACCCGCCCAAGGCGCCGGCGCCCAAGGCGGCCGGCCCGGGCAGCGGCAGCACGCCAGCCGCGCCGAGCTCCGGCTCCAGCTCAGGTCCGCCGCGCCGCATCCGCCGCGCCGAGCGGCCGGCCGGACCACCGCGCCCGAAGTCCTGATCCCGCTGGTGGGGCCCGCCCCGCGGGCCCCACCAGCCCCGCTCCCTTCTCGCGCCGTCTGTGCGCGACCACTTCGAACCACCGGACGGGGTACCCCCATGCCGCACACCGATCGCCAGCGACGCCCCCGCACCGCGGGCACTGTGGCCCTGCTCGCGGCGTCAGCCCTTCTCGCCTGCGTCGGCATCGCGCTGCTGACCCACGGACCGTCGTCCGCTCCGAGGTCAGCCTCGGCACCGACTGCGGCCTCGGCCCGAGCGGAGAGCAACACCGAGCCTTCGGACAGCGCCCCGAGCCACCCGGCGGCGACGCCTTCTTCCAGCACCAGCCCCTCGCCGACGCCGGCCAGCGACGATGCCCCGAGCGTCGCGCCGGTGCCGGAGGACGTCGCCACCGCCGCCCGCCGGTTCGTCCTCGCCTGGACGGGGCACGACGCCCGGCCGGGGAAGGACAGCTCCTACGGCGACGCCGCCCGCCGCGCCGGCGCCCACGTCAGCAAGGACTTGGCCGAGCAGCTGACGACCGCCTCCGCCGGCAGCGCCCGCCAGTGGCAGCAGTGGACTCAGGCCCAGGCACTCGTCACAGCGGAGATCTCCCGCGTCGCCGTTCCCGACGGCGCCCCTGCTCCGACGGCCGACACGGCCTGGGTGCGGGTGCAGTACCGGCTGACCGTCACCCCTGCGGCCGGCAAGCCGAGCAGTACGGACGAGCAGGTCGCCCTCAAGCTCGCGCGCAGCCAGGCCGGGACCTGGCTGGTCACAGCGCTGCCCGACGCGTGAGCAGGGGGCGCAGATGAAGAAGGTCATGTTCGCCCTGACCAGCCTGGGCGGCCTCCTGCTCACCATCGTCATCGCCGCGGTCGTCGCGGTAGCGATGGCCGTGGGCAGCGACAACACCAGCGGCGGCATGGAGAACGCCGGCTTCGGCGGCGGCATCGCGGACAACGCACCCGTGCCCGCCGAGTACAGGACGCTCATCCTCAACAACATCGGGAAGTACGGGTGTGCCGAGGTGACCGCGTCCTTGATCGCCGCGCAGATCTACAGCGAGAGCGGCTTCGACCCGACCGCCCAGTCCTTCGAGTGGGTGACCGACCCCAACACGAACGAGAAGGTCAAGAAGCCGATCGCCGATGGAATCGCGCAGTTCATCCCCACCACCTGGGCCGAGCACGGCGTCGACGGCAATGGTGACGGCGTCAAGGACGTCTGGAACCCCCAGGACGCCATCCCTGCGGCGATCGCCTACGACTGCTACCTCGCCAACCAGGTGAAGGACGTCGCCGGCGACAAGACCGACAACATGCTCGCGGCCTACAACGCTGGCCCCTACGCCGTGCAGAAGGCCGGCGGCATCCCGCCCATCACCCAGACCCGCGACTACGTCAAGAAGATCCGGGACCTGGCCGGGAAGTGGGCCGCCCTCGACAGCGGCGGGAACGTTCCCCTGCCCTCCGGATCGGGCGGCGCCGCGCAGGCGATCGCCACCGCCAGGACCGCGCTCGGGACGATGTACCAGTACGGCGGGGACTGCAAGCCCCCCTTCGACCACGCCCGGAACAACGGCTGCGACTGCTCCAGCCTCATGCAGTTCGCGTGGGCATCGGCCGGCGTGAACCTCCCCCGGGTCACCTTCGACCAGGTCAAGTCCGGTACGCACGTCAGCGACGTGTCCCGGCTGGCGCCGGGCGACCTGCTGTTCACGCCCGGATCGGACGGCAGCGCCTCCGCCCCCGGCCACGTCGGCATGTACATAGGAAACAACGAGGTCATCGAAGCGCCGCGTACGGGAAAGCCCGTCCGGATCACCCCCCTGTCACAGTGGACCGGGTCCGCCGGTCCCATGAACACCGTCGTCGAGATGCGGCACGTCGGATAGTCCTCGTGTAGGTTCCGGTTGACTTGTCATCAGCAGGTCATCTGCGGCAACTCAGCCGGACAACGTCCCATAGATCTTGCGTCTGTGCTCATTGGAGGCTCCCGTGACCGTGCCCGACATCTGGCCCGAGCCCGGTCGCTTCGATCACCACCTACTGATCATGCCTACCGTCCTACGGGATTCGCACCCGGGCGTAGACCCGGTCCGGCTCGCCAACAGCGCTGCACGCAAGCAGCTGTTCGAGCCGCGTGACGCCGGCAGCACCCCCAGCGGGATCAGTGAGTTGTCAATCTGACCGATCGGCCGGATGAAGTCACCGACAAGTCATCCGGACGCATAAGGGCCTCGCAGGCCCCGGCTGTGTAAGACGACGAGTCCGGCCGGAATCTACACCTCGACTGGAGCCGGGGTCCGCTCAGGCGGACCCCGGCTCCTTTGCTGTCCCATCGCGCTGCGCAGAACTTCTTTCCGAGGGCTGTCACACCCCGGGGCTCTTCCACACCTCTATGTGCATCCGCCGAACTCCGACCGATGCCACCTGGAGCCATCCCGTGTCCGAGCGCCTGAACACCGCCCCGCTCATCAGCAAGGCCGACCGCCGATGACGACCAACGACGTGATCGACGAGATCATCTCCGGCGTCGGCAACCTCCCCGAGCTCGCCCAGCAGGCCCAGTCCTGGGCCATGGGCAACCTGTGGTGGGTCGCCGCCTGCGCCCTCGCCGTCGCCGTCACCGTCAGCTCGGCGCAGCGGCTGATGAGCCGGTCCACGCTGAGCAACCGCACCGCGTTCGAGGTCCTCCCCACCAACGGCTTCGACCCGGCGCTCGAGGACGTCCTGCGCTTCGCGAAGCAGATCGCGCGGGCCCAGCGCAGCACGTCCCGCTGGGCGTTGCCGGCCCGCGGCACCGCGATGCGCGTGCGGTTGATGTCCGTCGGCGGTCCGCTGACGCTTCGCGTCGAAGGGCCCGCCCGCGCCACGACCGTGCTGCGCCACCAGGGCTACGCCCAGTGCGAGCTGCGCGCCGTCACCGGCCAGGAGAGCAAGCCCGAGCGCCCGAAGATCCGGCTCGGCGTCCACAACGACGGCACCGGCGCCTCGACCGCCGCAGCCTGACCGCCCGCCACACAGAGGAAACGATCATGAGTAAGTCGTCCGATGCGGCCGTGAGCCTGTCGAAGAACACTCCGCCGGCTGCCGAGCGCCGACTCCACGTCGCGCGTGCCGAGCTGGCCCTGGCGCTGCCGGACCACCTCGCCCTGCGGGACGTCCCTTTGAAGCCTGATCCGCTCGAGGCCCTGGCCGCCGCGGTCGCCGACGTCCGCGCATCCCTCCAGGAGCGCGCCGACGTTGTCCTGGACCTGGTCCCGGTCGCCGCGGGCAGGGTCGCGCGTCGACGCAGCCGACTCCTGGCCGCCTCCCGGCGCTCGCCGAACGACATGCCGGCCATTCCCGGGATGCCGCGCCAGGGCGGGGGCGGCTCCGGCTTCAGCCTTGACCGGCTGTCCTCGATCGGCTCGGAGATCGCCTCCGAGATGCGCGGCGCCCAGGCCAAGCGTCCTTCCGCGGGCAACCGCCCCCGGGCGCAGCGCATGCTCAACGCGACTGACATGAAGGCCGCTATGGGGAAGTTCCACCCGGGTGTCGACCCGGTCTTCGACCTTCAGCTGCTGCTGCGTACCTGCTCCACCGACCCGCACCGGCCGCGTCTGCTGCTGGACCAGCTCCTCGCGGCTCTGGAGGGCTGGGCGGGCGACAACTACCTGCGGCCTGTCGGGTTGAACCTTGGCCTGACCCGGTTGCGCGCCGACTCGGTGTTCTACCGTCAGCACTTCGACCGGCGCTTCGAGACGGGCCTCTTCGCCCCGCGTCGACGCGGGTGGGTGACCGGCGAGGAGATCGCCGGGCTGCTGAAGCCCCCGACCAAGCACAACGCGGCGGCGAACGTGATGCGCTCCGGCGGTGTGGTCCCGCCGCCGCACCCGGGGCTGCCCTCGTGGACCGGCCAGCCCGACCTGCTGCCCCTGGGCTGGGTCTCCAAGCCCGGCGGCGGAGAACGCCTGGCCGGCATCCCGCTGCGCTACCTGCTCTTCGCCCTGTTCCTCGGCAAGGCCGGCTACGGCAAAACGGAGATGAGCCTGGTGCAGGCCATCGCGCTGGCCCACAACGGGCACGGCATCTTGTTCCTGGACCCGCATGGGGACGGTTGGCAGCGGGCCCGCCCGTATCTCGCGCACCGTGAGCTCGCGCCGCGGATCTGGGAGATCGACCTGACCTCGCCCGACATGAACGCAATGGTCGCGTCCTGGAACCCGCTGTCGATGCAGAACCGCAAAGAGGAGGACATCCCCGACATCGTCCAGTACGTGGTCACGGGTTTCTCCAGCGCGCTGAACTGGAGCGACTCGGCGGGCCGTGCCAAGACGATCCTCACCCGCTCGGTCGAGTCGCTCGTGGAGCTGTCCCTGCTGCTCGCGAAGGCCGGCAAGCCCGAACTCGCGCCCACGATCTTCCAGATCCGCACGATCCTCACCGACGAGGAGTGGCGGGACGCCGTCGTCCCCTACCTGTCGAAGAACCTGAGGGACTTCTGGGAGAAGACCTACAAGAAATATCCGGGCGAGGCGACGCCGGTCGTCACCAACATCATCGAGCGCCTCGACTCCTCCAACGCGGTGAAGGCGTTCCTCGGGTCGTCGCTGTCCACCTACGACATCCGGACCGCGATGGACCAGGGCAAGGTGGTCTTCATCTGCCCGTCGGGTACGGGCGACACCGACCGGATCGTCAGCTGCCTGCTGATCTACGACCTGTTCCGAGCCGGCCTGTCGCGCCGGGACATTCCCGTGGCGGACCGCAAGGACTTCTACTGCTTCATCGACGAGCTCACCGCGGTCGACGGGGCCAGCAAGGGCACCCTGGCCGCGATCGCCGAACAGCTGCGCAAGTTCCGGGTGAAGTTGTTGGCAATGACGCAGATGGCGCAGCGTCTGACCCCGACGACCAGGCAGGGGTTGTTGCAGAACCTGTCGGTGCTCTCGACGACCGCCAGCGACGTCGACGAGGCGATGCTGGTGACCCGGCGCTGGGGCAAGAAGGTCGAGCCGGACACCATCACCGCCCTGCGGCCGTACAACTACGTGATGTCGGTGACCCTCGCCGACGGACGCACCGACCCGTTCCGGGTGCGGGGCGCCAGCGTCGAGGAGCTGTACGAGGACTACCACCGTCCCGATGATCTGCCGAAGCTGTCGGCTTCCGTCGACCAGAACCTGCGCCGGCGCCCGGTCCGGGACATCCTCGACGACCTCCGTCGGCTCGACAACCGGATCATGCGTGCCCTCGCCTCGATCCAGGTGCAGCCGGACGATGACGACGACGTGCCCCGCGACCAGGATGGTGCCGCAGAGAACGGTGCCCCTGCCCAGGCTGAGGACGCGCCCGAGGGCGGACGGGTTCGGATCAGCAAGGACCCGGGCACCGTGATCAGCGGCTCTCCCGATGAGGAGCCTCCGTATGACGAGGACGAGCCGCCCTACGACGAGGACGACGGCCCGGCCGGCGGCTCGGTGGTCGTATGAACATGGTCACCGACGTCCCTGCTCCGAGTGTGGAGCAGCGCGCGAGCTTCCACTCCATCGGCACCCGGGTGCTCCATGTGCTGTACCAGCACCGGGTGATGTCCACCGATCAGCTGCAGCGGCTGCTGCTGCCGACGGCGAGCGCCTCCTACCTGCGCCGTCAGCTGCGCGGCCTCCTCGCGGCCGGCCTGGTCCAGCGCATCTGGGCCAGCCACCAGCCCCAGGCGGCCGGGCAGGGGGAGCGCAAGACGCGGCGCCCGACCAAGCCGCCGTACCTGTGGTTCCTGACCGAGGAGGGCGCGCAGTCCGTGGAGGACGGCGGGGAGCTTCAGCCGCGGCCCTACCGGATCACGCCGGAGGCGGTCGCCGGGGCTCGGCAACTGCACACCCTGGCGGTCAACGAGACGGGCATCGCCTTCGCGAGGCACGCGGCCCGGCTGGGGCACGAGTGCGGGCCGCTCGACTGGACACCGGAGGTCGCCCACCGAATCCGGGACGGGCAGCGCCGTTTCGAGGACGACCACGTCATCAGCGACGCGGTGTTGAGCTACGTGCATGTGCGGCGGGGGCAGCGGGCGATGATGACGCTGTTCCTGGAGCTGGACCGCGCCACGATGACGGCTGCCCGGCTGGCGGCCAAGGTCGCGGCGTACGGCCGAATGCACGAGTACGTGCCGCAGCACCCCGACCGGGCCCGCCGGTCGGCGGCTTCGACCAGGCCGGCGTGGCAGTACACGTACCCGGTCTTCCCTCGGCTCCTGGTGGTGTTGGACGGCAGGCCCTCACCCACGCTGCCCTCCCGGCTCGCCGCGCGGACCGAAGACCTCTACACCCTGACCCGGGCGGATCCGCGGCTCTCGCGTCTGGCCGGCCGGCTGTCGATCGGCGTGACCACGCTGCAGCTCCTCCAGGAGCGCGGGCCGTTCGAGCCGATCTTCACGCCGCTCCTGCGCGGCACACCCGAGCAGCGGCCTCCGCTGACCGACCTGTACCTCAAGACCGCTCAGTGAGCCGGCGCGACCCATACGGCCGCGCCGCCACCGCACGAAGGACACCAGCTCATGACCATCGCCACGGTGGAAGATGCACCGCCCGAGGGTGGCAGCATGATCCAGCTGACCGAGATCCTGCACCGCAGCGCCAAGCTGAGGCAGCGCCGCTTCGAGATGCTGCCGATGCGCGGGCCGGGCAGCCCGTTCACCGAGCCCCAGGGGCGCAAGCCCGGCGACGTGACCGCTCCCGAGGAACTGTCCGACCTCATCTCGTCGATGTCGGTCGTGGGCATGCTCGAACCCGTCCTCGCGGAAGAGATCACCGTCGCCGGCCGCGCCCCGACCATCCGCTTGGTCACCGGCGAGCGCCGCCTGCGGGCCATGCGCTGGGGTGCCCAGAACCTGCCGGACAACCCGCACTTCGCGGCGCTGGCCGCCGTCGTGTGCCCGGGCCCGCTCAGCGACGAAGAGCGGCATATGTGGAGGTTCGTGGAGAATTTCGCCCGTGAGCCTCTGCGCCCGGGCGAGCAGGCCGCTGCCCTGATGTACCAGCGGTGCGCCGTGCTGGTCGGCAAGCTGCTGCGGGCCGGCAAGCCCGTCCCGGGCCACGTCTACGCCATCACCGACAGCGTCGAACGCTTCAAGGCCCTGGAGAAGATCCGCGGCACGGACCAGAGCTGCGCGGCACCCTGGACCGAGGTCCTCAGCCGCCTCGGCCTCCAGCTCACCGAGCGCAAAGCCACCGAACTCGTGCGCGCCTTCCGGGAGCTGCCCCGGGAGTTGACCGAGGAGATGGACGAGGAGGCCGTCCGTCTCAACACCAGGATCAAGTTCGCGGCGCTGCGCCGCGGGCGCGAGGCCGCGGCGGCCGACATCTGGGCGGCGCTGAAGAGCAGCAGCCGACTGCACCTGCTGCCCAGTGCCGTCGACATCGGCCTGACGGCACCGGAACTCGAGCCCGACGAGGTGATCGAGGCCGCGGAGGAACGCCTGGAGCGGGCCAACGACGGCCGCCGCCGCGCGCTCACCCGCGTCCCCGAGCCCTTCAGCCCCGCTGACACGGAGACCGACGGAGCCGACGAGACCCCCGAGCAGATCCAGGACGCCGGGCCCGACGGCGAGGTCGAGCACCCAGCTGTCGCCGCCGTTCCCGCTCCTCCCGCGCAGGACAACACGCCACCGACTCCCCCTCCAGCTCCCGCGGCGGACTCCCACGTGGTCCGCAGCGCCCTTGACGGACTCCGCGGCCTACTGGCCGAGGTCCGCGCGGGCCGGGAAGTCCCCCGGTTCGACCGCGGGTCACTGCGCCTGGCGCTCCGCGAGCTCGAACAGCACCTGGCCGACGCCACCAACCCCACTCCGATCCAAGAGAGCGAGACCGCCGCATGACCACCGTTTCCCTTCAGATGCCCCGAGTAGGCCAGCCGCAGCCCCTGCCCCTGCCCGGTCGCGGCTGCGACTGCCGCAGCTGCGCCTTCTGGGCCGGCCCGGACGGCCGGGGAGGCCCGGCAACCGTCGAGCCGCTCTGCTCGGGCAGCAACTCGGACTGCTCGTACTGCAGCTGCTCCGCGACCGAGGCGGGCTCGCCGGCCGGTGCGTGCGGCGGCTGCCCGATCCGCTGCGGATCACGCACGGACATCGCGCAGTGGATGGCCGATGTCGGCGGCACCCTCACCTTCGACGACATCACCATCGACGGCGCCCTGCCCGAGCTCCCGGCCTTCATCCCGATGACCGACGGCTCGAACGTCACGCAGCTGGACGCCAGCCTGCGCTGGCCCGCGTACGGGGTTGGCCTCCGCCGGGTCTTCTCCCCCGACACCCACTCGATCTACCCGCGCTTCGCCGGCAAGCAGGCCCGTGAGGTCCTCGCCCTGCGCGAGGGCCAGAAGGCGGTCCTCGTCGGCTACGGAGAGGACCCGCTGGTCGAAGCGCTCTGGACGTACCGCAAGCGGGACGGCCTGGTCGAGGAGATCGCCGCCCAGGGCTGGGATCTGGTGCTCGCCCCCAACTATTCGATCTACGGCAACTGGCCTCGGACCGAACACCTGCTCAACATGCGCCGGTGCCTTCTGATCGCCCAGGAGCTCGCCGACGCCGGTGTGCCCACCGTTCCGAACATCTACTGGTTCCGGCTGGAGGACCTCGAGCGTTACACCTCCTGGATCGAGGACGCGCCGCCGCCGGCGATCGCCGTCAACCTGCAGACCGTCAGGGAGAACTCGAACTGGGACACGTGGGCGCTGCCCGGTCTCTACTGGCTCGCGGAGAACCTGCCGGCCGACATGCCGATCATCCTCACCGGCCTGTCGCGGATCGACAGGATCGCCCAGGTGGTCGCGCTCTTCGGCAACCGACTGACCCTGGTCAGCCAGAATCCCCACCAGTACGCCTTGCACGGCGCGATCATGACCGCGAACGGCCGTGAGGACGTCCACGCCCGGCCGGGCGACGCCTTCGCCTCCACGGTCCAGTTCATGGCCTCGCTCCTGCCGCCCCGATGAGCAGCCGTCACACGACGGCCCCAGGCGGCACCTCTATCTGCCGACCCCGGGCCAGGGCTTCCAGTACCCGGCCTCGACCGGACCCGTGCCACCACGGTCCGGCCGCGAACAGGCCTGAACGCCCGGCCACCGGCACCTCCACCGAAGGGACACCGACGATGCACGAGTACGACGCTCTCAGGGCCGCCCGGCCCGGATGGTTCAAGAACACCCCCGGCGGAATCGACATCGAGACCTCCCCTGACGCGGTCGCCCGCGCCGGAGGCGTCATCTACCAGGACACGAGGCGGATCGTGCTCTGCGACGCCGTGACCTTCCCCGGAGGCCGGCCCGGCACCTACCTGCGCACGATGAGCGCCTCCCCCCAGCCCGGCGCCGCCGTCCTCCCGGTGCTCCCCGACGGCAAGCTCGTGCTCGTCGAGCACTTCCGGCACGCCACTCGGTCCTGGCACCTGGAAGCTCCGCGCGGGTTCGGTGCAGCGGGTCTGACCTCAGCCGACACCGCGGCCAAGGAACTGGGCGAGGAGATCGGCGCTCACGCCCCCGAGCTGCTGGCCCTCGGCCGGATCCACCCCGACACCGGCGCCCTGGGCGACGAGGTCCGCCTCTTCGCGGCGCTGATCGCTTCGGTCGGTGCACTCGCCGCCTCCGAAGGCATCCGCAAGGCGATCACCATGACGTTCGAGGAGGCGGAAGGGATGGTCCGCGACGGCCAGATCACCGACGGCCTGACCATCGCCCTGTTGTACCGGGCCCGGCTGCACGGCCTGACCTCCCCCGCTGCTCCCCTGTACGCCGGTGCGAAGCCTGCCGGCCGGCACCGGGCGGTGGCCGGCGTGTGATCGACCGCGCCGTGCCCGCTCCCGCAGCCGCCCGCCGACCGATCCCGGTCGGCGGGCGGTCGCGCTTCCCGGGGCGGGCGGAGATTTCTCCCCGGGTCTCGGTCACACGGAGGCCGGGTTCGACACCTCTATCCCTCGAACCCGGAAAAGGAGGGCTTCCGCCATGTCGACACCCCCCGAGCCACAGCCGACGAGCACTGAACCCGACACCGAGACCACCTGGAAGCTGTGGATCCTGATGGTCTGGCACCCCGCCCTGGGGATGCCCGTCGACCCCGTCGCCGTCCTCGCACTGGACACCGCCGAGGACGCAGAGCCCGCGCAGCACGTCGTCTGGGTGCCCCTGGTCTACGACGAGGCCAACCCCTGGCGCGAGCGCCTGGCCGAGGGAGTCTCGCCCGAGCGGATCGCCCGGTGGGAGGCCGAGGCGGGCGCATGCCAGATCGCCGCGGCCGACCTGCCCGAGGGCGCCCTGGACCTGCGGCACGCCGCTGATCTCCTCCTGGACGAGCTCCTCGGCGAGGTCATCCCCGCACTGCCTCCGCGGACCGGTGCGTGATGGGCACCAACTCCAAGAGCAGCCACGAGTCCTACGCCATCGCGCCCGCCAGCGCTCCGGAGACCGTCGAGGGGGGTGAGGGGGTCGGACTGGCCGCCGCGCCGACGGAGCCCGAGCTCAGCGACGGCCTCGTCAAGGCCACGACCGACCTGATGGTGGCCATGGACAACCTGGACGCCCTCGCCATCGGCAACGGCGTGGCGACCGGCAACTACCCGGAGCTGCCCGACGACCCGGTCGAGCGGTACGACATCTTCGCCGACCAGATCAAGGCCGCTCGGGAGGCCATCGAGCAGATGAAGGAGGAGGGCGCCTCCGAGGAAGAGGTCAAGGTGCAGCTCGACGCCCTGCGCGCGCAGTCCTTGGCCTACCTCAACACGCTCGACCCGGAAGAGCTGCAGCAGATCGCGGCCGCCAAGGGGTTCGAACACCCGGCCCTGGTCGGCCTGTCCGGGAAGGGCCAGCACCCCCTCGTCCATTGGCTCGACCCGTACTACAACGACGACATCCCGTCCAAGCAGAAGATCCAGGCCGCCGCGCAGAAGAGATACGAGCAGCTCGCGGCCGGACAAACGGTCGGCGGAATGACCCTGGCCGACCTCCAGCAGATCGAGGGCACCAGCGGCGCCCCCGACGCGCCGGCCGGAACGTGGGCCGCGACGCCGGACCAGTTCAAGGCCGCAGTGGACACGTGGACCCAGGCGAGCCACGAGGCGGCCTACGCGAAGGGTGTGCTGGACAGCGACAAGCTGAAGAACCTCCTCGACGCGGAGAAGCAGGTCCTGACCGCGCACTCGCCCGACACCCCCGACCTGGAGACGACGAAGAACCAGATCCAGGTGTGGACCGGCGACCCCCTCGCAGTCGCCAAGATCAACCAGTCGACCGTGATGCCGCTGGTCCAGGACGCTCTGGCGTCCGGGGAGATGTCCCTGACCGAAGCCCAGCACCTCAAGCCGGTCGAACTCGTCGGGCTGCTGCGCACGGGGACGCCCGAGGCTGAGAAAGAGGCGCTGAAGGCGACCGCTCAGGCACGGAAGGACCAACTCAAGGCGCTCGACAACGCCCTGGACGTCCACCAGGGCGGCAAGCAGGACATCCACACCGAGCTGACGCTGCCCGACCTGGCCGGCAGCCCCGAAGCCGCCGCCCAGGTCGCCTCCTGGGCGAAGAGCACCGGCGAGCTGCACACGCTGCAGCAGGACGCGCAGGGGTGGATCCACGAGACCCTGCAGTCTCCCGTCGACATCGGCTTCGCCAACCCCGCGCTCCTCAACACCCACCAGGTCGACCCGAAGGCGCTCACCACCGAGTTCAACGCCTGGGCGAAGAACCAGAAGGTCGGTGATCTGCGCGCGGTGGCCGGCGAGCTGGGGATGCCGGACCCGGGCAAGGCCAACCGTGCCCAGCTCCAGGGCTACATCGCCGCAAGCTTCAACCCCGCGCTGGACAAGGACGCGATCAACGCGAAGGTCCAGGCGACAGTGGCCAAGAAGCAGGCAGCCGCAGCCGCCAAGGCCGCATCCCCGCTCGCCTCCGACGAGGCGGTCAACGCCCTCAAGTCCAAGCTCGCGAGCAGCACGGGCACCACGTCCGCCCCGCCTGCGGGTCCTGCGGGCGCCGGCGGGCTGACCCAGGAGAGCAAGGTCGAGGCCGCGATCAAGATGGGCGCCAGCCCCGTGCAGGCGCAGCAACTGGCCCAGGCCGCCACGGCCGGACCGAAGAAGCCGATCCCGAAGGCCCCGAAGAAGCCGGCCGCTCCGGGATCGTTCAACGGCAAGGTCCAGGCACTGATCGCCGGCCTCCAGCAGGTCAAGGCCACCGCCCAGGACGTGCCGGCCCGGATCGACTCCGACGTCGTCGGCTCGTGGAGTTTCGGCGCCGGCACGCCCGCCAACCTCGGCGGCACCTACAGCAAGACGCTCCACTCCGCGCCGGACGGCTCCAGCTGGCTGTTCAAGGCCGACCACAACGGCGGGGTGATCGCCCACTCGGAGGCGGCCGCCTCCCACGCTCTCTCGCTCGGCGGCGTCCCCGCCGTCCCGGTATACGTCAAGGAAGTCGGCGGCAAGGTCGGCAGTGTCCAGCCGATGCTCAAGGGCGCCAGCCACTTCGCGTCCGACCCGCACAAGTGGTCGCAGTCGGACGTCGACTCGATCGTGCGCTCCCACGTCGGCTCATGGATCGTCGGTGACCACGACGGCCACCAGGCCAACGTGCTGCGGACCGCGTCGGGCGGCCTGGTGCAGATCGACAGGGGGCAGGCGTTCAAGCACTGGGGCAGCGACAAGCTCTCCCTCGGCTATGCCCCCTCCGGTGGAGGGTCGTACGACCCGGTCCACCAGAAGCTCTACTCCGCGGCACTCAGCGGCGGCCTGGCCGACGGCGTCAAGGTGAACCACGCCGTCGTGCAGCCTGTGATCAAGAGCTTCGAGGCGATCCCGGACAGCCAGTGGCGCTCCATGCTGCACTCCACCGCGTACGAGGGCGCGAAGGCCGGCAGTGGCGTGCACTGGGTGCCCGCGATGCGCAAGCAGGCCGCCAAGAAGCACGGCATCGCGGCTGCGAAGGTCAGCACGGAGCAGATCGCCGAGGCGTTCCTCGACCACGCCGTCGAGCGCAAGCAGAACCTCCGCAAGTCGTTCGCGGAGTTCTTCGTCAAGGACTTGAAGATGCCGCAGGCGGCGTCGCTGAAGCACGGAGCTGAGTGATGGGCACCAACTCGAAGAGCAGCCACGAGTCCTACGCCGTCTCCCCGACGGTCTCGACCGAGGCGCCACCGGCGCCACCGAACCTCTCGGCTACCGGCCCCGAGCCGGTGAGCGAGATTGACCCGGCGCTGCTGGCGTCGATGCTGATGCCCGACTTCACCGGCGAGGTGCCGCTCGCCGAGCAGGGCGGCGTGTGGACCACCGACGGTGAGCCGGTGCTCGGCGGGCAGGCGGGCGGTGAGATGCCGCCGACCGCAGCGCCCGAGGAGCAGCAGCAACCGGAGGCCGCGGGCGCTCCCGTGGACGAGGCTGATGAACACGAGGTGCACGAGCCGGCCGAGGAGGAGGTCGCCGCCCTCACCCCCGCCGCCGAGGAGGAAGCCGAAGGCGCAGTCGGAGCCGGACCCGCATTCGAGGAGGAGACCGAGGACGAGCCGGAGGAGGAGCCGGAGGACGTCGATCCGCCGCTGACGCCCGTTCCGGACGCTCCGGTGGCCGGCGCAGCTCTCGGTACGCCGATTCTGGTCGGAGGAGAGGACTTCCTCAACTCGCAGGCGGCGCTGGTCTCCTACCTCTCCCCCGATGGGCCCCGCGAGGTGCTGCTCGCGCACGTCAGCGAGGAGGCCGAGGGCAAGCTGCTCGACGCGCTGAGCGTGTCGGGAACCAAGATGGTCGACGTCCAGGTCGAGGAGGAGACCAAGGAGCGGCTGGCGCTGGACAAGAAGGCGAAGCTCGCCGAGCTGGTGACCGCGGCGACGACCTCGGTGCAGCACAAGCTCAAGGGCGGCGGCCCGATGTCGGAGGCCTCGATCCAGAAGCACCAGAAGGCCCTCGACGCGGTGAACGCGGTACTTGCCTCGCCGAACCTGACGGACGACGAGAAGGCCATGGCCCAGTACTACCTGGACCAGGTCAACACCGTCGGAGAGAAGATCCAGAACGGCGGTGCGCCGATGGCGCACTTCGATGCGCACGGCCTGCCGGTCACCAAGACGGTGACCAAGCAGATACCGGCGCCGGCGGACGAGCCGGAGCCGGGAACGCTCACCGCGCAGCTGCGTGACGCCAGCCGCATCAAGGCCTCGCTCGACGGGGAGAGCGGTGAGTCGTCCTGGGACGGGAAGAGCCGCAGCAAGGCGAACGGGAAGGAGTACGCGATCGACCTGGGCGACGGCTGGAGCGCGGTGTACCGGCCGTACGCGGCCAACGACCCGCACAGCACCGAGTTCTCGATGCGCGGCCAGCTCGAGGTCCACGCGCCCGTCGGCGCCGGTCACGGCAAGCAGCTCGTCGACCGGCTGGAGCAGCTGCACCTGGTCAACGCCCCGATGACGGCCGCCGAGGGCGAATGGACCTACCTGTCCAACAATGTGACTGCGCAGAACCTGGCGACCGCTCCCGGGATGAAGGCGGCCTTCGAGGAGGCCAAGGGGCTGGAGGACCTGCAGGTCCAGGAGATCGTGCACCAGCGCGCCGAGTCGCTGATCGGGCTGGGGGAGGACGAGCTCCACTACCAGGTCAAGCGCATCCAGCTGGAAGCCGCGCAGAAGGTCCTGCCGAAGAAGGTGAAGGTGCTCAGGGAGGCCGTCGCCAAGGCGACCGGCTTCGACAGCGGGGACGCGCTGGCAGCCAGCTCCGGGTACGACCCCACGCCGGCGACGTCCGGTGGCTGGCTGACGTGGTCCCGGTTCGACGTCACGGGCAAGACGGCGCAGATCAAGGAGGCGTACAAGGGCCGGTCGCTGACGCACAGCATCGGCAGCGGCGACATGGTGGCCCTGTTCGGCACCGGGGTGCTGGCTTCCACGGAGAAGCGCGCGGTCATGGGCATCGGCGGCGGTGTCGGCATGTCCGAGCAGGCCGACAAGTACACGGGCGGGGCGAACTCCGTCTTCCTCCGCGTCTCGAGCACCCCGGGGTCGGGCTACGGCGGCCAGCTGATCTGGGACGACCCGTCCGTCCTGATGCGCCGGTCCGACTACTACGCCTACAACGGCGACAAGTACGGGGTCAGCCCGGACAAGAAGAAGGCGTCGGGACTGACCCGCGATCCCCTGAAGATCGCCACGCACAACGCGTCCAACAACGAAATCATGTTCCGCGACGGCATCGACCTGTTGGGCAAGGAGGCGCCCAGCCGCATCGTCTGCCACTACGCGCACCAGCGCACGGCGCTGCTGGAGTCGTTCAAGGCCCGCGGCATCACCCACCTCGGCGGCAAGCCCGTCGAGGACGTCGTGAAGAGCAACCACTGAGGCCACAGGCCCACCCGCACAGAAGGAGAATGTCCGCATGAGCACTACCTGGCAGACCCGGCTCGCTGACCTCATCGCCGGCCGTCACAGCAGCAGCGGGGATCCGGTCGACGCCGGCGCACAGCTCAGGGTGTTCGACGACGAGGGCGCCGAGGTGTTCCTGCAGGCCCTCGCCCGTCACCACCGCGTCGACCAGGACGACCCGCAGTTGATATGGATACGGCCGCTCGTCGGCGGAGCGGAGTCCGCGGACCTCGGCTACCTGTTCAACCTCAGCGCGACCCGGCGCCGGGGGCTGAGCTGGACGCGGGCCCACCTGGAGGAGAACGGCGACGTCGTACTGCTCCTGCAGTCCGGCGAGACCGCGATCGTGCAGCCGGCCGAAGGCGACCAACTGGCCGAACTGCAACGCTGGGACCGCTTCACCGACCGGCTCACCCGCGAGGAGGAAGCACAGCTCGACGCCCTGGACTCCGACTCGTGGCACGGGCAGTTCTCGTGACCGCGGCCACCGCAACCGGTCGGCCCGCAGCGTCTTGGCATGATGGTCCCGCCGCCGGCAGCTCGCCGGCGGCGCTCCGCCGGCGCCCGGGCCGGCGCCGAAGGAACGGAGGAGGTACCGGCATGCGGACCACGCGACGCGGCGTCAGCAGCTTCGACGGCCGGCTCCTGGCGCAGGCCCGCGGTCGGCGTGGATGGACCCCGAGCGAGCTGGCCTCCGAGACCGCCGTCACCGTGACGGTCCTGAACCAGTACGAGGCCAAGGAGCGCCTGCCGGACCCGGGCACGCTCTCGCGCCTGGCCGAGGCCCTCGACTGCCAGGTCACCGACCTGTGCCGGCCGACCGTCGTGACACTGCGGGAGCTGCGAGAGCGCTCGGGCGTCAGCCAGCCGACAGCGGCCGCGGCCGCGGGGCACAAGCGCAGCACGTACGCGATGCTCGAGCAGGGACGCACCAAGACACTGGCACCGCAGGCGGCCGAGGGCCTCGCCGCACTCTTCGGAGTGCAACGCGACGCCGTGGAGGCCGCCCACGCCGCATCGGTGGCCGGTCAGGCGTCTCGGCCGGCGCCCCTCGTCCTGGAGGGCGCTCTCCTGGAGGGCCTGGCGGGCCACTTCGGTATGGCCACCGAGGACCTGCTCCACCTGGCGCAGCGCCTGGCGGCCGGCGAGGGTGGTGAGTCCCGATGACCTCCCACCGGGGGCACCCGCTGACCGTCGCCCGGCACGAGGCCCTGCTCAGCCGACTCCCTCCCTGCGAGGCCCAACTGTCGGTCGACACGCGTTGGCTTCGGGGGCGCGCCGAGCTGTTCCGCCAGGCGGCGGAGCGGCCGTTCACCCTCACCTTCGACACCGCCTGGTACGCCGAGGTCACCGGCCTGGCCTTCCACCCCCACTACGTTGCCCAGGTCTACCGGGGAGAGCCCGGCGCCCGTCTGGCGACGCCGCTCATGGTGATGAACCTGAGCATGGTGGCGACGAGGGGGGACGCCGACCGCGCGCTTGCCCACGAGTGCATGCACTTGCGGGTTCCCTCCTACGGGCACAAGCGGGAAGCGTTCGCCTGCGCGCAGGAGATCTTGGACCGGGTCGGTTCGCTCGCCGCATAGCCAGCGCGAGCCCCCCGCGCTCGGCGGCCTCCAGTCGGCGGAGGCCGCCGAGCGCGGCCCGACTCCTGGCCGTACGGACCGACATCGGCGGAGACCGGTGGAAAACACAGTCCTGCATGTTGCTTAAGTCAACGAGTATGCGTATAGTCATTGCTGTGAGGGCGGGAGAACACCTCACAGCGAAGACCACTCCGTAGGAGCCGCCTCGCGCGGCTCGCCCCTCCGCCACTCCCCCCGGGCGGCGGGGCCATGAGGCCCGGACCAGGCCACCCCTCCCGGCCGGTCCGGGCCTCACCCCCTTCTGCCATCCCCGTCGAGGAGACGACATGCCCGGAACCATCAGCCCTGATCTGGACGCGATAGAGGACGCCGCCCTCCGGGCCGCCATCGCCCGCGCGACCGGCCCGGAAAGCGGCATCCCTTCCGGCCCGGAGCCCACGATCCTGGACTCGGACTCCGAGCTGGAGGGCGTAGCCGCACTGCTCCGCCACCGGCTGGGGCTGGACGGCAGCATCCGGCTGAGCGTGTACGAGGACGCCAACCACCCGTTGTTCCCCGGGGCGCAGCACTACCGCGCGGGCCGCGTCCAGCTCTCGCACGGCCGACGGAGCTACTTCTTCATCGCCGCCTACGAAGCCGGGTCCGCCCGGCTGGCCTTCAGCGTGATCGCGCCGTGCTACGCCTGCCTCTCTCCGGTTCCCTCCGTCGCGATCGACTCCCTGGCGGACTTCGGTGACTTGCTCATGGCCGCCCGGGACCAGCGCGAGGCCCCGCAGTTCCGCTCCTCGCCCGTCCACCGTGCCCATTGCCCGGTGCGCGGCGACTGACCGGCTCGCCCCGGCGCCGCCCCCGGTGCCCCAGTACATCCCTGGTGCCCCCGGCTCTTCGAGCCGGGGGCACCCTGCATGAACGGCGCGCCGCGCCCCCTACGCCGGCGCATCCCATCTGGTGTGGAACCCGTCCCGGCCGCGAGCACCGACCTGTCCCAGTCGCGGACTCGAGCCGACGTCGCCCGCCTCCACAAGAAGCGAGAGAGCAGCAGTGAACCCCTCTGCCCCTGCCACCGTCGTTGTGCATGTGAAGGCGGCCCGGACCGCCCTCTACGACCTCACCCTCCTCCTGAGCCTCCCCGACGGTTCGAGCGCCGATCCCGCGGCGATCCGCCGCTACGTCGAAGACCTCCAGCCGGGCGTCCTGTCCGCCGCATGCACCGACACCACGCTGGACCGGATCACCGACGTCGCGCTCGTCGACATCCTCGGCATCGAGCCGTCAGGCCACGGCGCCGACACGGGAGCCCGCGATGACCGGTGACTCCCACGGCCCCTTCGGCCTCGTACTGCTCGACCCCAAGGCCCGGACCGGCGCGCCATCGGATGACGGGTTCCGCGAGCGGCTGGCCGACTGGCTGCTGTTCATGGTTCCGCTGTTCATCGCGGAGCAGCGGAACGCGACCGCCGACGAGATCGACCGTGCCCGCTCCGACGCTCTGGAGCAGATCGCCTTCCATGGCGACGACCTCCAGTTCGGAGGCAGGCACCAGAGCTCGTCCCGGACCGCACTGGCCAAGGGCTTCGCCGTCCTGGCCCGCGCCGAGGGCGGGGTCACCGCGCTCGGCGTGCACGCCTGCACCGCCCCGCACCCCTACTGCCCCGGCGAGCGAGCCACCACCCCCGACCTCTGCGAGACGATGAAATGACCACCACGCTTGAAACCGCCCCGGCAAAGAAGAAGCCTGCCGAGAAAAGGCTTCTCACGCAGAATTCACAGCTGCGCAAGGAGGGTATTTTCAACTGGACCCTACCGGCTTTCGTCATCAAACTTCCCGATGGTAAGAATTTCAATGTGTGCAGTCAGGCCGGCGCGTGTGCATCTCTTTGCTACGCCCGGGTCGGGGCCTACAGGTTCAGCAACGTCCGTGCTGCGCACATTCGCAACCTTCTACTGTGCCGGGATTCTCCGAAGGAGTGGGAGGAGCGCATGGCGAAGGAGTTGACGCACTCCCGCTACAACGGGAAGTGGATTCGCTTGCACGATTCCGGAGATTTCTTCTCGGACGATTATCTGTTGGCATGGATGCGCATTATGAGGGGGGCGCCGACCGTTCGATTCTACTGCTACACCAAGGAGATTTCCCGTTTCCGGCGTCTGGTCGAGAACGACGCCCCCGACAATTTTCTCTGGTGCTACAGTCTCGGCGGGCGCGAGGATCACCTCATCGACCTCAAGAACGAGAGGCATGCCGACGTCTTTCCCGATGTGGAGGCACTCATCGCCGCCGGATACTCCGACCAGACTGAGTCCGACCTCCTTTCGGTGCTCAGCGATTCACCCCTCGTCGGAATTCCAGCCAACCGGATTCCGCATCTTCTCAAGCTCCAGGGCGCGGACACATTCTCCAGCCGCCAGCGAGCCCTGGATGCGAAGAAGAATCAGCGCGCGACCGAGAAGACATTCCGCCTGGCATCGTGACCGGATGCCCGACAGTGGCGCGGGGGCGGGTCCAGCACTCAGCTGGGCCCGCCCTCGCGGCATTCCGCGCCGCGCGGGACACGCCACCCCGCCACGTTGCGGAAGTCTATGAGTTTGGGTAATCTCGCTGGCGAGGTCGCCCCCTGCGGCACTCGGCCAGCACACAAGAGCTGCCGGCGGATGGACCCGCCGGCCGTGAGGACAGACAGAGCCCGGTCGCCCCCGTGGGCGGTCCGGCACTACCGCCGGCCCAGCTGGCCCCGATGGAGCGATCATGATTCCCGCAGGTTACGAGCGCAAGCACACCAACTTCGACAGGATGGCGGCGCGGTACAACGTAGACCGGACGTCCGCCGCCAAGTGGTCCCAGGAGGAAGGCTTCCCCGACGTCCTCTTCACGGCCGGCCAGGGCGGGCAGCAGATCTACGACGAGGACGAGGTCGACGCGTGGCTGCGCGAGCACCACTTCGGCACGTGGGTGCAGTCCCAGCAGGGCAAGAAGAACCCGTTCGACCTGCCCAAGGGCGGTCCTCGCGATCTCCTGACGCTGCGCCGCATCGGCGAGCTCGAGGGCCGGGCCCTGAACCGGGACGCCACTCCGGTCGCCACCCTGCGCAGCTACCTGTCCCCGTCCAAGGGGATCCTGGCGCCGGCCGACCGCACCCCCGACGATGGCGGCCAGCCGACGGTCACCGAGCCGATGTGGTTCCGTGAGACCGCCTACGCCTACATCACCCGGCCGCGGCGCACGCGCCGAACAGCAGCGCGCAAGGAGGAAGCCGGCCGGCAGCCAGCCGCGCCGAAGTCGCATGCCGATTCCGGCGACCTGCTCGACCTGGACCTGCCGGCGGGCGCGGACACCGACCTGTTCACCCTGCAGGAGATCGGCAAGCTCGACGGCGAGGCCCGCGGGCGGGGCAAGGCCACCACCGTCGGCACCTTGAAGAACTACCTGTCGCAGAAGCTGCTGGCGCCGGCCGACCGCACCCCGGACGACGGGCAGGAGCCGGCCGTCGACGAGCCCAAGTGGTACCGCTCGACCGCCTACACCTTCATCCGCCGCCCCGGCCGCCTGGGAGCAGCCGTGCGTGCTCCCCGCCGGGATGCCGAGGCTCCGGGGCCGCTGCGGGACGATCTGAAGCTGCCGGCGGGCGCGGACACCGACCTGTTCACCCTGCAGGAGATCGGCAAGCTCGACGGGAAGGTGCGCGGCCGGGGCAAGGCCACCACCGTGGCGTCGATGCGGACGTACCTGTACGGCGGGCTGCTGGCGCCGGCCGACCGCACCCCGGACGACGGGCAGGAGCCGGCCGTCGACGAGCCCAAGTGGTACCGCTCGACCGCCTACACGTTCATCCGCCGCCCCGGCAAGCTCGGTGGAGCCCGCTGATGGCAGACATCGCTCCGGCCTTCGCGGTCGGCAACCGGCACGACAGGACGGTGAAGTAGTGAGCACCAGCAAGCCCCCTGCTGCGCGGCTGACCCGCGCGGGGATCGGGGAGACCTACGGGGAGGGCGAGCGGACGGTCGACGCCTGGGTGAGGTTGCTGAACTTTCCCGCCCCTGGCGCTGACGGGCAGTGGGACGCGGAGCAGGTCGACGCCTGGGTCAAGGTCAGCCGGCCGCAGTCCTGGCCTGGCCGTGCCGTTGCCTCCGCGGTGGAAGCCCCTGCGACCGCGCAGGCGGAGGCCGCCGGCGCGGCCGGGGCGGAGGAGGCCACCGCAGAGGACGAACTGCTGGGGAAGTCCGGCCTGGCGCTGCGGTACAAGGTCTCCGAGACGACGGTGGACACCTGGACCAAGGTCGAGGGCTTCCCGGACGAGGCGGAACCCGGCCGGTGGCGCTCCCACGAGGTCGACACCTGGGTCGAAGAGCACCGGTCACACGTCTGGGCGGAGTTCAAGGGCGACGGGCCCAAGGTTGTCATCCCGCCTCCGGAGGGCAACCCGAAGGACCTCTACGACATCAGCGGCTACGGAATGATCCTCGGCAACGCGACCCGGGGCGAGCCGCTGCCCCGTACGACGGCGCAGAACTACAAGCGGCAAGGCCACCTGGAGCCACCGGACCGGACCCCGGGGGACCGGAAGCGGCCCGAGGTGTTCGAGGACATGTGGTACCTGGAGACGATCACCAGACACGTGTACTCCCGCAGGGGGCAGGGACGGGTGCGTGCCGGCCGGACGCGGCGCACGACCCGGAAGAAGAGCTGACCGGCTGGGCGGCGGGTCATGGAAACGGGGTGTGGGCCCCCAGGGAATGGCGAATTCCAGGGATCGTTGCAACACAGTTGATCAACTGGCTGTCGGTAGGAGCTTAGCGAGACGCTCAGCTGGGGTTTCCCAGTTGAGCGTTTTGCGTGGTCGACTGTTGAGTTCTGCGGCGACGCTGTTGAGGTAGTCACGGCTGTGGCGCGAGAGGTCGGTGCCCTTGGGGAAGTACTGCCTCAGCAGGCCGTTGGTGTTCTCGTTAGAGCCGCGCTGCCAGGGGCTGGCCGGGTTGCAGAAGTAGACCGGGACATCGGTGGCGATGGTGAAGGAGTGGTGGGCAGCCATCTCCGAGCCCTGGTCCCAGGTGAGTGAACGTGTCAGATGAGGTGGCAGGGTCTTGATGGTTTCGGTGAGGGCGTCACGAACGGCTGACGCGCTGTGGTCATCAGGCAGGTGGACGAGCATCAGGTAACGGGTGCTGCGTTCAACCAGGGTGGCGATGGCGGAGCGGTTCTCCCGGCCGACGATCAAGTCGCCCTCCCAGTGGCCAGGGACAGCCCTGTCTGAGGCTTCGGCGGGGCGTTCGCTGATCATCACCATCGGGTGTGAGAAGCGGCGGGGTGTGCGGGCTTCAGCCTGTCGGCGAGGCTTGCGCACGGCCCGGCCGGTACGGAGGGCCCGGGTCAGTTCCCGACGCAGTTCCCCACGGCCTTGGACATAGAGGGCCTGGTAGATCGTCTCGTGCACCACGTGCATCTCCGCCTGGTCGGGGAAGCGTTTACGCAGTGCCTGCCCGATCTGTTCCGGGCTCCACTTCCTGGTGAGGTGGTCCTGGATGAACTCTCGCAGTGCGGGGTTCTGGCCGATCTTTCCCGGCTTGGGACGGGGCCTGCGGGCGTCGGCACGTGTTTGAGCGGCGTGTGGGCGATAGGCCCAGCGCGAGGCGTCTCCGCAGAGTGGCACGCCATTGCGACGGATCTCGCGGCTGACCGTGGACGGACTGCGGCCCAGCTCAGCAGCGATGGCACGGACCGTGGCCTTCTCCCGAAGCCGATCAGCTATGTGAATACGCTCGGCCTCGCACAGGTACCGGGACCGCGCGGCAGGGGGCGACGCCACCGCCCGTAGGGGTGGCGTCGCCCTCCGATTCTTGGAAGCAGCACGGCCGTTGCGCCAACGCTTCCCAGTCCGCACGTTGATGCCGACGACCCGGCTGGCTTCCGCGAATGATGTCCCTTGATCCACAAGCCGGAAGTATTCCTCGCGCTTCTCAGCTTGCGGAGCGTGCCCCTTGCGCTTGCGTTGCTTGCCATAGTCGATGGCCATCGCATCCCCTGAACTGGGGTGTTGCAACGACCGCTAGAACTCAAGAATCCCTGGGGGCCCACACACCGTTTCAGCAGCTCAGCCGCACTGCGTTTCAGCGACGGTGGATCAGCTCGCGCCACCGCGACCGCCGAGCCGGAGGGAAGGCGGCCCGCTGGGGCTCCTCACCGGCCAGCTGGAAGACCGCGTCGAGCATCTCGGGGTGGTTCGGCAGCGTCCAGTAGCTGCCGAGTGCCCGGTTGACCTCCCGCAGCCCTTCCAGGGGCGGCACCCCGTCGGCGAGGTGGCTGTACAGGGCCGCGATCGCGGGGGTGCGGCTGCGTCCGGCCACGCAGTGGAGCAGGACCCGCTTGCCCTCCTGCCGGAGTCGCAGGACCTCTCGCGCGGCCTGGTCGAGGGTGAAGTGTAGATGCGAGTTCGCGCCGGACTTGTCGACCAGCCAGACCCGGGAGTGCTCGACATCGGCCCCGGTCAGGATCGGGTCGGAGCCGACACGGCACAGGGAGACGACCGCGTCGACCGGCGCGGGACCGGTGTACTCGGTCAGGGCCAGGTTGCCCAGGAAGAGCCCGGGGTCGCGGGGGTGCCGCACGGAGAATGCCTTGCCCGAGGAGAGCGGGGTGGTGACCCGGGGCGCGGAAGGCCAGCCGTCGCGGTCGCTCTGCCCGGCGCGGGCCGTCAGCACAGCGAGACGGACAAGGTCGGCGCTGGTGTTGGCGGGCCAGCCGTGGACCTTTCGCTGCCAGGCCAGCGGGATGGCCGAGCAGCCCCAGCGCGCGCCGAGCAGAGCACCGGCGATGGCGGCGACGGTGTCGGTGTCGTTCCCGGTCCGTACGGCGGCCTCCAGCGCGAGCTGGAAGTGCTGAGCGGCGAAGACGCCCTGTTCGGGCAGGTCCTCGGGGACCGGGGTGCGGGTGATGGCGGACCATGCGGCCTGGAGGGCTTCGACCACCCAGCCGTTGCGCCGGAAGTGGCGCGGCGGGTGGGCCTCGGCCGTGTCGAGCCGGGCCGCCCAGACGGCGCGGCGCTCCTCGGGCAGAAGGTCAAGGCCCTCACGGACACCCTCGAACGTCCCGGTCAGGACGGCGGTCCTGATGCCGGAGCACCACAGGATGCACGCCTCGGCGCAGTCGGGGTCGGCGTGCGTCAGCTCGCTGACCAGCCTCGCGGCCTCGGCCATGGCCGTCACGTCGTCCAGGTAGGCGAGCGCGACGGCACCGGTCCTCATCAGCGAGCCGTTCCCGGCGCTGCTATTCGGGTTGGCGGCCGCGTACCGGCGGGAGACGGTCAGCATCACCTCGGAGGGTGAACTCCCCTTGCCGCGCGCCGTGGCGCTCAGGACACTGCGCGTCTGGTTGCCCACGTCGGCCGGTCCGCCGCCGTACCAGCGGAGGAAGTTCGTGGCGATCGCGTCCAGTGCTTCGGGGGTACGCAGATCGGCGCCGGTCGCGGCGACCTCGGCGATGCACACGTGCATCTGGGTGTCGTCGCTGTACTCACCGGGGGCGAAGTTGAAGGGGCCGCCGCCCTTCATCTCCGGGAACTGGCTGTCGCTCATGCTGGGCTTGAACTCGTACGGGACGCCGAGCGCATCGCCTGCCGCCGCGCCCAGGATGACGCCGGCGGCGCGGTCCATGGCCTTCTCGTCCAGGCGCGGCGCGAGGTCGGTGGCTGCGGGCCACGGTCCGAGGTCGGCGTAGGGGCGGGGGGATGCGGAGGAGGAAGGCATGGGGGGTCTCTTTCTGCGGGGCCGCTGGGGCCTGGGGCGGCGACCGCACTTGGGCGGAGCCGGGGAAGGAAAGGGGCGCGGCGCGGGAAGCGGCCGGGCGGGCCGCGAGCTGCCCGCTGCGATGCATTGACAAGTTGTCATAGCGTCATAGTGCACGTCAAGGGCATTGGCGAAGTTGCGTAAATCTATGAGTCTACGTATGGTCGAGAACGTCCGGAACGGCGAAGAGCTCCCGGATGCCCCTGTAACTCAGCGGAGCGGGCTGCGGCTTGCAGATCCGCGACCGGCAGGTCGGCTACTCCCGGGGCGTTCTCCCCCGGCGTCCGGCCGGAGCCGTGCCGCACCAAGATCACCCGGAGTACGTCATGCTCGTCCCTGACCTGGCCCGGCTCGTCCGCGAGGCAGACCGCGACCAGCTCGCGGCCGCTGTCCAGGCGGCCGTTGACACCGTCGCCTGGTACACGCCGGCCCCGAAGCCCGACTACGGAGACACCGACCACAGCATCGCCCGCAGCGAGGCGAAGGCCGAACTCGCAGCAGAGGTCGTGGACTCCGTGGTGCTCGCCCTGAGCGCGAGCGTCATCACAGACCCCGTGGGCGCGGGGCGCGGCATCGCGCACCCGGAGTCGCCCAGCCCCTCGACGGAGGAACGACCTTGACCGCCCACTGGCGATCCATCCCCATGCCGCCGAACATCGCGCGGCTCCCGCGCAACACCGCCGGGCGCCCGGTCCCCAGAAACACGCCCTGGCACGAGCCCGCCACCAGCGGTGGGCAGCTGGCCGTCAGGTCCAGCGCCGAACTGGGCGAGCACGTGGTGTGCCCGTGCGAGCCCGGTCGTGGAACGGCCGCCTTCGGCGACCAGTGCCCGCCCCGCCAGAGGGAGTTGATGTCGCAGCGCCTCTGCGGGATCTGCGGAAGAGCGATCAAGGCGACGAGTCGCCTGGTGTTCATCGGCGGCCCGAACGCAACCTTCTACATCGAGCCCCCGGTCCATCCCCGGTGTGCGGCGTACGCGCTGATGGTCTGTCCGACGCTGGCGGCGGCCGAGGACGTCGAGCTGACGATCGCCCGCACCTACAGCCTCCGCGAGCGCCGCATGACCGGGGTCTCCGCCGAGTACACCCTCATCTACGACCTGTTCCCGTACGGGGACTCCGCCGCCCGCCGCAGGGGGCCGCTGGACTTCTACCTGGCCTTCCCCGAGGGCGCCCACCGGATCGCCGCCAAGGAGTGGCTGGCCGGTCACGCCCCCACGCTGTAGCCCGCCACCGAACGAGCGCAGGCGCCCCCGATGACGAGAGAGCCATGACGTGCAAGTGCGGGGCCCGTACGTACGAGGGCCACCTGGCGAAGACGCGGGCCGGCTACCCCGGCCACGCCTACCGCGGCACTGTCTGGCGGCCCGGCCCCTGAAGGTCCGCAGCCGCCCCGATCGAGAGGAAGTACCGAACGATGCGAACCCCCGCCGACTCCCGCGCGGACGCCCAACGCCTGATCAACGCCCTGGCCGCCCCCTTGCCCCGGGACGACGCGCGCCGCGCCGACGCCGTGCAGTCCGCCCTCCTGGACAGCGGGCTGTTGAACCGGGACGATCTCGGCAGCTCTCCCGCCGTCGCGGCCGCCGCCCGGGACGGCCTCACCAGCCTCGCCCACCTCCTGGACGCCCGCGTCCAGGGACAGGGAGGAGGCCGGCTGCTGCTACTCCTCCTCGCCGAACGCGAGCGGTTCACGCCGCACCCCGCGCCTGACGAAGTCGAGCTCCGTATCCGGGTGGCAGCCAGCGCCCTGTTGCACCTCGGCCTGTGGCACGTTGACGACACGCTGCGGCTCCTGGGCAGCGCTCTGCAGGTCCACTCCGAGGAAGCGCGTGATGCCGCAGGCGGCGATGCGCCGCCCCCGGCTCCCGCGGCCGCTCTCGTCCCGGTCACGCCGGGGCTGAGCTCGGACGGCGGGGAGCTGCACCTGGCCGTCGGGGCGTTCGACGCCGACGGCGCCCTCTCCGTCTGCGGACGATGGCTGTCCGAGCGAGTGACCGACGACCCCAGCGGCTCCGTCCCGCCCAGGTGCGGCACCTGCTTCGGCCTTTCCGCGCAGGGTCCGGCGCTCATCTTCACCGGCGATGAACACGACGCGTGGACCGCCTTCACCGCAGCCCACCGCGGGGAGGAAGCGTGAGCGCCGACTCCGGCTCCGCGATCGAGCGCCGCCTCGCGGCTCAACTGCCGGACCCGATCGCCGCCCGGCCGAAAGACGCGCGCGGCTATCCGATCAGCTTCGTCACCGCACTGGGGGCCGGCGGGACGCCGGACTTCACCGAGCTCGACGGACCCCGGCGGGCCAAGGCGATCATCGAGCACCTGTGCGGCCTGTGCGGGCAGCCGCTGCCGCTGGTCCGGGCGGTGATCGGAGGGCCGCAGGTGGTCGAGCACCACCTCGCGATGGATCCACCGATGTGCGTACCGTGCGCGGTCTTTGCCGCCACCCACCCCGTGGCCGGCTGCCCGTTCCTGCTGAATCCGAACGCGCGCTACCGCAAGGACCGTGCCACCCGGCCGTCGTCACCTCTGGTGGCGCAGGAGAGGCCGCAGCGCATGTACCTGGCTCGCACCTTCGCTCATGAGGCGATCCGGCTGGCGCTGCCCGACGGATCGGAGGAGGTCATGGCGCGGTGTGCTCGCTGGACCGGCCTGGAGGAGATCCGCGCGGGGCAGCTGGTCGACGCACGGCACCTCCTCAGCCAGTGATTTCTTAACGCTATGATTCCATCTATTGTCATGACGTTGGCGGCGGCGCGTGCCCCGCCGGTCGCCCCCGCGCTCGCCGTCCACCCCTGGAGTACGCCATGCCGAGCCCCGTCATGTCCGAAACCGACGCGAACAGCCTCCTCAGCCTCCTGCGCAGCGCCCCCTTCTCCGCCCCGTACCTCGGCGAGACCATCGACCGGATCCGCCGCTCGATGCAGAAGGAGGCCGAGCAGGCCCGGGGCTCGTTCGACGTCGATGTCGAGGCGCTGCGCCGCCTGGACGCGTACGTGACGGGCCTGGGTCCGGGCGCCGCCGAGCTCGGGCGCAGACTCTCGGATGCCCGCCATGCACTGGAGGCCGTCCGACACGACCACTACCTCTGGCTGACGGTCGGCCAGGGCGCCAGCGGCGGCACGGCGCAAGTCTCCCGCCGCGCGGAGCTCCTCAAGCTCGCCACCGCCGTCGGCAGCTCCCGCGTCGCCGCCGGACCCACGGGGGCGATCGTGATCACCTCCGTGGGCTCCGGCAGCACGGTCTTCCGGCCCGTCAGCCCGGAGGTCGCCCACCAACTGAGGGGCGCAGCCCGCGAGCGGAAGGAGGCGACGGTGCGCCGCACCACCGCCATCCGCGACCTACTCGCCCAGCATGTCCGGATGGTCGACTGGAGCGATCCGCAGGCGGTTGGGGTCGTGGTCGACGGCAGCGACACGACGGTGACCGTGTCGTGGTGGGAATCGCACGTAGCGGGCGGCCCGAACCTCTGGACCGAAGGAGGGGTGCGGCTCCTGTGCACGGCGCTTCTCGCCGATCGCGGCTACACGGTGACCCTGGCGGGCGACGGCACCCTCCGCATCGCCGCCTGACAACCCTCGACACGGCCCCCGCAGCGCCAATTCGGCAGCGCGGCAATCCGCCCGGCAGCAGCCGGCCTCGCCCCCGGGCCGCGCCGCGGCGTCGAACTCGTAGGCGGTCGACCGCGGCGCCCTGCGCGGTACGCCTCCCGCCGCCGCAGCGCGCAGATCGTGAGCACGCCGGTGTGCAACCGAAGGCCCGCGGGTGGGTGGCCAGTTCAGGGATCCGGGCAGGCGGAGACGACCCTGGGCGCCACGGGCTCCCACGCCACCGCGCACGGCAGGAGGCGGGGTGGGCGGACTGCCGTGCGCCGAACCGGCCGCCCCCCTGGCATCTCCCGGGGATGGAGCCAGGGCCGCTTCGCCCTCGCTGGAGCGCCATCAGCACTCCGACAGCCAGCCCGTGCGCCACTGGTGGCGAAGAAGCACAAGCCAGACGTTGCTTAAGTCTACGACTAACGGTAATGTGTCTGTTGTGTCGCCGATCCGTCCACGGACGCTCGCCCGGTGGCCGTCGAGCCCGGTGCCGTGCACGGCTTGGCGGCGCCGCCGCTGATCGGCAGCCCCAGCCCCGCGCCAGCGTGAAGGAATCCTCATGCCCAGCACCCTCCCCGCAGCCTCCTCGCAACACCCTGCCTCCCCGCCGTGCCCGGCCTCGGGCGGGCGGCCGGTTCAGTCCGCGGGGCCGTCGGTGCCCACCCGGTGCCGCTCCCGGCAGCGCGTGGGCGGCCTCGTGGTCCCCTGGATCTCCTACCAGCACGGCGGGCACTCCGCCTTCGGCACCATCGACGCCGTCAGGGCCCAGCGAGCACTGACCGAGCGGCTGTGCCAGGTCTGCGGAGAACGGCTGGAGGAGCGCTTCTGCCTGGCTGTCCGGCCGATGGACGTCCGGGTCGGCTTCGCGCCCGAACCCGCACTCCATCCGGAGTGCCTGGCCTACAGCAAGCTGCGGTGCCCCATGCTCAACGGGACCGCCGCGACGTATCGCACAAGTTCCTCGCTGGCCAAGCACCCGGCGGGACGCCCGTGCGACGACCCCGGCTGCCCCTGCCTGGAGGCTGTACCCGACCAGGGGCACTCCGCGCGCTCCGGCCGTCCCGCCGACGACTTCGACGCCTGGATGATCGACGCCGCCCACTACCGGATCAAGGCGGCCCCGGACCGGCCGAACGTGCTGCTCGGGGTGGACCTGGCGGTGCCGGTCCTCCGCATCCGGCCCATCCGGCGAAACCCCCGGCCCGAACTGGACCGGCTCCGGGCCCTGATCAGCGCCCTGGGCCTGTAGCAGCCGACCCAGCCCCATCCAGCCCGCCCGCCCCGAGACCCCGGAGACGCCTCCCATGACCACGACCTCCCCCGAACCCCCGACGCCGAGGGCTGTCAAGCACCTCAAGACCGCGTGCGCCGACCCGAACGGCCGGCTGCCCGACAAGATCAGCAAGAAGATCCTCCACGCGCTGCTGACCGACGGATACGCCTACCGCCCGGACCGCGACGGCTACCGGCTCTCGGTCAAGGACGCGCTCGCCGAGAGCGCGGGACCGGTCCTCATCACAGTGGAGGGCCGCAGAGCTGTCCTGAGCACGCCGCAGCTGTACGCCCTGACCCGCTACGTCGAACCGAGCGGCCGTCTGGCGCCGAACGTGACCTGGCAGACGGCAAGCTCCCTCGTCGACCTCGGACTCGCCGAGTACCGCGACGTGAACGGGAACCCCAAGCCGACCGACGGCGACACCGGCGTCTCCGGCGCAGTCCACTACCCGTTCCGCACCGGCCTCGGGCAGCAGGTCGCCGAGCTTCCGAAGCAGCCCGCCCGCTGACCCATCCGCACATGGCGCCCGGCCACCGCCGGGCCGGGCGCCGACCCCCGCCCCACGCACCAGCCACCTCCAGGAGGTACTGATCATGTTCGGCCCTTGCCCGAAGTGCGGCGACACCGCTCCCTCCATCGCCGCCACGGCATGGATCAACATCGTCGACGCCGACAGCCCCAGCGCAGCGCGCATGGAGATCACCGACATCCAAACCGACGAGGTCCAGCTTCACTGCGCGAACTGCAGCCACGCGCTCCCGCTGCGCGAACAGTCCGCCGCGGACCTGGTCATCTCCCTGTTCGTCAGCTTGTTCGAGGCTCACGGTCTCGACCCCGCCCGGATCGGCGAGCTGATCCTCTCCGAGGAGGTGAGCTCGTGAGCATCGAGCGCAGCGCCGAAGCCGCCGAGCAGATGCGCGCCGACCTCGCCGACTTTTTCGGCAAGCCCGTCCGGGGCCTGCCCGTGGCCCTGGACTTCATCCAGGCCATGCACCTGAGCCGGACCAGCGAGGACTTCGGGGACGACCGGCGGGCCGTCGAGCTCCACCGGGAGCGGGTGCTCCAGATGTCCAAGAACCTCGATCAGGCCCAGGTGTGGGTCGCCTCGCCGTCCCTCACCGCGGCCGTGGCCGACCACGAGCTGGTCACCAGCCCCGACGGCTACCTCCTGGAGAGCACCGACGAGGCCCCCGCGCCGGTCGGCGTCGTGCACTTCCCCATCCCGATCACCGCCGCCTCCGAGCTCCCCATCCACGGCCTGGCCTGGGAATCCGAAGGCAGCGGGGACCAGCTCCAGCTGTCCGTGACCGCGCTCACCAGCACACCCGACCTGTACGAGGCCCTCCCCCCGCCTCTGCTGCCCTCCCACTGGGCCCGCAGCCCCTACACGCCCAACGCCATGGTCCTGGCCGTCCCCTCGGTCAGCACGAAGATCCAGAGCTACGGACACCACCCTCACTGGGGCGCGGCACCGGCGTCCATCCTGGTCGGCCTCCTCCTCGCGTTCTGGTCGCTGCGGCCCGCGTTCGAGCACGACGAACAGACCCTGATGCGGAAGACCGGCAAGGGCCCCAAGCTCCGCGTCAAGTTCCGGCCGGTCCGAGTGATCCGCGAGGCCGCGACCCGCTACACCGGCGAGCACGTACCGGCCGAGAACGACCGCAGGTGGGCCGACGAGACGCTGCGTTGGAGCGTCGACGCCCGATGGAGCTGGCGCTGCCCGAACCCCCGCGACCACAAGGCCATCATCGAAGCAGGAGGGACCTGTCCCAAGATCAAGGTCCGGGTCAAGGCACACGTCAACGGCCCCAAGGACCGAGGTCTCGACACCCGCCGTGCCGCCCGGCTCAGCACGATCAGCGCCCGAGCAGCCGGATCGTGAGAAGCCCTCATCTCTGAACCTGCCGTGCGAACGGCGCGCCCCCAACGTCGACTTGAACGGCTCGGAGGCGGTCTCCGCGGCATCTGGCGCGGAGACCGCCTCCGAGTGAAAGGAACTCCGTGTCTTCTGCCGCAGCACTCTCCCCCCGGGCCTGCGAGCGCCTGATCGCCGATCTCACCGGCGAGGTCGGCGCCAAGGCCGCCGTCTCCTGGGCCCACGCGGTCGCCCTGGTCGAGCACGCCACCGCGCACGGCCTCGTCGCCTCGCTGCGCCAGGGCAGTGCCGGCCCCGATCACACCAGGCGCGTCCTTGGCGCGCTGGCCAGCTCTCACCCGGCGCTCGAACCGCTCGCCGACCCGCAGGTCGTCCCCCTCTGGGAGAACCCGATCAGCCCGGCCGGCTGGGAGCTGATCGCCCGGCTGTGGAGCGGCGCGCCGATCGGCGACGACGGCCACCGCATCGACGGGTACCGCTTGGGAGACGCCTACCAGGCGTTGTCGGCCGACGCCCGGAAGTCGAGAGCGCTCTGCCAGACCCCTCCCTGGGTCGCGGAACTGCTGCTCGATCTCTCTCTCGAGCCGGCGCTCGACGACGTCGGCGCGGACCGCGTCCGGATGATCGACCCCGCCTGCGGGACCGGGCACATCCTGGTGTGCGCCCTCCACCGTGTCCGGGCCTACCGGCCGCGGGGGCGGGCCCCATACGCCGGGGCCACGGTCGAGCGCTCCCTGGAGCGTGCCCTCCAGGCCGTGCACGGCGTCGACCTCGACCCCTACGCGGCTGCCCTGACGCGGTACCGGCTCCTCGCGACGACCGCCGGCATCCTGGGCGGCCCCATCACGGCCGTGCCCGCCGGCTGGCCCGTGCAGGTCGCCGCAGCCGACGCACTGCTCGACACCGACGCGCCGCTGCTCCAGCCGGGCCTCTACCACGCGGTGGTGGGCAACCCGCCCTACATCACGGTCCGCGACCCCCAGGTGCGCGAGCAGATCCGCCGCGCCTACCCGCAGGTGTGCAGCGGCAAGTACAGCCTCGCGCTGCCCTTCACCGCCCTGATGACCAAGCTGGCCCGGCCGGCCGGAACGATCGCGCAGCTCACGGCCAACTCCTTCATGAAGCGCGAGTTCGGCAAAAAGTACATCGAGCAGTACCTCTCCCGCCTGGACCTGACCTGGGTGATCGACACATCGGGGGCGTACATCCCCGGCCATGGGACGCCCACGCTGATCATGGTCCACAGGGCACAGCCGCCGCAGGGGGACACCGTGATCGCCATCCGCGGCAACCGTGGCGAGCCCGGGGTGCCGGAGGACCCGTCCCAGGGCCTGGTGTGGAGAGCGATCGAGGAGGCGGTCCACCAACGGCTGGCACTCGACCGCCTGCGCCGGGGGGTCGAGGCCGAGGCGCACCGCAGGGGAGGTGAATCCATTCACGTGATTGCTTAATTCTACGATTTCGCTTAGTGTTTCAGCCGTGCGCCGCAGTGGCCCACCTTCCCCATGGAGTGATCTCTTGAGCAAGAGCACCACGAACATCGCGCTGGACGCGCTCCGCTATCTCGCATGGATGGCCGCCGCGGGGCTGTTCATCTACGACCAGACCGCACCGATGTGGGTGGCCATCGTGGTGGCTGTCGGCCTCGGCGAGTGGCTGAGCAACCATTGAGCACGCCCCCTGGAGCCATCCAACCTCCCGCACCGCCGCCGAGCGGCCCAAGCGGCGACATGGCGGGCGGAGCGGAGCGCGCCCCCGTCGCCCGACTTACCCTCAGCGGGCGCGACGCCGCCCTCCTGGACTTCGAGCACGGACACTGGCCCAGACTGGCTCCCGCCGCCCCGGGACCAAAGGAAGCCGCGATCCGGGAGGAGCTCGGCATCTCACCGACGCGCTATTACCAGCTGCTCAACGGCCTACTGGACAGCGAGGCAGCTCTCGCCCGCCACCCCGTGATGATCAATCGCCTCCGAGCCGTGCGGGAGCGTCGGCGGGTCGCGCGGCAGTAGCACCGTCAAGCCGGCGACCGACGTCCTGCGGGGCGGCTCGGGCGGGGAAGCCTCCCGGTCGCAGCCGCCCCGCATCGCCAGGCGGACACCCCGGCACGTTGCTTAAGTCTATGATTTACGTTATGGTTAGGGCATCGCGGAGCGCTGCTCCGCGAGTCGACCGGCGATCCGAACCCGAGCCGACGACAGCACACCCGAGGAAGGCCGACCCATGAGCACCGACGCCGTGAGCACCCTCGACGCTGCCCGCGCTGTCCTCATCCCCGTGGCGCAGCAGCTCACGGACGCCGTCACCGGGATTCCGGCCGCCCTCTACCCCGAGGCGACCTACGTCACCGTCCACGCCCACCAGGGCCAGGCGTACATCGGCGAGGTCTACACGGCCGACGGCCGCCGACACGGCGGCCCCTACCGCTCCGGCCGTGCGCTCTACCCGACGCACCGCATCGGCGGTTGGCCGCTCGCTCGGCTGCCCAAGCGCGCCGCCCGGCCTTACGTCGGGCCACATGCCGACGACGCCAAGCGCACCCTCGACATGCTGCTCACCGACGCCTGGCGCTGCGGGGCCCGCTTCACCCGCGGCTACGTCGGCCGCCACTACACCACGCACGTCAAGCTCCGCTGACCCGGCTCTGCTCTGGCCGTACCGGCCAGGTTCGGGCCAAGCCCGCCCATCTCCCATCCCCACCAGTACCTTTCGAAGGAGCGCAGCCACATGAGCCTGACCATTCCGCCGGCGGTCGTCGGTCGCGGAGCGATACGCATCAACCTGGATCGCGGCATCCACCCGGCCACCCTCAAGCCGCTGCTGGAGCCCGGCACCATCACCCCAGCCTCCCGCTGCGGGACGTGCACCTTCTTGGTGGAACGGGTCGCCGGCGACGGCAAGGCGCGGATGAAGTGCGCCATCAAGGCCCAGCGTCGGCGAGGGCCGGACATCAAGCCGGACTTCCCGGCATGCGTCGAGTTCCGCACCGCCGCCGCATAGCAGCAACCGCCATCCGACCGACGGGGCGCGGCATGAGCTGCGCCCCCGGAGCCTGATCCCCCAACGTCAAGAGGTGTCTCCATGGCGAGCGTCGACCTAACTCTGGCCGAGCTCATCCGCACGTTCCCCTGTTCGTACCCCACCCGGACGCAGGCCCTCCACCAGGTCCTGGTGGTGCTCGGCGCCGGGTACGAGTGGCGAGGCGGTGAGGTCGTCCAGCGGTTCGACTCGGACGAGCTCGGCTGCCTGGCCGTGCACAACCAGTTCAAGCTGTCGGAGGACCAGATTCGCCCCCTCCGCGAGCGCGAGACGGAAGTCGCGCAGGAGCGCGTCGACGGAACCTGCCCGGCCGAGCACCTCCGCCCGCTGGCCGCCGACCTGGCCCGGACCCCGGCGCCGCTGGACAGGGACCCGTATCCGGCAAGCCCTCTCGCCCCGCTGTTCAACATCCCGCAGGACGCTGCCGCGGACTGGGTCGAGGCGGCTCGGGAGATCGCCTCGGTGGTCGTCCCGCTCTGGGCGGACCCGTCCGACTACGAGCTGGCGACCAGGTCCTCGTTCACTCCCGGCCAACGCGCGTACGTCGACGGCAAGCGGGATCAGGCGCTGCGTCTTCTCGAACTCCGCCTCGGGCCCCAGGCTCTGTCGGCCGGGGAACGCTGATGGCGACCGAGCTCACTCTCTCCCGCGGTGAACCGTGCATCGGCTGCGGGGTGCAGGTCGGCGAGGGGCACTCGGCCGGCTGCCTGGAGACGCACTGCCCCCAGACCGGCTTCCCGCAGGCCATCTGCCCCGGTCGGCACGGCCACACCGGCGGCGGCGTATGGACCGGACTTGTACCCGGCGAGGAAGCCGCGGTGGACTTCGGCTGGTTCGCCGCGCTCCGCCCCGGCGAGGGCTGGGTGCCAGTTGCACCCAGGTCCGACGCCCTGGACTACGGGCCCGAATACATGCCGGACCTCAACCGGGTCTTCTCGCGGGCCCGCTGGCACCCGGCGGCCCAGAAATGGGTGCGCCAGCGGCCACCGACGAGCTGAGGAAGACGCATCACACACAGATGTTGCTTAACTCTATGACAATGGATAGAGTTAAGGCATCGCGGCGGCCCGCTCGCCGGGCCGGCCGCCCCTAAGCGTCGCGCCCACCCCAACACCCTCCCCGGGAGACCACAATGACCTCCACCGACAGCAAGCGATCCGCCCAGATCCACGACCGCCTCTCCGGCCGGGCGCAGCGCGCACTGGAGGACCAGAAGAAGAAGCTGGCCGAGCACTGGGACCGGTTCAAGGGCATGGACCCGGGGGTCATCAACGCATCCAGCCTGTTCAAGGGCCTGGAGCTGCGCCAGCGGCTCATTGAGATGTGGTCCAGCGTCGTCGGTCAGTGCGCGCTCAGGAACGCCTCGCTGGTCTTCCAGGACGCGATCGCCAACGCGGAGAGGACCGCCGACATCGGGGTTACGGGTGGCATGGGGACCCACGTGTCCAACGCCCGGCAGGAGATGTACGTCGAGGCGTGCCAGTACTTCCGCGAGGAGGCGGAGGGCATCTACAAGGCGCTGACGCGCCCGTGATGCCCCGCCGCTCAGCTCAGACCAACCAACCCACGAACACGGAGGACGCCATGGGCGCCATCGAGAATCACGAAGCCCTGATGTACGGGTATCGCCTGGGAGGGCCAGCCGACGGCTGGGTGGGACTGGCCGGCGACCTGACCTGGTGCAGCGCCGACGGTTCTTCATGGCTGATGCCGCAGGTGTCGTGGGCTACGGAGGCGATGCGCGAGGAGAACCACTCCGACCACTTCGCCGGGGCGGCGGAGGAGCGGCTGGCGGCCTCCGGCCTGAGTGGGCTGCGGCTGCGGACCTACTCGATCGGATGGGACGACGACGGCCACATCCTCGCCGCGGTCGTCAAGGAACCCGACGGCAAGCCGCTCGTCCTCGATCCCTCAGCAATGGGCGCCGCCTCCCAGTACGACGCGGTCCTGGCGCGGGCCCTGTCCGTTCTGGAACTGCGCGCCCGCACCGCCAAGCCGGAGTGGATCATGGCGAGCTACTACGCATAGTTCCGCCCTCACCCCAGGGGCGGGGCCCGCCCCTGGCCCCGCAACCCGCCCAGGCCGGGACCTGCCGGCCACGAGCCGCAGGTCCCCGCACGCGACGAACACGGAAGAGAATCATGGACGACACGAAGCCTGGTGGAACGCCGCGGGCGCAGGCCCGCCGGATCAGCATCGGCCCCCCGCAGCGCTTCTTCATCGTGGCCAACCGGGATCTCCGATCGGCGGCGGCCCGGCTGTCGTTGACCCCCGCGCCTCGGGTTGAGGAACCGGGGTCGGCTGACCCCTCCCCGAGCGGGGGCCAGCCGCAGGGGGCCGCGCCGGAGGGTGGCACCTGATGGGCAAGTCCGCACTGCGGCGCACCAAGGCGTCCGCAACTCGCAGGCGCGCCTGCCTCGACAAACGGCAGTATCCGTCCCCGGAGTCGGCGCAGGATGTCGTCGATCGGCTGGCGCGCGACTATCCGTGGCGGCACCCCAAGGTCGCCTATGAGTGCCAGTACAGCGGGCGAAAGCCGCACTGGCACATCGGCCGCCCCTTCGACATCCCTCGGAGCCGACGTCGGTGACATGTTGCTTAAGTCTATGAGAATGGCTATTATTTGAGCACTCCTTCGCCGCACCAGTAGAGCTCGCCCTTGGGGCCTGCTCCCGGCCCGGCACTCCTTGCTCCCGCTCTGCGAACGGAACCCCGATGGCTTCACGACACACCCTTGTGTGCCTGCCCGCGCACGCCGCCGAAACCGCCTACACCCTCGACACGCGACTGCGGCGCGCTCTCAACAAGGTCCGAGGTGGCCACTTCGACAGCTACCAAATCACCCAAGGCCGGTACACCAGCCACTTCCCGCTGATCTCCGGAGCACCCGCCGACGATCCGCGCCTCGTACGGTCCGCGTCCGGACAACCCGACCGGTGTGCGGGCGGCGTCCTCAGCCTCCTCGACCTCGCAGCTCTGCGGGACCGCCGCGCGGCCGAGGCCGCCGACCTCTACGACGCCTGGTCGCGCGCCACCGAGGGGATGCCCCCCGCCAAGCCATGGGCGGCGTTCGCGGAACACTGGGGCAGCGACTCCTTCCGGGCGCTCCTCGCCTTCCGCGATCAGCCCCAGCTCAAGGCGCTGGCCGAGATCAAGGGCAAGCCGGGCGCCCGGCAGCGGGACGAGGAGGCTGCTCTGATCAGCCTGGACCGCGCAGGGTTCATCGCCCGGGCCCGCCGCCGGGCGGTGCCCGGCAACAGCCTCCGGGAGCTCGACGACACCTGGACCACCGACCCCGCCTGGCTGAACTCGGACGACGCCGCCGAGACGGGCAGCACCGCGTACTACGACCACGCAAACGCCTACATCGACGCCCTGCCCGCCGACTTCCTGGTCGTCGGTGTCGACTGCCGCCGCTGACCTTCCGCCCCGCCGGAGACCCCGCACCGCCGCCGGGCGGACAGCCCGGCGGCGCCGCTCCACCGAACTCCCACTCCAGCACTGCCCGTTACAAGGAGAGACACCCGTGTCCTGGGACCTCATCCCCGGCCAGCACATCGACCGCGCCGACATCCACGCCCGCTTCGGCGGCCGCATCCACTCCCGCATCAGTCCGTCGAAGCAGAGCCCGAACGTCCACCTGTTCATCACACCGGACGCCGAGGCCAGTTCCTTCGACGGTTGGACCGGCGCTCATCTGCACTTCGGCGGGGAGGGCGGTCTCGACGGTACGGACCAGACGCTCTCGCAGGGGAACCGCTCCGTCATCGAACACGAGCAGGACGGCCGGGCGCTGCGCGTGTTCCTCCAGCTCCACGGACGACCGGCCCAGTACCTGGGCCAGTACCGGCTGGACCCGGAGCTGCCGGTCGTCTATGCCGATGGTCCCTTCGACGCGCGGCGGCCCCAGGAGGTCAGGCGGGCCATCGTCTTCCGGCTGCTGCCGCTGAACGGCGCCCCGAGGGGCCTGAGCACCGTCGACCCCATCGCGGAACTGAACGCCGTGCGACCGATCGGCCCGGGGACGATCATGAGGACCACCAATCCCAGCCCGGCCAAGGAGGCTGCAGGCAGGCTGCTGCGGAACTACGAGAGCTATGCCCGGTGGGCGCACCAGGCCGACCTGTCCAGTTTCCGGATCAAGGTGGCCGGAGCCTTCGCCGAACTCCACGTCGACCTGTACGACCTCACCCGCAACGAGCTCGTGGTGGCCCGCGCGACAGCCGCCCGCTCCGTCGTGCGGGAAGCCGTCGGGGAACTGCACGACCTGGCCCGCTACTTCGACGCGGAGCCGCGCCGGGCTCTGCTGCTCCCCTCGCCTCCCGACAAGGACCTGACGGAGCTCCTGCACCGCCAGCAGGTGAGCGCCGTCTGGCCCTCCGGCCCCAGGGAGTTCGCCCGCTCCGAGGTCCCGGCCTGATTTCCGACCGCCCGGGTGTCCTGCCGCCGAGCGGCAGGACACCCGTCCACGACAAGGAGAACACCATCCCGATGACGGATCACCCGCCGCTGGCCGACTGCGCTCCGGCGTTCGGTCGCCACCGGACCTACCCTCCGAGGCAGGGGTGGCTCTTGAAGGTCCACACCGCCGTTCAGGACGACCCCCTGGTCTTCCGCCACCCCGACGCGCCCGTCGTCCTCGGCGTCGGCTCCAGCATGGTGGCGAGCATGCGGTTCTGGGCCGGCGCCTTCGGCCTCGTCGAGGAGGATGCCGCAGGAGGCGGAGCGGTGACGCCGACCGCCCGCGGCCGCTGGCTGCTCGACGAAGCCGGCGCCGACCCGTACCTGGAGGACCCGGCGAGTCTGTGGCTGCTGCACTGGTGGCTGCTCAGCGGCACGCCCTGCTCTGTACCGGCCTGGTACTACCTGTTCGCGCGCGCCGGGCTCTCCACGTTCACCCGGGCCGAGCTGCGCACCCACATCCGCAGAGCAGCGGAGCGGACCGGCTGGAAGGCTCCGCCCGACGACACCGTCGGCCGCGACATCGCCTGCATCGCGACGATGTACGTCCCGCAGGTCGCTTCCGCCGACCAGCCGCGCGCCGGCCTGGAGGACGTCCTCACCAATCCGTTCCGCGACCTCGACCTGCTCTCCACCGCCGCCCCGGGGGAACATCACTGCGGCGACCGCAGTCACGTGCTCAGCTTGAACCGGGGGGCCGGCCGGCTCGCTCCCGCCGCCGTCCTGGCGTACGCCTGCCTCGACCACGCTGCTCGCCACCGCGCGTCGGCTCCCGGCAGCATCGCCGTCTCGCGGCTGGCCAACGAGCCCGGCAGCCCCGGCCGGGTGCTGCTCATCGACACCCGATCGCTGCACAGCGCCCTCGAGCGGGCCGCGCGCCGGCACCCGGCACTGTCGGTCGTCGAGTCCGCGGCGGGAGAGGCCCTGCTCGCCTACTCGGCGCCCCCTGCGGAGCTGGCCGACGAGGTCCTGGCCGCCGCTTACCGTCGTCCGGAGGGACCCGGTGACTGCTGACCCCTCCCGGCCGGGTGCCTTCGCCGTTGTGTGCCAGCCGCTCCCGGCCCCCGTCTACCGGTTCGAGTACCAGCAGCTGCTCGCCGCCGGCGCCTTGGTCGACCGGGCCGGGCGGCCGGTGAGCGGCGCCCCCTGCCCGACCTGCGACTGGCTGGTGGACACCGCCACCTGCCCCGGCTCCCTGCCCTGTCCGCGCTGTTCGGTCAAGGCCGAGCAGCGGTGCATCCGGCCGAGCGGGCACGCAGCGGACCGTTTCCACACCGGCCGGGTGCGTGCTGCCGAGGCCGAGGACCAGGCCCGCGAGGAAGCCGGAGACCCGACCCTGCTCGCGCCCTGGCCCGAGCATCCGACACCCAACGAACGGCTCCTACCGTGACCGCCCCCGCCATTACGCCGACACCTGTCAGGTTCCACCTGGGCGTCCACCAGCCCGCCTGGATGGAACACCTCGACTTTCCCCTGTTCGTCTCCAACCGGCGGCTGATGAACCGCAAGTCCCTGCCCCGGGCCGCCGGCCCCTGGGCCCTGGACAGCGGGGCGTTCAGCGAGGTCGACCTCTACGGCCGGTGGAAGACCACCGCTCAGCAGTACGCAACCGCCGTCAACCGTTACCACGACGAGATCGGCAACCTCGAGTGGTGCAGTCCCATGGACTGGGTCTGCGAGCCCTGGATGTTGCCCAAGACCGGCCTCACCATCGAGGAGCACATGAGGCGCACCGTCGACTCCGTCGTTGAACTACGGTCCCTGGGCATCAAGGCCCGCGTCATCCCGGTCCTGCAGGGCTGGCTGCGCCCCCACTACCTCCGCTGCGCCGAGATGTATGCCGATGCCGGCATCGACCTCCTGGCCGAGCCGCTGGTGGGCGTCGGCAGCATGTGCCGGCGCCAGAACCACTGGCGCGCCTCCCTCCTCCTGGACGAGCTCGCCCGCCTCGGCGGCGAAGGGGCGCCGCTCGTGCCGCTGCACGCCTTCGGCTTCAAGATTCAGGGCCTGACGCTGTCCCGCTCGCTGGCGTCGGCCGACTCGATGGCCTGGAGCTCGGCCGGCCGCAGGGAGCGCGGCTGCAGCCCGACCCACAAGACGGAGAGCAACTGCATGTCGTACGCGCTCTGGTGGAGGAACCACCTGATGGAGCGGCTGGAGGACGCGGGGGTACCGTCGTGCGCGGTGTGACGCCCACCCCGGCGGAGATGCGCGGCATCCTCGCCGGCCGGCCCGGAGGCTGGACCCAACGCTGGCGGTACGGCCTGCCCAGCTGGCGGCACGTCAGCGACGGCGGCTTCCGGCGCGAGCGGTACAGCGTCACCGAGATCCCCGAAGCGCTCGCCCGGTCGTTCATCGAGCACCACCACTACCTGGCCGGCTGGCCCTCGGCTCTCCACCGCTACGGCCTGTGGGACCACGAGCCGCCGCAGGGCGAGGAGGGCCCCGGCCCCGAAGGCGCCGCCCTCGCCGGCGCTCTCGTCCTGGGCTGCCCCATGAACGAACGCGTCCTAACCGGCGCCTTCCCCCACTTGGCCCCGTACTACGAGAGCGCGGAGATCTCGCGCCTGGCGCTCACCGACGACGTGGCCGCCAACGGCGAGAGCTTCTTCATCGCGGCCGCTATGAAGAAGGCCGCCGAGCGCGGCATCCGGGGGGTGGTGAGCTTCTCCGACCCGGTGCCCAGGTCACGGCGCACCCCGAGCGGCGAGATGATCATTTCCAACGGGCATCTCGGCATCGTGTACCAGAGCTGCAACTTCCGGTTCACCGGGCGGGGAACGCGGCGGACGCTCACGCTGCTGCCGGACGGCACCGTCCTGACGGCTCGGTCCCGGGCCAAGCTGACCGGCCGCGAGCCCGAGCCCGGGGCCGCAGGGGTGGAAAGCCGGCTGACCGCTCTCGGAGCGCCGTCCCGTACGGCCGGCGAAAGTCCGGCGCAGTGGCTGCCGAGGGCCCTGGAGCACCTCGGAGCCCGCTCGGTACGCCACCCAGGCAACTTCCGTTACGTCCTGGCTGTGGGTCGCACGCGGGCCGAGCGGTCGCGCACAGTCATCGCGATGAAAGCGGAGCCCTACCCGAAGGATGTTGCTTAACTCTATGAGTGTGCGTATATTCGAGATCGCGGCGGACAAGGTGCTCCGCCGATCCGATCCTCTCGCTTCCAGGAGCTGCCATGTCCTACATAGCCGCCACCGCGTCCGCCCTCGCCCCGGGATACCCCGTGAGCTTCAAGGTGTACGGAGACCACCCCGTTCAGGACTACATCGCCGAAGGGACGGTCACCGCGATCAAGCGGATCGCCTTCGTGGCGACCGAGGTGTCCCTGGACAACGGCCGCACGTACCAACTGCCGGTCACTCGTCGGGTGCGCGTGTATGCCGCCTTCCTCAAGGAGGGGTACGCGAGCGAGGTGGCGAACTCCGGTCCCGCCATCGACTGGCTCGCCGACGTGGCGCAAGTCTGGACGGAGAGCTTGACCAACCAGCTCAAGGCGCAGCTCACGTCCAACACCGAGGCCTTCTTCGCATCCTGGTGGCCCGGGCGTGACCGGCTCATCGCCGAACTGCGGGCTCGGGCCGCGCAACAGCGGACCCGGTGAACAGCACCCGTCAGATGTGGAACAGCCGCTACTCGTAGCCCCCTCCGCCGACCGCCGGACAGTGCTCCGGACGGTCGGCGACGCCAGCACGGCCCCGCTGCACGGTCAGCCGCTGCGCGCCTGCCGAGGCGCCCCATCCGATTTGGAGCCCAACGATGCCCAAGCCCCTGCCTGCCGCCGAGCGCCATGCCCAGGACGCCGTGCTCCGCGCTGCCGAAGATGACCTGAAGCGCGCCTTCGGCGCCTTGACCACCACATCCAAGGCCGTTCCGCCGAATCTCGACGCCACGGCCTCCCAGGTCCTTCCGCCGGACCTCGTCACCGCGCTGCGTGCCGCGTTCCCCGTAACCCGGGGCCCCGCCCACGACGTGTACCCCCAGGTTCCGGAGGAGCTGCGCGTGGACCTCCGCGACGCTCTGATCGAGTTCTTTGCGGACCGCCCGGAGTGCCCGCTGCCGAGCGCGGTCACGTTCATCGTGACCAACGACTACGACGACGGGCCGGCGTGGAACACCTACGGCGCGACGCTCCACTACGGCCCCCACCTCGCGGTCGAGGCCCCCGACTTCGATCGGACGTTCGTGGCAGACGCCCTGATCGAGATCGGCGATGACGAGCAGCCGTACGGGACGCCGAGCCCCGTCCTCTTCGTGCCGCTGCCCGCCTGAACCAACGCCCTGGGGCCGTGCACCCCGCACGGCCCCGGCCATCGCTCCGAGAGGTAGACCGATGACCCCCATCACGGAGATCGCAGTCGACGTCCACCGCGACACCGCGCCCCCGTCTCCCGCAGGTGAACCCGATCCCGCACCGGCCGCTGCGCTTTGCCCGGACTGCGACGGGAACGAGGGGTGCTGGACATGCTCTACATGTGCGGACTGCGATGGAAACCAGGACTGCACCACATGCGGGGGATCCCAGCGCTGCACCCGCTGCCAGGAAACGATCATGGATGACAATCGTGCCGAGAACGGCGACGGCAAGGAGTGCCACTACTGCTTCAACCGGCCCCGGCCCCCTGCTTCCGCCCGGCCGACGAGCGCCGCACCGGAGTGGCGCAGCCCGCTCACCCGGGCGATGCTCACCAAGGAGCAGCTAGAGCCGTTGCTGCCGCAGTTGAGCCGAAACGAGCTGTACGAGCTCGGCAGTTGGCTGCGTGACGCGGCGCACGAACGGGTCAAGCAGGAGCTGCTCCAGGTGCTGCGGGCCATGTGCGCCCGCTGCCCCGACCAGGCCGGCAGCAGGGTGACCAGCGTCGAGTTCGTGACCTACTCGGACGCCCCGGACGGCATGTACTGGGACGAGGAAACGGTGTGGTTCCTGGGAGCGGATGGTCAGGCATGGCAGTACGAGGGCCCGGAACAGCACGACGACTCGGCAACCGCGTTGGAGGGCCGGTTCCGGGACCTCCTTGGGGCCTACTCCCGCTTCGACCGGCCGAAGCTCAACGCGAACCTCACCGTTGACCTCGCCAGCGGCGCCTTCGAGGTCACGCCCCCGCCGTAGGCGCAGAGGAGGCCCGTCCGCCCGTGGGCGGAACAGACGTACGCGAGCCCGCTGACTTCGGGCATCCGGCGCACCGGCATCCGGCTGGTGCGCCGAAGGTCGCCAGCACTCTTCCCGCACCGCCGCGCCGGCCGGAGCCGCGCAGGGCGTCCGCGCATGATCGGAACTCCTCATGACTGCACAAGTGGTGGTCTTCATCGCCTCCAGGAACACACGCACCACCCACCGGCGGGTGCTCTGGCGGGTGAGTGAAGCGGACGCACGCAGGATCTGCTCCGACGAGCGGACCTCGGGCCGCAACCACATGCTCTGCTGGACGGCCCATTCCATCGACGATCCCGAGATCAACCGCTACGTGCGCGACAGCGGCGCGTACGCGCAGGTGCTGGCCGACCACGACGTCACGGTCCTCCGCTCGCTCGAAGTCCTTGAGCAGCCGGGCAGGAACCAGTGTTGAAAGCCAGATCGCAGGCCGGTCGCCTGACGAGGCCCAGGATCACCGACGAGTCGCTGGCGGCCCTCCAGCGGTCGCCGGTGGCTGCACCACGCCCTCCGGCGCGCCCCGCTGCCAGTCTCCGTCGCCGCCGGCCAGCGCCAGGCCGGCGGCCCGGGAGGCTGCTGCGCGCGGGCACGGGAGACCTGCGGCAGTTCGCCGCGGCTCGGCCACCCACTCCGGGCACGCGCGCGGAGGATTCGACAATCAAACCGACATTGCTTAATTCTATGAATCGCCATATGGTTTGAGTGTGCCGCTCGATGCGGCCCCGCCCCCGCTCCTGGCTCCACCGCGCGCCCGCTGTGGAGCCGGGCAGCACCGCTCCGACGGAGGAGCGGTCACAGCAGCCATCACCGGCAAGAAGGACAAGAACGTGCCGAATACCTTGGCCCCCATCACCGACGAGGACTCCTACCTCCGCGCCCTGGACCAGGCCCGCCGCGCCGCGGCCGCGTACTACGGCGGCGGCGACTCGCAGATGGACGACGCCTCCTACGACCACCTCATGAGCACCATCGCCTCCTACGAGCAGGAACATCCGGACCAGCGCGCGGCCGAGTCGCCCACCACCCTGGTGGCCGCCGGGGCGCTGCCCGAGGGATCGGTCGTACACGCGACCCCCATGCTCTCCCTGGACAACGTCTTCGACGCCGAGGAACTGGTCCGCTGGGCGGGTTCCTTGGGCAAGCGGCTGGGCACCGAGCCGCGCGGGTTCCACGCGGGTCCGAAGATCGACGGACTGGCGGTCGCGGCGCACTACCGCGAGGGCAGGCTCGTCCGGCTCGTCACCCGGGGCACCGGCACGACCGGGGAGGACGTCTCGCACGCCATCGGCACCATCGACGGCCTGCCGGTCGAGCTGGACACGCCGGTCTCGGTCGAAGTCCGGGGCGAGGTGGTCCTGCTCCAGTCCCGCTTCGAGGAAGCAAACCGCATCCGCATTGCCCACGGCGAGGACCCCTTCTCCAACCCCCGCAACGCCGCCTCGGGCTCGCTCCGCGCGACCGGCCGGGAGTACACCATCCCTCTCAGCTTCTACGGGTACGGGCTCCTGACCTCGGCCGACGGCGCGACGGGCCGGCTGATCCGCGAGGAGATGACCCACACCGAGCTGATGAAGGCCCTGGGCAGCCTCGGGGTCCAGACCGTCGACGACACCCCGGTCGGCACGCTGACCTCGCCGCTCATCAGGGACATCCAGGCGTACGTCGAGAAGGTCGCCGCGCAGCGCGCAGACCTGCCCGTCGGGATCGACGGCATCGTCATCAAGGCCGACCATCCGCAGGACCAGGCCGTCGCAGGCTCCGGCTCGCGCGCGCCCCGATGGGCGATCGCGTACAAGTTGCCCGCGTTGGAGGTGATTTCGACGCTCACCGCCGCCACCTGGACCACCGGACGCACGGGCAACATCGCGCCGCGAGGCGAGGTCGAGCCGGTCGAGATCGAGGGCGTAACGGTGCGGTTCGCGACGCTCCACAACCCCGGCATGATCGTGCGGCTGGGCCTGCGCATCGGTGACCGCGTCGTACTCCGCAGGGCCGGCGACGTGATCCCGCAGATCCTCGCCCCCGTCACGTCGGCGCGCACCGGCCAGGAGACGCCGATCGAGCTGCCGGTGGTCTGCCCGGGCTGCGGAGGCGAGATCGACAAGAGCCAGGAGCGGTGGAGGTGCCTGAAGGGCCGCGCGTGCAACCTCGCGGCGTCCATCAGCTACGCCGTGCAGCGCGACGTCCTCGACATCCAGGGCATCGGACCGAAGGTCGTGGCACAGCTGGTCGCGCAGGAGGCGGTGCAGGACGTCGCCGACCTGTTCACCCTCACGCTCGGCCAGCTCACCCAGGCGACTGGCAGCGAGAAGACCGCCGCCAAGATCCTGGACGGCATCGCCGCCGCGAAGCAGCAGCCCCTTGCCCGGGTGCTGTGCGCCCTGGGGGTCCGTGGGACCGGGCGCAGCATGGCCCGCCGGATCGCCGACTTCTTCGGCACCATGACCGCCATCCAGGCGGCGTCGGCCGCCGAGCTGCGCCAGGTCGAGGGGATCGGCGCGGAGAAGTCGGCCTGGATGCTGGCCGAGCTGGCGGAGCTGGAGCCGGTGATCGCCAAACTCGCGGCGGCGGGCGTCAACCTCGGCGGGCCCCAGGACAGCGCCCCGGCGGCCGACACCTCCGGCTCGGGCCAGGACACGGGCGCGGGGCTGCCGCTGGCCGGGAAGACGATCGTGGTGACGGGGGCCATGTCCGGCCGCCTCGAACCGCTGTCGCGCAACGGCATGAACGAGCTGATCGAGAAGGCGGGAGGCCGGTCCGGGTCCAGCGTCTCGAAGAAGAGCACCAGCCTGGTCGTCGCCGGAGACAAGGCCGGCTCGAAGAAGGAGAAGGCGGAGCAGCTGGGCATCCCCGTCATCGGGCCGGACGAGTTCGCGCAGATGGTCAGCGCCTACCTGTGACCGCGTGGTTGGGGGCCGGGCGCGGCCCGGCCCCCAACCTGCCCCCCGGCATCAGTCGACCCCTCGCAACGGAGGACACGTGAAGACGACCAAGAAGACCTCGATCGGCACCGCCCGGCACCTGCACCCCGTGGGCACTCCGGGCGACCTGTGCCGCTGGCACAATCGCGCGGCGCTCGCCACGACGGTGGCCGCCGTCGCCCGCCGCCACGGCCTGGACGCGAGCGCTGACGACGGGGAGCTGGCGGCCTGTGCGGCGGAGGCCAAAGCGGCGCCGTTGAAGGCTTCCTTGTCGGCGGACACCCTGGCGGCCATCCGCTCCGCCCTCGGGCCGGCACTGGGCCCCGGCAGTGCGCCGGCGGCCGTCGCGGAGGCGGTGTTCGGGGCGCTGCCGGACCGGCCGATCCGCGTGGCCGCAGAGGACGGACAGGAGTTCTTCCTGGTGCCCATCCCCGTCACACCGTACGTAATTGCTTAAGTCTATGAAATGGGCTACGGTGGAGGCATCCCCGGTGCGAACGGGTCACTCACCCGGCGCAGCCCATCGGCCGCCGCGCACCGGTTCCTCCCCCGGTGGACCGCCTTCCAGCGGTCCACCGGGACGCCCCGGCCCCAAGGGCCCGTAGCTACAGGGATGGCCGAGATGAACAGCCGACACTCCCGCGCCCTCAGGAGCCGCGACGTCAGCGAGGTCTTCGTCGAAGAGCTGACCGAGCGGGAGAGCGCTCTGCGCGGCAACCACCTGTGGCTCGCCCCCAAGCTCGACCAGCTCTCCACCGGACGGCCGGTCACCCTCGGGCACACCGCGCCGTCCGGCCTGACGCTCGCCGAACAGGCCGACCTGATCGACGTCGCCAGTCACGTGGGGATCTTCCGCATGTGGGCCCGCCGGGGCCGGGTTACCTACGACCTCAACCAGCACCTGGCCGCAGAGTTGTACCGCTCGACCTCCGAGACGCTGCCCGGCAACATCTTCAGCCAGCTCCCGCACATCAACCCGCTCATCGTCCTGCCCGAGCCATGGCCGGTCCGGTACAAGGAGTCGGACGGCCTGGTCCGCGGCTTCTACCTCTTCGGCTTCAACCAGACGCCCGAGCAGCAGACGTACACCGACGAGGAGATCGAAGGGCTCGGCCTGCTCTTCGTGATCGACCTCCTCGACGAGGAGACCTGGGAGGTGCGCGGCCAGACCTACATACGCATGAACATCCCTACCGGGATGGAGAAGTTCACCGTGGCCCAGGCCGTGGACTTCGCGGCCGCGAGGGCCGAGGCCCACTGGAGCCGGACCCGGGACAAGGCCGCCGCCTACACCCTGTTCGAGGATCTGCTGCGCCCCGCCCTGAGCGTCCTGATCTACCTCTGCTGTGACAACCGGGACCTGGCCGAGCCGCCCGTCGTCAAGCCGTCGAAGAAGAAGCGCCGGGCAGTCCACAAGAACCGCGACCCGTTCTTCGTCGAGATCGGCTGGCGCGTTGGCCCGGCCTTGCACGCAGCCCGCCGGGCGACGGGCCGCGTGCTGGACGGCGACGGCATCCCCTCCGGCGTCCAGCAGGCACCCCACCAGCGGTGCGGGCACTTCCGCCGGTTCCGGATCGGCAAGCGGCGCCAGGGCGAGACCACCCGCTGGGTGATGCCGTACTGGGTCCGCCTGGACCTGCTCCCCGAGGACACCGACCCGATCACCACCGTGGTTCCCGTGGACGAGCAGCGCCACGACCCGCTCCGCACGCGGGGGCTGACGAAGCGCCAGCGCCCGGACGCCGCTCTCGCGGCCTGAACCACCCCGGGGCGGCGCCACGACCGGCACCGCCCCGGCCACCGACCCACCACCCGCCCACGCGACAGGAGGATCGCCATGTCCGACCGCTCACCGTTCCAGCCGTACGTCTACGCCGTCCACAAGGACGACCAGGACACCGCGCTCATGAGCAGCGAGCCCCTCGCCCCGGCGGCAACCGCCCCGGCCGGCTCCCCGGCCGAGCACGGGCTGTCCTCGGCGATCGTCTGGGACGACTACCCGCTGCTCGACTCCGGCGACCCCGCCAAGCACGATCTCGAACTGATCCACACCGGATGCGGACAGCACCTGTGCGACGCAGAGTCCGGCGACGTGCTGCCCACGCTGCTCGGCATGGTCACCGACCACGACGCGGTGTGCGCCGGACGGCGGGCGGAGCGATGAGCAGCCCGGCCCCGGCCCTTCTCCAGCCCTGGCAGGCTTGCGAGTTCGAGTCGCTTCTGCGCACCTGCCTCGACGAGAACACGACGAACCAGGGGCAGGTCGCCACCTTCGCCGAGACCGGCTTCACCCACAGCCGGTACGGACTGCGGCTGACTCTCCCCACGGGCGCCGAGGTCTACCTCCAGATCGTGGCCGCCCGCCCTCCGGACGGGCGCGCCGAACCGCAGGGAGTGCCACCACCGCGACTGCGCGCCGGCACGCTGCCGGCCGTCGGCAAGACGCCGCTCACCGCCGTCGAGCGACACCTGATCGGCGGGCTGACCGCACGGCAGGACCCCTTCATTCGCTGGGTCGAGCCGCTCAGCGCGGCGAACGGCGCGATCCCCTACGGCCTGCACGTCACCTTCCACTGCGGCGCCGCCGTCTGCTGCTACGTCGCCTACGTCGTCCCCGCCGGCTACAGCAGGCCCCTCGGCGGCCCGTACCCCGCGCTGCGCCAGGTCTGAACCGGCTACCGGCAACGGCCGGACGGCCAACCCCTCCAACACCTGCAAGGAACAACCCACATGAACACCATCGACCGCGAGACCGTGCGCGAGCGGGCTCGGCAGCACAGCGCCCGGGTGGCCGACTTCCGCCTGGCCCTCCGCGGCGGCGACCCGGCCACGATCGAACGGGCCCGTGCCGAGGGACAGACCGCCGCGCGCACCCTGTTCGACGCGCAGCTTGAGGCCGGACTCATCACCGCCGAGCAGCACTGCCGACGCACCGACGCGATCAGCAGCGAGTACCCCGGAACGGGGGTGCAGGCGTGATCTTCAAGCCGTTCTCCCTGGCGTTCGCTGCTGCCCAGGCGTTCGCCGAACACGTAGGCCGTCTCCCAGACACCGACGACAACGGGGAGGCCATCGAGGTGTGGGCCAACCGCGCGGCCGAGCTGTCCCGTACAGCCGCCGATGCGGCAGCGGAGTACGCCGACGAGTCGTACCGCCTGGGCCTGATCACCGCCGACCTCCTGTTCGGGCGCCTGATCGAGGCGGAAGCCTTCCATTCGAGGAACCAGCGGATCGTCCGGGAGGGGCTGGCCGCCGTCGCCCGGGCCCGTGAGGACACCGGACAGCCCGCCGGGAGCGGGCCCTACGAGCCTGAGGCGGCGCACGGTGCACCGGGCGCACGTCACCGGCTTGTGCTGTTCGGTGCGACCGCCGTCCGGCAGTGCTGAGGTTCGACCGCCGGCTGTTTTGGCATGATCCCCGTTCAGGGGCGCGATCGCGCGCCATGACCGAGGGGAAGAATCATGCGCAGCACACGGGGATGGGCCGCCGTAGTCGTGATGGCCGTCGCGGCGCTGTCGGCGGGGTGCGCCGGCTCCACGTCGGGGCAGTCTGCTCCCGGCCCGGCGTCCGCTTCGGCGACCGGCGGCGCCACGCCGGCGGGGCTGCCGTCCGGGATCACCGAGTTGGGGCGTGCCGTCCCGGTCGCTGCGCAGGGCTGGACCCTGGCGGTGGCTCCCTTCAAGGAGGCCGGCGTCTCGTCCGGCGAGGTACCGGCCGGCTGGGCCGTCCTTCGCACCACGGCGACGTTCACCAACACCAGCGACCGGATCACCCTGCTGCCGGACACCGCGCTCACCGTGCGCTACGGACCGCTGGGGCACCAGGCCGTCCCGGTCAAGGACCAGACTCTCTCCGGACTCCCCGCGCACGACGCTGCGACGAAGGTGGCGCCGGGCGCTTCCTTCACCGCCGAGATAGGGGTGGCCGTTCCCCCGCAGGGCCTGGGCGAGCGGGTCACCGTCACCGCCGAGGCCACCCAGGAGGGGATGGCGGAGGCGGACGACCTCTTCTTCGAGGGCACGCTGCCCGGGACCGGCACCCCGGCGTCCGGCACCCCCGAGCCCACCGACACGGCGCCGGCGTCATCCGGGCCCGTCCTCCCCCTGGGTTCGTGGTCGAAAGCCGGTCTGCGGATCTCGCCGATCACGCTTGGAGCGGAGAAGGACGGCAAGCGGACGGCCACGGCCGACCTCACCGTCACCAACGGAGATCCCCAGCCCCGGACGGGCCTGGGGATCACCCTGCGGGTGATGACCGGCGCCGGGTTGACCGACGCCGCGACCGTCACCCCGAGCCTGAACTACCCCGACGCGCCGATCGCACCCTCGCGCTCGGCCACCGTCACCGTGCGGTTCACCCTCCCCTCCTCCGCCGTCCCCGGCCCGGTCACGATCGAGGCCCTCGACCAAGGCGACCGGATCACCTTCAGCGGCACCCTCGGCTGACGACGAGGAGGTTCAGCAGACCCGCGGCCGGGTCGCGCCGAACTTCTCGACACCGGTGGGGCGGGAGTGGTCACACGGATACGCCGCGCGGCACCTCTATGGGATGACGCGCACCTCCGACCAGTCAGGAGCACCACTCCATGCCCCACCCTCTTCGCGCCGCGGCCATCGGCGCCGCCCTCGCTGCGGCAGCCACGCTCGCCGCCTGCACCCCTGTCGACCTCGTGAAGTCGGCGCCCGAGGGCGCGGCCGGGCCCATGATGTCGGCCACGGCCGCCCTCCAGGAACTCGACCAACTCCCCGTCAAGGGAAGAGCTCCCCAGACCGGATACAGCCGCGACCAGTTCGGACCGGCCTGGAGCGACAACAGCACCGCGCCGGAAAGCCACAACGGCTGCTCGACCCGCGACGACATCCTCGCCCGCGATCTGACCGACGTCGTCCGCAAGGGCCCGTGCACCGTCCTCTCCGGTGTGCTCCACGACCCGTACACCGCGCGCACGATCACCTTCACCCGGGGCGCCAAGACCTCGTTGGCCGTACAGATCGACCACGTCGTGCCCTTGAGCCTCAGCTGGCAGACGGGCGCGCAGCAGCTCACCGCTGCCGAGCGGCTCAGCCTCGCGAACGACCCGCTCAACCTCGTGGCCGTCGACGGCCCGACGAACGAGGCGAAGGGTGACGGTGACGCCGCCACCTGGCTACCGCCGAACAAGCAGATCCGCTGCGGCTACGCGCAGCGCCAGATCGAGGTGAAGGCGAAGTACAAGCTCTGGCTGACCCAGCCGGAGAAGGAAGCGCTGCGCCGCGTCCTGGACAGCTGCCCCGGGCCGGCTCTTCCGGGTGAGGGGGCTTCCAAGTGATAGGCGAGTTCGGGGACCAGCTCCGGCTGCTCCCCTACGGCGGTGACGTGGACCGCTGGCACCGCGAAACGGTCCACGCCCTGCAGTACCACCTCGCCGCGTCGGGAGAGAGCCGCGCCGGCGCCGCGGCCTTCGAGTCCGCCGTCACCACGGTGCGGCCGGTGGAGCGGATGGAGTGGGGCTGGGTCCGGTGGGGGTACCCGCTGGAGTCGGAGGTGCGGTTCGGGGACGCCTTCCCCGCGGAGGTCGGGGTGCTCGCCCCGACCTCGGGGACGGGGTGGAAGTCGTTTCTCGCCCGTACGGTGTGGGGACGGCGGCCGGCACCGTTCCTGCGGAGGATCGGCGGCGCCGAGCTGCCGGCCGCGGTGAGCGTGGTGCGCTTGGCCGTGGTCGTGGCCGCGGTCCTGCTGCTGACCCCGGTGCTGGGTGAGCACCTTTCCGCGGGAGCGGCCCTGGCCGCGGCCGTGGCGGTCGGCGTCGCGCTGGCCTGGGGCGGCCCGGGCCTCGCCGTGATCGTCACCCGTCGCCATGTGCGGGTCGTGGATGCCACCGTCCCTCGGGCGGAGTGCATCCACCGGCTCCTGGCCCTGCAGCAGCAGGTGGCCGCGGCGGCAACGGCATCGGGGGTGGCTGAGCTTCGGCGCGCGGCCGAGGCCGGACACCGGTTCCTGTGGGACGCCGCCGGCCTGGTGCTGGCCGCCGGAGAGGACGGGGCCGGTCTCGAGGTCGTCCAGCAGTACGAGGCCGCCTACCGGCGGTTGGGCGTGGCGGCGGCTGCGGCCCTGGGGGAGCAGGAGCGCCTGGAGCACCGGCTGGCGGACTTGGACGAAGCGGGGCGCGGGACCGAGGCACCGGGTGCCTACCTGGGGAGCCGGCGGTCGCGGCTCGTCGAGGATGCCGTGCCTCCGCAGCTCCTGGACGAACTCTCCGCGGGGCTGGACGAGCTGGCTGCCGGCCTGCGGGACGCCCAGCATGCCGTCGCGCGTACGGTCGATGTGACGCCTCGGACCGGGGAGCAGCGCCATGAAGGCCGGTAAGCGGTGGTCCGCCCCCGCGACCGCGCGCGCGAGGGTGCGGGATCCGCTGGCGGCTGAGCGGGCGCGTCTGGCCGCGGCGTCGTTCGCCCGGGGCGTGGTGTGGGCAGTCCTGACGGTCAGCCTGCTGGGGACCGTGGTGACGGCGCCCTACCTTCCGAGTCCCTGGGGGCGGCCGGTGTTGCTGCTTGCCCTCCTTGGCGGCCTGGTGTCCGGACTGGTCACGCTCTACCGCCTGTTCATCGCCTTCCTGGCGCTGCTCGCTCTCGGCCGGGTCGCCGTTCCGGGGCGGCTGGGCGCGCGCTCGAAGCCCGCTCCGGAACCCGGGCGTCCGCAAGAAGGGCCGTGATCTCCGCCACAGCAGGCACTGGGCGCCGCGACGGCACCCAGTGCCTCGCCCGACAGGGGCGCGGGACCTTCGGCATGGCCGAAAGTACAGGGTTGTCCGGTGCGACTCCGCAGGGCGACGGGCGCTCTACCGACCGCTGCTGGGTAGATGGCCAGGTCAGCGCCACACCAGAACGAATCGGGCATAAGCCGCAAAGCGCAAGATCATCGTCAGAATAGATCTTGACGGCCGGAAAAGGCCGTGCAAGATTCGTATAAGTTACCGGTCAGATTCAGTCACGGGACGAGCACTATCCGCACACACGCGTGCGGTCACGGGGAGGGGGGTCGTGTGCATTTCAAAGGAATGCTGACCCCCAATCAGATTAGGGGCGCAAGTCAATCCGACTCGGCGCGGGCGCACTTGGCGGTCGGCCACCACGCCACCGCCGCCGCCGCCTCGCCGTCTGCTTCCGGCTCGGGCGGGACCCCGCCCGGCGAGAGGCGCCTCGAGACCCCCGTCGAGACGGAGCAAGGTGGCAAGCCGAGGAGTACCGGCCTTCAGCGCCGCCGCCCTGCGCCGACTGCGCACCAAGGCATCCCTGTCGCAGGACGAGCTGGCGGCCATGGCCCGCGCGCGCGGGGCGCGAGTGGCCGGCACCCACATCTGCCTGTACGAACAGGCCCGACGAAAGCCGCAGTTGCCGACGGCGCAGGCCCTCGCCGACAGCCTGAGGGTGCCGCTGGAGTCGCTCCTGTCGACCGGCAGGTCGGACGATATGCAGAGGCTTCGGCTGCTGGCCGGCTGGAGCCAGCGAGCGCTGGCGCGCCGACTGGGCATCGCCCAGGCCCGGTGGTCACGAATCGAGCGGGGCCTCGCGGCACTCGACGAGTCGAAGTTCCGGCTGGCCGCCGAACTGCTGAAAGTCACGGTCGAGCAGTTGTTGCGCTCGCTGGACGCCGCCACAGGCAGCCGGCTGCCGCGTGGGCGTCGCTAAAAGCATGTGACGACTCCCCAGCAGGCGATTTAGGCTCCTTATCCATTTGATCAACCGTTTGCGTACTGGACGCGGAATTCCGCGGTCCGCCGATTTCCCATGCCTTTCAGCTTTCTGACCACCACTCATCAGGGGGATATGCCAGTGGCACCTTCAATCAGTGCTGAGATACGCCGGGTCGGCGTCTTCGCGGTGGTGGCCGCGGCCGCCGTGGCAGTGCTGGCCGGCTGTGGGTCGGGCGGCGGCGACGCCAAGGCGAGCGCATCACCTTCCGCCTCGGCGACGTCGGCCACCCCCTCGCCCGACCCCAGCGCCACCGCGACCGAGCAGGTCCTCGCCGCGTACCGGGGGATGTGGGCCGAGCAGGCCAAGATCTACAGCTCGGGGAGCTTCACCGGCTCGAAGCTGGAGGAGTACGCAGCCGACAAGGCGCTCTCCAAGGTCAAGGTGGCCGCGCTGTACTACCAGGACAACGGCCTGGTGGTGAAGGGCGCCCCGGTGCTGTCCCCGAAGGTCACCGACCTGTCGCTGGACACCAATCCGCGGACCGCGACCGTCGTGGACTGCGTCGACAGCTCGAACTTCGTCCCGGAGAACGCCAAGACGGGCAAGAAGTCGGACCTCAACGGCGCCAACCGGCGCCACGTGCAGACCTCGAAGGCGTACTACGGCAGCGGCAAGTGGCTGATCGTGGACTCCACCATCGACAAGGACAGCACGTGCTGAGCCGCAGATGGGCGGGGGCGCTGTTCGGTGCTCTCATCGCGCTGCTGGTCGCGCTCACCGTGCCCGTCGGCACGGCCAGCGCCGACGGCGGCGTCAAGTGCCCCGACCTCGTCCCCGACTGCGACATCCACGTCGGCGGCGGTGGCGGAGGCGGCGGTGGCGGCACTGGCGGGGGAGGCGGCACCGGTGGCGGTGGCGGCGGTGGTGGCGGTGGAGCTGCTACCTGCGTCATCCACTGGAAGAACCCCAATGGCCAGGAAGTCGGCGAGGTGCCCTGCTACAAGGAGGGCGTCGGCTGGTTCAACTACACGGACCAGTGCTACTGGGACCTCCTCAACCCCCAGCCCCCCGCGGATGCCCCTGACTGGCAGTGGGGCAGCGGAGCGCCCTCGGACCCTGCGGCCCGTACCAAGGGGAAGGCGTACAACGTCATCTGCCCAGGCATCGGCCGTGAGCTGGCCGGCGGCACCAGCTGGAGCCTGAACCCGCCTCCGGGCTTCGGCGGCGGCCCCTCACCCGAGGAGCTGGCCCAGGAAGCCATCAAGAAGATGCGGCTGCTGGGAGCGCAGATCGGCACGGCGCCCGGCACCGGCACGACCGGCATCGTCGGCATGCCCGTGTGGATCTGGAACGTCAAGACCGACCGCACCTGGGGCCCCGTCTCCGCGAGCGCCTCGGCCGGCGGCATCACGGTCAACGCCACGGCCAACGTGCAGAAGATCGTCTACACGATGGGCGACGGCGGCGGCGTGACCTGCACCAGCGCAGGCACTCCCTACAAGGAGTCCTACGGCGGCAACGCCTCTCCCGACTGCGGCTACCGCTACACCAAGACCTCCAGCGCCTTCTCCGTCAGCGCCGTCACCACCTGGACCGTGCACTGGGAGGGCGGAGGCCAGCAGGGCGACATCACCACGACCCGAGCCTCCGGGGGCGTGAACCTCGCCGTCGGCGAAGCCCAGGTCGTCGCCAAGCCGTGACTCGCCCGCACACGTAAGGAATTACCCAGATGAGCACCACCACGGGGCCCGCCCCCGAAACAACCGACCAGCAGACGCCCGCTCCCAAGTCGATCGTCCGCCAGCCCGTCGTCCGCCGACGCCGCCCCGGCTTCATCGCCATGGCCGTCGCGCTGATCGCGGTCGGCGTCGGCGCCAACGCGTGGCTGTACATGTCCACCGGCAACCGCGAGCCCGTCGTCGCCGTCGCGCACGACGTACCCATGGGCGCCCAGCTCACCGCCGACGACCTCGTGGAAGCCCGGATCGCCACCGACCCGGTCCTCGCTCCGGTACCGGCCAGCCAGCTGAAGAAGATGATCGGCAAGCGCACCACCGTCGGCCTGACCAAGGGCAGCCTGCTGACCACCCTGTCGGTCACCGACCAGCCCCTGATCAAGCAGGGCCAGTCGCTGGTGGGCGTCTCGCTCTCCCCCGCGCAGATCCCCGCCAGCCAGCTGAGCCCCGGCCAGAAGGTCAACGTCATCCACACGCCGAAGAACAACGGCGCCGCTGCTGCCGACGGCGCCGCCGGCGGCAGCAAGACCACCACGGTGCAGGCCGTCGTCATCGAGGTGGGCAAGGCCGACAACAGCGGCGACCGCGTCGTGGACCTCGCCGCCAACACCCTTGACGGCGCGACCCTGGCCCAGTGGTCCGCGAACGGCGAGGCCTCCCTCGTCGTCGTGCCGTCGGGGAGCTGACATGGCCGTCATCGCCTTCGCCGGCGCCAGCGGCGGCCCCGGAGTGACCGCGACCGCCCTCGCGGCGCTGCTCACCTGGCCGCTCCCGCAGGGACGCCGCGCCATCCTGGCCGAGTGCGACCCGGACGGCGGCTCGATCGCCGCGGGCTATCTCGAGTCGCGGGTCCTGGGTGACTACGGTCTGCACAACCTGGAGGTCGCCCACCGCCGCCGCCAGCTCGACCAGGACTTCTGGTACCAGCTGATCGACCTGTCCGACAAGGACACCCAGGACCGTCTGCTGCTGCCCGGCCTGACCAACCCCGCCCAGGCCGCCGGCCTCAGCCAGGTCTGGCAGCGCCTCGGCCTGCTCTTCGAGCAGTTGCAGGGCCAGGACCCCGGCTACGACGTCCTGGTGGACCTCGGCCGCTCGGGGGCCACCGGCACGGCCAGCGCCCTGGCCCGGTCCGCGGACCTCGTCGCCGTCGTCGTGCGCCGCACCCTGCGCTCGGCCAGCGCCGCCAAGCCGCGAGTCGAGGCGCTGCGCGCCGCGCTCGAGGTCCGCGGCCACGACAGCGGCCGCCTCGGCCTGGTGGTGATCGACGACGGCGACTTCCGTCCGCGGGACATCGCCGAGCAGCTGCAGCTGCCCATCTTCGCCACGCTCCCCCACGACCCGAGGGCCGCACAGGTCCTCTCCCACGGCGGCGACGGCGGCCGGTACTTCGGACGATCCGCCCTGTTGCGCGAAGCGCGCGCCATGTCCGAACAACTGCGCGGCCTCGCCATCCAGGAGCAGCAGAGGCTCCTCGCACCCGTAGTGCGCTCGCAGACCGTCCTCGACCGAATGAAGGGAGCTGTCAATGCAGCGCGGTAAGCCCCTGTACGCACCGGGCCAGGCCTCGTACCTGCCCGAACAGGTCCCCGTCGCGGGATTCCCCATCGCGCCCGGCCCGGTGGCCCCGGCCCTGATGGCGGCGAAGGCACCGGCCCGGGACGGCCGTGTGGTCGCCCGCAAGTCGCTGTGGGACTGGGAGACCGTCAGCAGCCTGCGCGAGGAACTCAGCCGCCAGATGGCGCCCGAGTTCCAGGCGTACCGGGAGAGCAACAAGCGGGACATGCCCGCCGACGACTCCGAGCAGCGCGGCTGGGAGCTCATCAACGAGCTCGTCGCCCGCTGGGCGGCGGACTTCGCCGCGGCCCGGCAGGTCTCGCCGGCCGAGTCGGACGAGACCAGCCTCGCGCAGGCGGTGTTCGACGCCCAGTTCGCCCACGGCCGCCTCCAGCCCTACCTGGACGACCCGACGGTGGAGAACATCCTGATCAACGGGTGCGACGACGTGTGGATCGACTACACCGACCGCCCCCGGCAGCTGGTCGACCCCATCGCGGAGAGCGACGAGGAGCTGGTGGAGTTCCTCCAGATGCTCGCCCGCCGCCACGGCGCCGGCGAGCGGAGCCTGTCCAAGGCGTCGCCGACCCTGGCCCTGCGGCTGTCGGACACCTCGCGTCTGCAGGCGATGACCGAGTCCACCCCGCGGCCGTACGTGACCATCCGAAAGCAGCGGATCCGCTCCGTGACGCTGGAGGACCTGGTCAAGTACGGCACCATCGACGCCGGGATGATGCACTTCCTCAAGGCCGCCATGGCCGCGGAGAAGAACATCATGATCAGCGGCACCCAGGGCGTCGGCAAGACCACGATGATCATCGCGCTGGCCCGCGAGATCGACCCCCAGGAGCGGGTGGGCACGCTCGAGACGGAGTACGAGCTCTTCCTCCACGAGGTCGGGCACCTCAAGCAGGTCGTGCCGATGGAGGCCCGCGAAGGCAACGGCGAGCGGGTCGACGGCCGCGAGGTCGGCGAGATCGAGATCGCGGACCTGATCGCCCCCTCCCTGCGCATGATGCTCCGCCGCATGATCGTCGGAGAGGTCCGCTCCCGCGAGATCGTCCCCATGCTCCAGGCGATGTCCGCGGGCGAGGGCGGATCGCTCTGCACGATCCACAGCCGCAAGGCCGAGGGCGTCTTCGCGCGCATCGCCCAGCTGTGCATCCAGCACGGCGACGGGATGACGCAGGAGCTGGCCTACCTGATCGCCGGCGCGGCGCTGGACTTCGTCGTCCACGTCAAGATGATCGACGAGACCCGCCTCGGCGGTAAGAAGGTCCGCTTCGTCGAGCAGATCCTGGAGGTCACCGGCGAGGCCAGCGAGACCGGTCTTCCCGCCACCAACAAGATCTTCGCGCCGCGCCCCGGGTCCAGTGACCCGCGCGCCGTGCCGACCGGCGTCAACCCGGCCTGCCTGGACGACCTGGTGCGCGCCGGCTTCAACCCGGAGTGGCTGCGCAACGAGAACGGCAGCTGGGGCGGCCCGCTGGAGCTGAAGCGGACGGCGGTGGCCTGATGGGTCTGTTGATCGCCGGCTTCGCCGCGCTGTTCGTCATGGGCGGCCTCGCCCTGTTCATCGTGGGCGTGCGCGGCACCGAGGTGGCCGACCGCCCGGTCAAGGTCAAGCGCACCCTCCCGCCGAAGACCAAGAGGCTGCGGCAGCTGCAGATCAGCGGCGCCGCGATCGCCGCCATGCTGACCTGGCTGGTCTCCGGGTGGCTCCCCTCCGCCCTGCTGGTCGCCGGCGCGGTCTTCTTCCTGCCCTGGCTCATCAACCCGAACAAGGCAGCCAACGAGCAGATCGAGCGGCTGGACGCGCTCGCGCAGTGGACGAAGCGTCTCTCCGACCTGGTCCGCACCGGTACCGGCATCGAGGAGGCGATCGCGGTGTCGGTCCGCACCGCTCCGCGGCAGATCGAGCGCGAGGTCGCCGACCTCGCGGTGCGCCTGCAGTCGCGGGTCTCCGCAGGGGACGCGCTGACCGCGTTCGCGCGGGCGATCGGTGACCCGCGGGCGGACCTGGTCTCCGCGGCGCTGCTGCTGCGGATGAAGGACCGGGGGCCCGGCCTGGCTGACGTCCTGTCCGACCTGGCGGCCCGCACCTCCAACGTGGTCAGGCGCCGTCGTGACGTCGAGGCGGACCGGGCCAAGCACCGCACCACCACGCGGTGGATCTGCGCGATCACCCTGGTGGTGATCGTCGGGTTCTCGTTCAACAAGGCCTACATCGAGCCGTACGGCACCCCGCTGGGGATGCTCGTGCTGGTCATCCTGATGGCCGCGGTCGTCTCCCTGTTCTGGTGGATGAGCCGCCTCGGCATGGACAAGCCCCTGCCCGGCTTCATGGAGTACGACGAGCGTGCCGCCGGCTCGGACACCGACCCGGTGCTCGCGGAGGTAGCGCGATGAACGAACTCACCGTCGCCCTGCTGGCCGGAGCCGGCATCGGACTGGGCCTGTTCTTCCTCGTCCGCGAGCTGCTCCCCTCCGGCCCGGCGCTCGGCCCGGCGCTGGAGCGGCTGCACGGCAAGGCCCAGGCCCCGGTCCGCCGCCGCGACGACCAGCGTCCGCTGATCGAGCGTGTCGGTGACCGGGTCGCCGAGCGGGTCAGGGACTGGCCCGGTGTCAGCGTGCCGGTCAAGAACCTCAACCTGGTCGGCGACACCGTCGGCGAGTTCTTCGGCAGCAAGGCCCTGCACTTCGTCGTCGGGCTGCTCCTGCCGTCCTTCTTCTCGCTGGTCGTCACTCTCGCGGGCATCGACCTGCCCTTCTTCCTCACCGGCCTGGCCGGCGTGGCTGTCGGGGTGGGCCTGTGGTTCCTCCCCGACGCGCAGCTGGCCAAGCGGGCCGCCCAGGCCCGCGCGGAAGCAGCGCAGGCGGTCATGGCCTACATGGAGCTCGCCGCGATGGAGCGGATCTCCAGCTCCGGTGCCCAGGACACCCTGGAGCGGCCGGCTGAGGTCGGCAACGGCTGGGCCTTCCGCCGCATCCAGGCCGCCCTGGTCCGCGCCCGCCTCGACCGGGCACCCGCCTGGGACGCGCTGCGCGCCATCGCCGACGAACTCGACGTACCCGCAGCCGGCGACATCGCCGACATCGTGGCCAGCGCCGGGACCGACGGCGCCGCGATCTACAGCACCCTGCGCAGCCGGGCCGAGAGCCTGGCCGACGAGCAGGCCGCCGCCGAGCAGGCCCGGGCGAACGCCGCCTCCGAGAGCCTGATCGTGCCGGTGACCCTGCTGTCCATGGTCCTGCTGGTCTTCTTCGGCTTCCCCTCCGTAGTCCGCATTTTCCTCGTCTGACCCGCACTCACAAGGAGCACATCACCATGAACACCTCTCCCGCTCTGCGCATGGCGGTCACCGCGTACACCGCGCTCGCGCACCTCCTGTCGGCCGCCGAGCAGAAGTTCACCGACGCCCGCGAGGAAGGCGACCGCGGCGACAACAACATCTCCACGATCATGTGGATCGTCGGCATCGTGGCGTTCGCGGCGATAGCCATCGCCGCGTTCAAGGTCCTCGGTCAGTCCAAGCTCGACGACATGAAGGGCCTGTAAATGGCTCTTCGGGCACTCGCCCGTCGTATCCGGCAGCGGTGGCGGGAGGACGACGGCGACGCGAGCTTGCAGATGCTGATCTGTTTTCCCGCCGCCCTGCTGCTGTTCTTCTTGGTGATCGAGACCTGCAACATCTACTTCGCCAAGCAGGCCGCCACCACCGCGGCCCGCGAGGCCGTCTCCGGTGCTCGCGCCTACGGCAACAGCACCGGGGACGGTGTCGCACGGGCCAACTCCGTCTTCCAGCGTGTCCACGGCACCCTGGTCAGCCCCCGGGTGAGCGCTTCCGGCTCCAACGCGAACCGCGTCGTGTTCACCGTCACGGCCAAGGCACCGTCCATGCTCGGGCTCAGCATCACCATCACCGAGCGCGCCACCGGCCCGGTAGAGAGGTGGACCACCCCGTGACCAGCAGCACACGGTTCCTGCGCCGTTGCGAGGACGACCGCGGCAGCATCGCCGTCGAGTTCCTGATGTGGGTCCCCGCCGTGATCGTGTTCCTCGCGATCGCGTTCGTGGCGGGGCGCATCGTCATGGCCGGCAGCGCCGTGGACTCGTCGGCCGCAGCCGCCGCGCGCGAGGCCTCGATCGCCCGCAGCCCCGGTGAGGCGCAGGCCAACGCCCGGGCCGCCGCCGAGGTCGCGCTCTCGGACCAGAAGCTCAAGTGCTCCAGCACCAGCGTCAACGTGGACACTTCCGGCTTCGGCGCCCCGCTGGGGGCCTACGGCGCCGTCACCGTACGCGTCAGCTGCACGGTGCAGCTGGACGACCTCGGCTTCTCCCTCGGGTCCAAGAAAGTCCAGTCCAGCTTCACTTCCGTGATCGACAGGTACAGGCAGCGATGAGCACCACCACCTCCGCCTCCCGCCTCGGCTGGCTCCGCGACGACCGCGGCTCGCTGTCGATTTGGTGGCTGCTGATGATCATTCCGATGTTCGTCATGCTCGGCCTCTGCTTCGACCTCGGCGGGAAGCTGCGCGACGTCGAACGGGCGGACGCGATCGCCGCCGAGGCCGCCCGCGCCGGCGGCCAGGCGATCGACCCCGCGAAGGCGATCGCCGGCACGGCCGTCGTCCTGGACCCCGGTGCGGCGCGGCAGGCGGCCTACCAGTACCTCAACTCCGCCGGTGTCCGCGGCACGGTTACGGTCAGCGGCGACGGTAAGAGCATCAACGTCCACGTCACCATTCAGCACAAGACGATTTTCTTGCAGGTCATCGGCCAGTCCTCGCTTTCCGTCGAGGGTCACGCCAGCGCTGAGCTCCTGCACGGCATCGGCGCTCCGGAGGGATGATCCGCGCCATGACACCGACTCGCCCCCACACCGCCCGACGCCGCGTCCGGGCGGTCGATGTCGTCCGCGGCCTGGTCAGCCTGGTGGTCCTGTTCGCCCTCCTCGCGGGTCTGCCCGTGCTGCTGTGGGCCCTCACCGGCGTGCTGCTGCCGGAAGGGGTGTCACTCGACGAGATCACCTCGCTGCTGACCAGCCACCAGCTGGGCGCGCCGTTCTTCGCCGTCGTCATGGCGATCGGCTGGATCGGCTGGGCCACCTTCGCCCTGTCCACCCTGCTGGAGATCCCCGCCCAGTTGCGCGGGCGCCCCACCCTGCGCCTGCCGGCCCTCGGCTTCCAGCAGCGCATGGCCGGCGCCCTGGTCAGCAGCGTCCTGGTGCTCCTGCCCGTCGGGACCGCGATGGCGGCGCCGGCCTCGGCCGCCCCCGTCGTCACGCACTCCCCCACCGCCATCACCGCCCCGGCGACCGTGCAGGCGGCCACGACCGCCGACACCCCGGCCGCCGCGGCGCGCACCGCCGACCAGCACCCGGGGACCTACACCGTCGAGGCCCGCGACAGCCTGTCGAAGATCGCGCTCAAGCAGCTCGGGGACGCCTCCAGGTGGCGGGAGATCGCCGCGGCCAACGACGGCAAGACCATGGTCGACGGGACCACGTTCTCCACTCGCAGCGCCCTCCAGCCGGGCTGGAAGCTGGTGATGCCCAAGGACTGGAACGCCACCGACCGCGAGCACCGAGTCCAGCCCGGCGAGACGCTGTCCTCGATCGCGGAGAAGGAACTCGGCAGCGCCGCCGACTACCCCAAGCTCGCCGAGCTGAACGAGGGAGTGCAGCAGCCGGACGGCCGGACCCTGACGGACCCGGACAAGATCTATCCCGGCTGGGAACTGCAGCTACCGCACACCGCCGCCCAGCCCTCCGGCGACGCCCCGGCGGCGCAGACCCCGGAGGCGGGAGGGGGCGGTCAGTCCGCCCACGGCACCGACGGTGGCCAGGGCGCCGGACCGACCGCCGAGACCCCCGCGCCCCACACCGGCGACAGCGCGGGCCAGAGCAGCACCCCCACGGCGGAGCCCACCAAGGAAGCCCCGAAGCCCCCGGCAACCCCGGACACCGGCGCGGACCACAGCCAGCCGGCGGCCGCCCCGAGCACCGCGCCCGCGAACCCGCAGGCCGAGCAGCCCCAGACCCCCGTCGCAGCGCCGGCCGACGATGCCGACGACTCCTCCGTCGCGTCGGTGGCCTTGGCCGCCACCAGCCTGTTCGCCGCCGCCGTCCTGGCCGTCCTCGGCGGCCGACGCGCGCTCCAGCAGCGCCGCCGCCGCCCGCGGCGACGCATCCCGATGCCGCAGCAGGCCACCGCCACGGCCGACCTGGAGAAGCAGTTGCGGGTCGCCTCCGACCCTGAGGGCCTCGACCTGGTCGACTTCGCCCTGCGCACCCTGGCGGCCAACTGCGCCAAGGCCGGCCAGCCGCTCCCGCCGCTGGAAGCCGTCCGCGTCACCATCAAGGGCCTGGAGCTGTACCTGTCGGCGCCGACCCCGCAGATCGCGCCGTTCACCGAGATGGAGGAAGGCCCGGACCGCTGGTGGTGCCCGGCCCGGGGCGCCCAGCTCCTGGACGAGGACCAGGCCCGCGACACCATGCCCCCCTACCCGGCGCTCGTCAGCCTCGGGGAGACCGAGGAGCGCGAACCGGTCCTCGTCAACCTCGAGTCCGTCGGCGCGCTGCGCCTGACCGGCACCGGCACCGACATCCGCGCCGTCATGCTGGGCATGGCCGTCGAGCTGGCCTCCTCCGGCCTGTCCGACGACACCACGCTGCTCCTGGCCGGCCTCGGCGAGGAACTCGCCGGCGTCTTTCCCGTCCGCGTCGAGTACCAGGAAGATCTGGCACAGGCCCTGCCGGAGCTGCGCGCGCACGACGCCATGCAGCGCCGTGCTCTGGAAGCAGGCGACTTCGACGATCTCGGCCAGGCCCGCCTGTCCGAGGACGGCGGCGACACCTGGATCCCCAAGGTGCTGATCGCCCCCACCGCGCCCAGCGGCGACGAGGCGGAGGCCCTGGCCGACCTGCTGTCCTCGCGGCCCTGCACCGCGACCGCGATCGTCACCGAGGCCGGTGACGAGCTCGAGGTCCCCGGCGCGTGGACTCTTCCGGCAGCGCCCGGCAGCCCGGTGCAGCTGCCCGGGCTGGATCTGACAGTCACTCTGCAGAGGCTGGAGGAGGAGGCATACCTGCCGCTGGTCCAGCTGCTCGCCACGGCCGCCCGCACCGACGACGTCCCGGCCCCCGCCTGGACCCACGCGCCCGACGGCACCGCCGTGCCGAACGGCCCGAGTCCCATCCCGCAACGAGGCGACTCCGCCCTCGCGCAGGACACGACGGAGGACGGCGCCGACGACGAGGACACCGCGCTGGAGGACGCCGACGAGCAGCAGCTCACCGTGCCGCCGGCCGCTCCGATCGTGCAGGTCGCGGTCAGCGCCCTCCGGTCCTCCTCGGCCACCGCAGTACCCGACCTCGGCCTCAGCGCCCTGGCGCCCTCGGTCACCGGCACGGCCGGCGGCGACCTCGTGGAGGAAGCCGAAGACACGATCGCACCGGAGGTGGAGGCGTTGCCCAAGGAGCTCTTCGACGAGACGCTCAAGGAGGTCCTCGACGAACGCGGCGACGAGGCCGAGGAGGCGGAGGGAGGCGAGGAGCCCGAGGACCTGGACGAGCTCGCCGTCGGGCAGTCGCCGGAGGGTTCAGCCCTGTCCCCGGCGGCCCTGGGCCGGCCGGAGGACATCCCGGTCGAGCCGGAGGCCGCGCGTCCCGTACGTCCGGCCACCCGGGTCACCGCCGTCACCTCAGGCGTGCTGGCGGCCCTGAACACGCCGCCGGACCCCCCGGCCGCCCCGCAGATCCGGGTTCTTGGACCCGTCGACGTGATCAGCACCCTCGGCAAGGTCGAGTCGTACCGCCGCAACGGGCTTACCGAGATCGCCGCCTGGCTGGCCCTGCACCCGGGCAAGTCCCGCCATGAGCTGGACGAGGCGGTCTGGCCCGGCCAGCGGGTGCGCGCCGACACCCGCAACACAGCGATCTCCAAGCTGAGGGCCTGGCTCGGCCGCGACCCGCTCCTGGCGGCCGACGACCCGTCCGGCGCCTACCTGCCGACGATCAGCGGCGGCATCTACAGCTTCAACGACCAGGTCACCAGCGACTGGCAGGAGTTCCAGGCGTACTACCGGGAAGGGATGCACTACTCCGGCACGGAGGCCGACACGGCGCTGGCCAACGCGCTGGCGCTCGTCCGCGGCAGGCCCTTCAGCGACATCAACCAGTCCAAGTACGCCTGGGCCGAGTACGACATCCAGGAGATGATCTCGGCCGTCGTGGACGTCGCGCACGAGCTCGCCACCCGGCGCATGGCGGTGCGCGACTACCGTGCCGCGCTCGCGGCGGCTTCCCGCGGACTGGTGTGCGACACGATGAGCGAGCTGCTCTACCGGGATCTTTTCACCGTCTACAGCGAGACCGGTGACCGCCAAGGGATGGAGCGGACGGCTCATCAGCTGACGCGCATCGAGATCGAGAGCGGCTCCGATTCCGCGCCCGAGACGGTGGCCCTGATCAACGCGCTGATGGAGGCGAACCGCATCGCGTCCGCCTGACCGGGCACGCGTCGGGGCCTGTCCGTACCGGAAGTCCGGTACGGACAGGCCCCTGCCGTTTCGATCCCCTGCCTCTTCGCTCAGGCGTCGGCTGCGACGCTGAGCGCGGCCCGCAGAGCTTGTTCGAGGAGAGGAAGAGCGCTTTCCTGGCAGGCGCCCAGCGTTACAGGTCGCTCGGTCGGCGTGGCCAGGTCCCAGCCGTGGGGCTGGAGACGAACCACGAGACAGGGCTGAGGGTGGTCGCCGAACCGCATCGGCCCGGTTCGAGGCGGCATGACGAGCACTCGCAGACCGGCCAGCGGCACCTCCTGTGAGCGAGCGGTGCGTACCGCCGCGCCGATGTGGTCGAGTTCCCGGGCCACCGCTGCCACCTCTTCCAAGGTTGGCGTGCGCTCAACCCACCAGTTGATGTTGACGGGTTCGTTGCCCGGCTTGGTGTCCGGCCACGCCAGTGCGGGATGCACGCTCTGCATCCACGCTCGCATCGCGGTCCATGCGTGGCGCTGGTCGTCTCCGCGGCGTCGCTCCGTCCACCAGCGGAGAAGGCCTTCCGTTCCCCCGTGGGCCTGTGCCGCAGCGCTCTGGGCCGCGATGGTCCGCTCTTCCAGGTCCCTGACCTCGCGCTCCAGGGTCTTCACCCGGGTTCGCGCGATGTCGAGTTCGGCTTGCGCGACGTCGAGCTGCGCGCCGAGGCGGGCCGGATCTTCGGTCAGGCTCACTGGATCAGTCATCTGCTACTGCCTCTTCTTCCGAGTCGGGTGCCAGCGCCTCCCGATGAAGCGCGCCGGGCACCGATCGTTGCCCGTCGGGTTCCTGGGCTCGGCCCGGGGCTGTTCACCGAGAGCCGCGCTAGTCGGCCTCTACCCGGCGGGTGGGGCCCAGGTGGGCGATAGCTAGACACTACCTATAGTCATAGACTTAAGCAAGTTCTCCGGCGCCGCGGTTCGGCGCGCTGGAGAACCTGCTGGCCGCCCCCGCGGGCACCTGGATGCCCTTCGCCGCGTGGTCCCGCCGGCCTTCCCCCGTCCGGCCCCCAGCGCTGACCCTGCGGACTCGTGGCCGGCGCGGTCAGGGGCTACGCCAGTCGGAGCGGACCTCGTCCCAGACGTGCCCGAGCCACCACAGGCGGGTGGGAGGCGTTCCAGGCGTCCAGCTCCGGATCGCCGGTCGGGTAGCGGGGGAAGGCGGATATCCCGTGCCGGGCGCAGAAGTCGGTCCAGGCGCGGAGCAGGTCGGCGTGGTAGGTCTCGGGGGCACCGTTGTGGTGGAAGCGGAATCGAGGCATGGGTCTTTCCTCGGCGGGTGGTTGGGGCGGTGCCCGGTCGCGGTCAGCGGTCCGGGCTCTGCGCGGCTTGGGTTCGGCGGGCGGTTTCGCAGAAGGAGGGCCGGCACGGTACTTCCCGTACCCGGTAGCGGCTCCAGGCGAGGCGGTGATCGCACAGGTGGCGTTTCGTGTCGCCGTGGATGCAGCGTTCGGCGATGTGCAGGTGGGGCGGCATGGCGGACTCCCGCTCGTTCGGACGGGCCCGGCGGGGCAGTCGCCGGCCGGGCCCGGTGGGGTGTCAGTAGCGGAGGCGGGTGCCGTCGAACACGGCGTCGTCCGGGAGGGAGGCGCCGGGCACCAGGCCGGTGATGACGCGGTGGGGAGCGCCGGGTACGTCGGCGAGCCGGACCGCCGGATGCAGCGGTTTGGCCGACATGCGGGTGTCGTCCGTGGTCATGCCGATCAGGCGCTGCTGGGGGAGGTGGACCAGAAGGGCGTCGCCGATGGTGTAGCCCTGGTGGCGGTAGAAGTCGTCCAGGGCGGGCTCGTGGTCGACCGTCATCACGCCGTACCGGGCTCGCGTAAACCGCTGCTCGGCGGCGCTCATCAAGGCGGCGGCCACCCCCCGGCGGCGGTGGTCGGGGTGGACGGCCAAGCCGTTGATCATGCCCACGCGGCCGACCAGCCGCTCCAACAGGGGAAGGCGGTCGATGCCGGGATGGGTGAACAGCCACTTCGGCGGCCCGCCGAGCAGCGCGCCGATGACGGTGCCGGTGTCGTTGTCCTCGGCGACCAGGGCCAGGCTCCGGTCGTGGGAGAGGGGCGGCGTGGGCGGTGAGGCCAGGACATCCCGCGCCAGGCCGAAGGGATCCGGGTCGATGGGGTCGGCGAGGGCGATCACCCGCATGAAGGCGCCGGTGTCGGCGGGGCGGGCGTCGCGCACGGTGAACGCGGCGCCGTCGGAGGAAGGCCGGAGGGCGGACAGCAGTGCCATGGCAGAGGGCTCCTGGGGACGAGAAGGGGAGGGTGGGCGTGGTCAGCGGGGGGCGCGGCGGTCCAGGGCGCGGACCACGCTGGTGAGCGTGTAGTCGGAGACGGTGCGCATCGGGTCGCGGGTGGTGCCGCGCTGGGGGTCGTAGGCGTACACCCGGGCCTTCGCGTCGAAGGAGCGCATCAAGGTGACGGCCGTCTCCAGGAGTTGGACCTCGTCGGGGAGGCTGCCAAAGTCCGGTTCGGTGTGCAGAGCGGCGAAGCGGCGCCGGTCCGCGAACGGGAACTCGCCCCTGTGCATTCGGCCCGGCACGAAGCCCCACTGCTCGTGGAAGTTGTCCCAGTAGTCGTGAACGGCGGCGGAGGGGTGGCCCTGGTAGGGCTCGCGGGTGATCGTCGCGCCGGGCTCACGGAGCAGCCAGGTGATGCGGTGCGGCTTGTCCCACATGGCGCCGCAGTCCATGAACACGCTGTCGTTGGGGGTCGTTGCCGTCCAGACCTCCGGCTCGGTCCACTCCCCGCCGTCCGCACCGGGGAGCTCCTTGGGGCCCACCCCGGCGACGACCGCCGTACTCGTTCCGTCGCCGTTGTCGCGCAGCCAGGCGTATTCGCCGGCAGTGGCGGTGAATCCGGGCCCGGGGCTCCACTGCGGGGCATCGGGGAACGCCGCTTCGGGGAAGGAGAGCACGACCGTGACGCGGCCGCGGCGGTCGAAGCGGCGGGGGTTCCAGGTCTGGTTGATGGCGGCCTCTATGTGGCGGCGCAGGCTTCTCTTCATGTGCGGGGACTCCTCGGCTGGAACAGGGCGCGGGCCAGGGGCGAGCGGTCGCGCGCCGGTGAGGGCGGGCCGGGCCGAGAACGGTCATCGGCACGGTCAGCTGCCGCCTCGTTCGGCGACATCCACACAGTAACTCAGACTCATAGAATTAAGCAATGTCGCGAAGCTCTTGACCTTCATTAATCTCACTCATAGAGTTAGGCAATCAAAGCGAGGCGTCTTCGCCTCGTATTCGCGGCACGCCGCCGGACCTCCGCGCAGGCCCCGCCGCACTGGCACACACTCCTGAGGACCCCTCTTCATGCTCTCCGCGCACCCCTGGGACCACGACCAGGCCATCACCGCGCTCGCAGCGCCGGGCGGCACGGGCGACCGGCACCGCTGGCAGATCGCCGACACCGGCCGCACCTTCGCGGTCCACGGCTCCCACGCCTTCCCCGGCCACCCCATGTACGACATCTACGAGACGACCGACGGCGCCCCGCCGGTCCCGGCCGCCCGCCTCGCGCAGCTCCACTCGCTCATGCGGGCCCGGCTGCTGATCGCCAAGCTCACGCGCCCCGCCTTCACCGCGAACTGGGAGGTGTGGGAGACGGCCCTCGTCGTCGGCGAGGGCATCGACCTTGCCACCGCCCCCGTACGCGAGCGCGGCACCTGGACATTCACCTTCGACTACGCCCTGGACACCGAGCGCGAGGGCTACCGATACGACGCACGAGGCCCGCTCCTCGAAGCGGCGTTCCAGGCCGCCGCCGACTTCTTCCACGACAACGAGGTGACCGACCCCGAGGCCAGTGAGGACGGCATCCTCGGCATCGTTCTGGCCTCCTACGCCCGCCGCTGCCCCCTGTCCGGCCGGGCGGCCGGAGCGCGGCTGTGACGGCCCGCTGGCGGCGGATGGACCGCACCGCCATGACCGGCTCCCTGGTGAACTGGCCGACCCGCCTCGACAGTTACGGAGGCTGCGGCACCAGCGTCTACGCCGTGTGGCCCGAGGTGTCCGACGAGCCGATGGTGGTCTGCTCCCCCGGCCTGCTGCTGCACGCCCAGCTGCAGGAAGAGCCCATCGGTGAACCCGGCCCGTGGGCCGTGGTCTTCCCCGACCGCGACGACGGCGACCCCGAGACCGCCGAGCGCTCGACCGGTCTCCTGGCCGCCCTCCTGCTGGGCACCACAGGAGCGAGCTGGGCGATGCGCGAACCGGACGCCGACCCGGCCACGCCGATCGCCGAGTGCTTCGCGGGCTTCTGGACCGCGAGCCCGCACGACCTCACCGCCGCAGGCCGCGCGGTCGTGGACGCCCTCACCCAGTCCTACGACCGCCCTCCCGTGTTCCTGACCGTCCAGGACACCTGACCTCCCCCCCCCAACTCCCGAAAGGACCAACTGCTGTGACCCCCCTGATCAATACCGGAAGTCACGCCCGCCAGCTGCTGAGCCAGGACGCCCGCGTCGCCATCGGAGCCGCACTGGTCGCACTGGAGCACCAGTTCCACGAGTCCGTCGCCTGGGGCAGCCTGCCGGTCACCTGGATGCAGATCCGCCTTCCGCATCCGGAGATGATCGACCCACAGCCCGCCCGCCACGCGGTCGCGGTTGAGGACATGGACGTCCCGGCCTGGGCCCGCAAAGGCGGGCCGACATTCCAGAGCGCGATGGAGGAGTACGGGCAGGCACTGCTCGACGACTCCGCAGGTCTGGGCGAAGATTCCAGGACCAACCCGATGGGCCCGGTCGTAGGGCTGCTGGCCCTGGCCGAACGGTGGGCGCTCGACCAGGGGGGACGCATCGAAGGCGTGGACATCCTGGACACTCCCGGGGCCAAGCAGCAGCGCAGCCTGATCGCCGTGCTGGCCGACGGTACGGTCCTGGCCGTCACTCGCACCGCCGGTGAGCCGACGACGCACCGCTCCCAGAACCACATCTCCCGGTGCCCCCGGGGCCGCACCCTGGCCCCCGCGCTGTGGCTGATGGGACAGGGAACGGGCGTCTTCCCGCTGGAGATGCCCCCGCCGGTGGAGCGCGTGTAGAGGGACCGTCCGGCCCGGGGCGCTGAAGCGCCCCGGCTGGGGCGAAGTCCGAGGATCGTCTGGTGCCGGGCTTGTCCGAGCGGCGACAATGACGGCATGCGTTTCGACCTGACCGATCTGCTGCACGCGACCGCCGAGGTGCTGGACGCAGCCGGCCCGCTGGAGCCCCTGCGGCTCGCGCTCGCCGGCCGGGACGTGCAGGTTTCCTTCGCGGAGTTCACCACGATGGCGGACCAGCGCAGCAGCGTCGACCGGCTGGCCGCGGCGACCGGGGCCGACCCGGTGCTGTCCGAGCTCGGCGCGCGTGCCTACACCTACACCCTGACCGCGGACCTGCCCGGCGGGATGGTGCTGGTCGCGGGAACGCACCCGACCCTGAACCGGTCCCGCCCCGAACGCTCGACCTCCACCGCCGCCACCGCGGCGCTCCTGCGAGCCCTTCTGCCCTGGGCGCAGACCCTGGCCGCCCTGCCGGTCTCGGTCAGCGGGCTCGAGGTCACCGACACCGCGCACCGGTTAGGAGTGCAGCTGCTCGTCGACGGCGCCGACGACCCCAAGGCGGCGATGGTCGCGGCCTCGACGGGGGTCACCGCGCTGCGCACCGCCCCCGCCATCCCGTTCGGAATCGACGGCCGCGGACGCCTACCGTCCGGGCACCCGGTGCTGATCAGCGTCATGTAGGGGAGCCTCGACCACCCGACACGGAAGTGTGTACCTAAGTGGACACTCGGATGAGCCGTGTGTACCTTCATGCTCACTTACCGCGAACAGGCGAGGTGGCTGTGCCCGTACCCTTCGACCAGGTCCTGCCCGCCGGGGACATCCCCGATCTCGAGGACGCCCCGCTGTGGCGCGATACGCGGGGCCGGCCCCTGCACAGGCAGTGGGGCGGCGCGACCTACGAGGTCCGCAACCACCTCGACGGCTGCATCGTGGTGTGCCGCACCGCCGAGCCGACGGCGACCAACTACCCGCTGGCGCAGGAGGCCGAGTACGCCTTCCACCGCGCCCTGGCCAACACCGTGTTCGCCGACGCGGCGCTCAGCAAGGGCTGGGACGCGGACAACCGGTCGGCGGCCGGCGCGGAGCCCGGCGGGGACCGGTGGGCCGCGGCATGGGTCAGCAACGGGGTGCCGGGCTTCACCGAGCACGACACCTGGGACGGAGCCCACCGCGCCGCGGCCGAGCGGCTGGACGAGATGGCCGACGGCCTCGTCCTGACCGGGGACACCCTCACCGCGCAGATCGCCAGCGCCCACCTGAGGCGCTGCGCGAACCAGGTCCGGGACGTGGTGCTGACCGCCGAGCTGGGCGACGCGGTCCGCCGGGGCAAGGCCTGGATGCAGGAGGAGCGGCTCGTCAAGCAGATCGCCGCCGGTCTGGAGATCAACCGCCGCTTCCTCTACCGGGTGTTCGACGGCACGGAATGGCGCCGGCGATGACCGGGCCGCCCCGGCAGGCCGGTGTCCCGGCCGGCGGTGTTCGCCGACAGGAGGCGGACCGCGCCGCGCTGGACCGGTTCCTGTACGGCATGCCGTACGCCGATCTGCTCGCCCACGGCCCCAAGCTGCCCCTGAACACCGCCTGGCGGCACCTGCTGCACCGCACCGGTGCGGTGGAAGCCGTCCGGGCGGCGTGCGGCGGATGGGCCCCGGCCGTCGACACCCCGGAGTCGGAGCAGACGATCGCCGCGCTGGTGCCCCGTTCGGGCCCCCGCGCTGACACCGTCGTCGACGTGGTCGCCGTGGCCGGCAGCGCCCTCGCCGAGACCCGGCGGCGCGACGAGGCCTTCGCCGGCTACGACGAACGGTGGGCCGGCGGCCGCGGCGCCCTGCGCGACCTGGTGCCCGCCGACATCGGCGCGGTGCGCAGCCGGCTCGCCCCTCCCGGCGCCCTGCTCGCCCATCACGGCCTGGCGACCCCTCACCATCTGCAGGACGGGCGCCTGCTGCGCGTGTCGGCCGGCCTGGCCGCGTACAGCTCGGTGCCGCACTTCGTCCCCGGACCGCTCGCCGAGGACGCCGCGACCACCGCGATGATGGACGCGCGGACCCGCGCGGAACTGACCTTGCCCGCCCCGTCGGTGCTGCTGTTCCACGACGGTGTGCCGTTCGACGCGGTGGCCGACGACGGCGACCTGGTCGAAGCCGCCGGTGAAGGGCGCCTGCCGCTGGGTGATGCGCCGATGGTGATGGGCGGCGTGCTCACCGCCCGCGAAGACGGGCACCTGGACGACGGGCTGGGCTGGCTCCTCACCGCGGCCACCGACCGGGGCACCGGGGCCCCCCTCTACTGCCTGGTGCCGGTGCCCTACGGCGGGCATCCGGCCGGGCGTGCCCTGTACGGCTACGCGGCACTGCTCGCGTTCGAGAATTGGCGGCCGCCGCCCGAGCTGCCCCGGCGGGATGGGTCGGGCCGCCGGGACAGGGAGATCAAGAAGCTCGCGCGGACCCGGCAAGCCCGCGACGGCGCCTTCCACGGCGTCCACTTGCTCGACTACGAGCCTCCGCCGGAGGAGCCGGCCGCGCGGGCGCGCTCCGCCGCAGGGGCGGGCGAGCTCGCGGCCGGCACCTGGCGTCGTGCCCACGTCCGCCCGCGCGTGCGCTATGGGATCCGCGACGGCAATGGGCGCAAGGTCGGGCCGGTCTACAAGGGGAACGCGGTGCTCGGGGTGACCTACGAGTACCGGCACCGGTGGGTGGCGCGGACCCGGATCAGGCCGGACCAGCCGCTGGCGGACCAGGAGACGGTGTACGCGGTGGGCGGCCCTGACTGGAGGACATGAGGGAGCGCGAAGGTGGGTCAAGGGCGGTAGCCAGACATAAGATGATTGCTTAATTCCATGAGTATGCGTATGGTGGTTGCCACCGGGCCGGTTGCAGTCCGGCCGCCCCGAACCGGGAGTTGCAGTGATCACCAGCATCGCGATAGACGGCTTCAAGTCGTTCCAGGACTTCGAGTTCGAGTTCCCCTCGGGACCACTCACCGTGCTGACCGGCCCCGCCGGCACCGGCAAGACCAACCTCCTCGACGCCCTCACCCTGGTCTCCCGGACCCTGACGGACGGCTGGGAGGCGGCCACTACCTCCAGCCCCCGGCTGGCCGCTGACGCCGTCCTGCTCCAGGGCGAGCACGAAGGGCAGCCCAGGACCGCGCAGAGGATGCGGATCACGGTGCAGGCCCTGATGCCCGGCACGGCCGGGCCGGTCTCGGCGGAACTCACCGCGTTCCGGGCCCCCGACGGGCGCACGGCCGTCCTCGACACCGCTGGCAGCGGCGTACGAATGGCCGCGCGGACCGGGGCGCCGCAGCGCCTGATTCCGCTGGACGGCACGGGGGCTGTGATGGACACGCTCCGGGAGCAGGCCAGGAACTGGCAGACGGCCTCCGGCGGTACGGGCGACACCGCGTCGATGCTGCGGCGGCTCAGCCCGGAGGCGGCAACCCGGCTCGCCGCCGACCTCGCGGCGCTGGTGCACGGCTCCTTTGGCGTCCGGACCGCCCACGGACGGATCGAGGTCCGGATGGCACACCGGGGCTGGGTGGCGATGAACACGATGCCCGCCGGGGCGCTGAGGCTCCTGGAGGCCCTGGCCGCCTGGCACACCAAGCCCGGCGTGCTGGTCCTGGACGGGATCGGAGAAGGGATCCACCCGAAGGACGCCGTCGAACTCGCCCGGCGGATCTCCCGGCGGCTCGGCGGCGCCTCCTCTCCCTCCCAGCTGATCGCCAGCACGCACGCCCTCGACCTGGTCAACGCCCTGTCCGGCGGCGACCAGTCCGCCATGGTCGTGATCGAGAAGGCCCACCGGGTCGACCCCGCGCAGCAGACCATCACACCGGTCAGCATCGCCCTGCCCGTCCGGGAGCCCCTGCCGGAGGAGGAACCAGGGCACTGCGTCCGGCCCTCCCGTCTCCTCCGGATGCTCAGCGCCGCGTGAACCCCGACGGGGTGCCGGGCCGCCCCGGCCCGGCACCCGGCGTGCTCCTCTCGCTGTCGGCGCAGGCCCGGCCGCCCGCCACCCCCCGTCTACCGAAAGGTCAGCCATGCCCCCGCCCGTTCTGGTGCCCGGCCTCGGCCCCACCCGCCGCAGCCCCTTCGGCAACCTCACTCCCCACCAGTACCTGGAGCTACTCCTGGAGGAGATCCGGGAGTTGTACCGGGCCGACCAGGTCCCCTGGGTGGTCGGCTACAGCGGCGGCAAGGACAGCACCCTGGTCGCGGCGCTGGTCTGGTGGGCCGTGGCCTCCCTACCGCCGGAACAGCGGACCAAAACCGTCCACGTGATCTCCACCGACACCCTGGTGGAGAACCCCCTGGTGGCCGCCTGGGTGGGCCAGTCCCTGGACGCGATGCGCGAGGCCGCCGCCGCGCAGCAGCTGCCGATCGAGGTGCACCGGCTCACGCCGGCCGTCGAGGACTCCTTCTGGATGTGCCTGATCGGGCGCGGCTACGCCGCACCGAGGCCCAAGTTCAGGTGGTGCACCGAGCGGCTCAAGATCAAGCCGTCGAGCCGGTTCATCCGCACCGTCGTCGCCGCCCACGGCGAAGCGATCCTCGTGCTGGGCATCCGCAAGGCCGAGAGCGCGGCACGGGCCAAGTCCATGGCCCGCCACGAAAAGGGCCGCGTGCGCGAGCGGCTCTCGCCCAACGGCGACCTGCCCAACTCGCTGGTGTACAGCCCGATCGAGGCGCTGACCAACGACGAGGTGTGGATCTTGCTGATGCAGTACGACAACCCGTGGGGCCACAGCCACAAGGACTTGTTGGGCCTCTACCAGGGAGCGAGCCCGGACTCCGAGTGCCCGCTGGTGGTCGACACCACCACCCCCTCGTGCGGCGACAGCCGGTTCGGGTGCTGGACGTGCACGATGGTCAGCCAGGACAAGTCGCTCAAGGCGATGATCGCCAACGACGACGACAACGTGTGGATGCGTCCGTTGCTGGAGCTGCGCAACGCGCTCGACATCGACGACGACCGGCATCTTCGGGACTACCGCAGGTCGAACGGCTCCCTGATGCTCTTCCACGGCCGGCTGGTGCACGGCCCCTACACCCAGACCGCCCGGGAGGACTGGCTGCGCCGGCTGCTGCGCGCCCAGCACCAGATCCGCACCCGCGGGCCCGAGTACGTACGCGACCTGGCCCTCATCAGCCTGGAGGAGCTGCACGCGATCCGCCACGAGTGGGTGGTCGTCAAGCACGAGGTCGAGGACCTCCTCCCGGCCATCTACCTGGAGGAGACCGGCGAGCCGTTCCCCGGCCCGGCCGTCCTGGACGGCGGCTTCGGCTTCGACGCCGACGCCATGGCCGTACTGCGGGAGGTCTGCGACGGCGACGAGAGCCAGTACCAGGGAGTTCGCGCGCTGCTCGGGCTGGAGCGCCGCTTTCGCACCGCCGGGCGCCGCGCCGGGTACTTCGAGGCCCTGGAGAAGACCGTCACCAAGTACATGTTCACCGACGAGGACGACGCCCTCCAGTACGCGATCGCCCGCGAGGAGATCCGCTCCGGCCTCTACGATCAGAGCGGTCCCGAGCGCCCGGGAGCAGGCGGGGGCGACGACAACCCGCAGGAATCGAAGGAGAGTTCGTGACCGAGCAGCCGCCGGCCGCACCGCACCCCGACCACCGGGGCATGCCCGCGCTGTACATGGCCGAGCTGGCCGTGCGCCGGGAGCGCTGGCAGCTGATCGTCGTCGCGCCGGGCCCCGAGGTCGTCGTCGACGCGCTCGACCTCGGCCCGGCCGACGCCCTCGCCGTCGCCGACCCGGACGGACCTGGGCGCCACCTGATCGTCCCGAGCCCGGAGCCCCAGCCCGTTCCGCCGCTCGCGGACGCGATCAGCCGCCTGCTCGCGGCGGGCTACACCGTCGACCCGGCGGCCTGGGCCGACCGGGCCAAGCTCTACGGCTGGACCCAGGTCACCTACACCTGTTGGACCGCCCCGTGCCATCCGGCCGCGCCCCCGGCGCAGCGACTGTAGCGACCGGGCCCCCGAAGACCTTCGACGAGCAGGAGAGCGACGGCATGACGACCGCCGAGTCCGACCCGGCCTGCCCGGACTGCGCCGTGCAGCTGGAGTACGACACCGCCAACGCCGTCTTCGTCTGCGGCAATGGGCAGTGCGCGTTCTTCGGGATGGAGAAGCCGGTGTGGAGCGCGCTGGAGGAGGCCGGGATGCTCCTTGCTCCGGTCACCGGGCTGCCCCGGCCGACGCGCCAGGGTCTGCCGGTGCCGTGGGTGACCCCGTGGAGCGCGGCACGGGTGTGGTGGCGTGCCATTGACTCCCGGCTCCTGGCCCGCGCCCACAACGAGTGGCGCTGCCAGGTGTGCGGAGACCTCCTCCCCGAGCAGGCGTGGGTGCTGGCCACGCCCTTCGGCGTGGTGCTGCAGGCCGCGCTGCACCAGGCATGCAGGGACCTGGCGCGGGCGTCCTGCCCGCACCTGTCCGGCCCAGCCACCCGCAGCAGCGCCTACCTCGTCACCCGCGCCCAGCTGACCTCCGACGACCGGCGCCTGCCCAAGGCCCCGCCCTCTGACCCGTACTTCCTCCAGCAGTGGGAACTGGCCGCGCACGCCGTACAGCCCGAGCCCGACGCCCCTTCCGGCCCCGCCGCCCCGACTTCGGCTGCGGCACCGGCCTGACGCCCGCCCTGGGCACATCCGACCCCATCAGGAGAGCACGATGAACGAACGGTCGCCCGATCCGGCCGACCGCGACCGGCCCGGCCCGGCTGCGGGACCCACCAGCCTCGCCCGTACCGCCGCTGGCCTCCTGGTCCCCGCCGAGACCGACCTGATCCGCTACCTGCACGAGCGCGCCACAGAAGTCGACCCGACCTCCGAGCCGGTCCTGGACGGGTGGAGGTACCCCTCCCCCTTCCACCTGCTCCTCGACGCCGGCCGCCTCTTCACCCCGGCCCCGCTCCCGCCCGGAGCCGGCCCGCTCCTCGTGACGTTCTGCTACACCAACGCCGCGCAGACGATCGAGGACCAGGAAGACCCGAACCTGGTGTACGTCGAGGGGTACGGCAGCTGCACCGTCGAGAGCGCCGTCCACCACGCCCCCCATGCCTGGGCCACCGACGGCACCCACGCCATCGACCCGACCTGGCCCGCGGATTCGGGCTGCGCCTACCTCGGCATCCCCTTCGCGGACCCGGAGATGTGGCCACACCCTCTGTACGGCGACGGGATCCTCCAGCAGTACGCCACCCTGCTCCCGATCCTGCGCGAAGGGCTGCCCGCGGACGCCGTCGCCGACATAGGCCGGCCGCTCCCGGACCTGGCACGCCGCCGTACCGAATCCGCAGGACCGCTCAACCTCACGCCCTCCAGCTGATCCCCGGCCCCCGCCCTTCGCCAGGAGCCGAATCCCCGACGCCGACAACACCGTTGGCCATGATGCGAAGGACGGGCTGCCCGGAAGCAGCACCCCTCGGCCGAACCACTCCGTTCACGAAGGAATCGAACCGTTGTCTCAGCCTCTGACCACCCAGCCCTCCGTTCTCTCCGGCCTGGCCCCTGCCGTCATGATCGACCGCCCCGGCTCCGTCGACCGCGACGATGCCATCGGTGTCGAGCGCGTCGGCGACGGCTGGCGCCTGACCGTCTATGTCGCCGACGTAGCCTCCGGCGTCACGCCGGGCAGCGCCGTCGACCGGGACGCGTTCACGCGGCGCGAGTCGGCGTACGGGGGCTGGCGCGGCACCCAGAAGATGCTGCCCGGGCCGGTGGAGGCCCGCCTGACCCTGGCCGAGGGGCGGCCGTGCGCCGCGATCGCGATCCGCGTGCACGTCCTCCCGGACGGGCAGGTCGGGAACGTGGACGTCGAGCGGGCGACGGTGAACGGCCTGGTATCCCTGAGCTACTCCCAGGCCGCCGAGGCGGTCCGCGGCCGCGCCCACCCCCTCCACGAGGTCCTGCGGGAGGCGGCGGCGGTGAGCGAGGTCCTGCTCGCCCGCCGGCGCCGGCAGGGGGCGCTCGCCCTGTACGACCTCCTCAGCGGGTGGGCGACCAGCGAGGACGGCGTCGTCGTCCGGCTCGCCTCCTACGAGCGGACCGTCGGCTACAAGATCGTCCAGGAGTGCATGATCGCCGCGAACACCGCGCTGGCCTCCTGGGCGGCGGAACACGACCTCCCGCTGCTGTTCCGCAACCACGCCGCCGGCCGCGTCGCCGCCCCGCGCCAGACCCTGCTGGACGATCTCGACGTCGCCTTCACCGACGGGTCCGCCACCCGGCTGGAGGCATTGCGCGAACGCACCCTGATGACCCTCAAGGCCGCGGAGTACGCGCCGTTCATGGGCGGCCACTGGGGCCTGAACCTGCCGGGCTACCTCCACGCCACCTCGCCGCTGCGACGCTACGCCGACCTCGTCGTGCAGCGGGTCATCTGCAGCTACCTGGACGGCGCCGACTCCCCGTATGGCGAGGACGCCTTGGCCGCGATCGCCGAGTCGCTGACCACCGGCGCCCGGCAGGACCGCGACGCCGAGCGGGACTCCCGCAAGTCGGCCGCGCACTCCGCGGCCCGCCGCGGTGCCGCAGCGACGGAGGCCGACTACACCGGCCTCGACGCCCAGGCGTTCCACGCCCTCCTCAAGCGCGGCTGCAAGGAGGACATCGCCGGCGGGCCCCTGGTCGCCGAGACCGCGCGGCGGGCCGCCGGCGGAGAGCTCACCTCGCTGGAGCTCCAGATGGTGCTGCTCGTCGCCGGCGGGCCCGGCTGGGAGGCGGGGCGCAGCGCCTGTCTGAGCGCCATCGCGGCCGCGCCCGAGACGGCCGTGTCCATCCTGTCCGTCCACGCGCAGGTCAACGGCCTGCCGGCGGTCGAGTTCACGGTCCAGGCCTTCGGCCAGGCCCCCACCACCGTCTTCGCCGCGCAGGCGTCGTGGCCGGCGGGCGGCAGCCCCGTCGAAGGATCCCGGCGGTCCGCGTCGACGAAGAAGGCGGCCCGGCACCAGGCGGCACTCAGCCTGCTCGCCGTGCTCGCCGACCTGCCCGATCCCTCCCTCGACCTCGCGCAGCCCGCCCCCGAGGCCCCGCAGCTCCCGGCAGCCGGACACGGCACCGAACCGGTTGAGGGCCGCTCGCCGATCTCGGTCCTCAACGAGTACCAGCAGGTCAAGGTCATCAGCGGCCTGAAGTTCACCATGAGCGCCGACGGCCCCAGCCATCTTCCGACGTTCACCTGCACCGCCGAGGCCACCCACGACGGCGTAACCGTCCTCGCCTCCGCGTCGGCCTCGACCAAGGCGGCGGCCAAGACGGCAGCGGCGGCCGGTCTGCTGGAGCGGGTCGACGCAGCGCGGGCCGAGCACGCCGGGTGATGCGTTGATGCCGGGCCCGGTACCCGATACTCCGCGGGCCGGGCCCGTGCGCGAGGGGAGGCGGGACATGACGGCAACAGCCGCGGCAGATCCGTGGCCGTTCGTGGTCCGGGTGACCGGCGGCCGGATCAACCACCGGGCCCGTCCTCGTGTGACCCGAGCAGGCCGGCCGACCGGATGGCTCGACCTCGCCTGCGGTGGCAACTGCCTGGCCGGCGCGCTGGACAACCACCTGCGGGAGACCGACTGCGCACGGTGCGCCGAGCAGGCCGGGCGGGACCGAGACCCCGAGCAGTGGCGGATCGCTGCCGCCGAGCGCCGTGCGCAGCAAGCGGCGGACCGCGGCCAACACCCGCTGCCGTTCGCGGTATGACGACGTGACAGCCCGTCGGCCTTCTCCGCGATCCCCGACAGGGGCGGGGCTCGGAACCGGCCCGGCGGCCGGGCTCCAGCCCATAGGATGGGCCGCAGCCGGCCGGTGACTTGGGACCGGCACGATTCCAAGGGGGCATGGTGACCGCGCAGTCGTCAGCCGTTGGCAGGGCCTACCTTTCGCCCGACGGGCGCCGGGGTGTCCTGGCGGGCCTGGAGTCCGCCACCGTCGCAGAGCTGCGCGCGGGTACACCGGTCCACCTCGACCTCGCTCGGTTCGATGTCTGCCCGAGGCCGCTGGCCCTCCTCGACGGGGACTGGATGGCGGCCCACCCCGACATGGGCCTGATGACGATCGGCCCCGTGCTCGAGCTCACCGGGCCGGAGTTCGACGAGCTCGCCGCCGGCCGCGTCGTGGAGCGGGAGGTCGGCGGAACGGCGCTGTGGGAAGCGTTCCCCGTGCGGATCGCCCAGGCCGAGACCACCGGCGAGCTTCAGGAGCGCTTCGCCGCGCTCGACGAGGGACGCGTCGACCCGCAGGCCGGCCAGCCGCTCTAGAAATCAACGTGCACACTGGCGTTCCCGTTCGACCGAAGGACTGAGCCGTGCCCGACCGACCTGAGATTGTCTGCATCTGCGGTTCTGCCCGGTTCGCGGCCGAGATGCGTGCGGCGAACCGTGAGCTGACCTTCGCGGGTGTCATCGTCGTCGCGCCGGGTGAAGCGGACGGGCCGGTCACCGACGAGCAGAAGACCGTGCTGGACGCTCTCCACCTGAGCAAGATCGACTTGGCTGACCGGGTTCTGGTCGTCAACCCCGGCGGGTATGTCGGCGAGTCCACGAGCAGGGAAATCGCATATGCCCACGCCGCCGGCAAGCCTGTCTCGTTCACCGATCCCGTCTGACCAGTAGACGATTCGTGAGGCCGAGGGCGGGTCAGCAGCCGTACGATTCCAGGATCTGCCGGGCCTTCGCGTCGGCCGGGGTCAACGCGTGCAGCCCGCCGCGGACAGCGTGGTCTAGCACCAGCGGCGGGTAGGTCTTGTCCAGCGGGGTGACAGTCATCCTGCCCGGGGCCCGGTTGTCGTAGGTGACCTGCGAGGACTTGGGGAACTCCCGGTCGCTGCCGTACGGGGTCGCGTGCAGGCACTGGCCCGGCCCGCCGAGCTCCCGGTGGTAGCGCTCCATCTGGTCGGGGAACACGTACGCGGCGGCCTTCGGAGCCGCTGCACCCGCGCAGCACAACACCACGGTGGCGAGGATGAGGTGCCACCAGTGCGCGCCGAAGCGGCGGAAGACCGCCCTGGCCGTGAAGAACACCGCGAACGTCGTAAGGACCGTCGCGGCGGACACCACGGCGAGGGCGACGTTGTGGTGGTTGTGCAGGAGCTGGGACTCCAACGCGAAGTACATGCCCGAGATCATGGCGACCCACATCGTGCCTACAGCGATCCCGCCTGCCGGCGCGGTGTAGTCCGGCTTGCCGTGCGCGTCGGCCGAGACCTGGATTCGCGAGCTGAAGGTCACTTCTCCCCCTGGGCCCGGCCGGGCCGGCTCCTCTGTTTCTGCTGGTCGTAGCACCCTACGGCACCGCACCGTCAGCCCCGGCCGGAATTCCGAAGCTGCGGGGACTGCGGTGCGGCCGGTCGCGCACACCCTTCCAGGAAGCAGCTCGCAGGGGCCAGGCGGAGGCCTTCGGCCGACGTGACGACGGCTGGGCGCTGGCCACTGGCTGGGCAGCGCCGGTGGAGCGCGGTACGGGAAGGGGCCGGACATGGGTGCGGCCCGCGCGCCGGCACGAGCCGGTGGGCGGGCCGCGGAAGGGGTACGCGGATCAGGTCTCGCGGGCGCTGAGGATCAGCGCCCGTTCGCGTACGAGGTCGCCGTGGACTGCGGGGTCGGTGTCCACCGGCAGGGTCTCCATGGCCTTGCCGATCGAGACCAGGGCTTCGTCGAAGCGGCGCAGGCGGCGCAGCGCCGCGGCCTGGCGGAAGAGAGCGACGGAGTCCGGCTCCTGGTCGAAGGGGGGTCGGTCGAGGAGGTCGAGAATCCGGTGGGGCTGACCGGGGAGGTCGTGGCCGAGCCACAGGCCGTGGAGCAGGGCGTGGGCAACCTTGGGATGGTTCCCGGACTCCTCCAGCAGCGGGTCGATGAGGTCGAGCGCGGCCGGATCGGAGCGGCCGAGGAGGGCGAAGGCGTGCAGGGACCGGCTGAAGGGGTCCAGGTCCACGGTCCGGCCTCGGCGGGCGAACAGGTCGGTCAGCGCCTGGCAGCGGAAGTCGTAACGCAGGCCGAGGCCGTACAGGTGCAGCCGGGTCCGCGCGGTGAGCGGTGGCGCGGCGCCCAGGATCTGCTCGGCCGTCAGGTGGGCGAGCGCGCTGCTTCCGGCCCGGCGGCCCTGCCAGGCGAGGTCGGAGAGAAGCTCGGCGGACTCCTCCCAGGAGGGGCGGATCACCTCCGCCCAGTGCTCGGCGCGGGCTGTCCACGGCCGATCGAGGTGGTCCGCGATGTCGTAGCCGGCGATCTCCAGTACAGCGCCCCGGGTGAGTGAGGTGAACGCGGCCCGCTCGAGGACGGGGTGGATGTTGGGCGAGCGCAGCAGCCGGCGGGCGGCCTCCCTGCGGGCCCAGGCCGAGGAGGCGGGCAGCCGGGAGTAGGCGAGCAGGGCCGCGACGGCGTCGTCGAGCCAGTCCTCGGAGCTGGGGAGGTCGAGCACGGTGTCGGTCACGGGAGGGACCCTTCGTCCGGTGGGTGAGGTGCGGTACGCCCACTAGAGGTGTGAGAAGGGCCTGCGGTGTGACCAGTCGTCCGCGGCCCGGCGGTGGACGGGCCCTGGGCGGTGTCAGCGCCGATCGCTATGCTCGGCTCAGCGCACCTCGCTTGTGCGCGCCGGCCCGGGCCCACCCCCGGGAGTTCGGTGAATCGTGCTGCCGCGCGGGGGCGAGTGACGACCGGTGCCTCTTCCGAACCGCACCCTGGCCTGCTCGTGGTGGGACGAACCGCAGCGCCGGGACGCGACGAAGGAGAAGCGGTGGCCCCGTCCTCGCCCAACACCAGCAACCACCAGCGCATCGCCCGCGCGCTGAACACCTCGACCGGCTGCGGCTACCAGACGGCCCTCCAGCGCGTGCAGGCCGCGGCCGACGCGGGCCGGCTGCCCGCCAGGCTCGACCAGGCCGGCCGTGAAGAAGCCGTACGGATGCTCACCGAGAACCACCTCCGGCCCACCCCGGCGGTCGCCGCGGAGAGCGTCCCGTCGAAGGCCACGCCACCTTCGACGATGCTGCTCGGGCTGGGCCGCGGGGGCCTGGACAAGACGGTCGCCGTGACGGACTTCGGCGCGTTGGCCCGGGGTCGCCAGGTGCTGCCGGTCGACCTGGGCGACCTGTCGCCCACCGAACTGCTGCTCACGGTGCACGAGGCGATGGAGAAGCGCCGGGCCTTGCAGCAGAAGGAGCGGGTCGTCACGGCCATGCGCGCGGAGCGTGACCGGAAGTTGAACCCGTTCCTCCTTCCCGCTGTGCCGGAGGGTCTGCGCGAGCAGGTGGAACGGCTGGCCTCGCAGACCCGGAAGAAGCCGCGGAGCGGCGAGCCGCAGTGAACCGCCGCCGGCCGGGCACGTTCAGCACTTCCGCAGGGAACTCGTGCGGCCCCGACCCCCGGCGCGGTGGCCGGGGTCCGGGGCCGGGCGAGGCTGGGCTATGCGCCGGTGGCGGCCCGCTTGACTCCCCCGCGTCGGCCGAGGCCGTAGACGCCCCGGTAGACGTCGGGCATGTCGAGCTGCCCGCTGGTGCGGCGGCTCATCACTCCGGCGTCGATCAGCTCCTCCAGCAGCTGCGGGAGGCTGGCGGGGCTGCGCGGGCCGGTCCGGGACCGGCCGGTGCCGCTCCCGGCCTCCCGCGCCGATTCCTGGAGCCGCTCGGCCAGGCTGCTCTCCTGCCACAGGCCGAAGACGTCCTCCTCCCAGATCGGGACCTGCTGACCGGCCAGCGGCTCCATGGCGAGGCGGACCCACGGCAGCGCCTGGTGAAGCTCCGTGGCCCGCGCCCCGCAGCGCACGCTGCGACGGAGATCATCGTGGTGCAGCGGCCGGTCGTGTCCGGGGTGGTTGCGGCCGGTGTCCTCAAGGGCGGTGGCCAGCGCGGTGAGGAACGGACGCGGAGTGATCACTCCCCGCGCGTCCTGGAGGCGGTTGGACAGGCAGTTGTAGGTGTAGCCGGTGCGGGCGTTGGTGCCCATGAACCGGCCGACGAGGGTGGTGAAGAACTCCTCCTGCGTCTTCGGGTCGCCGCTCAGCCCGGAGGGCGCGAGATACCGGCTGCCCTGGCTCTGCTCCCAGGTGGGCCAGGCCGCGCGGAAGTCGGCGGCCCCCGCGCTGTCGTGGTTGCCCAGGAGGTGGATGAACAGGCCGTACAGCTCGGTCCTGGCGGTGCGGCCGAGGTAGTCGGAACGGCCCCAGGAGAGGTCGGCGGCACGGCCGGTCAGGAAGCCGCGGTCCGGGCGCGGGACACCGGCCAGGGCCCCGTCCAGCATGTCCGGGCGGATGAACACCTTCGCGCGCAGCCGGGTGGTGCGGCGGGAGAGGGTGACGGCAAGGTTGAGCATGCCGGAGGCCAGGTGCTCGGCCAGCGCCCGGTCCGGGTGGAGCTGGTCGAGGGCGTCGAACAGGACGAGCCGCACGGTGTCGGTGGCCTTCGCGGCGGCTTCGAACTCGGCCAGGGACCGCTCGGTGGCCCCGGGGTTGCGGGTCAGCCAGTCGACGCGCTCGGTCCAGGTGGCGAGGGCGGCAAGGTCCGGCACACCGAGCGCGGTCAACGCGACGGCACTCCACAGGACGGTCGGCGGTACACCCCACCCCGTCAGGGCGCGAAGCTCCCCTGCGGTCGGCTGGCCGGCGTCCGGCCGGGCGCCGAAGGCGGTGACCGCCTCCGTCCGCTCAAGCCTGGGCATGCGGTACTCCCGCGCGGCGATGGTGCGCAGCTGCGGGTCCGTCAGGGCCCGGGCCCAGAACGTCTTGCCTTCGCCCGGCCGTCCGCGTACGACGGTGCTCTCCTGGTACAGAGCCGGGCGGTGGACGCCCGGGGTGTACATCAGCGGGGCCGGGAGGGTGAGGGCGTCGGTGGCGAGCGCGGCCGAGAGGGCGTCGTGCAGCAGTGTCCGGAGTTCTGCGACCGGGAGAGTGAGGGACATCGGGGCCTTCCAAGGTGGGTTTCGTGGCGTCGGTCTTCGTTCTGCTCTGGTCACCACCAGTGCCGGAACAGGAAGTCGCCGCGCGGGAGTTCGCCGCGACGGATGAGATCGGCCAGGACCAGTTTCAGCGACGGAGTGAAAGCGCGATCGGCGAAGAAGCGGTCCTCGAACACGGCGTTCTCAAGGTCTTGCGTTTTGGGCGGGTTCGCCTCGACGGTGGCTGGGGTGTTCTCGTCGGCGATCCGGATGCTCAGCCAGTAGTCCAGCTCAGTCATGCCGGTCTTGCGGACGCTCTCGCGTGTACGGGAGTCCCAGCCCAGGTACAGCTCGGTGTCGTCGAACGCTTCGAGTGCTTCCAGGTAGTCATCGTCGGAGGTGAGTTCGTACAGCTTCACGCTGTCGTTTCCGATGTGCTCGTCGTCCCGCTGGCATCCGCTCAGCGAGCTGTAGGGCTTGCCGTAGACGCGCTCGGCAATGGTTCCAATCGGGATGTGGCCGTTCTCGGCGGTCGCGTAGGCAGCGTGTGGCTCCAGCACGTAGATGGTGTACGGCGTGTACTCGGGTGCCTCGGGCATGACGGATCTCCCTCATGGGTGGTTAGTGCGTGATCACAGGGAGGACCGGGTTCGCTAAGGGCTGCTCCTCCGCAACCATAAAGCAACTCATAGACTTAAGCAACATACGTGGGGCGCTTCGGCGGCTCAGGCGGGGCCGCTGACCCGCGCCCCCAGGCGGCACTTCCGCCGCCGCGCACCGTCGCGAACGAGCCGGACGGAGTACGCCGCCGCCTGGCGACCGCCCTGCACGCCAGGAAGTGGCGCCGGCGGCCAACGTCGGGCCGAATGCCGCGACCGCAGCGCCCGAGCACGCCCGCCGCGACCGGGTGCGGCGGCGCCACCGGCCAAGCGGGAGGCCGCCGCAACGGGCCGCCGCCGGCTGGGCGCAGCGGCGAGTGAAGGGGAAGCGGAAGGATCAAAGTTGCTTAAATCTATGAGTCTCTGTATCGTTTGGGATGTCGCCGAGCGAACGAGCGCCCCATCCGGGCCCGGGCCGTGCGACTCCCGCCCCTCCGCCGCGCCTTCTGGCCCGCCCACTTCTGGAGGCATCCCGTGCCCGAGTCTGCCCACCGCCCCGCTCCCGCCGGCCGTACCGCGTCCGCCCGCTGGTGGCGCTGGAGTGTCCTGTGCGCCCTGCCCAGCGCCGCCGTCGCCCTCGGCAGCTCCTGGTTCTACGAGCCGCACACCGCCGCCGACGCCCTGATGGCGGCCACCCTCTCCAGCGTCGCGGTCTACGTGTTCGCCACGACCATGCCGCTGCGCCGCCGCACCACCACCTACCCGGTGCGCCAGGCCACCCTGGCCGTCGTCCAAGCCGACCCCGACCCCGACGGCGGCAGCCCCAGCGACACCTACGAGCTGCGGGTCTACGGCGTCAGCGTGCTGGTGCGACTCCGCCAGCACTGGAAGGGCGAACACCTGGTCCCGTACGTGCACATCGACCACGAGGCCGACCGGCCACGGCTGCTGCTCGTCGAGATCGACAACAAGGGCGAGACCGAACACCGCTGAACCCACCCGCCCCCGCGCCCACGGCCGGGCCGCCCGGAGCGCCCCGGCCGCCTCACCGAAGGAGCAGATGTGCAGCCCGAGTTCACCCCCGGAGACCGCATCAAGGTCATCGTGTGCACCGACGAGCACGACCCCATCCCCGCCGGGGCGACCGGCACCGTCACCCACTGGAATCCCCACCCGCTCATCAGGCAGCTCGGCGTCGCCTGGGACGCCCCGCACGCCCACCGCCGACTGATGCTGGTCCTCACCGACGGCGGCGACCGCGTCACCCATATCTGACCCGCCCCGCTGCCGGGCGGCCCGAGGCCGCCCGGCAGCGCCACCCGCCCAACTCGCTCAACCCGAACCCCTTGAGAGCCGCTCCCATGCCCGCGAACACCCCCGCTCCCGTATCCGCCGACGAGGTCCGCGCCGCAATCGACTTCGAGTCCGAGTACGTCGTCCACCTCCGCGACGGGGACACCTGGGTCCGGCCGCAGTCCGCCGAGCACCGCCAGCTCCACGGCATCGACGTCTGGCACACCGTGCGGCGCTCCGGCCGGTACGAAGCCACCATGCACCTCTTCGAGCAGGGCGTCCTCACCCTCGCCAGCACCAGTGCGGCCGTGCGGTTCATCCCGGCCGCCGTATACGAGGAGCACTTCTGCTCGGCGGAGGACTGCGAGGAATCCACCGACGACGGCGAAGGGTGGGAGGGGCTGTGCGGCAACTGCGCCGACCGCGCCGAAGCAGAGAGCGAGGAGGCCGACGCCACCACCCCACCCGGGCCGTCCGCGCTCACGACGTACACCACTGCCGATCTTCACCACGCCGCCGCCACCGTCCACCACATGCTCCTGCTCGCCCTCGACTCCCAGTCAGGTGTCGGCGAGAGCCTCTGCGACCAGCCGATCCCCCACACCGCAGGTACCGACGAGCCGCGTACCTGGCAGTCCCTCGGCGACGAAGCGGCCAGCACCGCCTACCGCGCCGTGGGGAAGCTCGTCGACGAAGCACCCGACCTGTCCGGGTGGGCCATCGGACTGGCCGCCGAGCACTTGGTGCCCGAGCCCGATCCCCTCACCCGGTGGGAGGACGACGAAGCCAGCATCCGTGTCCACCTCGCCTTCGCAGACCACGTCACCGCTGACCGGCGCGCCGCGATCCGCGACGCGCTGCGCCTGGTCCTGCGCTCTGACATCTGACCCCCGTGAACGCACCCGAACACCGTTGCCCGCTCCCCGGAGACCCGCTCCCGCGAGACCAGTTACGCGAACCCGCCCACGTTGCGGGCACAGCCAGCCGCCCCGCACTTCCATCCCCCCGGCCCGGATCCACCCGACCACCGACGGCGAGGGCCGGAGGGACGCGACAACTACACCGCCCGCGCCCCCGTCCCCGTCCCGCCGCCGGCCCGCACCCACCACCTCGGAGACCTCCATGCCCACTCCCCCTCCCCTGCCGGCCCAGTGGACGATCAACGTCCACCCCGTCGCCAACCTGGCGATCCTCACCCTCCTCGACGCAGACGGGGCCAACCGCGAGATCGGCTACCACCCGCTCACCCCGCCCGGGACCACCGAGGGCACCGTCCACGCGCTGGACGAGATCACCGATCCCGAGCTGCGTTCCAGCGCACAGAAGCTGATCGACAGCTTCTATCAGCGCACCGCACAGGCCCGTGCCAACGCCGACGCCTTCGGCACGGCCGTCCCCGACCAGAAACACCTCTTCGACCAGCTGCGCTCCGAACTCCCGGACAGCCCGATCGACCTCGGCATCGACGACGAGACGCTGACCATCATCCTCAAGCTCACCGCCGCGGGTCCCCACGCCGGAGCACTGCTCACCCTGATCGCCCGCTGGCCCGGCACCACCGCCCCCACCGGCCTGGCGTACGGCGTCACCCAGGACCTCGCCGACGACGGCACCCTGACCGTCACCTTCGACCAACCGCACGCCGAGAAGTTCCTCACCTGGTACCGCGACCAGCGCTGACCTCCGCTCAGGCCCGCGACCACCAGCCCCGCACAACCACCACCAGGACCCGAAGGAAGCACCACCATGGAGAACTGGGAGAAGCGAGCCGTCCTCATGCCCGCCACGCCTCTGGGCCTGTGCGAGGACAAGATGGCCGACGCCATGGCCACCGCCCTGGCCGCCATCGAACAACGGGAAGGCGAACGGCGAGGATGGGACAAGCCCGCACGGCTGTTCACCGTCCACCTGGCCGACCTCGACGCCCGCTCGATCGAGCTGCGCATCGTCCCCGCGCGGCTCTGGGGTGCTCAGGTCCGCAACCCCGCCGACGCGATCGGCCACACCGCGCAGCGCCTGCCCGCCGTGCCGACAGCGGTGGAGCACCGCTCGTACGCCGACGCCCCCGTGGCCGGCATCGCCGCAATGTTCGAGGGCTGGGGCCGACCCGCAGACCGCGAGCCGACCGAGTACGAGCAGCGCTCGAACGCGCAGGGCCGGCGCGTCAACCACCTCGCCCCCGACCGGATCGAATCGCGTCTCGTCTACGCCGTGGACATCAACCAGGTGGAGTTCTACGTCCGACGCTGCCGCGGCCAACAGCCCCACGTGCTGTCCACCGCGCAGCGCGACCAGACCACAGTGGGTACCGGCCTCGTCCCTCTTGGCCTGGGCCGCATCGCCCACGCACTCCGCGAGGGACACCCCGCCTTCTAACAGGAGGAATACTTAACTCTATGAGCGTGGGGTCATGTTGGGGTCACCTTAGGCCGTGACCATCCGGGGACATCTGCTCCTGCGGGTACGGCCCGGAGATCGCCCGGTTGGCGCCTGCGGATGACGTCTACGCTCAGGGTGTTCGACCGGGGCATCTGTGTGCCTGGCCGTGCCGATGGACACAGACGTGCGGGCCGGCCCCATCTTCCTTGGGGCCGGCCCGTGGTGGTGCGGTGCCTCAGGGCAGGGTCACAGATCGAGCAGGAAGTCGAAGTCTGTGTCCTTCGCGCCGAGCAGCCAGGCCTTGGCTTCGGCCGGGGTGAAGACGTGAGGCAGGCGATCGGGGTTCTGCGAATCGCCGATCAGGACGTACCCGTCCTTGACGGCGACTCGAACGCAGTTCCCGCCGCCGCCGCTGTACTTGGACACCGTCCATTCGACCGATGACAGATCGAACGAGGACGGGTCCGGCTTTTCTGCACCGGCGCCGCTGTACTTGGACGCCGTCCATTCGACCGAAGTCAGGTCGAACGAGGACGGGCCCGGCTTTTCAGTCACTGTTCTAGCTCCTTGATCTTCTTCTTGAGGCGCGTGCGCGTCTCGTCGGGGTCCAGCGCTCGCTCCCAGAGACTGGAGAAAGCCGCCGTGTAACGCTGCACATCTTCTTCCCCATCGAAGTACAGCGAGCTGACCATCGTCTCCACCCACACCACCTGGCGGGCCGCCTCGGGAAAGGCCATGACGACGAACGGGCCGGCGGAACCAGGATGTAGTCCGATGGCCGCTGGTAGGAGGCGGATGGCGTTACGCGGGTCCTCGGACTCGTCCAGCACTCGCTCCAACTGCCGTCGTGCCACCGCCGGGTCATCTACGGGAAGGTGGAGCGCGCACTCGTCCACGAGGGCGCGCAATTCTGTGAGTGCGCCTTCTCGCACTTGCTGCTGACGGTCCATGCGGACGTCGACGAGGGCCTTGACTTCGGAGCGTCGCAGATCGGGCCTCATCAGGGCGATGACGAGGTAGGCGTACTCCTCGTTCTGATGGAGCCCCGGCCAGACGTCTCGTTCGTAGTTCCACAGCTCAGCGGCCCGACGCTCCATCTTCAGGAAGCCCTCGAACTGCATAGGGCCGAGCAAGTGGGCATTACGCCGCCACAGTGCTGGGCGTGGTCTGCCAGCGGGAGTGGTGTCGGCTCCCAGGAGGGCCACAATCTCGGAGCTTTCCGTGGCGTTGGCCTGGTATGCCTCAAGCAGCGCTTCAACGAGGTCGCGGGCAACGCGCCGGCGCTGTCCGCGCTCCAGGCGGCTCAGCCCGCTCTTGTCGATCTTGACGCCGCGCTGGCGCAACGCTTCGTGGCCTGCGACGTCGCCTTGGGTGAGGCCGCGCCGTTCGCGCAACTCCTCAAGGCGCAGGCCGACTTCGCTGAGGGTCAACGACCACGGCGTCTCTGGCATGGTGGCCAGTCTGACGGCTCGTAGCGCCTCCTACAAGCAATATGGTTGAGCAATTTGCTCGACCATATTGCTAAGGGCTTGCCTGAGGGAGCATCCTAGCCAGGGTCACCAAGTGTGCAGCATCCGTCGCCACGCGTGGAGGCCGTTCCGCTTGCTCTGCTGCCCGTACTCGCCCAGGGAGGAGCTGTCGCGATGCAACCGACGTTGTTCAGCTTCCTGCTGAAGGATCGTGACCTCCTTGGCTGGGAGGCGTTCTGCGTCCATTTCGCGGCCACCGGGCGGAAGGCTGCTCGGGAGACCGGCAACCACCGACTGGCCACGGTCAGTGTAGGGCGCACCACGTTCGACAGATGGTCCTCGGGGACGTGGTACGGCCGTCCCCGCGGTGAGGCGGCGCAGATCCTGGAACGCCTGCTCGGTCACACCGTCGAGGAGTTGTTCAGCCCGGCGCCCGGTGCGAGTGAGCCAACGGTGGCTCTGGAATCGGTGGCCGCGCGGGTTGGTTTGCGCTGGCCCACATCCAACTTGATGCTCCCCGCCGGCGGACCGGCAGGGACCTGGGAGATTGCTGGACGTCAGCGCCTGGACGGCACGAGCGCCGCGGTGCACCTTCTTCCCGTCGTCAGGCGAGGTGAGGATGCCGACGTGCACGATCTGGGCCAGGACGGGCTGCGGGACCTGGAGCGGTTCTTACGGCCGGTGCGCCGCGGATTCCTTGTCGGCGTCGAGGAGCGACAGGACGACTTCAACCTGTACGTCCGCGACGCCGCAGCCGCTCGTAGGCCCGCTCTGCCCGGGCCGCCTGCCACCGGCGGCCTGTCGATTCCCTCGGCGTACCTCCTGGACGACCTCTCCTACGGCATTCTCTGGGCCCTCACCCAACTCGACGACGGACTTCTGTCCGATGATCAGGCTCTTGACGCCGAGCAGCACCTTCTGGATACCTACCTCTCCTTGCCCCGCTCGGCGCCCAGCCAGCTGCTCGTTGACCTGACCGCCGTTGGCAGCAGTTGGATGGGGTCGGCGTTCTGTGCCCGGCACATCCGGCAGGAACTGGCCGATGCGAGCGAGGTGCCGATCTTCTGGACCCGTGAGCAGACCGGGGAAGAGGCGGCCTGCTGGCTGTTCTTCAAGCACAAGCTGGACTACCTCCAAGCCCTGGATCGCTTTCACGGCGCCGCTACCCAGACTGTCCGGGTCTTCTGTCTGCCCGAGGCCGAGGTGGCGCGCTCCGAGAAGTACGAGAGGGTTCTGCTGCTGTTGGCGATCGCCCTCATGGAGCGCTTCGGGGTCCGGGTCAGGGTGGTAGCGAAGACGGAGTACTCGGAGGTGGACGGGGTGGCCTTCGTCCCCGGGCAGCGAGCCGTCGTTGCCAACTGGGTACGAGCGCCCGGCGGAGCGCTGTGGGCGGCCGCCAGTACGTCGACCCGCGGGGAGCTGCGTACCTACGCCAGCGTTTTCGCCGACGCGCAGGGCGCCGACGTGCTGGTGGGCGAGGACCCGGCGAGCCGTCTGCGGTCACTCGCGGACTATCTGGGCCTGGACTGGGGCTGGTTGACCGCCAGGTGTCACGCTCTGGGCGAGTACGGCGTGGCCGGCCTCGTTCGCCCCCGCAGCCGTCTGCTGACCGTGGAAGCGCTCGATGAGACCCTGCTCTTCCTCGGCAAGCTCGCCCCGTCCCGGTGATTCCCGTCCGTACTGTCGTTCCGTCTGAAAGGTCCTTCGTGCTCTCCGCTGACCGTGACCCGAACCGAACCGTCCTGGTGCTCACCCTGGGCGGCACCATCGCCATGACGCGCACCGCCGCGGCATCCGGCGTCACGCCCACGCTGACAGGATCGGACCTGGTGGGCGCTGTGCCCGGCCTTCGAGACGCCGCCGAGGTGACCGTGGAGGACTTCCGGCAGATGCCGGGGGCCTCCCTGGCGTTCAGCGACATCGTCAGCCTCGTGGACCGGCTGAAGCAGGCCGACCGGGAGGGCGTCGACGGGGTCGTGGTGACGCAGGGCACCGACACGCTCGAAGAGACCGCGTTCCTGACCGGCCTCTACTACCAGGGCCCCACACCGGTGGTCTTCACCGGCGCCATGCGCAACGCGGCGACGGCGGGCGCGGACGGCCCGGCGAACCTCCTGGCCGCCGTCCAGACCGCTGTGAGCGCGGAGGCTCGCGGTACCGGGGTCCTCGTCGTCCTGGGCGACGAGATCCATGCCGCCCGCCACGTCCGGAAGATGCACACGACCAGCCCGGCAGCATTCGAGTCTCCGAACACCGGACCGCTCGGCCACGTAGCGGAAGGGACGGCTCGGCTCCGCGGCTCGCTGAGTCCGATCGCGCCCGTACCGCTTCCGGTCGGCGCCCTGCCGCAAGTGGAGATCGTCACCGCGTCCCTGGGCAGCAGCGGAACGCTGCTGCCAGGCCTGGCGAACGAGGTCAGCGGCCTCGTGGTGGCCGCTTTCGGCGCCGGCCACGTCCCCGAGACCTGGTGCCGCCCGCTGGAGGCGCTGGCTTCCACGATGCCCGTCATCCTTGCCTCCCGCATCGGCACCGGGCCCGTCCTCACCTCGACCTACGCCTTCCCCGGCTCCGAGAGCGACCTGCTGGCCCGCGGCCTGATCAGCGCCGGAAACCTCGACCCCTACAAGGCCCGTCTGCTCCTGGCCGCCCTCCTGGCCGCAGGCACACCCCGCCCGGATATCGCGAAGGCGTTCCTCGACCACTCCTAATCCCGCCCCCGACCCCACCAGCACAAGGGACATCCCTGAACATGCGCTTTGCCCAAGTTCGCACCGGCCGGCAGTTCGTGCTCGCCCTCGACCACGGGGAAGACCTCCTGGAAGGCATCACGCGGTTCTGCGCGGACCAGGGCATCCGGGCGGGATACATCCCGCTGTTTGTCGGTGGCCTTCGCTCAGCCCGTTTGGTCGGCTCGTGCGAACCCCTCGCCGACCCCGAGGCCCCCTTGTGGGAAGAGGTCACCGTCGAGGTGCTCGAAGCGCTCGGCGGCGGGACGCTCGCCTGGGATACGGAGAAGGACTGCCTGGCCCCGCACATCCACGTCGCGGCCGGCATCAAGGCGAAGTCGGCCGAGGGGCGGGTGTCGCACCTGCTCGGCGCGACCGTGCAATTCATCTGCGAGATCCCCATCATCGAAGTCGTCAGCGACACCGCAGGGCCGGCGCTTACGCGGCAGCGCAGCGCGGAGCTGTACGACGTGCCCCTCCTCGGCTTCGGCACGGGCAACTGAGGGAGTAGACGACGATGCGCAGGGCGATCCGCTTCCCGGAGGTGGTCGAGGCTCACCGCATGCGCATCTACGAGACGTTCACGGTGCACTTCGAGCGGGCGGCCAGGGAAGTGGCCCAGCTCGACGGCAACGCCTCCCTCGCATCCGTGTACGTCTCACGGTCCTCCTGGGATCGCTGGATGATCGGAGACATCAAGGGCTTGCCGCGGCTGCCGACATGCCGGGTTCTGGAACATCTCTTCGGCGAGCCGGCCGAGCAGCTGTTCGCCCGGCTAGAGCCTGAGGCCGTGCCACAGGCCGACGCCGGGGCGGCAACCATCGTTGACTCAGCGGTGTCGCCGCATCTGGCCGCCATGGAGTCGTTCCGGCTCGCGGACCGCCAGCTTGGCGGCGGGCACGTGTACCGGTCCGTGCTGCACTACCTCAACACGGTCGTCGCCCCGACCCTCTTCAGCGCGGCGGACAGCCGCGAAGACGGTGAGGCCGCCTTCGGCGCGGCGGTCGTTCTCACAGAGATGGCCGCGTGGATGGCTCACGACGCCGGCCGCGACGATCTGGCATCCGGGCACTTCGACCGAGCCCGTCGCCTGTCGCAGAGCCTGACCGACGTGACCGCCGGCGCGAACGTGCTCGCTGGCATGAGCCACCTGGCCCTGCAGACCAATCAGGTCGAAGCCGCCGCCGAGCTCGCCCGCAGCGGGCTCGCCCGCCTCGCCGGCGGCCCGCCGGTGCCAACCCTCGCGGCCCGCCTCCACGCCATGGAGGCCCGGGCGCTCGCCCAGCTCCACTCCGAACGAGAGGCGCGGCGGGCGCTCGACGCGGCACACGAAGCCCTGGTTCTCGCACGGACCGCACCGGCGTCCAGGTGGGTGGCTCCGTTCGACGAAGCGGCACTTGCCAGCGAAGGCGCTTCCGTGTTCCTGGATCTCGGCGCGCTCAAGGCCGCAGCCAAGGAGGCAGAGCACGCGTTGGCGCTGCGTGACGCGAGCCGGGTCCGCAGCCGGGCGTTCGGGCAAATCACGTTGGCGCGGGTCCTGCTCGCACAAGGGCAACTCGACGCTGCATGCACGGTCGGCATGGAACTACTGAACGCCTGCCAGTCAGTGACGTCCCTGCGGCTCAGCAGCCAACTTGCGGCGCTGCAGGCTGATTTCGATCACCATCGCCAGGTCTCGGAGGTCCGCGAGCTCCTCTCGCGGATGACCGCCACGGCGCAGCACCGTAGATTGCTGCTCGGCAGTCTCGCGCTCCCGGAAGGTCCGCAGTGAACGATGCACCCATGCCGGGTGAGCCCGGCCGTGACGCCTACCTGGCTGAGGGAAACGCTCGGCAGGCCCGGAAGAGGGCGGCCGCGGACGCCCTGATCCGGGACCAGGCAGGGAGGCTGCTTCTGGTGAACCCGACCTACAAGGAAGGGTGGGACCTTCCTGGGGGCATGGCCGAGGACAACGAGGCCCCGGAGGATGCCCTTCGGCGAGAGCTCCGCGAGGAGCTCGGCCTGACGGTCGCCGGGCTGCGGTTCCTGTGTGTCGACTGGGTGGGGCCGCACGGTCCGTGGGACGACCTCCTCGGGTTCGTCTTCGACGCCGGTGTCCTGTCGCCAGAGCAGACCGCCCGGCTGAAGCCGAGCGACGAGGAGATCTCCGAGCACCGCTTCTTCGAGGCCGCACAGGCCCTGCGCCTGCTGCCGGAGCGCCAGCGCGCCCGGGCCGTCCATGCTTTGCAGGTCCTGGAGGACGGTGTCCCGCGCTACCTCCGCAACGGAGTTGCCCTCTGAGCGGGAGGGGCAGGTCCGGTCACGCGTTGACCTCCATGGAGGGGGCGCGCCCCTCATGCTGGATCATCACGGTCCGGATCCGGGAGAAGACGCTGTCGATCACCCCGAGCTCGTGATCGGACAATGGCTGGCCGAGGAAATGCAGATCGTGCCCGGCCAGCTGGTGGTCGCCGGCGCCAGCGACCACCACAGCGTTCGGCACCTGCTGAAGGATGAACCGTAAAGCCACCCGGGCCAGGGCGTCCGAAGACGGGCCGAAGCGGCCGGCCAGCTCTGCGAGGCCGTGGGTAACCGCCGACGCCATCGCTTCCGCGTGGTCGGCCGAGCCTCTCCATGCGGCCAGAGCGCGGTCCGCGCAGCCACCTGCGAGCGCGCCGTGGGCCAACGGCGAGGCAATGAGCAGGCCGACGCCGTGCCGGGCGGTAAAGGCACCGAGGTCTTCGTCTCCCAGGTCGGCCAGCGGTAGCAGGCCGCTCGCCTGTGTCCAGACCACGTCGGGACAGATCCGGTCGAACAGATCCAGGAAGCGTCGTATCGAGCGGCTGGAAGAGCGGAAGCCCGGACCACGCAGACCGATAGCCCGGATCTGGCCGAGATCGCGCAGCGCCCGCATCTGCTCGACGACCGGATCGAGGTACCGGTCGCCGGGGCCGAAGTCCCAGGACTCAAGGGTGTAGAGGGCCAACTCGTCCAGGTACAGATTCTCCAGGGTCTGCTCGAGCTGATGCCGCACCCGCGGGCCGGCGTAGGGGTGGGGAGCGGATCCCTGGACCCGGCCGACCTTGCTGGCGACCTGCGCACGGTGGCCCCGGTGCTCCTTGAGGACTTTGCCGACGAGCCTCTCGGCGTGGCCGCACCGGTGGCCGTCGGCCGTGTCGAACAGGTGCGCCGCGCCCTCGCCGCCGCCTGCCTCCAACGCGCGGCGCAGCCCGTCGAGCAGCCGTGCGTCGTCCGGTTGAACGGCGTTCGGCGCCCAGCGCGAGGTTCCGCTGCTGACGCCCAGCGGGTGCACCATCAGGTCCGGGGCCAAACGGCGGGGTGCGAGATCGCTCGGTGTCATCGGGCAGCGTCTCCCGCTCGGTAGAGGAAGATCGCGATGACGCGCTTCCCCTTCTTGTCGCGCTGGACTCCCCAGGCGCTCGCCAGTACGTCCACTAGAAACAGGCCTCTCCCGCCCTCATCGTCTTCGTCGGCAGCCAGAGGCTTTCCGGGTAGCGCCGTGGTGTCTTCGCCGCGGTCGCGAACCTGGACAGCCACTCCCCAGTCGTAGACGTCGAGGGAGATGTCGATCGCCGCTCCAGCATGCTCGACTGCGTTCCCGACCAGTTCGTCGGCCACCAGAACCACGTCGTCCGTGTAGTCGCTGTCGGTCTTCCCTGCGAGGGTGGTGCGGACTATGCGGCGGGCGGCGCTCTGCGGCGCGTCGAGGTCGCAGAGGTCGATGGCAGCGTGCGCCGTGGGGCGGCCGCCATCGCGGCCTGGGCCGGATGGCAAGACAGTGCTGGCGGGACCAAGCACGGGGATCACTCCTCGCTGCATTCACAATGCCCGGGGGGCACGGACTGGCAAGTCCTGCTGAATACCGTGGCCCATGTCGCAGCGCGGGTGATAGCGAAACTCGTCCCCACTTCTCCCCACTTCAGCGTCGGCCCCGCCTACTTGCCGGACGGCGGGAAGTGCCGACGGGTCGAGCATCGTACAGAAGGGCGATATTCGTGCGCTTTCCTCACGCCGGGACATGCCGGTGGGCAGGCCACCGCGTACCCGCCCGGCCCGTGGTTAGAGGCATTTAGCGCGCCAGGATCCCCTCCGAGCTGGCCGTATGGCAAGCAACTGGCCCTGAGGCCTCATCAAGTCGCCCTTACCAGCGATCCCGAATTCCAGTCAAGCATTTTCAGAGAAGTGGGGTGAAGTGGGGTGGCGTAGTCGATCTCTAGCGACGGGAGTTCCGGGCGGGTACCGACATCGGGATCGGTGACCGAATTCGGAGCTATTGTCCGAATCCCGGCGGGAGCGCGAACGGGTTTGACCCCGTTCTCCACGCCGCCGAAGTGGGGAGAAGTGGGGGCCGATTTCGCTATCGGAGCGTGCGAAGAAGCGGCGACGCTATTCGCAGTTCCTCCGCCTCGCCGTCCAGGGAAGGGTTGCCGTGATCACTCTCGCCTCACCGGTTCTCGGCACCTCGCCCGGCGTCGAAGGCCGTCCCAAGAGCGGGGCGGGCGCCTGCACGCGGCAGTACACCCCCGTGAACGCCGTGCGCCGACGCCCGCCCTCGGGCTCCGAGACCACTCCCGAGGAAGGCCGGTGCCACCTCGTGACCGCGACCTCCGGGAGAACGGAGCGAGGTGCGGCGCCTTAGCGCTGCTGCCTCCCGGCTGCCGTGGCGAGCACTGCCCCACGGCAGCCGGTCCACCCGCCGCCCGCTCCCCTCGTCCGCCCCCGCAGCGCCGCTTCTCCCGAGGACTCACCATGTGCCAGCACAAGCCCGCCTGCCCCTCCGCCGAGGCCACGGACCGCGAGGCCGCCGTCGTAGTCACGGCATACCCCGAACAGGGGTGGAGCCAGCTGTGCAACGGCGTCTTCCTCTTCGACGACACCGGCGAGATCCTCCCCGACGGCAAGATCATCGCTCCGCACCGGCTGGCCGCCACAGCGTCGAGCGCCGCGGCATGAGCAGAACCCCGTTTGTCCAGGGGGGCCTCCCCGTGCCGTACGTGACCGCGTGGAGCACGGAGACGCACCCGGCTGCCACCGTGGTCCTGCACCGGTCCGGGCAGGGCATCGGCTACGCGGACGAGACGCCGTACGACCGCGACAGTGACGGCGTGCTGTGGATTCGGCAGGCCATCGCTCAGGGCGCCGGCAAGGCTCTGTTCCCGACCGTCCATGCGCTGCGTCAGCGGCGCGCGATCAGCCGAATGCTGTGCCAGGTCTGCGGCGCCGACACTCTGGAGCAGGACCCGGAGCGGCAGCTATTCGTCCTCAAAGACGTCGGCCGGCCGGTGGGTGAGGGGGAGCTGACCACCGCCGCCCCGGTCTGCCCGCCGTGTGCGCTCATAGCGGTGACGCACTGCCCCCATCTGCGGGAACACGTGGCCGCCTGGGTCGAACGCCCGGTGTCATGGGGGGTCGCGGGGGTCCTCTACGACCCTAGGACCCTGCTGCCGGTGCCCGGCGAGGACATCGTCCAAGTCGGCTACGACGATCCTGCTCTTCGCTGGGTGCTGGCGACTCGTCACGTGCTGTCGCTACAGGGCTGCATCGCTGTGGATGTGAACGATCTCGCCGCCCTGACGACGAAGTCGTGCCCGGCGCAGGCCCCCCCGTTGTAGGTCCCTCCGCCGCTCCCATTCCAAGAACAGGGCAAAGCCGCCGTACGCCGTGCCCACCCACAACCGCCCGGTCTCTTTCCGGGCCCGTAGAGATCGGACACCATGGACAGCCGCCTCATCTCTCCGCTCCAGCCCCTGCCTCCCGGGGCAGCGGTTGCCGGTGCGCTGATCCCGACTCCCCGGAACGCTCTGGCGCGGCCCCGGCGAGTGGGACGGATCGAGGACCACGGCTTCATCGGGAACATGCAGACGGCCGCCCTGGTCGACCGGGACGGCAGCATCGACTGGATGGGCCTGCCCCGCTTCGATTCCCCGGCCTACTTCACGAGCCTCCTCGGAACCGAGAAGCACGGGCTGTGGCGCATCGGCCCGGCCGGCGCGGACGGTACCGCGCCCGCAGCAGCGGACAGGCGGCGCTACCTCGACGGCACCCTGATCCTGGAGTCCACCTGGATCACCACGACGGGCACGGTCCAGGTCCTCGACTTCATGCCGGCCACCGGCGAGGCGCCGCAACTGGTACGCATCGTGCGCGGCGTCAGCGGCCGGGTGCCCATGCGCTCTCTCCTGCGGGCGCGTCCCGGCTACGGAAGCAGGGTGCCGCGGATCAAGGTCGACGGTCGCCGGGCGAGCACCGACCTCGGCGACGGCCAGCTCTGGCTCGACACCGCCGCCCCCACGCGTGAGACCGACGGTGACCTGTGGTCGGAATTCACGGTGTCCGCGGACGAGCACGTCGCCTTCACCTTGTCCTGGGAGCAGGGCCCCCCGCCGCCGCTGCCGGACGCGACTGGGCTGATGAAGGCGACCGCGGACTTCTGGAGGGTCTGGCTTTCCCAGTCCTCCTACACCGGGCCCCACCGGGGTGCCGTCGAGCGGTCCCTCATCACGCTCAAGGCCCTCACGTATGCGCTGACCGGCGCCATCGTGGCGGCACCGACGACGTCGCTGCCCGAAGAGATCGGCGGCGTGCGGAACTGGGACTACACCTTCTGCTGGCTGAGGGACTCCGCCCTCATCGTGGAGATGTTCCTGGCCTGCGGCTTCGTACAGGAGGCCCGGGACTGGATCGCCTGGCTCCGTATGGTCATCGGGGGCCGCCCCGAGAACTTGCAAATCATGTACGGGGTCGGCGGCGAGCGCGACCTGCCGGAGACCGTGCTCCACTGGCTGCCAGGCTTCGAGAACTCGGCCCCGGTCCGGATCGGGAACGGCGCCGTCAAGCAGCTGCAGCTGGACATCTACGGCGAGGTCGTCAACGCCCTGTACGCGGCGCAGCAGCGCGACCCGGGCCTGACGGCGGTCGTCGCGCCGCTGATCACGGACCTGGTGGGCTGCCTGGAGACGTGCTGGGAGGAGCCTGACGAGGGGGTGTGGGAGGTCCGCGGACCGCGCCGACAGTTCGTCCACTCCAAGGTCATGGCCTGGGTCGGCTTCGACCGGGCGGTGCGGCTCGTCGAATCCGGAGCCTGCCAGGGTCCGGTGGAGCGGTGGCGGGAGATCCGGCACGCGATCCACGAGCAGGTCTGCCGCGACGGATACGACGAGCAGCGGAACACCTTCACGCAGTCGTACGGCTCGCCGGCACTGGACGCCTCCCTGCTGCAGCTGGCCATCACCGGCTTCCTGGACCCGGACGACAAGCGGCTCATCGGCACGATCGAGGCGATCCAGCAGGAGCTGTCCATCAAGGGCGGGTTCCTGCTGCGATACCACACCGACGGCGCGGCGCCGGGCGTCGACGGCCTGCCCGGTGACGAGGGCGCCTTCCTCATCTGCTCGGGGTGGCTGGTCACCGCTCTCGCTCTCATCGGGCGCGTCGACGAGGCCGAGATCCTCCAGGACGGACTGCTGCGGGCCCGCAACGACCTCGGCCTGCTCGCCGAGGAATGGGACCCCGTCAACGAGAGGCAGCTGGGGAACTTCCCGCAGGGCTTCTCGCACGTGGCGGTCATCCAGTCCGAGCTGGCCCTGGATGACGCGCGGCGTGGCGGGGAGCTGGTCGGGGCGGAGGCCGGTCGATGAGAGCGGCCTCCCTCCACCCGACGGGGTTCGCGGCTACTGAGCCCGGGGCCATGTCGCCCTCGTACGGGGCCTGCCCCGGCCCGGAGGAGATCACCGTCGACGACCTGTTCCCCCTGAGGGTGGCGCGGGAGCCGTTCGAGGCCGCGATCGGGGAGCATTTCGACACCCTGACGATGCCCAGTCGCGCCGCGCTGGAAGTCATCAGCCGTTTCGAGGAGTTCCGGCCCCACCCGGTGGGCGCCGCCGTGGCCCGTGCGCTCACCGACGAGTGGGTCCTCATCCTCCCGCCCGGCTCCGGCTACGGAATGCAGTGGAGCTGGCCGGCCGAGCACCGCGACGAGGGCCTCCTCGAGGTCCCGCCGCGCACGGCCGGACCGGACGACGACCTGCGCTGGGCCCGCTTCGGCAACGCGCAGGGACGGGTTTTCAGCGCGCCGTTCCTACTGATGGCCGCCCTGTGCCCGCCGCCCGCAGCCCGCCCGCCGTACCCCGTACCTGCCCGAGACGACCGCACGCCCGTGGGGATCTGATGAGCACTCTGATAGAAGCCGCAGCGGTTGCCGTGCCGTCGGCGCTGGCCCTGGCGGGCGGAGGTGCGGTCTGGCACTTGCGGGGGTCCCTGCGGGCGGAGCGCCGCCGGTCCGACAGGTTGCAGCGGCATGCCGAGAACCTGACCCGGCAGTTGCGGGCCGCCGAGCTGATCCTCGGGCAGGTGGCCGACGAGGTGGTGCCCGCGATCCAGGCGGCCGTCGTGAGGCCTGGTGCCGGGCAAGGCGTCGACTTCACGCTGCCGGACATTCTGAGGGGCACCGTGTTCGCCGACCGGGTGCGTGCCGTCGTCGATTCGGTGGCCGCGGCGATGCGGCAGGTGCAGTACGACGCGGAAACTGCCACCGGTGTCCAGGTGTCCCAGGTCAAGCAGGAGGCCCAGGCAGCGGCTGCCGAAGCCCAGCGTGCTGCCGAGGAGGCGGCTCAGGCTGCGGTGCGCAGCTTCGCCGCGTCCTTGGTGGTGATCGCATCGAGGGTGAGTCGGCAGATCAGCGAGGGGGTGCGCTGGCACGCGGGCGGGGAGGCGTACGAGACGCTCGTCACCATCGACCGTCTCGTCCAGCAGCTGCTGCTGGTGGCGCAGAACTACGTGATTCTCGGCGGTGGGAAGCTGTCCCGGCGCTGGCCGGCCACCACCTTCACCGACGTGGTCCAGGCGGCGATGGGCCACCTGGAGGGGTTCGAGCGGATCAAGCACGAGGAATCCGATGTCGCCCTAACCAGCCGGGCAGTCGGGCCGGCCGTCCACACGATCGCGGTGCTCCTCGACAACGCGCTGAAGTACTCGCCCTCGTCGGCCTCTGTAGACGTGCGCCTGCTCAACGGGCATCACGGCCTGACGGTGCGGATCGACGACGCCGGGCTGCAGATGAACCGCGAGGCCGTGATGGCCGCCCGCCAGACCCTGAACGGTCAGAAGACCGCGCCGGTCACCCAGCACGGGGCGCATCCGCGCACCGGGTTCGCGGTGGCCGCGGCCCTGGCCCGCGAGTACGGCTTCAGCGTGGACCTGGAGGCACCCAACGCCTACCGGGGCACGAGCGTCCAGATCTTCTTCCCCAGCCCCCTGCTCACCCACGCCCCCGAAGAGCAGGGCGCCGGCGTGCAGCCCGCCCCGCCGGCGCCCGCGCCGACGACCACGTCCACCGGCCTGACCGTCCGCCAGCGCGGCGCGGCCCTCGCACCGCGGCAGCCCGCCGCCGGTGCCGAGCACGCCCAGCCGGGCCGCGCGAGCGTGGTCGCCGCCTGGGCCGCGGGCACTAGCCGCGCGCGCCCCACCACCCCTGAAGGAGCCTGATGATCACCGACACGCACGCCAACACGCTCGGCTGGCTGCTCGACGAGCGGCTCGCCACCCTCGACGGAGTCCAGTGCGCGGTCCTGCTCAGCACCGACGGCTTGCTGCACTCCCGGACGTCCTCGATCGGTCACGACCAGGCCGAACGGCACGCGGCCATCGTCGCCAGCCTGCGCGGCGCCGCCCGCACCTACAGCGAGGAGTTCAGCGGCGGCGGGATGCGGCAGCTCCTGCTGGAGATGAACTCGTACGTCTGCCTGGTCACGCAGGCCGGCCCGAACGCACTCCTGCTCGTGCAGACCACCGGACCGGACGTCGACCTCGCCGCGATCGCCCACCAGATGGGCGAACTCGCGGTGAGCGTCGGAGACCAGATGGCCGTGGAGGCCCGGACGCCGGTACGGAACGCGCAGGCCGCGGGGTGAGCGGGCCGCGGCGGGACCCGGACATGGTGCGGCCCTTCGTACGGACCGGAGGGCGTGACCGCCCCAGCCGGCCGGACGTGCGCCTGGAGTCCCTGGTCCTCGCCGCGACCGGCCCGGCCGACGGGCTGCCCCTGAACCACCGCCGGATCCTGGCCCTGGCCCAGGGCGTACGGGGCGGCCTGGCGGTGGCCGACATCGCCGCCGTCCTTCAGCTCCCGCCGTCCACCGTCCTGATCCTCGTCTGCGACCTGATGGACAGCGGCCACCTGAGCAGCCCCGCCAACGCCCGCGACGACCAGCCCGACATCGACATCCTCAGGGAGGTGCTCCATGGTCTACGAACCAAAGTCTGAGATCCGCCCCACCACCGCGGTGCACTCCGCGAAGATCGTCGTCGCGGGCGGCTTCGGCGTGGGCAAGACCACCTTCGTCGGGTCCGTGTCCGAAGTGCCGCCCCTGCACATGGACGAGCCGCTCACCCAGGCCGGCGCCAAAGTGGACGACCTCGCCGGCGCCCCGAAGAAGACGACGACCACCGTCGGCGTCGACTTCGGCCGCATCCACATCAGCGCAAGACGGGTGCTGTACCTGTTCGGGACCCCGGGCCAGACCCGGTTCCGGCCGCTGTGGCAGAGCCTGACCGAGGGCGCTCTGGGCGCCCTGGTCCTCGCCGACACACGCAACCTCGACGCCTCCCACGAACACCTGGCCCTCCTAGAAGAGCACGCCATCCCGTACGCCGTGGCGATCAACCGGTTCGACGACGCCCCCGCATATCCGCTCGAGGAGATACGCCAGGCCCTCGCCCTGGACGTGGAGACCCCGCTGACCGCATGCGACGCCCGCGTGGGCCGTTCCGGCTACCTGGCCCTGATCGAACTCGTCACCTATCTGACCGCCCGCCACCTCCGCCCCCTGGAGCGCCACCCGTGACCACCACCCCCGGCGCCGCCCCGCCGTCGTCCCGTATCGCGCTCTACGAGGCCGAGTTCGCCGCCGACCCGCACGCCGCCTACACGGCGATGCGCCTCGCGTACGGGCCGCTCGTACCCGTCGAACTGGCCCCCGGCGTGCCCGCGACCCTGGTCATCGGCTACGACCAGGCCCGCCGCATCCTCAACGACGAGCTGCGCTTCCCCGCCGACCCCCGCGTGTGGGAGCAGGCGGTCCCCGACACCTGTCCCGTGCGGCCGATGATGGAGTACCGCCCCAACGCGCTGCGTTCGTCCGGCCCCGCACACTCCCGCTACCGGGCGGCGAACGCCTCCGCCCTCGACGCCGTCGACCAGCACCGCCTGCACGCCCTCGTCCAACGAGTCGTCGCCGAGACGATCGCCGATTTCCGCTCCGAGGGCCGTGCCGATCTGCTGGCGCAGTTCGCGTGGCCGACGGCATTCCGGATCCTGAGCGCGCTGTTGGGCTGCCCGGACGAGCTCGGCCTGCGCATCGCGAACGGCATGGCCAAGATCTTCGACGGGGTGAACGCGGCGGCCGGCAACCAGATGCTGGCCCAGGCGGTGTCCGAGCTCGTCGCCCTGCGCCGAAACCAGCCCGCCGAGGACATCACCTCCCGGCTCATCGCCGACCCGGCCCGGCTCGACGATACCGAGATGGCGCACCAGCTCGTCACCCTGTACGGCGCCGGCATCGAACCGCTGACCAACCTGATCACCAACACCCTGTTGAAGATCCTCACCGACGAGGACTTCTCCGCGACCGTGCACTCCGCCGGCGCCTCCGTACGCGAAGTGCTGGACACCGTGCTCTACCGCGACCCGCCTCTGGCCAACTACTGCATCACCTACCCACCGCAGCCCGTCCACCTCGACGGCATCCTGCTGCCCGCCCACCAGCCGGTCGTCATCTCCATGGCCGCGTGCAACAACGACCCCGCCCTGGAAGGAGGGGGGTCCGGCGACCGGGCCCACCTGTCGTGGAGCACCGGCCCGCACGCCTGCCCGGCACGCTCCCTGGCCTACCTCATCGCCGAGACGGCCGTCACCGACCTGCTCGACGCGCTGCCCGAGATGGACCTCGACTGCCCTACCGACGAGCTGACCTGGCGCCCAGGCCCGTTCCACCGCGCGCTGACCCGGCTCCCGGTCCGCTTCCCCGCTCCCGCCGCAGCCTGAAGGAGAAGTTTCCATGTCCCAGCCCGCCACCCCGATCGTCCTCGACCCCACCGGCGCCGACCACCACGGCGAGCACGAGCAGCTCCGCGGCCACGGCGCCGCGGTCCGCGTCGACATCCTCGGCGTGACCGCCTGGTCGATCAGCGACCCCGCCCTGCTCAAGAGCCTGCTCAAGAACACCGACGTCTCCAAGGACGCCCGCGCCCACTGGCCCGGCTACGAAGAGGCGATACAGACCTGGCCGCTCGCGCTGTGGGTCGCAGTCGAGAACATGTTCACCGCGTACGGCGACGACCACCGGCGGCTGCGGCGCATGATCGCCCCCGCCTTCTCCGCGCGCCGCATCGACGCCCTGGCCCCCGTCGTCGAGACCATCGTGGAGACGATCCTCGACGACCTCGACGACCTGCCCACCGGACAGAGCATCGACCTGCGCGAACACGTGGCCTACCCGCTTCCCATCGCGGTCATCGGCCACCTCATGGGCGTCCCCGCCGACCAGCGTGCCCACTTCCGCGGCGTCGTCGACGGTGTCTTCGACACCACCCTCACCGCCGACCAGGCCGCCACTAACACCAAGGACCTGTACAAGGTCCTGGACCAGCTCATCTCCACCAAGCGCACCGACCCCGGCGACGACATGACCTCCCTGCTCATCGCCGCCCGCGACGACGACGGAGACAGGCGCGGCCTGTCCGACGCCGAGCTCCGCGACACCCTCCTGCTGATGATCAGCGCCGGATACGAGACCACCGTCAACGTCCTCGACCAGGCCATCAGCCTCCTGCTGACCCACCCCGAACAGCGCGACCAGCTCCGCGCCGGCCACGCAGACTGGGCGGACGTCGTCGAGGAGACCCTGCGCCTGGAGCCGGCCGTCAAGCACCTCCCGATGCGCTACGCCGTCAACGACATCGTGCTGCCCGACGGCCAGACCATCGCCAAGGGCGAGGCGATCCTCGCCTCCTACGCCGCGGCCAACCGGCACCCGGACTGGCACGGCGAGACCGCCGACGACTTCAACATCCGCCGCGCCACCAAGGACCACCTCGCCTTCGGGCACGGCGTCCACTTCTGCCTCGGCGCCCCGCTCGCCCGACTGGAGCTCGCCACCGGCCTGCGGAAGCTCTTCACCCGCTTCCCCGACCTCGAACTCGCCGTCCCCGCCGACCAGCTCAAGCCGCTCAGCTCCCTGATCAGCAACGGCCACGAGCAGCTGCCCGTCCGCCTTCGCCCGGCCGCGGCCTGACCACCCGACCAGGAATCCAGATGACCACCTCCGCCACCGTCGCCGCCCCGATCACTCCGCTCACCCGGGCTCAGAAGCGGGTCGCCGCCCACCTCGTGTGCGGGCTCACCAACCCGGAGATCGCGGGCGAGGAACACCTGTCCGGCGACACGGTGAGCTCCCACGTCCGGGTGATGCGCGAGAGCCTGCACTGCCCTCCGCGCTCCTCCCGCGCGGTTCTCGCCCATGCCCTCCTCAGCCACCAGCAGGTGCCTCCGCCCCCGCCCCCACTGCTGCGCCGCGCCTTCGAGCCGGACGCGGACGACCTGCTGCTCATCCGCGCCATCGCCGAGCACTCCCGGCCGGACGACATCGCCCGCGCAGCGCGCATCCCGGCCGGCGAACTGCGCACCCGGACCGGCGGCCTCGTACGCAGGACGGGCGCCAGCAACGCCGCGCACCTCATCGGGCTGGCCCACACTCACGGCATCCTCGGCGGCGAAGGAACCACCACCGCCGAGCAGCCCCCGGCACGGCCCGCCGGAGCGGCGCGATGAACACCCTCACCCCCGACACCACGGCCTCCCCCGACGCGGCAGCCGACCGCGACGGCCGGGCGACGTGGGCGTACGAGATGCGGCCGATCGTGACAGCCGCCGACCGCGAGGCGGCCGCCGCTCTCGTCCAGGACCGCGGCCTGTGGCTCGCCCGACGCGGCTTCGACGCGCCCGCCCTCCATGTCGCCGCCTTCCGGGACCACCGTGCGGAGGCGGTCGGCCTGTACGAGGACGACGACCGGGACGAAGTCCTCGTCGGCTGTCTCCTCCTGCACCGGGAGCCGGATCTGCGGACGTGGGCCGTCGACGACCCCACTCCGGCACTGAAGGTCTCACTGGCCCACACAGCGCCTGGCCGCACCGACCGGACCGGATGGCTGATGACGCTGTGGCTCGCCGACTATGCGGCCCACACCGGCATCGACTGTGTGTACGCCGAGGTCCCGAGCCGGAGTACCGGGCCCGACGGTGCCGGCGGCCGGCTCCTGGGGCATCTGCGCGACCTCGGCTGGCACGTCCTCGGCTCCGGTCGTACCCCGGACGGTCACCGGGTCGCGCGGATCCGCCTGCCTGCCGCTCCCTCGCCCGGTCTGGCTGCGCTCATCCACTCCACTGTCCCCGCCGTGACGCGACGCGGGCCCAAGGAGGGCAGCGAGCGATGAGCACCCTCACCCAGCGCTCGACCGGACTCGTACCACCCCTGTCCCTGGGCCGCGCCCTGCCCCCGCGAGCGCGAGCGCTCCGCCGGGCCCCGGTCGGAGGCGCACTGTGACGACGGCCTCCGACACCACCGCCAACCCGGCGGCACCGGGCGGCAGCCCAACCGCCTGGCATGCCTTAGCCGCGCTCCTGGTCGGTGAGGGCACCAGCTACGCGGGGACCGCCGTCCACCAGGTGGCGCTGCCCGCGCTCGCCGTCCTCCAACTCCAGGCCACCCCCGGCCAGGTCGCGCTCTTGGCCTTCGCCGCGAAGTTCCCGGCGCTCGTCGTCTCGCTGCCGGCGGGCGTCGTTCTGGACCGGTACCCGATACGCACCGTGCTGCTCACCACTGACCTCGCCGCGGCCACCTTCGTCCTGGCTATACCCGCCGCTGCCGTTCTCGGCCAGCTCACGATGCCCGTCCTCTACGCCGTCGCCTTCACCCTGGGCACCCTCTCCGTCCTCCACAGCGCCGCTGCGATGGCGGCGCTGCCCCGTCTCGCCGGACCCGGGCTGCTGCACCAGGCCCATGCACGGCTCACTGCGGCGATCACCGTCGCCGGATCCGCCGGGGCAGCGCTGGGGACCCTGCTCGTCGCGGCAGTCGGGCCCGCCCGGGCGATCCTCGCGAACGCGGTGTCCTTCCTCGTGTCCGCGTGGTGCGCGACCCGCATCCGCGTGCTGCCCGTCCCCACGGCGCGGGGCAAGAGGCCGCCGATGGTCGGCGAGATCCGCGACGGTCTCCTCCACAGCGCCCGCCACCCCTTGCTGAGTCCCCTGCTCCTGGCCTTGGCCGGTACCGGCTTCGGCACCGGACTGGCCAGCACGTACCTGGCGTACTACCTGCTCACCACGGCGCAAGTCGGCGCGACCGGCCTCGGCGTGATCATGGCGGCGAGCAGTCTCGGGGGCCTTACCGGAGCGCTGCTCGCGCCCCGCCTCGTCCGCCACCACGGCCCGGGCGTCGTCCTCAGCATCGGATTGACGGTCTACGCCCTCACCCACGCGGCGCCGCTCATCGCCGGACCTGGGCTCGCGTGGCTGGTGGCCCTCGCCGCCGCGGGGTGGGCGCAGCACGCCGCGGCGTGCGCCGTGGGCACCACTCAGCGCTCCGTGCAGCAGTCCGTCAGCCCGCCCCATCTCGGGTCCCGGACCTTGCAGACCTCCTTCTGGGTCATCGCCGGCAGTGAGACCCTCGCCGCCCTCGCCGCCGGTCCCATGGCCTCTCTCACCAGCGTGCCCACCACCATGCTGACCGGCCTCGTCCTGCTGATCCTGTCGTCCTGGGTGCTATGGCGCTCGCCTATAGGCCGCCTGACCTCCATGCCGATACCCGTGAACGCGGGGACGGGCTGATCCTCCGCGCCGACCCTGACTCGCCCGTACGCGGCCTCGTAGCCATCAGTAGGACTTCGGTATCCCCCATCGACCAGGTCTACGAGACGCAGTTGCACTGGATCGCCGCTCGCTCGGGCGGGCTGTGGCTGGTGCGCGCCGAGACCGAAATCTGACAGCCGGACTGATCGAGAGGCAGGCACATCACGATGACTACGCCCGGGAGCCCACCCAACTGGGTCGCCATCGGTCGCGACCTGACCGCGCGGGCAGACACCGCCAGGGAGTCGTGGCGGACGCCCGCCCACCGCCGAGCCGCCGCGCCTGCGGAGGTGTTCGCGGCGGCCCGGAAGGCCGACGCCGACAACGCCCTCTTCCTGGGGGACATCGTCACCCAGCACGGCTGGCCGGGACGGTCCCGGATCGGCGAGGACGGATGCCGGGCCGCGGTGGCCATCGCCGTCCACGCCGACCAGGACCGTCAGCTTCAGAGCCGGTTCCTTGCCGCCTTGCGCGAGGCGGCGCAGCAGGGCGAGGCGACGCCCGCCCAGTGGGCCTATGTGCACGACCGCGTGCTCGTCAACAGCGGTCAGCCGCAGTTGTACGGCACGCAGTACGTCTACCGGCCGGACGGACCGGGCGGGCTTCTCGAGCTGCTACCGGTCGCCGAGCCGGACGCGCTCGACCGCCGCCGCGCCCAGGTCGGCCTTCCCGTTCACAGCGAGCAGGCCCGGCTTCTGCGCCGGCGCCACCTCGCCTCCTTATCCACCACCCCGGTCGTCCGGCTCGTAGAGAGGCCCGCGGCATGAAGACGATCACCGTCGTGAACTGGAACCTGGAGAAGGGCATAAACCTTCGCTCCGGTGCCCGCTGGGTCCGCGAGCAGCGCCCCGACCTGTTCTTCCAGCAGGAGGTCCAGCCGGACCAGCTCGCCGAGCTGGAGGAACTGCTCGACATGGACGGCCACATCGCCGTTCCCAGGCCGGGCAGCTCCAACGACAACGCGATCTTCGTGCGCCGTGGTGGGCCGCTGGTGTGCACCGAGGAGTACCCGCAGGCATGGGCGCCTTGGCACGCGCCGGCGAACATCGCCGTCCGGCTCCGCGGCGCCGACGGCACCCTCAGCCCCCGCCAGATCAGCTGCGTCAGCATGCACACCTGCTACTGGTCCCCCGAGTACCGGCTGACCGAGGCTCGTTGGTGCACCACTCTCGCCAAGCCCGGCTGGCTGGCCATGTGCTTCGGCGACTGGAACAGCTACCGCGTCGGCACCGAGCACGCCTGGGATCCGTATGCGGACCGGGCCTTCGTCGCCAACCGGACCTACGAGGAAGCCGGACGTCGGCACACCGACGTCCGGCCCGATGGCGAGCTCTTGGCGGCTGGCTACATCGAGATCGCCCGTCACGCCGCCGAGCACCTCGGCCGGCCCGACGCCATGAACGCGACGGCCGGCTACCGCGACCACCCCGGCCGCCCCAGCGGCCCCGGGTACTGCATCGACCGCGGCTACCTGAGTGCCGAACTCGCGCCCGCCCTGGTGGACTTCTCGGTCTGCGACTCCCCGGACCTGCGTCGGTTGTCCGACCATCTCCCCTTGATGGCCGCCTTCGACGCCGCCGAGCTGCAAACGATCTTGCATCGGAAGGCCGAGGTGTACGTGCCGAACGCCCAGAGCCTCGCCAGTTCGGATGGGCAAGAAGGGGCATACGCATGACCGACAGCAGGCTTATCGAACCCACGCCCGGAGAGGAGCAGGGTTCCGCCCCCACGCCTTGGCCGACCGGCGCGGATGCTGGGATCGACTTCATCGCCAGCCTGCACGCCGACGTGTGCGAAGAGCTCGCCGACCTTGCCCAGCGGTGCATCACCGGGTACAGCGACGACCGGCCGGTCAGTGCCTCCCTGGTGCGCTCGCGGCTCACGAACGCGCTGACCGGCGCGCCGCCGGTGCTCGCCGTTGCCCGGGACGGACGGAAGGTCACCGGTTGGTGCGCCGTCCGCCTCCCGGAGCCCGGCGAGCAGAAGGCGCGGCTGTGGGGTCCGGTCGTGGATCCGGCGGTGCGCAGGGCGGGGCTGGGCCGGAGGCTGCTGCAGACGGTGGTGGAGGCGGTGGAGTGGCCGCTGGTGACCACGGACGTGCCCATCGACCGGGACGGCGCGACCGACTTCTTCGCCCGTTCTGGGTGGGAGGTGCTGGACACCATCACGGTGCTGCACGGTGCCCCCGCCGACGGCGTGTTCGCTGCCGTCACCGCCGCAGACATCGGGGAGCCGGAAGCGTACGTCTCCGCGGCCGCCCGCCGGTTCGCGGGACTGGAGGCGTCGTTCGCCGCCTCGACGTGGCCGCGGTGGCGCGACGACGCGCGATTCCACCCGGAGACGTTGCTGCTCGACCCGCCGACCGGGTCGCTGCTGCTGGCCCTGGCCCAGGAGAACGCCGCACACAGTGAACTGCTGCTGGCTGAGGTGTGGGCCGCTGACGAGGAGGCCCGCAGGCGGCTGATCGCCCAGGCGCACATCCTGGCCGGCGCCCGGCAGGTGACGACCGTGCGCGCGGTGACCCGGCAGGACCCGGCCGACTTCGTCGCCCACGGCATGCGCGTCACCGGCCGCTGCCGCACCTTCACCCTTCCCGGCGAGCGCTGCGCCCCGGGCTTCCGTTGATCCACCACCCCCTTTCCGACAGGAGGGCATTGATGCCCGCATCCGTGAAACCGCCGCTCGTCCACGCGGTCGACATCATCGCCACACCGGACGAGGCCAGCCATCTGGCCGGTGAACTCGCCACCCGCCTCGCCGTCAACCCCGACGTGCAGAGCATGGATTGGGACGAGGCGACGGCGTCGTGGCGATGCGTGCTCGTCGACGGCGGTCGCGGCCGGCTGACGCTGGCTGCCCCGGCGGACCCGGCCGCGGCCGCCGCGAACACCCACCGGCTCGTCACGACCTTCGAGCAGGGCAGCCCGGCCGAGGCCGAGGCGTTCTTCGCCGCCGCGCGGCATCTGCCGTTCACCGACACCGAGGTCGCCGCTGCCGTGGCCGAACTGCCGCTGACGAGCCGACTGGCCGACCGGTGGCCGGACAAGCCGCTGGCCAGCACCGGGGTGCTGCTGACCATCCACCACATGCGGGACTTCCTCGTCCTGGTCGACAGCCTCCTCGCCCTCGGCGTGGATCCGGCGCACATGACCGTGATCGACAAGGAGTACCCCTACGCGCACACCCACCGCGTGGACGCGCACCTGGTGCAGCGGCACGGCATCGCGGTGTGGCGCTACCGGGACCTGCGCGAGGGGATCGAGGACCACATCGAACGGGTCGCCGCCGCGGGCAAGCAGAGCGTGGTCATGGACGACGGCGGCTACGTGATGCCCACCGTCCTTCGCGAACTGCCGGAGCAGGCGGGTCATTTCACCGGGCTGGTGGAGCAGACCACCTCCGGCATCCGCAAGGTGGAGGGGCTCGAGCTGCCGCTGCCGCTGTTCAGCGTCGCCGAGAGCGACATGAAGGGCATGATCGAGTCGTACGGGATCGCGGATGCGGCCATACGCAATACGCTGCGGCTGCTGCCGGACGAGAAGCTCGAGGGCCAGGCCGCGCTCGTGCTCGGCTTCGGCCGTATCGGACACGAGGTCGCCCGCGTCCTGGAGATGCGGCGCATGCGGGTCGCGGTGTTCGACTCCGACATCACCCGCCTGGTCGCCGCGCACGAGGAGGGGTTCCTCACCGGCCGGTCGCTGGACCAGCTGGTGCGCACGCACCGGCCGCGGCTGGTCGTCGGCTGCGTCGGCAGCCGCAGCTTCGGCGCGCGCGAGGCCCGGCTCCTGCCTGACCGGTCGTTCCTGGTCAGCACCACCAGCCGGAACTTCGAGTTCGACCTCGACGAACTGCGCGCCGGCAGCACCCAGGTCACCGACCGGGGCGTGCTCGGCACCGGCTACCAGCTCACCGGCGGCCCTGAGATCGTCGTCCTCGGGCACGGCATGCCGATCAACTTCCACTACGCCGAGTCCCTGTCCAACCGTTACGTCGACCTGGTCCTGGCCGGGCTCGCGGTCGGCGCGGTGGCCCTGGCCCGCGCCGATGCACGGCTGCGGCCCGGCCACAACGTCGCGGCGACCAACCTGATCCTTGCCGAGGCGGGCATCGTCGACGACTACTACCGCCTCTACGGCCCGGCCGCCGGCGGCGGGCGTGGCTGAGCGGATCTTCACCCTCGACGACCTCACCGGCACCCGGTCGGTGTGCGGCTGCCTGACGTGCGACCTCGGCGCCGTGTTCGCCCACCACCTCACCGCCCTGCGCACCGACTACCCCGGCACCGTCACCACGCTCGGCCATCGCGGCGCCTCCCCCGGGACGACCGCGGTGCCGCACTTCCTCGCCGTACGCCTGGGCGACGGCCTCGCGGACGTCGTGGTGTGGGAGGAGATGCGCCCTCAACAGCTGACGGCCTGGCTTCCGGCCGCCGACGCCCGGGCCCGGGTGCCGCAGCTAGCCGCCCGGATCCCGAGCCTGGTCCGTGTCCGCCAGGCGCTGCGCGCGGGCACCTTCACTCCCTCCGGAGCGGCCGGCGAAGCCTTGTCCACCGGCGGCCGTTACCCCTCGTTCCGCTTTCTCGTCGAACACTGGCCCACCCTCAAGAAGGAGTTCACCCCATGACCACAACGCCCTCCTCCGACTTCGCGACCGTCGGGACCGGCTACGCCGCGTACTCCAGCGGCGGCCGGGGCCGGCTGCGCCACGACATCACCGCGCGCCGGGTGCTCGCCGAGCTCGGGGAGCGCTCGGCCCGCGTGCTGGACGTCGGCTGCGGCGACGGGGAGATGGTGCTGCGCCTCGCGGCCGCCGGACACCACGTGACCGGCGTGGAGAAGTCGTCCGGCATGCTCACCTCCGCGGCCGACCGGGTCGCCGCCGACCCGGAGATCGCCGGGCGGGTGACGCTGGCCGAGGGCGACGTCTACGACCTGCCCTTCGAGGACGGCGCGTTCGACGCGGTGGTCTGCCACGGCGTCGTGATGTACCTGCCCGACTCCGTTGCCCCGCTCGCCCACCTCGCCCGTCTCGTCGCCGTCGGCGGCGTCCTCAGCGTGCTGACAAAGAACCAACTGGCCGTGGGCGTGCGCGAGGCCCTGTCCGGCGACTACGCGTCGGCCCGTGCGCAGATCGAGAGCGGGCAGGCCGCCAGCGTGGGCAACCTCGGCATCACCACCCGGGGCGACACCCCCGAGCACCTGGACGACCTCGCCCGCGCGAACGGGCTCACGCCGTTGCCGTGGCAGGGCGTGCGGATCTTCCACGACCACCGCACCGACTGGAAGCCCACTGAGGAGGAGTACCGGGAGGCGCTCGAGACGGAGTGGGCGGCCTCCAGCCGCAGCCCGTACAGGGAGCTGGGCCGTCTGGTGCACGCCGTGGCCCGCCGCGAGGCCACCGCATGAACGCGCCATCGGCCATCCCGCCGCTGACGATCGGCCACCTCGCCCGGGACCTCGCGTCCCGGGCGGGGCAGCCCATGCCGGCCCTGCGCTGTTACGAGTCGCTGGCCGCCCTGTGGATCCGCTCGTGCGACACCGGCCTGCCGGGAGCGGGGGTCCTGCGGGACATGACCCTGCGCGCGGGCCGACGGCTCGCGGCCGGCGAGGACTCCCTCATCGCGCCCGAGGTCGACCGCATCCCCAACCGGCTGGCGAGGGACGAGTCGTTCGTGCGTCTGCCGGCGTCCCTGGCCGTCCAGGGAGTGGAGTGGCAGGACGCGGTCCGGCTGGCCCGGACGTGGCTGGAGCGCCGGGACTGGTCCGGCCCGGTCCTCGTGGCGGGTGTGCGGACCGGCGGGGCGTACCTGGCGCCGCTGGTCGCCGCCGGCCTGGAGGCCGCGGGCGTGGATGTGCGGGTGGCGAGCGTGCGGGCCGGTGAGAAGCCCGAGGTCGGCGACCGGCGGGTGCTGCTGGTGGACGACCCGCCGCTGACCGGCCGGACGCTGCTGGCTCTCGCCCGAGAGGTCCCGGGAGCGGCCGGGGCCGAGGTGCTAGTGCCGGTCTTCGACGCCGCGGACGTGGAGGGACTGCGCCAGGCGGGGATCGCGGTCACCGTGCTGCCGCGCGAGGAATGGCAGTCCACCCGCCGCCTGGAGCCCGATGCCCTGTCCGCCTACCTGACGGCCGAAGCCGACTGGCCGAGCGCGGAGGGGGCCCCGGTTGTGGACGGCCTCGTCCCCGGGCGGGAGAACTCCGCCCTGGCCCCGTGGCCGGGTGTCCGGCGCCGCTCGCCGGCCCGGGCCGGCATCCGGCTGCGCACCTCCGGCGGCGTCCGGCACGCGGTCGCCGGGTGGGTGCCGCCGGGGATCTTCGGCGACGCCGCCCGCGCTGTGGCCACCGCACTGCGCAGTCCCCTTCTTCCGGCCACGCTCGCCGTGGCCCCCTCGCTCGTGGTCAGCGAGGATCTCGTCCCCACGGCCGCACTGGGCCCGGAGCCGGCACCGCACCTGCTGGATGAGGCGGTGGACTACGTCCTCGTCCGCGCCGAGCAGCTCACGGTGGAGCCCGCCCGGCCCGGCAGGCCGATCCCCAGGGTCGTGCGCACGGTGGCCCAGGCCCTGACCGGAGCGGACGAGGAAGCCTCCGCCGCGCTGCTGCACCGTCTGCTGGCCGTCCTCGCCCCGGCGCTGCCCGACAACCGGTGCGAGGCGGAGAAGTGGTTTCTCGACCACGGCGGACGACTGCGCAAGACCGGCCACCTCGCCCACCCCTACCGCCGCGACAACGAGCTCCTCACCCCGCTCCTCGACCTGGCGGCTCTCGCCGTCGCGTTCGGCGGCGGCCTAGAGGCAGTCGCTCAGAGCCTCGGGCGACGCCTTCCCGGCCAGTTCTGGTACTCGGCGCTCGCAGTCGCGCTGCTGTGCTACGGCACGGCCCGCGGCGGCCAGCTCCCGCGCACCTACAACGCCCATCGCGCGGCCGAGACCGCCGTGGAGGCGTACCGGCTTCAACGTGGCATGTCCCAGGCAGCCGCCGTAGTCCAGCACATGCTGACCGACGCCGTGGCCGACCATGCGGTGGCCGCACCGGGTGTCGTCCACCGGTGGGCGCAGCAGCCCGGCGCGCTGGTGGAGCCGAGGCTGCCCTTCGGCGGCACCGCCGCCGCCGAACTCGAACCCGGGCCGACGGATGAGGAGACGGAGATGACGCTGAAAGCCGTCACGCGGTGGACTGAAGGCGGCATCTTCCAGCCGGTCCGGGAGGGGAACACGCTGCTGCTCGCCCCTCTGGGCACACCGTCGACCTGGCCCCGCGCCGGGGAGACGCTGGTGGAGCTTGCCCGGCTGCTGCCCCGTCCCGGGCTGCTGGGCTGGTGCGGCGTGCCCATGGTGGCCCTGAGCGAGGTGGGCTGATGCTGGCCTTCGACTTCGACGGAGTCCTGCATGACTCCCGCGCCCGGGCCTGGCGCTGCTACCAGGACGCCCGACAGGAGATGGGGCTGGACAAGCTGCCCGACCTGGCCGGCCCGGACGACCTGCCGGTCGTGTACCAGGGCGTGCTGAGCGCCTCGCTGACCCGCTGGATCGACTTCGAGACCGCCGAGCGGTTCTGGAAGCGGCACGCCGAGCTGACGGCCCGGTCCGCCGCCGACGAACCGCACGGCGTTATCGCGGAGATGGTCGGCCCGCTGGCCGAACTGGCCGCCGGGCCCGGGTACGCGGTGGTCACCGGAAGCCATCACACCACCGTTCACGGCCTGCTCGCCCGTGGCCTGTCGGCCGAGGTGATGCCCCGCGTACTGCTCTCACGAGACGAGCCGGGCAGCAAGACCGACAAGCTCCGTCTCCTGCGCACCCGGCACGGAGCCACCGCGTACGTCGGCGATACCGGCAGCGATGTCCTCCACGCCCACGCCGCCGGTCTGACGGCGATCGCCGTCGCCTACGGATACGCGAGCCGCGAGGACCTCGCCGCCGCCGTACCGGAACGGATCCTGTCGACCCCGGGCGACCTGGCCGCCTACTGCCAGGCCCACACCACCTGACCCGTATACCCCAAGCTCCCGCCCACCCCTGGGGATCTCCTGACGCCCGGGGGCTGGTGGGCCCCTGCCCTGAAGGACCTTGCCCATGGCCGTCACACCAACCGCGGTGTTCAAGCGCCCGGCCTGCCCGGTCACCACGACGCCATCCGGCAGCCACCCGCTGACCAACGCGGGCGGCGCCACCCTCGCGCCCGGCGACTTCGCCGTGGGCTGCGGCCCGGTACGGAGCCGCAACGACAAGCACGCGCCGGAACGCCAGCCCCTCCGGTCCGCCGCGACAAGCAGACCCCGACCTGGAGCTGAGCGCACCGGCCCACGATCCGCACTCTCTGAAGGGCACTCCTGATGAACGACTCCCCGGTTCGGGAACAGGCCGTACGGCTAGCCACCGCCCTGGAGCACACGTTCCCCTCGGCGCCGCCGATCGACCCCGGCGACACCGAGGAGATGGGTGCTCTGGAGCTTCTGCTCCTGACCCCAAACGACCTTCGCACCTTCATCGAGGACCGCTACGCCGAGCACGCTCTGCGGGTCCGCGTCACCGGCACCCTTGACCGGCGGCTGGTGCTCCTGGAGACCGGCGGCGGCTGGTGGACCCTGGCCGACCTGTCCGGCCAGCCGCACTCCGGCAGGGCCTGGCCCCAGTGGACCGGCTCCCGGCTCCTGATCGACCAGCCGGACTCCTGGCTCTCGGCGGCCGTGCTCGACGAGAGCGCGGTGGAACGCCTCAGCAAGCCCGACGTGCTGCTCGCGGCGCTCTACCACCCCGAGAATTTCCCCCTGCCCCGCTTCCCACTCGGCATCAGCGACGTGGCCCGAGCCGCGCGTGCCACCATGACCGGCACCATCACCCTGCTCGACATGCAGCTGGGCACCACCCTGGAGGACCTCCTCAAACAGGTCACCACCGCGCCCCCGGACATCCTCGGCATCAGCGCCACCTTCGGCCAGCACGACCTCCTCGAAGAAGTCCTCGACTCCGCCTACGCGTTACCCGAGCCGCCGCTGGTGATCGCCGGGGGCAGTCTGGTGGCCCGCAACGAGGGCCTGCTCCTGGCGAAGTACCCCAAGCTCCTCATCGCACGGTCGGCCGGCGAGCCCACCATGCAGGGCCTCCTGGCCTACTGGCACGGTGAGATCCCCCTCACCGACATACCCGGGCTCGGCTACAACGGCGCCCCGCGCGGCGGCGGACTCGCCGTCGTCGCCCGCCGGACGGCCAAACTGCGTGCTGCCGTCGCCGCCGCCGACATCCTGCCCGAGCTCGACCTCCTCCGCCTCACCCTCCAGATGCACGGGGTGGCCCAGCTGGAGATGAGCCGGGGCTGCACCAACACCTGCTCCTTCTGCCCGCGGGGGCACAAGGGCATCTGGAACGGCCCCGACCCGCTGGCCGGCTGCTGGATCCTGGCCTGGATCCGCCGCGTCTTCGACGAGTTCCCCCAGGTCTCGCGGACCGCGTACCTGGTCGACGAGGAGATCATCGGCCGCGGCGAACAGGTCGTGCCTCGCATCCTGGCCCTGGCCGCCGCGTTCCACCGGGCGGGCTTCCGCTGGGAGTCGAGCTGCCGCATCGACCAGGTCACGCACCCCGACATGGACGAGACCTGGCACATCGAGCGGGTCGCCATGTGGCGCACCCTGATGGACCTGGGGCTGCGCCGGATGCTCTTCGGCGTGGAGTCGGGCGTGGACTCCATCCTGGACCGGTTCAACAAGGAGAACACCGCCGAGCAGAACGCGGTCGCGATCCGCACCCTGTCCGCGCTGAACGTGCCCACCCGCTACACCTACATCACCTTCGACCCGTTGATGACGCTGGAGGAGCTGAAGGAGACGCACGTCTTCCAGGGCCGTACCGATCTGCTACTGCGGCCGCAGCCCGGACTGGCGGCTGCCGACATCGTGCGCGGAGTCCGCGACGAGGCGTGGGTCGCCGAGCACACCACCGGCCGGGCGCTGCACACCGGGATCAGCTACATGCTCGTCAGCATGGAGTCCCTCATCGGCGCCGCCTACACCCGGATGGCCGCCGCCGAGGGCCTCACCGGGGCGGAAGAGCCGCTGATGGGCCGGGTCGCCTGCCGGTACCTGGACTGGCGCATCGGCGTGGCCAGCAACTGGGCCCAGCGCTGGGTGGACCGCCACTTCTCCCTCGACTACACCTTCAAGAGTCTGGAGAAGGTCCTCGACGACGCACCGCGGCATGCCGTCCGCCAAGCCCGCGTCGTGCTGAAGGACGCCGCTTACCAGGTTCTGGGCGACTTGATCGCCGCGATCGAGCAGCACGACCTGGAGCAACCGGAGCAGGAGCAGGTGCTCGCCTCTCGGATCGAGGCGGCGCTGGAAGAGCGGGCCGGGACTCTGCGCGGGCAGATGGCGCCCACGGTGCGCGAGGTCACGACGTACCTCACCGGAGAGCACGCGGCCACGCTGGACCGGGTGCACGGCCGGTGGGAGACGGCGGCCGGCTGGGAGCTGATCAACGCAGGGGATTCGTGCGCCGACTGAGCCGGCGCCGAGCCTGGGTGACCCGACGCGTCGGCGTCGGGTCACCCAGGCTCGCGCGCTCACGCGCCGCCGGTCTTCTCCGGGATCGGCACCCAGTTGAACTCCGGGCAGAAGCGGGCGTACGTCGTCAGCTTCCAGGTCGCGTACTCCTCGGCCCGGCCCGAGCTGCGCAGCAGGTGCTTGACCCAGGTGTGCGCGATGCGCTCGTCGGGGGTCATGGTCACGTCGATCTGGTCGAGCATCCGGCAGGCGACGGCGAAGTCCTCGACCGTGAGCGCGCTCAGGTCGATCTCGATGCCGTCCAGCTTGAAGGAGAAGACGAGCCGGGAGGTGGAGTAGCGGGTCTTGCGCTCGCCCAGGAACGTCGTGTGCGGCGCGAGGGCCGCCCGCAGGCGGTCGCGGTCCTCGACCGGGTAGCCGATGCCCAGGTCCAGGTCCGAGGTCTCCAGGTTCAGGCGGGTGCCGAAGGAGCCGACGTCGCGCGGCTTGTGTCCGGTCCACTCGCTGATCATGGCGGCCGCGTCGGCGCGCACCTGCTCCAGGCGGTCGTCGTGGACGCGCATCTCCTCGTAGAAGGCGCTGGCACGGGCGAACTCGGCGTCGGTGAAGTCGCCGCGGTCGACCCAGCGCCGCTCCGTGATCGCGTTCAAGTCAAGTTCGGTAAAGGGAGGTTGTGTCGTCACCCGAGGCACCATACTCACTCCCCGAAGCGATTCATCAGCGTTTGCTACTAATTGAGAAATAAGAGGTACTTCCTGTGAGTGCTCCCTCCTCCATCGCGCGCCGCACGCTCACCCGCGGCTTGTCCGTTCATCCGATCGGGATCGGTGCCTGGGCCGTGGGCGGCTCCGACGACAACCTCGGGCTGCCCATGGGCTGGGGCACGGCCGACGACACCGCCTCGCGCCACGGCCTGGAGGAGGCCTACGAGCTCGGCGCCAACCTCATCGACACCGCCGACGTGTATGGGCACGGGCACTCCGAGCGGATCATCGGCGACTTCGTCGCGACGGTCCCCCGCGACACCGTGGTGCTGTCCTCCAAGGTCGGCTACCACCGCGGCACGGCCCGGCACGCGTACCTGCCCGCGGCCATGCGCCGCCAGCTCGAGACGAGCCTGGAGAACCTGCGCACCGACCGTCTGGACATCTACTTCTTCCACAACGCCGACTTCGGGCCCGACGACCGCTACCTGGAGGAGGCTGTCGCCCAGATGCGCGACTTCCAGCGCCAGGGCCTGGTCACGGCTGTCGGGATGCGGGGCCCACACCGCCACGCCACCGAGCGGGTCACCATCGCCAAGGAGAAGCGCCAGGACAAGTACGCCCGGTTCGCCTACCTCGCCGAGCAGATCCGCCCGGACTACCTCGCGGCCCGCTACAACGCCCTGACACCGCCGCCCGCCGACGGCCGGCCCGACATCTTCGCCCTCGCCGCCTCCCTCGGCGCCAGCGTGCTGATCAACAAGCCCTTGGCCCAGGGCCTGCTCACCGGCAAGTACGACCCCGAGCACCCGCCCGTCTTCACGCCCGGCGACCACCGGCTGCGCAAGGCGTGGTTCACCCCGCAGGCACTGCGGATCATCCAGGATGGTCTCGGCCCGCTCCGGGAACGCTTCGGCGACAGCCCGGCCGCCCTGACGCGTGTCGCGCTCCAGGTGTGCCTCCAGCGAGCCGAGAACGCCGCCGTCCTCGTCGGCTTCACCCGCCCCGAGCAGGTCAAAGCGAACCTGACCGCCGTCGGCACCCCGCTGACCGACGACGAACTCGCCTTCGTCCGCGACACCCTCGGCCGCCTCCAGAAGACCCTGGACGCGCACAGCGAGGTCTTCCTGGACGAGAAGGAAACCGGCCGATGAACCCCGCCTCTGAGCAGCTGTCCCTGCTCGCCACCGACGAGCCCGTCCACCAGCCAGCCACTGACACCGTGCGGCTGCTGCTGTTCAACGCCCAGCACGCCTCTGCTGAACGCTCGCGCCGCCAGGCCGAATGGATCGCCGGCCAGAAGGGCGCCGATATCGCCGTCCTCACCGAGGTGTCCTCCACCCAGGGCGGCGACGCCCTCGTCGTCGCGCTCACCGAGCGCGGGTACGCCACCGTGGTCGCCCCCCAGCCGTCCACGCCGGACTACCGCACGGTCATCGCCTGCCGTACCGGCGACGTCCGGCCGGTCCCCAGCCCGGTCACCGTCACACCCCATCGCGCCCCGGCCGCCCGCGTCACCGTCGGCGGCCACGGCATCGGAGTGCTGGGCCTGTACGTGCCCTCCCGCGGCCCGAAGGACCAGCGCAATGTCGCCAAGCGTGCCTTCCAGGAGGCGGTCACCGAGAGCCTGCCACGGCTGCTCACCGCCTTCCCGGACATGCCCGTCATCGTGGCCGGGGACCTCAACGTCATCGAGCGCGGCCACCAGCCCCCGCACAAGGTGTTCGGCAACTGGGAGTACGACTTCTACGACTCGTTCCAGGCCGCCGGCCTCACCGACGCCTTCCGCCACCTCCACCCCGATGAGGTCGCCCACTCCTGGTTCGGGCTCACGGGCAACGGCTTCCGCTTCGACCACCTCTTCGTCTCCACACCCCACGCCGAGCGCGTCCTGTCCTGCGACTACCACCAGGAAGCCCGCGAAGCAGGGCTGACCGACCACGCGGTCATGACGCTGCGCTTGAGCCTGCCGCCCACCCCGGGCGAACAGGGCGAAGCCCCAGCGACGGGGGCTGGCTGACAGCCGGCCGCCGCAGCGACCGAACGTCGGCGTTTCGGCCAACCTCCCCCGAGCCGCAGGCCCTTGCGCGGCAAGGGTCGATGCACTGCGCACCCTCGGAATTCCGCTGAATCACAGGGCACGCAACGCGTCCGAAAGGAACAGGTGCTCGAAAACATGCGGCGTCGTTGAGCACGGCGACGCCACCGCCACGTCCACGAGAGGGGAACACATTGACGCCAGTCGAACCAGGCGGCGACAAGACCCACGAGGACCTGATTTCCCGTAAGCGCGGCCTGTCCCGGGGCGAGTTCACTGCCGACGCCCCTCAGTACGGAATCGCGCCGTCGACCGGCGGCGTACTCGGCCCCCAGGGCGCCAGGCCGACCGGCTACGGAACGGCGAGCTGACCGACCGGCGCTTGTTCCCCCGCCTGCCCACCCCCTGACATCGAAGGCGAGACGACTCCCATGCCACCCAGCTCCACCGCGATCCGCAGGACCGTCGAGGCGTACCTCGGCCGGCACCCCGGCGAGCGTGACGCCCTGGCCGAGCTCCTCGCCGCGCTGGACCGGCCCGTCGACGCGACCGCCCGGACGGCGCTGCCCGGGCACGTCACGTGCAGCGCCGTCGTCATCGACCGGCAGGGCCGGGTCCTGCACATCCGGCACCGGGCCACCGGCGGTCTCATGCTCGCCCCCGGTGGCCACATCGAGCCCTCGGACCGCACACTGCTTGCTGCGGCGCTGCGCGAGGTGGCCGAGGAAGCTGGAATCCCACCGGGCGCCCTGTGTCTGACCCGGCAGCTGCTCGGTTCCCCGATCGACATCGACGTCCACGACATCGACGCCAGCCCTTCCAAGGGGGAACCGGCCCACCGCCACTATGACGTCCGCTACGTCTTTTACCTCGTCGGCGAGGAGCTGCCGACGATCGCGCTGCAGGACGAGGAGGTGTCCGGCGCCCAGTGGCTCCCGCAGCCGGAGGTCACCTCGCCGACGCTGCGCGCGAAGCTCCTCGCGGAGGGCCTGGACGGCAGGCCGGAGCCGGTGAACGCCTCCGCGCTGATCCACGACGGGGCCGGCGGGTACCTGCTTCATCTGCGCGACCACAAGCCCGGCATCATCTGGGAATCGGGGGCGTTCGCCCTTCTCGGCGGCGGCCGCACGCACGACGACCAGAGCATTGAGGGCACCCTGCTGCGGGAGCTGTCCGAGGAGGTGCCCGACCTCCGCCTCGAGGACGTGAAGCCCTACGCCTTGGAGGCCGCGACCAGCATCGACGGGCTCAGCGTCCCGGTCCAGGTCTTCGCCGGCCGGTGGCGCGGCAACCCCGACCGCCTCCGACTACGCGAGGGTGTGCTGCTGCGCTGGTTCACGCCCGACGAACTGGACCCGCTGCGCCTGAGCCCCGCCACCCGGGACCTGATTCGCCAGCACGCGGCCGAGAACCCCCCGGACAACAAGCCGGCCGCGGCTCCGCCTGTGTGGGACGGGGGCAGCCGAGTGGTGCTGAACGGCGTCGGAGTCCACCTCCACCTCGAAGACGCCGAAGGTCGGGTGCTGCTCGGCCTGCGCCACCCCGACTCGAAATACGCGGGCGACACCTGGCACTACCTCGCCGGGCGCTGCGAGCAGGAATCCGCGCTCTCCTGCCTGGTCCGCGAGGCGTGGGAGGAAGCAGGGCTGGTCATCGAACCCGACGACGTGGAGCTCGTCCACGTCGTCCACGTCGTCGACACCCCGGGCAGCCTGCCCCTGATGCAGCTCGTTTTCCGGGCTCGCCGGTGGAAGGGCACCCCCGAGGTGCGCGAGTCCGACAAGTGCCTGACCTGGCAGTGGTGGCCGCGGGACGAGCTGCCGGACCCGATCGTCTCCTACACCCGCACGGCTATCACCGCGATCGCCGAAGGCAGCCTCTACTCTCAGTTGGGCTGGTGAGCAGGGTGAGCACACGCACCGGTAGCGGACCCGGCCGGCGGGCCCACGCCGAGGCGAGGTACGTGCTGCGGGGGCTCCTGGCGGAGCCGAGGGAGGTGCCCGGTGCCGCCCTGCGCTGAGACCCCCTCCGCCGTCGGCGCTTCGCTGTGGCGGCACCGGGACTTCCGCCGGTACCTGACCGGCCAGGCCGCGAGCGTGGCCGGCAGCTCGATCACGCAGATGGCGCTGCCGGTACTGGCCGTGCTCCACCTGGACGCGACCACCGCCCAGGTCGCCTGGCTGGCATTCCTCGGACAGCTCCCGCCCGCGCTGCTCGCCCTGCACGCCGGCGCGCTTGCCGACCGGCACTCCAAGCGCCGGCAGATGATCACCGGCGACCTGGTCAGCGCCGCGGTGCTCGCCACCGTGCCGGTGGCGGCCGCGTTGGGCACCCTCACCCTCACGCAGCTCATGATCGTCGCCGTGGTGCAGGGAGCGGCGAGCGTGGTCCACGACGCGGCGGCCATCAGCCTGCTGCCCAGCCTCGTCGACCGGTCGTTGATCCAGCGGAGCAACAGCCGGGTCGGCGCGCTGTTCGCCGTCGCCGCGACCGCCGGAAGCCACCTCGGCGCCGCGCTGACCGCGCTCCTCGGCCCCGCACGGGCCCTGCTCGGCGACGTCGCCTCCTACCTGATCAGCGCCGTGTGCACCGCCCGCATCCAGACAGCCGAACCCACCCGCGCACGCCCGGAGTCCCGCCGGCTGCGCGCTGAGATCGGCGAGGGCCTGCGGTACGTGCGCGGCGATGACCGGCTGTGGACCCTGACCCTGGTCAACGCCACGACGTCGTTCGCCCTCGGGCTGCTCAACACCCTCTGGGCGCTCTACTTGTTGAGGTCCTTGGCGATGAGCGCGACCGCGTTCGGGGTGGTGCTGGGCCTCGGCGCGCTGGGCGCGGCCGCCGGGGCGCTCACCGCACCAGCGTTGGCTCGCCGGTACGGGCCGGGGCCGATGATGCTGGCCGCGCTTGCGGTCACCCCTCTGACCCAGCTCCCGCTGCTGCTTGCCTCCCCTGGCCATGCCTGGCAGATCACGATCGGGGCGGCGCTGTTCCTGCAGTTGGCCTGCGCTGGTGCCGCGGGCACCACTCAGCGATCCATCCGCCAGATCGTGACCACGGCCGGGATGCAGGCGCGGATGCAGGCGGTGAGCACCTGGCTGACGTCCGGCGCCCGGCCCGTGGCCGCGCTCCTCGCTGGCGCACTGGGCACGTGGCTCGGTGTCCGGCCCGCCCTGACCGCTGGAACCCTCCTGCTGCTGGTCCCGCTCGTCGTCCTCACCCGCTCCCCGATCCGAGCCCTACGGAAGATGCCGGACCCGCCCGGCACCAACCTGCCGTCGCCTCCTGCAGCCCGGACCGCCGCTCCCACCGTGCCGACTGCAGCGTGCACGGACGACGGGCAGCACGACCGCTCACTCGGAGGCGATGCCTCATGAACGAGGTGCCGAACTCGGCGGCGACTCCAGCTGCCGCACCACCCGATCCCCTGGAGTGCCCCGTGCTGACCGACAACACCGTGCCCGCCGCGCCCCTCCTTCCGCCGCAGTCCGCCGCCGACACCTTCGAGACTGCGGCGGCCCGGGCGGCGATGGTCGCCCGGCTCGAGGAGAGCGGAGAGCTCGGTCGCGGTCCCGTGCGAGAGGCTCTGCTCGCACTGCCACGCGAGATCCTGCTCCCGCACGCCTACGTCCGGGTCAGCGGGCCTGGCGCGGACCCGATCGACTGGCGCCTCCTCGACGGCTCCCACCCCGACGACCGTCAGGAGTGGCTCGAGCTGATCCACAGCGACGAGTCGATCCTGCTCCAGCGCGACGGCGAACCCCTTGGCGCTCTCCCCCGCGGGCCGGTGACCGGCGGACACATGACGTCCATGTCCACCTACACCCCCGCCACAGTCGAAGCTCTCCAAGCCATGGAACTCGGTTCCGGGCAGCGGTATCTCGAGCTCGGTCCGGGCCCCGGCGTCTCCCTTGCACTCGCCGCCGCCATCACCGGCCCCGGACTCGCCACCGGCGTGGAGCGGGACGGCCCCATGGCGGCCTTCGCCCAGCGGAACTTGGACCACCTTGGCGTCGGCGCGGTGGTGATCGAGGGTGACGCGCTCGAAGGGCACGAGGCGAGGGCGCCCTACGACCGGATCCACTCCGGCATCGGCGTGCCGTGTGTCCCGGCGCCGTGGGTGGAGCAGCTCGCACCGGGCGGCCGGCTGCTCACCACGCTCGCGACCCGTACGCCGAGCTGGCCGGGACAACTCCTCGTCACCCGCACCGCGGCCGGCACGGTCGAGGCAGTCCTGAAGGGCCGGCCACGCGGGTACCGGCCCTTGCTCGGCTACCGGTGGCTCAACGCCCTGGACCACCGCGCCCGCATCAAGGACAACCCCGGCACGGCACGGTCAACGCGGCTCACGCCTCCGCCGGACGACGCCTACGGATTCTGGCTCGCCGCCGCCTACCTCGCCCCCGGTCTGGTCCGGGACTTCCAGACCGAGACGATGACCATCGTCGCGCCCGAGGACGACTCCTGGGCCGTGGCCGGCCCGGGCGACAGCACCGTCCGAGTCCATGGGCCGCGTGATGTGTGGGCCGAACTCGAGGATCTCTACGCTCGCTGGGAGCAGGCCGGACGGCCCGAGCGGTACCGGGTCGACCTCCGCGACAGCACGGGGGCCCAGCACGTCACCTCCGGCGCGGGCCCGAAGGCGCTCGCCTGGACGCTTCCTCCGCTCGCCGCCGTGCCCCGGCAGACGCCATGACCGCACCTCCTCGGATCACCGTCATGCTGCACCCCCCGGACCCCATCTACCGGGCGGGGGCGATCAGCCGGCTCAGGCCCCGCCCCGAGGCCACCCTCGTCGACGCCGCCGGACGTGCCTTCGCCTACCAGCACGGCTACCTCTGACAGACCGGCCCCACCGCCACACCAGCACAACAACAACAAGGAGTTACGGGTGCCCCAGCCACCAAACCCTCTTCACCCCCAAGCCGTCAGCCCCGCCGTGCCGTCCGGCTGGCCCGAGACCTTCCTCCGCCACCGCGCCGGCGACGGATGTCCCATGTGCGCGAACGACTACTCCGCGGACGACATCGGCTGGGGCCTCCTGCTCCGCCGCGGTGAAGTGGCCAACGCCTACCTGTGGCGAAGCGGACGGCTGCGCGGCTACTGCGTGCTCATCCACCGCGGTGCCCCGCACGTGGCCGAGCCCACCGACCTGTCCGAAGCCGACGCCGCCGCCTACTGGCGCGACACCCTCACGCTCGGCAGAGCCCTGACGGCCTTCTACGAACCGATCAAGCTGAACTTCTCCACGCTCGGCAACGTCGTACCCCATCTGCACAGCCACATCTGCCCCCGATACGCCGGTAACACCGACCCGGCGCCGGGCGGGCCGCTGCCCTGGGACGTCCTCGACAACGGACGCCAGGACGAGGCACAGCTGCAGGCCGACGCCGCTGCGCTGCGGGAACTGCTGGAGGAAGCATGACCACACCAGCGCACAACGAGCCCAAGGGGCTGTTCACGTCGACGGCGGCGGACTACGCCCGCCACCGCCCCGGCATCCCGCCGGAGGCCGTCTCGCTCCTCGCTGACACGATGCGGGATGCCGACTGCCCGGCCCTCCTCGACCTCGGCTCCGGCACGGGCCAGGTGCCCGCCGCTCTACTCCCGGCCGTTCCCCGGATCGACCGCGTGGACCTGGTCGACCCGGACCAGGACATGCTCCGCCAGGCCGCCGACACTCTCGAACCCCTGCTGGGCGGCCGCCCGGCCGGCTTCCACCCGGTGGCGGCCGAGGACTTCACGCCCCCGTCCGACAGCTACCGGGCGGACCTGATCACCTGCGCGCGGTCCTTCCACTGGATGGACCGGGCCGCGGTCCTGAAGATGGCCGACCGTGTCACCACTCCCGAGGCCACGGTGGCGTTCATGGGGGACGGCAGCTTGTGGACCTACCGCGCGGACTGGACGTCCGCGCTCAAGCAGCTGATCCAGTCCTACCTGGGCGAGGAGCGCCGCGCTGGCACCGGCGGCGTGTATGCCGGACCGGGCCAGCGGTACGAGGACGACCTCGCCGCATCGCCGTTCAGCCAGGTCACCGAGCGCCGATTCCCTGTCCGCCGTGTCTGGACGCCGGCCAAGGTCGTCGGCTACCTGCGCAGCACGAGCTTCGCCCGCCCGGATCTCTTCGGCGGCCGTCACGACCGCTTCGAAGCCGAAGCCCTGGAGCTGCTGGAGCGGTACAGCGAGCGCGGCGGCCTCGTCGAGGACGCGGTGTTCACCGTGCTGCTGGCCCGGCGGCCGGGAGGCAAGGCGTGAGCGGCGGGCGGCACACCGTGCCAGTGGACGTGCACCTGCTCGCCCTCCGTGACGGAGATCGGGGCCCGGAAGTGCTGCTGTCCCGTCGGGCCGGCGACGTGTACGCGAGCGGTCTGTGGCACGCGCCGGGCACTGCGAGCAGGAATCCGCCGTCACATGTCTGGTCCGCGAGGCCATGGAGGAAGCCGGCCTGGTCATCGACCCCGCCGACGCGCAGTTCGCGCACGCCGTCCACCTCGTCGACGCACCCGGTGCCCAGCCCAGGCTCGGCATGGTCTTCCGGGTCCGCTCCTGGAAGGGCACTCCCGAGCTGCGCGAGCCCGACCGGTGCACGGCCTGGCAGTGGTGGCACCCGGACGACTTGCCCGAGCAGCTCGTCCCCTACACCCGGGCCGCGATCGCCGGCATCCGGGCCGGCCGCGCCTACACCGAGCTGGGCTGGGCTGGAAGTGAGTACGCCCGCAGTTGGCAGCCCGGCCGAGCGCCGGCCGGTGCTCACCGGCGCCGTCCACCAGGCGGTCGGCGCCCTGGGGCCGAGCTGGGAGCTGCCCACGCCCTGAACCCTCGTGGACCACGACCGGCCGACTCCCTACGACGCATCGGAGTGCAGATGACCGACCGCACCACCATCCCCGCCCCGCGCAGCGCACTGCCGGCGCCGCCGGCCTCCGCTGCGTCCGCGCCCGAGAGCGGGGACCTGACGGGGCACGTCAGCCAGGGGTACTGGGAGACCTTCGAAGGGCAGGCGTCCCGCACGGGGCTGCTGACCATCCTTCGAAGCCTGCCGGCGATCGTGCGCCAGGTGTGGGTCACGGCGTGGCGGGCCGACCCGCGCGCGGCCGTGCTCGTCGCTGTGCTCCAGCTGGTCTCCGCCGCGCTCGCCTCGGCAGGCCTCCTCGCGTCCGTCAACGTCCTGCAACGGATCTTCGCCGACGGGGCGAGCGGGACGCGGATCCGCGCAGCGCTGCCGGCCCTGGCGGTGGTGGCCGGCCTGCTGCTGGTACGCGGGCTGATGGACACCGGCATCGCGCACTGGCAGGCCCGCCTCGGACCCCGGGTACGCCAGGAACTCGAGGCGCAGCTGCTGGCCCTGACCAGCCACGTGGGCCTGGACGTGGTGGACGACCCGGGGTGGGCCGACGATGTGCGGCGCGCCTACGACCGGGGCCTGTACTTCGCCAAGGAGTCGGTCGGCAAGACGATCGAGCTCGTCTCGGCGCTGCTCGCCCTGGCCGGCGCCGCCGGGGTGCTGGGGGTCCTGCACCCGCTTCTGCTCGTCCTGCTGCTCGCCGCGGTGCTGCCCAAGGGAGCAGCGTCGGTCACCTCGGTGCGCAAGGGCTACCTCTCGGCGGTGCGCCAGAGCAGCCTGCGCCGCCGCATCCTGCACTTCTCGTGGGTGCTGTACGAGCGGGACACCGCGGCCGAGCTGCGGACCTCCACCGCCCAAGGCGCGCTGCTGTCCGAGCACGAGGCGCTCGCGACCCGGATCAGCGACGAGGAGGTCGCGCTGGGGACCGAGCAGGCCCGCACCGCGCTGGTCGGGCGTGCGCTCGGCGGGATCGGCCTGTTCGCCACCTACGCGGTGCTGGCGTGGATGCTGGGCGCCGGCTGGCTGCCGCTCGCGGCCGGCGGCGGCGCGTACTTCGCCATCCAAGCCAGCCAGAGCGCCCTGCTGCGGGTCGTCATCGCCGCTCACCAGGTGTTCGAGAACAGCCTGTGGGTGCGGGACCTGGCGGACTTCCAGGACGCCTGCCGCCGCCGGCTGCCGCGTACGACCGGGCGTCCGGCGCCGGCCGCGGTCAAGGAGATCACCGTCACCGACGTCGCGTTCTCCTACCCACAGGGCAAACAGGCCCTGCACGGCGTGAGCTTCACCCTGCGGGCCGGACAGAAAGTCGCCTTCGTGGGCCGCAACGGCTCGGGGAAGTCGACGATGAGCCGCATTCTGGCCGGACTGTACGAGCCCTCCTCCGGCAGCGTGCACTGGGACGGCACGAGCGTGACCGACTACGACAGCGAGAGCATCCAGGGCCGGGTCGCCCTCGTACTCCAGGACCCCGGCCACTGGCCGCTCACCGCCCTGGCCAACATCACCATCGGAGCGGGCACCATCAACTCCGCCGAGCCCGAACGCGCGCTGCGCGCGGTACGCGCCTCCGGCGCCGACCGGGTGATCGAAGGACTCGACCACGACTGGATGACCATCCTGAGCCCGCAGTTCGAGGGCGGCGCGGAGCTGTCCGACGGCAACTGGAGCAAGATCGCGTGCGCCCGCGGCCTCTACCAGAACGCCCCCGTGCTGATCATGGACGAGCCGACCGCCAGCATGGACCCCCTCGCCGAGCACCAGCTCTTCCAGGCCGTCCTGGACGACTACGCCGGCCCGGACACCATCACCGTTCTCGTCTCCCACCGCCTGGGCCCCGCCGTCGCCTGCGACCTGATCCTCGTCTTCGACGAGGGCCGCATCGCGGAATCCGGCACCCACCACGAACTGATGGCCCTCGGCGGCATCTACGCGGCCATGTTCGAAACTCAGGCCGCCGCCTACCGCACCGGCACCGACCGGGAGGACGCCGCCTGACGGCACCGGCAACCCCAACCGGCCCAGCCGAACACCGAGCAGGCCGCTGACCAAGGCCCCGCCACGCGTCGCTCCAGGAGAGGAACCGCCCCGTGAAGCACCCCCCGCGCAGCCCGCGCCAAGCCCTGCCCACCGACGCCGCCGAGCTCACCCGGCTGCGCCTGGTCATGCTCCACTCCGCCGGCATCGTCCCGCCGGAGTCCTGGAGTGCCGAGTGCGAGCGGTGGTTCGCCGAACGCCTACCCGGCGACCGCTTCGCCGCGTTCGTCATCGACGACGGCGCGGAACGACTGCTCTCCTGCGCGGTGGGCCAGTACGCCGACCGCATGCCCCGGCCCGGGCAGGGCCCGCACGTCGGGCACATCGCCTCCGTCGCCACCGACCCCGACCACCGCCGCCAAGGCCACGCCCGGCGCGTCGTCGCGGCTGTGCACGACTGGCTGACCGCCAGCGGCTGCGGCCAGATCAACCTCACCGCCTCCCCGGAGGCCGAGCCCCTCTACCGCTCGCTCGGCTACGCCACCATGGCGGGCCCGGCCCCGATGACCTGGAGCGCCCCGTGACCTCGACCGACCAGCACCCGCCGCACGACCTGCTCGCCGACGCCGCGGCCGCCGGCATCCAGCGCCCGGCCACCTCGGTGCTGCTCGTCAACCGCCGAGGGAAGCTGCTGCTCGTGCGCCGCGCGGCGACCACGCTGCTGGGCGGGCTGTGGGAGCTGCCTGGCGGCGGCGTCGAGGCGGGTGAGAGCGTGCTGGACACCGCCAGGCGCGAACTCGGCGAGGAGACCGGCATCAGCGCGGTCCGGTTCACCGCCTACCTCGGCTTCCACGACTACGACAACGCCCGCAGGCTGCGGGTGCGCGAGTTCCTCTTCGCCGCCGTCGTCGACCACGACCCGGACGTCGTCCTCAGCCCCGAGCACGACGCGCACCAGTGGGTACTGCCCGCCGAGCTGCCCGACCGGCTCGCCGACCACGAGCGGGACCTGATCGCGCGCCACACCGCCCAGCCCAAGCCCTACCCCGGCTACCAGCCCCTGCCCGCCTACCTCGCCAGCATCCCGGCCGCCCCCATGTGGGGCGCGCTCTTCTTCACCACCGTCACCGGCGAGGCCGTGCTCCTGCGCTCCACCAACCCGCTCAAGGGACTTCAGTACGCCGGCGGGGACGTCGAGTTCACCGACCCCACCCCGCTCCACGCGGCCGTACGCGAGACCTGGGAGGAGACCGGCATCCGCCTGGCCCCCGCCACCGAGCTGCTGCCACTGGTGGCCACGGTGGTCGAGCAGCCCCGCGCCGGCTGGCCGACCAAGATCGGATTCGTGTTCCTCGGCGGGGTCCTCACCCCGGCGCAGCTCGCCGCGATCCGTCTCAACCCGGACGAGCACGACGAGGTCGTCACCGTCACCGAGGCCGGGCTGAAGCAGCTGGACGACCCGCACGCCCACGACCTCACGCTCGCCGTCCTCGGCGCGCTGCGCACCGGTGCCCCCGCCTACGTTGTCCGCTGACCGCCCGGCCCACCTGAGGAGAACCGTGACCGACACCGCCGAGCCGGCCCCCGACCTGGTGGCCTACCTGGCCGTGCATGCCGCGCCCGCCGCGTGCGCGGACGCGCTGATCCGCGACGACCAGGGCCGGGTGCTGATCGTCGACCCCGTGTACAAGCCGGGCTGGGACCTGCCCGGCGGCATGCTCGACGACGAGGAGCCAGCCGAGGCGCTCGTGCGTGAGCTGCGGGAGGAACTGGGCCTTCTCGCCGAGGTAGGCCGCCTGCTGGTGGTCGACACGGTGCCCGCCCTCCGCTGGGGGCGCACGATCCTCGCCCTCATCTACGCGGCCCACCTCGGGAAGGCCATCGAGGTGGCCGCCCTGGTGCTGCAGAGCAGCGAGATCCGCGAGGCCCGGTTCGTCAGCGACGAGGAGGCGCTCGCCTTGCTGGCCGGGCCAGTGGCCGCCCGCCTGGCGGCGGCCCTCGCGGCGGAGCGCGGCTCCCACACTGCGGTGCTGCGTGACGGCCGCCCTGTCCCGGTGCCGCGGCGCGACCACTACCGGCTGCTGCCGGCGCCGATGATGGCGGCCACCGTGCTCGTGCGGGACACCACCGGCCGGGTGCTGGTCCTCGACCCGAGCTACAAGGCGCACCTCGAACTGCCCGGCGGGATGGTCGAGGCGCACGAGACCCCGGCGCAGGCCGCTGGCCGTGAGCTGGAGGAGGAGCTCGGCCTGCGAGTGCCGGTCGGCCGGCTGCTGGTCGTGGACAGCAACCCTGCCTCTCTGTCCAAGTACGGGCGGGCGCTGACCTGCCACGTCTACGACACTGAGCCGCTGACGCGCGCTCAGGCACAGTCGCTGCGCTTTCCCGACGGCGAGATCCGAGCTGCCCGGTGGCTGGGGCCGAAGGACGCCCAGAACGCTCTCCCTCCGCTACTGGCCGAACGGGTAGCTGCGGCGCTGCGAGCCCTGGAGACCGGAACCGTCGAGGTGATTGAACGAAGCGGACCGGATACAGCGTGAGCACCCGCTTCCCGGGCGCCGCGCTGACGGTCCACCCATGGGCGCCTCAGCTCCGGCCCGACCGTCCCAGACGCCCGTGACTCCCCACACTGCAACAGATACCCCGCCTGGGCGGCGCCCCGCCCGTGCCGAGTACCCGACGCAGCTCAGCGCCCACCTCGCGCTTCAAGCAACCCCGGGCCGTCCGCCGGCCCCGCGCAGCCAGAAGGAGCAGTCATGATCGACGGCTGGACCACGGTCTCGTCGAGCGTCGAGTACGCGGGACTTCGGGTGATGGTGCGCCGCGACTCGGTCCGGCGCTCCGACCAGAGCCTGGGGACATACGAGTACACCGAGTCCGTGGACGGGGTGCGCGTGGTGGCCCTCGACGACCAACGGCGGATCGCCCTGGTGGAGGAGAGCGTCTACGTATGCGGTCAGCGACTACTGATGTGTCCCGGCGGCGGGTGCGAGCGCGGTGAAGACCCCTTGGCGGCCGCGCATCGGGAACTGGCCGAGGAAGCCGGCATCCGCGCCTCCGAGGTGGAGCTGCTGACGATGATGTGGCGGATGCCCGCCGGCGCGCGTACCCGCGAACACCTCTACCTCGCCAGGGGCCTGAGCGTCGGCGAGCACCACCGGGATCCGAGCGAGGCCGACATGGAGCTGCACTGGGTACCCCTGGAGCAGGCGGTGGCGATGTGCAGCGACGGCCGGATCACCGAGGCCGGCACCCTCGCGGCGGTCCTGCTGACCGCGCAGCGCACCACCGCCTTCGCCGGCTCGCCCGCTGCGGGCACCGCGTGAGTGTGGCCGGCCGCCACAGCCGACTGCCCGACCCTTCAGCGCAGTGCCCGGCCGCTGCCGAACAGCAGCTGCGGGCCGTGGCGAGCGGACTGCCGGTCACGGAGGAAGGTGTCGCCGCCCCTGACGGCGGCGACGCCGTGTTCCTCTACCGGCGCGACTTCCTGCCCGACGGTCAGGTCCACACGGTCATGGTTCGTCTGGACGCCGCCGCTCTGCCGTTCCCCCCGCCTGACCGTCCCTGACGTCGCACACCATCGAGCGTTCCTGGAGGAGCGAATGCACAGCAGCAGGTTGACGATCACGGCGGCCACCCGGGCCGGCAGCCCCCGCGTGGCATCGGAGGACCGGGTGCGTACCGCGCCGGGTCTGATCGTCGTCGTCGACGGCGTCACCACGGTCGCCGTCGGCGCCGAGGCGCTCGGCGGCACCTACGCCGACATCCTCGCCGAGGAGGTCCTCGCGCTCGCCGGTGACCCGGACACCGACCTGCGTACCGCGCTCGCGGAGGCGATCGGCCGCACCGCCAAGGCCCTGGACCTGGTTCCGCCGACGGTGCCGGGCAGTTCGGCTCAGGCGACCGTGACAGTCGGCAGGGTGCGAGGCAGCAGGTTCGAGGCCGCCGCCATCGGCGACAGCCCCGTCGCGGCCGTCGGCTTCGACGGGTCGGTGCGCGTCCTCACCGACGACCGCCTGGCGGCCCTCGTCGGCAACCGTCCCCCGCGCCTGGAGCAGTGGGAGCGGCTGCGCTCGGGGGCCGGGCGGATCGGGGACCGGCGCCATCGGGAGCTGATGCGGGAGATCATGCACGGGCTGTCCGACGCGGTCAACGTCCCCGGCGGCTACTGGATCGCGGGGGCCGAACCCCAGGCCGGGCTGAACGCCGTCGTCGCCGACTGGCCACTGGAAGACCTCTCCGACATCCTCATCGCCACCGACGGCACCTCGGTGGCCGTCGACAAGTACCAGATCCTGACGTGGCCCCAGATCGCGGACCTGTGCCGGACGGAGGGCCCCGACGCTGTCCTCGACCTCGTCGAAGAGGCCGACTCGAGCGATCCGATCGGCCACCGCTGGCCGCGGGCCAAGCCCGGCGACGACAAGACGCTCGTCCACCTGCTGGTAGCCCCGTGACGGGCCAGCCGCGCCGCCGCGGGCCCCCGCCGCCACAGTCCCGGACTGCGTCCAGCACACCGGCCGCAGCACACTCCTCCGTCAATCCGTCCGCCCTGACCGCTCCTCCTGAAGGAAGCCCACCTTGCCCCGCCTCCCTGATCTCCTTACCGGCGCCCGTGCCCGTTCCGGTGGCTGCCTGTGCGGAGCAATCCGCTTCACCGTGACCGGCGAGCCGGAAGACCCCCACATTTGCGGGTGCGCCCACTGCTCCCACCGGTCCGGAAGCCCGTTCCAGTGGTGGACCGGATTCCCATTGACCGGCCTGTCCTGGACCGGCGAACACGGCGAGCCCGCGTGGTACGACACCCACCCCGGCAAGACCAAGCGCGGCTTCTGCCCCGTCTGCGGCAGCCACATCGCCGCTCTCGACTACGGCGGCACCGCTGTCGTTGGCATCCTCGTCACCGCACTCGACGACCACCGGGTCGACCCCGCGCACGTGCCGCTCAACCAGAACCGCCTGAACGAAGCCGCCCCCTGGCTCGCGCCCGCCGCAACCCGCCACCAGGAGCCCGTCGACGTCCACGTGATCCTGCGCCGGGAAGGGCTGGCCGGTCCCGAGGTGCTCTTGTCCCGCCGTGCCGGTCAGGTCTACGCCGCAGGCCTGTGGCACCTTCCCAGCGGGCACCTCGACGGCCCGCACGAAGACGTCGTCGAGGCGCTGATCCGCGAAGCGAAGGAGGAGACCGGGGTCGGCATCGACCCGGCCGACGTCCGGCACGCCGTCACGGTGCACCACCGAAGTCCCGGTGGCGGAGCGCGCGTTGGGGTGCTGTTTGAGGTCCGGCGCTGGAGTGGCGATCCGCGCATCTTGGAGCCTGCCGTGTGCGACGCGATGGGCTGGTACCCGCTCGCCGAACTACCCTCCCCGATGGTGGCCTACTGCCGGGCCGGACTCGACGCCTACCAGGCCGGCCAGCAGTTCGCCGTCCACTTCCAAGAGCCGGGCGACCCGATCGAGTTCGAGGCGACGGCGGACCGGCTGCGCCTGGTGGCCTCCGCTGGCGCAGCCCCGGATGCGCCCGGCCTCCAGGTGCGGGAGTTCGCCGAGCAGGCGGTGGGGTGCATCACCAGCTGGACCGACACATCCTGGGCGCGGGAGGGCAGCCGCGTCTGGAGGGCACGTGGTGGCGAGGGCGGCGAGTGGTTCGTGAAGATCCATCAGAGCGACCGCTTCCACAATCGGGAGGTCGAGGCCTACCGGAGCTGGGTGCCGTCCCTGGGTCCGGCCGCGCCGCGCCTGGTGGCCACCGACCCGGGGCTTCGGGCCATCGTCATCACCGCGGTGCCCGGCCTCTCCCTGCACGGCGCCGTGTACCGGCCGGAGGAGCAGCAGCGGCTCTTCCATCGCATCGGGGAACTCGCGGCCGCGATCCACCGCAGCCTCCCCGCGCTGCCGGGCGACGGGGCGACGGCGGCGCTCGGGAAGCTGGAGCGGCACCTCGACGCCGCCCGCGACCACCTCGCCCCTGGCGACGAAGACTTCGTCCGCCAGGTCACCGCGAAGGCCGACCAGCTGTCGGACCTTGAGCTGGTTCCCACCCACGGCGACTTCCAGCTGCGCAATCTCCGCTGGGACTCGGACGCCGACACCCTGTACGTGATCGACTTCGAGCGCTCCGAGCGGGGCCCGGCCGTACGGGACTTCGTCCGCCTGGCCGACGCCTGGTCCGGGCGTCCCGACCTGTACGAGGCCGTGATGGCCGGCTACGGCAGGCGCCTCTCGCAGGCCGAGGAGGAGCACCTCGCCGTCCACCAGGTCCTCGACGCGGTCTCCGGCATCCAGTACGGCATCGCCCACGGCGATCCCGAGCTCGTCGAACGGGGCCGCCGCACTCTGGCCCAACTGCGCACCGCCTGCAGCAGCGGGTCGCCGACCGCGACGCCCGAGCCGACCCGCTGAGTGACCCGGGCCCGACCAGCCCGGCAACGACCGACACCCGGAAGAGGAGCACGACGTGGGGTACATCGCGCAGGAGGAATGGGAGCAGCACTACGAGGAGGGCCTGGGCTTCAGGCCGCTCGGTGGCACCGAGCGGGAGCTGCTGGCCGAGCACGTCCCCGCCCCCGAGGGCGGCGGACGGGCACTCGAGGTGGGCTGCGGCACCGGCGAGCTGGCCGTCCACCTCGCCTCCGTCGGCTACACCGTGGACGCCGCCGACTTCGCCGACAGCGCCCTGGCCCGGGCCCGGGAGGAGCACGGTGACGTCGAGGGCGTGCGCTGGCTGCACCTGGACATCGAGCGCGACGACCCGGCCGCGCTGCACGAGGACGGCTACGACCTGGTCATCCTGCGCCTGATGTACCCGTTCCTGCACGACCGCGGGCGCGTTCTGCACGGCCTGGGTGAGCGGCTGCGCAAGGGCGGCGCGCTCGTCGTCATCACCCCGGTGGTCGAGGACACTCCGCAGGAGCGGCGCGCCATCGCCCTGGGCGAGGACGAGATCGCCCTGGTCACCAGCGGCTGGGAGACGGCGCAGCGGCTGGACGCCGACGGGCTGGCCGTCCTGGTCCTGCGCGGCCCCTGCCACGCCGACGCCCGGGCGGTGGAGAAGTCGCCGACCACCGGCCACGCCCTCACCGGGGCGCTGGCCGTCGTCACCGACGCTGCCGGGCGGGTCCTGCTCGGCCGCTCCCGTCGCGGCATGCTGGAGCTGCCGGGAGGCAAGACCGCCGGGCCCGAGGACTTCGCCGCAGCCGCGGTGCGCGAACTCGCCGAAGAAACCGGCCTGGTCGCCGCACCGGGCGACGCCCACGTGCTGACGATGCTCGTCGACGACAGCCACGGCGTACCGAGGCTCACGGCGGTCGTCCGCATCACCAGCTGGACCGGAGAACTGGCCGTCAGGGAGCCGGCGCTGTTCGACCGGTGGGAATGGTTCGACCTCCACTCCTTGGCATGCGCCGGCGACATCTTCGCCCCGGCCGCGGCGGCGCTCGACGCCGTCTGGCCCGGGGTCATCCCCACCCTGCCGGCCGTGACCGCCTACCCCCTCGCGGTCGACCAGCCCTCCGTTTCCGGGGAGCCGGCCGAGGCCGTTCGGCTGCGCGAGGCGATGACGCAAACAGTCATGGACGGCGGCTGGGCACCCTCCGAGCGAGTCCAGGAAGCACTCCGGACCGTGCCACGCCACCGCTTCGCCCCCGAAGCAGACCTAGCGACCGCGTACGACGGCGGGGACAGGGCCGTCACCACCCGGCGCGACGGGAACGGGAGGGCGATCAGCTCGGTCTCCGCCGCCTGGCTCCAGGCCGACATGATCCGCAGCATGGACCCGGCACCGGGCGCCATCGTGTTCGAGGCGGGCTCCGGGGGCTACAACGCGGAGCTGCTCGCCCACGTCTCCGGCCCTACGGGGCGCGTGGTCACCGTGGACATCGACCCGTGGGTGGTCCACCGCACCCGCCGGTTCACCACGGAGGCCGGCAGCGGACGCGTCACCGTCGTCGAGGCGGACGCAGCCCTCGGCGCGCCCGCACCCCTCGTGCCGCGCGGCGGCTTCGACGCCAGCGTGATCACCTACAACTGCTGGGACATCGCCCCGGCCTGGCGGGAACAACTGACCGAAGGCGGGCGCCTGGTCCTGCCGCTCGAGATCGGCGGCTACACCCGGGCCATCACCTTCGAGCGACGCGGCCAGGTGCTCCACGCGCGCGGCTTCACCTACTGCGGCTTCGTCCGCGACCAGGGACAGCAGGCCCGCTCCATCCCGACCGTCGACCTCCTCCAGGGCGAGCTGACGCTGCGCTTCGAGCACGGCACCGCCCTCCCCACACAAGGGATGGAAGAGGCGCTGCGCGGCCCGCGGCACGAGGCCGCCACCGGCGTGACCATGGGGGCCAACGCCTACTTCGGCTCGCTCCAGCTGTACGTCGCCACCACCCTGCCCGGCTTCTGCCGTCTGGCCGCCCACCAAGACCCGGAAAGTGGTGTCACCGACATCGCCAAGGATCAAGACGTGCCCGCGATCCTCGGCGAAGCCTCCCTGGCCTACCTGACCTACGTCCAAACCCGGGACGGCGACTGCCCCGAGGACAAGGAATGGGAGTGGGTCGTCCACGCTTTCGGTGAGCAGGGGCCGCGACTGGCCGAGCAACTGGTGGCAACCGTGCGGGCCTGGGACCGCACCGTGCGCGCCGACGACAACAGCAAGCACGCCGACCCGGCCCTGACCGCCTACCCGGCCGACACGCCAGACGATCTGCTGCCCGCGGGTCATGTGCTGGACAAGAAGCGCTGCAGGCTGGTGTTCCAGTGGCCGGACCGCGCCGAAGGCCTTCCGCCGACCACCGAGGACGAGCGGGTCGCACAGACCGCCAGCTGATCTGCGGCGGCACACCAGCCGCTGACCACCGGCATACCGGCGCCTCTGCTGCGCTCTCACCGCTGCCGGACCCCGCAGGCCCCGCGACCGTGCGGGGTCCGGCAGCACCGATACTCCTGGAGACAGCCATGCCCAACCTCCCGAGCCTGCTCGCCGTGGCCGGCCACCCGGACGACGAAGTGCTCGCTTTCGGCGGCGTCCTCGCCCAGCACGCCGCGGCGGGAGCGCGCACCGCCGTGGTCACCGCCACCTGGGCCCCCGGCACCCACCGCGCGGCCGAGCTGGCCGACGCCACCCGGATCCTCGGGGCAGGAGAGCCAAGGTTGCTCGGGTACGCCGACCACCGCGTCCCGGAGTCCTCCACCGAGCCGCGGCTGTGCGATGCGCCGCTGGAGCGCGTCGTGGAGGACGTCGTACGGCAGATCCGCGAGTTCCGGCCCGAGATCGTGCTCACCCACGACGCTTACGGAGGACTCACCGGCCACCCGGACCACCGCCTCACCCACCGGGCCGTCGTGCTCGCCGCGACCGCGGCCGGGCTCGAGCACCTCTACCCGGACGCCGGAGCCCCCTGGCGGCCTTCGGCGCTCCACCTGGCGACCCACCCGCACTCGGCCGTCGCCGACCTCGGCCCGCTCCTCGCGCGGGTCGACAAGGCGGTGCTCAGCGTCCCCGACGAGAGCATTGACCTGGTCGCGGACGTACACCCGTGGCTGGACACGAAGTGGGCCGCGATCTGCGCCCACCGAAGCCAGGTCGACCGGGAACGGCCGCTGCCCGGCCTGCTCGCCCGCCTCCCCGCCGACGTCCGGGGCCGGATCATCGGCCGCGAGTACTTCACGCGCATCGACCTGCGGCCGGCGCCGGCCCGCCCGGGCGAGCAGCCGCGCTGACCGTCACCCGCGCCACGCCCACTCGCCCGGCCTCACCCCCAGCAGGAGCAGCATCATGATGCGCCCGCCCGCAGCCCACGGCTTCACTGCCGTCGACCAGCAGCCCCGACCCGCCCAGTTCGTCCAGGTCCTCGACACGCTGGACGACCACCCGCTCTACGTGGCCTACAAGGCCCGCTTACGCGAACTGCTCCACGCCCGGCCCGGGGACCGGTTCCTCGACATCGGGGCGGGGACGGGCGCCGGCGCCCAGGCCATGGCCCTCGAATGCGGCAGCGCCGTCGCGGCGATCGACCGCTCGACCACGATGGCCGACCAGGCACGCGCCCGCGGCCTGGCGCACGTCGCGGTCGCCGACGCCCACCATCTGCCCTTCCGTGACGCTTCGTTCGACGGAGCCTGGGCCGACCGCGTCCTGCAGCACGTCGCCGACCCGGAGCAGGTCCTCACGGAGATGCGGAGAGTGATCCGCCCCGGCGGGCGGATCGGGCTCGCCGACCCCGACTACGACACGCAGGTCCTCGACATCGCCGACCAGGACCTTGCCCGCCGCGTCCTGCGGTTCCGGGCCGACGTCCAGCTGCGCCACGGCACCCTCGCCCACCGGCACGCCGGCCTCCTCAGCCGCCACGGCTTGCTCGACGTCGTCACCGAGGCCAGAACGCTGGTCGTGCGCGATCCGCGCGAGGCCGACAACTGCCTGGGGCTGCGGACCTGGGCCCGCACGGCGGCCGACCACGGACGCCTCACCCGTACCGAAGCCGAGCGGTTCACCGGCCAGTTCGACGAGGCCGTCCGCAGCGGCCGGTTCACCTATGCGGTGACTTTCTTCCTTACCGCCGCCACGGTCGCACCCACCAGCAGCTCATGACACCGCGTGAGGAGAAACATCCCGCCGCCGACGGCCCCGAGAGGGGGGAGCTGCACCACAGCAACGCAGGCGGTGCTGGAGACCACCCCCGTGCCCGGCGACAGCGGAGCCCCCCGGGGGGCCTCTGCTCGACCACCCGCCGGCTGCTACCCGCAACCGGCTTCGCCGAACAGACCGCCGCCGGCGCCGCGCCGCCAGACCCGCATATCCATCAGGCACCGAAACGCACGTACGTGCGGGCATCAATCATGGAGAGGACCCACATGCACTCGCATTGGACCGTCACAGAGAGCGCCGAGACACCGAAGGCCGAAGGCTGCAGTGAGGACCGGCTCGTGGTGCGCCACGACCGTGACGAGTTGGCACTGCTCGCGGTGCTCGACGGAGCGACGGACAAGAGCGGCCGCGACTACGGCGGGCGCACCGGCGGGGCGCTGGCCGCCGATACCGCCGTGCACACCCTCACCGGCATACCCGTCACCACCGAGCCGGGCGATCTCGTCACCGCCCTCACCACCGGCCTCGCCGACATGCGCACCACCTGGGGCATCGCCCCCGACGACGTGCTCGCCCCCAGCGCCGTCGCCGCCGTCTTCTTGCCCGCCCAACGGTGCATCGTCCGCGTCGGCGACGTCCACCTGGCCCTTCGGACCGGCGACACCTGGGAGCACCGGCCCGCGCAGAAGGCTATCGACACCATCACCGCCAGCGCCCGCGCCGCCTACCTGACCATGCTGCGCCTGGCCGGCGTTCCCGTGGACCAGCTCTCCACCGACGACGCCGGCCGCAAGGTGATCCTGCCGCTGTTGGAACAGCAGAACATCCTCGCCAACCGGGACGACCACCCGCTCGCCTTCGGAGTCCTGGACGGCCGGCCGGTTCCCACCCGGCACATCGAGGTCATCGAGATCGGCCCCGGCGTCACCGAGATCGTCATCGCCTCCGACGGCTACCTCAGCGCCGCCGCCACCCTCCCCGAGGCTGAGGAACAGCTCCGTACCTCGCTCGCCGAAGACCCCCTGCGTATCGGTCGCTTCCCCGCCACGAAGGGGGTGGCCCCCGGAGCCGCGGGCTTCGACGACCGCACCTACGCCCGGCTCGTCACTCCCTGAACCGGCAGCGAGCGCCGGAGCGGCGCGCCGCCACCTCACTCCAGCGCCGGGTTGCGGGTGGCGGCGGCCGGGACGCTCGCACCGATCACCGGGCAGCTTGAGCTGCCCCACCGGCGGCCGGTGAACGGCCACTGCGACTTCGTCCGCCCAGCCCTGGGCACACCACACAAGATCGGGAGAACACATGTCAGCCATATCGGCCGACCAGGCCATCCGGAAGCTCGGCTGGAACGTCCAGCACGGCGTTCACCGCGACGAGGCGATCGCCTTCATCCGCGGACTCGACCCGCTGCCGGAGGTGTTCCTCCTGCAGGAGGCCCAGCCCGGCGACCCGCAGGCCGGAGTCCTGTCGGACGCTCAGGTCATGGCCGAAGCGCTCGGCATGGACGCCTTCGAGGGCGTCGTCACCCAGCACCTTCGGCGCCCCAAGCACAACGTGATCTTCTTGCGGCGGGACGGCCTGTTCGTCCACGAGGGCACGTTCCAGCACCCGGGCGCACCGCACCAGGCTCCGGCCAACATCGCGGTCCGGCTCAGGCTCCCGGACGGGTCGCTGTCACGCCGGCGGCTGCTGCTGCTGTCCGGCCACGCCTGCTACTACTCGGCGGCGCTCCGCAAGATCGAGGCGGACTTCGTCCTATCCGTCTTCAAGGACGGTGAGCTCGGGTACGCGGAGTACGACACCAACTCCTACCGAGCTGGCCGGCATCCCCACGACCTCGAGAACGTGCAAGACGCGCCGTTTGCTACCAATCGCTCCTACCTGACCGATGACGGCCGGTTCATCCCGGACGACCGCTTCGACCGGACCCTCATCCACGGCGGACTGGTCGATGTCGCCCTGTGGGCCGCGGACCGGCTCGGCCAGGCTGGTGCCGACGGCCCGACGGCGGGCTGGGGGCCGGACAAGCGACGCCAGCGGGTGCTGCGGGAAGGGCACGAGGACGGCGATCCGGCCGCAGCGATCGACCGCGGCTACTGCGTCGCCGAGATGGCCCCCGCCCTGCTGGCCGCCGGGCCTATCGACACGCCAGCTGCCCGTGCCTGCTCGGACCACCTGCCCGTCGACTCGCTGTGGTCGTACGCCGGCCTGGCCGAGGTCATGAACCGTGACGTCGAAGTCATCCGGCACTGACCCACCGCATCGACTGAACCCCCGCCCCACCAGAGGAGTTTGAACGTGTCTCGCACCAAACGCATCGCCAACCTCAACGCCTACAAGCTCTCGCCGAGCCTCGTCGGAACCGCCTCCTGGAAGGCCCGCGTCACCGCCATCCAGGAGATCGCCCCGGACATCCTCGGGCTCCAGGAAGTCATCGTGGACGAGACCCTGCCCGCCCCCCAATGGGCGGCGCAGGCCTCGGCGGTCATCGAGCAGCTCGCCGCCGAATGCGGACTCAGCGCCACCACGGTGCGCGCCGACGGCACCCCGGGTCCCACCGCGATGGCCAACAACGCCAACCGCGGCTGGTACACGGCGCTGCTGTGGAACCCGGCTGCGGCGCGCCCGGTGCCGGGCACGTTCCGGCCCTACGGCGCGCCGGACTTCTGGCACGGGTTCACCACCATGGCGTTCGACGTCGGCGCGGTGGAGCCGGTCACCGTCGGCTCTTACCACGGTGACCCCTTCCGCGGAGACTGGCGCGCCGCCGAATCCCTCCGCCTCAAGTCGGCGTTCCGCACCACCGGCGGCGCGAAGCCCGGATTCGGCATCGGCGACTTCAACGGCCTGTCCGCCGCCACGATCACCGGCCCGGACGGCGAACCGCGCTACTACGACGCGGAGCCCTACATCGAGCAGGACCACGACGACCTCGAATACCAGCTGCTGCCGGGCACGATCGGCGGCGAGCAGCTGGCGGACCGGCGCCAGAGCGAGGCCCTGCTGCGACGCGGCTTCATGGTGGACGCCGCCGCACACCTGGGGGCGCCGTGGCAGCCGACCGTCGGGCACTGGGAGGACGGCCGGGGCGACCCCGACCCGTGGGGCCCGCGCCGTATCGACCTCATCCTCGCCACGCGGCCGGTGGCCCCGGCGCTCGTCAGCTACCGCACCCACCGGAGCCCGGCCGCCGAGGAGGCGTCCGACCACCTGCCCGTGGTCTGCGAATTCGACCCCGCCATGATCTCGAAGGAGCGGTGATGCGGAAATTCATGGGCCCCAAGCGGCTGTGGGGCAGCGAAGGCGGGCCGGACGAGGACTGGGTCAAGCCGCATGTGCTGTGGCTGCCCCAGGACGACCCGCACGTCATCGAGTACTTCGGGCGTCTGCGGGAGGTCGTCGCCCGGTTCCCGGACGTGATCACGCCGATCGCGGACGAGGACCTGCACATGACGATCCAGTCGGTCCGTCAGGTCAACACCGCCGGTGTCCGCGTGGACGACGAGCAACTCGCGGCGGCCGCCGAGGAGGTGCAGAGTCGGCTGGACGACGTGGACCCCTTCGAGATCCAGATCGGGCCGGCCAGGGCCTCGGGCTCCGCGGGCATCGTGGAGATCTGGCCCGAGGACGGACTGGCTGACCTCAACCGCCGCGTGCGTGAGGGCCTGCTCGCCGCCGGGATGGTCCTGCCGCCGGCCGAGGAGCACTTCTGGTGCCACATGTCGTGCGGCTACGGCGTCCAGGACAGCGATACGCCCCAGCTGGCGGCGATGTCCGATCAGTTCGCTTCGGAGATCGGCAAGAGCATCCGTCCCGGCGTCCGCGCCTCGGCCACCGTGTCGGACCTGTGGCTGGTGTGGGAGCGGCAGGAGCCCGACCGCAACACCTACTCCTTCGAGCGCCGGCACCGCCTCCGCCTGCGCGGATAGCATGCGTGCGCCGCCGCCCTCACCTCCCCCGGGTGAGCGCGGCGGCGTGGCAGCCGCACCCTCCTGGCCGCTGGCTGATCAGTGGGCGGGACCCGGCGGTGTGATGTGACCGACCAGCTCGTACCACTGCTCGATCGTGACGACGAGTGTCTCCTCGCGGCGCGAGGACATGCGCAGGAAGACCTCTTCGCCACCGGGCATCAGAGCGAATTCGACGTGGTCCTGGTCCCGCGTCCCGACCGGGTAGTACCAATCGAGGCCGCCGTCATCCTTCACCGTCGCGACGGTGCGAACTTGCACAGCCGCCGCCAACGCGTCCAAGGCGGCCTTCGGGATTCGCAGCTCCGCCTTCCGGGGCTCGGGTATCTCCGTCACGATGAGAGCTTCCTTTCCGAGTATTTCCGACGCGTCAGTGCCGAAGCTATCTGGGGTGCTCAGAAGCCGTGAGGCACATGAGAATTGACCCTCCAGCGGGATGTGCCTGGCCGATATCTGGGGGCTTGTGTGGCACGTACGGCACATGGGTCAGGTGCCGTCGTCGGGCGTCTGCCGATGTCGGAGGTGGGATTCGAGGGCTTCCTGGACGCCGAGGAGCATGCTCCGGTCGTGCTGCTCGGCGCGGGCCAAGACGTTCCACTGATGCACGTCGCGCACCTGTTGCTCGATCGCGGCGTCCAGGCGAGTTCGCAGCGTTCCCGGGCTCAGGGCCTCGACCTCGACCGCCTCGTACGGATCCAGCCCTTCGTGCAGGCACTCCTCCCGGAACCTCTTGAAGTTGCTGTCCGCGGTGTTCGCCTCGTGCGACACCAGGCGCCCGCCGCGGACGTCGCCGGCCGTCACCGCGATCTGCCGGAAGTCCAGGTCGATCCCGTTGTTCCCGTACCGCTCGATCCGCTCCACGACGGAACGAGGCACCGCGCGTCCGCTCGGATCCCAGTCGCCGGCGTACAGGACAGTCAGCGGCTTCCCGTGCGCCTGATTCTGCCGGACGGCCTCCCAGACGAAGGTCTTCGACGACTGCCCCCGGCACGAGTACAAGCCCACGCCCCACTTCGTGGTCACCGGCAGCAGCACGCCGGAGACCGAGTCCGACTCGCACCAGACCTCAACGCGGCGGGGCTGGGAGGCCCAGAGGTTGCGCCGGTAGGTCGCGGTGGTGCGCTCCAGGGCGTCCAGCATCGAGTCGTACTGCATCTCCTGCCGGACCAGTCGGGTTCCGTCGGTGATCCACTCCCACGGCAGCAGGCCGTGCTCGCGCATGTACCCGAGCTCGCGGACCGGCACCGAGTAGTTCCGGCGCGACTTCCCAGTGTCCTTCTCCCACAGCAGGCCCAGCCCGAGGTAGTAGACGTGCCGAACAGTGCAGGGCTGCGCGTCGCGGACGAGCGCGTACAGCTCGGCCCGCAGAGCCTCCATCTGTACCTTCGTCCGTCGGGGACGTTTTACTGGGCTAGCGCCGTAAGTCACGAGTCCAGTCAACACGTCCAGCCCGGCCTTGGTGGCGTGCCTCATGTGGCTCACTGCTCAACTAGGCCCTGAGCTGCCGAAATGCGCTGGACCCCCAGATAATGAACGCGCCGTGTCCCCCCGCGCCTCGGCACCGGCTCAGCCCGCTGCCGGTGTACCGGTCAGGAGCCAGAGCGTCATCTCCGAGAGCACGTTCGGCTCCGGCGGCCACGGCGCGGGCAGCTTGCGTCCGGTCAGCGCGCCTGCGTCCCTCAGGTCAGCTCCGGGCGCGCAGATGGCGGCGAGCAGCCCGGTGAACAGGCCGAGCGCGTAGGCGTGTTCAGCGTAGAGGGCTTCTTCGGTGGGATGGGGTTCCGTGCCGTTCTGGACCGCGGCGTAGTCGTAGTACGCCTGCGTGGCCTTCACCGCGTCGAGGAGGGTGTCTCCGGTGAGGAACACGGTGAGCTTGGTGATGTCCTCGAGCATGCCGGTCGGCTGGCCGTAGTTGGAGATGATCACGAGTTCGGCATCCGCGACATCACGGTCGCCGACTTCGTCGAGGTAGGCCAGCAGAAGGTGAATGGTGCCGCTGTCGTCGATGATCAGACCGAGCCCCGGAGCGGGCATCGTCTCGGTCAGGTCGGCGGGGACGCGGTCGCTGGCTGTGGCCTGCAACGAGAGCGTGGTGAGGGCGCTGTGGCGGCCACCGCTGCGCCAGGCACCGAGGGCGGCGATCCGGGGCCCGTCCCACGAGGCCTGGTCGACCGGCGCGTCGTACATCCTCATGAGCCACCCGGATACGCGGACACTCGGCATCCAGCACCACGGCTGCCACTGCGAGCTGCTCTGGGCGCGGAGCTCTTCCAGGGCCTCGAAGATTCCGGGGTAGCGCTGGGTGACCTGCATCTCCAGGCGGTGCCAGTGGTCGGCCGCTTCCCGGTAGATGTGGGCGTAGCGCCGGTGGCCGGCATCGAGCTGGTGGTCGAGGGCAGTGTCGAACACTCCGTGGTCGGCCTTCTTCGGGGTGGCAGCCAGCTCCGGCGCAGGTTCGAAGACGCCGCCCTCGTTCACCTCATTCGCCTTCTGCGCGGCGCGCTTGGTGATACCCCGGCGTGCGGTGTCGGTATCGCTGGTCGTGGCGACCTGGACGCCGCGCTTCTTCGCCTTCTGCTCCTTCAGCGCCTGTGTGAAGGTGGCCTGCGGGCGTTCCTCTCGGAGCGTGGTGCTGTCCGCGGTGAGGGCGTACCAGGCGGCTACCACGCTGCGCAGCGGGACCGCCGAGTAGTTCAGGTCGGATGGCAGGTGTTCCAGGTGCAGGCGGGTGTCGAAGAGCGGGAGGAAGGACAGGTGGAGGTCGAAGTCGGGGACGATCGGGATCAGCCGGCCGCGGGCGGCGGCGTCCCTTTCCTGCTCGTCGTCTCGCATCGGTGCCCACCAGGTCAGATGTACCCCCGGGGAGAAGCCGTCCATAGGTGGCCCCCAGGTGACCGCGACCACCGGAGTCCCTGAGGGGAGATGCGCGAGCGGCTCGTCGGCGGAGAAGACGAGCATGCCCGACGGCGCGGGCAGCACGTCCGGGGTGAAGGGGAGCGGGATCGACCGGTCCCGTCCGATCTCGCGGGCCGCCCGCACGGTGTCGGGGGCCATCGCGAACGTTGTGCCGTCCGCGAGCCGCTTCGCCTCTGCGGCAAGCAGCCCCTCGATCTGACGGGGGCGGGGCAGGGCGGACCACGCGGCGGGCATCACGAACGTGTGTCCGTGGTCGGCGAGCATGCCGTAGAACTCGTGGCTCACCGGGGCGCGGAGGAAGGTGAGGGTCTTGGAGCGCAGACCAGCGGCCAGGTCAGCAAGGGGATGCGGCATGGTGCAACCCTAGGGCGCGCCTTCGCGTCCGTGGTAGCCGTCACTTCGGCCCTTGGTCACGTTGACCAATATGTCCGACGACGCGGGCGCGGGGGCGCACGGTCCTGGCCCGTTCGTCACCGATTCATGAAGTTCCCGGCGCCACGGTGAACTGCTCGCTACCGTGGGAGAGTCCGCGGTTCGGGATCACGATTGCCGCTCCGCGAGCGCCCGTCCCCCGGCCGGGGTGAGACGGTACGGGCCGCCGGAGTCCACGCCGCTCTTGCCGTCGCGGACCCGAGGCTCGTGCCAGTTCCAGAGGCGGGATCGCGATGGCCCGCTCTCCTCGACCCGACACTGGGGGCGCTCGTGCACTACAACCTCGCCGACGTGTTCACCGACACCGCGCTCGGGGGCAACCAGCTCGCCGTGTTCACCGACACCGTGGCGGTCGGACCGGCCCTGATGCAGGCCATCGCCCTGGAGATGAACCTCTCCGAGACCGTCTTTCTGCGCCCCGCCGAGGCAGGCGGCGACGTCCGGGCGAAGCTGTACTCCACCGTGACCGAGGTGGACTTCGCCGGCCACCCGCTGCTCGGCACGGCCGCCGTCCTGGCCCAGCACCAGGGCGCCGAGGAGACCACGCTGCGCATCGAGACGAACGTCGGTGTCGTGCCGGTCACCACCCGCCGCCTGGGCAGGGACCGGTACACCGCATGGATGCGCCAGCCCCTCCCGAAAGTCTCACCCGTCCCACAGGAACAGGCCGCCGAGCTGCTCGCCGTGCTCGGCCTCCAGCAGAGCCTGCTGCCCGTCACCCTGTACGACGCGGGGATCCCGCACCTGTACGTGATGGCCGACTCCCCCGAGGCCGTGCGCGCGGTCGTCCCCGACTTCCCTGCTCTGGGCCGCGCTGCCGGCCCGGGCCGGGCCCGCATCAACGTCTTCGCTCTCACCGGCCCGGGCACCGTGGTCACCCGCATGTTCTCCCCCTACGACCGCGTTCCCGAAGATCCCGCGTGCGGGTCGGCGGCCGGCCCGCTCGCCGCGCACCTCGTACGGCACGGGCTTCTGGCCTCCGGCGTCCAGCTCACACTCAGCCAGGGCGAGTCCGTGAACCGGCCATCCACCTTGTACGCCCAGGTGGTGGCCGACCACAATGACGTCCAGTCGATCGACGTCGGCGGTGGAGTCTGTCTCATCGGCTCCGGTCGCCTGTGGCTTCCCGGCACCGGCGGTACCGCCGCGAAGCCAGGCGATCGCACCGGAACTGCGTAACGAGGGGGAGCACGACGTGGGCAAGGGCAAGCGGCTGCGGGCGCAGCGTGTGAAGGATCAGGCGGCGGGGCGGGGACGGGAGCTGGCTCCGGAGCCGTCCGGGCCGGTGTCGATGGACGACATGGGCGGCGGACGGCTGTCCTCGTACACGCGCCGGGAGATCGGCAAGCAGGTGCACGCGTGGATGATCCTTCTGTCGTATCTGGAGGGCGCGTTGGACGGCGCGGACGGCCTGCCAGAGGACCTGTTCGCCCCGCAGAAGCCGGGCGAGAGCGACGAGGACCACGCGGCGCGGATCGAGGCCGATCGCCTTCTGGCGCAGACTCAGGCCATGGCCGGCAGCCCAGCGGAGCAGGTGGCCGAAGTGCTCTCCAGCTGGGTGCCGCGCTCGCAGGTTGCCGGTGTCGTCGACCACCTCGCCGCCGAAGGCCTGCGGCACCTGGACACCGTGACCCTGGACCCCGCCGTGTGGCAGTCCGGAGCCCGGCCCCTCCTCGGGATCCTGTGTCCGCCGAAGCACTGGGAGGCCGCGCTCGACCAGCTCGAAGCGCTCGCCGCCAGCCGCCTCAAGATCACCGATGTCATCGCCGAGCAGCTGACCGGCCAGCCGGTGGCCACCGTGCACGCGGCAGCCGCACTGGTCACCTGGCTGTACGGGCGTTCGGACATCATCGCCGACCCGCAAGCGGCCCGCCTTGAACTCGCTGAGCGAGCCGGTAAGTTCGGAGAGTTCGTCTTCTAGGTCCGCGGACCGCCCCGACCAGCAGGAGCCAGCCCATGCACCCTCGCTCACCGGCACCCGATCCGTGGGGCGAGGCCGTACGGCGCGCGAGCGACGCCACCGCGGCCGACCGGCCCGGAGGGATGGACGAGCAGTGCTGGGACGACGTGGCGATGCGCGGCATCGTCGCCACGGTCCTCTACGCCCTGCACCTGCGCGAGCGCCGGCCGGTCGACGCGATCGGCTGGCCGGCGGTGCTGTGGCAACTGCACGACGACCTACGGGTGACCGAACTGGTCACCACCGTCCTGCCCCGCGCCGGCCACGACCTGTCCCGCACCGCGACGCCCGGCGACCCGGTGACCGAGTGCTGGCGGTGGCTGACCCGGACCTGGGACCCCAGCGCCCCGGTGAAGTCCGCCTTCCTCCAGCCCGCCCTCTCGCACGGCGCCCGAGACGGCTGGGTACCGGACGCACCGGAGCCCCGGTGGGGCGGCATGAGCCGGGGCATCGCCAGCGGCCTGCCCGACCCTGCCCTGGAGGTCTGCATCCACTGGGCGGCGGGCGTCGTCCAAGGGCAGATCATCACCGCGACCCAGGGCCACCACACCCACGACCGGGTCAAGGTCACCGCCGGGGCCCTCGCCGGGCACCGCGGGTACGTACGGAACGCCGGCTGGTACTTCGATGACACGAGCGAGACGGTCGACGGGCCGGCCGGGTACGTGGTCGACCTCGACGACGTCGAAGGAACCGAGGACATCGACGCCGACCAGGTGGAGGCATGCGCAGACCTGCGCTGGCCGCGCCGTCTCGAAGGAACCCTCAAGGACGGCCCTCCCCCGGGGTGGACCGATCCTCTCCCGCCGGCCAAGACCTGCGCCGAGGACCTCCAGGAACTCCTCGACCGGGCCAGCAACCCCGAGGTCGTGCCGGACCACCTGCGCCGCGCCGTCGCCGGCGCCCACCGCCATCACCATCTCGAGTTGGACTGGCAGGCCAGACCCGCCCCGCAACGGTTCACCTGGCGGGTATTGCTGCACTGGTACCAGTTGACCGAGCACTACGCGGACGACCAGCGCGCCGACCTGTATGAGGTCGTCCTCACCCGGCGTCTCCACGATGCCGACCCGACCCACCACCTCGCGCTCAGCGAGGACGACCTGCCCGGCCTGATCGCGCGGTGCACCACCGGAGCTTGAACCCGACAACTCCCCCGTCGCATGTCCGTGCGCTACGTTGGGCGCGGCGCAGGACATGCACGCGCCGAGACCGCCGTGCGCCGCGCCCACGCCGCACCGCCCGGCACAGGGTCGAAGGCTCGCCGGATACGGTCCGGCACCCGGACCGGTGTCCGGCGAGGGCCCATGATGCTTCGCTCTGACCACACGCGGACTTCAGGGCGGGACGGCGTGGGCACCCCGCCCGTTGGAGCCGGTCATGACCAAGCGCGGGAGCAACGACCGCAAGGCCAAAGCACGCCGCATCGCCAAGGAACGCGACATCCATGTCACCGAGGCGCACGGCCTCCTGCTCCAGGCGAAGAACCGAAACAACCCCCCGCTGTCAGATGCACCGGTCGGGGAATCTGGCGCAGTAGGCGAAGCACACGAGCTGCGGATCCACCGCACTGCCGCTGACGGCACCGAAGAAGTCCTCGACGGCGATGCCGCCGCCCACGCCGTGTGGTGGGACAGCAGCGGCACCTTGACGGCCGGATGCCGGTGCGGGTGGGTCAACCCCCACACCGGGCCGCGATTTCCGGACCTGCCCGCGCCCTACGGCACAGAGCCCAACGAGCAGAAGCACTGGCGGTGGTACCAGCTGGTGGCTTGGGCGCAGCATGCCAGTGATGCCGAAGGGGAGCCGTCGTCGGCCGAGTTCATCCAGGACCCGAGTGTCTCGGTCAACGACGTGACCATTCAGGTGATCTTCGACCTGCGGCTGCTCCTGCACCACGCTCAGGACGATCGCGAGGCCGTGACCGGCACTTACGAGGCGGTGGAAACCCTGTTGCGGACCGCGCGGATTCGCGCCGCCCACGAGCGGGCGCAGGGCCATGGCGAGCAGCAGTCGGACGCTGGACAGCTGGATCAGGACGAGTCCCCGATGTCCGGGGAGATCCCGGCGAGCCTCGACGTCCTCCTCCGCCGCACCGATTCAGGGCGGAGCGGCGGATACTGGGAGTTGCTCGCGGTCGAGTTCGCTGCTGCGGAACTGCGCCGCTTGGTGCTGCACGAACGCCAGTAGCCACCGTTGCTGATGCTCCGGCGTGCCGGATGTTCAGGCCGCGCCGGGCAGGAGGCGATCAGAGAGGTCCCGTCCGGTGACGGCCGCAAGGTGCGGCTCCAGGGCTGCCAGCCGTTCGGCCAGCGCATCGGTGCGGTGCCGTGCTGTGCTGTAGCGGTTCCAGGCCCGCACGCGGGCCGGATCGGGGAATTCGCGGTCCAGTGCGAGGACGGTCTCGCTGGCGTCCGGCGGCGCCTGCTCGGCGCAGTAGGTTGCCCAGCTCTCGTGGAGCAGGCACACGTCCACACAGGCGCGGTTCGCCTCGAAGATCAGAACGGTCAGCGGGTGGTTCGGGCCCAAGACGTTCAGCAGCCCGGAGAGGGCTTCCTCGATGTGGATGCTGTGCTCGACGGTCGCGCCAACGACGCTGTCCGGCTCGGCGGAGCCCGCGCTGCAGGTGGTGCGGGTGGCGAGCGTCAGGTGGACCCGCCATGCGGCGGCGCGGACCTGCTCCTCGTACATCCTCGTCCTGCGCCGCTTCATGGTCCACCGCATCCGCGGGCCCCTCCCCTTCGCTGCCTCGTTGATCGCCACGGCCACTGTGCCAGCCTGGTCGGTGGCGTACCAGGGGACCGACGGATTTCGGCCGGGTGTCCGCGACGGACCTGGCAGACTTCCACGCCATGCGGAAGAACCTCATTTGGGCCGCCGTAGGAACTACGGCCGTTGTCGCGGCCGTGTTGTTCTGGACGGTCGGCCCGGTGAAGGCCGGCCTGGCCCTCGGCGGCCTGGCCACGGCCACGTTGGCCACGGCGAACATCCGGCACGCCCGGCGGCGGGACGCCGCCGGGCCGGACGGCGCCGCAGCTCCACCGGACCGGTGGAGCCACCTCATATCCGGCCTGGCAGATGCGTCCACCCCGCCGCAGATCACCGCGTGCATGGAGCAGGCCCGCTTCGCCACCGTGTGGGATGCCGCCCGGACGTGGGCCGGGGGTCTGGTGCTGTGGCACGTCACCGCCTACCCGTCCGCGTGGACCGCGCGCGCCCACGACGCCGCCGCCTACGGAGCCTGGGCCGGCGACCTGATCGCCGCGGCGATCGTGGACAGCGCCCGCGAGGACGGCCTGGACACCGGCGACGGGAACGCCCTCCTTGGCCTGGGCCTGGACCGGCCGGCCTCCCGCCTCACCGACCTGCGCACCGCGCTGGCCGCGCTCACCCGGGACGCGGACACCCCGACGCGGTACATCGAGACCGCACAGCACCTCAGCGCCCTCGCCGCCGGGGACGCCGACCAGCAAGCCGCCGCGCTGTTCACCGCCGGGATCGCCCGCCAGGTCCTGGCCGCCCACGCCGACGAGGGCACCGTGCTCGGCGACCGCATCCCCGCCCTCGCCCAGTGGGAGGCCACCCGCACGATCTGGCACCACCGCCCCGCGCACGGCCCCTACCGCGGCGCCCGGCCCCTGGCCGACCAGAGCGAGCACGTCGACCTTCTCGCTGCCGCGCTCCTGCACCACCGGCAGGCCGGCTCCACCGGACCACCCCGGCAGGAGCGGGCCTACCGGCTGCACCGTGCCGCCCTCGACGACCGCGTCGCGCTGCTGTGGCCGGACCCACCCCCGGGTGAACTCGCGGCCCTCGCCGACCAGTCCGCAAGGCGCCTGCTGGAATGGGACCGCACCCAGCCCGACGCGTCGCGGGCGGACTGCCACCAGGCCCGCTGGTATGACCGCCCCCGCGAGTACGTCCGTCACGCCTACCGCCAGGACATGGCGGTGGACGCAGAAGCCTGAAGCAGCGGACGCCCTTCGGCGGACGCCAGCAGCTGGAGGCGGCACGGACTTCCCCATCTCGTCTCCGCGTCCACGGCCGAAGCGATACCGTGCCTCGCATGAAGCCGTTCGTCTTCCAACAGGGCCGAGAATCCTGGGAGAAGGGGTCCCTGCTCCACGCGTACGTGACCGTGGACCTCGGCCGGAACCCGGAACTCGCCGACCTCGTGCACGGCGTACGCGCCGCAACCGCGGACGACCCCCTCACCCACGTCGGCGACCAGTGGCTGCACATCACGCTCTACCAGCTGTCCCAGAAGCCGGCCGCCGACGTCCCCGCCGAAGAGCGCCAGACCCTGGCCGCCGAGCTGACCCGGCAGATGCTCACCATCGAGCCCTTCACCATCACCGTCGGCAGCCCCCTGGCCTACGGAACCGGCATCATCTTCGACCTCGGCCCCGACAAGCCGCTGAACGCGCTGCGCACCGCCACCACCCGCGCGTTCGAGACGGTCCTCGGCAAGGAGGCCACCGTCTACGAGACCGGCGTCCTGCACCTGACCGAGTCGTACGCCACTGACGAGGTCACCCTGGATCACTACCACCAGATCCACCGCCGGCTGCGCCGCGTCCGCCCCAGCCACGCCCCCCCTGCGCGTCGACGCCATCGAACTCGTCGACGTCAGGGCCGATCCGGTGAAGAAGACCATCACCTGGGCCCCCGTGGCGGCGCCGATCCCGCTCGCGAGCGGAACCTGAGCACCGGAAGGAAACACCGAGTGCCCGTGAGTGCCCCCAGCGACGTGCAGCCCGTCTACGCCGGGGAGGAGCCGCCCGAGATCTACACAGCCAGCCTCTACCTGACCGGCGCCCCACTCGATCCGGAGTCGTCCCGACTGGCCCTCAACGAAGCGACCCTCCAGTGGCGCCGGCCCGGCACCCTCGTCGTGCTCCTCCCCCACCCCCGCGGCGGCACCCCCCACCTGGACGCCGAGAGCCGGTTGGCATGGGACCGCACGCAGCGCGCCCGTGCCGACGAGATCGTCCACTGGTACCCCCAGTCCGGCCCGGCGGCCGAAGGCTGGCCCGAACACGACCTGGATGACGGCCGATCCGTCCTCAGCTGCCCCGACGGCACAGACGCCGCCAGCCGACGTCTGCACCTCCTCGCCGAGAATCTCAAAGTCCCCACCGCCGAGACCCTGCCCCAGGCCATCACCCTGGCCCTGGACCGCATCGGCCCCGGCGCCCCTCGCGGCGGCGGACAGCGCGATGTCCCGCTCCTGCTATGGCGAACCCCTTCCTTCCGCGCCTGGCTCGCCGCCCAGGAGCACGCCGGCAACACTCTGCTCGGCGGCCGGATCTCCTGGACCTTCCGCGTCGGCCCCCACCGGTCCCACGTCCTGCTCTGGGCGTACGCCGCCCGCATCCACGTCGCGGCCGAGGACCGCGTGAAGGACAACGAAGTCGTCCTGGGCAGGCCCGACATCACCAGCGTCGTCGCCTACCGGCCCGCGGCCCGCTGGGGCGACACCGAGGTCGTGCTCGTCCGCGAGTTCCGCTCCCCCGCCCGCACCCCGGACGCCTACATCCGCGAAGTCCCCGGAGGATCCAGCGCCAAGCCCGGCGACCCCCGGCTCACGGCAGCGGCGGAGTTCACCGAGGAGACCGGCCTGCCCCTCTCCCCGGCCCGACTCCACCTCGTCGGCACCCGCCAGGCGGCCGGCACCCTGTCCGCCCACACCCTGACCGCATACGCCGTCGAACTCAGCGCCCACGAGCTCGCGCAGCTACGGGCCGACACCACCAGCCACGGCAACGCCGAGGAGACGGAGCGCACCCACGTGGAAGTCGCCCGCCTCGCCGACCTCCTGCGCCCCGACGGTCCCCATGCCGTGGACTGGACGACGCTGTCCGTCATCCTCCAGACCGTGCAGCCCATGCGATAGCCAAGATCACTTCCGTCATCCACGGGATGTGCCCGGCCGGCCACTGATAGCGTCGGCCCGTGCCAGCCGACGCCACCAGGGGGGGCGGAAACGTGAACGATCTGATGGGCCAGCTTCCACGACCGATCGTCGAGCGGATGGGCCGCATGAGCGGCATGGCCATGCGCGCCATCATCGCGTTGATCGACGAAGAGCCGGACACGTTCGCAGCCCTGGTCGAGCGCATCGGCAGTTGGGACGACGATCCCGGCCGGGCCGCATACCCGATGCCCCGCTACGAGTTCGCCACCAAGGAAGCCCTGCGGATCGTCAACGACGCCTTCACCGCCATCGAGGAGCGAGGCCCCCTGCCCAACGAGGTGGTGGCCGAAGGCGCTCGTGACATCGTCGAACGGCTCACGCCCGAGAAGTACCGCACGCAGGGACTGGCCAAGATCGCCGAGTTCCCCTCAGGCACAGAGCCGATGGACCTCTCCGGTGGCAAAGACGGCGGCCCCGTCGACTTCGTCATCGCAGCGGCAGCAGCGGCATGGCTGTGCGGCGGGGCCGGCGGCCGCATGGCTACCCTGGAGAACATCCGGCTGATGCTGCTGCAACAGGCCCGTCAGGCGGAGAGCACCGCCACCGGCGCCCCGGACCGCGAACAGGTCAATAAGATCAGCGACGCCGACGCCCTCGCCCTGCTCGCCGACTTGTACGACGAGGACTACGCCCGCCTCATCCCCGCTCCTCGGCAACGCGGCCCATGGGAGTGGGACATGCTCGCCGTCCTCAAGACCCACCTCCTCGAGACGCCGACGGACGCGACCACCCCCGAACAGCGCCAAGAGCTGAAGGCCAAGCTCCTTACCATCCTGCAGGCCACGGCGGCTACCAACACCAGGACGACGACTCCCATGGTCCGGCCCGTGGGCAAGCGAGTCCAGCCCAAGCGTCGGCCGAAGCGGAAGCGCTGATCCGACCCCAGGAACAGGAGAATACGGGCATGGCCTCACCTGTCGGGGTGGTCACTGCCGCCTCACGTTCCAGTGGCCGGCCCGCACCGTTTGGTCACCGCCGTGGGACAGCCGAGGCTCGCGGAACACCGGATGGCCTGCGGCCATTTCTCTGTTCGGCCACTCCTCTGTCGGTGTGAGCCTGTACCCCATCGTGGACGGTGTGCCTCACCGAAGTGCGTTGCCCGTGAGTCCTTCGCTGATCCCTGCCGACCGGGCCCAGCGCGAGGCCGTCGCCGAGGTGCGCGCCCGCGCCGCGACTGTCCACCCTGAGCCGTACTGCTCGGCAGCCAAACGCACCAGAGGCCAAGACGATTTCGCCTGGCATCACGGCCGATTGGGGGATGGGCGTGGGGACATGCGTGCAAAATGAACGCATGACACGATCAGCTCGTCTGCCTGCCGAGTCCGCCCCCCGTACCGTGTCGGCCACGGGATCCCAGTGCTCCTGGACGGTGGAACAGGACGGCACGACCAAGGTCACCTTCGACGGCGCGCTCCTGCTCGCTGGTCAGGAGGTCCTTTCACCGCACCAGCTGCTGCGGCTGTGGGAGGACCAGGCGCTGATGCAGTTGGAGATCGGCAATACAACGCTGCGCGCCAACGATGTCACCCCGCCCGATCTGAAGGCGAAGATGGCCGTCTACGGTGTGGCGGTCCACACCATCCGATCGGGCCGCGCTAAGGGGCTCAGGGACGACCAGGTCCCGGGGTTGCTGGATGAGCTCAAGCGGGTGATGGCCGAACAGGGCGCGCAGCAGGCCCAGAAGATCAACCACTTCGAGACGGTCGAGTTCGGTGAACGCCTGATGTCCGAGATGGCGGAAGCCTGGCGTGTGGCGCTGACCGTTGAGTGGCTCGACGATCCCGATGACGGCACGTCCATGGCGATCTAGCCGCGAGGAGCGGACTCCACGTGGGGGCGGAGACGACCGACAGCGTGCGTGGCAGGCGGTTGAAGTCTGGTGAGGAGAGTCATCCCCCGTCCTCCGATGCGGGTTGCTGGGGTCCGGACGCACTGCGGCACTCAGGAAATTCCGGGGAGGTCAGGACGAGAGATCTCGACCTGACCTCCGACGATCCTTCTGTCGGCAAGCGCGCGATGGAACACCTTCCGGTCGGTCAGCGGAACGGCCGGGTCCTCCCTCGCCGCCAGGCCGGCGGCATTCATGATCAAACTGGTCAGTACGGCCGGCGTCAGGTCAGCTGGGTCCTCGGAGTACTCCGGGATCTCGGGCAGTCCGAACGTCGCGGGGGGCACGACCAAGAGGATCACGTTGCTCCCATCGGTCAGACGTCCTGCAAGGACGGGGTCGGGTTCGCCCGCGCCGCCTGATGCAAGGAAGACTCCGCCGCTGGAGACGGAGTTCCGGCCAGGTACCCCGAGGATCGCACTCAGATCGCCCTCCGGTGTGAGGAGGATCTTCCAATCCGGTACTCGCGGCAGGTCCGTCAGGCCGGTCTCGACTGCCAGGTATGCGAAGCCGTCTTCTCCGGTCAGGGCTTCAAGGACGCCGCTTCGGGCAGTGAGCTCGCCTCCGGCGCTCTCACTGAAAACGACGTCGGTCGTCTGGAGTTCGACGAGGAGCACCAGCCGCTCGCCGCCGTCGCTCATGGGGACTGCCTCGAAGAACGAGAACCCGTGCCCGACCGGCTGGCCGAACCATCGCTCGTCGGCGCGATCGCGCTCCACGCTGGTCAGGGCGGTGGCCTGTGAGGGCGCGCACAGCAGATGGGCCAGGAGGTAGCTGGCGCGGCCGTCCGTGTCGGTCAGCGTGCAGACGATCAGGTTGGCAGCTTCGACGCGCAGGTCGATCGTCTTGCCGCACTCGGTGCAGCGTTGGTAGGGAGCGAACTCGAATGCCGCACAGAGCTTGTTCCAGTGGGGATCGGGGATGGCTGCGCGCACCTCAGCGGCCACGGTGATTGCACGGGTCATCTCGGCGGCCTCGGCGGTCATGTACCCATTCAACCGCACCAGTTTCGGCTCACGGAGCGGGTCGTCGCGGCCGGCCTCACCCCACTCTCGGGAACGGTCTACTCCGAGGATGAGGAGCAGCACCGGGGGGAGCCGAGCTCAGTGGGGTGTCGGACCCCCGCGGGCCAGTCTGTCGTACCGCGGGCAGCCTCGGTTGCCCGCGGTACGACGAGCTTGCTGGTCTCGCCGAGCCGCACGGTCGTCCCCGTCATGGCGTTGGCGGGCTACGCCACGGGGGTGGTGAGGGTTCCTGCGCGGATCGCGTTGAGCAGCTCGTCCTTGATCTGGGGCGGCAGCAGGTTCAGTGCTTCGACGGCCTCGACGGTGAGCGGGACCTCCTCGAGCAGGTACTCGCCGCGGTCGTCGCGGGAGAACTCCGGGCCGGTGCGGTCGTCGAAGTTCCAGACGGCGATTCGGGCGAGGTAGACGTGCTCGGTCTCGCCCTTGTCGGTCTCCAGCTGGCAGAACGGGCGCAGGTCGACGGCTTCGCCGGCGATCTCCTCGCGGATCTCCCGCAGCAGTGCGGTCTCCAGGCTGGCGTCCTCGGGCTCGACGCCGCCGCCGACGAGGACCTGGTAGGCAGGGATGCCGGGGCGGATGCGGTTGATCACCAGCATGGTGCCGACGGCGGTGAGCAGGATGGCGCGGACGCGCTCCTTCATGGGTGGCTTCTTCCTGGGGGTTGTGGTGGGTCAGTTCGTGGTCTGAGGCGAGTTGTGGTCATCGGTCGGCGGCAGGAGCTTCTCCGCGCGAGCGTGGGTGTGGCGCGAGGTGGGAAGCCAGCGTCATGAGGAAGCTGGTGTTCGCCGCATGGTCGTGACCGAGGTCGACGGCGTACCTGGGCAGAGTGTTCAGGTGTGTGATCACGGCGGAACGGGCTGCGGAGTTGCCATTGGTGCTTCCGTCGGTGAACCCGAACAGGTCCGGGTAGCGCTCGGCCCCGTCGGAGGTGACGAAGACGGAGGGGGTGATCCCGGTACCGCGCTCCGTACTGATCCGCGGTGCGCCACCGGCGGACGGATTGACGCGGGGCAGGAGGGCGGCGGTCGCCACCGCGGTGGTGGCCTGCGTCAGGTGGAACCAGCGGGAGAGCTGCTCGGGCCAGATGTGGGCCTTGAGCTCGCGACCCGCCTGCGTCCGCATGGGCGAGGGGTGTCCGGCGATCAGGGCTTCGGTGACCTGCTGGTGCTGGGTGGGGTGCGGTGACTCGCCGTCGGCGAGGTGAGCCCCGGCGATGCCGGTCCAGGCGAGCGCCTCGAGGAGACCGAGGCCGATGGCGGCCGCCGACGGCCACGGCAGGAGAACGAGTTCCCCTGCGGTGTTGAGCCGGGCGAAGCAGCAGTCGTTGGCCAGGAGCGCGCAGCCGTCGGTGGCGAGGGTGAGGGCGGTGGTGGTCTTGCCGGCGCCGGAGTCTCCGAGGGCCAGGACGGCGGTGCCGTTGGCGAGGACGGTGGCGGAGGCGTGGAGGAGGACCCAGCCGTCGGCGATGAGCTGGGCGCGCATGAGTTCGCGGGTGAAGCGGGTGACGGACGTCGCCAGCCGGGTGGGCCGGTCGGAGGCGGCGGTGGGTGCGAGAGGGCTGCTCGCGGCGATGTCGAGGCGCTGTTCGGCGGGGGTGTAGCGGTAGTGCAGGACGGGGGTGGTCAGGGTCCGGGCGGTCACCGCGCCGTTGGGATGGCGGGTGTAGCGGATTCGCTCGCGGGCGAAGACGGCCTCCTCGGTCAGGTCGGCCGGGTCAGGAACTTCCGCTGTACTGCGGCTGCGGTGGGGATCGTCGGTGGCGGTGACCAGAGGGCCGGTGCCGCCCGTGCCGGGCGTGGCTGTCCAGGAGGAGCCGAAGTAGCGCTCGGCCCAGTCGGTCACGGTCCGGGTGTCGGACCGGATGGTCACCGTCCGGTGGCCAGCGGCAACGGTGAGCGTGTGGAGCACAGGAACTCCTTCCGAGCGGTTCCACGGCGGCACGGGCTGGCGGACGGGCAGGGACTCGTCGCCCGGCCGGCACTGAGGCGGCGGGACGTCTACGCGGTGGCCGGACGCGAGGCCGCAAGGTGCTGGGGCGCCCGGGAGCGCAGTGTTTCCGCGAGAGCGGCGATGCGCCGCAGCGGGGCCAGGTCGGGTGCAGGCGGTGGCGTGTCGGCGAGCAGTGCGGTGACCGCGTGGTGGACGGACGTCTTCAGGGGCGAGTCGTGCAAGGCCTCGTCGTGAACGATCCGGCCGTCGCGGACGGCGGTGATGCGGTGGTGGTTGCGCTCAAGTTGCCAGCCGCCGGGGGCGGTGACCGGGTCGAGGTGCAGGGTGAACCGGGTTGCTCCGGCGTGGGCCGTGACGTGCCGGTACCGGTCGTCGGCCGTGCGCAGGCCCTGGCGCCAAGGCGGTCGGGGCGAGGGCGTGGTGTCGTCAGCGGGACAGGGACCGAGGATGGAAGAGGTCAGCGAGAGCCGGACGGTGCTGCCCTGTTCAGAGGGAAGGGTGGTGCGCTCGGTCAGGGCAGGAACGAACAGGCGTGCGTCCCAGGTCGGTTCGGTGTCCGCGGCGGCCGGGTCGGTGGCCAGATACGCGTCCCAGGTGCGCGGGGGCAGGATCTGGCGCAGGACGGCGAGCATGTGCAGCCACTCGTATCCGAGCACCCCGTAGGTGCGGTCGACGAAGCGTCCTGCGGCGCTGTCGGGGCCGCGGTCCTTGGTGAAGACGACCTGGAGACGGTCGATCGGTGCCCCGGGTTCCAGGTGGGCGACGAGGTCGGTGAACGCGCGTACCGCGGTGGAGTGCCGGTACTGGTCGTTCACGATCATGCGGGCGTCGGGGTGCTCGGTCAGCAGGGCGGTGAACGCGTCGATCTCGTGGCCCTGGCAGGCCGGCTTCTCCAGCAGGACGCGGGCCGCGGGGTTGCGCGCCAGGATGGTGCGCAGAACCGGGAGGTGGTCGGCGGTCGGGCAGCAGATCGACCACACGCCGATGTCGGCCGCCACGGCGGCGGGCAGTTCGCCGACTTCGTGGCGGAAGGTGTGCGGTGAGGCGGGCAGGTCCTGGTGCTTGGGATCGATGATCGCCATGGTGGCGCCGAGTTCGGTGAGGAACTGGGCGTGCAGGCGCCCGGCAACGCCGTACCCCACGACGGCTGCCCGGGTCAGGGCTGGAAGGCGCCTTGGGCGGGGCACCGCGGGTGAGCGGGCGGGCGGCGGGGCGATGTAGAGGTCGTAGTAGGCGTCCAGCAGGCTGGCCGCGGTGATGGCCTCGTCCGCCGGGGCGGTGTGGAGGCCGGCGGGCAGGCCGGCAGGGTCGGCGCACAGTGCGGTGGCGGCGATGAGGGTGCCGGCGCGGTAGGCGTCGTAGCCCTGGTTGGGGATGGAGTCGGCCTCGAAGAGGTTCATCGAGCGGCCGTTGCCGAGCAGCGTGGCCATCCGCCCGCCGGGCAGGGGCAAGCGCAGGCCGATGCCGGGGATCTCGGTGGCGTCCTGTCGGCGTGGCCCCTCGGTCAGGGCGGAGAAGTCGCGGGTGGCGAACGGCGCCAGCAGGACCTCGTCGGGCAGCAGCGCCAGGTCGTCCTCGGTGAGGGCGACCTCTCCCGTGGTGCCGATCACCAGGAACGGGGCCTCGGCGGTGAGGGCTTGGCGGGCGGTGCGGTGGGTGGTGTAGCCGGCCTCGGCGGCGCCGATCAGCGCGAGCAGGTCGGTGTCGACGACCGCCACCCGGCAGCCGAGGGTGCGCAGCGCCGGGGCCAGGCGCGAGCCGAGGGTGCCGTGGCCCAGGAGCAGGACGTGGCGGCCGATGAACTTGCGGTCGGGCACGATGGCGCGCAGGCGGCGCAGGCAGGAGTCGGCGATCTCCCGGTAGCCGAGGTGGGTCTTGACCTGGGAGCGGGCCAGGTTCAGCACGGGGATGGCCAGGGGGCCGGCTGCGGTGATGCGCTTGATCCCGCTGACCGTCAGTTCCAGTGCGGCGTCGGCCTGGCGTGGCGCTCCGGTGGCGCCGTATCCGCGGGCCAGCAGACCGCCGTCGTCCACCACCAGGACGCGGCGGCCGGCCGCGTGGGCTTGGTCGATGAACGCGTCGATGGCCACGGTGGCACGTTGCAGTTCGGCGGTGTGCGCGTCGGGGTCGTTGACTGCGCTGTTGTCCAAGACGTCGCTGCGGTAGCCCCGGGCGAGGAAGGTGGCGTGGACGCGGTCGCGGTTGAAGGTGCGGTCGCCCTTGTCGAGGGCGAAGATCCACTGCGCCGGGATGCCGGCGCGCTCCATGCCCAGCAGGAAGCCGACGGAGTGCTCGAGGTAGTGGTCGCGAAAGAGCAGCGCCCAGTCCTTGAACGCCGGGTGCGGGGAGCTGTAGCGGTCCACCAGCGGCATGGAGGTACGGATGCCGTCCAGCTCGGCGGCCGTGTAGGGCAGGACGATCTCGGCCAGGCGCTGGTGGAGCTCGCGGGCGAGGTGCGCGCCCTCGCCCGGGCCGGAGTCGATCAGGATGTCGAGTGCGGCGGGCGCCGGGAGCTGGAAGCCGAGGGTGCGCGGCGGCTGCGGCGCCAGCGCCTGCCACCGCACCGTTACCAGCGGCACGGCGGTGGACGAGGTGCCGAGGGCCAGGGCGGTGTCCCCGCGCGGGTGGCAGACGAGGCGGTGACGTTCAGCGAGCGCCAGGGCCGCGTCGCGGACCGCCTTGGGGGTGGCCGGGCCGCGCAGGACTATCCACGACCCGGGATCGGTCAGAGCTGCTGTACTGATCGGGAACTCCTTGGGGTGCGACCCGCCGGTGGGGCGGGAGCCGTCAACGACCGTGCTGCGTGGCCGCTTCACCCAACGCGGCCTCCACCTCCTTCAAGCGCTCGAGCAGGCGCTGCGCGGCCGCGTGCCGCAGCAGCCAGAAGCCGTCCAGGTCGTCCTGCAGCAGGCCGGGCTCGACGTAGTGCTGCTTGACCCCGTACAGGCTGGTCACCAGCTGCAGCAGCGCGACGCGGGCGCAGGCGCGCACGTCGGCGGCCGGCAGGTGGGGGTTGGTCTCCAGGTAGGCGCCGACCAGCCTCACGCCGGAGGTGATCCAGTCCTCATGGAGGGCCACGGCACGCGGGTCGAAGGCGATCCGGCCCAGCTCGTAGGCGGTCAGGAAGGGGTCGGGCGGCAGGAAGTCGAGCACGGCGGTGAGGCTGTCGCCGTCGAAGAGCAGGTTCACCGCGGAGTAGTCGCCGTGCAGGACCTGGGTCGTCAGCGGGGGCAGGTCGGCGATCAGGTCCGGGATGCGGTGCAGCACGGCGCGCCGCTCGGTCAGCGTGCGCAGCGCCTGCTCGTCGAAGGTGTCGCGCTGCGCCCGCTCGTTCACCACGCCCAGTAGCTTGTCGACGCTCGCTTCCAGCTTCGGGATGTCCGGGTTCATCCACCGCTTCAGCTTCGAGGAGGCGTTGGCGGCGGCCGGGTGGCTGGCGAACGCGTGGTGGATCGTCCCGAGCGCGCGGCCGGCGGCGCGCTGCTGGGCCGGGTTGAGCCCGTCCTCGACGGTGCGCCCCTCGACCCACTCCCAGACCGAGATCGCGTGGCCGTCGTGCTCGATGATGGCCTCTCCGGCTCGGGAGGGGCGCACGGTGGCGACGGGGACGCTGTGCTCGCCCGCGAGTCGGCTCTGGGCGATCGCCGACCTCTCGGCGGCGAGGTCGGCACCGGCGGGGTAGTGCTTGACGAACAGCACCGTCCGGTCCGGGCACTGGGCGCGGTAGTTGACGGTCACCTGTCCGATCGGCAGGCGTTCCAGCGCGGCGCCCGGCAGGCCGTAGTCGCGTTCCAGGGCTGTGGTGAGGGCGGTGGTCTCGGTGTTCGGCATGACGCCCTTCCTGACTACGTGAAGTGAATGGGTGAACACTCTACGGCTCGTCGGAGTGTCGCTGGACGCGGTCCCACCACGCTGCCGCCGCCCGATACCGCGTCAGGCACTCGGCAGGGGTGCGGGGTTGGCCGGTCCACTCCACGGCGACCTCGATCGCCTGCCCAGCGGCGATCCGGGCCGAGGCGAGCTCGGCGACCGCCCGGGGGCCAGGGCCGTCCAGGCCCTGGCCACTGTCCGACAGGTGCAGCACCCGGGCGCGGGCCAGCACCCGCTCCAGGCGGGCCGCCGCGCCCTGGCCGGCCTCGTCGATGGCGGCACCGAGCTGTGCGGTGTCGGCCAGGAGCCCGAACCGTGGCGAGCGGTCGAGCAGTTCCTCCAGCGCGGCAAGCGCCGTTTCGGTGAGCCACCCGGGGTGGTGGAGCTCGGCCAGCAGCGGCACAGCGACGCTCGGCAGCGACCGGCCGCGGAAGGTGCCTACGTCGGCGGGCGGGGTGCGCGCCAGCAGCCGTACCCAGCCGGCGCCCAGCGCGTCGGTCGCCCGTGCGAGGCCGGCCAGCTCCCGCGCCGCCTCCGCCAGGGCAGCTTCGTCCGGATCGAACAGGTCGGCCAGGTCCAGATCCGCGCTCACCCCGGTGACCGGCACCGATCCCTGGGCGCAGTGCCGCCAGTGGGCCAGCGTCGCGGCGTCGCGGCGGGCCAGGTCGACGCCGCGCGGCCCGCCGCGCAGGTGCACGAACGGGATCTGCTCGTCGGCTGCCCAGGCCAGCAGCTCGGGGACGTCCAGGCCGCGTACCGAGATGCTGTACAGGCCGACCGCCGGCCCGCTCACGCGGTCCGCCAGTCGAAGACGACGACCGGCTCCGCCGGGCGGCCCGCGCCGCCGAGCAGCGCGTACAGCTCGGGGGCGCGCACGCCCGGAACCCTTCGGCACCACGACGCGAGCAACTCGGGGGCCAGGCGGTCGGTGAGGAACGCGGCCGAGGTGCTGTAGGCGCCCTGGTAGGCATCGGTGCTCAGGGCCGCGAGCTCGTGCATCCCCACCACCGTCCACCCGGCCCGGTGCACCTCGACGGCCGGCAGCGTGGCGGTCGCCTCAGGCGTGCCCAGCAGCCCCAGGACGCCGCCGGGCACGGTGAGCGCGGCCGCGCGCAGCGGGTCGCCGGCGGCGTCGATGACCAGCCGGCCCGTCGCTGGGCCGCCGGGCGCGACGCAGGTGACGCCGGGGGCACGGCCGATCGGCGCGTGCCGGCGCGACGTCACCACCCGCACGTTCGTGGCGCCGCGACGGTGCAGCTCCAGCACACAGCCGAGCGCGACCGGTCCGGACCCGACCACGAGCGCCCCGTCCAGCTCGGCGGCGGGTACCCGGTCAAGGCCGAGGTGGGCCATCTGCTGGAAGCGGGCCAGGGCGGCCACCTCCACCGAGGTCCCCGGCGAAGTGCGTACCGCGCCCTGGTGGGCCGGGTCGAAAGCCGCGCCGTGCGGCACCGGGGCCAGTACCCAGGCTTCGCCGGTCTGACCCAGAGTCATGTACCCGGCGTCCCGGCCTGGTCCGGTCAGGTGGCGCCGCTCGGTGCCGGGACTGAGCACGCTGAACGCGCCGGCCACCATGCCCTCCGGCACGCCGGCGGCGGGCAGCAGGTGCGCTGCGCCCGCGCGGAGCCGGATCCGGGCCCCCGCATGCGGGGGCCGAGCGGTGGTTCGCTGCGACATCATCGACCTCCAGGGCTGGCAGTCAGGACGAGGGCTTCGACATGGGCGGCGATCGGCTCCGGCGCTCCCCAGGCGGCATGCAGCGGGAGGTGCGCGGCGAGCCGTCGCACCCGGTCGAGTCGGCGCCGGGCACCGCCTGCGCCCTCAAGTCGGCGAAGCACCTGCTCGCCGTCGTCCAGGAGCCGGTCCACGAGGTGGCCGCTGGCCCGCCACCACACGTTCGCCGCGGTGTGGGAGTCGAGCTCCTCCAGCACGCCGTCGCCGGCGTGCGGGTCGCCGTCCACGTCGACCAGGACGGCTGCCACCACCGTGGCCGGCGCCCAGGGCGACGGCTGCCGCTCCAGCGGGCCGAGGTGCGCGCCCAGGTCCAGCCGCTCCGGCCCGCCAGCGGGCAGCTGGAGGTCAGGAAACCAGCGTCGGGCCGGTGCGCGGCGAGCGATGAAGGCGGAGGTGCCGCCGACAACGGCCGGGCGATCCTGCCCGCGCGGGCAGTCCACGACCGCCACGTCGCCGGCCAGCACCTGCCAGCCGCGCCCCGCCAGAGCGAGTCCCACCAGCGACTTCCCGGCGCCGTGCCCGCCCAGCAGCAGTACCGCCGCGCCGCCCGGGTGCCGGAGGGCGACGGCGTGCACGCACAGCGCCCCGTGGGCAAGATGCAGCAGGTGCAGGTGGGCGTTGATCCGCCGCCGCGCATCGCCGCCGCTGACCCCGGGCGGCAGCACCACCGCCCTGGTGCCCGCGCCATCGCCCTCGCAGACGCCTCCTGCCGCGACGCCGGGCAGGTGCGGGACGATCCGTTCCCACCACTCCGCCGACACGCCGGCTGCCCGCACCGCGAGCGTCCGCCCGGCGCTCGACACCCGGTAGGAGCGGTACCCGGCGCTCACCGGTGCCCGACCAACGGCACCACCGGGGCCAGTACAGGCCACACATCAGCCGTCGCCAGGTGTTCCACCGGCACGCTCAGCACCGCGGCAGGAACCCCGGCGAGAAGCCCGGCCAGGCCCCTGGCCCCGGCAGCCTGCTCCGCCAACCCGGGGCCGCCCATCAGACCCAGCGCGTCACTGACATACAGCAACTGCTGCGGCACCCGCGCGGCCTCCGCCACAGCCTCCTCAACCTCGCCCGCCGCCAAGGGGCCGGCCCCGACGCCGCGCGCACCGGCCGCATCAGGACGCGCGACGACCACCGCGCCGAGCGGAACAGGAGCGGAGTAGGGGACCCCCAGGGCCTGGCGGTGCTGAGGCGGGCTGAACAGCGCCCGCTGCCGCGGCACCCCCGCCACCACCGTGCGCTCCACCCGGCCCACGGCCGGCGGCTGCCCGGCGAGCAGCTCGGCGGGCACCGCGACCCTGGTCGGCCAACCCACCACCATCCCCCCCGGACCCACCAGCACGAGATCGTCGGCCATGAATAACGCACCCCTCTCGCGCACGGCGCGGTGAGCCAGGGTCGACTTGCCACCATGCTGCCCAGCCAGGAACACCAACGCGGCACCGTCGAGGGCCACCGCCGAGGCGTGCAGCATCCGCCACCCCGAGGCCAGCAGGCGGGAGGCGAAGAAGACCCGCGCCAGCCAGTCCGCCCACCGCACCCCCACCCCATCGCCCGGCGACACGACCAGCCGGGTCGAGCGGTGTGCGGCGTCGACCTCCAGAACCACGAGAGCGGCACCGGGCCGGTAGCGCGCAGCCAGCCGGAACACTCCCTCGGCGGCATCCAGCACGGCCAACTGCCGTCCACCGTACGGGAGGGTAAGCACCAACCGGCCCTCGAACGGTGCTTCCGCCTCGACGGGCAGCACCTCCTGGTCGACCGTCAGCGTCCAGTCGGGTTCGCCCGCCGCCGACAGTTCCACCTCGCACGCCGGAGCGAGCACGCCGACCACGGAATCCAGCAACGGCGGACTCGACGCGGCGATCCGCAGACGTAGTCCCGCCAGCAACAGGTCCCCCCGCACCCCGCAGCCGTCCGCCGCACCGACGACGGGCGAAACGGTGTCAACCATCCGCCTGACCTCTATCAACTCGACGTACCAGAAGCCCCGGAACGGTCTGCTGCCCGGCGGCACTCCAGGATCAGCCACCGCCCAGCTCGACGACCAGTACTGTGGGGGTCGCTATTCGTGGCGAATAACTGACCTACCGTGACGTGCTGGTGAGGGGGCGTCGATGGCGCCAGGACCGGGGAACCCGTCGCTCCAGGCATGGGAGGCGGCCAGCGGACTGTCCAACGGCGACGGACATCGAGTGATGAGGACATGCCATTCCCTTCGATGGGGAAGGTGCAGCGGATGCGCGGGAAGGGTTCGCCGGCAGACGGGCCGACGGCGTGGACTCAGGCGTGGGAGTTCGCGGTTGTCCGGGATTCACCCGGCCGTCGCGCCTCGCGTAACTAGGCTAGGAGCGAGCTGATCTGACGGGGACTCACCGGCAGTACGTGTTTCCACGCCCGGGGCGGGGCTCCGCCCCCCGGGGCCGGAGCCCAGCGGGGGTTTCCCAGTGAACCGCGCCCGCACCGCCTGGCGGCGCACCTGCGCGGAGCAACCGCGTTCAGCCTGTTCATGATCGCCAGAGGGGGTGGGGCATGGCGCTACGGGACCGCGGCCGCCCAGAGATCGGCGTCGTCTCCGGCTACCTGCTGCGGCTGCTGCGCGAGAGCATCCCGCGTACCCAGGCACACTTCGCCGAAGATCTCACGGTTGACCTGGGCACGGTCCAGGGCTGGGAGTCCGGCCGTCGGCCACTGGCCAACACCCGCTCGGCGGATCTGCTCCAGCTGCGCCGCCGCCTGGCCCTGCTCGGTGCGGAGACCGGCCTGCTCGCACTGCTGGGGGCCGCGATGGACGCCGACCGCATTCTCACCGCGGTCCTCCAGCCGCCACTCGACCCGGCCGACCACCCGCTCGCCGGCTGGGTTCAGTCGCGGGAGGCCGCGCACATGATCGCCTGGGCGGTGCGCGGCATCACGCCCCCCGCCCTCGCCGGCCGGCCCACCGGGCCCCGCCGCGGTGCCGTGGCCGCCGGTCCGGTCCTCGCCGCCGCCGACCGCACGGCCTTCTTCTCCCACCTGCGCCGCACCACGGAGAGCGCCGAGGCAGCGGGCGACCGTGCGCTGCTGCTGCGCCGCCAGGCGCTCTACCTCGCCAGCTACGACACCGCTCCGGACGCCGGCGACTGGGCCGAGCAGGCGCTGCGCGCGATGCGCCCGGCCCTAGCGCTGCGCGGATACACCTCGCGCTGGATCGAGGCCCGCACTGCCGCCACCGTCGCCGCCCGCCAGGGCGACCCCGAGCAGCTGCGCGACTTCATCGCCACCGCGCTCGTCGACGACCAGCACGGAGAGCTCGCGAACTTGTCCTACTGGGCGTACTGGCTCGGGGCCATGCCCGCCGACGCGCCCGACGACGGTTTCATCCACGCCCCGTCACCGGCGGCGTGGAACCCCCTGCAGCTGTTCCAGTCCCTTGTCGGCTCTCTCCACGACGCGCCCGGCACGGTCGACCTGTACGTCCACTCGGTCACCACCCTGCTCGACGTGCACCCGTGGCTGCCGCTGGCCGACCCCCAGACCGCTCGCCAGTTCGGCGGCCGGGCCATCGAGCTGCTCGACGCCCGGGTGATCTCGCCGAGATCCCGCCACGACCTGGAGTCGGTGCAATACCGTCTACAGCAGACGAACTGACGGAGGACCCGGTGAGCGACCGTACGCACGACGACCCGGAGGCCGCCGGCACGGCCGCCCTGTTCTACGAGGCCGGTGTCCTGCGCCGCATCCCGCGCACCGGCTGGGGCTACGACGGCATCCCCGGCGGGGAGACCGTGGCCGAGCACAGCCACCGCGCTGCCGTCATCGGCGCCGCACTCGCGGCCGTGGAAGGTGCCGACCCCGGCCGCACCGCGCTGCTGTGCGTACTCCACGACCTCCACGAGGCCCGCACCGGCGACCTCACCCCCCTCGCCAAGCGGTACGTCAGCTTCAAGGCAGACCCGCGCGACGTCACCGCCGACCAGACCGCGGGCGCCCACCCAGCGGTGCGGGACGTCCTGGCTGGCGCCGTCGACGAGTTCGAGGCCAACGACAGCACGGAGGCGCGCTGCGCCCACGACGCCGACAAGCTCGACTGCATCATCGCGGCCCTCGAGTACCGCGCGCAGGGCCACGCCGCCGTCCAAGGCAAGATCGACCGGTGCCTCGCCACGCTCAAGACCGCCTCGGCACGTCGCATCGCCGAAGCCGCCCTGACGACCGCCCCGACCAGCTGGCAGCAGCTCTTCGTCCCGGCAGCGGCGACCCCGAGCTGACCGTGCTCCCCGGGGAGAATTCTCCGCCCGCCGTCCCCTGCGGCGGTGAACGCCTCGCGTGCGGCGGCCGTCCCGGAAGCCAGTACCCGCAGTGGCACGGGCTCGGCGCCCGGCAGGCGGAAGAACATGTCATCCAGACTCAAGCCTGAGGAGGGCTGGCCCATCGCGGTGCCCGTGCCGACGGCGAAGGTCGACGCCCCGGCAGCCAGCGCACCCAGTAATGTGCAGTCGCGGGACGCTCGGCGGTCTCGAGCCGGCTGACGGCAGAGGCGGAGTAGCCGGTCGCCTTGCCCAGATCGGTCTGGCGCCACCCGCGCTGCTGCCGGGCCTACCGGATCAGGCCTCCGACGTCGCCTGCCGCGATCAGGTTCCGTGCGCGGGATCGATGGCCCGCCATCACCCGGCCGTACACGAGAAACTGGCACGCCAGCCTGGCTTCATGGCCGTCCGGCTCCGCAAACGGCACCCTGGAACCTAGGCTCTGCGCCAGCCGCCTCCACGAGCACCCTCGGAGTCCACCCGTGCCCGTCCGAAAACCGCTCCTGGCCGTGGTCAGCGGCCCGCCGGCGACCGGCAAGACCACCCTCGCCCGGGCACTCGCCCAGCGCCTGGGCGTCCCCGCGATCCTGCGGGACGAGATCAAACAGGGCATGGTCATGAACCATCCCGGTCATGACCCCGACAGCGACGACCCGCTCAACATCCCGGCTCTGGAGGCGTTCTTCGCGACGGTCACCGTACTCCTCCGGGCCGGGACATCCGTCGTCGCCGAGGCCGCCTTCCAGGACCGTCTCTGGCGCCCCGGGCTGGAGCCGCTCATGAAGATCGCCGACCTACGGATCATCCGGTGCACCACGCCCCCGTCGACCATCGCGCAACGCATCACCGACCGCGCCCACCGCGACAGCCACAGGGCCGCTCATGGTGACAAGGCCCTGCTCGCCGACATGGAGCTCGGCCTCTACGACCCCGATCAGTTCGTCCCCATCAGCCTGGACACCCCGACCCTGTTGGTGGATACGTCCGACGGCTACGCGCCCGGGGTGACGGAGATTCAGAGATTTCTGCTGCGGCCGGAGCGCGAAGAAGGCTCAGGCTGAGGATCCCGCCGTGACTGTGCCCTCAGCACTACAGGACGGCCTTCGAGCTGGCCAAAGTGTGGAATCGGTGGACCTCAGGGTGGCCTGCGGCGTAGCGTCAGGGCGAGGTCCCGCCGCATCCCCCGTCGGCGGGACCTCCTTAGTTCCTGGCCGGTATGGCGGCGCTGGCGCCGCCACGAGGGGCGTCAGCCGCGAGCAGGCTCGGTTGCCGTCACCAGGGTGATGCTCTCGGCGCAGACGGACGCGTCTCCCGTGCGGTGCCCCGGTTCGAACACCGCGACGGTGTAGCTGGTGATCCCGGAGGGCAGTTGCAGGAACATGTCGTTGACGCGTGACTTGGTGTGTTCCAGGGCGTCGGACGCACTGGGTTGATCGACGGTCAGCATGCGCGGGCCGATCCCGGGGATGTCCACCTCGACGTTCCACTTCATGCGACCATCCTGGCAGAGCGCTTCCCGGCCGCTGGCCATTGAGCAGCCGAGCGCCGGAGCGTGCGTGGCCGTCGGGGTCGGAGGTCAGTACCGAGCCGGTTGCAGGACGGCCTTCTTGAGCGCCCGGTTGATGTCGGGGTTGCGGCCGGGGACGTAGGAGTGGACCGGCGCGTAGCCGGAGGCGGCATACAGGGCGAGAGCCGCGATGTTGTGAACGCCGGTCTCCAGCAGGACCTCGGTGTGGCCGCGGTCAAGTAGATCTTGTTCGAGAGCAGCGAGGATCCGGCGGCCGAGCCCCTGCCCGCGGGCGGCCGGGGCCACGTACATCCGCTTGATCTCGGCAGTCGAGGGGCCGAGTGTGCGCCAGCCTCCGCAGGCAAGGGCCGTTCCGTCTCCAAGACGCGCGACGAGGAATCGGCCATGCGGGGCGTCGAATTCTGCGCTGTCGGTCGTCTCGGGGTCGTCGGCGGTGCTGTAGATGGCGAGCTGCTCCTGGTAGAGGGCTCGAGTGAGAGCGCGGGCATCGGCGGTGTCGTAAGGGACGGCGGTGAGCGTCCATTGAGAGGCGGCCTGAAGCAGCGAGGTCATAGTGTCGATAGTGCCGGGTGGAGGGCAGGAGGAGCAGCTCCGGGGTCGCCACCACCACCGCGTCCGCATGCCGGGCCCTGGCACCCCGACCATCGTGCCCAGTCCTCGCGCACCATCGGGTCGAAGGCGTAGCGCCAGCGCTCCTCCGCATCCCGCGTCGTGAACCCGGATCCGGCCGCCGAGAGGCCGGAGTCTGGAGCCGCCGCTGCCGATCCCCCGGCACTCCGGCGCCGCCTGGTGACGCAGACACCCCCGGTGACGCTGCCCGGTGACGCTGGAGCGTTCGCCTGAATGGCGCGTTGACCTGTGGTTTTTCTCCGGACAGGCGGGTGGCAGACGCTGATGACGCTCTGACGCACCATGTCTCCGGTTCGCCTACTTCTCTTCTCCTTCCTCTCAGTGAGATGGGGCATGAGAGCGTCATCAGCGTCATAGCCGCCCGGCAGATCGCGAGAACGTGCGGGTCAAAGCCTTTGCAGGCCGGGCGCGGGGTGCGTCACGGGCAGCGTCACCTCTGCGTCACCGTCTGCCGGATGCGGCAGCCGACCTGAGCCGGCGGGGCGGTCCTGGCGGTGGGTTCCTGTCTCCTGGGCGGGCTCCGCGATGCCGACCGGTGGAGGAAGGGTTCCTGCCTGCCCGGGTCGGCGTTCCGACGGTGTCCGGGCATGCGGACGGCCCGCGCGTCGGGGTGGCGACGGCAGGTGGGAGGTGAGCGGTGTGGGGTCCTGGTTGCGTCAGGCGGGCGGGTGTCGGGTCAGGTGCGCGGGTCCGGGGCGGGGTTGAGGGTGATGAGGAAGCCTCGCCCGCTGCCGGTGCGGGGCAGCTTGCGGATGTCGACACCGCGTTGGCGCAGTGCGGGAGCAAGCGAGGTCAGGCGGGCGGACAACAGCGCGGTCGTTCGGGGCCAGGCGTCCGGGAGGGGGCCGGGCGGCCGGAGGACGGTGTCGATCTGACCGGTCGTGGCCCGCCACTCGGTCGTGTCCGCAGTGGTGGCCCAGCGGGTGAGGGCGGTGGCGACCGGATCGGCGTCGATGACGTCGTCGGTGATCTCTTCCTGGGCGCCGGTGTAGGTGGCCAGGGTGTCCCAGCCGGTGACCGCGTCCAGGGCCCACAGCAGCTCGGCCCAGTCGGCCATCCGCGGCCGGTGGTCGAGCTGGGCGGCCGCGTCGGGCAGGCGCGCCCACACCGCGGCCGCCAGGTCGAGCAGGCCGCCGAGGATGCGACCGTGCGCGGCCCGATAGCAACGCCACAGGTCGTGCTCGCTGCGCCTCGCCTTGGGGTCGATGGCCTCCAGGGTGAAGGGGAGCAGGCGTTCGGCGAGGTCGGGCTGGAGGGCGCCGACATCGATGCCCGTCAGCACGACGGGGCGCTGGTAGGCCCAGGAGGTGACGTCATCATCCGTATACATCTCTCTTTTGGCGACGGAGGCCCCAGTTGACGTCCGGCACAGGAAGTCGCTCAGCCACCGGGGAATTCCGGCGAGGTTGTCCAGGCCCATGGTCCAGCCGGCCGAGGCGGCGACGGCGCCGTCGTCCTCGCTGCGGGGAACGTTGCGGACCTCGGCGCGCATCCCGTCGAGTACCCGCAGCAGCTGCCGGGCGCTGGTCGTCTTGGCTGTGCCGCGCTCCCCGTTGAAGTACGCGATGGGGCGGGGCATGTCGGGTCGCAGCCCGGCCAGCAGCCAGGCGACGGCCATCCGCCAGGACGGCTCGGCCAGTGCGGACAGCTCGCGCAGCAGCCCGAGCCCGGCCCGCCACCCACCCGGATCGCGTTCGGGGAGAGGGAGTTCACCGGTCAGCCGGGTGCGCCGCCACAGCGGGCCCTCGCCGACGGGCGGGGTGGTCACTGACCAGGTTCCCGGTTCAATGCACACGCTCTGCCCGTCCGCGCGGCCGAGGTCGAGCCAGGTCACCTGTTCGTCGGCCGGGTCTGGGGCGACCCGCAGGTGGACCGGCTGTTCCGGGGCGTCCAGGGCTAGGGCGTCCATGGAGGCGATCGCGTCCGTCAGGCATCCCTGGGAGGGGGCCCGGCCGGTGCGCAGGACGTAGGAGCGGTTGAGGAGTTGACGCAGGCTCCCGGTACCGCCGAAGCCGCCGGCGGCGCGCAGCGGGCGGGCGATCGGTGGCCCTTCGGCCGGGACGGCGTATGCCGTCTGGTCGCAGCGCACCAGGACGTACTCGTCCATGCCCAGGTGGAGCAGGACGTCGGACTGCGACAACTTCGGCCCGCGCTCGGTGCTCTGCTGCTCGGCCGGTGCCGCGGCCGTCGACTCCCCCACTTCGGCGGTCGGCGCCGGACGGGCGGGCCGGGGTTCGCCGGCCGGGACCGGGAGCGTCACGCGGGTGGTCAGGTCGGTCATGGCCGTGCTCCGGGACTCGGGATGGTGCGCGGCGAGCACATGCCCGCCTGGAGTGCGCGGCGGAGGGTGGACTGGGCCTTGGCTTCGCGGGGGTCGACCCCCGCGAGCTCGGCGGCCTCGGTAAGCACCCGGTGGACCTCGTCGAACTCCAGCAACCCGGCGCCGACCAGCTGGCCGAGCCGGAACCCGGCGCGGTTGATGGCGTCGTTACGGCCGGAGCGGGCGCCGGCGACGGTCTCGGCCTCCCGGCGCAGTGCCGCGGCGGCGTACGCGGCCGCGTCGTGCGGCCGGTGCCGCGTCGCGGGCCGGGGAAGCCGGATCCGGGCCGGCGGCGGGTCGGCGCCGGGATCGCGGGAGCGCAGACCGACGCGCGCGAGCTCGAGGGCGAGCCAACGCGGCAGCCGGGCCGGTTCCGATCTCGGGCCGGTGAGCTGGTAACAGCCGGCCGGGGTCCTGGTCGTGGGCGCGACCGCGGTGGACCAGCCGGCCCGCACGTCGATCTGCCAGCCCAGCCGGCCGGCGCCCTGCGTGAACCGGGCCCCACCAGCCTGGTACCAGAGATGGACTCCCCCGCTGGGGGTGCGCACCGTCAGCGTCGGCGGGGCGTGCAGCAGGCTCTCGGCCCGCCGCACCCGGCACAGCAGCTCCAACACGTCCACCCCGGTGCGCACCCCGTCCGCCTCCGGCACGGTGGCCAGGCCGATGCCGGGCAGCACCAACTCGCGCTCCGGCAGCGGGTGGTGGTGGTCGTCCAAATCGACGACCACGAGGCCGGACGGGCCGGTGGCCACGCCGACGGCGAAGGTGCGACCGCCCCACCAGCGGCGGATCAGCTCCGGATCGGTGGTCGCCGCCCGTACCCCGTGGCACCACCGTCCCGCCGCCAGGCAGCCGCAGCCGTCGGCGCCCAGGTCGGGGAACCCGCAGGGCGGCCGGCCCCCGGGCGTGGGTGGGCGGCACCGGCGGCAGTTGCCGGCCGGGCGCTTCGATCCTGGCAGCAGCGGGTGAACCCACCACCCTCTGCCCGCGCACCGCATGGCGAGCTCAAGTTCGCTGCTCACGCCGCGCTCACCGCCTCCCGGGCCCGGGCCGGTCGCACCGGTGCCGGGAGGGTCTCGCCCTCCAGCGGCCTGGCCGCGTACTGGGACATCCGCTCCCGCCAACCACCGACCGGGGGCTGGACCGGGGCCTGGACCTCGGCGCGGACCTGGTCGAGCCGCTGCGCCAGCAGGGCATGTGCGCACCGGCGGGCCGCCTCGTCGGCCGCGGCCAGGACCTCTGGCTCGCCGCGGCGCCGGGCCCGCTCGATCCTGGCCACCCGGTCGGCTTCCGCCCTCGCTTGCGGGCCGCGAAGCAGTGCCTCCAGCGCGAGCGCGCGCTCTCGGGCCACCAGCTGGTCGACGAGCTCCCGCAGCTGCCAGACCACCGCCGCCTCCGGCAGCCCCTGGCCGCGCCACCGCTCCCCCGCCTGCTCGGCCTCGGCCTCCAGCCTCGCCCGGCACGCGCTCAGCAGGCCGGCCGGGACGGCCGGGACGTCCACCAGGCCGGCCGCCACGGCCGCGAACTCCGCGGCCGACTCCAGGGCCTGGCGCGTCGTCCGGGTCTCCGAGCAGATCAGGCACAGCCCGCCAGCCTCCGGCACCCCGCACTCCACGCACGGCCGGGCCGCCAACTCAGCCTGAGCAGCGGCCTGTTCCTCCCGCTGTCGGGCCCACGCTTCCTCACGCCGGGCGCGCTCGACCGTCGCGCGCTCCCGGCGGACGGCGTCCTCGGCCGCCCGCCGGGCCACTTCCCGACTCAGCCGCCGCTCCACCTCCGCCCGGAACGCCTCCAGCTCGAGGACAGGCAGCTGCTCGCTGACGGACCGTGCGACCTGGTGCCGCAGCGCCCGGCGGTCCTCGACCAGCAGCTCGCAGGACGGGCAGACCCGGCCTGTGTCCATCCGCACCCGGTCATCGCACTCCTGGGCGTAGCACTCGGCCCGCTGCGGCAACCCGCGGCCGAGTAGCCAGCCGATCGGATCCCGTACCGGCTGCCCGAACTGCGCGGCCAACCGGCGATCCAGGCGCTCCGCCAGCACCACTGGGGCCTGCTCCGCGCCGACGATCCCGGCCAGGCGCACCAGCTCGGCCCGTGCTGCAGCCCGGACGCGACGTCGGCCACCGGCGTGCCCGATCCGGGCCCACTCCCACTGCACCGGCGCCAGCACCCGCTCCAGCCCACGGGGCAGGGACCACCGCAGCAGCACCCGCACACCACCGACAGACGACTTCTGCCCCCGCGGTTCGACGATGAGGTCCTGGTGCTGTTCCCCGCGAAGCGGGCCACCGCAACCACCGACCTGCTCGTCGGCCTCGACGGTGCCGGGCTCGGGCCGGTCCTCGCGCCCGCTCACGCGCTCCGGCAACGGTGGGAACCCCAACGCGGCTTCGCCGGAAAAGCAAAACTCAGCAGCACCAGAACCACCTAGAGCAACCACCTGAGACGCGTGGTGGGCGTGGAGTGGTGCACCAGCATCCGCGCCGCTACCCGACACCTCAGCAGCCCGTTCGCCCAGGTCAGAGGCACTTTCGTCCCCTAGCGTCGCTGCCTCGGGAAGGTCCTGACCCCTGAGTGCACCATCCGCATCGACAAGATCACCGTCCACGACGTCGAAGAACCCGACCTGGAGCCAGCCCTCCCCCGGCCCCGACAGGTCCTCGTCCTCCAACGAGCCCGAGCACTGCGTGCACACCGAGCCCCGGCCCTCCGACGGAGCACCTGCAGGTTCGACGTCCTCGTCGACGCCCGGCGGGAACTGCTTGGGGACGACCTCCAGGTCCGCCTGGGAACGCCCGTGTGCGGCTGCGACCGCCGGCACTAGGATCTTCAGCCGCGCACCGGGCACACCGCGGCCCGGCACCTCTAGCAACCCCTGCCGGACCAGCCCGTCCACCACCTGGGCCGCCTCCACCAACGGGCGGCCGATCAGCCGCGCGACCGTCGCATCCGCCCGATCGAACCCAGCCGCCACTGCCCCGCCCACCAAGGGCACCCGGCCATTCGGCCGTGCCGCCAGCACCAGACGGAGTAGCGCGAGACGCTCGGCTGCCGCACCGCGCCCCCGCCGCTCACCGAGCAGCCCGGACGGCGTCTCAGGCTTGCCCACCGGAGCCCATCCAGGGCCGAACAACCGCTCGCACAACGCCAGGAGAACCGCCAACTCGCGCTTCTCCAGAACCAACGGATCAGAGCTCTGAGCGAGGGCGGCCGTGAGCGGCAACAACTCCCACCGCAAGCCGGTCACCCGACGTACGCCCTCGACCGACGCCGTCGTCACCTCGGTCGAGACCGCGCCTGAGACCCGGAGGGCCGGCAGCACCCGATGGTCGACGTAGGACTCCGATACCCCCGCCCATCGCGCCAACTCGCCAGCTGTGAGCTCCAGCCGCGAGTCCCGCGCGGGCGACTTCGCGAAGAGCACAGTGGTTGCTAGGACCTCGACCAGCGGTCGGCCGCGAAGCGACCGATCTGCGAGTAGTGCGTCAACGGCGGCGGCCAGCCGCTCTCGAACACTCCGGTTCAGCGCGAGCGGCTGGTCAAGCCCTGCCCCTGGTCCCGTCGACGGGCCGGAGAGTCGCAAGGTTGACGTGCGAGAGCGCTTCACTCGATCGAGTGACTTTGTCTTGCTTGTGGTGATGTGGGCATAGTCCGAGGGCGACGCGAGTGACCCTGTTTTTGGCAAAGACGGACTAGCCCCATGGCTGGCGGCTATGATCTGCTCCAGAACAACATAGGGATGAGGGCAAAACTCAACTGGCCGCTTGACCCATCGGCGGATATTGCCTGGTCAGCGGAGGTGTGAGTGTGGTTTGGGTTAGGTCAGCTGAGAGTTGAGCCCCCTCCCAAGCCGTGACCGTGGTTGGCCCCATGGGTCGCGGCAGACCATGCCGACAGAGTCGGCTGGCTAAGCAGAGACATGAAATTGCTCGGGGTGGCTCCCCGGGCAAGGAACGGGCGGCATGGCTGTGCCGCCCGACAGGCGACCAAGACGGTCGCCTTTTTGTCTTCCTGGCCTCGAGCGCGCACAGTGACCGTCCCTGTGCGGACGGCCTTGGCGCCGGAAAGAGTTGGCTGACTCCCCCAGCTCGGCAAGGACAGACGTGAGGTCGCTGCTCTCTCGGGCGATGACACGCCAAAAGGCGCCACGACCCAGTGGGTCGCGACGTCTGCGAGCATCACACCAAACCTCACGCGATGAAGACTATCCTTAAACGGATCCTCTTGTGGTTGAAGCATTGGAGCGTGTCTGGTGGCAAGGTTTTCCGAGCAGCGGTGGCAGTCGCAGCCTGATGCCGAGGCGTCGTGGGCGGCTGGACTGCCTGGAACCTTCCGTGCCTATGTGCCTGATGCGCTATGCGGGCGGTCTGTCCGGCTCTCGACGGAGGTGGCAGCTGAGGTCGCGACAGTGGATGCCTTGGTTCGGTCGTTGGGTGACTCGAGCCCGACTAGTCCGCACCTTGAATCTTTGGCCCGGTTCCTGCTCCGCTCCGAGGCCGTGGCGTCGTCGCGCATCGAAGGAGTCGTGGCGTCAGCCCGCGCGGTAGCCGAGCTCGAGCTGATGCTCGGCATGCGGGCCGGCGAGGAGCCGCGGGCCCCGCGTGGTGTCGATGCCAGTGCGCGGGAGGTGGTCAACAACGTCCTGGCCCTCCGGCAGGCCGTCACCGTCCTGCACGATTCCCCCGCCGTCACCCCGGAAGATATCGACTCGCTTCAGAGGGCTCTGATGGTTGGCACAGACCAGGCTGAGGGTGCCGGCTCCGTTCGGCGGGTGCAGAACTGGGTTGGCGGCAGTGGGCTAAGTCCTCACGGTGCGGAATTCGTTCCCCCACCCCCGAGCGAGGTGCCCGCCCTCATGGACGACTTGGCGAGGTTCATCTCTGAGCCGCACCCTCTGCCGCTTGTCCAGGCCGCTCTGACGCATGCCCAATTCGAAACCATTCATCCATACACAGATGGAAATGGGAGAACAGGGCGAGCACTTATTCACACTGTCCTTGCTCGGCAAGGACTAGCGGTGGGGCATGTGCTTCCGATTTCTATGTCGCTACTTTCCCATGCCCGCGAATATATCGCTGGGCTCAATGCATACCGATATGAAGGCGATGCGAGCGATCCTGCGGCTCTCGTAGGTGTCGACGGATGGATCCGTGTCTTCTTGGCTGCAACTCGAGATGCAGTTGCGGAGTCACGTCGTTTCACCGTGGAACTCGCTGCCATGCGTACCACCTGGGACGCGCGCCTGGCCAGCTTCCGGGAGAAGCAAAAGCGCCGCGGGCTGCCGAGAAAGGACTCGGCTGTCGTGCGACTTATGGAGCAGTTGCCTGGCGTTCCAGTGGTGACGGCACGTGCGGCTCAATCACTTCTCGGCGTTTCCTTTGTTGCGGCGAAGTCTGCGCTTGAGGAGTTGGCTGGGGCAGGGATCGTTCAGGTAAAGGAAGTTGAGCGGGGAACGCGGGCATTCATGGCCACAGATGTGCTCGACCTCATCAACAGCTCGGAGCGACGGCTCACTTATCAGCGTTGGGACTTTTCGGCTCTCGACCCGTCCGCGTAAGCTCCAACGCACTTAACTTTGCGGGGCTGTGGCCGGCAGGGATCGTTCGACAGGCCGCGGGGGCCTCCGCATCAAGGTCTTGACCTCGAAGCTAGCGGGTCTGGGAAGAGCTTGATGCGGAGGCCCCGCTGGGCCTGCCACAGGCGGAGGCCAGGCACCGGTAGAGCGACGTAGCGAGCGCTGCTGCCCCTCCGGATGGCAGGCCAGCTACATCCACGCGACGCCGGTCCACCGTTTCCTTTAACGCCGAAGCCGCGCCGTTAAAGGTTAATGTCACTCTCGGTACCGACTCGGATGTCGACGGTTGTGGGTGGCCAAGGCTGACTCGTTGGGTACTCGCTAGTGAGGCGCGGGAGCATGACGGCAGGCGTCAGCCCTCCTGTAGAGCGAGGGTCAACCTGGAAGTTGCGCCTACGGGGAAGCGCGCAGCCACCTGGACGCGGTCGCATCGCGAGTGGCCGGTGGTCGATGAAGGAGCCAGTTCAGTAGCCACACCGAGCGTGATGGAACCACAGTGCCCTTGGGCGCCCTGGCGACGAACTGCTGCGCGTCGGGTGCGCCGGCCCGCCCGCACCGCGAGGAAGGCAAACCTGACAGGGATGCCGTAGCTGTGGATGTGCCATGCCATGGGCGCGTGCGACGTGAATCTTGAGGATCGGCCCCCCGCTGGTGGGTTGACGGCAATCAGGTTGCCCAAGGGGAAGAGGAGGCCGATCCTGGCTCGCTGCGAGCGCTGGAAGCGCCGAATGGCTGCGCCCCAGGATGCGCCCCGGGCGGTCGGAGCGAGAGGGGCCTGTGCGCATAGAGGGCTGGTTTGCCCTGTCGGGCGGCCAATAGGTTTCGCCGAAATCGCGTGCGGGCCTCTTAGTCGCCGAGAGTCGAAGGTTGCCTCCCGCCGTAAGGGGAGGTGCTAGATCACCTGCGGCGCAAGTTGTCAGAGATCCTGATCAGGCGAGTCTGCCTCTTCAAGGACAGGGGGGTATCCGTGCGCTCGAAGCCATGCGTCGAGCGCTGCGGCGACTACGTTGCCAGCGCCAGGATTGCCGTGCTCGGCGTTGTAGGTATTGACACGCGTCTTCAGGTCAAGGTCGGAGGGGACGGAGTAGTTGAGCTGCTCTCGGCTTACTCCCCTCCGCTCGATGAGGTGGCGCGTAGCTGGATGCGGAGACAGCCACGCATCACTGTCCTGGGCGTACTCGTCCATGGCTTCCACGGCGCGCGCCAACTCGCGGAGGCGGTCTGCCACCTTCACCTTCGATGCCATGCTTCTCCCTTTCAGCGTTGATACGGATAGTGTAACACCTAGGCCAATAGTCGTAGCAACGTACGTCGAACTATTGCCATGGCGAAAGCAGGGGCCCAGCATCTTCGGATGCTGGGCCCCTGCTGGGTGAACCTGTGAGCTCAGAAGCCCATCAGTCGAAGCCATCGGTCCATGGCCACGGCCACGATGTCTGCAACGGGGACCTTCCGTAGGGCCCTGTTGCTGACCTTGTACATGGCCAGGCGGTGAGGAAGCTGCAGCTCCAGGGGCACGGAAGCCTTAAGCTGCTCTCTCGTGATGAAGCGCTGCTGAAGTACGACCTCGGCGCGCGGGATCTCGGGAGAGGTGCCCGATCCGCGGTACTGATCCCAAGGCGCCTCGATGTCGCTGAGATCGTTCACCGCTCCGCGAAGGAACCAGTCGAGACCAAGGGCGACGAGGTCGGCCGGCGGAATACTCCTTATGCGCGACACCACCCTGAGCTTCTCGAGGCGGAGCCCGATCTCGAGCGCCTCGGGGACGGAAGCGTTCAGGGGCTCCCGGTCGAAGTACCGCTGAGACAGAACCTCTTCTGCGCGCACGAGATCCCCTGAGTCAGCCGGAATGGTGTAGGAGTCCCACTCCGAGGCCAACTGGGCGGCCCCGCGGTGAACCACGCCGGTCCCGCTCTGAACTCGTCGCTCTAGGCCACGAGCCGGTGAGGCGTCGATCCGAGAGGCCGGAGTGTCAGCGACAGCGCTTTCACCGCTGGCCTTGGCTGCTCCGTGAGGCTCGGCAACAGCCTTCGGCCGCTGAGCCGCAGGCTCAGGGGCCGTGTCAGCTGCTACGGGGAGCTCTGCGGGAGCGACTGCGGGCGCGGAGACGGGAGAATCCGCCACAGCCTCAGCAGATTCGGCCGACGTGCTCGACCCCGCGGCCTCGACGACAGGGAGGGTTGTGTCCTCCTTGTCGCCGCTGCCCGCGGGCTTGTCAGCTGCTACGGGGAGTTCTGCGGGAGCGACTGCGGGCGCGGAGGCCGACGAATCCACCACAGCATCAGCCGCCGGGGCGGCCGCGTCTGCGCTGGGCAGTTGTGCTGCGCCTTCGTCGGAAGTCCCGGACTGACCGTCTTGCGCCTCGGCAGGCGGAGTGCTCTTGGGGTTACGCGGCGGGGGCGGCCCTGTGCGCTTGCGAGCGGCCTTCACTCCCCGGAGCTGCGCCATTCCGTTCGACGTCTCATCGGGCATAGTTCAACGCCGCCTTCGCTACCTCGCGGATCTGCTCCACGAAGGGCTCCTCCTTCTTGAAGATGGGCTCGGAGCAAATGGCCACGCGCTTCCTGCGCACCCCGATCCACTTGTAGTAGCTCACCATCGGCCCCACTGCGACCTGGTACTTCTTGGCCATGCTCTCAAGCTCGTTGATCAGCTGCTCCGACGGAGCGCCATCGACCATGTAAGGGATCAGGAGAAGCGGGTAGTCGCTTGCCTCCTCAAGCAACTGCTCGAGGGATCGCATCTCGCGGACCTTGAGCACCACGGGCGTAAGGACGACGTTGGCAGCGGCCATCGCACCATAGGTGGAAGGGCATGCATCAGGATGCGTGTCCACGACCAGCCGTCGCTTCAGCTCCTTCGACCAGCGCAGGAGGTCATCAGCCACCTTCTCCGCCGACGGCTCGTTCTCGCCGAAGGTCGTGTGCCCCGGAATCAAGTCAGGCTTGCGGTCACCACCGCGAAGGGGGACGGGCACCTTGCCAGACTCGAAGGCTTCGAGGAGCGGGGCGCCCTGGCGCTCCTCCTCCCGATAGCCCCACCCGGCAGTGAGGCCGCCCTTGGACCAGTCCAAGTCAACGGCGACTGCGTCGAGTTCCTGTGCCACTTCCTCGGCGAGCGTGGTCTTGCCGATACCCCCCTTGTACCCGAGGGACGCGACGACGTACGGCTCCTGCTCAGGGAACGGCTTCAGCTGACGGCCGATCACTTCGGAGGCCGACTGAACCAGTACTTCGCTGCTCACGTGCGAGCCTCCGAACGATCGGTATTCTGGGACTTCACGGCTACTCTGCATTCCTCGGTCTTGTAGGGGGTCGTTTGTTTGCCGGGATCCGCCGGGGCCTCCCCCCGGCGGATCACTGGATCTCGGGGCTGAGTTAGAGCGTGAACGCTCGGTTGCTGTTGGCTCTGGAGGCGTGGGGGCGGGAGTTCAGGTCGCGGTCCACGCCTTGATAGCGGAGTGGACATCGTCGACGCTCGCGTCGCCTTCTGCCACCCGTACTGCCAATTCAGCCCAGTCCGAAGGCCGGGCCCTGCACTCAACGCCGTGGTACTGCAACAGATCCAGCGAGGCCGCGATGGCAAAGAGAGCGTTGGAGAACTCCAGCATCGGCAGCCGCAGGAGCGTATGGAACAGTGAGGCAGCCTGCCCCACCGGGCCAACGTAGACGGGGGATTCGGCGATGTTTGCCTCGCAGCGAGCGATTGAAGCCGCCGCTACTCCCCAGTCGGCAATGGCAGGGTTTCCGGGGATCTGCTGCGCCACCGCGGAGAGATGCCCGACGGTCAACCGTTCGCTCACGCGGCCGCTTCTCGCTCGGGCTTCGGGGGGCGGTCGATCTTCGCGCTCAACGGGCCGAGGATCTCGGACGCCTTGGGGTCGGCCTCTAGCCACTCCAGCACCGCCCTGGTTGGTGCTGCGAAGCGATCAGCATCATGATTCACCTCCGCCATCACTGTCCGGTGAAGGTACGCGTTCACTGACAGTCCAAGGTCTGCTGCACGCCTGGAGATGCGCGCCGCATCCTCTTCCGGGACGCGCAAGGTCATGCTCTTCATGACTGCAATGCTATCAATGCAGTCACTCTTGATCTCACACTGGCCTGCCTTGTCGGCGTGTCACGACACGCCAGCGAGGCTGGCATCAGGACATGGCACGCATGGTGCGGGAGCGATCAGTGTGCGAGGCAGCCGGTTTGGAAGCGGCAGCGCTGAGGGCTGACCGGACCCGAGGCAAGGCGGAGGCCAGATCTACATACCCACTGAGAAGATGACGACGGCGCCGGCCACCATGTACGGGCCGAAGGCCAAACGGCTCTTCGCGGATGCGCGCCCAGTCAGGATCAGTGCGAGGCTGGCGACCGCGGCCAGGGCGAACCCCGCGAAGGTGCCCCAGAGTACGGAGGTCCAACTTGACCAGCCGAGGAGCGCGCCGACGGCGGGAGCGAGTTTGACGTCGCCCATGCCCATCCCGGCGACGACGAGGACCAAGTAGACGGCGGTGACCACCACCGCCGCGGTGAGGGCGCGCCAGATGCTGCCGGGCTCTCCGGCCAGTGCGGCTCCGCCGAGCAGGAGGAGGGTGCCGGCGGACGCGGGCAGGGTGAGGATGTCGGGGAGGCGGTGGACCTTGAGGTCGATGACCGTCAGAGCGGCTCCGCAGGCGAGGAGCCAATACTGCGCGGCGCTGGCCCAGCCACTTGCTCCGGCGGCGGCGACGGCCGCGAAGGACGCTCCGGTGAGCAGTTCGGGCAGGCCGGCGGCAGGGCCGGTCTTCGAACCGCAGGAGGAACAGCGTCCCGTGGTCGCTTGAAGCTGGCCGCGGAGTCCGGGGGAGGGGTAGCTGGTGGCGCAGGAGGGGCACGCGGTCCGGTTCGGCTCGCCTCGGGGTACGGCGCGGGCAAAGATCAGCGGCCGGGCCGCTGCGCCCGCTGCGAGGCCGGCGAGGAGCGCGACGACGACGGTGACCATGGGTGGCATCGAGGCTCTCCAGGCGATCAGGGACGGTGAATCCAGCCAGCTGGTAGGCGGGTCTACTGAAGCGTAACGAAGCCGCCGACCGGGCCCACGGGCGGGCAAGATCGTGATCTTCAGTACAAATCGGCAGGTGGAACGGGGTAACGTGAGAAAAAGGGGGTGGTTCGTCGACCTCATCCCTCGTACCGTTCAAAGCCACCGGGGTGGCCTGAATGCGACGGGAGGTCGATCCGTGTCACACCCGAGGCGTTGATCGCACCTCTATGTGCGATGCGCGCCTGCGCACGGACTCGACGAGAGGGAAGTACGACCAATGACCGCTGGGTCGAGCAGCACCGTCCTCCGGCCGTCCATACCGCCCGCCCCCGCCCCGGCGCGCGCCCGGGTGAAGTGGACGAGGGGACGCAAGGCGCTGTTCGGCGCGATCGGGGCGGGGTCGCTCGCGATCGCGACGGCCGGCTTCGTCGGCTCCTACACGGCGGTGCGAGCCCTGGCCGAGGAGAAAGGTTTCGGCTCTTTCGCCCCGGCGTTCCCCCTGGCTGTCGACCTGGGGATCGCGGTCCTGCTCGCCCTGGACCTGGCCCTCACCTCGGTCAACCTGAAGTACCCCCTGCTGCGGTACATAGCCTGGCTGCTCACCGCGGCGACCATCTTCTTCAACGCGGCGTCCTCCTGGCCCGACGTTCTCGGCTCCGCGATGCACGGGACCATCCCGGTCCTGTTCATCGCCGTCACCGAAGCGATGCGCAACGCGATCGCGAAGGCGACGGACCTCGAACTCGACCAGCACATGGACTCCATCCGGCTGTCCCGCTGGTTCCTGCAGCCGGTAGCGACCTTCTCCATCTGGCGGGACATGAAGCTCTGGGAGATCCGGTCGTACGCCCTGGCTCTGGAGCGCTACCAGGAGAAGATGCTGCTGCGGCAGGACATGAGGGCGAAGTACGGACGGGGCTGGCGGCGGAAGGCTACCTCCGCCGAGCTGCGGCCGCTGCGTCAGGCCCGGCTCGGCATCGCGATCGACCGGAGCACGGTCGACATCACGGCACCGGCTGAGCGGCAGCTTGACGAGGTGCCCGCCCCGGCTGCGGTTGAAGCGGCGCCACCGGTCCCGCCCGCTGTGGAGGCGCCCGCGACGGCCCCGCCGGTGAACGTGCCTGCTGCGGTTCCTCCGATGAATGTGCCCGCCGCGGCCCCACCAGTGAATGTGCCCGCTGCCGTCCCGGCCCTTGCCGTCCTTCCCGCGACGGCTCCGCCGGTGAACGTGCCCCTTGCCGTCCCGCCCGCGACGGCTCCCGTCCCGGCCGCCCCGTCGGCCGCCGCGCCTGCAGTCCCGTTGCCCGGCGACCCGCAGGGGGCCGTGGGGCACGCCCCGGCGGGCGCGCCTGAGGAGTCCGGTGTCGGCCAGGAGCAGGTGCCGGATCCCGAGTCGGAAGGCGGACTGGAGCAGGGGGAGGCCCCGTCCGCTCCGGAGCCGGAGGGCAGCCCGGCCCCGGAGTCGGGTGAGTCGAAGGACGAGGACGGCGATGAGGAGGATGACGAGGCGGCCGACACCGGAGTGGAGGAGCCCAAGGTCAACCTTGGCGTCGCCCCGCCCGGTGAGACGAAGGTCCAGCGTGCCGAGCGGATCTACCTGGCACATCAGGAGGCGGGGGTGGAGCTGACCAAGCCCAACCTCGCCCGGTGGGCCGGCTACCAGCAGGAGGGCTCGGGCCGCACCCAGTACAACAAGCTGGAGAAGAAGCACGGGCCCATCGTGGTCCGTGAGGGAGCCGACCAGCTGGACCTGGACTGGCGGGACCCGGCGGCGTCTGACGAGGAACTTCAGCCAGCCCGGCAGGTGCTCTGACTCCCCGGGGTGAAGCGAGTGTCGGCCGCTGTCTACGGGCTGGGGAGGTCGTGGGTTCGGAAACGGAGGTAGCCAGGTCGTACGGGTGGGCTTCCGGGTGTTTGTCCGTTCAGCGAGGGAGCATGCTCCTCAGGCGCGCGAGCCTCTTGCCGGTGTCGACCTTGCGGGCGGGGAGGTGGCTCTGCTGCCAATAGAGGATCTGTTCGGAGACCTTCGCCCAGGCGGCGTGTTCGGGAAGGCCGGCCTGCTCGACCAGCGTGCGCACCTCGACAGCGCAGCGCAGGGCGTCACGGCCGCGGCCGTCTCGGAGAGCTGCACGTGCCCTCTCCACCAGGCCGGCTCCCTCGTCTCCGGCGCGTCGCTGCGCGGTGACCACGACGGGCATGACCTTGTCGAGGAGTTCGGTGAGCAGTTCATCGGACCACATACCCCAGCGGATGCGCGTCATGAGGCGGCCGATCATGAGGAAACCGGCCACGACGAGAACTCCGTGGCTGAGGCCCACCCACGGGGACCGGTTCTGGAGCAGTCCGTAGTACTCATAGAGCGCTGGCAGGGTCGCACCGAGCGAGAAGCCGAGGACACCCCACACGACCTTTTCGACCACTCCGGCCGAGCGCATGAACCCCAGTCCCTTACCGCCGGCGGCCCGGGCGATGGCCACGGCGGCACAGGTGATGGCGCTGAGGGCCCCGACGGTGACAGCAAAGCTCAGCAGGACCACGAGACTTCCCCCTTCTGCGCCCGGAGACTCGGGACGGTGTTGCCCGCACGGCCAGCCGGGCGGCGGCAGTCTATCCGCGCACGCCGACACGATCATCGCACTGGCCGTGACGGTGCCGTTGCCTGGGATTCCCGGGCTGTGGGCCCTCGGACAGACCTGGGCGGCGCGGCGTGCAGACGCAGTGCCAGAGTGCGGCGTGCCGCTGCTGTGCGGCAGTTGGGGCCCTACGGTGCGGACAGTCAGCGCAACAGGGCGGTGGCGTCGTCCAGGCGCTCGCGCAGCGCCGCCACGGTGTGGGCCAGGTCGTCCTGCTCGGCCCGGAGCCTGGCGAGGGCCTGCCGCTCGGCGTGGCTGCGGTCCGCGGCCCGGGCGTGCGCGGCGGCACGGCGCAGGAGAGTGATGTCGGGCCGCTGGGTGTAGCGGGCGGCCAGGGCGCGGACCACGGCCCACCAGCGGTGGTTGGTGGCCACCGGGACAGGCTGGGAGGCGGTGGGGTCGGCCCGGGAGGCGCGGGGGAGCGTGGGTGGGAAGGACGGGGTGATGGGCGTCGTGCTGGCGTGGTCCCAGCCCCCGCGCAGCCGGATGCCGTTGACGACCGGCTCGTCGCTGCGGTCGTCGGCGCCGCCGGTGCCGTACTGCACGCTGACGCCGGTGGGCACGGGTTCGGTGCTGTACAGGTACGGGCCGACGACGACGCTGCCGGCCAGCCGAGGCCCGTCGACTCGGTAAGTGACGGTGCCGGGCGGCTGGTCGACCGCGGTCTCCCGCACCAGCGCCGCGCCGAGCGCCTGGCCGCGCTCGTCGGTGTAGACGAGCCGCGTGACGCCAGCCGGTGGATCGGGTGGCGGCGGGGGAGCGGCGGCCAGCTCGTCCAGGCGCAGCAGGCGGTCCTGGCTCAGGCGCAGCTGTTCTCGGACGGCGTGGAGGTCGGCTTCGGCTGCGGCCAGGGCGGTGCGGGCCGCGCGGACGGCGGTGGGGGCCGCGCGGCGCGCGGCGGTCAGCACCAGGTCGCTGCGGTCGTCACGGGTCTGCCAGTGCTGGAGGACGGCCACGACGGCTTCCTCCAGGAGGTCCGCCGCGCGGTCCGGTACCCGCCTGGTCGCGTGGTGCTCGCCGAGGACGACGGCTTCCACGAGGACGGCGCGGGGGGCCGGGAGGCGGTCGCGGGCGAGGCAGGTCGCGGTTCCGTGCACGCGCACGCGGTGGACGACCGGCTCGTCCGGGCGCGGCCGGAACGGGCGCACTGGTGGTTCGCCGTCGCCGAAGCTGACCCGTACGCCAGACGGAAGGAGTTCGTCGGCGACGATGTGCGGGTGGACCAGGAGGACTCCGCGAAGGTGGCGGGTGTGGACGGCGTAGCGCGCGGTTCCGGTCTGCGGGGAGGCGGTGGCCGACACGGACAGGACGCCGCCGCGGGGGAGGGGGAGCGTGATCTCTTCGGGCTCGGCCGGGGGAGGCACAGGTGAACTCCGGGAGGGGTCGGGGTCGGGGCCGTGGCCGGAAGCGGCACGGGCCCCGGATCGGGGGTAAGGCTCAGGGCCGAGGCGGTGTTCGCCGTCGGCGAGGTCCTGGGCGGCTTCGCGGAGCCATTCGCGCTTCTCGCGGGCGCGTTCGGTCCCGTGGTCCAGTTCCTTGGGGTTGTGTCCGGGGCAGCAGTAGTCCCGGCGCTTTCCCCGACGGGTCATCATGACGGCCATGGTCATGCCTCATTGGGGTGGGTGAGGGCTGGCGGGCCCAATCGGGAGGGAGATTGCAACAATACATGAACTCGCAGAGTTAAGAAACTAACTTGAAGGTGGGGGGCGTCCACTGCTGGAAAAGCATGTCCCGACTCGCTCAGTCGTTCAGCGTCTCGCCCGACCATTCAGTGAGTTGTTCGGTAGAGACGGACTTTGATGTGTCGCGGGCCACCCGTGGCGTCCCTCTGAAATCGACGGTGAGCACACTGACCCCCGGCCAAGGGCCGCACCGCAGTTGCCTGCGCCCCTCGAAGTAGCCGGCTTCAGGCCCAATCGCCCTTGCGCCGCGGGTCGGCACTTCTCAGAGGCTCATCCATGCGGGGTCCGTACCGGTATCGCTGGACCTCTCGGATGCCGAAGCCGATCTCTTCCTTGACGGGGTCACGCGGAGGAGGGACCAGGTTGAGTTCCGCAATCTCCAGCGTGCTCTCGACCCGGCGGACCAAGTCGAGTTCCGCATCCTGCGCGAACCCGGCTGGGCGGGCAGTCAACTCCAGGAACGCCTGGCCGGTCGTGGTCATGGTGAGCTTGAGAAGGGGTTCGGGGCCTTCAATTGAGAGTCCGTCTTCTTCCAGGGCCCGACAGATCATTTCGGTGAGGGATTCCAGGCCAAGGATGCGCTGGACAACGTCTCGGTCGTAGGCGCCGACGGCTCGGTCGGCAATCACGTTGCCGCTGATGCCCGCCTTCCAGTCGGCGCGCATCGCCGCAACCAGGCGTTCACGGGCGTCCAGATAGGCAGCTACCGCAGGGCCCGTCCGATCAATTGACTCGGTCACAGCGGACACTCCTCCAAGCTCCGATTACGGCTCCCGGGCCCCAGCCCTCTGCGCACTGAAGCTTAGTGTGAGCCAGGTGGCCGAACTCGGCCGCCGACCCGAATGTTCAGTGCCCCGGTCAGAGCCAGTGCCTACTGAACGACGGGATGAGACTGGACAAAGCAGTGCGTAGCGCCAGGCGCGATGCCGTAGAGTGATGGCACACCGACGCGGGGTGGAGCAGCTCGGTAGCTCGCTGGGCTCATAACCCAGAGGTCGCAGGTTCAAATCCTGTCCCCGCTACTTTCCAGTGGCCCCGGCGCATCCCCCCGCGCCGGGGCCACTGCCGTTGCCCGGCGGGATGGGCGAGACCGCCGCCCGGGCGGCAAGCGGCCGAGGTGTCACGGGCCGCAGCCCGCGGGCCTTCACAATGGTGGGCGTGGACGACGGCGCGGGCGAGTACCAGAACAGGGCGACAGCCCTTGCCCCAGGTGCCGTGGCACTGCTCGTTCCTCCCGTCCCAGCCCCCAGCCCCCGGCAGCGGCGGCAACCTCCGGCCTCCGCCGCTCCGGCCGGTACGCCCGCTTCCGCCGGCACCGGCGGCTCGGCTTGGCCGTCCGCCCGCCGTCCGCCGCGCAGCCGGGTCCGACACGGGCAGCCGTCCTGCGCCGACTACGGCTGCACCCGACCCGGCTGCCTGGCCGCCGCACGCAAGGCGCGCCGTGAGCGCGACGAAGAACGCGCGGCCGGCCGCCGCGGCCGAGTGGAGGCCGGCCCCGCTGCCCGGCACGCCGCCGCCCTGCGCGAGCACGGCATGTCCGCGCAGGACATCGCCGACGTCTCCGGCGTCTCCGTGACCTTGATCCGCCGCCTCCTCAAGCCGCCGCCACTCCACCCTCCTCAGGTCTCTCAGGTCACCGCCGGCGCAGTGTTGGGCGTGCCCCTCCCTTCGAACGAGCGCCCAACTCCGCTGGCCGGCCGCGGCCAGGTCGAGGCGGCCCCCGCCTCCGTCCTGCTCACCGAGCTCGGCGAACGAGGCTGGCCGGCCCGCCGTCTCGCCCAAGGGCTGTGCGTCAACCCGCATACCGTCGCCGCCATCCGCGACGGCAACTACGTCCGTATCAGCATCTCCGTCGACCAGCGCATCCGCGCCCTGCATGCCGCGCTGCTGCCCCTCGACCCCGTCGCCGCCGGAGTGCGCCCCGGCGACGCCGCCCGGGTCCGCACCTGGGCGGCACGCCGCCGGGAGACGCGGCCTGCACCGCACCCCGGCCTGCGCGCGGCCTGACCAGCAAGCACCACCGCGGCCGGCAGGCCGCGCGCGGCGTCCGGTGCCGGACCGGGCATCACCCCCACCAGGCCAGCGCACACCCGTTGATGACCAGGTGCACGGTGTTGTCGGCCGCGATCACCAGGGCGTTCGCCAGACCAGCCGGGGTGGTGACGGATGAGCCGTGGTTTCTCTGTACATCCGCCCACGCCACCCGGCGGCCGGCGGGAGCGATCAGGTTCCGGGCCCACACGAGGTACTTCGCCGCCCGGTAGCGATCGAGGACGACATGCGTCACCACGATCACCGCGAGCGCAATCGGCGACTGCGTGAGCAGCAGGAACGGCAGGCCGTAGGTGGCACCGTGCGCGACCGCCGGCCACCAGCGCCTGGTCTTCTCCACCGCCATCCAATCCGACTGCAGGACGAAGTCCCCGATCAGGTGAGCCAGCAAGGCGTCGAGCAGCATCAGTCGGCCACCGCCATGACCTGCCCGAGGTGCCGGCGGGACGGACGAGGCGGGTATGCCGGCGCCGTGGGGCCCCGGTGCACGCCGGTGGGCGTGGCGGCGCGGCCGCGCGCGGGCAGGAGGGGAATCCAGGCATGGTTCAACTGTGCCTCCAGGAGGTGTTGTTGACTGCGCATCAGCGTGGCAAAGAAGACGTTCGTGGCGTCTGCCGTTTCCGCTCACGCCTGCGGGCTCATCTGTGGTACCGCGCGCATATATGGGTGTTCGTCAGGCAGAGGTCGGCCGAGAAATTCGTGAGTTGTCGGGGAACCGGAGCAGGAGCGTGGTAGCCGGACTGTGTCCGACCTAGATCGCGGTGTTCTGCCCGATAGCGGCCTCAAGGCCACCCGAACGCTGAGAAGCTGGCCGGCATGAGCACCGATGCGATGCGGGACGGCTACTTCCACGGCCGGGTCGAAGAGGCCCCGCCGATGCCCGCCAAGGCGTCCGCGATGACGTTCTCCCTGGACGGGACCACGCCGCTCGTCGGCCTGGCGGTACAGAGCCCGCCGCTGGAGGTCATGGGCCGCGACGGATCCCACATGGGATCGCTCGAACTACTCCAGCTGACAGGCTTCGTGATCCTGGACGCCGACCTGGACGCAGCACTCGCAGCAGGACAGGGCTGGACCGTGACGTGCGACCCCCGGACGGGGCAGACCGACGTACGTACAGCCGACGGCGAGCTCTTCTCCTCCGTGATGATTCCCCTCCTGGCAGGGGACGAAGGGGTCCGGTGGCAGGCCGAAGCGCTGATTCAAGGCGCCCTGCCCGTGATCACCGGGCCCGGCGTCACCGTGGACCTGGCCACTGGGGGAGTCGAGATGGACCCCGACCAGACGCTCTGGCTGTTCGCGGACTTCAAGACCGACGGGGCAGCGAGCAAAGGCGCCTGAACTGGTGGCCGCCGCCTGTGCGCCGTGCCGGCAACCCGGCGCACGACGACCAGCCGACCGGCCATGGGCCGAGGCCGCGGTGCGGTACCGATATTCGGTGCCGTGCCGCGGCCGCCGTCCTCGCGCGCGTCAGGCCAGCACCGTCAGGTCGAGGTCGACGCTGACTGTGCCCCGACCTGCGCCATCACAGGTGCCGCGGGCGCGGGCGCGCCGCCGGCAGCAGAGCCCCGATGGCCAGACTGCTCACCACCCAGGCGCCGACCCCGGCCGCGAGGGCGCCCGCGACCGGCCCGTGGACCGCGGAGGCGGTCAGCGCGCAGCCCACGGCACCGCTGAGCAGCCCGGCGGTGGAGGCGAGTTCGGCCTCCGGGCCGCCTCGGCGCAGCACCTGCTCGACCAGGGCCCGGACGCCGGCCGCTCCCGCCACGAGCACCGGCCCGGTCACCGTTGCGACCAGTACCGCCACCCACCAGGCCAGCGTGCTCCACCCCAGCAGCACCACCATCGTGACCGCGGCGATCAGCATCGCGGCGAACACCCCGACGACGCTGCCCTGCCCGTCCTGCTGGCCGTGGACGGCCTCGTGCCGTTCCTCCAGGTGCGAGCCGGCCGCGACGCAGCCGCCGGCCACCAGCCCCAGCACGGTGCTCACCGGGCCGGGGAGGGCGGTGAACATCGCCAGCTGGCCGCCGACCAGGACACCGGTCAGCGCTCCGGCTCGCCACGGCGCCGACCTCCTGGGTCCGGCGGCCGCGCGGCCGGAGTCCGTGGAGACCTTCCTGACGACAGGCCGCCGGGCTTCGGCCGCGCGCACCGTCGGCAGCCGGTCCACGGGCGCCACGACGGTGCCGACCGGCACGGTGACCAGTGCGGTGGAGACGCTCAGGGGCGTTGCCCGAAGGCGCCGGGCGACCTCCGCCGCGTCCGCGGGCCGCCGCTGCGGGTCCTTGTTCAGCAGCTGCGCCACCAGGAGCTCGAGTTCGGTGGGCACCTCGGGCCGGTGGGAGCGAACCGGGGCCGGGGCCTGGTGCAGGTGCTGGGCCAGCACCGGCCACCCGCCGCCGGGGAACGGCGGCGCGCCGGTCAGCAGCTCGTACAGCAGGCACCCCAGCGAGTACAGGTCGCTGCGGGCGTCGATCACCGCATCGGCGCGGGCCTGCTCCGGGGACATGTACGACGGGGTGCCGATCACCGCTCCGGTCCCGGTGAGGGGATGGCCGACGGCGTCGGCACGGCGGGCGATCCCGAAGTCGGCGATCTTCACCCGCCCGTCGGCGGTGACCAGGATGTTCGCGGGCTTGATGTCGCGGTGCACGAGGCCGGCGGCGTGGGCGGCCTGTAGGCCGTGGCAGATCTGCTGCCCCCAGGCCACGGCGTCGCCGACCGCCGGCAGGCCTCCGGCCAGGAGCTGGCTGAGTGGCTGCCCGTCGACCAGTTCCATCACCAGGTAGATGATCCGGCGTCCGGCCACCGGGGTCTCGCCGACGTCGTGGACGGCCACGACGTGCGGATCGCTCAGGGCGGCTGCGGCCCGGGCCTCATCCTCCAGGCGCCGGACCAGCTCGTCGTCTTCGGGGTGCAGGAGAACCTTGATCGCGACCTGGCGGCCGAGCCGCTCGTCCACGGCCCGCCAGACCTCGCCCATCCCGCCGGTGCCGAGGAGGTCGACCAGCCGGTACCGGCCCGCCACTGTGGTGCCGCGCATGACGCCCTCCTCCCGGCCGGCCCCGCAGGGCGGTCCGCGCTGCGCCGGCCCTGTGCCGGCGTCGGGGCGAGCCTACGAAAACAGCTCCGGGGCCTGGCCCGGCCAGGAGTCGACACCCGGGGGATACGGTGATGACAGCAGCGCCGCCCCCTCGCCGTGGTGCTGGATCAAGGCAGCGAGCTCCGGGCCGAGGAATCCGGAGACCCACGCCAGATGAACGACGAAACACGGCTCCTCGCCGAAGGCCACCATCGCGGTCACCGCGCCGCACCGAACGAAGGAACCTGCCGTGCCCCAGCGCGACGACCGGAAGGGTCAGGGAGAGCCGATCGACGAGGTCTCACGGCTTCTGGCGTCGGTCTCCGAGCCGATGAACCCCATGATCCTCCTGGACGGCCCGCCGCTCTCCGGCATCTCGCGGTCCATGTACGAGGGCCTGCAGCGCACCCTCCCGCAGGCTCGGCTCGCCCAGTTCACGGCCCGCGACCTCGCCCGGACTACCGCACAACCCGGCTTCGTCAGCCAGTTCAGCGGCGGTGATCGGTACGTCCTGTGGCTCGACGGCCTCACCCCGGCCGACCTCGTGCTGCTGGGCAGCGGGGTGCTGGACAAGATCCTCCCGCACGCCATGGTGCTGGCCAGCGTGGACACCGCCTGGCGCGACCGCCTCCTCGCGGACACCTCACCCGCCACCGCCCCCGCACGGACGGTGCTGCTGGAGTACGCGCACTGCATCAAGGTGCCCTTCGCCCTGACCGCCCGCGAGCGCAACTACCTCCGGGAGAAGGGCTACCCCGTCAGCAAAGGCATCGCCGAGTCCCTCGTCGGCGGCGAGAACCTGGTCAGGCACTACCACCGGGCTGCCCGCAGTACCCCCGACGGGCACCTCCTCGTCCAGGCGGCCATCGACGTACGACGCTGCGGCATCCACCGCCCCCTCACCGAGGACGAGCTGTACCGCCTCTGGTGCTCGCGGACAGACCACGACAACTCCCGGCCCCTGTTCGAGCGGGCACTCCACTGGGCCTCCACCGTCCCCGACGGCTCCTCCACCGGGCTGCTCTACCGCGCCGCAGGCGGCACGTCGCCCCGCTGGCGGGTACTCGCGTACGCGGCGGGCGCCGACGACGGAAACCACGGGCACAAGACCCGTCCGCTCGGTGCCCGGGAGTGGAACGAGGTCGCGCAGCAGCTGCCGGAATCCGGTGACCAGTACGACCTCGGCATCGCCGCCCACCTCCACGGCCGCAGCGACACGGCGATCACCGCCCTCACACAGGCCGCCCGGGCCGCAGACGCGGGCCACCCGGCGGCAGAGGCGGCGGAGACCGCTCTGCACCACCTCCGATCCGCAACCGGATGAGCCCACGACCAGGACGGCACCGGCCGACCGCCCGGAGAACCGGCACCGTCGCGGAGAGACGACACCACACGTTCGGGCAAGGCCCGCGTATGCCAGGCCGCCCTGACCTAGCCTGGTGATCCTCCGGACTTCAGGGGCGATCATGCATGAACCACAGCCGCGCCGGGCCGAGCCGGCCGGCGCCGGCCAGCGCCACCGCACCCTGACCGTGGGCTTCTTCGGCACCTCGATCATGGAGCACCTGGAGGCCTTCAACACGCAGATGGCCAACCAGGCCGCTCTTCCCGCAGTCGGCTCCACGGTCACCGTCGAAGGATGGCGCCGGCGCGGCTGGGTCCACCGCCTTGCCCTGTCCCTGCGCGCCACCTGGCCCCAGGTCGGCTTCGAGATCCGCAACCACGGGCAGGGCGGCGCCACGAGCCGCACCGTCGCCGGCATCGTCGAACGCGACCTGGCCACCGGCGCCGACTACGACCTCGTCTTCCTCGGCGTCGGCATCAACGACGTGTGGCGGCGCTTCCAAGGCCGACTGCCGGAGGCGGTCGACCTCGACGAGTACACCCAGCACCTCAAAGCGATGCTCGACGGCCTCGGCCGCTCCGCCCGCACGACCATCGTCATGTCCGAGACGCCGTTCGGTCCCCTCGAGAACCCCGGCACCGTGGCCGCGATGAACGCCGAACTCACCCGCTACAACGAGGCCGCCCGCGCGGCCGCCGTCACCAGCGGGGCATTGTTCCTGGACGTCTGGGCCCCCTTCGCCGGCGCCCGGCACCTCCAACCCGCCGACGGCGACGACCCGACCGGGCTGTGGAGCGATGGGGTGCACCTGACCGAGCTGGGCGACACCCTGCTGCTCCAGCAGGCCGAACGGCTCCTCGCCGAGCACCGGATCATCGACAGGCTCCTCGACCCCCCGCTCCTGGACCGCGACACCTGATAGGCCGCCGTTCACCCGGCATCGGCCCGGGCAGCACGCCGTGGACCGGAAGGGTGACGATGGCTTCGTCCCGCTCGGCGGCCGGGGCCGCCGTCGGGTCAGGTGGCGATCTTGCGGTGCCGGCCGGTCCCCGGCCCCAGCGGGTTGAACCCGGGCACCGGCACCGCGACGGCCACGTCGAGCGCGGACACGGCGCGGCATCCGGCGGCGTAGTCGTCGGCCACGGACACGGGCTGCCAACTGTGCCCGTCCCACTCCTCGACGACCCGGGGCGTCTGCGGATCGACGTGGGAGCCCCGGCCCGGGCCCGCTTGCAGACTGGCGATGCGGCGCTCACCGACCGGCCGGCGCTTCGCCTCCCGGCGCGCGTACCAGGCGCTCAACGGCTCCTCGTCGTCTGGCATCCCTGCTCCCAACGTCGCTCGCTTCACCCGGACCGAAGCCACGGACCCTACCCAAGACCCACATCGGCTGGCCATCGAGCACCTGTTCCCCGGTCAGTCCACGGGCGCCAACACTGGTGCCACGGAGCCCTGTTCGCCCGACGTGCTGTCGGAAAGCGCCACCGGTCGAGCCGGGTACCGTGGAGCTCGCATCTCGTCAGATTCCGGGAGCCGGTGTGCCAATCCTTGTCGGTTCGCGGGGCAGCGACCTCGCCCGTACCCAGGTCCGCCAGTACCTGGAGCTGCTCGCCCCGCTCTGCCCCGGCGTCGAGTTCAAGCGCCGGGTGATCACGGAGGCGGGCGACCGCGACCGCGTCTCGCTACTTGCCGATGTCGCCGGCCGCAGCGCGGGAAGTGCGTTCTCCAGCCGCTTGGAGGCGGCCCTGGCCGCCGGTGAGATCGACGTCGCGGTCCACTCCCTGAAGGACCTGCCGACCAGCATGCCGGACGGCCTCGCGCTGCTGGCCCCGCCGGGGCGGGAGGCGGTGGAAGACGCCTTGTGCGGTTCGACGCTGGCCCAGCTGCCGCGCGGGGCCCGGGTCGGCACCGGAGCCCCCCGCCGGGCCGCGCTGCTGCGGGCGGCGCGACCGGACCTGGAGCTGGTCCCGATCCGGGGCAATGTCCCCGGCCGGCTGGCGGCGCTGAAGGGCAAGAACCGGGTGCACGCCGTGGTCCTCGCGGTCGCGGGCCTGCGACGGCTGAACCTGGAGGACCACATCACCGAGGTGCTGCCGCTGGACCGCTTCCCCGCCTCGCCCGGCCAGGGCGCCCTGGGCATCCAGATCCGCAGCGACCAGCAGGAGTTGCGGACCCTGCTGGAACGGGCAGGCGACCATGCGGTCCACGCGGCGGTGCGGGCCGAGCGGAGCATGCTCGCCGAACTCCACGGCGGCTGCAGCGTCCCGGTGGGCGCCTACGTGACCCAGGAGCCGGGAGCCCGACTGCGCCTCACCGGGCAGGTCGTGTCCCTCGACGGAGCCGTCCGGCTCACCGCGGCCTCCACCGGCCCGGCCGACGACCCGGAGAAGCTCGGCGCAGCGGTCGCACACGAGCTCCTCGACCAGGGAGCGCGGGACATCCTCGCGGTGATCCGCCCTGCGGCCGCCGGCGCACGGTAGGCCGCCGACGGGCAGACCACCGCGGTCCGGCGCGACGCCGGGACGCTGCTCTGGCGGGGCATGTGCGCGGGGCGGTCTCAGAAGGCCGTGCGGATGTCGCTGCGCGGGTCCCCGGTCACCAGCCGGTCCTCGTAGAGCCCGTCCTGGGCCAGGCGGCGCCAGGGCCGGGCGTACCGCAGGGCCACGTCGATGTCCGGGTCGGCCGAGTCGAGGTCGATGTCAGCGACCGCCAGAGCGGGTTGCCCATCGGCGGGGCACTGCGCCAGCCACCGGCCGCCGGGCGCCACGATCCCGGACGGCACCGTGGTGCTGAACTGGCTCGGGACGGAGTAGCCGAGCCAGTAGTTGTACAGCGTCCCGTAAGCCTGGGCGACCCGGGCCCGCGGCGCGTCGTCGACCATCACGGACAGCAGGACACAGTCGACGTCCAGACGCTCGTACTCGGCGAAGAGCGGCGGGAAGTTCGCTTCGACGCACAGGGCGCAGCCGATCCGGATGCCGTCCACCTCGAAGACGAGAGGCTCGCGCCCCGGGGTGTACAGGTAGGAGACCTCGGTGATCGACAGGAACCGCTTGTCATACCGCGCGACCAGCTCGCCGCGGTCGGAGACGACGAAGAGACTGTTATGGGGTCGGTTCGGCGGTGTGAGCGGGTGGAGCGACCCGAACGCCGTCCACAGCCGCAGATCCCCCGCCAGCGCGGCGATCGCCTCGGCCTCCTCGCGCAGGACGCCCCAGGCGGCACGGCTCCAGTCGGCCGGGACCAGCTTCCCGTCCGGGCCGGCCGCCATCACGTGCTTGCTCGGATAGGTGATCGCCCCCTCGGGGAACTGCACCAGCCGCGCACCCGCCTCAGCGGCCTCGGCCATCAGGGCCCGGATCTCCTGCCCCGCCGCCCGCAGCGCGCCGTGGTCGGTGGGGTCCTCCGGAACGGTGCTCTGCGCGACGGCCAGCCGCAATGTCCTCGCCATGGCGTGGAAGCTACGGGATCCGCACCGCCACGGTCCGAAGCTCCGGTCGAACCGGCCGGATCCGCGCAGGTTGTGTCCGGTTCGCCGACCGCGCGCGGCGCACCGGCGTGCGCCGGCCCCTGCCGTCGCGGCAGAGGAGGCCGATCTGGCGCTGCGCCTGGTCGCGGCCCGCGCGGCCGGTGATCAGGTCATGAACCCGGCACCCGCCCCCGGTCACCCGGCGCTGGACCCGGCGTCGGCGTGCTCAGCCGCGGCCGACTGCCGCCGCGGCATCGTGGTGACGAACACCGCGAGGGCCGCGAGCGCGATCAGGGCGACCAGCACGGTGGACGCGGTGCCGTGCGGACGGATCACCCACGCCGCGATCAAGGCGACGGCGGCGCTGGGCAGGCCGAAGACGAGCGCCCAGCGCTGCCACCTCGCCGCCTGCGAACGCCCTTGAGCGGGAGAGGTGTTCTCGGACGGACTGGGCACAGCTGTCTCCTGTCGGACGAGCGACAACCCCGAATCTACGGCGCGGGGCGGCCGCTGCGGAATCACTCGAAAGCGTGACATCGGCAGAGCGACAGTAGCGGTCTCGCGCTGCTTCTCCGTAGGTTCTGCGGGCGGTGCATCGCCTACGCTGGTCGGTCGCCGGGGGGAACCGGCAGGAGCGGGAAGAGGAAGAGGGGGGCGGCCGTGGGGGAGACGGATATCGACTGGGGGCGGGCTGCCTGCCGGGGCGTGGATCCCGATGAGCTGTTCGTCGAGGGCGCCGCGCAGAACAGGGCCAAAAGTCTGTGCGTCGGATGCCCCATCCGCACCGAATGCCTGGCCGACGCGCTCGACCGACGGGTCGAGTTCGGCATCTGGGGCGGCATGACCGAGCGGGAGCGGCGCGCCCTGCTCAAGCGCCGCCCCACGGTCGTGTCGTGGCGGCGCCTGCTGGAGGCCGCTCGGGCCGAACACGCGCAGCGCGGTGACGCGGAACGGCTGACACTCGCCGGCTGAGGCCCTTGCGGCCTGCATCCGCGCCCGGACGAACGCTCGGTGACGAAAGATCACCGCCGGACGACGGAGAACGCCGTGCTGCTCGACCGGCCCGCCCGGCTCCCGCCGGCACCCGGATGTACCGCGATCCCGTCACGCGCAGCCGCGCGGCGGCGCTGCCATCCTGGACCGATGGAGTCCGTTGAGTCCGCCCTCGCCCGCCTCTGGCCGACCGTCCTTCGTACCGACCGCACCGTCCTGCGTCCGGTCACGGCCCAGGACGCGCCGGTCGTGCGGGCCTTGTTGACCGACGCCCGGGTCCGTGCCTTCCTGGGCGGCCCGGCCAGCGAGACGCGCGTGACGACCCGGCAACGCGAGTACCCGACCACGCCCGGCATGTGGGCGGTGGCTCCCGTCGCCGGGGGCGAGGCGATCGGCCTGGTCAGCATCACCGCGGACAGCCGGTGCACGGACAGGGCCGAGATCTCCTACCAGCTGCTGCCGTCGGCCTGGGGCCGGGGCCTCGGGCGCGAGGCCGTGGGCGCCGCCGTCGGCTGGTGGAGCGCGGCGGTGCCTGACGGCGGCCCGCTCATCGCCGTCACCCAGGAGCGCAACGCTGGCTCGCGCCGCCTGTTGGAGTCGCTGGGCATGACCGTGCTCGACACGCTCCTCGAGTTCGGCGAATCCCAGTGCCTCTACACCCCGGGCGACGAGGACACCATGCTGCGCTGGGCGCGGGTGCTGGACGCGCGCCGCGAGGAAGCCGAGCGCCGGCGGGGAGCCGAAGCGCGCGCGACCGCCGTCGGCCGCACGCTGCCGGACGATCTGTCCGCCCTCACCCCTGAGCGACTGGCCCGGCTCTGCCCCGCCCGGCACGGCGCCCATGGACGTATCTGCGCCCAGGTGAAGGCCCACGTCCCGGACCTTCACCTCGGCCGCGCCGCCGACGGCGCGTGGATCGCCTGGTCGGGCAGCGACGAGCAGTAGTCACACCACTTCGGACGGCCGAGCCGAGGGCGCGCACCGGTCGCAGGGCTTCTCAGAACTCGTCGCTGCGCATCGGTACGAGCTCGGCGACCTCGAACAGGTCCGTCTCGGGATGCAACTCCCAGAACCGGCTGAGGACCTGGGCGTGCGCCTGGTCCGCGAACAACCGCTGCGCGACATCGTCGTCGGTCAGCGACTGCATGGCCATGTGGGCGGCGGCGTGGAGGGCGTCCTGCTCGCTGGGGTAGGACCAGGTGCTCAGCGTGCGTCGCCGTTCACTGCGATGCAGCAGGACCCACTGGCCGCCCGGCTCGCCGGCGGGAGCGTCGAGCAGCGTCCGGCAGGTGCGGCACCAGTCGGCGTTGGCGGCCACCCGCTGCTCCGGGCGGATGTAGGTCAACGGCTTCTGCCGCCGCCGCGGCGCGGCAGCCGGCGGGGAAGTGAGTGGCTTGGGGGCGCTGGTGAGCAGCGCGGGGACCAGGAACGCGGTCCGGCTCCGCGTCTTCTTGAAGGGGTGGTGCGGAGGCCGCCACAGGACCGGCGGCCACGCCTGGTCGAGCGAGCGGTGTTGGACGTAGATGGCGGGGTGACTGCCGTCCGCCAGGCTGCCGTTGTACGGGATCGTCTCCTCACCGGGCGGCAGCGGGAGCAGCCAGCCCTTGGAGTCCTTGAGCCACGGCTGGCCGCACCCGTCGCACCAGTGGACCGCTGCCGCCTGCTCGGCCGCGCTCTCGTACCAGTTCGTCTCCTCGCGACCCAGACCACCGCGCGTCATCGCGCCGGGCTCGGGACACGGGCACGCTCGGAACCGGAACAACTGCACGTCAGGCTGCTGATCCCGGGACGCGTCCAACCACCCCGGGTGAATTCCGAGCGCCTCGGCCAAGGCCCTGCGCTCGGGTTCAGCGGGGCGGGAGCGGTCCGCCGCCCAGTGCCCGAGCTGGTGCGCGCCGACGCCGATCGTGCGGCCCAGGCCGGCACCACTGTGCGCGCCCGCGTCCTGCAGCAGCCGCAGCCGGCGCGCCAGCGGCGACAGCTCCAGCAGAGTCCACACCGGATGCTTGTCGCGGTCGACGTAGCCCCAGTCGCCGTCGAAGAAGTCGTGGTGGTCGTTGTACGCGCTCGCGTGGTCCTGGAGGACCTCGGCCAGCCACCGGCGGACCGCGGCGTCGTCGGTCCACTGCGCGGCGGTCGCCTCCCGCACCGCAGCCTCGGTGTTCTCCGCCAGTACCAGTTCCTCGTGTGCCGGGAACAGCTGCTGCTCGATCACGAGCAGGACCCGGGCGGCGATGATCTGCCGCGCTGGTTCGGCGGCGGACCCGCTCAGCACACCAGACAGCACGTCGGCCGCCCGCACCACCGGCCGCTCCTGCTCCTTGCCCCAGCTGCCCACCGGCTTGCTCCCGTCCACCCGTCACCGCTGTCCCGTCCACCCGACATGATCCCGCTGCCCCCACCGGGGCGGGGCCGAACCGGGTGAATTCATCCCGACCGGGCAGATCCGTGCTCAACCGGTCGCCGGCGGTCCACATGACCGGCACCGCGACCACACCGGTACACGGATCGACCTGCGCCAACCCGCCGTAGGCACCCGAGACGAACCAGGCAACACCTACCCTGGGCCGATGCCCTCCTCCTCGACCATCCCTCCCGTGTACCAGGACGCCGAGAGCGACCACCCAGCTGTCGAGCAGTGGTGCTCCACCGTCCTGTCCGGCGACAGCGCCCGCCTGCTGCTCCTGGGAGCACACTCGTCCGGAAAGTCCCACACCGCCTACGCCGCGCTGCGCCGCCTCCTCGCGGCCGGGTACAGCAGCGAGAACATCACCGTCCACAAGTCCTTCGATCTGGGTCGGACCTACACGCCCTCCGTGATCGAGAACACCACCCCCGTCACGGTGCTCGACGACCTCACCCTCACTGTCGACCTCGCCCGCGAGTCCACGATGCCGAGGCCGCTGGACCCACCCGAGATCCAGGCGCAGATGGCCCTGGAAGCGGGGGCACTGGCCGACGCGGTCGCGCGACTGACCGTCATGCCCCGCCGTTCCTGGATCCTGGTCGCCACCACGATCGAGCGGCTCGTCGAGACGGTCGGCCGGGAGTCGGCCGACCGCATCCTCGCCGTGGCGGAGCAGGCCGAGCTGCCCCCGCGTCCCCGACCCAGCCAGGCGTGGTAAGCAGCTAGGGTCGGGAGACCAGCGAGGGGACGGGGGGACACAGGTGGGGGAGCGGCAGCCGTTCAAACTGCAGCAGGCCCGGGACAAGAACGGCGTCGTGGTCTCCGCCCGGCAGATCGGCGAGAAGCCCGAGCCGTTCACCCGCCCGCTGCGCTGCGCGTACTGCGAGCACGAGGTCACCGCCCAGCCCGAGCAGCCCCGCATCTCCACCAAGGGCAAGCCCTTCACCCGCGGCGCGCACTTCGCCCTGGCCAAGGAGAAGGAGAAGGGCCGCACCGCGGAGCATCTGCCGGGCTGCCCGCTGCGCACCGACCACACCGTGCACGCCATCGCTCGCCGATCGCACGGGTTGGCCGAGCTGCGGGCCGGCGGCCTCCAACTACGCCTGGTCCTCGCCGCCACCACCGACACCAAGACGCCGCTCCTGCCGCCGCCCGGAGCACCGCTCCTCGCCCCTGCGGCCGATCCGGTCAACCTCAGGATCCACTCCGTCGACCCGGTGCTTCCGCCTGCCGTCACCAGCGCCGCCCGGATCGCTCAGCTGCTGGCCATGTACGGCGACGACCCCGAGAACGTCGAGCACTTCACCGTCAAACACCCGGGCCTGCGCACCCCGGTGGCCTGGAACGACTTCTGCTTCGGACCCGACCCCGACCACCTGGCCCGCCTCTACCAGCAACTGGCCGCCGGCCTGATCCGCCACCCCGTAGCCGTCCTCGGCGAGGTCACCCAGGTCAAGACCACCGACAGCGCCACCTCCTGCAAGATCGCGGCCCGCGTGCCCACCGGCCTGCCAGGCCCTCTCGCCCATGCCGAGGTCTACCTGCGCGCCGACTCCCACCGTCGCCCACTCCTCGAACCCCTTGCCGAAGGCACCCGCGTGCTGGCCTTGGCCGCGCCGGACGTCGCGTGGAAGCTGTGGAAGCCGAACTCCAGCCGGATCGGTCACCAGGTGGTGCTCTGGCCCCAGGCCCACTGGCAGATCGCCTACTGGGACGTCGACGACGCCGGGCTGCCCACCCCGCCACGTTCACCCAACCCGCTGAACGACCCGATCCGGCCGCAGACCCGCACCCGCCCGGCCCCGGTCCGTCCGGCGCCGCCCCGCCGCACCGCCACCCCGCAGCGGCCCGCGCCGACTGCCTTCAAGGCCATGCCGCATCCGTCCGGCACGGTGGAGGCACCTGCACCCCTGCCGGCCGCCGCGGACGTACCCCAGCCCGCCGTTCCCGCCACCGAAACCGGTCGGGCGCCCTCAACCACAACGCCTCCGCCCGCCCCGGTGGAGCGGCCGGTCACCGCTCCCGCATCCGTGCCGACACCGGTCGACCCGCCGCGCAGGCCCGGCTTCTTCGCGCGCTGGCGCCGCCGCTGATCTGGCCCGCGCCGGAACACCCGGCGTCCTGGGGGAGATCGCCGGGGCGTACGGGAAGATGTGCGACGGGCGGGCAGCGGGCCGGGCGTGCGCTCGGACTGGCCGGATGCGTCGCCTCTCCTGCCCAGCTGGGCGGCTGCTCGGGGCCCTCGACCAGTGTCGGTGCCCGCGTGCATAGTTGTCCCAGGCCAACGGTGGCCCGGAACAGAGAGCGAGCAGGCGCATGACCATCCCGAGGCGTTCCCGTCAGCGCGTGGCCGCGGTGGTGGACCCGGGGCTTCCCACGTCGGTCGCTTCCACCGTTCACCGCCTCGCCCGTCAGCACCCCGAAGTGCTCCGGAACCCGGAGGGCCCGCTGCCCAGGTGGGCCGGCGTGGACCTCGCCGAGCTGGCCCGTGGAGTCAGGACGCAAGCGATCGTCGTGACAGGCGCGGCCGTCGTAGTTCCGCTCCTGGCGTGGATGCAGCGCGAGATGCAGCGGAACCTCGGCGGCGACATCATGTCGTCCGGCACCTTTCTGACCGTCATGATCGCGATGGTCGGCGCGGTGCTGGTCATCAACCTGCTGCGGGAATGGCGCCAGGCACACACCCCCGGAGGGCGGGCGACCGTCGCTCGGCAACTCGCCGAAGCCCGGGGCCGGTATCTGCTGAGGGGCACGGACCTGACCGACGACGCCTGGGCGGCTGTCGTACGGGCGCAGCGGGCGATGAACCTGGTGCTGGCATCAACGTGGCTGGTCTCACCGGTGGGGACGGTGGACCGCGACGCCTTCGCCCAGGGGATCTGGACGATGGCCCGGACGATGGCGAAGGGCGGGAGCGCGGCATCGGGGGAGACCTTCGCGGCTGCCGTCGAGGTGTACAGCCAGCGGATCGAGGAGGCCAACAAGATCGACATGGCCGAGCTGGAGGCCCGTACCCGCCCTCCGGCCGGTACCCGTTCCCCGGCTCTGGCCAAGGCGGTGGAGCGGGCCGACAGCGCAGGTGCCCACGCACTGGCGATGGCCCGGCTCTGACCCTTCACCGGCTCGACCTCACCGGGCCGGGCCGTCGGCCCACTCCGTGGAGGCGGTGTCCTCAGCCGATCCGCCGGTGGGCCCTCCACTCGTCGGCACCGACGCCATCCCTCCCGGGCCCGGTCAGCCTGGCAATGAGCGTGATCACGCGAGTTCCCCTGAACCGGCCCGGCGAGGAACTGCCGCAGTGCAGGATGTAGTGGTGACGAACGGTGACGTGAACGCCCATGGGGTACCGCTCAGCCGAGAGGCCGCGTTAGCTGCCCTTGGTGAGGCTGCTCAGTGGTGGGGCTGCGATGTGCCGGACGATCCCGGGACCAGTGAACTTGCCGCGCTCGTCGACGAGCTGATCGAGCGCCTGCGCACCGACCGGAGAGACGAGCGGCTACGCAATGCCGCGGTGGACCTGGCGGCGGTCGCCGAAGCGTTGGGGGCCGCGTCCCGGCTCGGCGGCCTGCTGCCCGTCATCTCGCTGTGGCACCTGCGCACCGCCGTGGCGAAGGAAGAGCAGGCCCGCCGCCATCTCGCACAGGCAGCCACCCCCCGCGAGGCCGGGGCACAGCTGCCCGCGGCGGTGTCCTGAGCACCGACGGCACGGTGCATTCCGTCGGTGCTCAGGCCAGCCGGCACCCTGGGTCAGTCCTCACCCCCGGGGTCGGCAGGCAGAGCCTGCCGGTGATCGTCACTCCAGGACGTCCTGCTCCACCGGTCAGCTCCACGAGTCACCCCTACGTCCCTGGGGGCGTGATCGCCGACAGGGCCATCTTCAACGGGATCACCAAGTCGGGAAACCATCGAACGGGCTTCGTCCGGCCCGGTCGGACCCGAGCGGGGGCTACTGTTCCGCGGCGCGGACGACGCGAAGAGCCGCGCGTGCATAGTCGGCCGGGACGGCATCGGGCCGGTGGATCTCGGCCATGGCGGCCAGCAGCGCCAGATACTGCGGATCGGCATCGGCCGCGTCCTCGACCAACTCGAAGGCAGCGGAGCGCAGTCGGATGAGGCTCGCGTGGGTCTTCTTTCCTGCCGGCCCCCCGAGGTCGTGCTCCACCAGGAGGTCGGCGCGGGTCTCCCCGACCGCGAGGACGCGCAGCCGCCGGTCGCGGGACCTCATGTCGGGGGCGAGGTCTCGGTAGAGCTGGCCCTCGGTGACGGTGGTAGCCATGAGTCTTCTCCCTGGTTTCGGGGCTGCTGCCCCTCGGGCAGCACCATAGGGTCGTGGGCGTGCATGGAAACTTGCGGGGCCCCCTGCGTCCGCTCCCGTGCCCGGGCCGAACAGCGCTGGACGACGGCCGACTTGGCCGCCCGCAGTCGCAGTGCCGGTGCTCCGGCTGGCCCTCGCGGTGCTCAGCGACGGACGGGGCGCCGAGTGCGGGGCGGCGTGGAGGCGGAGACAGGCCGAGTGGCCGTGGTGCGGGCGGTCCGGGTCACTGCCCGGCCGGTACGGGCCACAGCGGCGTACCTCTTCGAAGCCCTGATCTGCGAGACGCCGTCGCGCTCGTCGGCGGCCTGGACTACGGGGAGACGGCCGGGCTTCCGGAGGGTGTAGAGCCCGCGCACGTAGGCGCGGGTCCGGGCCTCCCAGGCGCGGCCCAGGATGTGGCCGATCCAGGCGGCGGCGACCATGGGGCTGACGGTGTCGGCGATGAGCTGGGTCTTGTTGCGGATGCCTTCGCCGCGGCCGACATGGGTCCAGGGGAAGTCGGCGCGGAAGCCGACGGCGCGGCCCAGGTCGGCGTGGGTGTGGGTGAGCCCGTCGGCTTCGCGCTTCCATCCGTATGCGGTGCCGGTCACCGTTGTGCCCGGCTCGTCGGCGGTGAACCTCCCGCCGCCCTTGGGTCGGCCGGTCAGGGGGTTGATGCCGCGTACGCCGCGGGTGTTGACCTTGTGCCCCTTCTCCCAGCCCATGCACGCGGCCCAGGTAGTGATCGGGACCGGCTTGCTGGGCCGGTAGCTGGTGAACGGTCGGGTGTAGCGCATGCACACCATGAAGGTGCGGTTCTTCTTCGAGGCGGCCCCGTAGTCGGCGGCCTCGACCAGGCTGAATTTGGCGTACTCCCAGCCGGCTCCGTAGAACTCGGAGGCGATCGCCTCGACCACATATTCGGCGGCCTTCGACTTCAGGAGGTTCGAGGACTGCTCCATGGCCACCCAGCGGATGTTGTTGTACTTGGCCTGCAGTGCCAGCGGCCAGATCACGGCTTCGGCCATGAGGCCGGTGCGCGCGTCCTTCAGCGCCGCCAGCGGGGCGCGGACCTCGTCCCAGGTGGCTCCGGTGGGCGGGGCGTAACCCTCCATGCCGTCCCCGGCGTCGTCGACCATGATGAACCCGGCCGCGGCCCCGGCTTGGCTGATCACTTCCTCGACCAGCCACAGGGCCTCCTCCGCGAGCCCGGCCAGCTTCCCGCCGGGCGACAGCGTCTGGCACGGAGGGGAGAGGATCACCGCGACCACGTAGCGCAGCGCCGGGTTCGCCGGGTCCAGGTCCGTGACCGAGGCGCAGATCCGCCGGAACCCGGCGGCCTGCGCCGTGGCGCACGCGGCTTCGGAAAGGTCCACCCCGACCATGTCGACGGGCTCGCCGAGCACGTGGACGATGCCCTCGCACCAACCGCCGGGCCCGGCGAAGAGGTTGACGACCCGGATCGGCGCGCCCGGCTTCGGCGCGTAGAGCCATTCCACCGGCCACGGCCCGGCGAGCTCCGCGCGCTCCTGGTCGCTCAGCGACGCGATGTAGGCATCGCGTTCCGTGTCGTCGAGGAGGTCGACGTCGTCCACCGGCAGGCCGAGAACCCTGCGCACCTTCGCCACCGTCACCCGGGCTGCCTGGAGGACCCAGTACGCCATGTGCGCCCTGGCCCAGATGTCGGTGCTGTCCTCCTCCAGCCCGCCTCGGTACTCCCAGCCCTCGTCCTCCACCGACTCGGGCAGCCGCCACCGGCGCGCCTGGTCGATGGCCTCGTACGCGGCGGTGATCTCGTCGGAGTGCGCGTCGGCCAGGGCCAAGAGAGCGGCGCGCCTCGCGGCGGCGCGCTCCTGCAGCCGCTCCGCCTCCGCGAGGGGGCACGGCGGGGCCACCGCCGCGCCGCCCTCGTTGTCCATAGCCGCGGGGCCGCCGGGGTCGCTGATCGTGTCAGGCACCCGTCGGGCGCCGGGGGAGGGGACGTTCATCGTGTGCCTCTGTGCTTTCGGCCGGCCGGGGGCCGGGCGGCGGGAACGGCCCCGCTTCCGGGGCGGCCGGACCACGGCCCGACAGTCAAGTCAATATGCAAAATCGCAGAGTTAAGCAGCTTCGTTCGGATGGGTGTGGCCCGGGGCTTCGTCCCGCAGCATCCGCTCCACCTGCTGCTCCCCGAAGGCTCCGAACAGGGCGGCGATCTGGGCTTCCAGGCCGCGGTTGTTGATCGCGCTCGCCTGCTCGTCGGCGTCGTCGTGCACGGCGTCGAAGGCGTCGAGGTCGCCCAGCACAGGATGGGCGCCGTTGTTGTAGGCGCTCGACGCGCCGCGGTGCACCATCTCGTACACGAGCTCGTCGACGTCCGTCTCCGTCAGCCCCAGTTCGTGGGCAAGGCGGACCAGCTCGGCGGCGCCCTGCACTTCCTGGTCGGGGCGCGGTGGTGTGCCGGGCTCGGAGCGGTCGGCGGGCTGGCGCGAGGTGGTCATGCGGGCCTCCATGGGCGAGGTGTTCCGCCGGCATCGGCGAAGCGGTGAACTGAACGGGCTGGGCTGTGCTCGACGGCGTGACCGAGGCCGCCGTGACCGGGTCGGCCGGTCGGGCGCGGCCTCGGCCGCGCGGGTGCTGCTACAGCCGGGACAGCTGGGCGTAGTTGTGCTCCCTGTCGGTCCAGGCGAGCGCCTGGACCCGGTGGGCGACCGACCGGCCGACCCAGGAACCGGCCGGACCGGGATGGGACCGCTCGCCGGTGAGCCAGGCGTCCAGATCCCCGGCCAGGTCCCAGAGCCCGCCGGACGAATCCTCGGCGAACCACTGCGAGTTCCCGCCGCAGCCGAAGCCGTCGCGGTACTCCCAAACGCACACCAGGCGCAGCCCGGTGGCCGCGCCCAGGACGGCGAAGGCGGTGTTCACCTGCTCCTCGGTGTACCCGTCGCGGAACCGGCCCGTCAGCCGGCCGTCGGCGATGACCGGGGCGAGTGCCTCGTCGGCGTAGCGGGCCGGTGCCGGGCGGCCGTCCGACGCCGCCGGACCGGCGGACGGCTGCGGCGGCCTGGCCGGATCTGCCGACACGCCCAGAACGGCGAGCCGCTCTCGCAGCGTGGCGAGCTGTTCGGTGAGCTGCTGGGTGAGCCGTTGGCCGTCGGCGGAGACAGGGAGACCGGTGGCCATGGCCTCCTCGTAGGACGAGGCGAGAGTGTTGCTCAGGTCGGCGGCGGCACGGTGGGCCTGCCACACGTTGGGATCGGACATCAGGACAGCCTTCGTCGAGTCGTTGGGACAGGGCGGTGATGCGCCCCCCGGCGCGGTGCCGGGGCCGCCGGCGTACGAGACGGCGCTCTCAGGCGTCGTCGTCGGGGTCCTCGGGGATGGTGAGGTCGAACCCGAGGGAGCGGAGGCGCCACTTGATGGCCTCCACGATGTCGCCGCCCTCAAGGTCGGGGTCGGTCATCGCGGCCAGGACGGCGGCCATGCCCGCCGTCACGTCGGGCCCCGGTGCCGTGCTGCCGGCCGACCGGCCGAACTCCCCGGCCAGGACGGCCATAACCGTGCCGAGCATCTCGACACGCTCTTCGGTGTGCCGGTCGGCGGCCTCGTCGGGATCGTCGTAGTCATTGCCGAGCAGCGCCCCGTCGGGCCCCTTGAACGGGGCGAGTTCGGCCTGGTGGCGGGCGAGCATGGAGGCGTGGGATGTGATCAGACTGTGCACCACGCCGCGGGACGAGCCCTCGGCCGAGCCCGGCGTCTGCGCCAGGTTGAGGCCGCGCAGCATCGCCGCGCACTGCAGCCAGCCGGCCAGGTCCTGGACCCGGTCGATGACGGGCCGGTCCCACTGGTCGAAGGGCAGGGCGGACGCGGCGGTGAGTTCACCGAGCGCCGCGGCGACGGTGGCCGAGTCGGCGTCGCCGGGGAAACTGGTCAGGGCTGCGCTGGTCATGAGGTTCCTCAAGGTGGGCGGGCACGCCGGTGCGGCGCGGGGATGATGGCGGGCGGTCCGGTCAGTTGGCGGGGGCGCCGGGGAAGCGGCGGTAGGGGTCCAGGACGACCTCCCCGCGCTCCAGGAACGCGCGGAAGTCATGGCTGCTGGTGGCCAGGCCGCCGAGCCCCTGGCCGCGCAAAGCGTCGGTGCCCACCGCGTAGTGGGGGCGGACGACGATCTCTCCGACGATCAACTGGTGGACACGCCGACTGCCGTACCGCAGAGGGTGGGCGTCCCCGGTGCCGGCGATGCGGCTGGAGCCGACGAAGGTGACCAGCCCGGGACCGGAGTCCTGGATGTACATCCAGGACGGGACGTGGCGGGCGTGGGGGTCGAGCATGAGGCCGGTCAGGGCGGCGTCGGAGGGGCGGTGCGAGCTCATCGGGCAGTTCCTCGGGATCGGGGCCGTGCCGGCGCCGCGCGGGCGGCGCCGGCACGGGCGGGGCTACTGGTCGGCGCCGGTCACGTGCAGCCCCGAGACGCTGGGCAGCCGGGACAGGATCGTGTAGAACTCCGCCGGCCGGTATTCGGCCTTGCGCTCCTTCTTGCCGAGCCGGAGCACCAGGTACACCTCCACGTCGTCGATGTCGTGGTCCCGGGTGGCGATGTATCCGCTGTCCAGGCACGAGAACGTCACCGACTGGACGATCGTCATCAGTTCGCCGAGGGCGACTCGGTCACCCTTGCGGGGCAGCGGCAGGCTGCCGGTCTCCCAGGTGAAGGCCGCCTCGTAGTCGACCTCGTCGTCGCTGACGCCCAGGTCGAAGCTGACCTCTGCGCGCATGGCTGTTCTCCGTCTCCGTCGTTGTTGTGGCCGCGGCGCTGCGCCGCAAAGCCGGTGGTCGTGCTCCTGGCGGGACTCGAACCCGCGCCGGGTAGACGAGCTTGGAAAACGCGCTTCCCTGCCGGGGGTTCGGGGGTGTCAGCCCCTCGTTGAGGTTCCCCAACCCTGGGGCTTTTGGCTGGCCAGGGCCCGGTCCCGGTGCATCCGCAACCGTCTCGTCATGACGCCGTTCCGTTTTACGGCCGCTCTTCCGCTGAGCTACAGGAGCGGGATCGGGCCGTGCGCCCTCCCCGTGACACATACATTACACAGACTCGCAGCGTTAAGCAATTGAGTTGGGTTGGTTGATCCTCGCGGTCGTCAACGGGGCTCGGCGGCCTCTGCGCCGGGCTCCGCCGGGTCGGCTTGCCGCTGATCGCTCCGGGCGGCCGGAGCGGCCTTGTACGGATGCCAGGAAGCCGCCGCCCGGTGGGGGAGGTGGGCGGCGACGATGCTCGGCCAGTCCGTCTGGTCGTGCTCCCTCGGGGTGGTCGGGTGCGAGATCCAGTTGGTCGCCCCGGTCGCGTCGCTCAGCAGCGCCTCGACCAGGCACTCCCGGCACAGGCCGATCTCGGGCGTCCAGTCCCGGAACGTGGCGGGCGTCTGGGGGTGCAGCACCGCGTGGCGCTGGCTGGCTTCCAGGACCAGGCGCGGCCAGTCGACGGCGCGCGCCACCCGCTCCAGGATGGCCGTCATGGCGTCCTCGACCGCCCAGACGTCCTCAGCGGGCATGGTGACGTAGCTGCGGGTGCGCTCGTCCCGGCGCTGGTTCCCCAGCACGTCCTGCCGGAGGGTGTTGATCACGGCGAGTCGGTTGGGCATGGCTCTCTCCTGAGGTGGGTGCGGGTCGGGCGAGGGGTGTCGCCCTGCGGCCGGCCGGGCGGATGGGCCCGCCTGGCCTACGCCGGATGCGGCTCCGTCACGGGGCTTCACAGATGCCAGTGCGGTGACCGGGTGCGGGTGGGGTACAGCAGTGGCCGGTGCCTGTGCTCGGCGATCGCCCGCTCGGCGCGCCGGTGCGTGGGCTCTTCGAGGTCGCGGGGGTCGCCGAAGGCGTCGCCGCAGGACACCGTCACGTTGCTGCCCAGCCGCCACAGCCGCGAATTGACCGCGCAGCAGGCGGAGTTGATGGTGTCGATGTCGTTCAGCCACCAGTGGTAGTGGCCCGGGTCGAGGCCCTGGAAGCGCAGTGCCGCGGCGGCGGCCCGGACCATGGTGCCGCTGCCGGCGCACGGTTCGAGGAGGACGGCGCCGGGCGCAGGGAGATCGGTCAGCAGGATCTCGCCGGCGGGGTCGGCGGCGATCGAGGGGGTGAAGAACTCGCCGGTGGCCTGCTTCTGGCCGTGGCCGCGCAGCCGCTGGACCAGGAGGCCGAGCAGGTCTTCCGACTCGCAGCGGGCGAGGTCGCTGCAGTACTCCAGCAGTCCGGCCCGCACGAGGATGCGCGCGTAGTCGGCCAGGCCGCGGATGTCGCTCTCGCTCGGATCGGCGAGCCATGCGTGTAGCGGCCCGGCGGCGTCGGCGAGGACCGGGTCGGACGCCCACAGGCTGTTCCAGCTGGCCCGCAGGGCGTCGGCCAGTTCCCCGTCGTCCAAGGGGATCAGCAGCGGGCCGTAGTCCGGCCCGTCCGCCTGGCTCGGGGAGCACAGGGCCAGCCCGGCCAGCGTGCCGACCGCGATGGCCACCTCGCCCGTACCGCCACGGTTCTCCAGCCACCACCCGTGGGCGGCCTCGACGATGGACCGGCCGTGCTCGCGGCCGTCCTCGGGGACCATGAAGCGCCGAAAACCGGCGGGAGGGATGCCGTACAGGGTCATGTCGTACTCCAGGGGAAAGGGATCAGAGGGCAGGCCGAGGGCGGGGCGATGGGGCCGCCCCGCCAAGACCATGCGCGAATTCGCAACCTTAAGAAACTCGGTGGGCGTCCGGAGCCGCCCAGGGTTGGCCGGCCCAGAGCGCCTGGATCTCGGCCTGGACAGCCATCAGGTCCGCGTCGATCTCCTCCAGCGGCCGAGGCGGCTTGTAGACGTAGAAGTGGCGGGTGAAGGGGATCTCGTAGCCGACCTTCGTCCTGGCGTGGTCGATCCAGGCGTCGGGCACGAACGGCAGCACCTCCCGCTTCAGGTACTCCTCCGGGTCCTGCCCGAGCGGGACGGTCTCGAAGTCCCTCAGAGCCGGGTCCGGCAGCGGCCCGTCCGGCGAGCCCTGTACCTCGCCGCCGGCATCGGCCACACCCCACGCCTCCCGCAGCGCCCGGACGAACGCGGCACCCGACGGACACGCCAGGCCGGCCGCGGCCACCGCGGCGGTGAGCGCGTCGAGGGCATCCACCGCCGTCGCCCACACCGATCCGGCCAGCGGGCGCAGCGCCTCGGCGAACGCGACCGCGTCAGTCGTCCGCTGGACCGGCTTCGCCGCCGCCAGCTGCGAGATCGACGTCTCGCTGGCCTCGAAGCGCAGCCGCAGCGGACGCTCGACCGTGATCCGCCGGTAGCCGAAGTCCTCGTTGCGGAAGACCTTCACCTTGCCGTCTACCGAGCCACCGGCACCGCCGGGCGCGTGAGCCGGTGGGACCGGCGGCGCCCCGGCGTACAGGCGGGTCAGCTCGGCGACGTGCTCCTCACCGAGCTCCTTGCGCTTGTCGCCCAGCGCCCTGCGCATCTTGCGCCAGTGGTCCCGGGCGTCCAGCAGGACGACCCCACCCTTCCGGTCCGCGGCCTTACGGTTGGTCAGCACCCACACGTAGGTGGAGATGCCGGTGTTGTAGAAGAGCTGGTCGGGCAGCGCGACGATGCCCTCCAGCAGGTCGCTCTCCAGAATCCACTGCCGGATGCGGGACTCCCCGGACCCGGCCTGGCCCGAGAACAGCGGCGAGCCGCTGAAGAGGATCGCGATCCGGCTGCCACCGCTCCCCGATGCGTCGACCGGTTTCATCTTCGCGATCATGTGCTGGAGGAAGAGCAGCGCGCCGTCGTTGACCCGGGGCAGCCCAGCGCCGAACCGGCCGCGCTCGCCCAGCTCCCGGTGCTCACGCTCGACGGCGCCCTGGGCCTTGCGCCAGTCGACGCCGAACGGCGGGTTGGCCAGCAAGTAATCGAACGTCGCGCCCGCATGCCCGTCCTGCGTCAGGGAGTTGCCCAGCACGATGGCCTCCGGGGCCTGGCCCCTGACCATCATGTCGGAACGGCAGATCGCCCAGGACTCGGGGTTCAACTCCTGCCCGAACACCTCCACGGGGCAGCCGGGGTCAAGACGCAGCAGCTGTTCCTGCGCGGCGCTGAGCATGCCGCCGCTGCCGCACGCAGGGTCCAGGACCGTCCGGGGCACCCCCGGCGTGCCCGGTGCCTGCCCGTCGGCCGGAGCGAGGAGGTTCACCATCAGCCGGACGACCTCCGGCGGTGTGAAGTGCTCCCCAGCCGTCTCGTGGGACTGCTCGGCCCACCGCCGGATCAACTCCTCAAAGAGGTAACCCATCTGGTGGTTCGACACGACCCCACGCGGCCCCCCGCCCTCGCCCGGCGCCGCGCGCCCGGCGGCCTCCTCTGCCGGCCGGAGGTCCAGCTCGGCGAAACGCCCCACGACATGGTGCAGCAGCCCGGCCGCGGCCAGCCGTTCCACCTGCGGTCCGAAGCCATACTGCTCCAGCACCTCTCGCGCCCCGGGCGAGAACGCGCCGCAGTACGCGAGCAGCTGCTCGGCGCAGTCCGAGCCCGCGCCCGCGATGGTGCGCAGCGCGAGCGGGCTGGTGTTGTAGAACCCGGCCCGCGTGATCGCCCTCAACCCGCCGTCCGGCGTGCCCTCGGCGACCGCGGCCAGGACGGCGTCCTTGGTCGGCTCCAGGACACACTCCAGGCGGCGCAGCACCAGCAAGGGCAGGATCACCCGGCCGTACTCCGACTGCTTGAAGTCGCCGCGCAGGAGCTCGCTCACCGCCCAGACCCGCGACGACAACTCGACGTGCTTGCTGCTGTTCAACGGACACCTCTCCAACAGGGACGACACGGCCGGGCAGGGCCCGGCGCGGCCAGCAGGAACGAAGGGAACATCGGGACAGGCCCGGCGGGGGCGGGGCACGCCCCGCACCCGCCGGACCGGCGCAACCTCACGCGCATGACCGCCCGCACTTCTCGGGATCGTGGTAGCCGTCCGCGTACTCGTTGACCTGGTCGCGTACCGCCTGCGGCACCTCGGGCCCCAGCGTCGTCACCGATTCCCACCACTCGTGGTGGGCCCCGCTGCGCCCGGGGTCGATGGTGTGCACGATGGCCTGGGCGGGGGCGCCGTCCATGTAGACGTGGACCTCGGTGCCGTCGTCGGGGGCGCGGTCGACCACCACGTCGATCCGGCGGCCGACGGGCGGCCCAGCGGTCTGCGCCCGCGGCGGCGGCTGGGCTGCTGCCCGGCTCCAGGCTCCGAAGATCTCGTCGCGCCCGTGGGGACCCAGGGACTCGAGCAGCACCGCTTCGAGTGCGCCTAGGTCAACCGTCGCCCACCCCGCGGGCAGGCCCTTGTCCAGGTCGTCGGCGTGGCGGTGGAGGAAGCTCAGGACGGAGGACTTGGTCACCCTCGGGTCGTCGGCGGTCAGTTCCAGGCGGCGCTCCATCTCGGCGGCCGCGTCACGCAGTGCGGCGGCGTCCGTGACGGTGGGCCGGTGGAGGGGGCTTGCGGGCGTGGGGTCGTGCGTCATGGGAAGTCCGATCTCGGTGCGCGCCGGGGCAGTCCGGAGCGAGGAGGGGGAACGCCGGGGCGGGGCGGGCTGAGCTGTGCAGCGGTCAGGTGTCCAGTGCGGCTTCGTCCCGCCGCCAGCGGCGCGACTCGATACGACGGGCGATCCGCCGTTCGGCCGCCTTGGCCCGGCCCCGGGCGAAGGTGAAGTAGAAACAGGTGCATCCTTGGCGGGCCCGGACGCACCCGCCCCGGTGCCCCGGGCGGGTGGCGGGGAGCAGCATGCGCATGGGGGGCTCCGTGCGGGGTTGTAACGATGGTGCAAGACGGCGGGACGCCGGACCGGCTCATGACCAGCCCGGGCATGGCCGACTACCCGCGAGCCGCCTCGGCCCGGGCGTCCTCGGCGGTGTAGCCGCAGTCGCATCCCGCGCGGCAGTACGAGCCGGCCGGGGCGAGGCAGCCCTCACAGGGTTCGTCGAAGTCCTGGGGCAGGAACGGTCGGCGCTTCGTGGAATCGTGGGCAGGCTGAGGCATGGACATGGCGGCTCCGAGGTTCGGGCTGACCCGGGAACCCGGGTCAGCGCGGGGGCGGTGGAGACTCCGAGGGCCGGTCACCTCTCGATCGGCCCCGAGATCGTGATGGTGGTCGAGGCGTCGGTGGCCCCGTCGAGGGTCGTACTGGCCCAGCGCAGTGCGCTGACCTCGGTGATCGGACCGAGTTCGCCTCCGTAGGGGTCTTCCCCGGTGATCAGGAGCTTGACGTCGACGTCTCCCGTGCTCTCCAGCAGCGCGGTGAGCCGGGCGATGAGGTCGCGGACCGTCAGCGGGTGCTCGGAGTGCGCCTGCGGGGTGTCCTCGTCGTCGTTGCGCCCTTCGAGCAGGACCGTGACGGGGCCGGAGCCGCAGTGACCGCGATCCGCCTTCACGCCGACGACGGGACCCTCGGCACCCTCCCACTCGCTGGAGAGGAGCGAGCCGACTTCGACGTTCCCAACGCGCTGCTGCTGCTCCTCAAGTCGCTTGAGAAGTTCCGAAATTCGCATCGCTGTGCCCTTCGTGACGAGGAGACCGACGGTGTAGTGACCGGCGCGCTGAGCGGCTGATAGTGCAACCATATGTGAAGTCACAGAGTTAAGCAACACTCTAGAGGGGGAGCTGCGCCCCCGCCGAGAGGGTGCACGCCGCGTCGCCGGGGAACCGGCCCTCCCGGTCCGGCCAGACCGCCTGCCAGACGGGCGGGTTGCGGCGGTAGACAGTGCGGACCAGGATGAACGGCAGTGCGCTGTCCGCCTGCCTCAGCCGCAGCGAGTAGCCGCCCCCGGCGGCTCCCTTGACCTCCATGGCCGGAGCCGGGGGAGCCTGCTGCTCAAGCAGTCGCTCCACCAGGGAGTGGAGCACGGAGCAGGACGTCTCGTAGTCGAGGCCGCTGACCGCCAGCTCGTAGCCCTGGCGGACGTGCAGGCCCACCGTGTAGGCGAGTGAGGGCTCGCCGGTCGAGGGGTCGGCCGGGATGAAGGGGATGGCGTACCCCTCCGAGTTGATACGGGCTGTCAACTGCTGCAAGTGGGCGGCCATCTGCTTACGGGTGTCCGCGGGGGTCGAGGGCACGGTCCATCCAATCGGGAGGGTCGGGCGTCGGGGCCTTGCGCCGGGCCGGCGAGGTGGGTTCGGATCCGGGCCGTCCCGCCTGCAAGGGCTGTGGAGGTCGACCGGGTGTCGAGACGTTATTGCAATTCATAGACTTAAGCAAATGTTCGCGATATGGCCCATCCTCCTGGCTCCATGCCCGGAAGGATGTTGGAGGTGAAGATCACTCGGCAAGTACTGCCGAAGATCCCGCAGGGAGCACGACATGCATGTCCGCAACGTCATCGGCGACGGCGTCACCCTTCAACGCCCCGTCATCCAGGCGGTCTGGAAGGCCACCGGACACCGGGAAACCGCCCACCCAGGCCAGACCGACCTGGAATGATGAATCACCACATCGCACCAGATCGGCAAGGGGACGAATGGGCCTGCACATTTCACGGATCGAGATACGCAACTTCCGCAACTTCCGGCACCTGGTCATCGACGGCTTCCCCGCCCACTCGGTGATCGTCGGCGAGAACGGCGTCGGCAAGTCGAATCTGCTGGAAGCGATCCGCCTGGTCCTCGACCCGTCCGTCTCCGACGCGCGGCGCATGCTGCGCGAGGAAGACATCTGGGAAGGGCACCCCGCAGGTCTCGCCGGCGGAGCAGAAGTGACCATCGTGGTCGAGCTGCGCGGCTTCGACGACGACGCTGACGCCAAGAGCATCCTGTCCAGCGCCACGGTCGACTACGACCCCTACGTAGCGCGGCTGACCTACCGCTTCGCCCCGCGCACGGAAGTATCAACCGCCGACGGCTCCCAGGTGCAGCCCACCGGCCGGCCGCTGACCGCGAAGGACTACGACGTTGTCGTCTTCGCCGGCGACCGTGAGACCAACGACGTGCGGGCCATCCGCCGTGAGGTGTCTCTGCGCGTCCTGCCGGCCCTGCGTGACGCCGAAGGAGACCTTCACAACTGGCGGCGCAGCCCTATGCGGGACCTCCTCGAACGGCTTCCCCTGGACCCGGCGAATCTGGAAGCCACCGCCTCGGCGATCGCCACCGCCGTCGACCAGCTCACCAAGGACGACAACGTCGCCAAGCTGGAGGGCCACCTGACAGACCGGCTGGGAGAGATGTTCGGGCCGCGCCTGGCCGTCCAGCCCACCCTCGGCTTCGCCTCCTCCAAGCCGGACGAACTGATCCGTGCCGTACGCCTATTCTTCGACACGGCCCGCCGCAGGAGCATCTCCGACACCAGCCTGGGCAGCGCCAACGTCATCTACCTCGGCCTGCTCCTCGAAGCCCTCAGCCAGCAGCGACTCGACGAAGAGTTCATCGCCACCCTGGTCGCCGTGGAAGAGCCCGAGGCCCATCTCCACGTCACCCTCCAGCGACACCTTTTCGGGTATCTGCTGCGCACCGGGCCGTCGCTCATCCTCACCACTCACAGCCCGCACATCGCCGCCGTCGCCCCGGTCCGCTCCTTCATCGTGCTGCGCGCCACGGAGAACGGCACGACCGGCGCCACCACGGCCGCCCTCCCCGTCAGCGAGGAGGAAGCCGAGGATTTGGAGCGCTACCTCGACGTCAGCCGTGCCGAGGTCCTCTTCGCCTCCGCCGTGGTGCTGGTCGAAGGACTGGCCGAGCTGTACATCCTCCCCGCCCTGGCTGAAGCCGCCGGGTTCGACCTCGACGCCTACGGCACCGTGGTGGCCAGCGCCCACGGCACGGACTTCAAGCCCTACCGGGCGCTCCTGGGCCCGAAGGGCCTTGACACCCCCCATGTGGTCGTCACCGACGGAGACGCCGCCCGCGACAAGCGCGGTGTACGGGAAGCCGGCCTCAGGCGGGGCGCGAAACTCCACCCGGAGGCATCCCGCAGCAAGGCACTCCTGGAGCAGATCGCCCTCCTTCCGGAAACCGGTGCAGCCGACTACCGAGCGACCCGCGATCCCCTCGCGGCAGAGCTCCAGGGCCACGGCATCTTCATCGGCGCCCAGACCCTGGAGACCGACCTGTGCTCCCTGTTCGGTGAGGAGATCATCCAGGCCTTCGAGGAGTTGAACAGCAACACCACCGCGCGAGACGACGTGAGCCGCGGGGTCGCCAACGAACGGAACACGACTGTCGACCCCGAGCTGCGGAAGAAGATGCTCAAGCGGATCGGCGTCCTCGGCAAGGGCCGCTTCGCACAACGCCTCGCCGCACACATCGCACGGGTCGACCTGCAAGGACGGATTCGAGCCGCAACCCAGACCCCCTGGAACGTTGCACTCGACGAGCAGGCCCTGGGCCGCCTGGGCACGGCTTCCTACATCTTCCTGGCGATGGAACGCATCAGCCTTGCGGCCCGTGGAACGTCACTGTTCCCCGGCCCCATGACGCCGCACGTCAACGGGCAGGGCAGTGATGCAGGTCAGTGACACCCTGCTCGCGGAGCTCGACAGTCTGCACCCCAGGCAGCGGGCCGCCGTTCTCCACGACGGCAACGTCGTTCTGCGGGCCGGACCCGGAAGCGGGAAGACGCGCACCCTCGTCGCCCGGATCGCCTACGTCCTCCAGACGCAGATCTCGCCCTTCCGCGGCGTGGCCTGCATCACCTACACCAACCCGGCAGCCGAGGAGATCCGCCGCCGCGTCCACCGCAGCGGCGTGCGCGCCGAGGGGCGGATCACCTGCTCCACCGTGCACGCCTTCTGCCTGAACGAGATCCTGCGCGCCTTCGGACACCTGACCGGACAGCCGGCGCCCGAGGTGGGACAGGTCCTCAGCAAGGCGGCCATCGAGGCGCTCCTGCAGCGCTGCTTCGACCAGGTCGGCATCGGCGAGGTCCTCGCCCAGCACCGCGTGCCCCAGAGCACCAAGATCCGCCGGGCCCTGGCCTGCAACGAGGCCCTCGACAGCTTCGACCCACGGGAAGTCCAGGCCGCACGCCTCTACGACGAACAACTCGTCCTCCGAGGCGAGATCGACTTCGAGGCCATGGTCATCCGGGCCGTGCACCTCGTCAGGGAGCACGCACATGTCCGCGACCTCCTGCGTGCCCGCTTCCCCCACCTCGTCGTCGACGAGTACCAAGACCTCGGTGGAGTCCTTCACGAGCTCGTCCTCGCCCTGCGCGACCTGGCCGGCATCACCGTCTTCGCCGTCGGGGACACCGACCAGTCCGTCTACGGCTTCACCGGCGCCGACGCCAAGTACCTGACCGAACTGGCAGACCGAGAGGACTTCCGCGACCTCGAACTCGAGGTCAACTACCGCAGCGGCCAGGACATCATCACCGCAGCCGAAGCCGCCCTCGGACTCACCCGAGGCCGCCTCGCCCGCGAAGGCGCACCCCCCGGCGACGTCAACCTCGAACAGGTCGAGGGAGGCCTCCAAGACCACGCCCGAGTGACCTGCGACCTCGTCGAACAGGCACAGAGCAACGGCATCAGCCCCGAGCGGATCGCCATCCTCTACCCCGCTCGCGGCCGCCTGCTCGACGACGTACGCAGCGAACTCACCCGACGCGAGCTGGACTTCCGGCACGAGGGCGACGACAAGCTCCCCGCCGGCAGTCTCTCCCGCTTCATCCAGCGCTGCGCGGCCCGCGCCGTCACCAACTACCAGATCCACGCCGCATCCGACGCCGACCGCGCCGACATGCTGCGCCGTGCCCAAGCACCGTCCCTTGCCTCCCTCGCACGCGCCCTCACCACACTGCGCACCGAGGCCCAGCTCGCCCCGCCTCCCTCACGGCTCCTCCTGCCCAGGGCTCTGCAACAGTGCCTCGACCCCGCGGAGCTCTACCCCGCCGACGCCCCGGCCCACGCCTGGCTGGAGCAGCTGCGCGCCGGCCTGGCTCTCGACGAGGTAGCCGCAGGGCACCCTGATCAGGACAACACGAGCAGCCTCGACGTCCTGGCCGGTCTGTGCCGCTCCAAGGATCTTGTGCTGCAGGACCTCGCGCGCGGCGAGGAAGTCGTCGGGAAAGTCCTGCTCGCCACCTACCACGCGGCCAAGGGTCGAGAGTTCGACACGGTGATCCTGCCCGGCCTCCTGCAAGGCCTCATTCCGCGCGATGTCCCCAGCGGCGGGAACAGATGGCGGAAGCCCACGGCAGCGGAGCTCGAGGAGCAAAGGCGCACCTTCTACGTCGCCCTCACGCGTGCCGAATCGACCGTGACCATGATCGTCGGCCCCGGGTACGAGACCAAGAACGGATACTGGATGTCCCTTGGACCTTCAGCCTTCGTGATCGAGATGGCACGGCGCCTCTTCCCCAAGGAAGAGACCTGACCGGGCGGCGCACCCGGCCCCGGTCCGCCGCTCCGTCCCCGACTACGGTGATCGGCATGACACTGGGGGACATGCTTCAGCGCTACGCCGTACAGGCCATGGTGGCGACGGCGATCATCAGCGAGGCCGCCATGGCGCAGCTGCGCGGACCGGCTGCCGGTATCGCTGTCGGCGTCGCGGCGGCGGCCGGGGGGCTATGGGCGCTGCAGGGCCGCGCCCGGCAGAGGTCGGCCATCGCCATGGGACCGTCGGCCCAGGCATTGACCTGGCAGGTACACGCAGGCCGTAAACCCCTCCCCTCCGACAGCGACACCTTCCGCCACATCGCCGACAGGATGCGGCAGACCACCGAACATGTACGCCGCACCACAGCCGAGCGCGGACTGAAGAAGATCACCCTGGCCACCTCCAGCGAAACCTCCAGCTGGGCCGACGCCCGCTCCACCGGCCACGGCCGCCAGGGGCACGTGTGGCTCGGCATGCGGTGGCTTCACCCCCGACACACCCACCACCTCCCCGCGGTCCTGGAGCACGAGCTCGCCCACCTCCAGCGCCGCGACACAGGCAAGCGCATCGCCGCCGAGTCCGCCGCCGTCGCGACGGTCGCCCTGGCCGCCGGCCTGCTGCCCCTGCCAGCCTTCGCCCTGGCCACAGCAGCCGCTGGGATGCTCGCCGTCCTGTACTCCTGGTGGGGCGAACTGGCCTGCGATCTCGCGGCGGCCCGCGTCTGCGGCCGGACCGCAGTGGCCGACATGTGGCGCGACGACCTGGTCCGCGACCGGACCGGCCCTCTTCTGCCCAGGGCCTGGGCGGCCGTGCGCGGCATGCGCACACACCCTCCGCTCCGTCTGCGGGTCCTCTGCGTCGAGCGCGTTCCCCTACGTGACGAGTCCGGAAGAAGCGCTCACCCACTGCACACCCCGGTTGCCACCTAACCTGGCCAGCTTCAACAGCCTTCTGGCCAGACCCCGCCGAACCTCACGCTGTGCCCGACGGGAAGAGCGGGCGGGGATGTTCGCAGCGATCTGGCGACGGATCAGCGCTGTGACGGGCGAGGAGTTGCTGCCGCCGATGCCCGGCGGCTCGGCCACTGGTTGAGCAACACGACGACCCGTCAGGGCCGTTGCCGATACCTCTCGCCCGAAGGGGTTGTCGCTGCACGGCGTTCTCCCGCTTCCCGACCCCGCACGCTCGCCGTGCATAGGGGAGACCCCATCCGAGCGGAATTGCAGTGACTGCAATCAATTGCACTCACTGCAAAAGCTGGCATGATGGACGCCATGAGCGTCTTCAGCGACATCGCCGCGATCTGCCATCCGATGCCCGGCCCAGGAGAAGTGCCCGACGACATCTACAGCGACGTATGCGAGTCCATCCACGCCCGGCGGGAGGAGATGATCCAAAGCCTTGAGGCCGCCGCCGACGCGGACAGCGAGGAGAACGAGCCGCTGCTGTCCGCCATCGGCATCGCCCGCTACCGCAAGGAGCAGGCCGAGGCCGAGATCCGCCGACTGATCGCCTACGGACGGGAGTTCACCCGCCCCCGCCCCTACGTGCTCGCCGACCTCGCCGGCGCCGCCGGCATGTCCATCTCCGGGGCCCGCATCACCTACGGCAGCACCGAGGTCGCGGACGTGGAGCGGGCCCTGGGGCGCCCGCCCCGCGACCGGAGCGCGAACCGACCCGACGCCCCGGACGGCACGGGCAGCGCATCATGACGGCGCGCCGCTCCCACACCAAGAAGGCCGGAGCGCGGGCACCGGGTTCCGGCGCCGCCGCTCCCGCTCTTCGCGCTCGGCTCCACGCGCATGCCTCCCGCCCACTGACGCAGGTCGATGCGATCCGGCTCAAAGCCGGCCTGACGGGGTGGTTCGGCTCAGATCAGTGGCCCCGCTACCTGGCTGCGGACGGGATCGCCTACGGGGAGGCGGCATGGCCCCAGCAGTGGCCGTCCGCCTCACTCGCTGAACGGATGGCGCTCCTTGCCGCGGACGAACCGGACCCGCTGACGGTCTGGCAGAACGCAGACACCGTCTACGCGGACGCGCCCATGTGCGACATGGTCACAGCCGCCGCCCAGACCTTCCCCCGTCAGCACGTCCGGCGCGACGAGTTCCTGGCCCCCATCGGCGTCCTCCTCTTCGCCAAGCCTGTCCCGTCGGCCGCCTTCGAGTGGTCACGCCCCGACCAGCCGCCTGTCAGTGCCATCACCTGGGCCAGCTGTGACAACGGCATCAACGCCTTCACCTGGATCCGGCAGCAGCCCGGCGCCTACGAGATCAACGGCGTCACGGTGCAGCTCACCGCGCTCTACCCCCACCTCGCCTACATCGTGCCGTGGGACGCCCCCGCGGATGCGGGCACGCACGGCGTCTCCATGCTGCGAGCCCTCTCCGCGCTCGCCCGGCAGCCTCTGACCTGCGAGGACTCCCCGAAGATCCACCAGTCCGTACGCGCCGTCGCCCGCAGTGCCAAGATCCGCCAGGAGAGCTTCCGGCGCATCGCCCTGCGCCGTCCCGAGGCCGCCGCTCACGAGCTCTCCGCCGCACGCGCCGCCGCCGAAGGCCGCACGCTGGCCGGCCACTGGGTCCGCGGCCACTGGCGCGACCACTACTACGCCAGCGTCGACGAGCACCGGCCCATCTGGATCGAGGGCTTCCCCCGCGGAGACTTCACCCGCCCCGTGCCCGCCAGAGACCGGCTGCTGGTGGCCCGCGGCGACCGCGCGGCGTGATTGGTGATCGGCCCCGACGGCGAGTACGGGCGACAGATGAGGCCGCGGCCGCCCAAGGCGGTGTGCAGTCTGGGGCCGGAACACCCCAGGCCGGGGAACCGCCTGGGTGGGGAGCAGGGGCGCGACCACGGGATTCGCCCTTGCCGGGCGCGGTGCGCCATCACGGGCGCGGCGGTCCTGGCGGTACGGAGATCCGCGCCGGCGGGTCGCCGGATCGGGTCATGTGGCGAGCGGCAAGAGCACCCGGTGGCTGCGGGGCTGCGGGCGGCCCGGGTGGGTGGGAGATCGTCCTCGGGCGGCCGTGCCGTATGCCGGCCCGGAGGGCCGTCAGGCCAGGCTGGCGATGCTGTGACGGACCCCGGCCAGGAGTTCGGCCGCCGCGGCCCTCTGTACTGCGCATTCGGCTCCCGGCGAGTCTACCGAGCCAAGGGCAGGCCGCCGTCGGGGACCAGCGTCCCCCGGGCGGGGCGGGGAGCCGCCCCGCCCCACGCAGCGTGCTCCCACACAACCCACGCGGGCCGGACGGCTGCCCCGACGCGGCACCAACCGGCCGCCGTGCTCTCCCGGTCCGGCTCGTTCCCGCCGTCGGCTCCACCACGCCGGAGCCGGCCCGGCACGGCCCGGCGGGATCACCACCGGCGCGGCGGTGCGTACGGCTCCCACATCGGGGCTTCACGCCGGCCGCGCCGCTCACGGTCCCCGGTCATGGCGACGATCCGGTGCACCGGGACCTGGATGGGCCGGTGGCCGTGCTGCGGGGTGAAGGTGAGCACGCGCCGGTGGGCGTCCCAGCCGGTCAGCAGGCCGTACAGGCTCATCAGCGCCTTGTCGGTGCGCGGCCCGGCCTCGACGTCCAGGCGCACGACCATCCAGGAGTAGTGGTGCTCGGCCAGGTCCTGCATCTGTGCGGCGGCCGGGCCGGTCGCGGTGTCGTCCGGCACCCACGCCCACACGCCCTCGCCGAACGCGTTCCGCCACTGCCGCCGGGCATCGCGTTCGCGCTGCTGCGCCCAGTGGGTATCGGAGATGTCGGGGCGGGCGGCGCGCTGCTCGGCGCGCGCCGAGCGGACCGGCGCCGAGGCCTGAGGCCGTTTCCCGTCCGCGGCGACGTCCTCGGGCAGGTACGGATACACCATGCGCAGCATCACGCGCGCGGCCGACTCCGCCTCCTGCGCGGTCTCCGACACAGAGGCGCCGAGGACGTCGCCGGCGGTCAGCACCGTGGCCTGGCCCCAGCGCGGCCGGTCCTCGTGCGCGACGGCGTGCTCGACCGCGTACCTCGGCACTGCCAGCACCACGGCGTGCCGCTTCCGGGTCCGCCCGTACGCCTCCTCGCGGAGCCCGGCGGGCACCGCCGGGCCGACCTGCCGGAACTGCGCGAGGTAGGCGAGGTCGCCGCGGTGGGTCAGCGGCCAGTCGGCCACCATCAGCAACTGCTCGTCCTCCCCGCCCGCGCGCTGGGAGGAGAACTCCTCCTCCAGCCGCCCGCACCACCGCTCCACGAACGCGGCCCACAGCTGCCGGTACTCCTGCTGAGCCCACTCGGCCGGGCTGGAGCAGGAGCCGACCGGGGTGAGCGCGGGGGAGGGCAGCGCGGACACGTCGACCACCCGCTGCCGCCCCCACCGCTCGAACAGCGCCCGCCGGGCCAGATCCTGGGCCTGCACGGCGCATCGTCCCTGCTCGCGGGCGTGCGACCACGACAGGCGGACGCAGTCCCACACCCCGACCTCCGTCCATCGCCGGTCCCCGCCGACGGCCTGCTCCAGCACCCGGGCCTGCTCGTGCACGGCCGGCTCGCGGCCGACCGCGTCCAGCGCCGCGCCGACCGTCACGCTCGCCACGGCCGGCGGTGCTGCCTTCCGGTAGACGGCCAGCTGCTCCTCGGCCTGCTCCAGCACCTGCGACCAGCTGGCCATGGCCTTCCACGCCTGCGCGCCGAACTCGTCGCCCGAAAGCACCGGCCGCAGCAGCTCCCGCACCCGGGCGTCGTCCTTGCGCGGCGAGCGGTCCAGCGCGATGGCGTATCCGAGCCACGTCCGTGCCCGGGTGTCCTTGCGCAGCGAGCCGACGAACCGGTCCGCCGCCACCGTGAGGGAGCACGCCCGCCACAGGGCGACCACCGCGTCCGGCAGCCGTCCGGGCAGCTGCCCGGCGCAGCGGGCGCAGACCTGGTCCAGCACGTCCAGCAGCACCAGCTCGTTCGGTTCGCCCGTCGCCCGCGCGGCGTGCTGGCAGTGCTGCGACCACTTCTTCTTCTCGGTGGGGACGTGCCACTTCCCGCCCCCGCCCGAGCGCACCAGGCCCACCACAGCCTCGGTCACCGCCGGGAGCGCCATCCCCAGCCGCTCCAGGTCGGCGTGCGCGAGCACTTCGAGGTCACGCCGGGCCATCGGCTCCCCGCTCTTTCAGCTCGTTGTTGTCCTCGTCGCCGTGCCGGCGGCCGTGGAACATGAGAGAGGTGCCGCCTTCGGGCAGGTACCAGCCGTCCGCGGCCATGTACGGCGGGATGTAGGCCGGGTTGGTATCGGTGTTCAGGGGCGAGTCGGCGTCGGTGACATCGCGGACCACCCGGCGCTGGACCTCCCGGAAGTCGTAGCCGTCGGGGCCGTCGACCTCCCAGGTGATGTCCCGCAGCGCGGCCCGGCCGTCCTCGGGCGTGCCGGCGGTCTCGACCATGGGGTGGGCTTCGATCAGCCCGCCGTACAGGCACAGGACGATCAGGAGCTGGCAGACGCGGTCGGAGAACTCGCCGAAGCCGTACTCCTGCCCGCAGCCGCAGGACGGGTCGTGGGCGTGGACGGTGAACTCCACCTCGTACGGCTTGCCGGTCAGCGCGTAGGCGGGAAGAGGCTGGCCCGGGCCGCTGGGGCAGGGGTGGGTGGTGTCGAACAGGTTGATCCAGACCTTGACGGACGTGGCCGCGAAGCCGGTGTACTCCGCTTCCAGGGCCTTCTCCAGGCGCTGGTGGGCCGTGTACGCCTTCTCGTCCACGCTCTTCCAGCCCTCGCCGAGCCGGTGCCCGGCCAGGTGCAGGAACCGGTCGGTCAGCAAGGACAGCTCCTCGGCCGTCGGCAGCCTCCTGTCCGCCGTACCGGACGCACCCGCGAGCGCGTCCGGTACGGCGGCGGCGTTCTGGTGGCCGGCATCGCCGTCGTCGTGGCCGGCGCTGGCGCCGGCGTCGTCGTGGTGGGTCGGCCAGACCTGGGTGAGTTCCTCACCAGGTTCGGCGCGCCGGACGAGCGCGAGGTCGGACAGCGTCATCCCGAAGTACGAGTGGCCGTCCCACACGCTCAGCCAGGGCACGTCCACCGGGCCGGTGCTGCGCGGGTGGACGTCGGTGACCTCGACGCAGACCTGCACCGGCTCGGGAAACTGGGCGCCGGGCCCATACCACAGGGCCAGCACCCGGGGCCGGTCGGTGAGGAACTGCTGCGCCTGGCGCACCGCGTGCCGACCGTGGTCCGAGGGGATCCACCAGCCGCTCCGTGCCCAGGCGTGGTCGGCGTCGACCATCAGGGGGCCGCCCGCGTCGTAGAGCGTTTCGGCGGCCTGCCGGCGGGCCTCGGCCCGCAGCGCCGCGCACGGCTCGCCGGCCGGGGCGGTGCTGCCCAGGCCCTCGGCATCCGGCCCGGTGAACGGCCTGCCGTCCCAGGCCGGGACGCCGGGCGGGGTGAAGGGGAGTGTGCCCAGGATGACGGCGACCTGGTTCGCCCGGTCGACGCTGTGGCTGATCCGCGCGTCCGCGCCGGTGGCGGCCGGGCGATCGTCGTCGTCCTGCGCTCCGTAACGGCGCCGGGGGTCATCGGGTTCCTCGTCCAGGCTGTGCCCGAGCAGCATCGGCAGCAGCTGGTACCGGAGGAGCGCCGCGAGGCCGCTTTCGACGTTGGAGGCGTCCCCGGTGACCGCGAACGGCTTCATGGTCTGGCCGAGGCCGTCGCTGAGAGAGTGGACGAGGTGGTAGGGGGTGCGGTGGCGGTCCCGCTCGCAGGCCTGCGTGGTCAGGGCCACCGCGAAAGCGATCGCGGCCGGCCACAGCGCGTCCCTCCACCGCACGCCCACCTCGCGGCACAGGGCCTTCGCCTCGGTGCGGGCGGTGGGGTCGTGGCGGTCGACGGCGTCGACGAGCGCGGCCAGGTTCGCGCCGGCGCCCAGGTGCCGGAACATCGGGTGACGGTCGGCGGACGGCGGCAGCCAGATCCAGGAGCGGGTCAGCGGCTCACCCCAGCGTTCCATCACGAACGGCCAGCCGCCGCGCTCCCTCAGCGCGCGGTCGAGCCGGGCGCGCAGGTTCGCGCCGCAGGTCAGCGCGAGGACGGCCGCGACCGCATCCCATCCCGCCGGGGCGGACAGGTCCTCGTGCAGGAGCCGGTCAAGCTGGACGGCGAGGTAGGGCAGATCGGTGCGGTAGTGCTGGTCGCCGTCGAAGATGCACGCGGGGCACACCGGCTCGGCGCTGGGCGAGTTCCGCAGCAGGTGATGGGCGGGGTAGCGGTCGCCGCAGATCGGGCACGGCGTGGTGGAGTGCTCCTCCATGCCGCGCACCCTGGCGAGCCGGGTTCGGCCGAGCTCGGCGTCCAGGCGCCGCGCTGTGGCGCGGACCGGCTCGGTGGAGCAGTCGGCGAGGCCGTCCTCGAAGTCATCCACGGTGGCGTTCCCGGCCGGGCACATCGCCGTCAGGTAGAGCGGCTTGGCCAGATCGCTCTGCTCGGGGTCGTCCGGGTCGCGCTCGGCGCCGTCGTCCTCGTCGTCGGCGCGCCCCACCGACAGGCTCAGCCCGGCGACGGGCCCGGCGTACGCGGTCAGGCCGAAGCACTCCAAGTCGGTCTCATCGCCCGCACCCCAGCCCAGGCGGCGGAGCTCCTCGACCAGGGCCTTCAGGTAGTCCCTCGCGAGGAGCGGGCCCTGATCCGGTTCGGGTGCGCCCTGCTCGGCGAGGAGGCGCACGGCCTCGGCGCGGCCGGCCTCGTCCAGAAGCTCGGGCAGCAGCCCCTTCTCGGTGGCGTCGACGACGCGCTGCAGAGCGCGCTGGTAGCCCATCCGCGTCTGCGCGTTGAGGGCCTTGGCGATCTGCTGACGGTTGGTGGGGTGCGTGTTGTGCTTCGGTGACACGAGGGCTCCTGCGCGCTCCCGGTCCGTGCCGCCCCACCACGACAGGAGCCAGAGCGCATACAGGGGCGGTCACAAGATGTTGGAAGTGCCAAGCATCACCACTGCATCACCCTCCAGCGGCAGCTGGATTCACCACGGCCCGGAGGTGGGCCCGGGCAAGGCACGTCACGGTGAGGTGCGTTTCCCCTGATGGTACCGGGCAGCCGGCCGCCCAAGGATGCGGTACGCCAAGTCCGCCGCGGACGGCGACCGCCGACTCGCAAGCAGGCCCGGGGCACGGCCCTGACCGGGGTCCTCGACGCGTGACGCACCGCCCGCCGGGGACGCGTCAGCGGCGGGCTTCCGCGGCCGCCTTGAGCTTGGCCTCGGCTTCGGGCGGGAGTGGGAGGACTGGCGTGGCGCCCGGGTTGGTCGGCCCCTCGTCACGGACGCCGTCGGGCCCGGCGATGGCCGTCCAGCGGCTGATCTCACGGACCTGGTGGGCGGAGACCTCCCACAGGGAGTGCCCCGCCGCCATCGAGTCCGCACCACCCATGTCGAACCAGTTGATGCGCATGTACCCGCCGTACAGGGCCAGAGCCGTCGACATCCACGTCACCGAGACCGGGTCGACGTCGCAGGCCCACCCGTCGTGGTGCGGATGCGTCCGGTACTCGAAGTAGCCCAGGCCCTCGCGCCGGGCGAACGTGGGCAGCGGGCCGGACGCCAGCACACTGTCGGTGCCGTCGCTCGTCAGGTACATCTCGCGTGCCGCGCACCCGGGATCGTCACAGGGCACCTCGGTGTCGGACAGCCGCAGCCACAACGCGACCTGCGCGTCGTTCCCGTTCTCGGTGGGCAGCGACCACACCCGCTCGCGGCACTGCGACGCCTCGTGATCGCGCAGCCGCCACTGCTCGGGGAGCTCATGCGACAGCCCATGGAGGTAGTGGCCGACCAGCCGCCACGCCTCCTCGGCCGACGGGCTGATGGTGTGGGCGGTCTTGGCGTTCATGCCCGGATTCTACGGCCGCTGAGGGCACCTTCTGCGTGCGTAGGCCGAGAAAGAGCAGAGCCCTGCACCGTGAATTCGGCAAAGCAAGGTACAGCGCAAAGCCGGCTCTGCCAGCATGAAACGGTGACACGAACGAGGGCGCACCAACTGCTCGATGGCGTAGAGATCGGACTGCAGTTCGAGAAAGGGCGACCGGCGCAGTGGATGGCCGTCACCGACGTCGACGTCCATGAACTGGTCCGCGCACAACCCTGGCGGCGCCACCTCACCCACCGCGGCGAGCGACTCGACCTCGGGATCTATGCCGCGATCAGCACCGGCCAGAATCCGGTGGCCACGGACGGTATCTGGGAACGCATGGAACTGGCGGACTTCGACCCCACCGTGCGGTCCATGATCGGCCAGCCGTTCAAACTCCGCGCCGAACAAGGCCCCGGCAAGGCGGGCTACATTCCCGACCTGATGCTGATCAGCAGCGACGGCACGATCACCCTCGTTGACAGCTCTCCGACGGCAGGCGAGCTGTGCCCCTCGGAGCGGGTGCTGGACTGGGCCGAGGAAGTCATCAACGCCCGGGGCTGGACCTACGAGTGGTGGACGGGCCCCAAGGACGCACAGCACTACACCAACATCAAGGCCCTGGGGGGCTTCTGCCGGCCCATGCACCCGGTCCAGCAGGCTTTGATCGAACCCATCCTCGCCCTGTGCGCCGACGCGGAACTGCCCATCCACGCAGTCGAGAAGAGCCTCACCAACGAGAAGATGCCGCAGCCCATGGTGCGGGCCGTGATCCAGCATTTGCTGTGGTGGGGCGACCTGACCACCGACCTTCACCGCCCGATCACCACCGGCACCCGCCTGCGTACCGACGCGGCGGCCCGCCGGCCTGCACCGGACCAGTGGGACGTCGGGACCCGTCTGGTCCTCGGACACGACCGGGGCACCATCGTCCGCTGCGAGGGCGACGAGCTTGTCGTCGATCTGGACCCCTCCGGGTTCGGGCAAGGCGAACGCAGCTTCAGCCGCCAGGATCTCGCCGGGAAGGCCACCGCTCTTCCCACCGCCTACCAGCGCCCGCTTCTTCCGGCCCAGCCGTTCACGGTGCCCCGCTGACCGGTGCCCTGGTCGGGCGCTCGCCCAGCCGGAAGCCCACGGGACGTCGGTACCGGGAGTGTCGGCCGGGTCGGCCTCGATGTGGCCGGCGCATGGATGTCGTCGGCGCCGTCGGTGCCCCGGCCGGTGCCCCCGCGGGCGCAGTCGTCGGGGTGGGGCTCGGCGGGGGCTACCGCGGTGCGACAAATCTAGGTCTGCCCGGCACACGCGTTGCCAGCAGGGCCGCAGTCGAGGGAGCCATCGCCTGACGGAACCCTAGACGCGGCGGCCGCCGCAGAGCCAATCTCCCGATGGAGGTCAACTTCCCTCCGTTGCAATGCTGTTGCCTGGACCGAGGAGGGATCAGGTGGTGGCGCGGGGCATACGCAGTGCGGACGGGGTCGGGCGCCCGATCGGCAGGACGCCGACCACTATGAGCCGGGGTACCTCGGTGGCACTGCGCGCGTGGTGGATGATCCAGACGCTGTCCTCGACGCTCCGGTAGCCGCTGGCGTGGCCGCTGTCGTCCCCGACCAGGAGCACGCCGAATGGCGGGCCGGTGGCGGTGTAGTTGGCGGCCTGCGCGAGGTAGCTCTTCTCGATGCGTTCGCGCCTCCAGCTGGTGGTGCGGCGTTTGACCTCGGCGACGAAACGACTGCCGGGCTCGGGGGTGTAGGTGACATCGGTGCGTCCGCTGGCGACGTCGATGAGTTCGCGCTGCACGGTGCCGGGGGTGAGTGTGCCGGCGAGGTGCTGGTGGAGGTCGTCCTGGACGTGCTTCTCGTCCCAGTGGTCGGGGCTGCCGTCAGGCTTCTTGTCGGTACAGGGGCCGAGATAGGCGGTGCGGGCGCCGTAGTAGTCGGCCTGGGCGTCGAAGCGGTCGTAGAGGAACCGCAGGAACTGCTCGAGCAGGGTGGTGAAGTAGGAGCTTTCGCGCTGCTTCCAGGCGGGGCTGGTGGCCAGCTCTTCGAGCAGGGACTCCAGGTGGGCGTCGAAGCGGGCGTTGCCGGTCGGAGTGTAGCCCTTGGACTGCTGCTGCAAGAGCTGCTCGATCCGATCCAGGAGCAGCGGGTCGAGGTCGTCGCGCAGCGCTGAGGCGTCAGCCTGGAAGAGCCCGGCGAGGGTGGGGCGGCCCTCCAGGGCTTTTCCCGGCACCACCTGCCCGGTCGACGGCACTGCCTGCCGCTGGGCCTGGACGACCTCGTACAGCGCCCGTGCGTCGGGGGAGCCGGTGAACTGCGGGTCGGTAGTGAGGGCCTGTTCGAGGTGGTGCAGCAGGCCGTCGCTGCGGACGAACGCAGCTTCCACCGGTGGGCTCACCACTGCCGTCAGGCCGCCGGATCCGTCGGCTCGTACGGTGTGGATGCTGCGGCTGGCGACGTAGACGTCCAGCAGGTCGCCGAGGGTGCCGGCCGGGTCGTACCAGCTGGGTTGGTCCAGGTGGGTGCGGGCGGTCTGGAGCGAGGTGACGAGCCGGGACCAGGCGCTCTGCGCAAGTCCGCGGGCACTGAGCCAGTCCAGCTGGTGCATGCCGCGAGTCCAGGCGGCCAGCTGCGCGGTGGCGGCATCCAGTTGGTCTGCAGCCTCGGCCAGGCGCTGCTCGGCGGGTGCGGCCGTCGCAGGTTGCTGGTCGACTTCGCCGAAGGCGAGGACCGCGTCTACGGCGGCGGCGTGGGCGCGGGCGTCGAGTCGGGCCTCATGAGTGCGGTCGAGGTCCTTGAACCGCATCAGAGCCCGGCGCAGGTGGTCTTCGACGGCCGAGCGGTCGGACGCCTCCAGCGCGGTCCGCATGTCCGCGACGGCCAGCTCGAAGCTGGCGTCGGCCCGGGTGCCCGCTGGCAGATCGGCCTGGTTCTCCAGCGCGCTCAGGACATCGAGCAGGGCGTCGTCGCCGAAGTGGTCGTGGGCGACCCCGACCAGGATCGGCAGGCGCTCCAGGGCCTCGGACGGCTCGTCCCCAGTGATCTCGGCGAGCAACGCCATGAGGCGGTGCGGCGTGGTCATCTGCGCGACGGCCAGGCGCAATAGCCCGGCGACGGCCGGCTGAGCCAGGGCTGCGTCCGCATCGCCGGCCAGCGCGGCCTCCACGTGCGCGGCAAGGTCCCGGATGGTGCGGGTGCCGAGGCGGGTGGCCAACGCCGGGCGGGCACAGACCACGTCGATCGCGTCGGCCAAGATCCAGGCGGCCTGGGGGTTACGCAGCCCCTGGGCCGCGGCGTCGAGCAACTGCCGGGCATGCTCGCCGTCCACGGCGTCGAGGTCGCGGCCAAGTGCCGTGAGCAGATAGGGCAGGAGTGGACCGGCAGCGAGCTGGTCGGCCTCCGCGAGCACCGCCTCGGTCCCGCCGAGGTCCGCGAGCGAGGGCCCGGCCTCGAGCTCGTCGTCGGTCGCGTGGCTGGCCCAGTCCTGGAGCGTCTGGTCCACGCTTGGGGCCACGGTCCTCTCCTTGTCGCCGGCCGGTTCGGGAACGAGCAGCTTAGAACAGGTGTTCACCGTCGCTGGTGATGAGGTGGTCCTTCGGTAGGGCGTCGACGAGCTCGGGCTGCGCCGTGGTGAGAACGACCTGCAGCTCGGGAAGTTCTGCGGCGATGGCCTGCAGCTCGGCGATCAGGGTGCGGGCGGGAACCTCGGTGACCTCTTCGGCGGCGACCGAGTCGATCAACAGGAGGCCGGGGTGCGTGGCCACGCCGCGGTCAGCGCTCACACGAAGAAGCGCGATGACGGTAGCAATCCGCATACGGAGCCGGTCGCCGCGGCTGAGCCTCTTGAACGGGGTCTTCACCCCGGCCTTGACGGCGTTGACCTTGCCGGAGCGGTCGAGTTTGACGCTGTCGAGGTTCTGCACGCCGAACCGTGCGGCGAGCTCGACGATCGCTTCGTTCATCGCCGGGAACAGCTGCTTCGCCGCAGCCTCGACGGCCGCGCGGACAGCTTCCTCGGTGGCGGCCAGGACCTGCGCGGACACCGGGACCGGCGGAGCCGGGGGCGTCGATCCGGTCGCCTCGAGCCGTCCGCGGAGCTCGGCCGCCCGGATCTCCAGGTCACGCAGCCGGTCGTGGGCCTGCGAGGTGGCAAGCCCCTGCTCCAGGTCGGCCGCCGCCTCGCGATGGACGGCCAGAGCGCTCTGCACCGCCTCTACAGTCCTCAACCGCTGATCGGTTGCCTCCCGCTCGGCCTCCCGGCCTCCCTCCAGGGTCTGCTCCAGCTCCGCCAGCAGCGCTTCGGCGGTCTCCGGGTCGACCTCAGGCAGTGGCCGCGTGCACACCGCACAGTTCGCCTGCTCGCGCTCCTCGCTGCGCCGCACACTGCCCAGCGGCTCCTCACACCGCGGACAGCACACCGGGTCCAGCCGTCCCAGGACCCGCCGGGCCTGCCAGGTCTCCCGGGCATCCATCAGCCCCTGCTCCGCGCGCATCCGAGCGGCGGACACCTCCGTGAGCGTGTGCTCGGCCTCCTCCAACAGCGCCCGCATGCCGCGCAGCTCCGTCGCAGCCTGGTCGGCGGCCTGCAAGAGCGGGGAGATGTCTTGGGTAGCCGCCCGGCGCCCCGCCTCGATCTGCCTAGTCACGTCGGCGAGTTCCGTCTGCCACGCCTCACGCTCGGTCCGTCGGGCTTCCGCGTCCCCTTCCGCCCGGCGCTGCCCCTGGGTGATCGTCTTCTTCTCCCGCTTCCCGGCGACGGACAGCTGGGTGAGGGCCGTGCTGTACGGGATGTCGACGAACAGCTCCATGAGCCGCCCGGGCAGGCCACCGGCGACATCGCCGAGCAGGATCTCGTCCCCACCGGGATTGAGGTAGCAAGCCCCGAAGTACGACGCCCACCCGTGGACCTGCGGTGCCCCCTCGCCGTCGGCGCCGCCGGTCACCTGCCACAGGTTGGTGTGCTCCATACGCAGCGCGTCCAGGAAGAACTCACCGATACACCGGCTCACCTCCTCGTTGCCGGACGCGGTCGCCAGCAGACGAAGCGCTTCGTCGTCCGCGGCAAGCAACTGGTCGACGGACTCCCCGGCGAGGATCCGGCCCCGCAACTGGGGGTGCGGCTGGTCATCGACGTCCAAGACGATGCGGATCGCCCGGCCCGCCACGGCGATGTCCACGCTCAGATGCCGCAGCCACGATCGGACATCGGGCGGCAGATCGCGCGGCCCGCCGCGCAACGGGAAGACGAGGAACTCCAGCAGGCTGGTCTTCCCGGCGCTGTTGTCCGGGTGGACGATCGCCCACACCCCTGGAGTGAAGGGCTGCTCCACGGTGAAGTCGTCGCCCGAGTGCTTCGTGCCGCTGGCGCGCAGCCGGATGATGCGCAGCCGCCGGTCGGCGGCGGTCGGGCTCTTCAGGGTGATGTTCGCCTCGGCCAGGGTCCGCTCGACCTGTACCGGCGTCAGCCCCAGCTTCTCGGCGACCTCCCTCAGGATCTCGCCGGCGCTCGGTGCGGCGGTCATGTCCTTCGCGTCGGAGCGGGCCGGGCCGGGCGCGGTCATGAAGCCTCCTGGTCAGCGTCGCCCGTGGCTCCCGGGCCTAGTGCCGCTTGAAGTTCGCGTAGCCGCTCGCGGGCCTGCTCGGTGATGGGGCCGATGTGCTGGCCCCAGGGGGTGTCGGCGTAGTCCCGCAGCAGGTACTGCCGGTCCTTTAGCTGCGTGCCGCCGAGACCGTCGACCAGGTCCACGACCAGGCGCGTGCGCTCGACGTACCAGGCCAGCGCGGGCGCCTCGGTGACCGTCGACTGTGCCACCTGCCGGCCCCGCTCCAGTAGGAAGTAGATGTGCTCCACCACGCGCTCACGCCCGAGGACTTGCGTCTTGCGCAGCAGCCCCCGTTCCACCAGCGGGGCCAGAGCGTCATCAAGCTCCTCGAAGGCGCCGTACTTGTAACGCAGCATCGGGAAGCGCCGCAGATCCGGTTCCTCCGACTCCAGAATCTCCGCAGCAAGCTCCAGCAGCCGAGGAACGTCCGGAGCGGCCACGTACTCGTTCATCAGCTCGTAGGCCAGGTAGTCCGGATTGCGGACCCAGAAGTCGAGTTTCTGCAGCCGCACCTGAGTGTGGACCACCCCGACGGTCGACGGCGGCACCGATTCGCCTTCGGTCTCCGGCTCTGCGGCGGCGTTGATCAGCAACAGCAGCCGCACCGAATCCTGCCAGCGAGTGGCCCGACGTACTCCTGCGGATCCGACCATCACGCTCCTCTGGATCGGCACACCCCCTCGGCCCTGAACAACATCCTGACAGCGTGTTGAGGTGAGTGGGGAGAAGTCGGCGCGAATCGGCGCACCAAAAGTCGCGCCGGTCGCCAGAGCCTGACCAGCGGGCTAACTGGTCCAGGTCTTGATCTGGGCGGCGACTTCGCGTGCTGGGAGTCCGTCGCGGGCGGCGCGGGCCAGCGGGAGCACGGTGTCGAGGCCGGGGCTGACCGGCAGCCCGCACGCGGCCAGGTAAGCGGCGGTCACGGTGGCCGCGAACAGCAGGTTGCGGACCTCCAGACTCGGCTGCCGGGCCAGCTCGCACAGGAGCGAGGCGGCTTTGTGGTGCGGCTCGGGATAGACCTCCTGGCCCAGGATCTCCGCGCGGTGCCGGGCCTCAGCGGCGATCGGCACGCCGTAGTCGACGACCTGGGGATCCCCCGGGATCTGCTGCGCCACTGCCAGGATCCACGCGAGGTCGACTTTCAGGTTCACGCGGCGTCCCTCGGCGCGTCCTTCGGCAGCCCGTCCGGGAGCCCCGGGTACCGGTCCTCCCCGAACTCCGCCTCGAACCGCTCCGCGTAGGAGGCCAGGAAGCCCGCGGCGCCGGCCATGAACGCCGACCGGGACTCGTTCACGTCCTGCTCGATCAGATCGGCGACGTACCCCTGCAGGCTCAGCCCGCGCCGCTTGGCCCGCTCCTCGGCCGCCGCCCGCACGGCCTCGTCCAGCCGGATGTTGGTCTGCTTACCCATACCCCCAGCATAGCTAGCAGCTGATACCAATGCCTAGCATTGGCAGGGCGTGCCCGCTGCGGGAGAGCTGTCGGTTAGTCGCTCGGGCCCTGAACACCGCGCCGTGTCGGCCCCGCTACCCCCGCTCACCTTGGGCTTTGTTGGTCGTCAGGGCGCCCCTGGACGAGCGGGGCCAGGGCGCCCAGTGGATGTCCTTCCGGCTCGGCATGCGGGACACCGTCCGGGCCTAGAAACATGTAGAAGTACTGCGTCATCAGGGGCTTCGGCGTCGAGGTCCCGCCCGTCGCGGAACCGCTCAGGGCCCCGGCAGAGTAGAAGTGCGGCAGCCAGTCGGATCCCACGACCGCCTCCACCCAGGCCGTCGCCTCTTCCAGATCGACGGGCTGGCGAGTACGGAATTGTTTGTGCTGCGCGGCGACCGAGAGTGTCAGCACAGCTCCTTCCCGGCCAGGCTTCTCCAGGAGTACGGCCTGGTCGGTGATGTCCCCGACGACGGTGAGGACAGCACGTCGGTCGGTCACCGAGCGCACCGGTCCGAGACGGTGCGGCATCACCCTTCCTTCCGCCTGCAACTGCTTCAGCACGGTTTCGGGCAGTACGGAGGCCAGGCCGCTATCGGCCGGCTCCGTAGAGAACAGGCTCCGGCGAAAGAGCCGGAGCTCTTCCTCGTGCTTACGGAGCACAGTACGAATATCCACACGCATAGTACGTACAGTACAAGTGCCCCAATCTGTATCGAATCATCCAACGGGGGCCCGGGGCGCCGTCTCTCCCGCCGCGCGCCCTGGGCCCCCGCTCGCCACCGTCCCTGGCCGCCCGGGCTGCTGCCGTCTGCCCGCCGGTTCCAGTCCCTGCCGGTTCCGGATGTCGGGGAAGTGAGCTCCTCGCCGTCCGGGGCACCCGGCCGCTCCTGCCGGTGTGGCGATGCCGCCCCTGTCCCGCCTCGGCGGCCCGCCGGTTGCCGCCCGCGCCCCTCCGCCGGGCCGTCGGGCGCCGCCGGCCCCGCCCCGGGCCGCGTCGGGTGTCGGTGATCCACGAGGATGCCCCGCTGTCCGGCCCGGTGCACCGCCGGCCGGACCGTGTGGTGGTGCCGCGCGGCCCGGGTTGCCAGCACCGCGAGGTGAAAGGGCTACACCCGCGGCCCCGAGGGCGCGCCGCTGTACGACCGCTCGCAGCGGGTGCGGGCCGCTGGCGCTCGGCGCCGGTCCAAGGGCGACGTTGATGATGAATGACCACGACCGCCGAGGGGCTGCGCCCGAGGTCTGCGGGCTGGTGTGTCGCACTCGGGTCGCTGGGCCGCCAGGCGCACGAAAATCGGTGCGCGCGTACCCCGGCTGCTCCGATACTGCTGGTGACGAAAGCGAGGCCCCGTGTCCCAGATCGAGCCGAGCGTGCTGACCGCGCTCATGATGGCCGCGAAGGACGCCGCCTCCAACACGGCCGCCGCCCTGACCCTCGCGGCCACGGACGTCGGCTCGGGCACAGCCGTCGCACAGCGGGACGCGCTGGTCGCCGCCTTGAACCGTCGGCCGTCCGCAGTGACGAAGGCCCGGCAGAAGGCGCGGGCGACGCCGCCGGCTCCGTCCGCGCCAGCCCAGTTGGAGATCTGGAGCTTGTACGCAGACCACGTGGACGATCCTTTTCTCCGCGGCCACCTTCATCATCTACTGCTCGACGCCGGACACGGCCGTAGGCCCGACCACGTCCGCGACGCGGCCACCGGATACCTCGACGCGGCGCAACTGCTGCTGGCCGCCCAGGGCGGCACCGGGCTGCCGCGGGCCGCCCGGTGCCTGAAGAAGGCCGGGGAGCTGTCCCTCAAGTTCAAGCAGCACGACCTTCGTGAACGCGCGACCAGGGACGCCCTCGCGCTCGCCGAACGTCTCCTGGCCGGCGCCGAGGACGAGGGGCGGACCCTGCTGGTTGTCCTGGAAGCGCTGCAGACTCTGGAGTGCGATGTCGCGGACCTCGCCGAACGGGCGGCCAGCCTCTTCGCCCGCGACGTCGATGTCCGGCTCGGCTTCCTCGATGCACTGCGGAAGGACGCACCCCCCAGCCGCCACGCGGAGATCGACGCCACCGTGGTCTGTACCCTCCTCGACGCTGCCGATACTGCAGATGCTGGGCACCGCCGCCTGTACTTTCTGACGGAGGCAGCGACGGAGGCGCAGAAGCGGGGACTGCCCGACCTGCGGGCCCGCGCCGAGATGGCCCTGCAGCAGACCACGCCGGAGTGGACTTCCATCCGGACCGAGGGCACCATCCCGCGCGCGTTGATTGCCGGGCAGCAGGCCCGGGTCGATGCCGCCCCGGATCTGCGGACCGCGCTGTGGCTCACCGTGCCGGACATCCACCCGGCGATGCGCGCGCAGGCCGAGGCCGAGGCCAACGGTGCGCTCGAGGGCCTGCTACGGATCCCGCGCTCGCGCATCAACCCAGCCGGACCGGTCTTCGTCCGCCCGCCCGTCGACGCCGACGACGACCTTGCCGTGGCGATGCAGGTCCGCGGCCTGGGGCTGTTCGGGATCCTGACCGCAGTCCAGCTCGACCGCATCCACGAGCGCTTTCGACCCGACGAGTTCGAGATGACCGCCGCTCTGGCACACGAGACGGTGCTGCCCGAGTCTCGCGCGCGGACCCTTGCCCAGGCCTTCTGCTACTACTGGCTGGAGGAATTCGACGCTGCGGCGTGCGTGGCGCTGCCCCAGGTCGAGCAGATCCTCCGCCAGCTTCTGCGCCCCCAGGTCCCTGTCGTCTCCGTAGCCCGGGGACAGAGCTCCGGCGGGGTCGACCTGATGGGTGGACTCCTCCAGAGCATGCCGGAGGCCGGGTACCCGGCGGACTGGAGCAAGGCGTTGGAACTCCTCCTGGTCGATTCCGACCGCGGAATGAACCTGCGCAACGACATCCTCCACGGCCTGACCGGTACTCCGCCCAGGCACCACGTCGCGCTCATCCTCCAGGCGGGGCTGTACCTGCTCAGCCATGCACACGGGCAGCGCACGCCACCCAGGACGACAAATTGATCGCCGAACCCCAGGCGGCTGCGCGCCTCCTGCTTGGCTCTCCAGCAACCGTCCGCGCCGACTGGGCCTCCAGCCTCTGCGCGTCGCTTCCACCGCGCCGGGACACGCCACCCCATCCAAGCGGCTCTGTCACCCCTGGCTACGCTGGTGCCTCAGCTGCACTAGGGCCAGCTCGTTCTCCCGAAGGGAACACCATGGAGAAGCCCCTCGTCATCGTCCAAGACGAGTGCTGGGAGCTCCTGACGTCAGGGAACGCCAAGAACACTCTGGAGGCCGAGCCCGGCCACCGCGGCATGAGCAAGGAGGAGATCTTGGATGGTCTCGTCCGCCAGAACCGGCAGGGCAAGCCGCCGCTCCCCTTCACCAGCTAGAGCGCCCCACATCTGACGGACCCCCGGACCCGCCCACGTCGGTCCGGACCGGTAGGTACACACGGGCGGCAGTGCTTCAGACTGGCCGGCGACCCCACCTCGTGCGTCGCCGCGACGACGTCGTTCTCTCGGAGGCGGCCTCGCACCCCGGGTCCGCACCACCGGGGTACGCCCGCCAGTTTTCGCCATATCCATGACCACAACGCTTGCACCCCTCCACCCGACGCGTGTGCAGGTCATGACACCCCTCCTCGCCCTTGGACATCTGAACCCGTTGAGCTGCCGCGACCACCCACGCCGAGAAGTGGTCGATCACACGAGGTCACGGTGGCACGCGGAGCCGTTGCCCATGAATCACTCGGCAGTTACATGCTGTCCGGAACGCGTTAGACAGACGGTTCACCTACGGATGACCAGTCAAATCCTGTCGTAGGCCGCTGATACATCAGTGGACAAGACGGTTGGCTCTCCCAGCGTCTCCAGAGCAGTGGGAGCCCGAGCGCAAGCTGATGTGTGCCCGAGGCCGTCAGATTGGCTGGGGGAAGTCGTGAGCTTCCCCGAGCGACCGGGCCGGCGACGCCAGCCCGTGTACCGCTCCACCAACAAGAGGGAGTGATCCGATGGACCGTGATGAGCTGCTGATCGGCGTGGAGAGCCTGATCACCGTTCAGGACCGATTCACCGCCGACGCGGCCGAGTCGGACCCGACCGGTACGTCGTCCGGTGACGACGGTGACAACCGGGATGGTCTGAACCTGCCGCAGGAGTAGTTCGTCCAGCACGAGAACGGCGGGGCCCGCCGCAACTAGCGGGCCCCGACCCTCCTCAGCTCGTACAACGACCATGGAGGTACCTGATGGACCACCCGTTCGTTCGCGCGGTCGAAAAGGCCTTGGGCTGGGATGGCCCTGGCGCGCTCGGCACCACCTTCGCACGCGGTGCCCTGGACGAGCCGGAGTTCCTGGGCAAGCTGCTGTCACCAAACAAGCTCCTTGACCTGGTGATGCGTCGCAGCCTCACCACGCCGCAGTTCCGCATCTTCCACGAGGGCGCGGAGCTTCACTCCGGCCGCTACATCAACCCGGCTGTCACCCGCCGCGGGCAGGCCATTCCGATGGCCGACATGCGCCGCGTCGGCAGTCTGCTCAACTCCGGCTGCACGCTGGTGCTCGATGAGATCGACTTCTTCGACCCGGTGATGGAGGTCGTCTGCCGGGCGCTCCAATGGTGGTCCCACGAGTTGGTGCAGGTGAACGCCTATCTGACGACCCAGGAGGCCAGCGGCTTCAAGCTGCACTGGGACGACCACGACGTGCTGATCGTCCAGCTCGCCGGGGAGAAGAGTTGGGAGGTCCGCGGGGCGTCCCGGTCGGTGCCGATGTACCGGGATTCCGCGCCGAACATCGAGCCGAGCGAGGAGATCGTCTGGCAGGGCACGATGAAGGCTGGCGACGTGATGCACATCCCGCGCGGCTTCTGGCACCAGGCCACCCGCAGAGACCAGGGCGACGGCTACAGCCTCCATGCCACCTTCGGCATCGTGAAGCGGGCAGGTGTGAACTGGGCAGCATGGCTGGCCGACCAATGCCGCACTGACGAAGCGTTCCGGCGTGATCTTGACCGATGGAACCCCGACCAGTGGGACCGTCAGCAGGAAGCCCTCGTCCAGACGGTGGGGCGGATCGCTGCCGAGCTGCCGCCGGCCGAGTTCCTGGCGGCCCGCGAGCGCGAGCGCTCCTCCGCACGGCACGTCCCCTTCATCGGCTCCTTCGGAAAGCCGGACGCGGTGGTGTGCGTCTCCGAGTTCGAGCCGACTCTTCGAGACTGCAGCGGCGTGGTCGAGGTCATCGCCTCGGGGAAGAAGCTCACCTTCGCGGCCAAGGCGGCCCCGGCTCTGCGGCTGCTGCTGAGCGGGCACCCGGTGAACATCGCCGCCGCAGCAGCTGACACAGGCGTGGACGTCGAGCACCTGGCCGAAATCCTGATCGAGGAGGAACTGTGCACCGCCCTGACGCCCGAGTTGTCCTTGGGCTATACCGAGCTGAGCACCGCCGCAGGCTCCTCGAAGGCGCGCTGAACCTCGGCGTCACCTCGTTGGACACCGCCTTCAACTACCTCAGCTTCGCCTCCCACCGGACCCTCTTCGAGGTCGCTGGCGATCTGCTGCCACAGTTCACGATCAGCACCAAGATCGGTTTCTTCCCCCACCACGACCGACCACAGCACTCGCTCGATCCCCAACAGCTGTGGGCCGCCGCCGAGAAGACAGCTGAGGACCTCGGTCGCATCCCGGATGTGCTGCTCCTCCACAACCCGGAGCACAGCCTGGCACACCAGCCGCCGGCCGAGGCGAAGGGGAATCTCCTGAGCGCCTTCGAGACGATGGCCGAGATCACCAAGCGCGGGCTGTGCACCTTCTGGGGCATCTCCAGCTGGCGCCCGCGCCCCTTGCTGACGCTCACCGATGCGGGCTCTCTACCGCCCACCGACGTGCTGATGACCAGAGCCGGTCTCCTGGTCGACGCTGACACCCTCGCAGCCGGGGAGTTGCTCGCCGTCGGGTTGGGCGTTGAACCCGACGGGCGATGGGGCATGAGCCCGTTCGGCGGAGACAGCCGACAGCAGGTATGGACCACCTTCAACACGGCCGTCTTTCTCGAACCAGGGCAGAAGGCCACCAACATCCAGAGCGCCTTCCGCGTGGCATTCGAGATCCCGCCCGTTCACCGGGTCGCGGTCGGCACAGGAAGCATCGAGCACCTCCGCAGCCTGGTCGACGCGCTCTCCCTCCGCGTCGACCGAACCACCGTCGACCGCTACCGCTCGCTCCTCAACGAACGAAGTTCCACCCCGTCATGAGGTGAGGTCGTTCACCAGCCGCTCCGCCACCGTGCGGGCCGGCTCCAGGCGGGAATCACCGAGAACTGCGTACGGCCCGATGATCTTCGCCGCGACGAATAGCGTCATCAGCTTGCCGTCCCGGCTTTCGAAATCCGTCCGCCGCTCCTCACGGACGCGATCGGCAAGAGCCGGGACAGCGAGCGACGCACCCCACAGGGTCGCCGCGTCCAGACCCCGCGGGGCCATCCCCCAGTCCTCCCAGTCGAAGACACAGAACTCTGGCGCGGTTACGTTCGCCCAGTTCAGATCAGCGTGCGCCGGAACCCACTCGCTCACCGTGGTGTCGACGTCGGGGAACACCTGCTGGATCGTCGCGGTGACCAGCGCCTGGGTGATCGTCTCGGTGTCCGGGGTGGCGATCCGGTTGGTGTGCTGCGCGGCGAGGGCGTCGAGAGAGCCGTTCAACTCTGACCACCAGCCGGAGGACAGATCAGGCCCCTTGGCCACTACGGCGGACCCAGCTGGGGAGGAGGGCAGCAGCGCCGTTTCGTCGGCCCGCCACATCACCGGATTCTCCTCGTCCCGCCACGCCGCGCTGGCCAACCATGCGGGCTTCGAGATCCCCTGCAGCGCCTCGGCCGCAGCGGTACCGTCGCCACCCTGTACGCCGATCCGGTCCAGTCCCCGCCGCTCGACACGCACCCACGTCCCGCGATCCGTGCGCGCGCCCACCGATCGGCGCTTACGCACCAAGGTCTCCTGGTCGAGGCGCACCTGCAACGACCGCTCCACGCGATCAAGTACCTCATCGACCGGTTCACGTCGCAGATCGACCTGGGAGGCAACTGGCGAGGACAACGTCATGGATACGACCGTAGCAACGCACGGGCTAGCAGGCCCCAATATTCGCCTGCCGCCCCGGCCTCCAGGTCTGCCGCCCTCCGTCGGCCTGGTCCGCCCATATCCGTCGCCCCTGCCGTGCGCCGTCCTGGCCGGGCCGTTGCCGCCCCGCCCTGAGGGAGCCGCTCAGAGCCCTGGCAAGCCGGTCGATCGAGTGGTGCTGTTTGGTGGGTCGGTGCATCGGCTGCCCCTTGCTGCCGTGACCGGTCGATCAGTCGGACAGGCGTCCCAGTAGGGCGCCCTGGCCGGACTGGAGGATGTGCGCGGCCTCAAGCGGGATCCAGAAACACTCGAAGCGGGTGGGCTCCTGCTCGCCGTCGTGGTTCTCGTGGCTCGTCCACCGCTCCGGGGTGGGCTCGATGAGTTCCAGGTGGAAAACGTGCCGGTGCTGGATCTCGAATCGGTAGGGGCTGATGTCGTACTCGGTCTCGCCGAGCTTTCGCACGATCTTGAAGTCGGTCAGGCTGGTCTCCTCGCGGGCCTCCCGCAGTGCGGCGGCCTCCGGGGTCTCCCCGGGGCGGATGCTGCCAGCCGGGACCTGGATGCCGACCTCCTCGTAGCTGTAGTCGGTGTGCCGGAACACCAGCAGCCGCCCGTCGCGCACGACGTAGACGAGCACCTTCTCCTTGGTGACCTTCTTGGGCATCGGAACAACCTCCACGCGGTCGGGAATGATCGTCTGGAGCTTGCGGGAGCGCGGCTCCAGCCCCTCAGTCCGGCCCATGAGGCGGGCCGGGAAACTCATGAGTCTAGGTTCCCTGAGTGACCGTCAATTTGCCTTCTCCCGGTCAGCATCAGAGCTCCCGTGCTGCGCGTCCCGCCCCTGCGCCGCCCGGTCCGCCTGGTCCGCCCGCTTCGGGCGGCGCCCGCCCGTGACCGTCTGGCCGTCCGTCTACTCACCCTCGACCAGGCTGATCCGACGTTGCCAAGGGCATGGCAAGCACGCTCCCGTGAAGAAGCCGGCGCGGCCCGACGGCGGTGCTGGCCGTGCCCGACTGGGTCCTAGACCCCGACGGCTTGACTCCCCCACCCAGCGGCTCGCACTGCGACGCTACGGCAGCTGAGATTTAAGTAGTCGATGCGTGTTGATCTGCGGAATGCGCCGCCTGTGCCGCCATTCCGCTGCCGTGCTGGGCTGTGCCCGAGCTGTAACCGGGCCGCCGGAGGCATCTGGCTCCGATGCGCCCGCCAGTGCGACGGCCTTCACGGGCGACGGAACAGCCCACCTCTGATGCCGGCGAAGAAGTCGGTGATCTCGGATTGAGCGAAGATCAGAAATCGTCGCTCCTCGCCTGCAGGGCTGCAAAAGGCAGTGACTGCGCGGGGGAGGAAGGCCACACCGATGCTTTCCGGACCTCCGAACCGCCAGGTGGAGAGGTTGATATGAGCGGCTAGCCACTCGGTGGAGAGCGTGTTCTTGCCGATCGCAGTGACCGGGTCTCTGCCGAGGCCAAGGGGGCCGTTGAAGAGGTTCGCGGTGACCGCATCCACGAACTGCCCGAACCCTGCGTCGGACACGATCAAGGGGGGACGCTCCGGGTTGACGGAGTCGCGTACAGCGGTGATATCGCGGGGCAGGAGGGCAACCTCGGCGCAGTTCGATCCGCCGGTGCTGGCGGACTGCCATTCAGCATGAGCGAGCTGTCGGGCCAGCCACACAGGATCGGCGTTGATGCGCCGTACGTTGGGGACGGGGCCCCCGACGTGCAAGGTCATGCGTATTCCTCAGCGAGTTGATCTAGGAAGGTCAGTGAGTCCTCGGCGGAGAGGGCATCGTCCGCCATTTGCTCGCTGACGCGCTTGTACTCGTCGACGACGTCGGCCTCGTGGATCTGGAGAGCCGCTCGCCTGCCTTCGATGGTGACGCTGGTGCGCCCTGTCGGGAACGTCATCAGCATGAACGGGCCGTCTATCCCCGCGTGCGCGCCGACTGAGAACGGGATCACCAAGATCGTGATGCCTGGAACGCTTCTCGCCAGTTCTGCGAGGTGTGCGGCCTGTCGGTGTACGCCGGCCCGCCCGCCGATCTCCTGCCGGAGTTGGCCTTCGGTGAGGACAGAGGTGATCGCTGGCGGCGGCTGCCGGGAGAGGACACGTTCACGGAGTTCGGCGCGCACGCTGACGAACTTCTCGACGTCGTCTGGGGTGCTCCACGCCAGGTCCGCCTCAATGATCGCCCGTTCCGTGAGCGGGTGCTGGAGCAGCCCGTGGGGTGCGGTCGGTGACCACAAGAAGGCCGATCTGGCGAGTTCGATGTCGGTGGCGTAGCTGCCGAAGGGGTCGTCGGCGTCACCGGGGAAGCGCTCGTGCCAGTCGTCGCTGTTCGCGCTCACCACGAGCTCCCGCCAGAACTCCTGTGCGCCCTGCTCGGCGACTCCGAGGACGCTGAGGAAGTGGGGGAGTTGTTGGAGGGTGATCTTCTGGTGCCCGGACTCGATCTTGTGAGCGGTGCTCGCAGATCCGTACCCGAGCTGCTTGGCCGACGTCTCCAGGGACCAGCCGAGTTCCACGCGGCGGTGGCGCACCTCGGCGCCCAGTCTCCGGCGTCGGGGGTTGGGTTCTCCTGGCATCGTCACCTCCAAAGTCAGATTGATCGTAGTGGCTCGGTCGAGCCGAGCACATACAACTTGGCGTACAGGAAAAGTTTTCCAATCGCGAACCCTTGCCAGTGCTCTGACTGCCGGTCATCATCTTGTGTGCAGTCAGTGTTCATGGGGGCACGGACTGCAATGGCCGGTAGTGCGCCTCCTTCTTCGGCATGCCCTCTTCCTGGTCGCGGTGGTCTGTCAACTCGCCTGCATCACAGGCTGGTTGTCGACGAACGTTCAGCGGCAGGCGTCCTCTTCATCTTCACGCCGAGGCGTACTACCAGCTCGTGAGTCTCGCGACCTTGTCCCACTTCACTGCCCGCGCGGTAGTGCGTGCCTGCCGCGGGTGCCAGGGACTTGATCGCGGAACCGGCTGGGCGCCGTCGCGGCGCGAACATCGACAGCAGGGAGAGCACCATGCACTTCCCGTACGAGGCCGAGGAACTCTCGCCGACCCTGGCGACCCGCTGGGAGCGGTACGTCAGCCGGCGTGACCGGCCCCGCGACCTAGAAGAGGGCCTGTGGCGGCGCACCCAGGACCCCCGCAACGCGGCCGAGTCAGGCTGGACCGGCCCGGACGACGGCCGCCGGCGCATCCTGCACTACCGCTACCGCTACGCCACCAAGCAGGTCGGCGGCGGGACGGTGCTGACCGTCCCCGAGCTGTACATATTCCACAGCGCCTCGTACCCGGAGGCCGAGCTGGCACACCACTTCGACCGGGTCCGCAAGGCGCTCGCGGACGGCGGCTGGCAGCCGGGGGACCGGGGCCGGTGGCGGCGCGGGGACCTGGAGTGCACGGTGCTGCCGCACCGCGTGCACCCGCAGGACGAGCTCGCCGGGCGCACGCTCCCGGCCGGGTACGAGAGCCTGGACGTGACGATCACCTCTGCGGGGCACATGCCCGTGCTCCACGACCAGAACATGCCGTGGAAGGTGATGGCGGCCGGCATGCGGATCAAGGAGGAGCGCGGCAACCCGACGCTGATCCCGGACCTGTCCCGGATCGCGGACTTCCTGCCGTTCCAGGTCGAGGTCGGGTGCGGCATGTCGGTCGAGGCGGGGGTGCCGCCGCTGCACCGGCTGCACGAGGTCTACCGGGTGACGGACATGAGCGACCACCGGTTCGTGCTGTCGCCCGGCGAGGACACCTTCCTGCCGGAGATCCTCGGTGCGCCGGAGTCGAAGATGCCGGAGCTGACCGAGATGACCCGGGCCTGCCTCCAGGCGGAGCCGACCATCGGACACCGGACCCTGCGCGGCCTGGCGGACGCCGGGCACATGGTGGGGCCGGTGATCACCAACAACTTCGACGGCCTGATGGCGCGGGCGGGTCTGGACGAGCACTACGTCCGCCGCTACCACGAGCAGATCCCGGACGTCCCCTTCCTCCCCGGGGCGCGGTCGCTGCTGGTGATCGGCAGCCACGCCGACCGCCGACGGGTGCAGGCCCGGGCCCGCGAGCGCGGCTTGACGGTGTTCTTCCTGGACCGTGAGGGCTTCGAGGAGGGGTCGGTGTTCCGCCCATACCTGGTCGAGGGCGCGCGGGACGAGGACTTCATGTGCCGCCGCGAGGCGACCCCCGCGCTGCTCGAACTCGCCGCCCACCTGGACGTCAAGGTGCCGGCCGCGGCCTGACCGCACTCCCCGCGCGGTGCCGGGTGGCCGACCAGGCCGGTCGGCCACCCGGCACCGCCCCCGACCCGGAAGAGAGAAGGACGATGAGCAACGTCCCCGAGCTGATCTGGCACAACGGGAAGGTGCGGTCGTGGGAGGAAGCCACGATCCACGTCACCGCCGAGACCGCGATGCGGGCGGTGAACGTCTTCGAGGGCCTGCGCGGCTACCGGCAGCCGGACGGCCGCCTGGCCGTCGTGCGGCTGGGCGAGCACCTGGAGCGCCTGGAGACCTCCGCCGCCCTGATGCACATCCCTCACCCCGGCCTCGCCGCCGAACTGCGCGACGGCATCGCGCAGTTGCTGGCCGCGCTTGCCCCGCAGAGCGACGTGTACGTGCGGCCGTCGGTGTACGTGGACACCGGCCGCTACACCGCGGACCGCACCGAGATGACGACCGGCACGATCGTCACCTGCTTCCCCGCTCCGGCCCGGCCGGTAGAGCCGATGCGGTGCATCGTCAGCAGCCGGCAGCGGATCGCGGACGACGCGCTGCCGACCGCCGCGAAGACCGGCGCCGCGTACTCCGGGTTCCGCCTGGCCCGCCTGGAGGCGCTGGAGAAGGGCGCGGACGAGGCGATCCTGCTCAACCAGCACGGCAACGTCGCCGAGACCGGGGGCGCCGCCGTGTTCACGGTGCGGCACGGCCGGATCACCACGCCGCCGCTCACGGACGGCATCCTGGCCAGCATCACCCGCGCCACCGTGCTGGCGCTGGCGGAGCGGCTCGGCATCCCGGCCGCCGAGCAGTCCCTGACCCCCGGTGACCTGCACGGCGCGGACGAGGTCTTCGTCACCGGCACGCTGGACGAAGTCCGGATCGTCGGGCAGGTGGACGGCCACCGCCCCCGCCACGGTGACCACCCGATCGGCAGCGCGCTCCGGGAGGAGTACCTGGCGATGTGCTCCGGCACCCGGCCCCCGCTCGACGCCTCCTTCCTGGCGGTGATCGCGTGAAGCTCCGGAAGGCGGTGCTGTTCGACATCGGGATGACCTTCATCCACCCCAGCGGACAGGTGATGAGTGAGGAACTCGCCGCCGTCGGCGCACCCGGCATCGGAGCGAAGACCGCCGAGGCCGCGCTAGCCACCGCCGCCGAGGCCCACCACCTCGACTTCCCGCAGGGCCTGACCCGGCCCGAGAAGGTCGGCGCGATGTGGGGACAGCTGCTGGGCGTCGGGTCGGAGACCGGCCGCCGGGCCTGGCGCCGCTGCACGGACCGCACCGACCTGTACCGCGACCTCGACCCGGACGCGGTTGCGGTACTCCGCGAGATCTGCGGGCGGGGCCTGGCGGTGGCGGCAGTCTCCAACTCGGACGGCACCCTCACGGAGGAACTCGCCCGCTTCGGCCTGCTCGACTTCTTCAACGTGGTCGTGGACTCCACCCTCACCGGAGTCGAGAAGCCGGACCCGGGGATCTTCGCCTCCGCCCTCGGCCAGCTCGGCTGCGCGCCCGCGGACGCGCTGTTCGTGGGGGACGGCCTGATCAACGACATCTTCGGCGCGTTCCGCGCCGGCATCACCTCCACCGTCCTCTACGACCGCCACCAGGTGTACCGCGAACTGCCCGTCCCGGTGATCACCGCCCTGCCCCAGCTCCTGGACCACCTGCCCGCCACCTGACCAACTCCCCGACCGGAGAAGGAGGTACCGCATGCACGTCGGCCTGGTCAGCACCACCTACCGCCCGCGCCACGGCGGCATGGAGACCCACGTCACCACCCTCGCCGAACACCTCGCCGCAGCCGGTCACGAGGTCACCGTCCTCACCAACCGCGACTCCCCGGACCAGCCCGCCGCCAGGTGGGAGAACGGGGTGCGGGTCCTGCGCGGCGGCGCACTGCTCCAGCCGCCGGACCCCAACGCGGTGCCGTGGGAGCGCGGCCTGTTCGCCGCCCTGGACGACTTCGCCCCCCTCGCCGACGCGCAGGTGGACGTCATCCACACCCACACCCAGGCCGCGCTGCTGCTGACGCACATGTCCGGCCTCGCCGAGACGGTGCCCGTCGTCGCCTCGTTCCACGAGACCCGACCCGAGACGGAGCCCGGCGGCTGGCCCCGCTCCCGCTTCGTCGCCAGGACCTGCACGCCCACGCTGGTCCTCGCCGGCAGCCGGGCCTTCGCCCGGCAGGCCGCCGGCTTCGGCTACCCGGCCGAGCGCATCCGCACCGTCCACCTCGGCGTGCGCCACCGGCCGCGCGTCCACGACCGCCGGGTGGCCCGGCACTTCCTCGCGCAGGCCACAGGCGTGCCCACCGACGGCCTGCTGATCGCCCTCACCGGCCGCTACACCCCCCGCAAGACCCAGCACCGGCTGCTGGACGCCTTCGAGCTGATGGCCACCCGCGCAGACTGCCGGGTGGTCCTGCTCGGCTCCACCAACGGCTCCGACTCCGCCTACCTCCGATACGTCGCCGAACGCGCCGCCCGGCACGGCGACCGGATCACGCTCCTGACCGACCAGAGTGACGAGGTACGCGACCTGCTCGCCGAGGCCGCCGACCTGGTCACCCAGCCCAGCACCGCCGAAGGGCTCGGGCTGGCCGTCATCGAGTTCATGCAGCACGGCGCCCCGGCCGTCGTCAGCGACATCGACGGCCTCAACGAGGTGGTCACCCCCGACACCGGCCGCCTGGTCGACACCGCCGACCCCGCCGCCTACGCCGCCGCGCTGGACGAACTCGCCGCCCTCCCCACCCTGCGGGCCCACACCGGCCGGGCCGCCGCCGACCGCGCCACCCGCAACTTCGGCATGACCCGCTGCGTCGCCAACACCGGCAGCGCCTACAGCGAGGCGATCAGCGCCGCCCGCCCCGTCCTCGGAGCGGCCCGTGTCTGAGCAGCTTCCCACCCTCGGAGTCTGGGGCCCCGCCCCGCGCGACAAGAGCGGCGTCGCCGGGTACATCACCCAGTCCCTGCCCCACCTCGCCGCGCACTTCACCACCCGCCGGATCGCCGGCCCCGGCATCGACCCGACCGCCTTCGACCACGTCCTCTACCACCTGGGCAACAACACCCTCCACCACGGCGCCTTCCGCGCGCTGGCAGCCCGGCCCGGCACGGTCCTGCTCCACGAGTACAACAACCTCGACTACTACTACGAGGCGTGGGACCAGCTGCCCGCCGCCGAGCAGCAGGCCGTCCTGACCCGGATCTCCACCGCGGTCGGCACCCACCTGGACACCCGGGCGGCCATGGAGCGGCACTTCGCCGACCACCCGCACGTCGACCGCTACAGCCTCAACGCCCACATCGAGGACCTGGCGATCGAAGCAGCCACCCGCGTCCTGGTCCACTCCCCGCTGCTGGCCGAGCACCTCGCCGACCGCCACCCCACCGCCGACATCCGCCACCTGCCCTTCCCCGTCCACCCGCTCAACCCCGTGACCGGCACCCGGGCCCGCCACGGCCTACCCGAGCAGGCGTTCGTCTTCGCCACCTTCGGATTCCTCGGCGCCTACAAGCGCATCCCCGTCATCCTCGACGCCTGGCGGAACTGGACCGACCGCCCCGCGAACGCCCTGCTCCTGCTCGCCGGGGAGGCCCGCGACGGCCTCACAGTCCCGGACGACCCCACCGTCCGCCACACCGGATACCTCACCGACGCCGAGTTCAACGCCCTGCTGCTCGCCGCGGACTGCGGCATCCAGCTGCGCGGCCCCTGGCTGGGCGAGACCTCCGGACCGGCCAGCGCCCTGATCGCCCACCGACGCCCGACCATCCTCAGCGACATCCCCGGCATGCACCCGCGCTGCCCCGAGGAGATCCACCTGACCGTCAGCCAGGGTGAACGCGAGAGCGCTGACCTGATCGACGCGATGCGCACCCAATACCACCGGACCCCCACCCCGGCCGCCTACGACCCCGCGTTCTCCTGGCCCGCGTGGGGCGAGCACATCGCCGCCGCGCTGACGGGAGGCCCACGGTGACGCTCCTGGGCGGGGCCGCGTACTGGTCGCGCAGTCTGGTCGGCGCCGTGGACCAGGCCGCCGCCCGCCTGCTGAGCACCTGGCCGGGCTCCAGCATGGCCGGCCCGGAAGACGTGCGCCGCAAGGCTGACGGCACGCTCGTCTCCGCCGCCGACACCGACGCCGAACAGATCCTCGTCAAGGCGATCACCCACCTCGACCCCACGGCAGTGATCGTCACCGAGGAGGACCCCGCCACCCACCAGGCCAACACAAACCACCGCGTGCTGACCTGGTACATCGACCCCCTCGACGGCACCCGCCAGTACCTCGACGGCTCCACCGACTTCGCCGTCCTCGTCAGCGCCTGGCGCGCTCAGGTGCCGGAGTTCTCCATCGCCTCCTTCCCCGCCGCGGGCATCCTTGCCGTCGCCGACCGCGACCAGGCGACGTTCCGGCCCCTCCCGCAACCGCCCGATGAGCGCCCCGTCCACGCCTGCTACTTCGAGCCGGCCGCACTGCGCGAGCGCCTGCCCGCCGGGAACCCGCTGCTGGTGGACGCCTTCGAGTCCACCCGGGCGCTCACCGAAGTGGCCCGGGGCACCGCCGCCGGGGCCGTCGCGGAGATGTGCGGCCACCGGGCCTGGGACATCGCCGCCCTGTGCCACCTCCTCATCGCCACCGGCCGCCACATCACCGACGAACACGGCCGCCCGGTCCGCTTCGACGGTCCCGACGTCACCGCGCGCTACCTCGTCGCCTCCGACACCCGAGAGCTGCACTCCCTCCTCCTGAACACTCTGGAGTCCACCCCGTGAACGACACCGCCCTTGTGACCGCCCCCGACGACTGGGCCGACGCCTTCTTCGACCCCGGCTTCGAGGAGACCTTCCGCGCCCTCGGCAAGTACGACAGCACCCAGGCCGACCTCGACGCCCTGTGCGCGAAGGAGTTCATGGCCCCCGGTACCCGGGTCCTCGACGTCCCCTGCGGCTTCGGCCGGCACACCGGCCCCCTCACCGCCCGCGGACTCCACGTCACCGGCATCGACGCCTCGCCCCACCAGATCGGCCGCGCCCGCGCCCTCCACCCCGGCGCCGACTTCCACCAGGCCGACATGCGCAACCCCCCGCCCGGGGAGTTCGACGTCGTTCTCAACCTGTGGACCAGCTTCGGCTACCTCGACACCCCGGCCGACGACCTCGCCGCCCTCACCGCCTGGGCCACCGCCCTCAAGCCCGGCGGCCACCTCGTCATGGAGCTGACCACCCGCGAGCGGGCCGAGCACGAGAACCGGCACGGCACGGAACCCATCAGCACCAAAACCGTTACGTACAACGGGGTCACCGAGAGCGCCTGGTACGACTGGGAGGCCAAGCACGCCCACGTCACCTACACCCGGCCCGGCTGGTCCGCGACCTGCCGCACCCGCATGTACTCCCGTCCCGAACTCGAAGACGCCCTGCACCAGGCCGGATTCGCCGTCGTCTCCTTCGCCGGGGACTTCACCGGCGGCCCCGTCCGGCCCGAGAACCGCACCGTCGTCACCGCCATCACCCGGAGCACGCCGTGATCACCCGCCGAGACGCCAGCAGCATCACCGCCGATGCCGAGAACCAGCTCCTCGAAGCCCGCGGACTCACCCCCGCCGACCTGATCGCCGCCGGCACCGAGGCCCGCGTCTACGCCCTCGGCCACGACCAGGTCCTCAAGGTCTACGCCGACCCCGACCAGCGCAGTGCGCTGGAGACCATCGCCGACCTCTACCGGCGCTTTGACCGCAATAGCGTCCCGTTCGCCCTGCCCGAGATCCAGAGCATCGAGCAGCACGGCCCCCTGCTCGCCGTCACCGAGACCCGCCTGTCCGGCACCCCGATGGGCGACGCCCTCGACCTCACCGACGCGGCCACCGAACACACCTACCTCGGCGCCGTCCGCGACTTCACCGGCCTGCGCCTGACCACCCCGCTCGCCCGGCGGATGCTCCTCGACCCCGACCCGGCCCACCAGGGCGAGGACTGGCACGCCTTCCTGCGCCGCCTCCTCGGGCAGAAGCTCCCCAAGGTCCTCGCTGACCTGCGCCGCGACGTCCCGGCCGTCGACCACATCACCGACCGGCTCACCGCACGGCTCGCCCGCCCCTACACCGGGCCCGAGGGCGTCATTCACGGCGACCTCTACCCGGACAACATCCTCGTCGCCGACGGCAAGGTCAGCGCCGTCATCGACTTCGGCACCTTCACGTTGCTCGGAGACCCGCTCTACGACCTCGCGGGGGCCTGCTCCTACTACCGGATGTACGACGAAGACCGTGTCGACGTCCGCAACCGCCTGCTGGCCGCCGCCGCCGAGGACCTCCCCGCCGACCGGCGCGACGACCTCGCCGACTACCTGCACATGATCGCCCTGCTGAGCTGCGACCTCTATCCCGAGCAGGACAAGGACATCCGCGACACCGGCCACTACCAGTGGGCCGCCGACGTCCTCAACACCGCCACCGACTGGAGGAACTGATGGAGAGCTTCCTGCCCGAGCCCGATCCGCAGGCCGGCAGCTGGCTCCCGCCGGAGGAGTTCATCGCCACCCTTCCCCGTGCGACCGCGTACGCCTCTCTCTACATCACCGACGAGCACGGCCAGCCGGTACTGCTCAACTCCTCGGTCTACAAGCCCGACAAGGGCCAGATCTGGCAGTTCCCCGGCGGCCAGATGGACCCCGGCGAGCCCCCGAGCGGGGCGGCGATCCGCGAGACCCGGCAGGAGACCGGCCTCACTCTGAAGTGCGGCCGACTGCTGGCCGTCCACTTCCTTCCGCCCGAACCGACGTGGCCCGCGAACAAGTTCGGTCTGATCTTCGACGGTGGCGCACTCAGCCCCGAGCAACTCGCGTCGATCCACCTGGATCCCGCCGAACACAGCGACTGGGCCGCCCGCCCCGTCGAGGACTGGACCGACGTCCTCAACCCCCGGAGCATGGATCGCCTTCGCCAGGTAGCCGCAGCAGCGGCCTCCGGCCTCACGGCGTACATCGAGCACGGCGGTAGCGACTTCGTTGACTACATCTGACCAAGCTCGTCCTCCCGAAGGGATCCCTAGCGAGAAGCCCCTCGTCATTTCCGAGACGACTGCTGGGAGCTGCTGGGGTCCGGGGATGTCATGACCACTCCCGGAGCCGAGGCCCGCTCATGCCTGCATCGGCAAGGAGGAGATCCTGAGCTGCCTCGTCCGCCAGACCCGGCAGGGAAGGCCGCCGCTCCCCTCCACCCGCTAGAACGCCCCGCACCTGATGGGCCAGAACACCGTGCCGGGGCGGGCGCCGGGTGGCGGGTGCCCCCCGCCCCCAGCGGGCCGGCGCGCGGCGTCCGTTTCTGCCCGTGTGGCGACGCTGCCAGAATGACGCAACACCACACCACGACGTCGGAGTATCAGGTGCCGCTCGAGACCTTCGTAGAGGACTTCCTCCGCGCTCGCATTGCCGATCCGGGGCATCCCTTCGAGGGCGCTGCCGTGGTCGAACTGATCGTCAACGAGTACTGCGAAGCGGTCAACAACCGACGATGGCCCACGGCTACCGCGCTCGGCGACCTGATGCTCAAACTCGCCGAGCAGTGCAAGGACCACCCTGACTACCGCCATGACTGGCGGCCGTAGGCCTGTCTCTTATACACATCTCCGAGCCCACGAGACAGGCAGAAATCTC